>NZ_CP036278.1:3965275-5287033 GCF_007748035.1 Aeoliella mucimassa
TTCCTCGATCTCAGCTTCCCACCCCTGGAAATGTGCGTCTGCGTGTGAATCAAGTTCCAGTGTGATTTCTCCCTCGGTTGAAAGTAATCGACGAACAGTTTGCCGGTACGCTTCTCGTATAACATCTGATACCGGTGCAGGTGCGATTTCTCGCTGACCGATCCAGCTTCGCGGAGCCGCATACAGAAAACGGGCCAAGAGGCCTCTTCCACGAAATGCCGTATTATCTGCCAGCCCCTCAATAACCGCCGGCTGAATCGCATATGCACAAGTCAACGCAGGCCTTTCTACCGAAACGCTCTTGCGGCTGACACGATCTGTAATTAGGTCATCACCTGAGTGCCCCATCAGGTATACACCGAACTGAGGCATACCACTTTTGGAATAGAGACCAGCAATAAGGTCGAACACTCCTCCTTCGGGGGACATGCTGGCTATGCGTCCGCCTTGTTCAGCTAGCATTATTCCAAGTTTTTCAGCTGTCGCATCATCGACAAGTAACCGGGGTAGAACCGGCTCGGGAAGATTAGCAAGGCCCACGGATAAATCCCCTGCCTCTTCCCTAGCCAAAATATCCCCCTTTTCAGCAGATACCTTCTCTAGCTTCCTGAGCCTGGCTTCATCCTGACGTCTCGCAGATTGCATACGGGCTACCTCTGGCATGCTAGCCTCTATTAGCTCTGTTTCTACGTCACGCAAAGGTTTGATTGCATCGGAGAAAACAGCAGACTTGCGATTGCCAGGTTCAAGCAATACTGCCGTAAATAGATTGACAGGCTCACGCCAGCCCGGTCGCGGCTCCACTACCACTCGCCGAGCGATTCCAACAGCACAAACCGAAAGGGCCAAGAGAGCCGCCAGATCTGCAGGTGTTTGAGTAGCGTGAGACTCAGCTTCTACCCAGTTTCTTAAGACTTCGGGCAGCATAGCAGTCGGGAATTCAGGTAGATAAAGTACGTCAAAAGGTTGGATTTCCGGCCAAGGTTGTGCTTCAAGCGTCCACAACGGTGTGGCTTCAGCCAACCGCTTCAATTCCTCTCGTGTACCCCCGGCCGCTATCCAGTCACTGACGTCACCTTTTGGTTGCAAACCAGGTAAATTAACAACTCGAACCGACTGCGCGATACTCTGAAGAGATTGAGCAACTTGCTGTGCGTGGTTTTGGCCATGTTCATCATTGTCGGGAAGCACGACGACTTTTCTTCCGGCGAGGAACTTGGCATGTTCCCCTGTCCATTTTCCCGCTCCGCCTGAATTACAGGTAGCTAACACTCCCAATCGGGCAAGATTGTCAACATCCTTCTCTCCCTCTACCACCATAACTGCCTTTGAAGACTTGGCAATTAGATCGGGTAGATTGTAAGGAACGACACGTACCCCTTTAACACTCCATTCCCATCTTCCCCTACCAGCTGGTCGTCGTTGCCGAAAGTCCTTTGGCTCGTATCTCAGGGCTTGAAAGAGTAATTTGCCAGCTTCATCTCGATAGCTATACTTCGCGACGATGCGTGGCTTGGCGTTGTTCTTTACCTTGCTGGGATTGTGTGGTTCACAAATCTTGGGCATTAAGTCCACGACACGCAGGCCGACCGCGGAACAAATGGCCTCGACGTCGCAGCCGGCGTGGCATCTTACAAGAGCACGTCCGTCTTCTCCTTCGCCCACCGAAAGACTCGCTCGCCGGTCTTCGTGCGCTGGGCAGCGTGCAGACCACGCATTACC
Source organism: Aeoliella mucimassa (assembly GCF_007748035.1). Lineage (NCBI taxonomy): Bacteria > Pseudomonadati > Planctomycetota > Planctomycetia > Pirellulales > Lacipirellulaceae > Aeoliella > Aeoliella mucimassa. Next base: position 3,966,998 of record NZ_CP036278.1, read on the forward strand.
TGATCTCTTAGAGTCTAAAAGCTTACTCAACAGAAGCTCAACGGGAGACATCTTTCCCCCTTTAGCTATCCTGGTTTCCTGAGTTAACCATGCCTGCAGCTCGGCTACCGGGTACAGTACAGTTTTTCGCTTGCCATCGCCAATGCGGAGGCAAGGAATCGGTCCACGAGGGGCGGTGAGTCCCCATAACGTTCTGGGAGATATCCCGAGTGCCCTCGCCGCTTCGCGGGGTCGTAGTGATAAGGATTCAATCGGTTCTGGAGGCATTACCATATACTCCATAAGTCGCTAGCGACCGACCATCACGCGATGGTTCCCGGTGGCTCGCACACAGAGAAGTATCAGGGAGTGGAGAGAACATGCGTTGCCAATTAACGATGGACAATCATATGTTGAACCGCAGAATTCAGCATTTTTCGGCCGTAAATAGCATGAAAAAGTATCGAATTAACAACGGATCAACAAAAATCAATGCTACTTTGCCTTTCTGTAGGCAGCCGCTAATTCAAGAATCTTGGGCGAGTCCGCGCGGTAAAGATAGCGAGGGCTATTCGGTCGAGGATCCCTGACTTCGTGCCAGGATCCATCTCCCAGGCTGACTCTCCATCGCATCAGCTTTTGCAGAAATGCTTGCCGTCGCTCTGGGGCTATCCCCAGTGATTCTGCAAGTTCAACGCCACCAAGGAAGCCAGGCTGGAAATCGATGCTACGGTCCCACTCCTCCTTTGCCGCCAGGGCGTCAAGTGGTTGCGGGCTCATTGGCACAGTTTCATCCGCAGCTGAGTTTGGCAGTTCAAGTTTGTTGTCGAAGTTGCGTATCAGCGATAGATTACTCGGATTAGGGTCCTGTTCAGATTCGCCGATCGCTTGCTTGTGCCCCTCAGGTATTACCAAGGTATCCGACTGCAGCAAATGGGTTTCAAACATCGCCAGTTCGCGAGGTGACAACTCGACTGTGTTTTTGTCAGCAAGAACTTGCTGAATGAAGTTGCTCATACCGGTTTCACTTTGCTGCTGTCTGTGAGCTCCTACTAAAGTTCCACTACCTCGCGCAATACCATACCGGAGAATCACTTGCAGGTAGTTTAGTGGCCATGCAAGATATTGATTTGGTCTCCACTGACCTTCTACTTGTAGCCAGCCTGTGCATCTTTCCCACAGATCAAAGTCAGTTCGATCTTCGCCGAACCGCTTACGCAGCAAGTACCGCAACACTTGCCAATCCTTAATCCGTTCTGGATTGTCTCCGGAAGCGCAAATGGCAATCTGCAGATCAGCGACCTTCCCCTTCGGTGAACGACAATAAAGGCATGCTCCATGCTCATGCTCTATATCGTCATCGTCGAGAGGACGACCACAAAACACGCACGACAATGGCGTGGTTGGCTCCATTATGTTTTTGCCTTTGATTCGAGGGCCGGTTGGGGCTGTGCAAGCTAAAAGGCAAAGAAAAGCCTGCTTCGCCCCAAGCCGATGGTCCAACTGGTTTGCAACCCAGTTGAACTTCCCTCTGGTACAGCCTAGTTAGCAGTGATTCCAGCCTGTCCAGATTGAACAGGGTTGAACTACTTCATTGGCCCCCCTGAAGCGACTGCTTCACTTCCCCAGCTATTCTACTGAACTTCGCCTTGAACGTCTGCCCATTCAGTCCGCGATTTCTTCCGCTCCTCCAGCCTTACCATTAGCTTTTCAGCATTGCCGCAGCTCTACTGTTCGACGCAACACGCTAAAGCTTGCTCCATCCTTAGTTTCACGCTATAAGCTGCCAGTAGTGGCAGACAGAAGCAATCCAGGAAATGCCAGCGAAGTGTTTGTTGCATTCTTGTTTACCCACCCAAAACCCATAAATTTGCTTCGCTATACTGCTCGTCAGCCTTGCAGATGACCTATCTAGCGAGCCACACGGGCTGCAAGAACTCTAGCTGCTCCCCAAAGAGCCAGCTCACTTCCAGTCCGCCTGCATGTGCCGTCGTATTTGACTGCAGCCTATGTCAGTATCTCTGCTATGCAGACGTCCCTAGACGTACGACTTCGCCGAAATCTGGAGTAAATCCCAAGATGACAGTAATCAGCGAGTACGCGGCCCGCTTGATTGATTCCCTTACAGCATGGGCTCCGTCTCAGCCTCGACTACAGCAGCCAAGCGTTGTCCAAGTGATACTATTACAGCGGGTGGTAAGGTATTGGGCTGGCCAAACTAAAGAAAGCATATACGGAACTTGTACCAATCGAGGCGACAGAAGAGCAACTAAGGGAGCAGCGGAAGTATTGCCAATAACAGTCTTTGCCTATGTCCGATATGGTTGGGATAAAGCAACGATATGATTAGAGGCATCGCAATCCCCCCCTAGAACAACAGGGTCAATCTAGTTCAAAACTTTCCGCCACGGTTCAATGAACAGATTATCAATTGGATACACTAACTCAAATAGCCCACATTCCTTGTAAGCCTATTAGCACAAGCTATAGGGCTTAGGCTTGATATTGGTGGTCTTATTGTGATAACGTAGGTCAATGCTCGGATTTGGGGTGGGGCCATGCCAAGAAGTGACGTCAGATATGCTCATTCACTGCCAGGTCGACCTGAAGAAGAATGGGAGATACTCTCAGTTCATCTGAACAACGTTTCTAAACTGGCGTCCAACTTTGCATCATATATCGGTGCTAGGGAATGGGGGGCTCTAGTTGGGAAGTGGCATGACCTAGGCAAGTATTCAGATGCATTTCAGTGCTACCTTCGCACAGATCAAGGAGAAGAAGCTCACCTTGAACATGCATCAGGACGTGTCGATCATTCCACTGCGGGGGCTCAGTATGCACACATAAGCGTTCAGCGTTTTGGACGACTATTGGCCTATGTCGTTGCAGGCCATCACGCGGGGCTTGCTGATTCCGTAAAGCTGACTGAGCGACTTATCAAGGATGTAGAGCCATGGCAAGCGTTCGCTGCATCAGAGTTGTTAACGCCGCCATTACTTGAGTCTCCTCCTCTCACCCTGAGCCATGGCGATGGTAAACGCGGGGCGTTTCAACTGGCGTTGTTCACTCGGATGCTCTTCTCCTGCTTGGTGGATGCCGACCGACTGGCGACCGAATCCTTCTGCGACGGTCAGCGTGCAGCCCTGCGGACTACGGTGCCGATTGCCTCGCTTAAACCGTTGCTCGATGAGTTTCTGTACAAGCTTTCCAACAAGGCCGGGCCTTCATTTGTGCAAAGCCAGCGTCAGCAGGTATTGCAGGCGTGCCGTTGCGCGTCATCGCTGCCGCCGGGGTTATTTTCGCTCTCAGTACCAACTGGCGGAGGCAAAACGCTCTCCTCGTTGGCTTTTGCACTGGACCACGCCAAACAATTCGATAAGCGTCGCGTCATTGTGGCGATTCCGTATACCAGTATCATCGAACAAACCGCCGATCAGTATCGCCAGGTGTTCCAGTCGCTTGGCGAGTCGGCCCTGGTTGAGCACCACACGAATGTCGACCCGCACAAGGAGACTCGACAGAACCGGCTGGCGGTCGAAAATTGGGACTCCCCGCTGGTGGTGACGACGAATGTGCAATTGCTCGAGTCTCTCATGGCTTCGCGGACCTCGCCTTGCCGCAAGCTGCACCGTGTGGCTGGCAGCGTGATCATCTTAGACGAAGCCCAAACACTTCCAGTCGGGCTGCTGAAGCCCTGTCTGGCGTTGTTGCGTGAGCTGGTAGCCGACTATAGCTGCTCGGTGGTGCTCTGCACGGCGACGCAGCCCGCGCTCGACCACCGCGAGGGCTTTGACATTGGGTTGACTGGCGTCCGCGAGATCATGCCCGAGCCTCAAAAGCTGGCCGCCGCCATGAAACGCGTGGAAGTCGAGCGGTGTGGCACGCTGTCCGACGAGCAACTCGTCGCCCGACTGGCCAGCGAGCCATCATGGCTGACGATCGTCAACACGCGTGGCTATGCAGCAGACTTGTTCAATAGCCTGCACACTTCTGCAGGTGAAGACGACGGGCTGTTCCACCTGAGCACCAACATGTGTGCACAGCATCGTAGCGATTGCATCCAACAGATACGCTCGCGATTGCAAATGGGGCAACCTTGTCGGGTGGTAAGCACGCAGCTCATCGAGGCAGGAGTCGATCTGAGTTTTCCGGTCGTGTACCGCGCGATGGCGGGGTTGGACTCCATTGCCCAGGCGGCTGGCCGCTGCAATCGGCATGGCGAGCTTCCCTCGCTGGGCCGCGTCTACGTGTTCGATCCCGAGCGTCCCCAGCCCCGTGGCCTGCTCGCCGCCACCGCCGCCACGGCCAGTGAAGTCGCCATCGACTACGACGACCTGCTCGACCCCGAGGCGGTCCGGCGGTATTTCGAGCTGCACTACTGGAACCATGGGCAGGGACAACCAATTGAGTCGCGGTGGGATGATAAACGGGTTATGGAGTGCTTCCCTGAAGAGCGGGGGCAGCTTGCCTACGACTTCCGCGAAGCGGACCAGCGGTTCCAGTTGATCGAAGACAACACCACCACCCTGTTCGTGCCTCATGCGGAAGGCAAAGGGCTTATCGAACAAATGCGACAGGAATCCCCCTCGCGGTTCCTTCTGCGGCAACTGCAACGCTACACCGTGGGAGTCCGCGAGCACGTCTACGCCGCGCTCGAGCAGGCAGGCGACATTGAACTATTGGAATCGGGCTATAGCATCCTGACCAACGAATCCCTTTACTCGTCCAGGCTCGGTCTCAGAGTCGACCGCCCTGGTTACCGCGACCCGGAGGCGACGATTGCATGAGTGAGAAAAAATATAAAATCGCGGACGGACCATTGCTGGTCCGCCCGCAAACACTCATTAGGCACAGTGTCCTTACAAACAGGTTTCAATCCGCACCCCCAAGTGGGGCGATACTGACGCAAGAAAGACAATTTATCTGCGAGCAACTGTATTGAACCCACCAGCACCACTGCTATGATTCCTGTTAGTAAGAACAAAACATTGCTCCTTAAATCTTAGCTTTCGACAGGAGACTTGCAATGGCTAATTGGAAACCAACTGCAAACCAAATCGTAGTAGCCGCAAGGCTAGCCCGTACATCACCACTGCCACTAGATCGGCTTCCCTACACAACTTCTTTTGACGACCTACATCGCCAAATGAATCGATTGGTGGGACCAATTGAACCTGCGGAAGCATGGCAATGCCTCCTAAGCGCTCGAAAACGCGGGCTTGTTGGATCACGTACTCGTCGAAAAAAAGGTGACAAAAAATGACTCGTTCCCCAATTGCCCTGCGTGTGTGGGGCGATTATGCCTGCTTTTCCCGGCCGGAATGTAAAGTCGAGCGGCTCAGCTACGACGTCATCACCCCGTCGGCCGCGCGGGGCATCCTCGAAGCCATCTACTGGAAGCCGCAGGTACAGTGGATTGTCGAGCGCATCCACGTCTACCGCGAACCGGAGTTCACCAACCTGCGCCGCAACGAAGTGGCCAGTAAAGCGTCGGCCACCAATGCTCAAAAGGCGATGAAAGGCACACTCGCCGAGCCCCTGGCCTTGTACGCCGACGAAGATCGTCAGCAGCGGGCGGCCACGATTCTGCGCGACGTAGAGTACATTATCGAAGCCCGTTTCGACCTGCTCGACGATCGCGACCCGGTGGCCAAGCACTATAACATGTTCAAACGCCGGGCCGAGAAGGGGCAGTGCTTTCACCGGCCTTACCTCGGCACGCGGGAGTTTGCCTGCCACTTCGCCTGGGTCGAGGGGCCAATTCCCGAATCGCCTCTCACCGGCGAGCGGGACCTCTCCTGGATGCTCGGCGACATGGCCTACACGCCACTCGGCGACAAGCAAGTGAAGCAGGCCGACAGTTTCTGCAGCCACACCCGTCGGCCGTTGAAGGTCGAACCGCAATTCTTCCGGGCCATCATGCGCGATGGAGTGATCGAAGTGCCCAGCCACCTTTACGCCCCCGCCGAGGTAACGCCATGATCCTGCAAGCCCTCAACCATCTGTACGAGCGTCTGGCCGCCGATCCCACCGCCGATGTGGCGGAGTACGGATTCAGCGTGCAGAAAGCTTCTTTTTGCGTGGTGATTGCCCCTGACACTACCTCATTTGAGGTCCAATCCTTACTTCGTCAAGAAGATAAGAATGAGTTGCCGGCCAGAGTTTTCGTTCCTGGAACAGGTGCTCGTAGTGGATCCAAGGCACCACCCTCTTTTCTCTGGGATAACCCCGCATACGTCTTCGGTATTTCCCCGAAGGGCAAATCAGATAATTGGGCTAAGCAACGATTCGAAGCATTCCGTGACTTTCACGTTTCATTGCTCAATGAGATTAGATCACCGGCATATGAAGCGTTCTGTTCATTCCTGAATTATCTAACGCCGAACGACTCGCGCGTAGACACGAATAAGCTGGGAACCTATTTCGGAGTATTCCGACTTCGTGGTGAGCAGCAATACATCCACGAAGAGTCAACAATCAAGAAGTGGTGGAAAGATCGTTGGCTGGAACAAGAGTTATCCAAGAGTTCAACACAGTCAACTTGTCTTGTCTCAGGTAAACTGGAACCGATCGCTGAAAGCCATTTCCCAAAGATTAAAGGTGTAAAAGACAAGCCCGGCAAGCCCTCAGAGAAGTACTTGGTTGCCGTTGACAAGCAATTTCGATCAGCTGAGTCGTACGGCAAGCGGTGTAATTATAACAGCCCCGTTTCCCAGCGTGCGGCGTTTCAATACACCACGGCCCTCAATCGCTTGCTCGACCCGGCGATGGGCCGCCGGTTTTCTATTGGCGACACTTCGGTTGTCTGCTGGACCGCTGAGCCGTCGCCAGCCGAGGACTGGGTGGTCGAAATGTTCAATCCCAGTCCGCGGGCGGAGGACGAAACCGAGTTGGGCAAAGTCAAATCGGTGCTCGATGCTATTAGCAAGGGAAAGTACCCAACGGAGTTTGGCCCGCCCGATACGCCGTTCTACATCCTGGGGCTCGCCCCTAATGCGGCCCGCATTTCGGTCCGTTTCTGGCACGTTAGCACCGTTGGCCAGTTCGTGGAGAACCTGCGAAAGCACTTTGCCGATTTGGAAATCTGTCGCGGCCCTCAGGACCTACCTTACCCACCCCTTTGGCGATTACTGCGTGAGACGGTTCGCGATGCCAAAGACATCCCCGACGTTATGGAAGGAGCCGTTGCCCGGGCGTTGCTCACCGGCGGCCCCTATCCCCAAATGTTTTACACCGCCCTGTTGCGGCGAATTCGCGCCGACCGCGAGGTCCGCTACGTCCGAGCGGCGGCGCTGAAAGCTTGTCTCATTCGAATCTATGAACAGGAGATCCCTATGTCGCTCGACGAAGAACGCTCCGACCCTGCTTACCAGTTGGGACGGTTATTTGCAGAGTTAGAAAAAACGCAAGAAGATGCCTTGCCTGGGATTAACGACACGATCAAGGACCGGTACTTCGGAGCGGCATCCTCCACACCGGCTACCGTGTTCCCACGGCTCATCCGCATGAATCAGCATCATCTAGGCAAGTTGGAAAAAGGTAAACGAGTTTACCACGAACGCCGCATTCAACAAATTGCCGATATGCTCGATTCGTTCCCTGCTCACTTCTCTCTGCAGGAGCAGGGGCTGTTTGCCATTGGCTATTACCATCAAAGGCAAAGCCTGTTCACCAAGAAATCTCAAGACGCCTCGGCCGAGGTCTCCGAATAGCGCGATACTACTTCTCCAACTACTCACATCTCTACGGACACTCCCAATGATCCCTCGTATCGATTTTATCTATCTGTTTGACGTTAAGCATGGCAATCCGAATGGTGACCCCGACGCCGGCAACCTGCCGCGGGTTGACCCCGAGACGGGCCATGGCCTGGTAACCGATGTCTGCCTTAAACGCAAGGTCCGCAACTACGTCGGCCTGGTCCGCGAGGAGCAACCTCCGTTTGAAATCTATGTGAAAGAAAAAGCGGTGCTCAACTCGCAGCACGCTCGCGCCTATGAGGCGTTGGGCATCCCCGTCGATGAGAAGAAGCGGAAGTCCAAAGGTGAAAAGAAAGCCGAAGAAGACAAGCAACTCACCGAGTGGATGTGCAAGAACTTTTTCGACGTACGGACATTCGGTGCCGTGATGACCACTAAGGTGAACTGCGGGCAGGTCCGCGGGCCGGTGCAGTTTACCCTGGCTTCGAGCATGGATCCGATTGTTTCGCAAGAGCACGCCGTCACGCGCTGCGCAGTGACTACCGAAAAGGAAGCTGAAGCTCAATCAGGCGACAACCGCACCATGGGACGCAAGTTCACCATTCCCTACGGCCTGTACCGGGCGCATGGGTTTATCAATCCACACCTGGCGGCAAAAACCGGCTTCGGCCCCGACGATCTCGAACTGTTTTGGAAGGCCCTCGAACAGATGTTCGAGACCGATCGCTCGGCCGCCCGTGGCGAAATGGCTCCGCAGGCCCTGATCTGCTTCGAGCACGCTGATGCCTTGGGCAACGCGCCAGCGAATAAGCTGTTCCAGCGAGTGACGGTAACACGCAACCAAAGCACGGAGGGCCCTGCCCGGTCGTTTGCTGACTACGACCTCCGAATAGACGAAGCTGAACTGCCAACTGGCATCACCATCTCCCGGCGATTGTAACCCTCCATGCCCCACGACGAAGACGACCTGCTGCCCATTTCCGCGCTGCAGCATTTGCTGTTTTGCGAGCGGCAGTGCGCGCTGATTCACGTCGAGCGGTTGTGGGAAGAGAATCGCTGGACCGCCGAGGGGCAGATCCTGCACAAAAAGGCCCACGAAGGCAAGCCCGAGACTCGCGACCGCGAGCGAATCACTCGTGGCTTGCCTTTGCGGTCCTATCATCTGGGGCTGTTTGGGATGGCCGACATTGTCTTGTGGCGACCTCCCCCACAGCAACAGTCACGCAGCCAAACACTGCGGCAGGCCATCACCTCCGCCACGGCCGACGAGCTGACCGAGTGGTCCATCACGCCCGTCGAGTACAAGCGGGGGCGACCAAAGAAGAACGACTGCGATCGCGTGCAACTATGCGCCCAGGCGATCTGCCTGGAGGAGATGCTCGGCGTGCAAGTGCCGGTTGGTCAGCTCTTCTATGGCACTAAACGGCGACGATTCGACGTCGAGTTCACCCCGCAGCTCCGCGACACCACCGCGGAGGCCGCCCGTCGGTTCCACGCCCTCATGGCTGCTGGCATCACCCCTACGGCCATGTATGAAAAGAAGTGCGACACTTGTTCGCTGCTGGAGGTCTGCCTGCCAAACACCAGTAGCGAGCAAAGCGCCGCTATGTACATCGAACGAGTATTGAAGTCAGCAATCGCGTCCGACCTCCCATGAAAACACATCTCAACACGTTGTACGTCACCAAGCAGGGGGCCTACCTGGCCAAGGACGGGGCTGCCGTGGTCGTGCGGGTCGACAAAAAACCACAGCTTCGTTTGCCACTGCATAATCTTGATGGCATCGTTGTGTTCGGCCACGTCGGTTGTAGTCCTGCTCTTATGGCCGCGGCGGCTAGTGCTGGCGTGTCGATTTCGCTGCTTACCGAGTATGGGCGGTTTCTGGCGGCCATCGTCGGCTTCACCTCGGGCAATGTCCTGTTGCGGCGCGAACAGTACCGTCGTGCCGATGATTCCGAGAAAACGCTTGCCTTGGCCCGCTCGTTTGTGCAGGGCAAGCTAATGAATGCCCGCACGGTGCTGTTGCGAGCGGCTCGCGATGCCAATGAGGGGGAACGAAAAGAGACGCTTACGGCCACCGCAAAACGCCTATCCGGCCGCTTGGTCGAGGTAAACCAAGCCACCACGACAGACATCCTTCGAGGATTGGAAGGAGAGGCCGCCACGCAGTACTTTGCGGCTTTTCCAAGTTTGCTTACCCGCCCCGCCAAGGCGTTCAACTTCACCAAACGCAGTCGCCGCCCTCCGCTCGATCCCATCAACGCCCTGTTGTCGTTTGTGTACTCGCTTCTGCTGCACGATGTCCGCTCGGCCTGCGAGGCCACGGGGCTCGACTCGGTGGTGGGCTACTTGCATCGCGACCGCCCCGGCCGGCCCAGCCTAGCGCTCGACCTGATGGAGGAGTTTCGCCCCTACCTGGCGGATCGACTGGTATTTAGCTTGGTAAATCGTCAGCAGGTAACTGCCAGCGGGTTCGAAACGCAGGAAACCGGCGGCGTGGTGATGGACGACCAAACGCGCAAGCGTGTGTTGGTTGCCTGGCAAGAGCGCAAGCAGGAAGAAATCAAGCATCCCTACACCGGCGACCGCATGACCGTCGGTTTGCTGCCGCACATTCAGGCCCGGTTGCTGGCCCGTCACTTGCGGGGCGACCTCGATGCCTACCCCCCGTTCATCTGGAAATAGGAGACGTGCGATGTATGTTCTGGTAACCTACGATGTAAGCACCAGCACGCCTGAGGGTAAGAAGCGATTGTCCCACGTCGCCAAGGCTTGCCTCGACTACGGCCAGCGGGTACAGAACTCGGTGTTCGAAATGAAAGTCGATCCGGCCCAATGGACCACCTGCAAGAACCGGCTGATCAGCATCGTGGACGAAGCAACCGACTCGCTCAGGTTTTACTACCTGGGAACCAACTGGCAACGCCGCGTCGAGCACTTTGGGGCCAAAGGTTCGTACGACATCGAGGGGCCGTTGATCGTCTAGCATCCCAGCGGTATAAGTGCTACGCAACATCTGCGAACCCCTAGCGCGCGTACGCCCCTCGGCAGGTTCGCGATCGCTGTAAACCGTGTCATGGTCTCCAGTTATGCCAAGGCCTTCCAAATCGTTCGAAAGCCGAGCCACCGGGTCGCCTCCCCTCGCGGAACGCGCAACCTTAACACCGCTGGCGACACGAGTTATGTTGGCGGGATCGCCCCCACACGGGGGCGCGGATTGAAACCCCGATTGCGTGCTGGAGAGTCCGCCCTACCAGATCGCCCCCACACGGGGGCGCGGATTGAAACGAGTCGATCGAAGTCGTTGAGCTGTGGCTAGACATCGCCCCCACACGGGGGCGCGGATTGAAACAACGATGACGACTGGCATCGGGCTCAGCTCGCAACATCGCCCCCACACGGGGGCGCGGATTGAAACACACGATCACCAAAGACTTTCAGTCTCTCCTGTGCATCGCCCCCACACGGGGGCGCGGATTGAAACTGTGAGTAGCTTCTTTTCGCGTAGCTTGCTCATCGCCCCCACACGGGGGCGCGGATTGAAACCGCGCCACTTAAACGGGGTGCTCCCCGCAAGTAATCATCGCCCCCACACGGGGGCGCGGATTGAAACTTTAAAGCATGCGGATTCAACGCGACGAGCACTATCGCCCCCACACGGGGGCGCGGATTGAAACTGTTTCCCGCCGAGTCGATGCAGCCCCATAGATATCGCCCCCACACGGGGGCGCGGATTGAAACGTCTGTAAGTGATGACGAAGTGATGACGAAGTGATATCGCCCCCACACGGGGGCGCGGATTGAAACCTAGATGCTGTTCCGCACGTGGATTTCGAAGTCGATCGCCCCCACACGGGGGCGCGGATTGAAACGTCTGTAAGTGATGACGAAGTGATGACGAAGTGAATCGCCCCCACACGGGGGCGCGGATTGAAACATCATGGCCCGAGCGGCGCAACCGCTGGACATAGTATCGCCCCCACACGGGGGCGCGGATTGAAACTGGTGCATGAGGTAGCTGAATGACAGGTGTTACATCGCCCCCACACGGGGGCGCGGATTGAAACTAGGCGGATAGTGTTCAGCACATATCGCGACGACATCGCCCCCACACGGGGGCGCGGATTAGCACTAGTACGTCGTCCCGGAAGTCATTTCCTATAGAGTTCAGGGAAGACGCGTTTGGCGTCTTTTCGATGGAAGGTCCAATTGATTTTGATTTTCTTCCGATTGCGGTCGCGTGAACAGTGGGAGAGTTCGCTTTGAACCTTGTCGAGCGAAGCCAACCGACGTCCCAGGCATTGTCGCTGTATGGCCGAGATTTCGATCTCGGCCATGTTGAGCCAACTGGCATGCTTGGGGGTAAAATGCCACACAATCCGCTCCAGCATTGGCCGAGCCGCCTCCTCGCCAAAGGTTTCGATCAACGACTTCTCGTTGTGCGTGTTGAGGTTGTCCATCACCAGATGAACCCGCTCTGCGTCGGGATAGCGCTTCAAGAGGTCGCGGACGAACCGGGCGAAGTCGGCTCGCTTGCGGTGACGCTTGGCCTGAACGAATCGCTTGCCCGCCTTCGGCTCGACCGCCACGAACACGCTGCAGGTTCCGCAGCGGCGGTACTCGTAGTCCTGCTTCGCGATCTTGCCGGGTGCCGCGGGCTCGGGCGGCCGCGCGTCGTCGACCCTCTGATAGGGCTGCTCGTCGAGGCAGACGACCGGCTCGTTCGGGTCGAGCGGCTTCTCGTACTGCTCGAGGACGTCCTCCATCCGCTCACAGAACTCGTCGTTCAGCTTGGGCACGCACCAAGTTTTTTTCGCCACGGCTTCAGGTCGTGTTCCTTGAGCCACAGCGAGACCTCCGTCACGCTGAGCGAATCGACGAAGCCTTCCTTCACCGCGTGCTCGCACAACAATTCCAGCGTCCAGCGAGCCCGTCCCTCGGGCGGCTCGCTGCACGCCAGGGCGATTACCTGTTGCTGCTGCCGCTTGGTGAACTCTGGGGGGCGGCCCGAGCGAGGCGCATCGTACACCGCCCGCTGGACGCCCTCTTCGCAGAACCGCTTTCGGACGGCTCGGACGTTGCGCGTCGTGCAGCCCACATGCTCGGCGATCTCTTCGTCGGTGCATCCCGAGTCCGATTTCAATAATATCTGGCAGCGACGCACCACTTGCGCCGCGCGGGCGCCTGAGCGTGCTAGCTGCTCCAAACCTCCACGGGCCTGGTGGTCCAGGCAAACAATGTGCTTTTTCATTCCGCAGCATATAGCAGCGGAATGGATTTCAGGAAAGACGTACTAGGTCCCCCGGGGAGAGCATGCGAAGCTTTCTGCTTTCTTGACCACGCATACGGTATCAATCGGACGGAGTTTAGCGGTCATGTGGGGGGAGGACTGTTTCAAGGACCTATGCACGAGCATTGGCACGACACTGTCACAAACGTCTCGCCGGATTTATCCCCCGTGAATCCCCAGCAAGCCGGAGAATATACGTCTTTCCCCGAAAATCTATAACCACTTCGAATCCCTCCTCCGCTACTTGCGTTCTACGGGACGTAACGCATCGCCCGAATCCTTTATTGCTGGGGTTTGGGCGTTTTCTTTTGGGCACTGCCCGACGGGGAATCGTTGCCGCATCTGGCGACGGCGTATTCGGCGTTTCTCACTTTGAGTCGATGGCTTTTCGCGTCGCCGCCCGAGTCTCGCTCCCCTTCTAAGTGCAGCATTACGACACCGATGGAAACTCGCGTTGCGCCTTCCTTCGGCTCTGACCAACCTATCCTACCCCTTGCGCGTCGGTCGATTCATATTGGTCGATTCATCACGTTCTGAGAATCCGAAGTTATCGCGAGGACACTCGGCCGCCTTCGTTGCAGTCTGCTCCGATTAGAATCAATGCAAAGTAGCACGGCGACATCTACAGCAGTTGGCTATCGGTCAGCCATGACACGAATGCCATAGCCGACGTCGACCGGCGTCAGCCGGCCTGGGGACACCTCAACCAACAATTGCCCTGTTTCCCCTCGGAATCGGGGCTTTTTGGCACTTATCGCCCCCTAATAACCGCCAAATTGTGTCCAAATTGTTGCGGTTATTAGTATAATGTGGAATTACCAAAGGCATTCGGACGCGAGTTGCACAGCCCGGATCGGCCGTGCGACCACACGCTTCAAGTATCGTTCTGAGCACATCAACGTGCTCGGGCCTGAATCGGATAGGATCGAGACCTTGAGAAAACAGTTGGGAAAGCGGGCTTGGAGTTTTCTTCGATCGACCAAAAAGGCGAAAGCCAACTCCGGCCGTCGATTGCGACACGAATCGCTCGAAACGCGATGCATGCTCGCGGCTCAGCCAATCATCACTGAGTTTCTCGCTTCGAACAGCGATGTACTGGACGACGAGGATGGCGATAGCTCCGACTGGATCGAGCTATACAACGCGGGCGATATGCCGCTCGATTTGAATGGCTGGTATCTGACCGATGACGCCGGCGACCTGACGCAATGGAGCTTTCCCGCCGTCACGCTCGGTGCGGGTGATTACCTGGTGGTGTTTGCGTCGGGCAAGGATCGGGCGGACGCCGATGGCACCGAGCTGCATACCAACTTCAGTTTGAGTGCCGCAGGGGAGTACCTGGGACTCGTTGAACCCGATGGCAGCACGATTGCCTACGAGTTCGCGCCTACCTTCCCGGTACAAACCACCGATATCTCGTATGGGTTGGGCCAGTCGCAGTCGGAGACTCTGCTGATTGACGAGGGAAGCACTGCCACCTATATCGTGCCTACCGGCCCTATTGCCAATTGGTATGGGATTGGCTTCGACGACAGTGCGTGGAGCAGCGGCCTAACCGGCATCGGCTACGAAAATAGCCCCGCGGACTACGACGCGATCATTGAGTCGACCGTACCGCTCGATACCGATACGTTCTACATGCGGCAAACGTTCGACGTTACCGATCCGTCAACGATCGATCAATTAAGGCTCCGCCTGCGCTACGACGATGGGTTTGCCGCGTATCTGAATGGCACGCTCGTCGCTTCGAGCAATGCCACTGCTACCTTGGCCTACAACAGTATTGCCACCGCCAATCACGACGACGCGGAGGCGGTGGAGTTCGTTGGTTTCGACCTAAGCAACTACACCGACCTGCTAATCGCCGGAACCAACGTGCTCGCGGTGCAGGCGCTCAACCAAGCCACCAGTTCCGACATGCTGCTTGAGACCAAGTTGCTTGCTTTCGAAGTGGCCAGCGGTAGCTCGAACGCTTATCTCATTTACCCCACGCCGGGTGATCCAAATGTAGGTACCGGCCCGCTTATCACCTCGGTAACCGAAAATCCACCAGCCCTCATTAGTGGTGAGGATCTGGTGATCGAAACTGCGGTTTCGAACAACGCGGGCAATGGTATAGCGAGTGTGCATCTGCATTACCGTATCGACTTCGGCCAGGAAGTCGCATTCGAGGTCTTCGACAACGGCCTGGGCAGCGACCTCGTGGCTGGCGATGGCATCTATACCGGGGTGATCAGCAGCAGTGCCTACAACGCGGGCGACATGGTTCGCTGGTACGTCACCGCCGAAGACAACTCGGGCACACTCTCGAGGGCGCCGAACATCGTCGATACCGATGGCAATAGCCAGGATCCCGAGTACTACGGCACCGTGGTCTTCGATCCGTCGATCAACACGGTTCTTCCGGTGTTTCAGTGGTTTACTCAGGACGAGGCAGCCTCGCACAGCCGAGCAGGCACGCGGGCCTCGGTCTATTACAACGGACTGTTCTACGACAACATCTTCGTTCGCCAGCGTGGTGGATACACCAACTCGGCGATCTCACAGAAGTTCGACTTCAACAAAGGATACAATCTCTTTGTCAACGACGAACTCGGCTACGTTGGCGAGATCAACATGAACGGCAACGGATACGATAGTTCGTATCTGCGGCAAACCATGGGCTTCGACGCCCACACCGAGTCAGGTGGTGCCGCGTCGGCTTCGTTCCTTACGTACGTTTCGCTCAACGGTTCCTTCGACCGGGTCGGGGTGTGGATCGAACAGGTTGACGAGGACTTCCTCGAGCGTCAAGGCTATGACGAAGATGGCGACTTGTACAAACTGGTGCAGCGCTCCAACTTGAATCCGGCGGTTAGCGACTCGACCACCGGACTTGAAAAGAAAACCGGCGACACCAACGACTTCTCCTCCTTCCAAGACCTCGTCGATGGCTTGGCCTTGCGCACCGAGGCCGAGCGACAAGCCTTTTTGCGTGACTACATCGATATCCCTCAGTTCCTGAACTACATGGCGGTTCGCACACTGCAGCATCAGGCCGATGATATCCGCAAAAACATGTACTTCTACCTGGATACGCAAGGGGACAATCTCTGGCGCATCTTCCCTTGGGATCTCGACTGGACCTTCAACATCGTCGGTGGACACGACAATCAAGATTCTGAACGGACCGAACACCCGTTCTTCGGCACCGAGGACTTCCCCACGGCCGATGGTAACGATCAGTGGAACGTGCTGTTCGACGTGCTGTTCGAGACCGTCGAGGTGCAAGAAATGTATCTGCGACGGGTTCGCACCCTGATGGATCAATTCTACGGCGGGGCCACCGGTGGTGTTACCTGGTTTGCGGAGTACGTCAACACGTTATTCCCCGATATCGATCCTCACCTCGGATCGTCAGCCACTAGCGGTAAGAACAGCTTACTCGCTTCCATCGAGGACCGTCGCGACGAATTGTACAACGTCTACACGGCGAACATCCCAGGCTACTCCGTCGTCATCCCAGGCGAACAAACCGGCACTCCCACCATCGAGTTTGGAGAGATCGACTTCAATCCGATCGGTGGAAACCAAGATCAGGAGTACATCGCCCTGATCAACAACAATAGCACCGCGGTCGACATCTCGGGCTGGACCCTTACCGGTGGAATCTCTCACACCTTCCAGGCGGGCACGGTGATTGCCCCCGGCAGCACCCTGTATGTGACTGCGAGCGTTGCCGACTTCCGCCTACGAGAGACTGGCCCCACAGGCGGCCAAAGTCTCTTTGTCCAAGAGTGGAACTCCGGGCATCTATCGAGCCTGGGCGAAACCATTCAGTTGGTGGCAACCGATACCACCGTGGTCGACGAACTGACGTACGAAGGCGATCCCTCCGAGGCGCAGGAATACATTCGCATCACGGAACTCCATTATCACCCCAGCGATCCGACAACCGCTGAACAACAGGCCGGATTCACCAGCCATACCCAGTTCGAGTTTGTCGAGATCGCCAACACGAGCCCCACCGAAACGATCGACCTGGCGGGACTCTCCTTTACCGACGGCATTGAGTTCACGTTCGGAGAAGAGTCGACCACCAACGTCCTGGCGGCCGACTTCAACTCGGGCGTCGATGGTTTTGGCTATCAGGATGACCTGTTCTACGACACCAATAACCCTGACTACGCCGTTGGCACCTACGAAGCCACCGGCGGTGCCCAGGGCGACGGGGCATTGCGGGTGTACCTGAACTCGCCCACCACAGCGGCCGATCGAGGTGCTGCTTCCGGCGGTTGGACTTCCGAGTTCACGTTAACCGAAGCCACGACCGTGGTAATCACCCTTGATTATCGCATGGTCTTGGGCCATGGCTTCGAAGCCGATGAGTTCGGTGAATTGCTCGTCGAAGTTGATGGCGAGCGTCTTGGCAGCGACGTTAGCGGGTCGCTGCTGCACGTAGCGGGAGATGGTCAGAATCCAGTGACCGATCCCGTCGACAGTGGCTGGCAAACTGGCGTGTTCGAGTTGCTTCTCACCCCCGGCACGCACCAGATTTCCCTCGGCGGCTACAACAACAAGTCGACACTGTCGGACGAAGACGCGGAGTTCTGGTTCGATAATCTCACGGTCGCCACACAAGCCTACGCGCCAATCTATCTGGCGCCCGGCGAGCGCCTCGTGGTGGTGAACGACCCGCAAGCGTTCGAGTATCGGTATGGCACCAACGTCCGAGTCGCCGGCCAGTACAGCGGCAATCTTTCCAATGGTGGAGAGACCATTAAGCTCGACGATGCGAACAACTCGACCATTCTCGATTTTGAGTATTACGACGGCAACGAGCCAGGCGAAGAACTATGGCCTTCCTCGCCTGATGGTGGTGGTCCTTCGCTGGTAGTCGTCGATGCCCATGGCGATTACAACCTTGGTTCCAACTGGATGGCCTCCTCCATCGACGGTGGCACGCCCGGCATGGGCGAGGGCTCCGATCTCGCTGGCGATTACAACGGCGATTCGATGGTAACTCACGCCGATTACCTGATCTGGAAATCAACGATCGGGTCGACCGACGACCTGCGTGCCGACGGCAACAACGATGGCCAAGTGAGCCTCGCCGATTACACCATCTGGCGCGACAACCTCGGGGCAATCACCCAGCCTGGTGCGTTGGCCAGTTCGACGGAGGCTGCCAGCGAAGACGCGGAAGAGGCAACGCCTGCGACTCCTCAGGCGATCGTCGCAAGTGCAATGCCTGAAGCTTCGGTGACAACGACTGCCGAAACCGATCAAGCCGCCGATCCAACCGCCAAGAACGTGGCTGCCGCGTATGACCAGGCGTTTGCGGACGAGCAGGCAACTCCCCTCGCCGAGAGCCTACCAAGCAAGTCGACTCCCGCTTGGGATGTTTCACTCTACAGCAAGCGAAGCAAACCAACCGAGACCGACCAGGTGCACCGCTTGGTCGCTGGTAGCTCCACCTCCCCTGCCCTGCAGGCTTCGCGGAACTTCGACCTCCTCTATCGTCCCCAGCCTGCGACGCTTCACGCGGTCGACGATGCGTTCTCGACCCTATCAAAGCGACTCGGGGCGCACGAGTCGGGCGACAACAAGCTTTCGAATACTGGAGAGGTGGACTCGCTGGCCAAGGTGGCAAGTTTCACGCTTCCGCAGCGCAAACTAAGCAGCCGACGATAACATCGTTAGCGATTCGTCTGCCAGATCGGAGTTACCGTGATGGCATCAACGGAGAGTCCATCACTTTCCCGTGGAAGTGCTGGCAGTAACTCAGGCAGTAACTCACACGGTACGGCACGCATACGTCGTACACCGTCGACCGGCAGCGGATGCATGGCATCGGCTTACTGCAGTAATCGTCGCACAGCGTTCCGCGCACACAACACGGCGTGCATGGCATCGGCTTGCGGCAATAGTCGTCGCACCCTCGCGGGCAGGTCGTACATGGAGCACAAGGCAGCGGTTTTCGGCAGTAGTCGTCGCAGCATTGCTTGGTGGGGCAATCACACTCGGCACCAAACCACTTGCTCCAGAGGTTCGAGTCCGATGCCAGGGCGGCGGTCGCTCCCCACGAGGCCAGGGCCACGACTGCCACGACCGTTCGACACTTCGCTATCAGACTTTGCATGATTCGTCTCTAACGGTTGGCGTGTTTATTGGATGGCGAGCGTCGGGAACTTAAGCAACGATTCGTCGCTTGCCTCAGGAGGCATTGCCGGAGTCGGTTCGTTCTCTATCTCGATCTCGACCGGAACATTCTCCACGGGGCCAGGCACCACGATCGGAGCGGTAGCCATGTTCATCGTGGGATTCAAACGAATCTCCCAGCCACCGCCGAGTGCGCGATAGATCTCGACCAGGTTGCTGGCAATCTGCCCTTCGGCGACTGCGAGCGAGTCCTGCTGTGTAACCAACGACGACTCCGCAACAAACACGCGGCCGAAATCGGTACGCCCCGCACGGTATTGCTCCTGCACAAGATCCCGCGACTCGACTGCCGAGTCGACGCTCTGTCGCAAGGCAATCGCTTGTTCTTGTGACCTCAAGAAGGCCACGATGGCATCTTCCGCCTCTCGCTGCGCTTCGAGTACCGTGTTTTGGTACTGGGCAACGCGTTGCTGGAACAACGCCTGCTCGGCAATCACGTTGTTGCGAATGCGGCCGTAGTTCAAGAGATTCCAGTTGAAGCCTGGAGCCACCGAATCGGTAAAGGCCGACGTCTTAAACAGTCGCGAGAAAGTGGGTGCCTGGTAGCCAAGGTTGCCCGTGATGGAGAACGCTGGATACAGATCCGACTCGGCGACGCCGATCAGGGCACTTTGCTGCGCCACCAATCGTTCCGCCTGACGAATGTCGGGGCGTCGGCGAATCAACTCTGCGGGGATACCGACCACCACTTCCGGTGAAGAACTCGGAATCTCGGCTGCCGACATACTAAGCAGTGTGCTGAGATCCGCGGGTGGGCGTCCCATCAGCACGCACAACCGGTTTTCGGCCTGACGAAGCTGCGTTTGCAACTGCGGCACCAATGCTTCGGTTTGCGACAAATTGGTTTGTGCTTGCGCAACGTCGAGCTTGCTCGTAGAGCCTCCTTCGAACAGGTCGGTCGCGATTCGCAACGACCCCGACAGCGACTCAACATTGTGCTGTGCGTACTCAATGCGTTTCTGCAGCGTGCGAATCTCTACGTAAGTCGAAGCAACGTCGGCAATCAAAATCACCAACACGTCGTCGTACGACTCGACCGTCGCATCGAGATTGGCATCGGCAGCCTCGATCGCCCGGCGGAACCGACCCCAGAAGTCGAGTTCCCAGGCGAGTTGACCACCCATTTGCCAGACATTGATCTGACCACCGCCGCCGCCGAGACCACCGAATCCCGACTCGTCGCTCAGTTGCGTACGAGTAAAGCTGCCAGTGCCAAGTTGCGATTGCGGGAACATATCGCCAGCAGCGACGCGTCGCAACGCCCTGGCTTCCATCACTCGGAACCCGGCTTCGCGGACGGTAAGATTTTCGGAATAGGCAAGCCGTACGCATTCGTTCAGGCAGGGATCGTCGAACACGGTCCACCACGCCTGAAGATCGGCAGGCTCGCTCGAAAGCCGCTCGTCGCTGCTATCGATCCAGTCGGGGCTCGTCGGCGCGGCTGGCTTGCAGTAATTCGGGCCGACCTTAAAGCCGTTGCGAAAGTACTCGCGGACCCCAGTCATGCAGCCCGACGTCGTGACCAGCACGCCGATCAGCACCATCCAATGGGCGAAACGGACCATTCGAGTCGGTTCGCTGTTGCGTGCCTGCGAGTAACGATTATTCCATACAGCCATGTGCGCCTCCCTGCGCGTGTTAAGCGGATGCTGCTAAAAGGATCGGTTGAGCCGGTCCTGCGGTCACTCGCAAAAACAGGGATTAACTGCAGCGGTTACCGACACGCTCCAGGAGCAATCCAGACAATCGGCAAGAATTATCACCCCCAAGGGCTGCCCTATTTGGCTGCCAAGCTTCGGCCATGGCCAGTGAGCCAGGCGTCGATCGCTTCCCGCCACGCTAGCGTGAGGATTGAAACTTCGAACTTTTTTACTGGCAAATGGCCACCAATAGTGTTCTAATGAACACAGTATGTATCGTCCGTTGTTAATCGTCAGTGGCCTTGTTGACTAACTCCACTCGAACTGTGGAAGCCCGAGTTGGGTGAATTGATTGATGATTTTACAGCGCAAGCGGGCTTCCGTTTGTTGGTTTTCGAATACTCGGTTTTTGAGATGGCTCCCAAAGCTTTGTTTCACTCGGTACATGGTCGTTTCCGCCAAGCTTCTACGATGATAGCCCACTTCCTCTTTCCAACTCCTACGCCCCTTGCGTCGAATCTGACGAATTGCCTCGTCCCGGGGCAAAGGCTCCTCCGCAGAGTTGCCATGTTGTTTGATCTTGGCGTTGTGCTGCGGCGGAATCACCGGCTCAATGCCTTCGGATTCCAGCCCTTCATAAACCTTCCACTTGTCGTAACTACCGTCGCCGTGAAACTTTTTTACGGGCTGCTCCACCTGCTCCAGCATTTCGGGAACCGCATCGGCATCGTGGCAACTGTTCTCGGTCAAAATCTCCGCCACAATCTCGCGGGTGTCAGGATTCACCGACAAATGCAGCTTCCGCCATGTCCGCCGCTTCGACTTGCCATGCGTCCGCATCTTCCATTCGCCCTCGCCAAACACTTTCATGCCGGTGCTATCCACCACGATATCGATGTCGCCCCTCTTGTTAGCGATATCGAGCGAAACATTCAGCTTGCTGGCTCGCTTGGCGAGCGAAGAATAATTGGGAATCGCTGCCTCGACGCCCAACATCGCCACCAGCGAGCGGCCGAATCCCTCAGTCTGCCGATAGGGAAGTTTCAGCAGTTCGCGAATCGTCAGCAAGCACTCGATCGCCGTATCGCTGAAGACAAAAGGGCGACCGACTTTTGTCTGGTCGTTAGGATGTTCCCAGTTCTCCAACGCCTCGTCGCTAAACCAAATAGTGATGTTTCCACGCTCGATGAGCGACTTGTTATACTCCTTCCAGTTCGTGACTTTGTAGGTTCGTTTTTCTTTCGTAGCCATGTTCGATCTCCGTAAAAAAGGTACGTGGTTCCATTCCACGTTAGTTTTTACGGAGGTTTGTGACTAATTGTTCAACAAGGCCATCGTCAGTTGTCCGTTGATGGAGGGTGGAAAAGGGTAGCCGATTGAGAGCTCCATTGAATGACTGCAGCGACGCGCAGGCGAATGGTTGCTTGCGTGGCTGTTCGCTGCTGCGCGGATGGTAAAGCTGTAGGCTCAAAGCTTTAAGCTGCAGGCGAGACTCTCCATCTTCCCCTGTTCCCTGAACCCTCACTCCTAAATCCTCCCCAGAATAGTTTCCCACCTATGGGAATCTATTTTGGGCAACTATCGCAAAGGTCTTGCTGTAACTCATGAAATACCAACACCTTGCGATAGATTCCCGCCGCGAAAATAGATTCCCACTCGATGCGTTTTCGGAAATGGGAATCTATTCGAGGTCGAAAACCACTGGTTTTGTAGAGTGGGCGCCGATTCAATTTTCCCATGAGTGGGAAAATTGGGAATCTATTCGCAAAGCTGTGTGTAAACGAAAAAGGCGAGACAGCCTGACGCTGTCTCGCCCTGATTCACTATTCGTTGGCATTGCCTTATCGCTCAGCCATGGCTGCTAGCAGCAACGGTTTCTCGTGGAGCGGATCCCCCAGAGAACGATGGTCGAAGCCAGCAAACAAAGCGTCGCCGGTTCAGGCACAGCGACACTTTCGAAGCTGCCCGGAACGCCGGTCGAGGAACCGAAGTTAGTCTTCCACAGCGTGTAGTCGTCGGCATCGACCACCCCAAGTCCGTCGCCGTTGCCGCCGAGAATGGTGCCGTCTTCGGTGGAGCCAAGGTTGTCGCGCCACACCGTGTAGTCAGCCAGATTGACGGTGCCGTCGCCGTTGAAGTCGCCCGCTAGACCTTCGGGGAGTTCCCCTTCGGTATGGGTAAAGTTCGAAAACGTAAGGTACTGCCCAGGCGAGTTCCACAGCCCCACCCGCATACTGGCGATTGGATTGTCAAGATCAAATGGAATGAGTGAAGCAACCGAGTCGAAAATGGGATCGCCAGTAGGAGTTCCCATTTCGTTCCAGATACGCAACTGAGAAGTTAGCTCTCCATCGAAGTAGAGTTCGACATGTATACCTGTAGTATTCGGAGTAAGCGATGGAACCCCATGGTAGTCGTTGTTCGACGTATCCTGCAAATCCATCGTGTCGACCTTGCCGTCAAAAATCAGACGCGGAGCGGCCAGACTATCGGGCCAAGGGGCGTCGCTGAGTCCTTCGCGAAAGTTCACCGAAGCGTCCATCCCCAGGCCCGCTTCGTCGGGACCGACACCGCTCAGAAAGTAGTCGTAACTGAGGGTATCACCGGGGGTGACTGCAACGGGAACCGTTACTACCTGGTCGGCCGCTTCCGCACCGTACAAGGTGAACGAGCTATCGTCCCATTCATAGAACCCAGCCCCTGCTGTGGAGGTCCAGGTGTAACCCATGCTGTCGAACGTTTGTGCGTTGGCGATGGAACACGACACCACCATCACCATGGTTAGGAACGTACCACTTAGAACATTACGCTGATGAAAATTACTCATATCGATGACCGTTTTACCCTTCTTCGAATTGCGAATCGCCAATGATTGAAGTGAGTTGAAATGAAGAGCCTGATGGAATGTTCTGTTATCTGCCGGAAGCTAGTTCACTTCGCCGCCGTTACGGGATCCGCTTCCCGCGTGGATCTGAGGGTCGACGTCGAGTTGAATGAAGGTGACCGATCCGTCGCACATGGTCATGTTGAATCCTCCCGAATGGGGACCACCGAACTTCCGCCGCCCGTGCGACTGCCCATTGCTTGCTTTGGGATCCTCGGTATCAGACTGCAATCGGTACCGAACCGGATCGTTCGCGTCGTAGTAGGTCATGCGAATCGTATCGTTGTTGTTTCCAACAAAGGCAGGTTCGTTATCGCCATCGTCAAGTCCGTTCTCGTAGTTCTCAACGTACATCCACTTTTCACCCACCATGTAGGTATTGGAGGTGCCGTCGGTAATCTGCCGCATTTTGACTTCGGAGCGATAGAAGCAGATGCCATTCCAGTTTTCCTTGCGATCTCCTTCGGAGGTAATGCGATAGCTGGGGGTATCTTTTGCTTCGGTAGCCAGCAGGCCGCCACCGTTTTCGTTAGGTCCGCCGCCAATTGCATCCGAGAGTTCGGTAGTGCGAATGTTTCCACCATTGCAGGCGTAGTCGGTCTTGCTGGCGCGTTCGATCGGCCGACTGCAGAACCGATACGAAGCACTCGACGACTGGAAGTCGTAGACGTTGGTCGTCCGTCGCGACGGGCAGACCATTCCATCAAACGGCAACTGGACCCGCTGCTTGGCGTACGAACGAATATCGGTAGCGGGTGCACCGCTGCCGAGGTCGTGCAGGGTACTCTGCTCAATGTACGGCAGCAAACTATAGAGCCATCCACCCGACTGACTCTTGCCATACCCTTGCTCCGGGAAGCCGACCCAGAACCATCCCCAACCACCCGATGGGAAGAAGCCGTGCGTATCGTGATGATTGTGGAAAGCAATGCCAACTTGCTTCAACTGGTTGACGCACTGGGTACGACGCGCTGCCTCGCGAGCGGATTGCACCGCGGGAAGCAACAGGGCGACCAGAATACCGATGATGGCAATCACCACCAACAACTCGACCAGTGTGAATCCTGGACGACGCTTCTGGATGACGCGTACACACGCACTCTTCGTAAAATGGGGATCAGTCATGGTTACTTCCTCCGAAGCGAATACCAGGTGATACCGCCATCCCTAATAGAACGCCGGCAATTAGTGGGTAGATAGAAGAGGATTCAGGCACCGCCAGCGACAACATGGCTTCAAAGGCACCTGTACCATGCCATTGGTCGTAGGCAGTGACAAACAAATCGAAATCAGCGAGATCGTTATGAAAATCACCGTTGAAGTCACCGCGAGCAAACGCCTCGGCGGCCGTGTACTCGGTGAGATCGGCCCCCGCCCATTGGATGTAAATCAGCCAGTCGTCGTAGTTGAGCACTCCGTCGTAGTTCACGTCGCCGGTGAATCCGACGAGCGATTCTCCGAGAATCTCAAACTCCGAGAGCAGCGGAGTCGCGTCGGCCTGCGTGATCATCAGCCGAATCCGCGAGGTCTCCAGAGGTTGATCCAGCATATGAATCCGCTGATAGCCGAGCGAAGTTCCAGCAACCACGGTTTGGTAGGTACCATTCACCTGGGCTTCGATCGTGTAGCCGCCGATCCGTTGCCCCAACGCGATGAACTCCTTGGCGACAAAGCCGTCGACCAGGCGCGGGCTGCCGAGATCGATTTCGAGCGAGCCGGTGGTTTGCCCATCATCCATCGCCCAGTAGGTACTGGTATCGCCATCGATGGCGAGTTCTCCGCCAAAGCTGGCAGCAGACTCTCCTCGTACATGGCTCGCAGTTACCGAGGTGTTGTTGTCGATCAAGTTTCGATCGAGCAATGCTTCTCGCGTTTCTTGGAACTCCAGCAGTCGGCTGATGTCACTATCGGCCAGTTTTCCGTCTGGCCCCGGCGGAACATCCAGCAACAAGTTCACCGATCTGCCGACCGTGTTCAGATACATCTCCATCAACGCGGCGGTCGACTTAGGAGACTCGTCCTCGTGGTAAAACCACCCATCCCGCAAACGGGCGTCGGCCTCGGCTGGTGTCCAGTAATCACCATTGCGGATGCCGGTCTCCAACTGGGAACCGCTGTAGCGGGCACCATCCTGCGTGCGATCGATCGTGTGCCAGTTGGTCGTCGGAGAGTAGCCCTCCTCGTTGCCAACCCAGCGGGCGTCGACGCCTTGATGGCCCCACATTACCGCGTTTGGCTGATGCTGGCGGATGATATCTCGGTAGCGCGACCAGTCGAACGTCTGAACCGTAGTGCTGCCGCTCGCTCCATCCAACCAGACTTCCGACAACTCGATTGGCGAACCGTCGCTCAAGGTCATAGTAACCAGTTCCGTCAACTGAGCTGCGTAGTAATCGTTGTAGTCGCTTCCATTCGCATCGCCGAAATTCTGTGGTTCGTCGTAGGGGGTTCCCACAAGGTTGGCCTTCGAAACCGATGGGTCGCGATGCATGTCCCAAGGCGAGAGATAAACACCGAACTTCAGTCCATAAGCCTTTGCCGACTCGGCAGCCATCCGCACGACGTCAGTCTCCAAGCCCGCGT
The DNA here is from genome assembly GCF_007748035.1 of Aeoliella mucimassa. Lineage (NCBI taxonomy): Bacteria > Pseudomonadati > Planctomycetota > Planctomycetia > Pirellulales > Lacipirellulaceae > Aeoliella > Aeoliella mucimassa. Next base: position 3,993,275 of record NZ_CP036278.1, read on the forward strand.
TTGTTCGGGTGGTCGCCCAGGTGCTATTGCCGATGCGGTACTCGGTGGTGGTGGTATCCCAAAGTGCCATGCCATCGTGATGCTTGGCAGTGAGTATCATCGCGGTCATGCCCGCCTGCTTGAGCGAACGCGCCCACTGATCGGTATCGAGCGACGTGGGATTGAACACGTCGGGCGTGCTTTGACTCCAGCCCCACTCCTCATCGGTAAAGGTGTTGGGACCGAAATGGAGGAAGGCGTAATACTCCTGCTCGTGCCAGGCGAGTTGACGCGCAGTGGGAGTTGCCCCGTAGGGGGTGGGAGGGTCCTGGGCATTCGCCGAACCAAATGCCAGCAGCGCGACACCAAAGAGGAGCAACCCGCGCCAGGTCCGCTGGGTAGATACGGTCGCCAATCCAATCAGGCTGAGCGTCCACAGCCATGTCGAATGTGGTTCCGGTACCGACACGGAGTCCAACGCACTCGCACTTGCCTGGCTGCTGAAGTTTGCTTTCCACGTCTGGTAGTCGTCGAAAGAGACAGAATCGGGCGTGTTATCGTTAGGAATCGAGTAGGCCGAACCAAGCTGATCGCGCCACACGGTGTAGTCGGCCAGATCGACCAGCCCGTCGTTGTTGTAGTCGCCGGCAACAAACGTCAGCGTGCTATCGTAGGTCACCTTTCCGGCTTGCAAACCGCTCACACCAGCGATGCGATAGCGAAGTTCCAGGTCGGCCAGCCCTTCGGTGTTGAGTGCATACCCCAACCACAGCGAATCGCCAGGTTGCAAGCTGGTATTGCCGAGCAACACACCTTCGAGCAACGTGTTTTCGTCCGCGTACCCACCCGCCTGCCAACCTGCGGAGCTATTGTTGTCGACTCCGATCGCTTGCGACTCGAGGGTCGTCCATCGCGAAGGCATCAGAGCACCGCTCTCGCTGGTGACTTCATACCCATTTAACTGCACCACTTCCTCCGACACGTTCACCATTCGCAGTTGGCCAGTGGTCGTGTCGGCGACTAGTTCGATCGCTGAAGACTCGGACGGATCGCCTAACAACTGAAAGTCTTCCCATGGAACAAGATCACCGCTGTAAGTGGAGAACGACACCGCGTCGAGCAGGCCCTCGACCGAGCGATCGAAGAAGCCAGTCCGGGCGAAGAAACCGAATCCCACGTTGGGACTTGGAGTCGCGAAGTTGCTACCGGATTGCGATCCAAGGAGGGAACCATCGCGATACACACTCAGTCGATCGGCCGAGGAATCCCAGGCCAGCGCCCAGTGCTCAAAGGAATCGAGCGAGGGAGCGGACAGCTGCTGCTGATGTTCGGCTCCATCGTAGAAGCCATATTCAAAAAGCTTGTTCGATTGGTTGTACGCGCTGTAACGCAAGAACAAATCGCCTTCGACGTCCACCAGATGATTAAACGTGCCCGGCTGTTGCGATGCCGGAACCGTTGGTTGATACACCACCTCGGCAAGCCAATCGACATTGGGCAGCGAGCCAAACGAGTCGGCATTGAAGTAGAACCCACTACTATCGTTGGCCGAACCATTCACGGTTGCGATACCACTTGTCACCGAAGGAGTACCCGACACGCGAAAAGAGTTCGTTAGATCACGCTCTCCTGCAGCCAGCGTGTATTGCGAGCCGCTCACGTTGCCATTGAAGTTGACTTTCACGTAGTTGGTCACTTCAGCGGCATGTGAAACCGACAAGCACAAGCAGTACCCGATGGCCAAACAGGCAACTGGCAACGCTTCCACTAACAGCGACACATACTTTCGGATTGCACACACACGATGGTTCATCAAATCACTCGGTTTGCTACTCAACACGGGAGCTTTTCGGTGGGGATGAGCATCTCGCTCACGCCTGATCCCCACAGAAAAGCCCATACACGGGATACGAACGCAGGAGTTGCTCCTTACGCACGCAGCATTCGGCTGCCACGAATGCCACCCGCAATCGCTACCAAAGCTCCGACGATCAACATCGAGGAAGGCTCAGGAACGGAAGTCACACTGAAATTCGAAATGGTCACTGCCTGGGAGTTATCCCACGAACCAACCCGTAACGAATCGATCGCAGCGATGTCATAGACTCCGATAGTGGTCGAGTAGGCTTCGGTAAACACGCCAGGCGAAGTTCGATTGCTTACGGTCAACTCAGCGCTGGTCGCCGAAGTGAACTCGTAGCTGAAGAGCACGCCATCGTAGGGCGTACTGGCAGTGGTGCTGTCGTACTCACCATTGTTCGCGTACGACTGAAAGTAGAGCCCGGCCGAGGGATCCCGATAGAGCACGCGATCCGTCGCGGCGGTGCCACCGCAGCAAGTACCGATGTTGTCGTCGGACTTGAAGTACATCGAGATATCCCAAGAACCACCCAACGTGCCGCTATCAATGCCAACCTCGAAGCTTACGACATCGCCGACCTCCAGAGCCAGTTCTGTCGACATACCAGCATCCATGCCTGGATTGCCAGTGATGACGCCGGATTCGGTTGTGGGAGTCGTGTAACTGGCCCCTGTATCCTCGGTGGTCCAGGTGGCTCCGCTAAAGTCGATCGTGCCCGCTTGGCACTCAACGTTAGCTACTGCCAACGCAAGGAGTGCAATGGATGTAATACTCAGGATTCTCATGAGACAATACCTTTTCAAAGAGACCTACAAGGAAGTAACAAACAAGGTGATAATGAATGACACTCAATCCGCAACACTCGTCAGCGAAAACCCAACGCGCACTTCCCACCGGGATGAAGGCGCAGCCTGGGCCCCACTTGCCTGTTTGGTTGCGCCGCCCGCGCATATTGCTAGACAACTACACTATTGAAGTGCAGCGACTGGAACTAAAACATCTGTTGACGATCGTCCAACTGCATCTCGACGACAGCATCGCCGAACGTGACCCAGTCGAACGCGGTATCCCCATCACTGTCGGTTGCTGCCAGAACCAGGAACCGATCTTTGGAGTGCAGGGGAATCTCGATAACATCCGGACCATCCTCGCGACTAAAGCCGCTGCGGTGGTACCGTTGCTCACCATCTACCAGTACCCACGCTTCCGCTTCGAAACGTTCGGGCTTGGCTTCCAGGTTGCCAACCAATGCTCGGAAACAGAGCATCTCGTGATTGGGATATTGCCGTCGAATCGCATGCAGGTCGAAGGTAATTCCTCCGTTCGCATGGATGCCGATGAGGCCTCGATTTTCAGGGCACAGCTCTTCGGGCTTGGTGGCCACGTGCAGCCAGTTGATGTAGCCATAGATTCCATCCTGAAACTCCAACCGCATCGGCGACAAGCCTTGTTCCAACGAGGGGCGACGGGCCATGATGGCTCCGCTCCAGGTCTTTCCGGTCGTAGGAGGAAAATGAGCAAAGCTTCGGCCAATCGAATCGACTTGGGTTCCTCCGTTCGTTCCATCGGGAATGAACACGCCATCTACACCACGAATGGTGGGAGTCGCCGTGAAACCTTTGGAGCCTTCCACGGTATCCACGTAAGTCTGCACGCGGCTACCGTCGTGCAAACTGATACCGCTGTGCACGACTTCGTTGGGCATGGGGATTCCCCCTACCAAATCCGCCAGATTTACCGTGGTTTCCGCCTGAGAAAGGTAACGGACAAAGTGCAGGTGATTCGGGCGAAGCATGCTAAAGAGCTGGCTGTTCTTCGCATCGAAGCGAGCTCCCTCGCTGCCAGTAAGGCGAAGTTGGTTTTGTCGACCGAATTCCCCCGGAGCCTTGATCGAGACGTCGCCGTAGTACACACGCATTTCGACAGAACCATCGGCATCGATGTCGGCTCCAAACTCACCACTGCTGGCAGTAAGTTTGGCTTGCTTCGTATCTACAAAGAAAGGACCGTAGTCATTGGGAACATAAGCGGCCAAGCGTCCTTGCGAGAGACTCACGGTCTGGCCATCGACGATTCCGATGGCGGCGGGGCCTTGCACAACAATTCGCGCTCCGCATGCGAACATGATCTCAGCCAATCCCTCTTGAAGTTCCAGCTGGGTGCCGCGGAGGAAGTAACTATTCTCAATAATGACGGGACTACTCCCGCCCCACCTGGCACCGACCGCTCCGTAAAGCTTCGCCTCAATCAAAGGATTAAGCGTTTGTGCTTCACCAGAACTAGCAAAGGTACCCCCCGAAGAATCCGACGGGGGCCACCAAGAGTGCGCCCCTCCCCATACAGCGACTGCAATCACCGCAGCAACGCTAGCCATCGCAGCAAAGATCGCACTGCGAATGCGACGACCAGAGACTTTAGATTGGTTTCGCTGAGCGATCTGATGTTCTCCAGGAGGGACATCCGAGTCCTCCGATGCGTCACTCGACTCGAGCAGCCCTTCCTGCTGACCATCCGTCGCCAGGGCGAAGCCTCGAATGCCTGCCTGCAGATCCATATAACGAACATAAACCTGTTGAGCGGCTTGATTCTCCGTGAGCACGGTCTCAAGCTCTCGCTGCTCTTCGCTACTTAGACCAGCGTCGCACAACTCGTCCAACAGTTGTAGCAGGCGCTGGTGCTCCTCGTGAGTTAATGGTTTCACGATACCCTCCTAACCTGCAAGTCCGTTGGAAGAAACACACTCTTGAAGAGTCCGCCGAATTCGATTGAGTGCTTTGTACAATGTATTGACTGGCCGCGATAACAACTCCGCGGCATTTCGAATGGTGGTAGCTGTAGGTCCGTAGCAATGCTGCAATATTCGTCGATCCGATTCCCGTAGCTGCTTTATGCATTCCTGCAGCCGCTCGCGACGCCATTCGAGGTCTTCGGTCAAGGTGGAATTCACTTCCGCAAGCGTATCGACCAAGTCATCGCTAAACATCAACCGATCACTTTGCTGCCGACGCCGAAAGTTCTTTACTTCAAACCGCGCAACCTGCATGGCCCATGAGCGAAAATTGGATCCCGGTTCAAACGAATCGAACTTCTGCCAAAGTACAACGCGAGTACGCTGGACTACGTCTTCCGCATCCGGCCAATGGGGAAGCAGCGCATAGACCAACGTCATCAGATCCGATTCGCAGCCAGCAAGCAGACGATTAAACGCTGCAATTTGTCCAGCCGGGCGATCGGGAGCAGGGCGCGGTGATTCGTTTGCCAAACTCGTAAGACGGTGCATGAAGGGAATCGATTGAAGGAAGTAGCGCCTGCTTCTTGCTCACCTACTAACGTAAACACTGGCAGTAAATTGGTATCGGGCCGAACGCAACTATTTTAATATTTTGCAGTCAACAGCTCGTATCCTCTTTCACAGCAACACTTTACAGCACAGGGGAAGCTGATATTTTTCAGGTATTTTCTTCCGTCCTACGAGCGAGATGCGGCGATGCTGACAATTGCCAGAGCTTCACCAAAGCTGACTTTTTGGAACGTCCGCTCCTATTCATGGTAAAAAGGTCGCACGCGTGTGCTGTGTATTGAGCTGCCTTGCCTACCGATCACCTGATGACTTCTTATCTTCTGCACGATGAACGATCCGACTTCCAAATCGACGATTCGCCGCGACCAGACGATCGACGACATCTGCGACCGATTTGAGCACGCCTGGAAACAGGGAGAACGCCCCGCGCTGGAAGCGTTTCTTACCGAAGCGAGCGAATCGCTGCATCCACGTCTGGCGGGTGAGTTGTGGGCGATCGAGTGTCATTACGATCCGGAATTGCACAGCGGTGCGAAAGCGGCCGCCGCACTGGCCGAGCGTCATCCTTCCCTGGCGCCGATGATGCTCGATCCCTCCACGATGATCCGCCCTGAAGCGGACTTTGATAAATCAAGCAATAGAACGATCTCTGCCGTCGAAGAGGGCGGGCTGCATATTCGTTGCCCCCACTGCAGCAATCCTGTTGAGCTGCTTTCCAACGCGGCCGTCGACGACGTGGCCTGCCATAGCTGCGGCAGCCATTTCAGCTTGGTGGACGACTCGGCAGGCAAGGACCCTACGCGACAATCGTTAAAAACGCTGGGACGTTTCGAGCTTCTTTCGAGATTAGGCGTCGGCGGATTCGGTACCGTATGGAAGGCCCACGACACCGAACTCGACCGCGTGGTGGCGGTCAAGATCCCTCGCAAAGGTAATCTCAATGCCTTCGAGGTCGAACAATTCCTGCGCGAAGCACGTGCCGCGGCCCAACTGCGGCATCCGAATATCGTCCCAGTGTTCGAGGTCGGCCGCGAGGATAATACGGTTTTTATCGTCAGCGAATTTGTGCAGGGCATTTCGATGGCCGACTGGATGAAAGCCCGTCGGCAGCCGGCGACAGAGATCGCCAGCATCTGCGCTAGCGTGACCGATGCCCTGGCCGAAGCTCACGCAGCTGGCATCGTTCACCGTGACTTGAAACCGTCGAACATCATGCTCGACTTATCCCGCAAACCTCGCCTGATGGACTTCGGGCTCGCGAAGCGCGACATCGGCGAAGTCACCATGACTCTCGAAGGCTTTGTGGTCGGCACGCCTGCGTACATGTCGCCCGAACAAGCACGCGGCGAAGGACATTGGACCGATCAGCGAACCGATATCTATTCGCTGGGTGTCATGCTGTTTCACTTGCTGACCAACGAACTCCCCTTCCGCGGATCGCCGGCAAAGCAGATTCAGGCGCGTTTGACGACCGATCCGCCAAAACTGCGCTCGCTCGATCCAAGTGTGCCCCGCGACCTGGAGACCATTTGCCTGAAGTGCATGGAGCTCGATCCCAATCGGCGTTACCAGAAAGCGACCGAAGTCGGGGACGAACTGCGGCGGTATCTCGAAGGCAAACCGGTGCTGGCGCGGCCGATACCGGCGATTGCGCGTGCCTGGCGATGGATGAAACGCCACCCGGCCCGCTCGGCGGCGATCGTACTGGGTACCATCCTGGCAATTGCCGGGCCAATCGCCGCGGTGGTATTCCATGCACAACGCCAGGCGATTGCGCTCCGACTCGACGAACGGACCGAGCTGGTCAACCAGCGCAACTCGGAGCGTATCGAGCTTCAACAAGAGGTCGCTTCGCTCAAGGAGCGACTGGAGAGCATCACCGGCGCAGCGATTCCTGAAACAATCGTCCCAGACTGGCGAAAGGACCTTATCAATTCGCTTCTTGATCAGCGATACACGGAGTTTGCCAGCCAACTCGAAGAATCAACCACCCCCAGCAATACAGCCAGTGAACATCACGCCCTGGCCGATCTGCTGGCAAGTGTCGATCGCAAGCAGCAAGCCGCGCACCACTACCGCGAGGCTTTCGATAGGTATGCGATGGCAGAATCGACCAAGGGGAGCATTGCCCATTTGGAAGCTGGCATCAAGCTCGCTGCCATGCAGCAAGCCACCCAAAATCGCGACGAAGCCGAGGCCACGCTTGCCGAAGTATCAAACCTACTAAACTCCCCGCAGTCAATTGCTCAGCTAGAGTTACTCCAATTGCAATACCAGCTTGAGAACGACACGACGAAGAAAGCAGCCCAATTTCTACAGGCTGGCGAAGTCGGAACTGCATTGCAACACGACTGGCCAGAAGAAGCAGGTACGCTAATCGAACTCCGCGATTCGCTCCTCCCCAGGCAACCGCTTCGTTGAGCAAGCCTTTAGTACTCGGCGACCTCTCCCCCGTCGCGCGACGCTAAAGCGTACAACGCAGGCAGGGTGATTTCTTCGTCGATCCATTGCACCGAACCATCCGCAAACGCGAACTGAACTCCTCCCGGGTGGTCGCTGGCGAACTCCAGATCGTTAAGTAGCATCGATCGCATGGCACCTTCGGGCGCGGTGGTATCTTCCACGGAATAGCCGAACTCGTCGTGATCGGCATTCAGTGGGTAGATGATGCTCTTTGCCGCTCCCGAACAGACCTTGGTGTACGCCCCCGTGGCCCCGCGCCAGTCGGCCCCCACGAGCCAGTCACGGAACACGTAGTTCCGTTCTCCCACCATCAACGTATGCGACGTGCCATCGACGATGCGAGCCATTCGTACCCGACTTCCCGGGAAAAGCACTCCGTTTCGCCGCAAGTCGCCACAAATGGTATCCTCCAGGTCCCATGAGTCCACAGCACCTTCGCCGCCGGCCACGCCGGCATAATGCGACTCCTTGAACTGACCTTCAGGGCGTGCTGCACTGGGACACAGGTACATTGGCATCTCGTAGGTGCCGGGCTTGCGATTCTCGACACCGCCGTAGTTGCGGTCGCTCTTATCCTGAACCACACCAATCTCATCGAACAATGCTTGCTGTTCCATCAGCGGCAGCAGCAACGCCCGCCACGAAGCACTGGGTCGAACCTGCTGCGCGTGGAGCATCGCACCCGGTGGAAAAGTGCCTTGTTCCGAGTGATAGGACTGCAGAGCCAATCCGATTTGCTTGAGATTGTTTTGGCAACTAGAACGCCTGGCAGCCTCACGGGCGGCTTGCACCGCAGGTAGCAACAGGCCGATCAAGATTGAAATGATCGTAATGACCACCAGTAGTTCGACCAAAGTGAATCCGCGACGTGGGGAATTCATCGCTTCCATTTCCAGGCTAGCCCTAGCCCACCAAGTACCAATAGCCATATCGCCGCTGGTTCAGGCACAGTGATGCCGAGCAGCACTTGCTGCGCGTAGGCGGCCACCGGAGGGGAAAGCAAACTGATCATGTCGTCGATGTCATCGAAATCGAGATCGCTATCGTAGTCGGTGTCGCCAGTGATGTCGGCCGATACACCGATGATGCCGCCTCCTGAAAGCTCGGTCAACTCATACGCTTCGCGATCTCGGAGGGCGAGTGCGAACAAATCGACATCGTCCTCGTCGTAGTCAAAGTCGCCATCCATGTCTCCCACCGAGTGCCCAACGATTGCAGCACTGTAACTGGTGTATTGCACGCCAGCGTAGACACCTTTGCCGAGTGGGATGCCTTGACCAACGATCGTCCGGAAATGCGTACCCGCCAGCAATCGTTCGGCCGTAACCACCTCGATGGAGGTTCCCACGTCGAAGCTATCGAAGTTCGACAGGTCAACTTGCAGCATCCCATCGAGTACCGCTTCGCCCGAAACCACTACGCGCTCAAACTCCCCCGCGTTGGCGGAATCGACATCCACGACGATTCTACCGGTCGGGGATTGCGCAAAGTTACCTGAGATCAATAGCTGCCCGCCAGGCTGCGACGATCCGGCGTCGACTTCCAGCCGACCGTTGCCAACAATTTGCAGGCCGCCGATGATCTCGCCATTGCCATAAAGCTGCCCAGCAACTTCCATTTGTCCCTGCCCTGTTTCCACCGTCCCCTGATTCATCGCTAGCTGTCCATCCGGGGTGACCACGAGCTTATTGGTGGCCAAGCTGCCGTTTAGCAATTCGATGCGACCATTCGCTTCAATCACAGTCTGCGACGATGCGCTGAAGTGGGCCCCGTTTGAGACCTCAAGCACCATCGGTCCGTTGTTGCCGAGCACCGCAAGGTCGTGCACGGCCGCGGGGGGTGCCCCCTGCACCGGCCCGGCTTGCACCACGACCCGCTGCTGGGCATCAGGCGTGATCGAGGCGAGCTGCAGGCTGGCCGTGGAGTCGGGCACCTCGCCTTGGCTCCAGCTTTGGGGATTATTCCAGAAGCTAAACGACTCGTCGGCGACAAACTGATTGCCAACTTGCGGGGCAACAAACACGGCTCTCGCGATTTGCGACGACTGCTCAAAACGCACTGCTACATCATTCGGCAAACCTGTAGGAAAGAAGTGCGAGCGAAACTGCTGCTCGATCGCCCCCGCCTGCAAGAACTCAATCACATCGCCTGGGATGGGTTGATAGCCATTGATAAAGGGAAGGTTTAACCGACCTTCGAGCGTTGCCCCATCCTGCACGATATGCACATCGTGCAGAGTGCCTGGGATTGTCCCCCCGATGCGAACCTGAAAGGTGCTCTCGGGCGTGAGATCGAGCGAGTCGTAGTTGAACACTCGCTGCCCGAAAGCGGAATTGGCGGCTGCGAACGCAAGCATCCCGATTCCTAACGCGCATGCCAGGCTTCGCGGATTCCAAGTGTAAGCGAATGGTGCCTGCGAGTTCATGGATCGATACATCTTCGAGAAAGTCAGATAAACCAATATGGCAGCATAAACTTCTGCCCACCCATCAAGCCAACTACCCTGATGGTAACGGCCTCGAAGAGGTTATCAAGAAATCGGTAGGCATCCCGCCATTTTTCCTGTACTTTCTTAAAATCTACGCGTAAACTCGGGGAAAATCGCAACTTGGTTGGTTGCCGCCTTGGCTAGTTGGCACATTTGAACGTTATGCATAATCGACCACTTTACTGGGCCCTTTTGCTGCTATCGGCGACTGCGCTGAACCACGTCTGGCTCCGCTCGTGCACTGCAGCTCCCGCGGCGTTTTGGTTCTCGACCGATGCAACTTTGCCAGGCACGCCGGGAGTGCCAGAGTTCACCTCCGCGGTCGGGATTCCCCGCACGTTACACATCTGGGCTCAACCAAACACTTTGACCTCGGGCGACTGGAACGCGAGTACCAATCCCTTCCTAAAATTCCAAAACGTCTCGCTCGACATCGTCTCGCCGGAGTCCACATTTGACATCGATCCTGATTCGATTGTCGTTTACAACCCGACGTATGCTTCCGGCGAGGATCGTTTCAGCAACGTGGGAGACTCGAGTACCGGACTGACCGAATCGGATGGCTCGGCGCTCGGCAGTTACGACGACTTACCCATCGGATTCAGCAAAGGACTGCTCGACCTGCAAGGCTTTTCGATGCCGGCCAACTACGCTCAAGGCTTCGGTGTGACTTGTGATGCCTCGGATTCTTATTGCGGCACCACCGACTCTGGCAGCCCCGCCTGGCTATTCGCTTCGTTTGCGGTGACTCCCACGAGCGATACGGGAAGTGTCGAATTCTGGATGCAAATCGGTCGCAACGGCATCAACGGAGTCGATGCCAGCGATGCGCTCCTCGGCTCAGGGACCATCGAGGTTCAGTTTGGGATCGATACCGAAGGATTTGCCCCTTTCGATTACGATGCCGAGTACGATCGCAAGCTCACCCTCGCTAACGACGATAGCGACGTCACGCTGCTGCTCGCCGGTCCTGGCGACTACAACGCCGATGGTGCAGTGGATGAGCTCGACTACGCGGTTTGGAAGAAAGACTTCGGCACCAACAGCTACGATGCCGACGGCAACGGGGATGGCATCGTCAGTCTAGCCGACTACACGATCTGGCGCGACAATCTCGATGCGACGAGTACCGGCGCGCTCGCTTCGCTCAATGTGTCGCAAGTGCCTGAGCCCAGCACGTTCGCGATGCTGGCTGGCTTTACGACACTCGCCTGGAACCTTAGCAGTTCTTCTCGAGCCAGGCATTCCAGTAACTGCGAATAAGCCCCGTTTTACGCTCGATCGTGCGTGGAGAGAGATCGAGCTGCTGCGAGATTTCTTGCGTGGTAAATCCCGCCAGTTTCAGTTCGGCGATCTCACGCATCGCTTTGTCAGGCAGTTCGTTCATTAGCAACTGACATTGCTCGCTCAGTTCGGCCAACTCGGCCGGCGTTACTTGATCGTCTACTAACTCAAGCGGTGCGCATTGACTGTCGTCGCTTGCACGATCGGCCGACTCCGGCTGTCGCCCTCCTCCACGCTTTGCAGCGACCTGCCGCTTGTGCAAGTTTACCGCTTTATTCGCGGTAATTTTGGCCAGCAGCGGCCATAAGCCATTGCGGTCGGTTAAGTCGGGAAACTGCCCCTCACGGACTCGGACAAAAAAGCTGCCCAACGCGCTTACTGCGACGTCCTCTTCGTCTTCCACCGCTCGAGGCGTGTCTCCCAGCTTGTGTTTTGCCAAGGCGAGCAAGCGGTTAAAGTACCGCCCCCACAGCTCTTGCTGGGCTTTGGTTTCCTCACCGACTCGTAAATCGGCAATCCACTGAGTGACTGAGATATCGTTCGGATCGTTCATCGCGGGCGGTTGAAAGAGAAGCATGGCTTGGATTCCCCGCATTATGGCCGATGTTGCCTTGGTCCGTCTAGAAACAAAGGCCGCCCCGCCCCCATGGCAGGGGCGAGGCGACCCGAAAGCACCACCACTATCAAGTGGCGAACAGCTTCCTCCCCTAAGCGTTTCGATGATATAGGAGTCCCAGCCCTGCGGCCGCCGCGACCATCCACAGCGTGGAAGGCTCAGGCACCGACGTTGGGCTGCTGGCCATCAGCGGCGACATGCACACGTGGCCGAAGTTATTCTTCCAGAGGTCGTAGTCGGCTGAGTCGATCACCCCGTTCAAATAACCATTCGAGGAGATCTTCGACTCGTCGGTGCTACCCAGATTGTCACGCCAGATGGTGTAGTCGCCGAGGTCGACCAGACCATCGCCGTTGAAGTCGCCAGGACATGGTCCGACGGGAATCTCTTGGGCTTCGCCGATCGCTTCGAGAGCATTGAGGTCGATTACCCCAAATCCCTCTTCTTGATCATCGGACATCATGCGGAGTTCCGACATCGAGTAACCTTTGTCCCACACATGCCCACCGTGTTCCAGGAAGTGCACGCCGGACAGGCTATCGAGTACGAACAGCTCGCTACCGGTGGCGTAGTACCCATCGGGGCTCAGCTCGTCGACGATCTGGCGAATGCTGAAGATCACGGTGTCGCGAGGTTCTTGGTCGCCAATGAACCGACCGATCTGGTCTCTTGCTTCGTCACTGGAAGGGGGAACCGGCTCGTCGTTGAAGATGTTCACATCACCTGCGGTGTCGTATACCATCAGAGCGTCGATATCGATCGCGTTCCGACTCTCTTGATTCTGATGTGGCAAAAGAGCATGTCCGGGAATCGGTCCCAGCAGCGATTCGACAGCCGATACAATCATGGAGTGCGACAGATAGGGAGTGCCTGAGGCATTCCAGATCGAAGCCCCACTTTCAAAGTCGAGTTCGAGCGAATACTTGTCGGCATCACCAACGAACACGCCTTCTTCTTGCCCTTCCTTGGTGGGTTCCGGCCCCCAAAGCTCCACTCCATCCACATCCCGCAGCTCCACCGACCGATCGATGCCTGGAGCGGGCACCCAATAGTCATGGATGTTGGCTCCCGTATGGACACCTGATAGTTCGACGCTCAGTTCAGCGGGGCCTCCGATCTTCTGCCCGCTGGCCAACACCACTGGGTCGGTAGGAGCCAGCACAATCGGCTTGTAGGGGGTCATCGGTCCTCCCGGGTACACGGTGACTTCGTCGTCGTGCGAGTAAACCAGATGAGCGTCGTCGCGAATCAGCTGACGGAATAGTGCGTCGCGTTGATTCGCAATTGCGTCGACTTGCTGGTCGAGTTCCCAATTGGGTCGGGTATTCGAGTAGTCGATGCCATCCATGGTGCCACCGTGCCCATCCCAGTTGATCACCTGCTGGGGATCTGCTCCCCCCATGGCGGAGTAATCGAGGTCGTGAGAGAACTCTTTGCCATAGACCTCAATGGCCGGTATCACGCCAGGGCCTGTCAGCGGAGGTCCAAACACAGGAACCGGATTGTAAGGGTCGGCCGCTTGCGACGAAGAGCAGCAGGCTGCCACCAAAACCACACCACAACTCACTACCTTACGCATGTTCTATCTCCCTTTTTTATGAGCATTCGCCCGCAATGGTTGTTGTTTGCTGGTAGGTGAGTACCAGCGACAACAGGGAGATCAACAACAAGCGGAGAGACCCGCCAAGATTTTGAGTTTTTCTGAAAAGACTCCAAACCGCAGAAAAATGGCTATTCCGTGCCTACTTCCTCTCGCCCACACCTAACCAATTACTTGGGCGAACCGTGTAACTGGGAGCGAAAGACGCGCAGCGGGTGGGAGACTTGGAGATTCGGTGTCGGCTCGCAGCGGCTACCGGCCCGAGACGCAGAACACGCAGAGCACCTTGGCGGTTTCGTCGAAAGGATTCTCCACCCGATGGGGGGTCGATCCGTCGAAATAGAGACTATCGCCCGAATCGAGTTCGTAGGTTTCGTCGCCGTAGTAGAAGCGAGCCTTTCCCTCGAGCACCATCAGGTACTCTTCCCCTTCGTGTGTAAGCGATTGCTGCCGCCCGCCATGAGCGGGAATGGTCAATAGAAATGGATCCATCGCTCGTGTTTGGCGTGGATGGGCCATCGACTCGTATTTGGTGTTGTTCTCCGGCGAGGGATCGCGGTCGATGACCTTCCCCTCGTCGCGGCGCACCAGGCACAACTCTGGGCATTGGTCCAACCCTTCGACCAACTCCGACAGGCGAACTTCGAGATCCGCGGCAATCTTGAACAGCGCAGGCAGCGACGGAGTCACGCGGAAGTTCTCGACCTTCGAAAGCCAGCTTCGCGTGAGCCCCGTACGAGTTGCCAATTGTTCGATGGTCAAACGCTTCTCCATCCGAAGCTGTTTGATTCGCTGGGCAAGCTCCACCAGGTTCATTCCCACCTGTTCATGACGTGGGGCAGAAGTGCCGTTCTCACCGGCATCCGACGACGAAGTTTCCATGGGTTCTTTGGACATATTTCCTGCTATTCCTAACCGACTTGTTACAATCGGCGGTGACTCGTGATTCTCTCTCACGCCATGCGCACTCGCGCTCCAAAACAGAGTAAACGCGTGGCGACTTAGCGAGTTTACCGAATTCCGGCGGAAGTAGGGAGACCTCCACATCACCGGCGAGCCAGTTCGCTTCGTTTTATCACGACTAAACTAGTAAGCTATGGCTCTCACCGTCGAGCCATCCTAAAAGCTACTCAACAGAGCAACTGATCGATCAATTGCTCTCGGCGATCAATCGGCGGTGCGTACCCGCTTGCGATACTCGGAGGGAGTAATTCCCTCGGTCCGGCGAAAAACTCTCGACAGCACTTCGGCATGCAAGAAGCCGCAATCGCGGGCGATTTGCCGCAGCGATTTATCGGTCTCGGCCAACAGCCGCTTGGTCCGCTCGATCCGCGCGCGGCGGATTTCTTCGGCAGGCGCCCTGCCCAACAGATCGCGAAACCGTTGTTCGAGCACTCTCCGCGATGTCGGCACGTGCTCCAGAATATGCTTAACGTTGATCGGCCGATGCAGTTGCGCAGCGATGAAATGCAACGCCTGGCTCACCAGTTCGTCTTCCACCGCCAGCGTGTCGGTCGACGCATGTACCAGAATGCGGGCGGGGGGGATCAGTATCGGATCGGTCGGCGGCTGCTTGCCGGCCATCATGCGGTCGAGCAATTTGGCTGCTTCGAATCCCACGCGGTGCGACGACAGGTCGATGCTCGACAAACGAGGCCGCGACATCTGCGACGCGAGTTTGTCATGCTCGCCACCCATCACAGCGATGTCGTCGGGCACAGCGATCCCCGACTGGCGACACGCCTCAACCACCTGCCGGCCGCGGACATCGTTGAACGCCAACAGAGCGATCGGCTTGGGCAATTGCTGTACCCACTCCATCAACTCCAGTTGCTCCTGCCGGGTCGGTGCTCCCTCTTTCACGTTACGCGTGACGCAAGGATGCTTGTGGCACACGAATCCTGATTGCTCAATGATCTCGATAAACGCACTGCCAAACAAATCGGCGTGCTTCGCCCGCCGGCAATCGCCGAAGTAGGCAAATCGGCGAAAACCGCGATCAAGAAAATGCTGGGCGATCATCTCGGCCGACAGCCGCTCGCTGGTCGTGCAGCGAGGAATCAAACCGCCGTGGTAGGCATGCCACGAAACGTTAACCGCAGGCACCTTGGCCGCGACGATCTGATCGCCAAGCGACTCGGTCGTCACCCGGGCGATTACGCCATCGCCGCGCCAGTCGTCGGGCAGGTGCAGCACTTCATATTTGCCACGCGGCTCGTAGTAAATCACCCAGTTGGCATGATCGTTCGCGTAGTCGGCAATGCCTTGAACGATGTCGCTGCCCCAGGTGGTCGACGACTCCACGAGCAAAGTAACGTGCCGAAGTGGCTTTTCCGCCTCGGCATGCTTCACTCGCAACTCCGCTTCGCCGGCGGAGCGCTCTTTCGTCGCAGGCTGTTCGATCTCATTCGCCATCGGGGCTTGTTGCTAACCTGCTTTGCCTGAAGGTTCAACTGGCACTGGTTCCCGCGGGACGCTCCACTTTTCCGTAGTAGTTGCCCGCCATGGTGAGACAACGCTGCTCAATCTCGTCGCGTTGCTGGTATCCGTCCATCTCATAATAGCGATCCGCTTCGATCGATTCGATATCGTAACGCGTTTTTCCTTCAAGAATTAACTCGGCCATAATGACACCAATCGCCGGGCTTTGGACGATGCCATGCCCCGAGAACCCCGCGCAGTGGTACATTCCCCGTAGATTGGGCAGTTCACCACAGAACGGCCGCCCATCGGGAGTGAAGGTCATGATGCCGACCGTGAGTGTCATGGGGGTCTTCGGCGAGATCCAGGGGAAACGCTGGCTGGCCGCGTCGAGCAAAATCGCAACATGCAGCGAATCTCGGGCTGGCTTCATGGTCGACATGTCGAAATCTCTCGGCAACTTCGCCATCTCGTGCAGGTCGGGCTCGGCTTCGTAGCACCCGACGATCAGCCCTCCCGCTTCGGGACGCGAGTAGATACGCAGATGCCGATCGCGAATCGCAGGGCTATCCTTCGGCACCAGCACTTCAGGAATCGGCCGGGTGGTCAGATAGTAGTGGCCAATCGCAGCAGTCGGCAGTACCGTATCGATCAGTTCAGCATTCAGGTAGCTCCAGGGGCCACCCGCGTTCACTACCACCGGGGCGTGGTACTCGTCGCCGGTCGAGGTCCGTACGCCCTGCACGCGATCGCCGGCGGTGAGAATCTCGCAGACTCGCTCGTTCGTTTTGTAAGTCACGCCCAACTCGCGACCAACTTTCACGTACGCACTTACCAACTCCGCTGGCTGCAGGTGGCCGTCAGTGGGGCAGTAGCAAGCGTCCACAAGGTCGTCGGTACGCATGTAAGGAAGCCGCTGTTGCACCTCGTCGATCGGCAGATGGTCGATGTCGAAGTCGATCGATTTGCCCATTTGCACCAAGTCGCGAATCTCGGCGGCTCGTTCGGGAGTCTCCGCAACGCGTAAACTTCCAGTCCGCACGAAGATCTCAAGACCGGAGCGCGCTTCTAACTCGTTGACGATGCCGACTCCATCGATGAGCATGCGAGTATGCTCGGCGTTGCCGCGGAGTTGCCCCAACAAACCGGCCGCACGCCCAGTCGATCCATTGCCCAGTGGACCACGTTCTACAACGACCACCTTGGCGTTTCGCCTCGCTAGTTGCATGGCTGTACTCAAACCGGCAACACCACCGCCGATTACCACCACGTCACAAGTTGTCTGTGCCATTTCTCTATTCCTTCGTTTCAATACCATCGTTGGGCTGAGGAAGCGTTGCTTCGCACAGCACTTCCGCAATGTCTTTGACGTTGACAGGTGCTTTGCGATTCGCCATGCCGTCGGAGAGCATGGTGATGCAGAACGGGCAGGCGGCCGCGATTGTGTGACTGCCGGTCTCGATGAGCTCGTCGACTCGCGAGTTGCCAATGCGGGCGTCGGGCGCGTCGTCGAACCACATCCGCCCTCCCCCACCACCGCAGCAAGCAGTGGATTCTCCACAACGTTTCGGTTCGACCACTGGTAGCGTCCCCCCAATGGCCGCGCGCAAGATCTCGCGAGGTGGTTCGGTGACTCCTTGTGTCCGCGCCAGGTAGCAGGGGTCGTGATAGGTGACCGACTCGAGCCCCCCCTGCTCTACCGACAACCGCCCCTCCGACAGCAACTCGGCGAGCAACTCGCTGTGGTGTACCACCTGGTACTCACCGCCGAACTGCGGATAGTCGTTTCGCAAACTGTTCAAGCAGTGCGGGCAGTGCGTAACGATTTTTTTCACCTGATATTTAGAGAACGTCGCGATGTTTTGCGTGGCTAGCTCCTGGAACAGCAGCTCGTCGCCCATCCGCCGGGCGGCTTCGCCGGTGCAGCGTTCCTGCTTGCCGAGCACCGCGAAACGTACTCCTGCCTTGTGAAGCAACTGCACGACACTGCGGGCGATTTGCTGCGATCGGCAATCGAACGACCCTGCGCACCCTACCCAGTAAAGCATCTCGAAGTCGGGACACTCATCGACGGTTGGTACCTCGAGTCCCGCAGCCCACTTCATCCGCTCCCCAGCAGGCAGGCCCCACGGATTGCCCGATCGTTGAGTCTTCTGCAAGCTAGTAGCAGGTGCTCCGCGCAGGTCGCCTTCGACAATGAGATGCCTGCGCAGATCGGTAATCAGCCCCGCGGGGCTCACCCCAAGCGGGCAAGCCGACGTACATGCGTTACATGTCGTGCAGCTCCAGAGCGTCTCGGCCGATACCACCTCGCCATGCAACGATTGGGACTCACCGGTCGCCATACTGCGAGCCAAGTCTTGGACCAATCGCTTCGGCGACAGTGGTTTGCCGGCCTCGTGCGCGGGGCAATCATCTTCGCACCGCCCGCAGGCGACACACGCATCGAGCGACAAGAGTTGCTGCTGAGTGAAGTCGTTCAGCACTCCGACGCCGAGCGTACCGGTCTCTTCCACCTGCTCCAGGTCCACTGGCTGCAACACGCCAAGCTTCTCGTCGGCGAGCATCAGGTTCCACGCGCCCGCGACCGCATGCATCAAGCTGGTGTAGGGAATCGCCGCGACGAAGCCGAGGGCCATGATGCCATGCCCCCACCACAAGAGGTAATGCGCGAGTTTGGCCGAGGTTGCTGGCATGCCAAGCGACTCCAGCCCCAGGGCGCCGAGCCAGCCTACTGGCGAAACACCAGGCAGGCGAGTGGGATTGTCCAGCAATCGCAACGCCTCGACCAGATAGCCAGTCACTCCTATCGCGAGCAGGAGCAACAGCACCAGGCGATCCGCCGGTCGGCGGGCGAAGCTCTCATCGCTCACCGATCGTCGCCAGAGGAACACCGCAACTCCGGTGAGGAACACCACGCCGGCCGCGTCGAGCACCACCTCGTACACCGCGTAATACCATCCCTTATGAAACACGGGATTCCCCGGTTCGCGTCCCAACAGGTCGGCGAGGATATGTTCGATCGCGATTAAGCAAGTCCCCACAAACAGCACGATAAAACCATAAAACAGCATTCGATGGGCGAGCGAGGCGAGGGGGCGCCCGCGTAGTCGGGCGAGCGCCAGCACGTTTCGACAGAACCGCCCGACGAGTTGCGGCCCGCTTGGGATAACGGTCGGCTGGCCTTGTCGCCATCTTCGCACTCGGCGATAGACTCCAGCGGCGAAGGTTGCCATCGCCAGCACAGCCAGTCCGTAGAACACGAAACGGTCTGCCGACGGAATGTTACCGAACACTTCGCGTGTGAGCAGCGTTTGGCCTTCAGTAGCGAGCAGTGGCAGCATGGCTGTTCTTCTTGAGAGACTCAATAAGCTCTGGCACCGCCTGGTAGACGTCGGCCGTCAATCCATAGTCGGCCACATCAAAGATGGGTGCATTGCGGTCGGTGTTGATGGCAATAATCTTTCGCGAACTCTTCATGCCAGCCAGGTGCTGCACCGCTCCGGAAATGCCCAGCGCGATGTACCAGTGCGGGGCGACCTGCTTGCCGGTTTGGCCGACCTGCATGTCGTTAGGAGCAATGCCCGAATCGACCAGCGCTCGCGAACTGCCGGTAGCCCCGCCGAGCGCGTCGGCGAGTCCGCCAACCAGGCGTTCGAAGTCCTCCGACGACTCCACGGCC
This sequence comes from Aeoliella mucimassa, assembly GCF_007748035.1. Taxonomy (NCBI): domain Bacteria; kingdom Pseudomonadati; phylum Planctomycetota; class Planctomycetia; order Pirellulales; family Lacipirellulaceae; genus Aeoliella; species Aeoliella mucimassa. The sequence goes on from NZ_CP036278.1 coordinate 4,012,970, forward strand.
CGCCCCCCCGAGATCACGACGCTGGCTTCGGTCACGTCGGGGCGCGATGCGTTGCGGCTGGCGTGCTGCTCAATGGTCACTCGCGGATCGCTTGCCACCCCCTGAAGCTCGAGCGGTTGGATCTCGGCCGGCGACGCAAGTGGTTCTGCCGCGGCGAACACGGAAGGTCGCACCGTGACCACCGCTGGCCAGCAGCTTAGTCGCAGCGTGGTGACCACACTGCCCGCGAAGCGTGGAACCTCCGCTTCCAGCTCTTGGTCGCAGCGTTTCAAACTGGTTACGTCGGCGATCATCGCCCCGTCGACCTTTACCGCCACCGCGGGGAGCACGTCTTTCGCGAACGACGACGAAGCAGCCAGCACCAGGTCGATGCCTTCCTGCGCGACGGTTGCCGCGATGGCAGCCGACCAGGGTGCGGCCAGCGGATCGGCCAACTCCGGACGGTCGACCAGCAGCACTGGAGCATAGCGAGAAGCCTCGCCCGCAAGCCGATCGAGCTGATGCCCCGCGACAAGCCAATGTACATCGCCACCTGACTCAGCGGCCATTAGCTTGCCGCAGGCCATCGCCCGCAAGCTTGCTGGACGAAGTCCCGCTTCGTTCGATTCCGCAATCACTAGCACCTTCATGAAGTCTCCTCTCCGATGTCCGATACGTCGTGCTATGCTTTTGTGACCGCACGCAGTACGTCCGCCAACTCCTCCACTGAGTTCAACATGGCGCACTGGCGGTCGTTTGCCTCGGAGCGATGCGACACCACCCGCACGCGCGGCTGGTAGCCGGCGAGTAGCTCGTCGCCCGGGCGATGTTCAATCGGTTTCTTCTTGGCCTTCATGATGCCGGCCAGCGAAGCGTACCGCGGCTCGTTGAGTCGCAGGTCGGCAGTGACCACCGCCGGAAGCGTTCCCGCGACCACCTGCAGGCCAGTGTCGGTCTCGCGCGACGCGCGAAAGTGGCCCGCGTTGATTTCGAGCTTCGACACGAACGTGGCTTGCGGCCAATCGAGCATCGCGGCCAGCATCTGCCCAGTTTGGTTCGCGTCGTCGTCGACCGCCTGCTTGCCCATCAGTACCAGATCGGGCTGCTCGCTGGCGACAAACTGCTTGAGCAGACTAGCGACGCCCCACGGGTCGAGCGAAGTGCTGCACTCCATCCAGACCGCGCGGTCGGCCCCCATGGCCAGTGCCGAGCGAAGCTGCTCCTCGCACTCCGCGGGTCCGATGCTCACCGCGACTACTTCGACGTCCGTTTGCTCTTCGGCCAGGGTGATCGCCTGCTCCAAAGCAATGGCGTCGAACGGATTCATCATCCACGGAACATCGTCCGTGAGCAGGCTCGCGCCGTCGGCGCTTACCTCGATCCGCTGATCGGTATCAGGGACTCGCTTGATCGGAACAACAACGCGCATGGGCTCGGGTGCAGTGCATCAGGATAGGTGTGGCGTCGGTCGGATTGGGCTGGTTCTGGCCGTCCGATATGTGCTTTCCACTATGATACCCGAGCATTTTAGAACGCGTCATAGATCAACGCGCAAACCCGCTGATCGTATGCGCAAGGCTTGCGCTGCGAGAATTGCCCCTTTAGTCGGTTGTAATTAGGTAAACACTGGCGAGCCCGCCCCTCCCTTGAGCAGGCCCGCCTTCTGTGCGTGGTGTGTGTGTTTGCTCTCGGTTAAGCCGCCCGGCGAAGCTTCATCGCCCGCGGCACTGCCATCACGTCGAAGTGCTTGGTCTCGGTCATTTCCTTGCGGCTTACCGGTCCGCCAGGGCCATGCTCGATGCCCATGTAACGCACGACCTCGTAACCGAGCTTCACGAAGAAATCGTGCAAGGCGTAACGCTCGCTGGCGACCAGCTTGCGGAACACTTCGCAACGGATCACTGGCCGGCGTTGGGCCAGCACCGGCTGCAAGGTTCGCAGAATCTTCAAGTCATACCCTTCGGCGTCGACTTTCAGGTAGCTGAATCGGCTAAGCCACTCTGGGTACTCGGTCTTCAGCAGGTCGTAGAGATTGCGCCCCTGCCACAGTGAGCGGATGCCGGCGGCGGAACAGTGGCCACTTCTGCTGCGACTTGAATCCACCGTTGCAGTAGTTGCCGTCGGTGTAGTGGAACACAAACTCGCCGGGCTTTTCGGTCGCGGCAAAGTTGTGTGGCCTGATGTTGGTTTTCTCGGGATTCAGTCCCGCGTTGGCGCTGAGGATCTTGAACACGAACGGATTCGGCTCGAACGCCAGGCACAGCCCCGAGGCTCCCGCGGCCAGGGCCATCGGCACAGTGGTGTCCCCGGTATGAGCACCGATATCAATCACCAGGTCCCCTTCGCGGACAAACTGTTTGACCGCATCGACAATCGGCTGGGTAATCGACTTTTGAGTTTCCTGGGGGTGCTGCCATTGGGCGTATTCCACACTCCCGAGTCGCTCGAGTTCGAACTGTTTGACCTTGTACCCGAACTCTTGGGCTGTCGCGGCCGAAGTTCTGCCAAACGAAAGGAATTGGGCGAGCAACATGTCGACTCCTAGCATGGAAAAGCGGGGACTGGTATGACTTGGCCGGTGATGTAGCAAAAATCGGGGAGTCAAACTATGCAGATTCCCGCAGACCGACCGCAAAACTTTGCCTTCCGATAAATGAGCAACCTGGCCGACAACCTGAAATCGCTGGCCGCCGACTCGGCCCAACCGGTCGGAGTGGTGCTGGTGGACCATGGTTCGCGACGCGACGAAAGCAACGAGCTGCTGATCGCCGGTCCGGCGGTTGTTCCAGCAACAAAGCGGTGTCGACATCGTGGAGCACGCCCACATGGAGCTGGCCGATCCGACTGTCGCCCAGGCGTTTGCTGCGTGTGTGGAACAAGGCGCAAAGACCGTTGTGGTTTTCCCTTATTTTCTTTCGCCCGGTCGGCACTGGTCGCAGGACATTCCTCGGCTCGCCGCGGCGGCGGCCGCCGAGCACCCGGGCGTTTCGCACCTGGTGACTGCTCCGCTGGGACTGCATTCGCTGATATGCGACGTGATTTCCGAGCGCATCACGACCTGCCTTGCCCACCATACGCAAACTGGCCCAACGTGCCGATCTTTGCGACGATGCAGCCCAGTGCCAGCTTCGCTAGCAAACGCGTGACTCGGCGGATGCTTCTTAACTGCATGCGGTTTCTGACCGATACGAAAGAAGTATTTGTATCGATTGAATTCTTCAATCTACGCCCAACGCCCAAACGGCAAAGGAATGCTGTCATGCGTCGCTCTCTGGTGATCGCCGGTGCGCTCTGTCTCTCGCTCTCTGTTACTCGTGGTGTGTCGGCCGATGAGATTCGGGCGTTCCCTTCGATTGGTCCTGATCCGCTGACGTTTAATGACTCCGACATCACTCCGGAGATCGACGACTACGACGAAGAGGATGGTAGAAGTACAGCAGGAGCCAGTCGTTTCGCACGCAACCGAGTCGCTCACCAAGCAAGCCAAGCACCGAAAATCACAATCCCAATCGTCCTGCTGCTCCGCGATCCGCGTTCGTGCCCGGCACCGGCGTGTTCCTCGAAGGTTGCAGCGACGACTTCGAAGATACCAGTTGGAGCTACTCGTTGCGGTTGCCGAAGAGCAGCTACGAACAAGACGACAACCAACGCGCGCCTGGCGGCATCTCGAACAACCGCCTGTGGCACGAAGGGGCGAAGCGCGGCACGCCCGACATCGTTCGCCGGGTGGCGACGCCGCCGGGCGGGATCGCTGGTAGCCAGGGTGCGCTGCTGTTCCAAACCAAAGACTCCGGTATGCCGGGTCGGGTCACCAACGAGCAAATGCAGGACGACCTGCTGATGAAGTTCGATCACAAACTGGGACGTTCGATTCCTGTCACCTGGCAACCAAGCTGCACGCGTTGCCGATAAGTGGGAAAATCGTACGGGAGCCTCCTTCGGTATGCGGGCCGATTGCCGTGGCACCACGCCGAAGGGCGAAACCGACGCGTTCTGGCCTGGTATGTTCTTGTTGTTCCGCAGCGAAACCTCGCGCAACATCGATCACGACCATGCCCAGATCTCGATTCGCTCCAATAGCAAAGGTCAGGACATGCGTAGCCTGAACATCGAAGAGCCTGGCTGGTGGACCATGGGCATGAGTTCTCGGCCGACGGGCAAATCCACTACTACGCCAGTCCTGGCGTCGACGACCTCACGGAGGAAGACTACCTGGGTTCGAGCTATCCGTATAGCTATAAGTGCTTGTGCATGCAGAACTTCTTCTTCAACGTGGCGAACTGGGACAACGGAAAGAACTGGAGCACCCCGTGGGTGATCGACGACCCAAGGTCTTCGTGCAACCACCATCCGGATGACCAGCAACGACATCTATCGCAAAAAGGGTCAGCGGGTACCGACGTACCCGATTACCAAGGAACACGACGAAGAGCACGGTAAGTACAGCAAACGTGGATTCTTCGGGCTGTTCAAATAGCGGCCAACGCTGCGGTGCCTGGCACGAACCTCGATGGTTAGTGCCAGGCTTCGACTTCGCTGCGCATGATCTCTCTCCGCCAGTCGGGTTCATGGATCGGCCAGCACCGCACCGACGTACACGACGTAAGCTCACTGTCATGCGGCTCGGCACGAGCCGGCTCGCCGAGATGGTGCGCCCGCTGCCAGCAATCGTACTCGGTGTCGAGCAACGCTTGCGGGCGGACTCCTGAGTTGCTGTTTCGCCAGGACAGGTGCCCTTGGTCGAACACGCTGATCACTACCGGGGGCGACATATCGAGCATCCGCCGGGCGATCAGTTCATGGCTGGCGGTCCAGAATACTCGCTTAATTTCCAGCAGGTCCCAGTCGCACGCGAGCGCGGTCTTGCGAAACCAGCGGGCGGGCAGCAACAGCCTGGCGGCCAGTAGATTGGCCACCTGCTCGCGACCACCAAAGGGAGCCGTTCGCGGGTCGATCGTTAAGCGGGCAAACACTCGCTCGGCGGCAAACTCGCCCAGTTCGTGGGCCACGGCAAACTGCCGGCGTTCGAATCGCTGCTCTTCGCCCAGCACGATGGTGGTCGCTGTGTGGTCGGTAGCTGGCGGCTGGTGCTGCGCGGAGAACCTTACCAGCCGCGCCCGCGACGATTGCAGCAGGTCTTCGGTCACGACGAGTCCAAGCCGAATGGCGACCAGGAACGCATCGACCGCTGGCTCGCAGACGCCAGACTCCCACAATAGTTCGTCCACGGTCGAATCGAGGGCAGCAGACCAGTCTTCGTAGGGAATATCGGCAAACATGGCACACACCGGGCTGGAGGAGGATTTGTGTTCGCATGTTCACTATACCAACATCTCCTCGCGATACAAGCAATAATCCGGAAAAACTTCGCAGCTTGCCTGATCCGTAAAGCCACGGATAGTCACCAAGATGACAAGTCGGCTGCCGAATTACTGGTTGCGGAACGACTGGCTCGACAGGGCTCGTGGAATCGCCGTGCAGGAGGTCCCCTCGATGGATTACGAACATACGCAACATAGTCCCCTTCATTGGTTGCTCCTGGTGCCGGCCGGGGCGATGCTGCTGTCGGCCGCGTGGGCGACCGAATCGCCGGCGGTGGTCGCGGTGCTGCTGGGCAGCGGGCTAATCACCGGGGTGCTTGGTTTTAGCTTCGGGCGACTAACGGTTCGCGACGAGGGATCGCGGCTGGCGATCGAGTTCGGCCCCCTGCCGCTCTTCCGCAAGACCGTGGAGTACCACGAGATCACCGACGTGTGCGTCGCCCGGTCGTCGTGGATCGATGGGTGGGGCATCCATTGGATGCCTGGGCGGGGGACCACGTACAACCTGTGGGGGTTCGACTGCGTGGAACTGCAGCTTGGCAACCAGCAATTGCGGGTCGGAACCGACGAGGCGGAGAATCTGGCCGAGTTCCTCCGCCAGCGGCTAAAACCCCGGTAAACTGGCCAATTATTCGGTAGCGGGACCTCGCCAGAATTGCCCGCTTCGCCTAATCTAGTGGAATGCAAGAACTCCCCATTGCCTCGAACCGTCCCGCGACTCCCCAACCCGCTACCCCGGGCAATAAGGGGCGTTATGCCTTTATCAGTTTGGGTTGTCCCAAGAACCTGGTCGACAGCGAGCGGATGCTCGGTCTGCTGCAGCTCGACGGCTACGAACTGGTCCCCTCGCCCGACGACGCCGACTTTGCGATCGTCAACACGTGCGGCTTCATCGAGTCGGCCCGCGACGAATCGTTTGCTGCGATCGACGAGATGCTCGAGCGTAAGCGTCAGGGGCTGCTGCGGGGGGTCATTGTGAGCGGTTGCCTGGCCGAACGCCAGCAAGAGCAACTGCTGGAAGACCGGCCCGACATCGATCATTTGGTTGGCGTGTTTGGCCGCGAAGAAGTGACCAAGGTGGCCGACCGCTTGATTGGCGGACTCGACGAGCAGCGGCTGGTCTTCAAACCGGCTCCCGTACGAGCGCTGGCCGACACGCAGCGGATGCGAGTCACCCCCAGGCACTTCGCGTATCTCAAGATCTCCGAAGGGTGCGACCGGCTGTGCACGTTCTGTGCGATTCCCAAGATGCGGGGCAAGCACGCGACCAAGCCGATGGAAGACGTACTGGCCGAAGCCCGCGAGTTGGCCGCCGACGGCGTGAAGGAACTGGTGATCGTCGCCCAGGACACCACCTACTATGGCATCGACCTGTATGGCGAGCCGCGCCTGGCCGAACTGCTGCGGCAACTCGAGGCCGTCGAAGGCATCGACTGGATCCGCTTGATGTACTTGTACCCGATGTACTTCAACGACGAGTTGATCGATACGATAGCCGCGTCGGACAAGATATTGCCGTACCTGGATATGCCGCTGCAGCACATCAACAACCGGATGCTCAAGCGAATGCAGCGCCGGGTGACTCGCGAGCAGACCGAAGAACTGGTCAGCAAGCTTCGCGAGCGGGTGCCCGATCTCATTCTGCGGACCACCATGATCACCGGCTTTCCTGGGGAGACCGAGGAAGAGTTCAACGAGCTGGCCGAATACCTGGCGACCGAGCGTTTCGAACGCCTGGGAGTGTTCACCTACTCGCTCGAACCCGATACGCCAGCGGCCCGCTTGCCGGATCACTTGGACGAAGAGACCAAGAACCGGCGCCGCGACACGTTGATGGCCCTGCAGCAGCAGGTGGCCTTCGATTTTGCCGACGAGCAAGTTGGTACCCAACAGCCGGTGCTGATCGACTCGCCGGTGCCGGATGAACCAACTGCCTGGATCGGCCGCACGATTGCCGACGCTCCCGACGTGGACTGCGTGGTGTACGTGACCGGCGAGCAACTTTCGGCCGGACAGATGGTGACCTGCGAGATCGTCGCCCGCAGCGATTACGATTTGGTAGGAGTCGCCCTCACTTAGTTGGCCCGCCTGCCGCCTAGCCTGTTTACCCCTGTAATCTACTTCAGCTCCTAACTTTGCAATGCCTGCTTCGGCCGATGGAATCGTCTGGAATGTCCCGAATCGACTCTCGGCAGCACGGATCGTCCTGGCGATTCTCTGCTTCGTGACGATCTGCCTGGAATGGTACCTGCTGAGCCTGGTGCTGTTTGTGATTGCCTCGGCGACCGACTGGCTCGATGGATACTGGGCCCGCAAGTACAACCAGATTACGCAGCTCGGGCGCATTCTCGATCCGTTTGCCGATAAGGTCATCATCTGCGGTACGTTCATTTTGCTAGGGGCGGTCGAAGGTTCGTTGGTGCCCGCCTGGGTGGCGGTGCTCATCACCGCTCGCGAGCTGCTGGTCACCGCGCTGCGGAGCTTGATTGAGGGTCGCAGCATGGATTTCTCGGCCAAATGGGCGGGTAAATGGAAAATGGTGGCCCAGTGCGCGGTGGTCATCTTGAGCCTGTGGCGGCTCGGTCGGGCAGCCGCCTGGCAGCCCCCGTCGCTGGTGCTCGACAACATATTGATCCTGATGGTGCTCGTTGCCATCATCTCCACGGTCTATAGTGGATGGGGGTACGTGAAGCTCGCCATCGTGATGCTCCGCCCTGCCGACAATACGACCGACTCGGCCAATTCGACCAACGCTTAGCTGAACGGCAAAAGAGTTTGCCGCCCCAGCGACTAACCACCCTGCAGCCGCACCATGGACCAAGCCAACCTGGAAGTTTCGCCCTTCGCGGCGATGGTGTTGTCGTTCGTGCTGCTGGCGAGTCTCGCGAGTTGTGCGATCTGGATCGCGCGGTGGACTTCTAAAGGCTACGTACTTGGCCATCAACCACGACGCCCGGTTCCGTGGGGCTGGGGAGCCGCGCTGCCAGCGATGTTGCTGACCAGTGCTGCGGTGCTGTCGACCATCACCAAGCGGCTGCAACCGCCGGTGGAGGAAGTCGCCGAGTTCGATGCCACGAGTTTTCTCGACTCGCAGGTGTCGTTCATCGTGTTCCAATTCGCCTTGTTGCTCGGCGTGATCGTGCTGCTGGTGATCACCTGCGGCGCCAGAGGTCGCGACTTCGGTATGCCTCGCTCGGTGACTCAGTTCTTCGAGGATATAGGACTCGGACTGTGGTCGGGGTTCACCTGCTTGGTGCCGGTCTACGTGATCCAGGTGCTCAGCGTGATGGTGCTCGGCATCCCCCCGGGACATCCGTTGCTCGACCGCATGATGGAGAACCCCGACATGCGGGTGTTCATCGCGGCCGGCTTTTCCGCGGTGATTGCGGCTCCTATTCTGGAAGAGATCATGTTCCGCCTGCTGATGCAGGGGGGACTCGAACACATTGAGCATCGCGCGCTGAATCCCCCGCCAGCATTGGTGGAGCCCACGCTCGCCGAGGAGTTGAGCGAGGAACCGATTCCGGCTCCATCTCCGGTGGATACTGCCGCGGCCGACGCCGCCCCGGCCGAACCGCCGCCGACGCCGACTATCGGGCGAGGGAGCGAAGTGTGGGAAGAACTGGAACCCGATCTGACAGTCCTCCCCCCCGAACCACCAAGCGGGCAGGGAGCCTTGCCCGGGCTGGGGATTGGCTGGGGGCCGATTCTGGCTTCGTCGTTCTTTTTCGGCCTGGCTCACCTTGGCTCGGGTCCGAGTCCGATTCCGCTGTTTGTGTTCGCTCTGTTTCAGGGCTATTTGTACCAACGCACCCACCGCATCGTGCCGTGCATTGTCGCTCACATGCTGATCAACAGCATCTCGATCGGCACCATGGTGTTGATGCTGCTCAAATCCTGAGGCCTGCGGCGACGCTTGCCATGCTCGATCTCGAAATCCAAGGCGACGCGGTGCTGCTGCCGGTGAAAGCCCGGGCCGGCGGGCGTGTGAACGGAGCGACCGGCGTCCGCCAGGGGGCCCTGCTGGTGTCGGTGACCCAGGTCGCCGAAAAAGGCAAAGCCAACAAGGCGATTGCAGCAGTGCTGGCCAAATTACTCGGCTGCAGCAAGTCGCAGCTGGATCTCGTGCGAGGGGCCACTTCGTCGGAAAAAGTGTTCCTGGTCTCGGGAGTCGGGGTCGAAGCCATCCAGGATCGCGTGAAACAGATACTCGGCGACGCGTAGCGCCGTTGTCGGTATCGAAACTGGCGACTAATATAAAGAGCTTGCCCTGTAAGCCGTATTTTTCTGCGAGTCTCCTTCGATGTCCAACTGGACGCACTACCTGGTCCGCTACGTCACGCTCACGGTGATTACCGTCTTTGCGCTGGGAATCATGGTTTGGGTCAGCATGCGCGACGATTCCGCTGCTCAGCGCGCCCGCGAACAACTTACCGCCCCGCTGCCGGTGGTCGCTCAGCAGAAACCGCTGGTGGCGGTCGCCCCAGTCGAGGCGACCCTGTGCGAAGTGACCACCAAGTTCAGCGGCAAGATCCGCCCTTGGGAGACCTACTCGCTGAGCTTCGAGCAAGCGGGCAAGATCGTTGAGCTCGGCAAGGACGAAAACGGCCAGCCGCTCGACGATGGTAGCCGAGTGACTGCAGGGCAGATGCTCGCCAGAATCGACGATCGCGTGCTGCGTGCCCAGGCGGCCGAAGCCGCGGCCAACCTGGAGCAAGCCTCGAGCGACCTGACCCGCGCCCGGGAAGTCCGTGCCGGCGGGTTCGGCGGCATCACCGAGTCGGAGTTCCAGGAAGCCCTGACCAACGAAGCCCTGGCCAAAGCCGCGGTGGAGGTCGCAAACAAAAACCTGCAAGACGCGGTGCTCTACTCGCCGGTCGATGCGACGATCGCCCGCCGGTTGGCCGAGCCAGGCGAGTCGGTCAACAGCCGCGAGACCGTGTTCGAGCTGGTCCAGAACCAAGACGTGCTGCTGGTGATCGATGTGCCGGAGTCGCAAATCACCGAGCTTCAGCAACGCGCCCTCGCAGTGCGCGAAGCCCAGGCGACCAACACCGACGACGAAGAAGCCCGCCTGTTCCGCGCCCGCGTGCAGTTGGAATCTCGCGACCGCTTCGGCGGCCGACTGCCGATGATCAGCGCCCAGGTGTATCGCATCGCCGAGCTGGCAGATACGCGAACCGGGTTGTTCGAAGTCGAAATCAAAGTGCCCAATCCCGACCGGCTGCTCCGTCCTGGCATGGTCGCGACCGCCGAACTGGTGATCGACCGCCTGAGCGCGTACCGGGTTCCGGAATCGGCCGTGCTGTTCCGTGGCGACGAAACCTACGTGTTTGCTCTCGAGGAGCAGGACGAACCTCTGCAGGTGATGTTCTGGACCTTCGACCAGGTGCTGCTGCCGACCGCTCACAAGGTGTTGCTCGAGCAGTGGATCGACCAAGGCGATACGTTGCTCGTTCCTTCGACCACGGTCGACTTGCAGCAGGTTGTTGTTCGCGGGCATCAACGTTTGTCGGATGGTCAGCACGTGCGAATCACCGACACCGAGTCGGCGACCAGCACCGCGGGGCCGACCGATGAATCGTCCGACGACTCGATGGCTCAAACCCAGCGGTAGCTCGCCCAGATGAAGATCAGCAACTACGCCATCGACCGACCACGGATCGTTACCGTGCTGACACTGCTTGTCATGCTGCTGGCGGTGTTCGCTTGCCTGCTGACTCCGGTGCAGCGTGCTCCCGCGATCAGCAAAGCGGTGATCCTGGTCGCGATCCCCTACCCCGACTCGCAGCCGAGCGAAGCCGAAAACGAAATCGCCCGCAAAGTCGAAGACGCCCTCAGCGAACTGCAGAGCGTCGACTACCTGGCTTCGACCAACATGCGCGGCTCGTCGGTCACGCAGATCATTTTTCTCGACGATGTCGATCCCGACGACGCCCGCCGCGAAGTGAAGGACCTGGTCGATCGAATTCGCAACGAGCTTCCCGCGGGTCGCGAAGTGCAACCGGTGATCACCGATATCGACTTCGAGAACATGCCGCTGATGTTGGTGAGCATCACCGCGCCCGACGCAGTCGACGATCGCACGCTCAAGGAGATCGCCGAAGACGTACAGGAGCAGCTCGAAACCGTCGAAGGGGTTGCAAACACGCAGCTGTTCGGCGGCAAGGAGCGTGAAATCCATGTAGACGTCTATCCTGATCGCATGGTGCAGTACGATGTGTCGCTCGGTCAGCTTCGCCAGGCTTTGTCGGATTTTCATGCCGAGGTTCCCGCAGGGGCGTTCACCACCGGCGAGTTCGATCGTCAGATTCGCAACGAGTCGAAACTCCGCAGCGTCGACGACATTCGCGAAGCGATTGTCACCAGCGCCGAAGGGCGCGTGATTCGCGTTCGCGACGTTGCCAAGGTGGTCGATACCCACCGCAAGGTGCTCAACCTGGCTCAGCTCAACGGGCAGCGTTCCGCGACGATCGTCGTGAACAAGGAAGCCGACATCAACACGCTCGGCGCCGCCGACGGGGTGAAGCAAAAGGTCGAAGACCTCCGCGATCAATATCCTGATCTCAAATTCTATACCTCCCGGAGTGCGTCGGACGAAATTTGGGTGATGTTCCGCGTGCTCGGCTCGAGCGCCGTGTTCGGAGCGATGCTGGTGCTCATCATCCTCGGTTGGACGATGGGCCTGCGGATCTCGCTGCTCGTGCTGCTCGCGATTCCGTTCAGTACCGCTGTAGGGTTGGTGTTCCTGTACGCCACCGGCATTCCCATCTCGAACATGGTGGTCTTCAGCTTTATCCTCGTGCTCGGCATGGTCGTCGACGGCGCGATTATCGTGGCCGAGAACATCCACCGGCACATCGAACGTGGCGAAGAACCAGTGCACGCCGCGAAGGTCGGCATCGAAGAAGTCGGGCTGCCGGTCATCGCAGCCGACATGACCACCATTGCTGCGTACTTGCCGATGCTACTCGTGCCCGGCATCATGGGCGACTTCATGGGCGTCATGCCTAAGGTGGTGAGCGTCGCGCTGGTCGGCTCGATCCTGGTCGACCACTTCATCATTCCCACGCTTGCTGCCCGTTGGTATAGCCGGCGCGAGCCGAAAGCCAACGAAGCCGGCGCGTTCGCGAAGCTCACTGCAACCAGCGAAGCCGACGAATCGCACGAAGCGGCCCGCGTCCGCCCGAACATCGGGTTCTTCACCCGCATGTACGCGTGGGTGCTGCGTGAATCGCTGCAAGGCATTACTCCGCTGTTCATCATCATCTGGTGTGCGATCGGTGTGTTCGGGGCTGGTAAGCTCATGACGCATCTCGGTTTCAATTTCTTTCCTGCGAGCGATCGCGGACAGTTCATCGTCAAGTACGAATTGCCGCTCGGGTACAGCATCGAAGAAACCCTCGCTGCTTCCAAGGTGATTACCGATCGACTGGATGATTGGAAAGAAACTGGCATTCTCGTAAATTACGTGACTTCCGTAGGTTCTGCGTCGGCCATGGCGACGCGCGTCGACGACGATCCCGCGACCGGACCCGAGTTCGGCCAGGTGCAAGTGGAACTCGTTCCGCCGATGGATCGCACGGTGCACTCCCGCGAAGTGATGAACTACCTGCGCCGGAACGTCGAACTGCTGCCCGGCATGAAAATGACCATTGCCGAAGTGCAGGACGGCCCGCCCGGCGGGGCGAAAGTCTCCGTGCGTTTCACCGGCAAGGACGTCGCACAACTCGGCGATATTGCTAAGACCACGCGCGACAGCTTGAAACAAATCCCCGGCACCCTCGACGTAAAAACCGACTACCGCGACGATGCTCCCGTGCTGATCATCGAACCCAAGCCCGAAGTCGTGGGACTCGCAGGGCTTACCGAAATGCAAATCGCCCGCGCGGTGCAAACCGCCATCGCCGGCGACACCGCGGTGCAAATCACCCTCGACGACGAAGATATCAACCTCCGCTTGCAACTCGCTCCCGAGTACCAGAAGCACCCGGAAGATCTCAAACGCTTGCTGCTCACCGGCCCGGATGGTCGCGAAGCGTCGATCGGTTCACTTGCGAAACTCAATCGCGATGTCGACCTGTTTAGCGTGAATCGATACGAACGCAATCGCGCGGTGATCACCAACTGCGATGTCGACGACTCAAAGCAACCAGCCGAGGTGTTCGGCGTGCTCGCCACCGAAGTGCTGCCGGCCATGGGTTTTCGCCCGGTCGAGGGAGCCGAGAAAACCGTGGAGGGGTACGCCAAGCAGTTCATCGGCAAAGCCGCGAGCGATGCCGAAGGAGTGCAAGCCGAGTTCGCCGGCGAGAACGACGAACGCGACAAAAACTTCGGATACCTGCTGAACAGCATGATCATTGCCGTGATTCTGATCGCTGCGATTCTGGTGATGCAGTTCAACAGCTTCCGCCAGGCAGTGGTCGTCATGTGCACGGTTCCGCTCAGCTTCATCGGGGTGATCCTCGGTATGTGGGCTACCGACTCGCCGTTTAGTTTGGCCACGTTCATCGGGCTCGTGAGCCTAACCGGCATCGTCGTGAACGACGCCATCGTGCTGGTCGACTTCGCCAACCAGGCTCGCAAGCGCGGGCTTTCGGTTCGCCAGTCGCTGGTCGAAGCAGGTGTCAATCGATTGCGTCCGGTGCTGCTGACTACCGTCACTACGTGCGGCGGGTTGTTGCCGCTGATGCTCAACATCTCCGGCGGCGCAGAGTTCTGGCAACCATTGACCGGAGCGATCGTGTTCGGGCTGATGTTCGCGACCATTCTCACGCTGCTGGTGATTCCGTGTGCGTACTACTTCTCGTATAAGTTCCCCGCGTGGATGCAATGCATGATCGTTGTGCTGCCGCTCACTGCGATTGTCTGGCGCGTGCTCTACGGCATGGACAAGACGGACCTTCAGCGGATGCAACTTACCGTGTGGGAAGGCACTGGTACCGTACTGGCGATAGGACTCGTGTTGTGCGGGCTACTCGCCCTGAACGCCCTGCGGCAAGGCAAGTCGCTGGTCTGGAACGACTGCTAAACCGCTCACCACCCCGACCGGCGAATGACTATCCGGGCGATTGTTTCCCACTTCGGCCAACTCGATCGAGTGGGAATCTATTTCGCACAGCTCCGAAGCGACGTTTTCCTCGGGATTTACGCGGTTTTCAGTCGCACACGAGGGAGAATCCTCCGTCGATAGATTCCCACGTGGGAAACTATTCTCAGCCTCCTCCACCGCCGGCGACGACGCATCGCAGGCTTCGGCTGGCTCTTCGGGAGCTTCGTCGGCGACCTCCAACGGTTCGCGTTCAGGCTCAGTCTCCTCGGGCTCCACAGTCTCCTCGGGCTCCAGATTGTTCGAAGCGGGCTCTTCGGAATCGGGCTCGTCGCAGTCCACTTCGCCCTCGTCCAACTCCTCGTTGTCCAACTCGCTAGCGTCCCATTCGCCATCTCCCCAGTCATCTAGCTCCCAATCGTCTACATCCGCACGGCAAGCCGACTCCTGCTGGCCGGCCGCATCGCGGATCAACTGGGCCACCTGCTCGGCGATCGGCTGCCCGGTGAGTTGGATGATATCCGCATGCTTCACCAGATCGTGCGCTCGTTGGGCAAGTTGCTCGATATCGCTCGGCTGCAACCGCTGCTGACGCCGCTCCTCGCGCCGCGCCCGCTCCAGGCGTTCCTCGCGTTCCAGCATCCAGGCGGCCGCCCGCCAGTGAGTCGCAGCGAACTTGCGCATCGCATGCAGCGGGTTCAACTCATGTGCTACCCGCGCTTGCCGCAACCGCTGGTCGAACCCCTCGTCGGCCCGGCGCTCGTTCACAATCGTTTTGCGGCTACACCCCACGTAGCTGGCAATCCGCTGGTAGCTCATCCCGGCGGTCAGCAACGTGCAAATTTCCCGTTTTTTGGTCTCATCCAGCACTCGTACTCGTCCCATGGTTGGGTCCTTTCTTGCGACAACACTAACTATACATGCGAACACATGCGCACTAGTTGTTGTAGCAAGTCAGGTGGCCATTTCCTAGCAAAAAATGGACAGAGAATCGGGCAAGAATTCGCCGCAAGCGAAGTCGGCGGCGAGGCCCGGTAGTGGACACCCCGATGGAATTCAGCACACCTTTTTTTGGGGGACAGCATCGCTATCGAGCTTGGCATCTAGATAACGACACGATGTTCTCCCTCATCGGCAGAGAATAGGCTGTGATTTTGGTGGGTACCAACCTCACGGCCTCATCGGTTCGGCGAGGAAACACACCATTAGTCCTCGATGACTGTTCCATCATCGTGAACTGTTTTCCCGCCAGAGTACTTTCCCATGTTGTCGTAAACGTTATCGAAGGTTTGCTGTAGCGATCCGGCAGAATCGTAGATTTCACCATGAACTCTAGCGATACCTCGTGCCGCTCTGTACTCTGCCGAGTCAATCAACTTTACTCCGTCTCCGAAGTACATATCGTAATTGATTTGCTGTTCTTCGACCACACTACCACGGGATGACTTAGCAGTAAGCAGCACCACGCTTGCTGGTCTGTTCTTAGGCATAGTTTTCACCTCTACTATTAATAACCAGACTCACGGACGGCCTGCTCGAAATCAGATAGGTACTTACTGAACTTGCCGCCTTCGTCATTATTAAAGAAGTCCTGCGGGTCTGTCATGATTCTTCTTGTCAACATCTCTGAAGTGGCCTGCACCCTTTGAGCGGGCATACTTACCGCCTTTCCACTTATCGAGTGCAGAATGACACTTTTCGTGTAGCTTACGTGGTATTTGCTTTAGCGTTTGGTCGACCGCACCTCCTAAGTACTTCGGGAACAGATGATGTCGCGGCCACTTTCCACTGATATTCGTTGGGGCTTTCACCTTCGGCAGCATCATCCACCGCCGCGAGAATAAGGCTAGCGTGCTGGCCTTTTGGTTGCTTCTTGGGTTCCCAGTTTACATGATCAGCCAGATTGGCCACACCAGCAGCTTTGATGGAATTGTGTTACAGCGGAATACTGCTAAGAAACGGCGAGCCGTTCCGCGCGCGGTCGTCGTTGATCAGCAGGTACTCTTCCGCGCACTTTTCGCACCGGCGAAACTCCGCGTCTTCGATCGCGGCGGTCCGCTTGGCGACAGGTGCCAGATCGACCGCGTAGAAATTCGCGATCACCGGAAAGAAGTTTCCGTAGCGGTGGTAGCTGGCGGGACCGTTCCACAGATCGCGGACCGGCTGATCGCCGCGGGCGTAGGTGTTGACCGTGATCAGGCGATCGCCCACGCGGAGCTCTGGAAAACGGTCGAGAATCACCTTGGCCGCGGTCTTGTCGAACTCGAGCACCACCGAGCAATCGAGCTCGTCGCTGTAGGCACTCACCCGCAAGGGAACCCGCGACAGCACGACCGCCGCCCGCGAGTCGCCAAACGAAAGATGCTCGTCGATGATCTCGATGAACTGCCGGCGTCGCCCCAGCAAGCGGCTCAGCAAACCCTCGGGATGCATCCGCTGCAATCGCGTGCGATCGAGTTTCAGTTCGAGCGGATCGCTCGCAAACGTGTTGTTATCGTGGTATCGCGACATCGTCGGCTTCCTTTCGATCGTCGGCCACCGCGAGCCAAGTCGATCGACCAGGGTTTACCATCGCCCCTGGGGGAAACGTCGATCGGGATTACTCGTCGAGCAGTTCGGCAATGCGGGCCCGCATCAACTTATCGCCTTCGGCCCCCTGCCAGTTTAACTCACCGTACCACCAATAGCGAACGTAGCCTTGCTTGTCGATCAGATAGACGCTCGGCCACATCGAGTTGCCCCACGCGTCCCAGTTTTGCTTCTGGTTATCGGTAACGATCGGGAACTGCAGGTCGGCGTCGCGGGCGTTTTGGCGAACGCGGTCCACCTCGCGCTCCGACGACAGCTCCGGCGTATGCACCCCGAGCACCACTAGCCCCTGATCGGCGAACGCCTGATGCCATTCCCGGTAAGCCGGCTGGTTGCGTTTGCAGTTGATACATTGAAACGCGTAGAAGTGCAGCGCGATCACTTTGCCTTCGAGCTGCTCGGCGGCCATCGGCGACGCATTGATCCAGTCTCCTTCACCGTAAAGCGGAGGGGCTTTGAACTTCACCCGCCCGAGCTTCGCGACGTCGATTCGCTTGCCGAGCAACTCCACCCACTTGGCTCGCTGCTCGGGGGAGATGACCGCCAGAATCTTCTTTTGCTCGTCGGTCTTCAGCGCCCGGGCTTTCTTGTCGAAGCTCGTCTGGGCTTCGGGCGAGGTCGACTCCGCCCGCAAATCGCTTAGTTTCTGCTCGGACTCTTCCATCGCCTGGCGAATCCTCTTGAGCTGGCCGTCGTTCAGATCGAGCTCCGCTGGCAGATCGTCGCCTAAGAAGGCTCGGGTGCCGAGGGTCCACCGCTCGATTTCCGCGATCCGCTGCAACTGCTCTGCGGAGAGCAGCTTTGCGAGCGTCTCTTTGGCTTTGGTGGTCGACTGCTCGATGGTCTGGGCGATGTGCTCAGCCGACTTGTTGCGCATCGACCACAACCCGGCGTCGAACCCGTCGTTCAATTCGGCGAGTGCTTGTTGCTGACTGCTGGTGAGCTTCAACTCGTCGAGCACCAGCGGATCGCGAATCAGAAACAGATAAGGGTGCGGAAACGACGTAACTGGCAACTGCCCGTTTGGATTCTGCTGCGCGCGAGCCGCGCAGCTGGCGAGCAACACGCAAGCGAATGCCAAGGTTTTAGTCACCGCTTTGGGATAACAACTCTTCACGACGATAGTCCTCCGTTGGGGTCTCCTCAGTCTACGCGGCTGCGAAACCCCAGGCAACAATCGCGCGGCGGCCGAGAGCGACAAGTCGCCGAGTTGTGTAGGCTCCTTCACCAAACCCATAGAAAAAGCCCCGCTAGTCGTCGCGACTAGCGGGGCTTGTGGATGGTTTTAAGCAACGAGTGCGCGGGGACCCTCGTTAGCGACGACGCGCGGCAAAGGCAACCGCACCCAATCCGCCGACCAGCAGCAGCACCGTGCTTGGCTCGGGAACGTAGGTGTAGGTGACTTCGAACGTGCCGGCTGCCAGGCCGAGCGTGTTGCCTTCGAATCCGGTAGGAGTCACATTAGCTGTACCGGTGTATTCGAGCAACGAGGTGCCAGTGCCGATTGCCCAAGCGGTGTTGAACGAAGGACCGCCAGCAACGCCGGCTACTTCGAAGGGTAGCAAGAGTGGGCCAGGTCCCCCGCCGCCGCCGATACCATTGCCGCCGCCGCCGAAGGCTTGCGAGTCCCAGTACAGGGTGCCGCCGACGCTGCCGGAGAGGCTCCCGCCGGTGGTGGTAGTGCCTTCGAGCAGGTAGTCCATGTCGAAGTCGACCACGACGCTCGTCAGCGCACCAAGCGCGGGATCAAACTGATCGACATCAACACTCAGACTGAACGGCACCCCATTCAGCGCGGTGTCGGAAGGGCCCGCCAGGGTTTGTGGGGAGATAGTGTAAGACTGCGTTAGCTCGAAAGCACTCGCAGGAACGGCCGCCAGGGCCAGCAGGCCAGCGACAAGCGCCAGCACAGGACGGAAACTCCAACTCATTGGATCACACCTCTAAAGAAAGCACGTTGCAAACATAAATCTGGTTCCGCCAAGCACCAGCCAGTACTCATTTATACCTACGGAATGCCGGCGGTTACCAAGTTTTATATTTTTTATTTACTTTCTACCGAGCGGGGTGTTTTCGCTTGAAATGGGGAGCGGGCGTTCTTACGATGGGTCGTCATTTTTCACGAACCGGATCGTGAACCCCGATCCGCTGAGCGTCGGCTCCACCGCAATGGGGGGCTACTCTTCCTCGAAGCGGATTTCCTGGATCTCGAAACGATTGATGCCAGCCGGCACTTCGACTTCGGCCACTTCGCCGACCTTCTTGCCAACGAGCCCCTGCCCCAGCGGGCTGGCGACGTTGATTTTGCCTTCGTCGAAGTCTTCGTCCCCTTCGCCGACCAGGGTGAACTCTTCGGAGTCACCGAAGTCGAGGTCCTTCACCTTGACTGTGCAGCCGAATACGACTTCGTCCTTGGGAAGCTTCGATGTGTCGACGATGTCGGCCCGCTGCAGTTTGCTCTTCAGCAAGTTGATCTTGGCCTGCAGCATGCCTTGCGACTCGCGAGCGCCGTGGTACTCGGCGTTTTCCTTCAAGTCGCCTTCGGCCCGGGCTTCTGCGATCCGCTTTTCGATCTCAGGCATCAACTCGTTTTCCATGTGGTCGAGCTCGGCTTTGATCTTTTCGTAACCACTGCGGGTCATCGGAACACGGGCACTCATCGTTCAACTCCTGACACAATACGAAATGGATTTGTACCGCCAACGCGGGGCGGGCTTGGCTCTGGCTTCTTTGGTGAGTAAGTGCGTAAGTGAGCAGGTATCGACTACCTACCCACTTACTCACCGACGCACCAAATTCAAAATAAAGACGGGCACCCAGGCGGGTACCCGTCTTTTGTGAAGATTCCATTATTTTACGGGGGGACGATGGCATGTAAACCCCGTTTAGGTCTCGGTGGGGGAACGAAACGCGAAGATTCCCCGGCAATCACCCCACCAGCGCCCGCGGGTTTCAGCCCACGGGCGTGAGCGCAACCAGGCCGAGCACGAGCATCGCGACGTAGCATCCACAGGCGAGGAGCACCGAGAGCAGATGGTGCGGCCAGGGCTCCTTCGGCCGATCAAACAAAAGGGCCACCGCCCAGATGAGCTGATAGCAGGCAGCCACCCACCCGAACGCATACCAAGCGATGGTTGGGAGCAGTGGTATCCAGCTCATGGTCTGGTACTGGCCAAGCAACCACAGGACGCTAAAGCCCCATCCGGCGGTCAGTATTAAGCCGAGCGGGTTGAGGTAGATCAGCCATAGCCTTGCTGGCCGACGCGACTCGTCAGACTCAGCAGCGTCGCTACTTGCCGCTTCTGGCGACTGGTAGGGATTCGGCAAACGGTCCGACATGCGAGCTGCCTGCGAGGGAGGGTCGACGGCTACTCCGGAATGTACAGCAACCGTCCGCAGGAGCCGCAGAACGTGGGGCGCGACATCAACAGGGCGTTGTGCATGTTGGGGGTGATCTTCTGCCCACAGCCGTTGCAGACGCCGTCTTCGACTTCGCTCATGCCTTCGGCCCCTTTGTGGTTGATCACCCGGTCGTACTCGGTGCGGAAGTCGGCGGGAATGCCTTTTTCGGCTTCGGCCAGATCGACCTCGAGCCGCTCGATGTCGCCGCGAATCACTTCGGCCGAGGCTTCGACCTTCTCCGTGATCTTGGCCAGCTCTTCCTCGGTGGCTTTCAGATCCGACTCGGCTTTGACGACCTTCTCACCGAGATTGTCGATGCGCTCGAGGTTTTCGAGAATCTCATCCGAGAGCACGCTGGTGGCCATTTCGGCCGCAGCGATCTGCTCCTTGAGGGTCTGGAACTCTTTATTGCTGCTGCACGCGTTGAGCTTCGCGTTCCAGTCGACGATTCGCTGCTCCGAGGCCTTCAGGTCGAGTTGCTGCCCGTCGACTCGCAGCTTGACTTGCTTTACCGCTTCGTGGGCGGCCTGCAGGTCGGCCTCGCGAGCGGCGACGTTCTGCTGGCGTAACGCGATTTGCCGTGGCCCGCGATCCAAGCGGTCGCGAAGTTCGGCAAGTTGAACGTGAATACGATGCAGGGTGCGAAGCGTAGCGGCAGTAGCGGCCATAACCTGAGCAACTTCGGTGAGTGAATTAAATAAGTCGTATCCTACCTTTATCCCGCGATCGCGGCGAATTGCCAAGCCCCTGAGGCCTTACCAGGCGACTGTGTACCGCGGTACGCAGCCAGCGTGCCGGCTTAATGGGGGCCGTCGGCAAGCCAGAAACTGCGTGTTTTGCCGGCCTCGTTCGCCTGCCAACACCAACCGCTGGCGATATCCAAGCAGGTGAGCCAGCCGCCGCCGTACGCGCAGGTGTCGATACAAACCGCGTGCCCCACGTCGAGCGGCACGCCGGAACGCTGTGCGGTGTGCCCGCACACCATGGTCCGCCCCGACTGGTGCGGCTCCGGCGCGTCGAACCGCTCCCAGTACAACATGTAATCGGGCTGCTCGGCGAGCGGGCGATCGTGGTACGCGGTCGCGTGCACAAAAAAGTGAGTAGGCAATTCGTAGTACGCCCGCAAGCGGGTGCTGAGGAACTGCCAATGCTCCTCCGGCAGGTCGTCGAGGGTCTCGATGCCATACGACGTGAGCACGGTGTCGCCGCCGCACACGAGCCAATCGCGGAAGTGCACCGGCGAAGTGCGGGCTGCGAACAGAATGAGTTCGTGATTGCCCCGCAGCGGCACCAACTGCCCGCGCTGATCGTATTCGATCAGCCAGTCGATCACCAACCGAGAGTCGGGTCCGCGATCGATGTAGTCGCCGAGCGTCACGATGCGATCGGTCGTTTCAAATTGCGCAAACGACTCGAGAGTCGTCAGCGCTTGGTAACATCCATGGATGTCGCCAACTGCTAGCGTCCGCATGCCTGGTTCCTAACTTCGTTGCTACTTACTTCATGCGAGTCCTCCCTTAACTCACCATGGCGACCAGCCAGCGTCAACCAGTCGTGCGACCAAACCATAAAAAAAACGGCCGCAGGAGTTAAACTCCTGCGGCCGTCGATGGTTCTGCGATTTCTCGAATGGCGGCTTAGGCGGCCACTGGCAGTTGCGGCACAAAGCTCGCTAGCATCTGGCTACGGACCGGGTGTTGCAGCTTGGCAACCGCCTTGGCTTCGATCTGACGCACGCGTTCGCGGGTGACCTTGAAGATGCGTCCGACTTCTTCGAGCGTGTAGCTGTAGCCGTCGTGTAGGCCGTAACGCAGGCGAATGATTTCTCGTTCGCGGAACGTCAGGGTCTTCAGCAGCTCTTCGATCTGATCCCGCAGCAAGCCGTTGTTTGCGAGTTTGTGAGGGCTCTCGGTGTGCTGATCTTCGACGAACTCGCCGAAGCTGCAGTCTTCGCCGTCGCCGATCGGGCGATCGAGGCTCACGGGGTGACGACCTATGTCGAGCACGCGTTCGGTTTCGTCCAGCGGTACTTCCGCTGCGGTCGCAATCTCTTCGATCGAAGGCTCGCGGCCGAGTTTCTGTTGCAGCATCTTCGAGGTGTTACGCAGCTTGGTCAGCACGTCGATCATGTGCACCGGAATGCGAATGGTGCGGGCCTGGTCGGCGATCGCTCGGGTAATCGCCTGGCGAATCCACCAAGTCGCGTAGGTACTGAACTTGAAACCGCGACGATATTCGTACTTGTCGACCGCACGCATCAGGCCGGTGTTGCCTTCCTGGATGAGATCGAGGAACGACAAACCGCGATTGCGATACTTCTTGGCGATCGACACCACCAGACGCAGGTTACCGCTCGACAGGTCGCGCTTCACCCCTTCGAAAGCCCGGTACTGCTCTTTGAGCAGCGCGACTCGGCGACGCAGCGAAGCAGGGCTTTCGCACACGTTCATTAGCAAGGCTTTCAGCTCCGCCTTGACCGAATCAATCTTGTCGCTGGGAGCATCGTCGGCCTTCAGTTCGCGAAGCTGGTCGCGTACCAGGTCGATCCGCTGGCTGTACTGTTCGAGTTCCTTGATCAACGGCTGCACCCGGCGAGTACGCAGGCTCAGCTCCTCGACCAGGATCAGCATCTTCTCGCGACGACGCAGGAAGCGGCGACGCACTACGCGACGATCTTCGCTCGACAGCGTCCGGCGAGTCAGTTGCTCGAAGTCGGCCTTCTGGGCTTCCATCAGCGAGCGGAGCGTCGCCAGGTTGCCGGGCATGCGACCCTGCACTTGCTCTTTGGTCAGGTGCTCGGTGAGCGACACCTTAATCGTACGATCGAAAGGCAGCTCGCCCGATTGCACGCGTTCCAGCGTTTTCACGGTAGCTTCCAACGCGTGGAACGAACGCAGCAGGTTGCGACGGAAACGCTTGCGAGTCAGCTCAATCTTCTTGGCCATCGCAATTTCTTCCTCACGCGTCAGCAGCGGGATCTCTGCCATTTGCGAAAGGTACATGCGAATCGGGTCGCTCGAGTAGTGCGGGCCAGCGTCGGGCAGTTGTTTGCCTTCGCTCTGGGTGGCCGCGGCAACGACGTCGGAGAACTTGCGGACGTTGGGATCGTCGACGATTTCGATGCCCATCGAGTCCAAAGCCGACAGCAATTGATCGACTGGCTCGGTGCCGTAGGTTTCGTCGGGCAGATAGGTACCGACTTGTTCGTAAGTGAGAAAGCCTTGCTCTTTGGCAACACCAAGCAGAGCTTGCAGATCTTGATCGAGATGCGGGGTCATCGTCGAACTCCTTGTGTACATCCTGTACACACTGGGGGGGAAGTGACGTTTGGCGTCCCTGGCAGCTCATGGGCCGCCGCCGAGGGTCACCGGGCCGGCGAACCACTCTATCCATCCGTGGAGAGAGACCCTGATTGCCGGCGTTTCAAGTTTTCGAAGAGTTTGCTAAGTAACTCCTCCTCTTGGTTTGCGTCGAGCTTACCTTCGCGAAGGTGAGCGATTTCGGCTCGTCGCACTATTTGTTCATTCTGATGGCGATAATGATCCACCAAATCACGGAGTCGTTCGTCGTGGTCGCTTTCCTGCTTTTCGTTTGCCGACTCGTCGAGGTCGATGAGCAACTTCTGTTGTCGCTCGTGGGTGGCTAGTGCCAGCAGTCGGTCGAAGGTAACAGGCTGGTGAGCTTCGTGCAATTGTCGGCACTGCTCATACAACCAAATCGCGGGACGACTCACCATTGCCGTTAATGGAATGGATGTGATGATTGGACCCACGAGCGAAGCATCCGACAAGACCAATTCAAAGATTTCTTGCTCCCAGCGTGATAGCAATGCTTGCGCACTCGGCGGCTGCGAAACCTCGGTGCTATCAGTGATCGATTGATCAGATCCGATGCGAGTGAGTTTGGTGTCGCTGCGACGTAATACCTTTAAACGCTCGCGAATTTCTTCGTCGCGCAAATGAAACTTTCGCGCAATGCGTCCCAGCACCTGGCTCTCGCGAACCAACGTAGCCGATCCAGCTTGCCCCGCTTGCACGTTCACTTTTGCTAGCACCGCCAAAATTTCTTCGACCGCTTCGGCTGCCACATGGGTGGAGGGATTCGCCCCCACCCGGCTTTCGATTTGTCGCAACTTGTACTCAAGTGCGTCGACCGCGGTGTCGATAAGCGACTGCCAGGCTTCGCGCCCGTTGGCCCGCAGGAAATCGCATGGGTCTTGGCCTTCCGGCAGCGCAAGAATGCGGAGATCGACTTGGTTGGCGACAAACAGTTCGAGCACTTCCGAGGTGCGTCGCTGCCCGGCCTCGTCGCCGTCGAGCACTAAGACCACCTGGTCGGTAAACCGACGCAACAGGTGCAAATGCCGCTCGCCTAATGCGGTACCGCAGCAGGCCACCGCGTTGGCAATGCCATGCTGGTGGGCCATGATCACGTCGGTGTAGCCCTCCATCACCACCAAATGCCCGGTGTCCTTCACCGCATCGCGGGCGATGTCCAGCGCGTAAAGCTGATCGCTCTTGCTGTAGAGCGGAGTCTCCGGCGAGTTCACGTACTTGGCCGAGCGATCGTCGGCAAACTGCGGCAACACCCGCCCGCCGAACGCGATCGGGCGACTGCGAACGTCGCGGATGGGAAAGATCAATCGGCCGCGGAATCGGTCGTAGTAGCCGCCGCCGTCGCGGGAGCCGATCAGCCCCACGCGTTCGAGCACCGCAGGCGAGAACCGAGTTTGCCGCGACTGGCGAACCATCCACTCCCAGTCGGGCGCGGAGAAGCCGATCTGAAACTGCTCCCGCATTTGTTCGTTGATGCCACGGTCGGCCAGGTATTCCAGCACTGACTGGGCGTGCGGCGACTGCCGCAGGTGTTGCTGAAACAGCCCCGCGGCCCACTCCATGGCAGCCAGTTGCGTGCGTTTGTCGCCAGGGCTGCCAGGCTCGACGGTCGGCGCAGCGGTCGCAGCGAGCGAAATACCAGTGCGTTCGGCAAGCATCTCAAGCACTTCGCGGAACTCGAGATTCTCGAGCCGCATGAGGAAGCTGAAGATGTCGCCACCGATGTCGCAGACCCAGCACTTGTAGGTTTGCCGCTCGGGATTGATCTGCAAACTAGGGCGACTGTCGTCGTGCCAGGGACAGTGAGCGACGTAGATGCGGCCTTGCCGGCGGAGTTGCAGATAGTTGCTGGCAAGATCGACAATGTCGACCGCCTGGCGGATCTGCTCCTTCGTGTCGTGCGAGGCTCCAAAATCCATGGGTGGCAAAGTCCGTTTGGCTCAACAAAAGTCCTGGTGGTAACGAGCCCTCAGTATAGTGTTTGGATGGCGTTTGGAAACGCACCGCCAAACCCGCGAAAAAGCAGCCCTGCGGAAGTGCGTAGCGACGATGCATAGCTCCTCGGCCTTAGAAAACCATCAAGCGCAGCACGACTTCGGGAACAAACACCGGAGCAGATCAGAAGAAAAGCGAGTTACTGCGTGAGCCGTTCGAGACGGGGGGCTGCGCCGACCGTGACTTCGAGATCAACGTCGGTCGGGACGCCTTGCACGATGCGGCGCACCAGCATCTGGGCCTTCGAGCCGACCGGAGTGTCGGCAATCGCCTGGGTGAGCAGGAACGGATCGCTGGCGTTGTGCTCGTTCCATTTGAGAATCACGTCGCCTGCTCGCAGCCCTGCCCGCTCGGCAGGAGTGAGCGACGACACCTTGGCGGCCAACACCCCTTCGCCTGGCTTGAGGTCGTAGTGCCGGCGACGCAGGTCGGTAAGCATGTGCGGCTCGACCCCCAGGTACCCCCGCTCAATCCAGCCATCTTCTTTGAGCTTCAGGTAGGTCTCGCGGGCCAATTGGCTGGGAATCGAAAGGCTAACGCCTTGATACACCTGACCAACAATCGCGGTGTTAATACCGACCACCCGGCCATCGAGATCGACCAACGGTCCACCGCTGTTACCAGGGTTAATGGCCACGTCGGTCTGCAGGAACTCCTGGAAGGGGTTCGACTGAATGCCAGTCATGCTGCGACGCTGCTTGGCACTCACGATGCCGAAGGTCACCGTGTGGTCGAGCCCAAAGGGACTGCCGACCGCCCACACCAGGTCGCCGACTTCGAGCGAATCGCTCTCGCCCCACTCGGCGGCGATCAGGTCGGGTTGATTGACTTTAATCAGTGCCAGATCGATACGTTTGTCGCCGCCAACGACAATCGGTTCGTAATCGACTCGGCCGTCGGCCAGAATCACATGCAGCCCCGTGGCCCCTTCGACCACGTGGTAATTGGTGATGATGTAGCCTTCGTTATCGACGACTACTCCGGAGCCTTGGCCTTCGTTGCCTTGCATATCGGCCCGATGGATGCTCACCACGCTGGGCGAAACCCGTTTGGCGACTAGCCGCGAAGCGAGCGACAGGTCGTTGAGCTTCGCGCTCACCTTGGTGAGCTGATTGGTGGCAACTTCCACCTCGGCCTGCATGCGGGCCTTGGTGTTTGCGTACTGGAAGCGTCCGAGCAGGAAGGGTCCCGCCAGCACGACCACCAGTACCACTAACAGCACCAGCAGGAACGTTAAATTAGGATTGCTACCTTCAGCATTGGCTGGAGGCGCAGCGCTAGGATTTTGCTCGGGAAGAGACATCGCTATCAGCCTAGTAAGATGTTGGGCAGTGACATCAGACAGCTAGGCCTCATTATAACGACGAATCCGCCGTGTGGCGATTCATTCGTGAAAGAACCATGGTGAAAATACGAAACATGACATAAACCACTTTGTTTCGCCTCCATGGCATTCCGAAATTCATGGTCACTTTTGAGCGGAACGACCGCTCCACCCCGCCTTTTACGAGCTACGGTTGTCTGAAATCGGCCAGAAATCATCTGGCGCGACGCCATGCATTGGTTTGCCTTCCTTCTCCCAGCGTGAGACTTTTCGATGTCAAATTTAGAGGATTCCAACGCTGGCTTGCTCGAAACGCCGGCGACCGGTTCGCTCGACCCCGCTTACGAGGGGCCTCGCTGCAAGCGGTGCGAGTCGCCGATGGACGAAGAGCAGCCGGTTTGCTTTGAGTGTGGGTACCACACGACGCTCGGAATTACCGTTGAAATCGACCGCGAGTGGGAAGCCGCGGCCAATCCCGACTCGGCCCCTGCCCCGCAGCAGCAAGACACCTGGCAGGAGATCACGCAGTCGATCCCCAGCTGGGCGGCCACCCTGGCGGTGCCGAACGTGGTGATCATCGCCATGTCGCTCGCGGTGCGACTGTTGATCCCCCGCGAAAGCATCATCCTGGAATTCTGGGGAGTCTGGCAGCTGGCGATCGGCCTAATGGCCACGCTGGTACTGCATGTAACCTGCTTCATCATGACCGCTTCGACCGATAGCGACATTGGCATCTTCGACCTGCTCGTCAAGCCGCTCAAGCCCTGGTGGCGGACCTTCGCCCACCTGCCCGAGCGGCTTTGGCTGGCGATCGGCGGCACCTGCGGCGTGACGCTGGCGCTATCGGCCGTGCTGATCATCGGCGGCATTCAATGGGACCGCCTGTGGGACTGGGGCATCAAGGCCCCCGCGAAGCAGAGCCTGGTATCGGCCATCGCCGCTGCGGCAGCCAACGGCCCCGCGAACGACGATGGACTGGAACAAGCGGTCGGAGACTTTGCCGGCGGAGCCGCTGGCGGCATTACCGGCGACGAAGCATCCGGCAACGACGACGAGTTGGCCACCCCACGCTTGGATGCCGATTGCTTGATCGTCGGCTTTCAACTGAACGATCGAGAAGAGGTCGCCAAGCTGGTGCTCGCGACCGAACAGTATGGCAAGCTCACCTACGCTGGCAGTTTGACTCCCACGCTGGAACCCGACGAGAGTCGCAAACTTGCCAAGCGGTTGCAGAAGGCGATCACCAGTCAGCCGATTCTCAAGCTGTCGCAAACGGCCACTTGGGTCGAACCGCGATTCACTTGCCGAGTGAGCTACACCAAGCAGTCCGACAGCGGGCGGCTGATCAACGCCGAATGGAAAGAGCTGCTGCCCGAAATCAATATGCCCTGGTAACGCGTTTGCCAATTTTGGCGGCAATCCCCTCGCCCCCCTGCGAGCGGGTCTCTATGCTTAGGGCATGAGTAGCAAGCCACCGACCTTCAAGCCGAGCCGACGGCCCCGGTTCTTTCCCCCGCCCGAATCGGCCTCGCCCGAAGGCGCAGTGGTGATGGGGGGCGATTTGAACGCCGAGTTGCTGCTCGATGCATACAGCCATGGCATCTTTCCGTGGCCACACTCCGACGACGAACCACTGGTGTGGTGGTCGCTCGACCCGCGGGCGATCATCGAGTTCGACGACTTCCGCCCATCGCAGCGGGTGCTCCGCCGGCTTCGCTCCGGGCAGTTTCGCGCGTCGATCGATACCGACTTCGCTGGCGTGATGCATGGCTGCGCCGAAGGCCCTGGCCGCGAGGGGGGCACCTGGATCACTCCCAACATGATCCGCGGCTATACCCACCTGCACCATCTTGGCTTCGCCCATAGCGTCGAGATTCGCAATGCCGAAGGCCAGCTGGTCGGCGGCACCTACGGTGTGGCGATCGGCGGGCTGTTCGCTGCCGAGAGCATGTTCCACCTCGAGCGAGACGCCTCGACAGCCGCCCTGGCGTCGCTCATTGCGCACCTCAAGTCGCGGGGCTACGGGCTACTCGACGTGCAGCAATGGACTCCCCATACGGGACGGTTAGGCGCCAGCGAGATTCCCCGCCGGGAGTACCTGGAGCGGGTCGCGTTTGAAGTGTCCCGCAAAGTGTCGTTCGGCACTCGCATCGAAGGCGATCCGCAAACCCTGCGTTAGAGCAACAACGCTATGTGCTTCGTGCTGTACTACGAAGCTTGCTCGTGCGTCACCGCATCCACGGCGGCTTGCAGTTCGTCGATGCGATCGCGGCGCCACCAATGGACGAAGGCTTCGCTCTTGCCGCGATACTGCTCTAGCTCCTCTTGCTGATAGCGAGCCAGCAACTTGCGGACACGCTTCTTACGAGCCTGCGCGGCCCAGAGGGCGAGCTTGTCGGCGGCCACTGCGTGGTCTTGGATCTCGCCGAGCTGCGCTTGCAGCGATTTGATCTGCTGGCACGCTAGCCGCCGGTGCGTTTCGGGCAGGCCGCCGCGGAGCAATTCGAGCGTGTAGCGAAAGTGCTTGGTCGCAATCCGGAAGTCGTGCAGCTCGGTGGCCACCGGGTCGTCGCTCGGCACTGCTGCCGCGAAGGGGACCCACGCTTGCTGCAGCTGCCCAGTCGCCCACTCGCCGAACGATTGCTTGCGAAGCCGTTTGGCAGCGTACCGCTTACTGGCTTTCACCACCCGGCGACATTGCCGCGTCAGGCGATCGCCGGTGAGCAATCCGAGCGCGCAGCCGACCACGCTCCGCTGCGCGGCAATGCGTTGCTGCTCTAGCTGCCCCGCAAACGCGCCGACGCCTGGCTCGTCGACTTCGGTGAAGCGTTCAAGGTAGACGTCAAGGTCGCGGGCTTCGCCCATCGAGTTTCGCATCTCCTTCAGCGACGCCCGCAGTCTCTTGCGAGGCTTGTCGGGCAGGAACGCGCGATACATCGCCAGCGCGGCCGACGCGCGTCGCGTCGCAACGCGGGCTGCGTGCACGTACTCCACGTTTTCGTCGCTCAGAAAGGCCGCCCTCGGCAAGTGGTGCTGCACGGCCGCCAGCCGCACTTCGAGCGCAACGCGAACCACGTCGCTCATCGGCGAATCGGGGGCTGCGTCGGTCACCCACTTTGCAAACTTGGCCATCCCCCGATTTTAATTACTGAGGGGTCGAGGGGGAACTCGGCTAGCCGCCAAAATCTAGCCGATCAGCGGGCGCAGCACGTTGCGGGCGATGCGTAGCGACTGCTTGCGGGTTTCGAGGGTCTCGGTAAAGGCCTCGTCCTCCACTTCGATGCAAACCGGGCCTTGGAAGCCCGCGTCGCTCAGCGCCCCGATGTACTTGCCCCAGTCGATATCGCCTAATCCGGGGATCTTGGCGGTCGAGCGATCCATCGGCGGCATAAGCACCCCCACATCGTTCAGGCGATCGAGATCGATTCGCATGTCCTTCGCGTGCGAGTGGAAAATGCGCGACCCAAACTCGCGGATCGGCGCAATCGGATCCATCAACTGCATCCGCAGGTGCGAGGGGTCGTAGTTCAAGCCGAAATGGTCGGAGGGAATGATCTCGAAAAGCCGCCGCCAGATGGCCGGCGAGCGGGCGATGTTAAGCCCCTGCGGCCAGGTGTTGGGGTAGAGCATCGGGCAGTTCTCGATGCCGATGTAGACGCCGCGTTCTTCGGCATGGCGAATGATCGGCGGGAACACCTCGGTGAAATTCGCAATGTTCTCTTCGAGCGTCAGGTACTGGTTCGCTCCCACAAACGTATTTGCGTTCTTCAGCCCCATCATCGCGGCCGCATCGATCACTTTGTACAGATGCGATACTGCGGTAGTGGCCTGATCTTCGTTCGCCGAGAGCGGCACCGAGTAGTACCCCAAGGCCGAAATGCCGACGCCGTACTTCTGGCACAACGCCATGGTGTCGTCGGCCATCGCCTGGGTGAAGTCGGACACGTCGATATGGCATACCCCCCCATACTTACGATCCGGACCTCCCGGCGGCCAGCACATGACCTCCAAACAGTCGAATCCTTCCTCGGAGGCAAATGCCAAGACTTCCTCGAACGACAAGTCGGGCACAATCGCGGTCACAAATCCTAATTGCATGGGGGAACCCCTCGCGCGTTAAAGTTACTCTCGAAACAGATGCTCTGAGTGTACAACTTGTTGCGGCCGGAAGGAATCACCGTGCGAGCCGACACGCGTAACGAAAAAAGGCAGCCCGCGAACGCAAGATTCACGGGCTGCCCTAAGTAATCGAAAAATTTGATGGTCGATCCGTTAAGCCGCTCGGCGCGACATCACGCCCAAAGCAACGACCGCCATGCCGGCCAGCACCAGGGTGCTTGGTTCGGGAACCGCCCGCGAAGTTGCCGGCGGAATCGTGAACTCCATGCCAGCCTGAGCAGCGATGCCGCCGTGGGTAACGATGCTGCCATCGAGGGTGGTGCTGAACGTAATGGTTGGTAACGTGTCGCCCGGTTTGATCACATCGCTACCCACCGTCGTGAAGAAGGCATCGACCGTGCCGGTGCCCATCACGCTGGTGGTCGCAGGATGAACCTGCGTTCCGAACGCAATCGAGTCGCCCGTGTAGGGGTCAAAGCCGGATAACTCGGTATCAAACGGCAGATGATACATCACACTCGATGCGATAAGACTGCCTGTAGGCATTTCGAAACTGAAGCTCACAGCGATCGATCCGCCGAAGCCGGCAGTCGTATCGTCGTACAGATCTTCGTCCGGCATGAACGTGGCAGTCCAGTTGATTTGCTCGCCAGCCACGACACCCGCGACAGATACTTTGGGGCCAGGAGTATCGTCCTCATCCCCCTCGGCTGCCAGGCGAATGGTATCGCCGGTTTCGCCGAATTGCGATTGCCATTCGTCGAGAGAAACATCGCCCAGACCGTTGTCGATGATAATGGTGTAATCGCCTAGATCTACCACACCATCTAGATTGTGATCTCCAACGATCTCACTCGCCTGTAAGGTGCTGCTGGCACTCATGGCAACCGTTGCCATCAATGCGCAGACTAGCTGCACCACTGCATGTTTCGCGCTCATTAGACCCCTCGTGATAAACGAAGAAAAAATAGCGTAAAGCTATTGCCCCTGTCGCTTGGGATGCCTGGGAGAAAAGATTGCGCAGGCAAACCAAACGTTACATTGCCCAGTTTATCGGGATGACGAGACCAGCGTCAAGCTTCTGCACGAGCGCGAAGCAAAAGAATAGCTCGAAACCGTGATTTCCCCGACAGAGAATCGGAATCACAATTCAAGACTTGATTATACAGTTAGTAGTTTTTAACCAATTGCTTGCTGCAGGTCGTCTTGCAGGTCTTCGAGCGCTTCGAGGCCGACGCTTAGGCGGATCATGCCGTCGCTGATGCCGTGCTTGGCCCGATCGGCCGCGTCGTAACTGGCGTGCGACATGCTCGCGGGTTGCTCGATGAGCGACTCGACTGCCCCCAGACTCACGGCCAGACGGAACAGCTTGGTCGACTCGACCACGCGCTTGGCATCTTCGAACGTGCCATCGAGTTCGAACGACATCATCGCGCCGAACTGCCCGTCCATCTGCCGCGCGGCGAGTTCATGGCCAGGGTGCGAGGGCAACCCTGGGTACAACACGTTGGCCACCTTCGGATGCTTGGCGAGCCACTCGGCTAGCTGCATCGCGGTGCGGCTTTGCTCGCGGACCCGTAGCTCTAGCGTCTTGAGTCCTCGCGAGCAGAGGAACGACTCGAGCGGGGCCATGATCGCCCCCGTGGCGTTGGCCACGTAGTACAGCTCGTCGTAGATCTCTTTGGTCTTGGCGACGAGCACACCGCCCATCACGTCGCTATGCCCGCCGATGTACTTGGTGGCCGAGTGCATGACGATGTCGGCCCCCAGTTCGATGGGGCGGGTCAGCACCGGCGTTGAAAACGTATTGTCGACCGCCAGCAGTGCGCCGACTGAGTGGGCAATCTCGGCACACGCGGCAATGTCGGTGATGGTCATCCGCGGGTTGCCTGGCGACTCGATCCACACCAACTTGGTGTCTGGCTGAATCGCGGCGGCAAACGCGTCGAGATTCGTTGAGTCGGCCAGCGTGGTCTTCACCCCCGCCCGATTCGAAACGTGGTGCAGCAGGCGATAGGTACCGCCATAGATGTCGCTACCAGTGAGCACGTGGTCGCCGCTCTTGAGCATGGCCATCGCACAACTGGTGGCCGCCATGCCGGTGGCAAACGCCATGGCGCCGGCTCCCCCTTCGAGGTGGGCGATCGACTCTTCGAAGCACGCCCGCGTGGGATTGCCGCTCCGCGAGTAATCAAACTCGCGCCATTCGCCCGCCTTGTGCTGCATGAACGTGCTCGCCAGATGAATAGGCCGCACAACGGCTCCCGTTTCGGGACAAGGTTCATTACCAACGTGGATGGCGCGAGTACGGAATTGCATGGCGGGGGTCGAATCGTGGGATGGGTGAATGAAAAGCTTATATGATCACAAGGTAAGAGGCGTCGAAAGTAGTCAGCAATTAGTAACCGATCACCCCGCAGGCGTCTTGCGCCCGTTTGAGTACCACGCTGGCTTTCGCCCGGGCTTTCTCGGCACCAGCGGCCAGGATTTCGCGGACCACTTCGGGCTTGGCAGCATACTCTTCGCGGCGCTCACGGACTTCGGCCCAGTACCGTTCCGAGGCTTCGGCCAGTGCCTTTTTGATTTCGCCATAACCGAACCCGCCCGCCCGGTAGGTGGCCGCCATCGCTGCGACCTCGTCTTCGGTGGCCACCAGCTTGTACAAGTCGTACAGCACGTCGCCATCGGGCTCCTTGGCCTCGTCCATCGGGCGGCTATCGGTCTGGATGCGCATGATCTGCTTGCGTTGCTTCTTGGCGTCGTCGAACACTGCAAGCGTGTTGCCATAGCTCTTGCTCATCTTTTCGCCGTCGGTGCCAGGCACGCGGGCGCTTTGGTCGAGCACCTTGCCCTTGGGCATCACGAACGTTTCGCCGAAGTGATGATTGAACGAGCCAGCGATGTCGCGGCACACTTCGATGTGCTGCAGTTGGTCTTCGCCCACCGGAACGATGTCGGCATCGTAGGCCAGGATGTCGGCCGCTTGCAGCACGGGATAGGCAAACAGCCCCGCATCGGCCTTGAGTCCCTTGGCCAGCTTATCCTTGTAGCTGACGCACCGCTCCAACAGCCCCATCGGCGTGCCGGTCATGAGCAGCCAGCAGAGTTCGCTAACCTCTGGCACGTCGCTCTGTATGAACAGCACTGCCTTCTCAGGATTCAAGCCCAACGCGAGCAGGTCGATCGCTCCGTTGAGCGTGTACTGCTTCAACAGGTCCTTGTCGCGAACCGTCGTGAGCGCGTGCAGGTTCGCGATGAAGTAATAGGCTTCGTCGGCAACGTCCTGTAGTTCGATGTATTGCTGGATGGCACCAAAATAGTTGCCCCAGTGAAACGGGCCGGTCGGTTGGATTCCGGAAAGTACGCGCATGGTTCGAAGGGGCTAGAGTTTTATGGATTTAATGAGGGTATAGTTCTGAGAACACCGATACCCGACGAGCTACGCCTCGTCGGATTAATCGCTCTTTCACTTCTCCCGACGAGACGTAACTCGTCGGTTTGGGAACAACAATGGCAACGATCCTTCATTTACACCTGCAGAGATCCTGATACCTCGGCAACACTGCTCGCTCCCAACTCCTCGAGTGCCCCCGGAAGTGCGTCGAGTACTTCCATAGACGCGGTGGGGTGGTAGAAGTTCACGGTGCCGAGCTGCACGGCCGACGCGCCGGCTACGAGGAATTCCATGACGTCGTCGATGGTCGCGATGCCGCCGATGCCGATGATCGGGGTGTCGCACGCCTGGCGAGCCTGGTAGACGCAACGCAGGGCGATCGGCTTGATGGCAGGGCCGCTGAGGCCACCCATCACGTTGCCGAGAATCGGTTTCTTGCGACGCCAGTCGATCGCCATGCCCAGGCAGGTGTTGATGAGCGACAGGGCGTCGGCTCCACCGGCCGAGGCGGCCTTGGCCATGTCGGCAATGCGGGTGACGTTCGGTGTGAGCTTCGCCAGGATCGGCAGCGACACTGCCTCGCGAACCCGCCGCACCAGGTCTTCGCACATGGCCGGGTCGGTACCAAAATCGACCCCGCCCGAGACGTTGGGGCAGGAGATGTTCAGCTCTACCGCAGCTACACCTGCGGCACCGTCGAGCTGTTTGGCGAGTTCGACGAACTCGTCCGCCGACCGGCCGGCGATGCTTACGATGATCGGCACGTCCAACGACGCCAAGTACGGCATCAGCTTCTCGAGAAACGAGTCGATGCCATCGTTGTCCAAGCCAATCGAATTGAGCATGCCGGCCGCGGTTTCGACCGTACGCCACGGCGCATTGCCAGGTCTTGGCAGCTTGGTAATGGTCTTCGGCAGGATACCGCCTAGTCGACCGAGGTCAACCAGACCCTGCATTTCGCGTGCATAGCCGAACGTCCCCGAAGCGACGAGCACGGGATTAGGCAGCCGAAGACGGCCAAGCGTGACGGATAAATCCACGGTCGCAATATCCCTAAGTGAGCAGCAATAGCGGAGGGGCAAACTAGCAATGTACCCCACCCGCCCCCGGCTTGCGAGACGCCCATCGAGGGGCATCTCGCGCCGGCAGCAGCTCGCTGGAAGTTCTTACGCCCTGGCAGCTTAGATCACGCCGCCGTGGGTTGGATGAGTTCTGAGATGGCTCGGTTGATCGAGGAACCAGATTCGCTCCCATTCATCGAGCACTGCGCTCAAGTCCTCGGAGGTGAAAATCAACTGCCGAGCACGACGGGCCGGATCGGCCGAGTACATGGGAATCAGGCAGCCTACGTTCGACGAGAGCACACAGGCCACGAGGCCCGTCAATAACCACTTACGCATGGGACTGGTACTCCTCCTTGAGTAACCGCCGACGTCCGGCGGATACCGAATCGATCGGGGATCGTGAGTGCTCCCCGTATCCTGCGGGGACCGCTTGGCTTAAATCTAGTTTGGTAAACGAGTTGCGGCGATTTGCCTGCGTTACCTAGCGATAAGTTGGTGGGAGTCGCGAAGACCCCTTTGGGAAAAGTAGCTGTATCTAACTCGTTTGCTCGCTTGAACTTGGCATCTGCTCAGGCGACGGTGGTGGATAACCCGCCGAACCGTTTAACCTGGCCGCTTCCGCCCGCTCGCGAGCTTCGCGTTCGGCTTGGGCTTGGAGCTCCAGCTCGCGAACACGAGCTTCCATCTCCTTGCCTGGTTTGAACGTTACCACGAACTTCTCGGGCACGTCCACCTTATCGCCGGTCCGCGGGTTGCGGGCCTTACGCGCTGCACGCTTCTTGACCTCGAACACTCCAAAGTTGCGAAGCTCGATTCGGTGGTCTTCGACTAGCGTCTCGACGATAGCGTCGAACGTCTTTTGGACGATCTCCTTCGTCTTGAGCTGGGTCAAGCCTATCTCCTCGGAGATGGTCTTCACAATCTCTTTCTTGGTCACGACAAAGTTCCCGTTCCGAGGAGCAATTCTGGTCCAAATGGACCCCATCTGACGTCGTCTCGACTTGCTCCAAGTGTAGTTGTAGCAAGCACTAGTGTCAAGTTTGACCGTCGTCGAGGTAGCTCCAGATACGGCTTTGTCGCTCGCTTGGTTCGGCCTTAGCAGTGCTAGCGGCCAAATTCAGCAAAAGCTACTTAAACCCAAATTATCAAACAACTTACGGCCAGCAACCAAGGCCTGCCGGGCCCAGGATTCAGGACGATTCGTCGCAACTTGTTGCATTTCAACAGGTTGCGGCGATTTTTGGAAGCTTTCTTAGCGCTACCTAATCGCCATGTCTCATGGACTCAGAGGCAAGTATCGGACAGTCTCGGCGGAACTCTCCACCTAATCGTCAAAGTTTCTCAAATCGTTACGACTAGACTATCAGAAACGCTAGCACACCTGCGGTTTATACGCGGATCTTCGCCCGCTCGGCCTCGATGTGATCGATGTCGTAGAGTTTGCCCCGCCCGCTGCCAGGGCAGGTCTCGCAGGTCTCGTCCCAGGCTTCGGGCGTCCGCAGATTCGAGTCCCAGAACGGCCAGGTGCGGCACTGACGCGGTCGGGCCGTGTACACCTGGCATTGCCGGCTCTTGTTGTCGAAGAACACGCAGTCGCCGTTGTCGTACTCCACCAGGCTCCGCCGGACGCCGACCTTGCGGACGAACTGCTGCTCGAATTCCTCGAGCTCAACGCCCACCAGCTCGGCCATCTGGGCCATTTCCTCCTTATTCACCCACACGTACCCAGGTGCCCCGGTGCAGCAGTCGCCACATCCGGTGCACTTGAAGCGGAGGCCATCGGCGTACCAGGGCTGTTTCTCGGACTGCTTCTTCTTCGACATCGGCGTGTGGGGTTCGTGTGTCTGTGGATGGTGGGGGAGTTCGGTGGCGGGGCGTTAGCCGCCGATCTGATACATGGCCCGCTGTGGGCGGTGGAAGCTAGCGTCGTCGATGCCGTGGCCCGCCCGCTTGGCGGCAACCACCTGCCGAATCAGTTCGGCGATCGCCTGGTCGCTGCCACCGCTGCGGATCAAGTCGCGAACGCTCGACTCGCTGGTACTGAACAGGAATTGCGCACCGCTCCTTCGGCGGTCAATCGTAGGCGATCGCAGTTACGACAGAAAGGCTCACTGACCGGATTGATGAAGCCGACCCGGCCGGCGCCCTCGACGAGCCGATAGTTCATGGCTGGCTGACTGGCATGGTCGCGGCCCTCGGGCACGAGCGGTCCCAGCTCGCGGGCGATCAGTTCGCGAATCGCCGCCCCGGCGAGCACCTGCTGCGATTCCCACTCCTGATCGGCGTCGAGCGGCATGTACTCGATGAACCGCATGGTCATTCCACGAGATGTGGCAAACTGCACCAGCGGCACCACCTGCGACTCCAACTCGCCGCGGACCGCGACCGCGTTCAGGCGAACGTCGCTAAAGCCCGCCTCGAGTGCTGCATCGATGCCCGCTAGCACCTGCTCAAGACCAGGCCGGCGCGTGATCCGCTGGAACTGCTCGGGGTCGAGTGTATCGAGACTGATGTTCAAACGGCCAAGCCCCGCCTGCTTGAGCGCGGCTGCGTGCTCAGTAAGTAGCATGCCGTTGGTGGTCATCGCCAGCTCTTCGACCCCTTCGATGGCCGTTAGCGTCTCGACGAGCGCTGGCAGGTCCGCCCGCACTAACGGTTCGCCCCCGGTCAGTCGAACGCGGGTGACGCCTAACGATACCGCAACGCGAACGAATCGCGCGATCTCTTCGAACGACAGGATGTCGACCCGTGGCAGAAACTGCACCCCTTCGGCCGGCATGCAGTAGAAGCAGCGGATGTTGCAGCGGTCGGTCACGCTCAATCGCAAGCTGCGATGCACACGCTGAAACGAATCAACAAGCGGCAAGGATCGAGAGTCGGGCATATGGAGGTAAGGTTAACCAGTCGTTGGGCGAACGGCTCCGACCCACTCGGCCTGGCCATCGGTGTAGTGCTCTTGTTTCCAGATCGGGACTTCTTGCTTCAAGGTATCGATCAGCCACTCAGCCGCCTCGAACGCCTCGCGACGGTGCGCGGTGCTGACGACCACCGCCACGCTGGCTTCGCCGACTGGCACCTCGCCGAGCCGATGCACCAGCAAGCACTCCACGATCGGCCACCGCTCGCGGGCGGCCGCCTCGAGCTCCGCCAGTTTGCGTTCGGCCATCGAGTTATAGGCTTCATACATCAGCCGCGCGGTATGGCGCTCGCCAGACGACTGGTCGCTGGTAACCCCGCGAGTGGTACCGAGAAACAGCACCACCGCCCCGGCGGCCGGATGCGTCGCCTGGCCGGTCAGTTGGGTGGGGTCGATCTTGTCGTGCGTAAGTTGAATCATTCGTTGGTTGGTGCAGGGTGCTACCCAGGCGATCGCCATCCAGTAAGTTGCGATGGTAACATTAGATACCAGCAAGTGTCGGATGGCCACTCTTGTTTTTGGGGAACCTCCACAACTGCTCCGTTACGCCCCCTGCCCCTCCCTCTGAAAAGGTTCCATGGAGTCACCTTACCAATCCCCCACCAGTGAGCCGAACGAGCACCGAGCCGGCAACCCCCTGGCAGGCGTGTTACTGTATGGCACGCTGGCTGTTGCCATCCTGTGCGTGGGGTACTGTGCAGTCGAGCTCTTCCGAGACCTTCACTCCGAGCTGCGCCGCGACGTCGTAGGGCTGCATCTGCTGCAGGGACTCAGCACGACCACTCTGATTACTGGTACCGGACTTTTCCTTCATGCAGTGATCCGTAAGAAACGGAAGCGAACCGTGATAGGTTTCGCCCTGCTAGTGATACTCTCCCTCGCAACAGGGCTGATGGCTGCTCGACGCGAGGCACTAATCCGGCAGCAATGCCTGGACGGGCTCAGGAATCTACGGAAGGCGATAGAGCAATACGAAGAGAGTCAGAATACCCCCTAGCGCAAACCGAGCAAAACCGCGCAGTTCACGACGGAACACTTGTGGCATTCGACTCTTTGAATCTTCGTCGTCGGGACTGCGCGTAGCCTCTGACGTGAGAAACAGAGTCGTTCTGGCCACGGATGAATACGGATCGTCAAGGAAGACGAATAAACAGATGCCTTCTCTATTCTTGCTTCTTGTCAGTAAAGATTCTGGTATCTTTGCTGGATGCGTCCCGGTAGCTATCGCCGAATAATCAAAGATAGAAATGCATCGACTATCTGTGGTTCGCGCGGTGGAGTGTATGCTTCTCTGTCTGCCTTTGGTAAAGTCACAGGAACAATAGACTCTGAATAGGAAATCACCAATGCAAGCTAGATTACATAACTTTCTCATATGCCTGTTAGTTTTTGTGCCAATGTTGGTTGGATGCCAAGACAAGAAAACGGGCACAGATTCAAAACAGCTCTTGAGAATCCCCACCGATCAAGCAACCGCAAAAGACACGCTTACGAAGTGGCGTCGAGCGCTATTGAATGGTGATGAAGAGGACTTTGTGGAATGCACTTTTGGGATAGCAGAAAACCTAAGGCCGGCCTACTTGTCAGCGTTCAAATCAATCAAGGCTCATCATGCATTTGAAAAGTCCGTTAATGAGAGATTTGGAGAACATGGATGGGAACAGTTCTTGGAATTGAAAATAGGCGGTGTTGCCTATTCACCGATTGAACTGGATGCTCCATGGTTAACTGAAGAGGAATGGAATGAGACAGTCTTTTTCGAGAATCCTGACGACCCTACCCAGCAAAAGGTATACATTCCAAGCTCAAGAAGCCCAGTCACTGTTCTGCCGGGACAATATGGTCCTGAGCACATTAGTTACTACCAAAACAATCCATCACACTTTGATCCGCTGCTATTGAAGAAGCGCCAGGGAGCGTGGTTCGTTGAGTTTATTAGGCTCAATGATTCGATTGACCCTAATTCAGTATCAGAGTCTCTAGAGTTCATTGTGAAATTTCATCAACAGCTCGAAGACAACTGGGAGAATGCTAGAAAGCAGTTAGAGCAGGACCAGGATACTCCTATGCTTGAGTTAAAGAAGACTGCATTTGGGGTGGGTAGTGAAAGTTAAGTCGATAAGCACGCAGTGCTGCCATTTTGGGAAGCCTCCCCAAGTGCGATAGCCGAGTTACCACAGCTTGCTTGCCACTGACAGCTTTGCCAGATCGCATGGCAGTAGCAACGGGTCGATCATGATCCGCCACGTTCCCCAATCACCAGCACTCTTACCCAGGGTAGCGTTTTGGCTCGCGGAGCTCGCCGGCGCGCAACTCTTCGCTGGGCGACGATTCCCTTTCAGGGATATGGAGGTGCTGAGGATGGATGTAGTGCATTGCCCTGGGGGCCACTGGCTCCGCCAGTGTTTGCTTGCTGGATGGTTTGTTGTGTGACCTGTTGAAGTGGGTGGGGACTGCACTTATCCGATTAACACGCAGTCGTATGTTCAGTGACTCCACTGAGTTTCATCACTGGCAAAGCCCATTACTGTCCGGAATTAATCTTAACCGATTCTGAACTTGCGCGGTGGGGAGTGGTGTGGTACGACATAGTCCATGCCTTCCCAGCGAGTTGCTAAAGACGAGCTACCAGTGTGGCCCGAGCAGGTCATTGGGGGGAAGTATGTCCGGCTTTTGGAGAAGTTTCTCAAACAACTCCGCTCGGAAGACGCCCACGGTAATCGCAAGTTATTTCTCGATGACGTGTTCGTAGCCTACCTGCTGGCGTTCTTCAATCCCACCATCCGCAGTTTGCGAACCATCGAAGATTTCAGCCAAACGGTACAGGCTCAGAAACACCTTTCGATTCGCAAGATCACTAGAAGTACGCTCTCAGACTTCAATCAACTGGCCGACCCCGAGCGATTGCAGCCGATTCTCGATGCCCTCCGCCGGCAACTTGCCCGCAAGTCAAAACGGCAATCGATAGGTGACGACGATCTCGACGAACTGCTCCAGCAGACCGTGGCCGTCGATGGCACGTTTCTCCCGGCCGTGGCCGAAGTCGCCTGGGCCATGTGCAATACGAACAATCATGGGGCGAAGAAGCATCGAGCGCGGGTGGATGTCCATTTGCCGGTGAGCACGTGGCTTCCCGAGGCAATCGTCATTCCATCCCCTGGCCAGAGCGAGGCCGATTCAGCCATCGAACGGTTGCAGCCCGGTCGTATCTATCTGTACGACCGCGGCTTCATGAGTTTCGCGCTCTTGGCAGCGCACTACGACGACACACACGCGTTGCAATCGCACTTCGTGGCTCGTTATCGCCCAGCGGGGGGCAATTCGCCCACGCTGCGGGAAGTGAAAAGTCGCGAACTCACCGAAAAAGACAAAGCGGCCGGCGTGCTCAGCGATGGAGTGGGACATTTCAAGTCTTCGAATCCGAGCCGACATCGAGTTCCCCGAGTGCAGCTTCGCGAAGTCATCGTCGCTTGCGAAGAAAAGGGAAAACCGTCGCAACTGCGGTTGATCACCAACCTGCTCGATGTACCGGCGCACGTGATTGCCATGCTGTATCGCTATCGTTGGCAAGTAGAACTGTTCTTTCGGTGGCTGAAGAGCTCTGCGAACTTCGGACACTTGATCAGCCACGCAAGCGAAGGGGTGCAAACGCACTTCTACGTGGCGGTCATTGCCGTGTTGCTGATGTACCTGCACACCGGTTATCGACCGAGCAAGTACCTGTTCGCCCTAATGGGACAGGTCGGCCGCGGGGCGGCAACCCTGGAAGAGATCCTGCCGATCCTCCGCGAGCGAGAACGTCAGAACGAACTGGCCCGGCAGTCGGCCGCGCGGCGGAGCGAGAAAAAGAAACAGCAATCGACTTAGAGACGCTGCCACTCGGCCGCGATTCTCACGCTGCCGCCTGCGCAATGTGAAAGGAAAAAGGCGGCGAGTCTTGATCGCGTAAGCCAATCCATGCAATCATAAGACGCCGCGCAACACTCCCGGAATGCAAAGAACCGAACTCCGGACAGTAATGGGCTTCGCCAGTGGCACCCAGAATGGGGCACGCTTAGGTAAGCGACCTCGCCACACTCATGTCTTCACCCACCCGCTTGCGGGAGGGTCGGGCTATCAGGCCCGGGAAGGGCCAGAGGCTTTGTGGGGGGATTCCATTTCGTGGGGCGATGCCCCGGGCTGACATGTAGCTGCCCCTTCGGGGCGTGGGATCCTGTGTGGCACCCAGCGACAATTCGTGTGAATTTGTGTGGTCGCTCTTGTCTCCCATCGCCAGCCTACGCCTTCGGCTGCGGGCTAAACGATTTTTCTAGAAGCTCAAGATTTCACTGGGAATTGGCCACCTGTGGTGTTCTAATGGACAGGTATGTTTTGGTCCGTTGTTTGTGGTCAGTAGTTCGTTGTTGGAGGATGGAAAGATGTAACCGAATGAATATGAAAACAAGTAAGGCCATTCACCAGGCAAGCGCGCTGTAGGAGCGGTCTCTGACCGCGATGGCCCTTGTGCTGGCGTTCACTGCTGCGCGTGTGTCAAAGCTGTAGGCTTTAAGCTGTAAGCAATAGGCTAGATCTTTCAGTCGCTGGAAGCTCCCTCAAGCTGACATTCCGCAAGTCAGAAATCATCATTCAGAAATCATATATCCCAAACTCTCCTGTCCCCTGAATCCTGATCCCTGACTCCTCCCCAAAATACTTTCCCATGGGTGGGAATCTATTTTGGGCAACTATTCCGGAGGTGTTGATGCAACTCATTGCTAACAAACGACTTGCGATTGATTCCCAGCGTGAAAATAGATTCCCACTCGATGCGTTTTGGGAAATGGGAATCTATTTGCGTGCGAAAACCACTGGTTTTGTAGCGTGCGTGCAGATTCAATTTTCCCATCGTTGGGTAAATTGGGAATCTATTTGCCCAGCGTTGGGAATCTATTGTCTCGTGGTGGGAAGATTGGAAAGCTTGCTGGTATCCAACTCCCCCCCCCCATTCGAAGCAGGTTCTGGTCTTACCAAGGATCCATCGAGAATCGATCGTTTGGTGCCCCGACTATTGTGAGTGAGGATCCGCACCAAGCGTTTGAATGCGTCCTACGTTCCGCTACTTTGCAGCCCCCTTTTTAGGCGTCCCCTACCATGTCTCGCAACTTACGTCGTTTATCGATCGCTTTAGCCGTCTTTGCTGTCGGTACGCTACTTGTATTTGGGGTGATGCTTCTCCGCGAGCGATCCCTGAGAGCGATCGAAGCCGATCAGCGAGCGCGGGCGGCGA
This sequence comes from Aeoliella mucimassa, assembly GCF_007748035.1. Classification (NCBI taxonomy): domain Bacteria; kingdom Pseudomonadati; phylum Planctomycetota; class Planctomycetia; order Pirellulales; family Lacipirellulaceae; genus Aeoliella; species Aeoliella mucimassa. The sequence continues at coordinate 4,056,724 of NZ_CP036278.1, forward strand.
AGTACGCCACGAGTGCGGTCGCCCACGCGAAAGAATCGGGTAATACTTATGTGTTCTATTGGGAAATGCTTACCGCGCTGGCGGCCGACGAAGAGTGTCGCGAGAAGGTAACCAGCCTTGAGTTCTCATTGGGAAGAGAGCCATTCGACGAACCGTTCGATTACTCGGTGATCCGCCAACTGACGAATCTCAAGCGCATCTACTTCTATTGCGGAGGTAGCGAGCAAGCGCTCAAGGCGGCCCAAGGAATGGAGTCGATCGAAGAGTTTAGCTTCGAACTCTGCGGCTCGAGTCCCGAAGAAATCGAAATGCTGGCAACGTTTCCGAAACTCAAAAAAGTGTCGTACAGCCAGGTGATGCGGCAATCCACCATCGACCACCTGAAAGAGTTGCTGCCTGGTGTCGATTTGAGGGGTTATGATGACGCAGAATTGATCGCAGGTGATCCATAATCTGTGCGATTCCGACACACACATTCACCTTTTCAGCCGAACGGTAATTTCTAAAAAAAATTGCCATAAACCCAATTTTGAGGGCTGACTTTGGGCGACGAAATGTTAATATTAAAAGTGGTCAAGTTAATCGCTTCTCTGCTCGTCCCAATTCAACTCGTCTATTGGCTACAGAGAAGCAGCGGCTCCCTAGAAGGAGATCGCCACAGGTGGCTCTTCAACAACAACGTGAACAACAAGTCCTTGGCGCTGGCTGGCTCCAGTGGTCGCTGGCTGCATGCCTGCTAACAATACTAGTAGGTTGCGGTGGCGGCAGCGGAGAAACGGCTCACCTCGAGGGTCAAGTAACCATTCATGGTCAGGCGTTACCAGCTGATGCGACTGGCGAACTTACTTTTCAACCCGTCGACGGTGGCAAAACCGTCAAAGCGGAAATCATCGACAGCAAGTACGACTGTCCAAAGTCGCCGACCGGCGAAGTGATCGTGAAGTTTTTCATCACGAGCCCTTCTGGCCCAAAGCGAATAAACCAACGTACAGGCGAAGAATATCAAGAGAAGGCAAACCTGGTGCCTGCTGGCTCAGCACCGGGAGTGTCGATAACCGTAACGGAGGACGATCCTAGCTTGGATTTCGACCTTAACTAGTCCCCTCTTTTCCCAGTACCGCGCTCCGGAGAGCAATGCGGTGGAGTATCTTTCCATGTCTACTAAAGCGAACCGAATCAAAGGCTTCACGCTGGTGGAGCTCCTTGTTGTGATTGCCATCATCGGCATTCTCGTGGCGTTGTTGCTGCCGGCGGTACAGGCTGCTCGCGAAGCGGCTCGACGGGCGCAGTGCATGAATGGCCTTAAGCAACTTAGCTTGGCAATGCTCAACTACGAGAGCGCACACGGCGGCTTGCCACCTATGGCGAAGCGGTGGGATGGTAATCGCTGGTACGACGATCATGGTTGGTACATGCCGGTGATGCCTTATATCGAACAAGAAGGCCTGGAAGACATCGTGCATCCCGAAGTTTCGTTCAGCGATCCGCTCAACGAACAGGCCCGTAAGACCTTCATTCCGATGTTTGCCTGCCCTTCAGACATTGGCCTGCAAATGAACGAATGGAGCTACCCCACGTGGGCACGTGTTCGTGGCAACTACGTGGTGAATGCTGGTAACACCGTGTACGGTCAGCACAACATCGGCAACTGCCCGAATTCTCCCTACCCGGCTTGCCGTCAATTCCGCGGTGGCCCGTTTGTGCCGGAGAAGGTTGGTAAGCTTTCGAAGATCACCGATGGCACCTCGAACACGCTGATGATGTCGGAAGTGCTGGTACTGCCAACCACCGCTGGTTGGGGTGGCCCTTACTCCGATATTCAAACCGCGCTCGGTGGTCAGACCTTTACTGGCTACAACACGCCTAACTCGTCGGATCCCGACGCCCTGGCACGCCAAGGCGAATGGTGGTCGAACGTAGAGTCGGGCTTCATTGAACAAGACCTGCCGACCCCGACCACGCCGGTTAGCGTGAGCGGCAACAGCGGACTTCCCAAGTCGGCTACTTCGGACGACAGCTTGAACCACAAGCAACAGTACGTCACCGCTCGCAGTAAGCACCCTGGTGGTGTGAACGTGTCGCGTTGCGATGGCTCGGTCGACTTCATCACCGACGACGTCACTCCGCTGGCCTGGAACGAAATGACCAGCTCAGGTGGCAAAGAAGGTACCGGCAGCACTTCGAGCTCCGGCGGTGGTGTGACTCCTCGCTAGTCGCAAGCACCACAAGAGACCTAAAGAGTACAGCGTTGCATGAGGCGACGCTCAACTGGGACTACCCAACTGGCACTTATCCCCCGCTCACCGGCGGGATAAGTGCCAGTTCTTTTTTTTGTTCTATCCGTTGCGAATCGAAGGCGAAGTCGCCATCCACCGCGATCCGGCAACTCGCAATCAACGGAGCCAAGCCCAGGTGCTGCTGGGCGAGTGCGACACGTAAATCGGCGACGGTCGGCGCTTCCGGCAACTCCACCAACACTTGGGTGGCACCTGCTAAGTCGCGAGCCGCAGCGAACAGTAGCACCTCGACCTGCATCGCTGGCTATTCTCCCGGAACGATCGCCGCGTCGGCAGCGTCAAACGGCAAGTCCATCAAGCCGTAGGCGGCCGCAATGACCTTGATCGGGTGGAGCGTCGGTTTGTGGCTGCCGTGGTCGATCTGAATTTTGCAGGTGCTGCACTCGGTGACCGACGCGTGATACGGACCGTCGCGGACTTCGCTAATCAGCGGCAACCCGATACGCAAGCTGTTGCGGTAGTTCTCTTTCTTGAGTCCCCAGGTGCCGGCCATGCCGCTGCAACCTTTTTCGACATCACGCAGACGCAGACCGGGAATCAACCGCAACAAATTGGCCGACGGAACACCGACCTCGAGCGCTTTCAGATGACAAGGAACGTGATGCGCCAGCTCGAGGTTTTGCGACTCGAAGTCGAGCTTCAACCGCCCACGCAGATGAAGCCGCCATAAGTAATGGCAGGCATCCTGAGTATTCTCGGCTACGAGTTTCACGTCTTCGTCGTCGGCCAGCATCGCGGGGTATTCCCGGGTGAGAGCCAACACGGCGGTTGGCTCGGTGGAAATCACCGTGTAGCCCAGCCGCACGGCCTCGACTAAGGTGGCCACGTTGCGATGGGCGATGCGACGGGCAACGTCGAGCGAGCCGGCCGTGATCAGCGGCATCGCACAAGGCTGCTGACTGGTCGGAATGCAGACTTCGACTCCGTTATGGCGAAGCACCTTGAGCATCGCTTCGGTAAGCTCGGTGTCGAAGTAGTTAGCGAACGTATCGAGGAAGAGCACCACGCGAGGGCGATCGTCATCGTAATGCTCGAGCCGATGCTTCGTAGCCCGGTCGAGAAAGGAATGGACTGCCAATTTCGGCAACGTGCGTGCCTGGCTGATGCCGAGGATCTTTTCCATCAGCCAACGAGTCTGTCGGTTGCGAAACACCCAGTTGGTAATGGTCGGCAGCCGCGACGCGAACCGCACTAAGCTGTCGATGCGCGAAAGCATCCAGTTGTGCATGTCGAGGCCATTGCTGGCAACGTACTCGGCCTTCGCTTCGACCATCAAGCGAGGGATGTCGACCCCAGCCGGGCACTCGAGTCGGCACATCTGGCAGTTCACGCACAGGTCGGCGACTTCCTTGACCGAGTCATGCAGCACCGCATCCGGCGGCAACTGCCCGGTGAGCACCGCCCGCATGATGTTGGCCTTCGCCCTTGGCGAGGCTTCCTCGCGCGGCGCGAAGCGATAGACTGGGCACATCCGCGTGTCGGGGCTCCGCGTGCGACACGCCGCGCAGCCGTTGCAGGCCCGGGCGGTGTGCGTTACCTGGTCGATGTCCCAATTCAGCTGCAACGCAACAAGCTGCCCTGCCCCGCCAAGCTTGGCCGGCTGAGCAGCAGAACTATCATCGGTAGCTGGCGCAGGGCGGTCGACATCGGCTACGACGCTCCGCAAGTGGTGAATCATCCGCGCGCCGGCCTGCGGAACCACCTTGCCAGGGTTCAAAATACCATCGGGATCGAACAGCCGCTTGAGCTCGCGGAACACACCAACGAGCGGGCCGTACTGCCCAGCAATGAACGGAGTGCGACTAAGACCGTCGCCGTGCCCGCCGCTGATGGTGCCGCCGAGTAGCCAGAGCTTCTCGTAAAGCTGGCCTGCAATGCGCTCCATCCGCCGCTTCTCGTTGGGGTTGGACAAGTCGAGCAGCGGGCGGACGTGCAACTGCCCGTGCCCAGCATGACCAAACACGCTGGCGGTCACCTGCTCGTGCTTGAGGACGTCTTGCAGATGGCGCAGGAACACCGGCAGCGCGCCGATCGGCACCGCCATGTCTTCCACGAAGGGGACTGAGCGACGCACCCCTTGCAGCTTGTGCAAGGTCGGCACGAACCGCTTGGCGAGTTCCCAGAACAATAAATTGTCGCTGGCCTCAGTCGCTACGTGGGCCTCGGCCGCCAGATGGTGCGTGGAAGTGACCAGCTCGACCACTTCGTTCAGGTTCACATCCACTTGCTCGCGCGTGTCGCCATCGAACTCGACGAGCAGCACCGCTTCGGCCGCACCGGGAATCAGCTGCTCGTAGCGCACATCTAATTCCCGCGCCAGACTCAGGTGCCGGCGGTCCATCAAGTCGCAGGCCGATGGCTTGACCATCAGGATGTGCTGCACCGCGCGGGCGGCTTTGTCGAGCGAGTCGAACACTAGCAACATGCACCCCACGTGCTTCGGCATGACCTGCGTCGAGAACTCCAGCTCGGTACTCAGGGCCAAGGTTCCTTCGCTGCCGATCAGTAGCTTCGCAAGGTTCAGCTCGCCATCCTTCAGCACGTTGCGAAGATGATAGCCACAGCTGTTCACTGCGGTGTAGATCGCTGTGTCGTTGATGATGGTGCGATTGCGTTCGATGAGTTCAGCGATCTGCCAGACCAACCGCTCGACCCGCTCTTCGGTGGTGGGAGACTCGATGTACTCCGGTTCGAATTTCGGCACCTGATGCACACCGGCGATGAACGTGGTACCGTCGGCCAGCACGACTTGCTGCTGGCGAATATGGTCGCGCGGGGTGCCGTAACGCAAAAAGTGGCTGCCGGTTGCGTTGATCGCAGCCACCCCGCCCATGGTGGTTACCTGGGTGGTCGCGGGGTCGGGCCCAAAGAGCCGGCCGTGCGACGCCAGTAGGCGATTGAGTTCGCCATGCACGACGCCCGCCTGCACGAGCACCGAGTCGGTCTGCAGCTTCAGCACGCGTCGCATGCTGTGCGAGAAGTCGACCACGATCCCTCGGCCGAGCGCAGCGCCGGCCAAGCCGCTACCACCGCCGCGGGCGTGCACCGGCAGGTTTTGTTCGCTGGCGTAACGGGCGACGGCCACCACGTCGTCGGTCGAGCGGGGCCGCACCACCCCTAGCGGGCGGATCTCGTAGATGCTGGCATCCGCAGCATAAAGCTGCACCGCCGTGTCGTCGCAACGCACTTCGCCTGCCACCAGGCCGCGAAGATCTTCCTCGATGCGTTGCCGTTCGGGATCCATAATGCGGTGGCGGAGGACAAATTTCGGGTGGCGTGGTTCGATAGCAGGCGGTCAGCAAGTCGCCTTCCAGCTGCCAGTATAAGCAACGCCTAAGGCTAGGTGCCACACGGATTTAGCCACCGTAAATGAGCTTCATCACCTCGCTGCGGCTCGATTCGTTCGACCGGAACAGCCCCTTCATGGCCGAAGTCACGCACAAACTGCCTGGCTTGCGGACACCACGGATGGTCATGCAGCTGTGCGACGCCTCGATCACTACGGCAACGCCTTTGACGTCGAGCTCGTCGATTAGCAGGTTAGCGATCGTCTCGGTCATGCGTTCCTGCACCTGCGGCCGGCGGCTAACCACCTCGACTACGCGGGCCAGCTTACTGAGCCCCACCACTTTGCCCTTCGGCACGTAGCCAATGTGGGCCTTGCCCGAAAACGGCAGCATATGGTGTTCGCACATGCTGTTGAAGCTAATATCGCGAACCAACACCACTTCGTCGTATTTCTCGGTAAAGTACTTCTCGAGGTGAATTCGGGGATCTTCATGCAGACCGCTGAACAACTCGGCATACATCCGGGCGACGCGGGCAGGCGTTTCGAGCAAGCCTTCGCGATCAGGATCTTCGCCGACCGCGGCCAGGATTTCGCGAACCGCCCGTTCGATGCGGGGCATGTCCACAGGGCTCCGCTGGGAGCTTGCGGTGTTTTCGCAGGTTTCGCCATCTAGCGAACCAGATTCGGATGGTTTATCCACTTGTCGTTCCTGAATACAAATGACAGACCGACCAAGTTGACCAGCGGCCACCGCCTGTCGGTTTCGATACTATAGGCACAGAGAACTATTATGACGCCCCGAGTAGGGCTGGTATAGACGCCGCTAGTTGGTGCTAAACGGCGGCGGGAAGTCGCCGGTGCTCTGACTCGAGGGAGCCGAGGCGACGCGATCGTCGAGCAGCTCGAGCAGAATTTCAGCTCGCTGCTTCGCGCATGGCTGGGCCAGTAGATTCAGCTTCACCTCGCTACTCAGCGGCAAAGCATAGGCCATCAAGTCGGTGAGGGTCGTCAGCGGCAGTTCAGTAGCTAACAACTGACGCACCGCATGGGGAGCCTCACCTCGGCGGACACAACCGTCGAAGATGGAAGTGAGCTGCTTTCGCAGCTTGCAGCACTCCCCTTCGGCTTTGGGAAGAAACTCTTCCATTAGTTCCGCACGGGCTTCGCGGAAACTACGCACCGCCGGCAACTCTTCCTCTAGTCGAAGTCGGGCAACTCCCATGAGCAGCAGGTTGTAACATCCGTCGGGTAGCTTATTGTGCAGCACTACCTTGCCGAGGCAGGCCCACGGCTCAATAGGCGGCCGCCCTGCGTACTCGGGCTCCCAGCCAGGCTGCAACACCGGCATGGCGATCAACTGGTCAGTCGCTAGCGCATCCTGCATCATCTCCCGGTAACGTTCTTCGAAGATGTGCAGCGGCTGCACAACGTGCGGGAACATCACCAAGTTGGGGATGGGAAACAGGCGAACTCGACCCGAAAAATCGTCGGGGTTGAATTCCACATGCTGTAGATCAGAAGGGTTCATCCTGGAGCTGGTAGCTGAAGAGTTGGCGACTGTAGGGTTAGCGAGATTCCTTGCTCATCTATCATTCATCATATGCAGCCATTCGGAATTGAAAAGCGAGAAGCTTAAAAGTAGTTGCCCGGGGAATTGGCAAAAAAGGCGAAATTCCCCGAATAAACCACTTGCCATTGGCCGCATCCCGCGCCCGCGGCTATTCCGGCTAACCAGGTCTCCGTTCATGGTGCCCAAGCGCAGCAGCACAGAGGGCTTGGCTACAGCGACCAGTCAACCTCAATTGCGACGCGACGAAGCGAGAACGATCTGCAGGATGTACCAAAAGAGCGTCGCCAGCGAAGCAAATAGCGCCAACGCGGCAGCAACGTGCTGCGTGGTGCGATAGTGATGAAGCACGTTCGAGGTGCTGTACAACACGCTCCCTGAAACGAGCACCACCATGGCAATTGGGAACCACACGCCGGAGAGCATTCCAGGAAAGAAGAAGCTGGCCGCAATCAGCCCCAGAGCCAGCATGCCGCCGATTCCGAGAATGGGACCGAGGAACGAGAAGTCGGCGCGGGTCAGGAAAACCCCAAGCGTAAGCCCAGCAAACACAAAGAGCGTAAGCACCGCCGCGACTGCGATGGGACTAAACGTCATATCTCCCACCGGGGTCGCGTAGTGATTTGCGATCCACAGCAATGGTGCCAACACAAACGATTCAAACAACACGTACAAGCCAAGGCCCATGTACTGCTTCGAGGCCGAGGTATCGGACATCGCCCACTTATTCGCTACATGACCAACCGCCATGAAAGCGGCCAGGATCAGGAACCAAGTTACCCGATTCATCATTCTTGGCATCAGCTGATTCATGGTGTCGCCGAACAGGGTGAAGTACATCACCTCGAGCATCACCAGTGCATAAACAGCCAAGGCAACATGCAGATACGTCCGACGGATAAAACTCAGTCGGTCAGCAGCAGGAGCGTCGGCGGCAACCATACCAAACGAAGCGTAGGGATTCTGAGCACGGAAGTCGGCTTGGTTCATGGCAGTTTTTCAGCTCGAATTATATGGATCATGCGGAATGGGAGAGGATACTACCTGCGGCGATACCCGCAAGCGTATGTCGGTGTTGGGCCAGCGTCAAGCTGATTCGCCATGCTCAAGGCGTTCCCGAGTGGGGTGGAACTTCCGCAACCCTTGCGAATGATAGATACTGCTGGCAGTTGCAATCGTCTCCCCCTACATGGTCGAACAAACCGCATGGCCAAGAAAAAAGCGAGCCCCAAGAAATCCGCCACCAAGACACCTGCGATGCCGGTTGCCGAAAGAAAGAAGCAGGCCGCCAAAGTGGTTCGACGGCTGGAAGCCGACTATCCCGATGCGGAGTGTGCGCTCACCCACGACAACGCCTACCAGCTGTTGATCGCAACGATCCTCTCGGCACAATGCACCGACGAGCGGGTGAATATCGTGACCGAGGAGCTGTTCGCCAAGCTTCCGACACCGGCTGATATTGCAGGTGCCCCCATCGCGAAGCTCGAAAAGCTCGTGCAGAGCACCGGTTTCTTTCGCAACAAAGCCAAGAATATCAAGGCCTGCAGCCAGGCACTGGTCGACGATCACCAAGGCGAGGTTCCTAAAGATCTCGATATCCTGGTCAACCTGCCAGGCGTGGGCCGCAAGACGGCCAACGTGGTGCTCGGCACCGCGTTTGGGATTCCCACGGGCGTGGTGGTCGACACGCATGTGGGGCGACTCTCTAGGCGGCTAGGACTCACCACGAATACCGATGCGGTAAAGGTGGAAAAGGACCTAATGGAAATACTGCCGAAGCCCAAATGGATTGAGTTCTCGCACCGCATGATTCACCACGGCCGAGCTATCTGTAACGCTCGCAAGGCTAAATGCGACGACTGCTCGATGAAAAAGTTCTGTCCCCAAATCGACGTATAGAGTCGGCAAATCCCCGTTAAGCGTCGCTTGCGAACGGCCGCGCGAAGCTTCCCCCAAATCTGGCGTCTTGAAAACCCCGCCGGTCTGGGGTGTAATTCATTGCTTACCTTGGGCACAGGTTTCGGGCAAAGGAGTTTCACGGCCATGATTTTATCGGGTCAGCAAATTCTCGAACGGTTGGACGGCGATATTCAAATCGACCCCTTCGATGAGTCGCGGCTTAATCCAAACAGCTACAACCTGACGTTGCATGACGAGCTGTTGGTTTACGAAGAATTGGTACTCGATATGGCCAAGAGCAATCGAGTCCGGCGCATTCGTATCCCTGACGAAGGGCTCACGCTCAGCCCCAATCAGCTGTACCTCGGCCGCACAAACGAGCGAACCACTACGCACAATTTGGTGCCGCAGATCGAGGGTCGCTCGAGCATCGGCCGCCTGGGACTGTTCGTTCACGTAACCGCCGGCTTTGGCGATGTCGGCTTCTCCGGCTACTGGACGCTCGAGATGTTCGCGGTGCAACCGATTCGTATCTATCCCGGGGTACCAATCTGCCAGATTTTCTACCACGAAATCACCGGGGAGATCACCGAGTACGCTAGCAAGTACCAGCACAATCGCGACATCCAGCCGAGCAAATTGCACGAGGAGCTGTGCGATGGGGAAGCCCACGACCCGCAGTTACCGCTCAAGTTTGGCAACGGTCGCTAAGCACTCAGCCGATGGAATCGCGCCGCACGGCTACATCACCGCGAAGTAGTTCTCCACGGCAAAGTCGAGATTCTCGCGCGACATGACCGCGGGGGCCTTCACGTAATGGCAGTAATTGCGAACCTGCAATAGCAAGTCGCGAGGCTGGCAGCAACGCATGGGGCGATTCACTGCCTTGTAGTGCGTTGCGATCAGGTACTCCAGCGAATCCTGGTTGTATTCCACTCCGATAATCGGTGCCATGATCTCGAACAATTCGCGGAACGCGGTTTCTTCGGGATCGGTCACTTCGATCTTGTAAGGAATACGACGCAGGAAGGCGTCGTCCACCAGATCCTTTGGTTCCAGGTTGGTGGAGAAGATAATCAGCTGATCAAACGGCACCTGAATCTTCTTACCACTGGCCAGATTGAGAAAGTCGTATCGTTTTTCTAGCGGCACAATCCACCGATTCAACAACTCGTCGGTGGTCATCCGCTGACGTCCAAAGTCGTCGATCACCAAGGTACCGCAGTTGCTTTTGAGCTGCACAGGAGCTTCGCTCACGTTGGTTGCGGTGTTGAGCGTCACCTCGAGCGAGGCCATCGTCAATTCACCACCCACCACGATCGTGGGACGCTTGATACGTACCCAACGATGATCGATTTTGCGGTTATCGAGCAGGCCGTCGAAGTCTTCGACTGGCGCCAGCTCATGCAAGCTCGGATCGTACAACCGCATGATCTCGCCATCGATACCAATGGCGCGAGGGATCCAGATGTACTCACCAAACGCCTTGGTCACCCGCTCGGCGATACTCGTTTTACCGTTACCCGGAGCACCATACAGGAACAACCCCCGTCCAGAGTTGATCGCGGGCCCGAGTCGCAGCAACATTCGGCGGTCGATCAATAGATCGTCAAACGCGCGATGTAGGTCTTCTTCGCTCGGATGCTGATCGGCGAGCGTTTGCTTCGTGACGCTATCGATATAGTGCTTGAGCTGCACGGGAGCCGAACCGTAGTAGGTGCAGTGCTCGCTAAGCTTCTTCGCCCGATCACGACCTTTGTTCGTGAGCTGATAAATATAGTCGTTCATCATGGCCGCACCACGATGTCCGACCAATTGATCCTGCTTCATCTGCTGCAGCAATGGATCGATGATCCGAAACGGCAGCTTTACCTGGTCCGAAAGATCCCGCCCGCTCGCCTCGCTGCGCGTATTCAGGCACTTAAGCAGTAGGTCCTCGACTTCGCTCTCAGTGATGCCTGACTTCCGGAGGTTATCAGGTTCCACGGGGATCCAGTCGCCATGCAGATCGCGTTGATCGGCAATCGGATCGGTGGAAAAAGGAGTCGCTGGGACAGTTGGATCGGTTGATTCGCCGGTGCGGTGAGATTCGTCGCTGGCTGCCGAGCCTGGGACCACCGGCATCGTAACGGCCGGTTCCTCGCTGGCTGCGGTGAGTTCATTAATGCGAGACAGCAGAAGATCGAGTCGCTCTTGGGCGGCATCTTGATCCGCCACAGCGGGGCCACCTTGATTTTGAGAGTAAGGCATCGTGGGGCAATCTCCGAGTCGGGGCTCTCAACCTGCGCGCTACGGTCCCCGTGGCCGACAAACGGCTACTTAGGGACTCAAGATGAACTGTACTACATAGAGCCGCATGAGCAAGCAACTCGCCATGATCGAACGGTTATGACGATTCCCCGAACCTTATGGCTTGGATGGAGTTTTGCTTTGCCCCGGTCTCCGAGAAATGTCGACACACTTTCGCACTCTGGTTGCAAGCAAGGTAGGTTTGTCTGTCGCTAGAGGTTCCGTAAGGACCCGGCGAACACGCTCCGTGGGGCATATAGGTCTGCAAAGACTCAACGAATCAACCGTGTTCTCCAACCAGTGATGCTACCGTGACAGCAACCGTTGCAACATCGAAGGACGAATTGGGCGAAGGCACGCTCGAACTGCACAACGAGGCACTTGAAACATTGTTTCAACGCCTTAGTGAGTTATCGTCGCTGCCATCGATTGCCCTCCGTATTATTGAAGCAGCGGTTGACGAAGGAACCGATGCCGAAGACCTGCGACAATTGATCGAGAAAGACCCTGCCCTTTCGGCACGGATCATTCGCATCGTCAATTCGTCGTTCTACGGCGTGCGTCAAGAAGTTGCCGATCTGCGTAGCGCTATCGCACTGCTTGGTACCAAACAAATCCGCAACGTTGCGATCACCGTGTTCGTTTCTCGGCAGTTCAACGCTGCGAGCAGCAAAGACACCTTGGATCGCAATCGGTTGTGGAACCACTCGATGGCGGTTGGAGCAATCGCTCGTCTGCTCGCAAAATCGACCCACAAAGCCGACTCGGAAGAAGCCTATCTGGCTGGATTGCTACACGACATGGGCCTGTTGATCATCGATCAGCACCTGGCTCGTCACGTGCCCCGCATTCGGTCGACTATGGAAGAAGGATCGACCTTGCACGAAGCCGTGCATCGCATCCTTACGTTCGATCCTTCGCAACTGGGTGCCTACGTCGCTTGGCGTTCGAAGTTCCCCTCGCGTTTGATCTCGGCGATTGAGTTTCACCAGAAGCCTGATGACTTCAAAGGCGACGAACGAGAACTCACCGATCTGGTAGCCGTGGCCGATTACGTCGCCACCCGCAACGGTGTCGGCGTGATGCTCGAAGCCGAACCGCTAATGCCACCAGCGACCGTGTTTGAACGTTTGGGCTTGAGCGAAGAAATTCTCGACCAAATGCTGCCGCAGATCGAAGAAACGCTGTCGGCCACCAAGGCGATGGCTGCTGCCTAAAGCCACAGGGTCTTGCAAGCGGCGATCCAAGAGATGTAATCGCTGTGCATTGCTGCGCACAAATTGGCTTAGCGATCGCGACGCAAATCGACCTGCACCATGCGTGCCTGCGTAGCGTGCCATTTTTTCCAGGTCGATTGATCGTAACCAAAGTGCTCGTTCGACAACTTCACGAGTGCCGAGAGAACATCCGGATTTCTTAGCAGTCCAGAGACTTCTTTGGGGCCACTGCCGCCGAACGAGAAGCCCCCGGTTGAGGGACTCACCGAATAGGTATCGCCTCCGCTGGCATTGCCAACCACTTTCTTGTGCTTGGTCACCAAAGCATCGATCAAGGGACCAATCGCCGACTTATCGTCCAGGCTCGCCAAAGCGACTCCAGCACGATTGACTACTGCGTTCTCATTGCTCCGTAGTGCCTTGACGTACGCTTCGGTTAACCCCGGACGGCCCGAACGAATCAGCGCGTCGAGACTCTGCAAGCGAATCTCTTCGTCGGGATCGTTGAGCGACAGTTGAACTAAGGCGTTTACCGTTGCTTGATGATCGATCTGTCCGGCGGTCTTCGCCAGCAAGCGACGAACCTTAGGGTCCCGTTCATCGGAGAGCAAATCGACGAGATGAGGCCCTGCCATCGGATCGCTCAGGTTGCTAAAGTTGGCTACCGCTTGCTGCACGTTATCGGCGTTGCGATCGTCCAACCAGCGTCGCCATTTGCGAAGCTCCGACCGCCAGTAGACGTTGAGCTGCTTGAGTTGTTCTTCTTGCTCCAGCACCGCTATCTCCTGCCGAGTGCGATAGCGACCGTCGTGCCATACCATGCCGCGTTCGGCCATCAGTTGCTCGCGGGTCATCCACTTGCCATCGACATTGCGAAAGTTCAGCAACTGTCGAGCTTCGGCATTGGTGGGATCAAGCTCCACCACGCGTTCTGCATGCCGAGCGGCTTCGGTATTGAGTTGCGACTCGCGGCACCAACGGGCGAGCGCCAGCTGGGCTTCGACCGTATCGGGGGCGGCAAACGCCCGCGAGGCGTACGATTGCTGCTCGGCCGAGGGTGAGTCGACCTTCATCACTTGCGCCCGATCGAGCGTAATGACCGTGCCCGACTCGGTGGTCACGCGATACGAACCATCCTCCAGCTGCTCTACTTTGCCTTCAATCTGCCCACCCGACTTCAGTTCCACGATGTCGGCCAGGGCGGCTGGAGAGACGACCAGTAGTAGCAACAGTAAAATACGCATGGGTTTCCGGCAGATTTAGGGAGGAGTGCAGGACCAGCACCCATTATAAGGAGTGACGACCATCGAGTGCCAGCAGCTTCGTTGCGAAACCAGTGCCAAAAGCTCTGCGCTACAGTTCGCGGGCCACTTTTGCCGATTGTTCCAGCAATATGGACACTAACTACCTCATCCAGCCAACCCATGTTGCCGAGGAGAAACATCCAATGTCGCTAAAACAACACCACTCTGACGCCGCCCGACCGGTCGCCGTGGCGGTGCTTACGGTGAGCGACACGCGCACCGCTGAGTCCGACCATGGCGGCGCTCTAGTGATTGAGTTGTTGAACGAAGCGGGCCACGGGGTAGTGGATCGCGAAATCGCCCCCGACGAGCCGATGCTCATCGCCGAACTTGTCGCTCGCTGGGTCGAGAATCCCGACGTGCAGGCAGTGCTCCTCACCGGCGGCACCGGCATTGCTCCTCGCGACCTGACCTATGAAACCATCACCACGATGCTCACCAAGCAGCTCCCAGGCTACGGCGAGCTATTCCGCATGCTTAGCTACCAGGAGATCGGCCCCGCGGCCATGCTCAGCCGAGCGGTGGGGGGCGTGTGCGGCGATACGGTCGTGCTGACGATGCCTGGCTCGACGGCTGCAGTTCGACTGGCCATGGAGAAGCTCATCCTGCCCGAACTTGGCCATCTGGTAAACGAAGCGACGAAGTACTAGATCTAGACCTGAACGAAGTATCTAGCTAGTTTGGTTTTCCGACTGCATTAAGCGTTTGCGGACGTTCCAAATGATGCCGGCGATGACCACGGCGTTGCCGACGAAGAACAACAGGAACACGCCCAGCCCTTGAGTATGGGCGGCTTGTTGAGTATCGCGAACTGCAGCATCCCACTGCTCGACACCGACGAGCGCGACGTAGCGACGTACTTCGCGAAGTAGCGTAGCAGCGATAATCGCCAATCCGATGCTCGCCGAGGCCGAAATCATCCACTTGGTTTGCAACTGGCCGCTCTTAGCGATCATCCCCCACGAAGCAACAAAGCCGGCCAGTCCTACCCCGCCGACTACCAACAATGCCAATGGCCACGGTTGCTGAAGCGCCTTGGTAACGCTTTCCGGTAGCACCACCGCGTACCAAATGGCCGCGAGCACTGCTCCGCCTGCTCCACTTAGTGCGGTGAGCGATAGCCGACCAACAGTTTGTTTATCGGCGGTATCCATTAGTTGCCAGCCGAGAAGCACTGCGAAGGTCGCCAGCGAACCGATCATCCACAACGACAGTCGGGGAGGCAACTCGGCCGTTTGGTGCCACCAGCGCCCTGCGGCAAACTGCTCGGTCCATGTCTCTTGACCAGCAAGAGAGAGCAGATGATTCTCCGACCAACTCCAAGCAACAAATAAGAACATCGCCAGTACGCCGACCGCGACGAGTGCCTGCAGGCCTTTGCCGCGTGCTTCGAGCCATTTGGTCTTCTGCAAGTAAAGCAAGTAAAAGGCGACGATCAACACTGGCAGAATGGCCATCCAACGATGGAATAGCAGCAGGTTGGCCGTGTAGAAAGCATGCTTGTAAAGCAACTGCACGAACAGGATGGGGGCTACTCCCAAAGTAATGGTTACGCCTAGAGCGAGCGGCAACCAGTCTTTTACCACCGACACCATTGTGCGTGTTGCCTGGCAATATTCCCCGAACAATCGATAAACGGCGGCCCCGGCCACCATCAGCGCACCAGCCACAACGTAGTTCATCACCACCACGTGCAGTACCAGCGTCACGAGGTACAACACAAAGTAACCAAGGCTTTCGGTGGGCAAGTCAAACATGGGGTCGCTATGGGACGTTAGTAAATCGGATCGAGAAAATCGCTCACTGAGGGCGGGCAACCATGGAACGAGTGCCGGCTTCTTCCAAGTGCTGGGCGATACTCTCCAGCACCGAGGCGTCGGTGGTCTCGGACCACTCGGTCGGTCGGGCATCGTGTTGCCAGCGAATAAGCTGCACCAAGGCTTCAAGCTCCTCCGGCGTGCCCGCGAATGGTGGCATAAACGCCTTCGTATGCTGCAGTTTGGCGATATTCAGCCGCTGTTGATCGACGCTCCACGTACCAGCCAAGTGCACCAATCCATTTGCTCCATCCATCGTGTGACAGATGCCGCACTGCATACGAAACACGTGTGCTCCAAGCTGCAGCTGCTCGGTGGGATAGCTGTCGGCATCGACCAAGGGATAGGGATCGTTGGTGGTACACCCTACGCGACGGAAGTAGGCCACTTCGTCTTCGGTAATGCTGTTGGAATACAAGGTGTGCCTTACTGTGTAGGGCTTACGAACACCTTCGCGAACAAACTCGCCGCCGGCAGTCGCGGCAAACGCCAGAGCACACAGTAGCGACGCGGTCGCCCCGTTGATGGTGAGATTCGACTTCACCAGCATCGCGAGTCCATACCCGCCGATCAGCAGCGAGGCCCCTGCCCCGAGCGAAAAGAACAGGGTCATGGCTATGCTGCCACCCATGATCCACTGCCGGCTATCCTCGGGCAGCGCCAGCATGAACCAGCCACCGATCAAAGGCATGAGTGCCATAGGAGCGAGAAACCAAAATACCCGGCGAATCAACGTGCGACGCTCTTCGAGAGTGAAGGCCTTGGCCAGATTCACCACCAGCGCGGCGACGAGTCCCGCAATGGCCATCGCAGCCAAGGTACGATAGACAAGCGACGGCCAGAACGTAGCGTTGAAGAAGCCGGCCCACACGCTACCGTTATCGAGCCATCCACTCGGAGTCAGTTGCCAGGACAGAATCCCATTAATCCAGAACAAACTCATCCATGCAGCAATCGCGTAGAGAATCAGTAACCGCAAGCGAGTGGTTCCGTCGAGCCGCGGGGCGTAGCGATAGAAAATGTAGCCGCTGGCGACTTCAAGGCAGAAGAATGTCCACTCGGTAGCCCACAGCCAGTGAAATTCATCGATCATCATCCCGATCGTGCGAGGACTGATCTGAATGGTGGTAAACCACATGGCCACGCCGGTCACTGCTCCGGTGACGAAGCTCACGAGTACCAGCCAGCGAAAGTATCCGTCGACAAATCGGCGAGCGAGTTCGTCGTCACGGTTATTGGCCCGCCACTGGAAGTAGCAGAGTAGCATGCCGCCGCCGATGGCAAACTGGGCGACAAACACATGAAATATACCGAGGCCACCGATCACCATGCCCTGCATGACGGGCCCAAAACCGTTGACCGGATAATAGGGAAACACAACCGCTACTCGGGGTTTGAGGGGTTCGTAGGAACACGATCCGTGCATGCAGCACGAGCGTGATGCGTGTAGGGCGGTATCCATCGCAGTGTTTCCGACAGAAACCATTGCGAGCCCAGCTTCGAGTGAGTTCTAACGTATCTTAGCAGCCCGACAGCGTTCGCCCTCGTGCGGCAAAACGTCGCACGCTAGCTTCATGAAGTACGAAATCCCACGTGCGCTACCCCCCGCCGCGATTCATCACGTCCACAATGCTGCAGGCTTGAATCGGCTCTAGCCCCAACTCGTGGGCGCGGGCTAGCACCTCAGGAGCGTCGCTGCCGGGATTGAGCCAGAGCTCGTCGCACCCTTTCGCGGCGATCTGCTCGATCACTTCGATTCCGACCGCCGGAGGCAAGTACACCGAAATTCGGTTGAGATGCTCCACCGGCACCTCGGCAAGCGAAGTGTACACAATGAGGCCGTCAATCTCTCCCCCCTTCGGATTCACCGGGAAAACCTCGTACCCTTGGGACAGGTGGGCATGAATCGATCGGTTTCCATACTTCGCCGGGTCGGCGCTGGCACCTACGATCGCTACAGTCGGTTTAGACATACTCGGACCTCACAGAATTGGCAGCCGAACGAGGTTCGACCTTAGTTGATCTGGCGGAGCCGCATTTATAGTGGACTGATAAACTATTTCGGGCCAGCAACGCTCGCAACCACTTATGACCGGTTGGAAAGTAATATGCAAGTCGTAATCACAGCCGTAGGGCCTGACAATCGAGGATTGGCGGATCCGATTGTCCATTCGGTGACCGCCCTGGGAGCGAACATCTCGGAGATCCAGATGTTCGACCACGACCAGGAGTCGGTATTCAGCATGCTAACTCGTGTGGAGATTGATCCAGGCCAACGCACGAAAGTGGAAGAAGCCATGGCCGGCGTGGCAGAAAGCACTGGACTTTCCGTGCGTACCTGGTCGCCTGACATCTGCGGCAGGAAGCCTCGCGTAGCGATCTGCGTGACCTTCCGTCCCGAAACCCCACGTGCCATTCTAGAAGCGATTCAGGATGGGGCTATCAAGGCGACTCCGTCGGTGATGATTGGCAATCGTGAAAAGTGCCATAGTTTGGCAGACGAATTTGGAGTTCCCTGGGAGAACATCGCCGACGAAGATGGGATTCCCGATGACGAGCGGCTGATCGACATCTGCGACGAACATCAAGTCGACTACATTGTGCTGGCCCGCTACATGCGAGTGCTACCAGCGGCAAGCTGCTGGAAGTACGCTGGGGGGCGAATCATCAACCTACATCACGGCTTGCTGCCGAGTTTCCCAGGCATTCGCCCCTATCACGAAGCGTACGCGAGTCGCATGCTCACCTTCGGAGCAACGTGCCATTTCATTGTGCCAGAGTTGGATGCTGGCAATCAGATCATTTACCAATCGACCTTTACCGTTCCTCCTGGGCAGACCGTCGACGAAGTCGTTCGCCAAGGGCAAGAACGCAACGAGCCACACTGCTTGGTGGAAGGAGTTCGCCGAGTGGTCGATGGCGAAGTGAAACTTCACTTTAATCGCGTCGTAGCCACTCACCGCTAACACTTCAGTGGCCACCCAACATAAAAAGCGGCCAGTGCCCACCATCGAGCACTGGCCGCTTTTGCGTTTCACAAGTTACCGAAGCGAGCTTACGGTTGCTGCGGCTGAGGAATGTTACCCGAGTCGTTTCCAATCACACCGGTCTGACTGACTTGGCCAGTGTTGTTGGTCTCGATGTCGGCCAGGTCTTCGACCGTGAAGGTACCAGCATTGTTGATGAGATAGAAATCATCGTTGCCGGCCACGGTACCAGAGCTAGCCGTGTTGCCATCGAGGTTCAGGCGAATGCGAGCCGAACCAGCGTTGGTCGTGGCTTGGAACGCAGGACCTGGGGTGTTATCGCTGTTGACAAACGTGTTGTCCACAGCGGTGACATTCAACGTGGCGTTACCATCGGCCAGGATGTTAGCCGCCGCTGCAGTACCATCGTCATTGGTAAAGCTATTGGTATCCAGCAACAGGTTCACCGTCTTGCCCGAGGCACCCTGAGCCACCAAGTTGAACGCTTCGCTCGAGGTGGTCGAGGTGTCAACGTTATTGTCTGAGGCAATAATGTGCACCGTACTGGCGTTGCCGTTGATATCGAGGTTGATACTCTGGTTGGTATTCGAGTCGAGCGTGTTGTCGGTCATCGCCAGTCGCACGACACCAGTACCATTGGCGTCGAGGCTGATGCCCTGATCGCTCGAACCACGCACCACCGAGTCAGCAATCCGCACGTTCATTTGTGCCGAGTTGCTGTTAGTCATCATGATACCATCGCCGGTGGCGTTCATCACTTCAACAAAGTTGAGAGTGACGTCTTCCACGTTGGTCAGCACGATACCATCCCCAGTGGTGTTATGGATTTCGCCACCACCACCTTGCGAGGAAGCCGTAGCACCGATCACAACCGGACCACCGGTGACATCGGTCATCACAATACCATTCACCGCACCGTCGACCGAAACACTATCGATGGCGATGCCAGCACTTGCCACCTCGACACCATTAAGGTTCAAGCCAGTGCCGGTGGTAGTGGTAATCGTGTTACCGGTACCAAGCACCGAGACTCCTTCGGAGTTCGTGGCCACAAAGCCATCCCCCGAGGTGGTATTGATATCTAGCGACGAGAACGAGATAGTCGTTCCAGTGTTGCTCGCCAAGGTGACCGCATCGTTAGTTGTGGTATCAAGGTCAGCACCACCGTTGAAGCTGAAGCTTCCGCCGGTGTTGTTCTGAACCAGGATACCTGTTCCGGTGCTGGTGACTTCACCATCAAAGGTAACCGTACCGTCGGTATTGTTCTCGATTCGTACCGCGTAGCCGGTATTGTCGGTGATGGTTCCGTTGAAGTCGACATCGGCAGAGCTGCTGTCGATCACAAAGGCGTCGCCAGTCGGATTGATGATCTCCACTTCGTTATCGAAGGTGAAGCTACCCGACGAGCCGTTCAAGATGTCCACACCAGCGTCTCCGCCATTGAGCACCATCGCACTGTTAAAGCGATAGGTACCATCAGCGTTGTCAAACTGCAGACCATTACCATTGGTCGCATTGATGACTTCGTCGGTGTCTCCACCAACGGTGAAGCTGATCGTTCCATCATGACCACCAGTGACAGATACCGTCGTCGCGTTATTGGACTGAGTGATGTTACCGATATAGCTCACATCAGCCGAACCACCAACCACGTTAAACGCGGTTCCACTCGGGTCGACAATCGTCGTATCGAGGAAGGTAAAGGTACCATCCGAATCGTTGATGATATCGATACCGGTATCGGCCCCATTGGAAGAGCCATCGAGCACCACGGTACCATCAAAGTCGTAGGTACCATCCGCGTTATCGAATTGCAGACCGTCACCATTTGTCGCGTTGATCACGTCGGTGTCGGTATCGATCGAACTGAAGGTCATTGAACCCGTGTGACCGCCGGTCACAGCGACTGTGGTCGCATTGTTCGACTGTTCAATGCTACCAGTGAAGTCGACGTCGGCCGTACCACCATCGACGTTAAACGCCGTGCCGGTTGGATCGACGATGGTCGTTTCGCTGAAGGTGAAAGTACCATCCGAATCGATGATATCCACCCCGGTATCAGCCGCCACGGCAGAGCCATCCAAGGTGACTGCACCAATGAAACCGTAGTCGCCGTCAGCCTGGTCGAACTGCAAGCCCGAACCATTTGTGGCGGTGATTACATCGCTATCGGTATCACGCGACAGGAAGGTCATGGTGCCATCGTGTTCGCCGGTCACGTAGACCGCGGCCACGTTGTTATTTTGGCTGATATCACCCGTGAAGGTGAAGGTCGAAGAACCGCCGTCTACCCGGATCGCTTCACCCGAAGGATCGACAATCGTTGCATCAGCGAAGGTAAACGTACCATCCGAATCGTTCAGGATATCGATCGCTGTATCCGCACCGTTACCAGAACCATCCAACGTCACGAGGCTGTTGAACACGTAACCGCCGTCTGCGTCGTCGAACACAAAGCCGTCGCCATTCGTCACGTCGAAGATACCTTCGTCGGTTTCACGTTCGGTGAAGGTCAACGTACCCGTGTGCTCATTCTCCACAAACAACGTAGTTGCCGCATTGCTTTGCGACACGATACCGGTAAGGCTCAAGCTTGCTTCGCCACCGTCGAAGTGAATCGTGGTGCCGGTGGTATCCGTGAACTCAGCATCGAGGAAGGTCAATGTGCCTTCCGAATCGTTGGTCACATCCAACGCATTAGTGGTGCCATTCAGCGTTACGTTTTCGTTAAATGTGTAGACACCATCGGCGTTGTTGAGCACGATGCCCGCACCGCTGGTGGCTTCGATCACTCCCTCATCCTCTTCCATTTCGAAGAAGTCGAGCGACCCAGTATGCTCGTTTTCAACTAACAACACCGCCCCCAAACCAGCTTGAGTGATCTTGCCGGTGAAGGTAACGTCGGCTTCCCCCCCACTGACGTGCATGGCTGCTCCGTCGGTGTCGGTGATAGCCACGTCGGTGAAGGTGTGACTGCCATCGGAATTGACCAGCGAGATACCCATGCCAGCCTGATTGGTGATGGTAGCATCGGTGATCGAAACAGCACCATCGTTCGAAGTCAACAAGATAGCTGCCGGACCACTACCCGAGTCGTTCGAGTAGTCGCTAATCGATACAGCACTCACGTTATTCGACAGATTGATGCCAATGCCCTGTCCATTGGTGCTGGTGACATTAGAGATAGCAATCGCTTCCGTAATTGGCACGCTCGACGCTTCCGGCGAAGTGGCATCGATATCGATGTCGTTGCCACCAATGTTATCGAAGGTCACATCCGAAATCGTGGGAGCAAACCGCACTGCGAGTTCGTCGGTCGTGGTCTCAGGATCATCCGCAAACACACCAGGGGTGAGTTCGATACCGTTGCCAGTTGTATTCGAAATAGCTACGTGATTGATATCGACTCCCATGTTGCCATTGGGAGCGACGATGCCGCGGGCACCGCCGTCGATCGAGAGATTCGAGACTTCCAAGGTATTGTTAGCCAAAGTAATGGCATCCTGGGCTCCCGAGTTGGTAATCGTGGGAATTGCACCCGAAGCGGCTCCGAGCGAACTTTCCGGTAGCACCACGTCGCCAAAATCGGTGGTGCTTACGATATGCTCGATGTCGTTGCCTTCGCCCAACATGCGTTGGCCGTCGAGCAGTACTGCAGCATCGTCGGTAAAGGCGCTGCCGCTGTGCACAAACACGATACCGGGCGAGGCACCAGTGCCTTCGATACCGGCCAGCGTGTTGAGCGGGTTCTCAAACGAACCATCACCACCTGCAGCTGCCGAACTATCGACATGCACCACGCGAATAGGTTCTACTTCACCGTCTCCGTCGAGGTCGCCCTCAAGAATCTCGCCACCAAAGACGTTATCCTGACGCACTGCCACGTAGTCGTTACGAATCACAGGATCCCGCATCCGCGTTGCCAAAGAGGGCGTACAGTAAGCGGGATCGCGAGTACGTCCAATGAACCATGTAACGGTGAATTTCGAGTTGGTTCCGAAGACGTCGTCGTCGTAAATGCCTAAGTCGACCGAGAGATCCGGGGTCAGATAACCACGAGCACCCAGCTTGTAACCAGTGGTGTCGGTAGTATCGCCATATAAGCCATAACCGCCGCCGTAGAACCACAGGTCGCGGTTCCCCATGCGACGAGCGATTTCGAACTCGTTCACTCCCAGGGCTTCGTCGGTACCAGTAATGGTCTCCGCGGCCAAGAAGTTGCCGACGTACGAAATGTCGCCGGTTCCAACCGCTTCTCCGGATTCAGTGCCCGAAAGAGCAGCGTACGAGTTCCACCGCACGTCCCAGTTGTCGCCGAGGTACTCAAGCGACACACCGAACTGCGACAGGAAGTTGTCGTTGATGGTAGTGGTACCGTCGGACCAGATACTGATACCAGCAATCTTGGCGGTATCGTCGCTAAACGGGAAGAGCGGCAACGTCATGTATCGGTAACCAATACCAACGTTGTAGCCGATCTTCGACTCATCGTTCAGTGTTACCTGGCCATCGACAAACCACACCCCTTCAGGTGTTTCAAAGACTCGCATGGTGCCTAAATCGAGGTTACCACGCACCTGGCCGTAGCTCTTGGTGTTGTAGCGCGCTCTCAAGTGCGCCTGTGCACTTGGGCTGTAGTCGCTTCCATAGGGAGAGTAACTGGCATTAGGGCGGCTATAGAAGCTTCCCTCAGTCGAATAGACGATGTCGCCGGTGGGTCCTGTCTGAATCATTGACGGATCGACACTTGTCGGCGTTTGTCCGTGGGCCAGTGAAGCAGCCATCAGACATATGATCGTCATCGCTGAAGCCGCACCACGGAGGTTCCACAGTGGAGTTTGACAGCCTTGCACGATAAGCTCCTAGAAAAGTGCTGGGCCAAGAATCAAGGTTCTTGGCGGTCGCGGGGGGCAGATTCTAACGTCATCGCTATCCATAGCAATGGCGCTACATCCACGAGGTCTATACAGTCGCTACGACGGTAATCGGCACAACCGGCAGGACTTCACCAACCATTTCTCACAACTTTATCGTCAAGGTTTGCCTATTCGACCACTTCCCTGCATTCAGCGACAGCAATGCAAGCAACTCACTGTTTGCCGCATGTTATCCCACCCCTAAACCAAGCTTGCTCCAAATGTGCTGTTCCACTAATCTCTCGCCGCCGGCTTTAGCCGCTTGTTGACCACCCCATCTTCCACGGCATAGAGACTGAGATGAACAAGCTATTTGCCCTGTCATTTACACTTATGGCACTCCCCTGCTTCGTTGGCTGCACCCAAACCGAACCGGCCCCGACAGCAGCCAAGCAGTCACAAGGCCTTGGGGTTGCAATCATCGATCTCGACGAGATTGCCCATCAGTTGGGTAGCGATAAGCAAATCGTGACCGCGATCAAGCAACGCGAGGCCGCGCTCAATACCAAGCTCACGGAACTCGCCAAGTCGTACGCCGAAGCCCTGAATAAGCAAAAAGAAGCGATGGACGCGGAGCCCGCAGCCGAAGAGGGGACTGTGCAGCTAGCTTCGTACCAGGAGCAAGCCAACAAGAACTTCCAGAACGCCCGGTCCCAAGCCAAACAGAATCTGGCGGTTCACCGTCAGCAATTGATCAGCAAGTTTCGTGAAGCCGTCAAACCGGCTGCTCGTAAGGTGGCTCGCGAACGAGGACTAAGCGTGATTGTCACGAAGCAAGACAGCCTGCTCTACGACTATGCACCGGAGTGCGATATTACCAACGACGTGGTAGAAGCATTGCGGGCGTCGGCCACGAAGAGCAAACCGGCTGAATCCACTGCTCAAGCGACGGCCCCCAAGCAGGGTTAATCCTGCTATCTGGGAGCATTCTCCAACAGCCAATCTTCCAGAATCACATGCTCGACACCGGGTGCGCGCAATAGCGCCGCCCGGTCGGGCAGTAGATTGGCCAACCACCTGCGGTGAACCAGATTCGACACGGCACGCACGCCGGCTTTTCCTAGTGATAGACGCGCCAGCTGAGTACTCACGTTATCGCTCAGTCGTTGGAACGTTGCAGGAATCACGTTCGGTCCCGGCCCCACGTGGACGACAAGATCGACATCCTCCCGAAGGGTGAAGGTTACCGCATCCCACAATCGCTGGGGATGATCCACCCACCGGCGTAGCACCTCGCGGGTAGGCATCGTTTGGTAGCTGGGCGCTCCGGTTGCTAGCGAAAACAGTTGTGGCCCCTCGCTAGTCGTCGCTGGTAGCATGCGTTCCATCATTACCGAAGCGCGATCCGGAATCCACCGCTGTCTAACAATCGGTGTATGCAACGGCGGCCAGATGTTAGGGTCGCGTTTCAGCAACACTGACTTTGGCAATGCCTCGTGCATCAACTGCTTGAATCGCCCCAATGCTCCATGTTGCCCCAACACGAGTAGCGTATTGGGCGACAAAATGGACGAAGTGCCGACCACGCCCCGCATTTCGGCGGTTACACGCTCGCACAAGCGATGCACTGCATCCTCCGGAATCATTTCCGATCGCGAGAAGAGGATGCCCATCTCAATGTCGCTCGCCAGCGATGCACAATCCCACGCTAGCGCAACGGGGATGGTCATGGCATCTACGGCACCCACCAACCGCTTGGCAGCAACAGCCGTGAGCTCTCCCAGGCTGTATCCAAATGCCAGCTTGGCATCATGAAACCGTATGTCATGCACTGTTTCCAGCATCTCCAGCTGAGCGAGTTCCACCGACATAATAAAGGCAACCGCCTCGGGATATTCGGGCAGCCCCAAATCTCGTCGCTCAATAACTCGCTCCGTCAAATCCGCATAGATTTGCAAATGCTCACGGCAAACTGTGCTGCCTAGGGCTAACCACTTTTCCAAAGCTGCACGATACGCTGGCACCTGCCAAAGCTCGTGGGTCCTGCCGAGATTGGTAATGTTGTAACCGCGAAAAGCAAACGCGGAGCGAGGGATTCGTTGCCTGAGACGATCAGAAGGAGTAGTTGGGATGGCGGACATCGACGGCTCGGAGGAGAAGTTTGCGCCAGCACTGAACTGGCCCCTAATTAATCTTCCGTCTCGCCCTCCGTGCGGGATGGCATCTGCCGTAAGGAATAAGCAGTTTTTGCCGATCGCGCGGCACTACAACTAGTTTTGCCGGCACCATTCCTACGCAAACCAGATAGCAATGGTTCGCCTAAAAACTACGGCATTTTGCCCCTTATCACGCATCTACCCCAGCAGTGTTGTGACCTATGGTTAACAAGGTGGGAAAATGTGCGCAACCAGGCGGCTCTCTACCACTCTTGCCAGCAGGCCGGTGCTCACATTGATTCAAGACAATCGGACGGAGATCGTACCATGCTTACTGCTGAACAGATTATGACACCCAACGTGTATACCATTCATCCCGATGCGACCATTCAGCAAGCCATTAGCATGTTGCTGGACAAACGCATTAGTGGCTTACCTGTGATCGATGACTCAGGCACCCTGGTCGGCGTACTCACCGAATATGGGTTGCTTGCGATGGTGTATGACAAGCAGATCATGAATAACACGGTCGCGCAACATATGACTCGCGAAGTGATCTCGGTGGAAGCCAACGAACCAGTGAATCATGTAGCCGATCAGTTCATATTGCATCGCGTTCGTCGACTTCCGGTGATTCGCCAGGGCAAGTTAATTGGACTCATCTCTCGCGTCGATGTCTTGCGCGCCTTGTGCGAAGCACAAGCGCCGGTCTGCTCGGCCTAAGTTGAACTCGATCGAAGGACCGAACCGAATGAGTCGCCACCGTTTGCCGCATCGTATTCCCCTGGCGTTCGCCATCTTGCTGGGGATGCTCGCGTGTGGACTCCTTGAGGAATGCCAGGGAGCCAACGTGCTACTGGTCATGCGCGATGGTAGCATCAACGCTTCCGAGCAATCGCGGAAAACTCAGTTTGAGAGCTGGGGACATACGGTTACCACAATCGATGGCAATGCGTCGCAAGCGACTTTCGACACCGCCATGGCGGCCGTCGATGTGGTTTACATCTCTGCAACTACCTCCGAGTGGGAAGTTCTGGATAAGTGCAAGAATACCACGGCGGGAGTCGTGAACGAGAATCCCTACCTAGATCAACACCTTGGATATTCCTCAAACCAGGGTTGGCATGATTTCTTCTCTCATACGGAGGTCACTTCTAACAATCACCCTATTACCTCAGGCTTATCTACTGGCTCGTTGACCATCGTCTCTTCCACGCAGCAGCTTGCGATGAGAAAGAATACGCTTGCCTCTGGCATGACGCTGTTATCGCAGAACTCAAGCTATGGTAACGGCAAAATGCTGGGCGTTATCGAAGTTGGCGGTGCATTGGCGGGCGGCGGCAATGCAGCCGGTCGTCGAGTGGCGATGCCCTGGGGGAGCGACAGCTTCAATTGGTCGTCTCTGAACAGCAATGGACTCCTCATCGCTGAGCGAGCCATCGACTGGGCGGCAAGCGACTACAACAAACTGATCCTGCACTGGAAGTTTGACGAAACCTCAGGTACCTCGTCTGCCGATGCTTCTGACTACCATCGCAATGGCACACTCTCCGGGTCTCCTACCTGGATCACCGCTAAGCGCGACGGTGGACTCAAAGTTCCTAAGGGTTCTTATTGCTACATCAACAGCGAACTCGGTGAACCAGGCAGCTTTACCGTTGCCGGCTGGGCGAATGTCACCGCCTCGGATACCGACGGTGCAGCAGTGCTTTCCATCGGTAACTGCGTTGCTTTGCTCGCTCACTATTCGGCTTCTAATTCACCCGTGATCACGTTCTGGAACGGTGGCTCCATCGAAGCAGTAGCCGCATCTGGTGGGAGTCGTATAGGCAAAGGGTGGCATCATTACTGCGCGACGTTCAATAGCTCGAATCGGTCGCTAAAGATTTATGTCGACGGAGTGCTGGCTGGTAGCGGTACCACTTCCGGTTACCCCAACTATACAGTCGGCAATCAAACCATCGCCGGAGACGAAGGAACCCCTTACTACGCTCTATATCTAACTGGTTCTCTCGATGATATCCGAGTCTATAACACCGCGATCAGTGCCTCGGAGGTGATCGACCTCTATGGCCTCATCGGCCACTGGAAGTTCGACGAAGGTACCGGAACCACCATTGCCGACTCGTCACCGAAGGCTAATAACGCGACTTTCAGCGCTGGCACGCCCACCTGGACCCCTGGCGTGCGCGACGATTCGCTTCAGTTCAGTGGTTTGAATACTGCGGCGACCAGCACTACATTCGACCCACCGCCGATCGGCAGTGTCGCCTTCTGGTTTCACCCAGGTTCCTCTCCTCAATGGGTCGAGCGCATTTTCGGCGTCAGCGACGCCTGGGAAGCTCGACTCGAAAGCACCGCTGTCCTCTATCTGGATATCGCCATCGGAGGGGGCACCTATGTGAATCGCCTGTTCACAAACGACAAAGAGTGGACCCATATAGTGTATCGTTACGATTCCACCAAGGGCACCTACGACATCTACCTGAACGGCAAGCTGCACCAATCAGGCACTCTGGCACTATCGGATGTTGCCGCAGCGACACTCACCATGGGAACTCGCACCGGATCTAGCGAGCGTTTCAGCGGGGGTATCGACGACTTGCGTGTCTATAGTTACATAATCTCCGAAGCAGAAATCGCCGAAATCTACGGTCTCGTTGGTCACTGGCAGCTTGACGAAACGAGTGGCAGCACCGCTTACGATAGTTCTGGCATCGGTAACCATGGAACCTACCAAGGCACGGTTACCGTGAATACCGACCAACCCTACTCCGGTGAGTACTCGGCTGAGTTCGATGGAAGCTCTGCGTACGTGAGCATTCCCCATCATAGCTCCTACAACATTGAAGAGGCTATTACAATCGCCGCGTGGACAAGAGCCGATACGTACAACCATTACAACCCAGTCATTGCTAAGGGCGATTCCAGTTGGCGACTTCATCAGTATCTCAATAGCGACTACTTGACCTGCCACATGGATTTGCAATCTGGCGGGATGGCCCTAGCCAATGCAAGTTCAACCATGACAGGTGGCTGGAAGCACGTGGTCGCTACTTACGACGGGACGATCGCGAAGATCTACGTGAATGGCGAACTTGAAGGGGCCTCTAGTCATACAGGCCTTCTACGCACTAACACGGTTGCCGTAAACATCGCTCGCAACACTGAAGCAACCTCGCGGTTATGGGATGGGGGACTCGCCGATGTGCGAGTCTACAATCGTGCCATCTCTGAACAAGAAGTATCCCGACTATATGGTCTAATCGGTTGGTGGAAGCTTGATGAATCGGCTGGCAACACTGCCTATGATAGCACGCCAAACGCCCGTGATGGCGTGATCCACGGAGGTCCCACACTTGCCACTAGTGGGATCCATGCAGATCAACCCGTGATGGAATTCGACGGAACCGACGACTTCGTTCAGCTTCCCGTCATTGACGATACATTTCAAACAGGAGTTTCACTTTCGGTTTGGGCACGTCCGACAGCTTCGCCGTTCTATGGCAAATTCATTCAGCTGGCCAATGGAACCTGGGAAGAAATCGACTTTGGCCGCTTCGACACGACCGATAGCCTGCGCATGATTGCTGCTCCTGGCATGCACTCTTATCAGGCCGGCACGATTGTAAACAACGCTTGGCACCACTACGCTGGCACAATTGATCGCCAAGGGGTGATTCGGTTGTATGTCGATGGCGAGCAGGTTCGTACGGACAGTCGAGTACTTCCGACGAATGTTTCGCGAGTCTACAACTTCATCGGGGGTAGCAACTGGCCCAGCGATGGACTCTACCAAGGCCGAATGGGAGACGTCCGCTTGTACAATCGGGCACTCTCAGGGGAAGAAGTCGATGCGATTTACCACTCGGGAAAAGGGCCTGGCATTCGTCTGATTAAGTGGACCGAAGCTCGGTAGACAAGATATCTGCAACAGATGGCATTCCCCTTACGAGTGCTCCATCCGTTTCTCTTCCATGCTGCGGCAAACACAACTTGCAGGGCGTTGCAAAAAAGGTACATACCTCTGAGTTTCTGCGCTCATTGAACACGCCGAACCTCTGCTTTTGCAACAAGCATCGGCTGCTTGCTGTTTGACGATCCCCTTGACGTACTACCAACATTATTGTGGCGAAGAACAAGAATCACATTCTGCTGATCGAAGAAGATCCGACTTTAGCCGAGATCACTTCGTTTCGTCTGGAATTGCTGGGGCATGAAGTATCGGTGCTTCACTCGGCCGAAGAAGCCTTACATTGGCTTGAGAAGAGCTCTACCGATCTGATGATCATCGGGCACTTTCTGCCCGGCATGGACGGCTTCGAGTTTCTCAATCGTATCAGTAACGAAGTGAAAACATCGAAGATTCCCACCATGCTGCTTTCGCCCAACTCCGAACTCGACGACGTGCAACAAGCGTTCAATGCGGGTGCGGATGAGTATCTGGTAACGCCATACGATCCTCAAACTCTCGAACACAAGGTCAACCGTCTGGCTGGGCTCGAACTGTAGACCTGACGGATAGCACTCACAGACTGAATCAACTCCATGGCCCGACTTGGCGACATCCTGGTTAATCATGGCTGGATCACATCCAGTCAATTGGACAGTGCGCTGATGGCTCAGGGCAACGAACGCGGTATGCTGGGACAGATCCTGGTTCGCCGAGGACTGATCTCGTTCGATCAATTAGGACAAGCGCTGTCCGAACAATATGGAGTGCCCTACTTCGAGCTGGTGCCGCAAGCAGTCAATCCACAGATCGCCCGTTTGCTACCGGAAACAATGGCTCGCCAACGCGGTTGTGTGCCAGTCGGTGTCTCCGGCAATCAAATGCAATTAGCCATGGTGGCCCCCGACGACATTGAGACGATTGCCGAAACCGAGCTGATCACTGGCTATCATGTCGAGCCGGTCGTAGCACTCGACAGCCCTCTCCAATCGGCGATCGACCGCAGCTTCGACGACCGAATTGTTGCTCGCCAGACGATTGTTGACATGAAGATGGCCGATCTGGCGGCTGCGGAAGACTCAATCGACGAGTCGCTCGCGGAAGAGCCAGTCGAAAAAGAAGACCTGGCTCCTGTCGTCCGCCTGGTGCGGGCGATTCTCATGGGTGCGATCAATGCAGGCACAAGCGATATTCACCTCGAGCCTCACATCCCCGAAATGCGGGTACGCTATCGGGTGGATGGTGAATTACAGCAGGTGATGACGATTCCCAATCACATTGAGGAAGCAGTCGTCTCGCGCATCAAAGTCATGGCCGACATGGATACCACCGAGAATCGTCGTCCGCAGGACGGGCGGCTTAGTGTGAGTGAAGCCGGGGCACGCGTCAACTTTCGTGTTAGCTCTATTCCAACCGTGGGTGGCGAGAAAGTTGTGATGCGTTTGCTCGACGAAGGCAATAAAGTCTTCGACCTCAAATCGCTCGGTCTGCACGATCGCGATTTGAAGACCCTGCAATCGCTGATCGATAAACCGCATGGCATGCTCGTGGTGACCGGCCCTACAGGTTCCGGTAAAACGACCTCGATGTATGCGATTCTCTCGCAACTCAATAGGGCCTTGTTGAACAATTAGTCACAAACCTCCGTAAAAACTAACGTGGAATGGAACCACGTACCTTTTTTACGGAGATCGAACATGGCTACGAAAGAAAAACGAACCTACAAAGTCACGAACTGGAAGGAGTATAACAAGTCGCTCATCGAGCGTGGAAACATCACTATTTGGTTTAGCGACGAGGCGTTGGAGAACTGGGAACATCCTAACGACCAGACAAAAGTCGGTCGCCCTTTTGTCTTCAGCGATACGGCGATCGAGTGCTTGCTGACGATTCGCGAACTGCTGAAACTTCCCTATCGGCAGACTGAGGGATTCGGCCGCTCGCTGGTGGCGATGTTGGGCGTCGAGGCAGCGATTCCCAATTATTCTTCGCTCGCCAAGCGAGCCAGCAAGCTGAATGTTTCGCTCGATATCGCTAACAAGAGGGGCGACATCGATATCGTGGTGGATAGCACCGGCATGAAAGTGTTTGGCGAGGGCGAATGGAAGATGCGGACGCATGGCAAGTCGAAGCGGCGGACATGGCGGAAGCTGCATTTGTCGGTGAATCCTGACACCCGCGAGATTGTGGCGGAGATTTTGACCGAGAACAGTTGCCACGATGCCGATGCGGTTCCCGAAATGCTGGAGCAGGTGGAGCAGCCCGTAAAAAAGTTTCACGGCGACGGTAGTTACGACAAGTGGAAGGTTTATGAAGGGCTGGAATCCGAAGGCATTGAGCCGGTGATTCCGCCGCAGCACAACGCCAAGATCAAACAACATGGCAACTCTGCGGAGGAGCCTTTGCCCCGGGACGAGGCAATTCGTCAGATTCGACGCAAGGGGCGTAGGAGTTGGAAAGAGGAAGTGGGCTATCATCGTAGAAGCTTGGCGGAAACGACCATGTACCGAGTGAAACAAAGCTTTGGGAGCCATCTCAAAAACCGAGTATTCGAAAACCAACAAACGGAAGCCCGCTTGCGCTGTAAAATCATCAATCAATTCACCCAACTCGGGCTTCCACAGTTCGAGTGGAGTTAGTCAACAAGGCCCTGTAAAATCATCAATCAATTCACCCAACTCGGGCTTCC
The DNA here is from genome assembly GCF_007748035.1 of Aeoliella mucimassa. Classification (NCBI taxonomy): domain Bacteria; kingdom Pseudomonadati; phylum Planctomycetota; class Planctomycetia; order Pirellulales; family Lacipirellulaceae; genus Aeoliella; species Aeoliella mucimassa. The sequence goes on from NZ_CP036278.1 coordinate 4,089,043, forward strand.
ACAGTTCGAGTGGAGTTAGTCAACAAGGCCACTCAATAGTATCAATCGAAACATTGTTACCGTTGAAGATCCAGTCGAGTATCGACTCCCTGGCATCAATCAGGTGGCCTCCGACAACGACTACGGATTGGGTTTTGCCAACGCATTGAAATACATCATGCGTCAGGACCCCGACGTGATCATGGTGGGCGAGATTCGCGACCACGAAACCGCCACGACTAGTGTGCAAGCCGCCTTAACGGGCCATTTGCTTATCAGTACGCTGCATACCAACGATGCAGTGGGTGCGGTTGCTCGTTTGAATGACTTGGGCGTCGACAACTTCAAGATCGGCGGTGCATTGTTGGGCTCTGTCGCTCAGCGATTATTGCGTTCGATATGTCCCGAGTGCAAAGAACCGGCCGATCCGAACCCATCCTTGCTGCAAGCCCTTGCAAAAAACTGTCCGGTCGACAAAAACCCGGTCTACTTCCGCGGACGCGGCTGCAAAAAATGTCTCGGCACCGGGTACCTGGGACGAATTCCGATTTATGAAATCATGGTGATCACGCCTGAATTATCCGACGGAATCGAAAAGGGGCTACCCGCGAATCGCCTGCGAGAAATTGCCATCTCGCAAGGCATGGTCGAACTGGCTACGGCTGGCCTTGAACAAGTATTTGCTGGTCGCACGACCCTGGAAGAAGTGTATTACAAGGTAAATGGCTAGTCTCATCGACTGCTAGATTAAGAGTGCTATGAGTCCCCTACTCGACAGCTTGAAGTTACCTTCGTTCTCGAAAGCGAGAAAGAATAATGCTGCGCGAGGTGGCCTGCGGACCAGCAACAAACACAAACTCGATTCAGGTCATCTAAAGAACAAGCAAGTCACCTACCTGTTCCGTCAGTTGTCGACTTTGATCGAAAATGGTGTTTCACTCCCCAAAGCATTAGCCACTCTGTCGGAAGAAAAAGGGACCGAAACCTATCGCCGCATGCTCGAAGTCCTCCGAAAACGACTCGAGAACGGCGAAAGCTTTAGCGGCGCTTTAAGCCATTACCCCAGCACATTCGACGCGGTGCTGATTAGCCAAGTGAAGGTTGGCGAACGTGCAGGTCACCTTGGTGAGTCGCTCCGACACCTCGCCGAACATCGCGAAAAAGCAGGTAAGCTCCGCAGTGAGATCATTAAGAAACTCACCTACCCTGCCCTGCTGGTAATCGTTGGCACGGCCGTTATTACCTTTTTGCTCACGTACGTGGTACCAGTATTCGAGCAAACCTACGACAACGCCAAAGTACCCTTGCCGGCCATCACTCAAGCCCTCATCGCAGTTGGTGCATTCAGCCGTAGCTATCTGCTGTTCATTATCGGCGGTATCATTCTCACGACGGTTGCCATCCGGCAATTGCGGCGGAATGAAGAATTTGCCTTCCGCATGGATGAATCGCTATTAAAGATCCCAGTCGTGGGCCCCTGGCTTCGCGAAATGGCCCTGCTACAAATGATGGAAGTGCTAGGCGATCTACTAAAAGCCGGTTTTACCCTTGCCGATGCACTTGGAGAAGCCTCCGAATCGGTTACAAACCGCTCCGCTAAAGTACGCGTTCGCGAACTCCAAAAGGCGGTGATCCGTGGCGAACGCTTCAGTCGCGAAATGGAACGACACTCTTCGTTCTTCCCTCCTATGGTAAGCCAACTGGTGATTATCGGCGAGCAAACCGGCATGCTAACCAAATCAACCCGACATATCTGCGATCACCTCTCCTCGGAGATTGAACGCAAAGCTACCGTGTTTGTGGCCGCGATTGAGCCAATTCTCACGATGACTCTGGCAGCTGCCGTGGCGGCGGTGTTGATGGCGATTTACTTGCCGATGTTCGACATGATTAACACCGTAGGCAAGTAGAAATGAATAACAATAGTTACCCACAAGCAGGATTCTCGATCATCGAACTGCTTGCTGTGCTCGTGTTACTGGGCATTCTGGCAACGGTGATCATTCCGCGAGCAACGAACCAGATAAGCGAGTGCAGCAAAGAAGCCTGCTATATGAACCAGGCCGAAATTGAACTGCAAACACAATTATGGTTGCGAAATCACAGCAGCTATCCATCAGCCAACATGTCGGACGCTGGTGCAGACGTTACCTACTTCCCTGAAGGTCTCCCGACGTGCCCAGTAGATGGCACTCCCTATACGATCGACACAACCACAGGAACCGTCATAGGCCACACGCATTAAGCGCAATCTGGATCAGTTTTACCTGACGCCGATTTGCTGCGACCTATGTTAGAACAAACGCCTAGTTCCATTTGACAGCTTGTTTATTGACTTTCACCACCGTCGGGTGGACACACACAGAACCGACACGCGACATACACTAGAGGTCCCAGAATCATGAGACGAACATCCACCAAACGCAGCGGTTTCTCCCTGATGGAGCTTTTAGCGGTGGTGACCATCCTTGGTATTATCGCTGCCATCGTAGTGCCTCGTGTTAGTGTTTCGTCCGCCACGGCGAAGCAAAAGGTTCATGAGCACAACAAGGCCACCATCAATTCGGCCGTAGAGCGGTACTATATCGAGACCGGTAGCTGGCCCGCCGACGATCTAAGCGACATCGGCGCTAACACCAATTACTTCCCCGACGGCATTCCAGTGAACCCGACCGACAACTCGGCCTACGCACTGAATACCACCACGCACCGCGTGCAGTAGTAACAGCACGCAGAGTAGACGATGGGATCGGACCGCTACTTTCGAGTTCACAACGCACGTCGCGCTAATGCGCGACGTGCGTTTTCGCTGATTGAACTCATGGCGGTGCTTACCATCATTGGAATCATCTCGTCGGCGGTCTTCTTGCGGTTCGGTGCATCTACTTACCAAAGTACCAACGCCGCGGGATTCACCCGCATGCTAATGCTCGACTTGAATCAAGCTCGGGCGAGAACCATCAGTACTGGTGATAACCACTATCTGCAGCTCACGCGTGATGGGGGGATCGTCACTAGCTACACCCTCTATCGCGACACTGGAAGCGGTGCTGTAGTAGTTGACCGTATCGTCGATGTTCCCGAAGGTACTCTTGTCACTACGGCCACGGATCAGTGGGCCTTCGACTTCGACGGATCCCTCGGCTCCGGCACCGGCGTCGGCACCATCCAGGTGACCGGCCATTTCTACACATGGACCATTTCGGTCTATCGGGCAACCGGAACGATCTCGTCGAGCAAAGTCAGCTTGTAACGATACCAGCGCTTATTCCAGCGAATAGTTGCTGTTCATTATTTCGCTACCAGCGTGAAATCCACGTTGATTCGCGAACAGAACGTCCTAGATTTCAGGGGAGATTTTCATTCCCAGATGCTAGTCACGTTGTATTGCTGAACGATGAATCGACAATCGCCAAGCCACCGAAGCGGATACTCATTACTCGAGGTAGCAATGGCCTCGACGTTGTGTGCAGTTGCGCTAGTTGGGGGACTGGAATTGTTGCGAGACGGAATGATCGCCAGCCGTACGATTGACCAACGACAACTAATGACCAACTACGCGGTAAGCAAACTGGAGGAACAGCTAGCCCTGGTAGCTGCGACCTGGACTTCAGGCTCAGCGTCAGGCGATTTTGCTGCCGATGGTCACGCGGACATACGTTACTCGGTGAATCGCTCGGATGCCGAAGCCAACGGTGGCCTGGTCGACCGACTGATGCACATCCAGGTAACGACTTACCTGGATGAAGATAGCGACGACACCCTTGATAGCTCGGAGAAGAATTGCACGTTCCGCACGAAAGTCGGAAAGTTTGCTCTGTATGAATCGCTTGCCACCCCATAGACGATCCGGCTTTACGCTGCTGGAACTGATGGCCGCCACTGCAATGATGGCGACGCTCATGGTGGCGGTTGTCGTGTTGATTCGATCGAGCTACGCCGTGTGGCAGGCCCACGAATCGGACATGCAGGTTGCGGAGTCCGCCTACGCTGCTCTGCGACATATCGTCCGTAACGCTCGCCAAGCGAGTGGGGTTTCTGCGATTTCCGCATCGAGTGACACCACCGGCAACTTGTCGCTCACGATGGACTCCGGTGAAATCTGGCACTGGCAGCACGATGGCAGTGGTCAAGTGCTGTTCGGAATCGATCCGGCCTCGCCGACCGAGCCCTTGGCTTTCAACATCGATCAATTGACGTTCGTCGGATACGAAGCGGATGGCACCACTCCGACTACAGTCGTTGAAGACATTCACTCCATCAAATGCGCAGTCCAAATCACTTTGCCTGCCGCTGGTGGAACGGTGCGCACCGTTTCCTGTTACGCCTGGATCCGCACCTGGTAACCGATGATTCACCTTTACGACAATCAGCGAAAAAGACGCCGCCACGATCAACGTGGCATGGCGCTACTGCTTTGTTTGTTTGTCGTGTTTATCGTTAGCTCGCTGATATTGAATGTGATCACCACAGAAACCCTTCAATACTCGGTAGCTCGCAACGTACATGACTACCAACGCGCCATCTATCTTGCCAACGCAGGTGTGCATCACGTCTGTGCAGAACTCGAGGCCGACAACGCGTGGCGTGGCACAGTAACCGACGGTAGTTATCCAGCAAACAACACCTACTCCGCAACAGCGAGCGATGGGACGGATGGCGATGTGGACATCGTATCGACCGGCGTCAGCGGCAATGTAACACGCACCGTGGAAGCAACAGTCGAACTGTAATAGACATGAACCGTACATCTCCCCAACAACGAACGCCTGGCGATCGCCGCAAACGAGTCGATCGTCGCCAAAATGGTGATCGACGTCGCAATGCCGAGCGGCGGACTCCGGTAATCCATATCACCCCTTCCATGCTGCATGCAGTGATCGTGGTCGAACGCCCTGGTGAACAACAAGATCTTGCTGTTTGCCGGTCGCTGCAATGGCGAGCCAGCAACGAACCGCTGCATGCCCCCGAAACCAAACATGAGCTCACCGCCGCTCTCACCAAACTCTCTACCGAGGAACGTTTGGCAGGCTCCGGCGCGGTACTGCTGCTCAGCAGCGAAATGTGCGTTACCCGCGCAGTCACTGGAACCACCGAACACGTTAACCGGGAAACTGGTCAACTACGTGAGCGGAGCCAACTTTATCTGATGCTCGGCCCAGGCCGAAAGGTAATTGCCAGCAGCAGCACCCCCTTGGATGCACGTCACTCGTACGCTTTGTTGTCGGTCGCTACCGAACAAACGCTGCAGGTTCTCAAGCAAACGGTAGAAGCATCGGGCATGGAGGTCGATTCGATTCAATCGTCGCAAGTCGCTCTCGCCCGCACGGTTCATCTTGCCCGCAGGTCAAAATCGAAAGCCGATCTGGTGATCAGTGTGAACGACTCACGCGTGGAACTCGGCGTGATGGGTGGCGGACGCATGTTCCTCGACTATCGCCCGGGTGGGGGTGTCGATATCCAGCAACTCGGCAAACTGCTCGTACAGCACCACACCCGATTGTGCCGGTACTGCCAGCGTCACCATGGCCTGGAAGATAGCAATCTGACTCAAATCGTGGTGAGCGGACCTCGCCAGCAAGTGCAGCAAGCATGCGACCAACTCGCTCCCCTTGATCGCCTGCAGGTGTTTCCATTGGAAACCGGCGGTCTCGAACTGCCCTGGGAGCTCCGCGGCGAAAAATTAACTCCCGAACTTGCAGCCGCTATCGGCGGGGCCTTGACGCTAAAAGACGAAGAAGCCGATCGAGGGCCCAATCTGGTAGAGGAGCTAACCGGTGTAACCCATCCTCCGCTCCTCCGGTTGCTGTTACCAAAGCTGGCTCCGATGGCTGCAGCCGTGTTGCTGGCAGCAGGCTTCATGCTGCTTAATTGGACGACCAACCGTAATATGGGACAAATGAAATTCGACCTGGCGCAGCTCGCCCCGCAAGCTGCCCGGTCGTCGCAATTGCGAATGGATATTCTGGCGGATCAAAAGGAGCTGGAGCAGCTCAGTAAAATGGGCAGCAAGCTATCGAAGCCCCCCTATTCGCTAATGCTAAAGAATCTCACACAGAGCATTCCCGATGAAATCTGGTTGGCTTCTGTCCGCATCGAAGGTGCGCAAACCGCAACTCTCGCTGGCAGCAGTTATACGGAAAGCAGCATCTACGACCTTGTCGGTAACCTCCAGCATCTACCAGGAACTGGCCAAGTCGCCCTGCAAGGAACGGGAGTTGGACGCAGTCACAACCGAGATTCGACGACCTTCGACATATCGATGGACCTTGATTTAACAGGGCGCAACACCCGGCCTGAGGAGGCACTGTAATGGATGACCAGATCGTCATATTTTGCCAAGACCGACGAAGTTGGCTAATTGTCATTGCGGGAACACTTCTACTAGGTCTTGTGTTCGTTCTGCCTGAAGTCGATGACTATATTGCACTTTGTAACGAGAAATCCGAAATCGCAGAGAAGCTGGCACTTGCCGAAGAATCGGCTCGCATGCTCCCCGGTTTCGAAACACGTTACTCTGAACAAACAGCCAAGGCAGAGGAACAACGCAACAAGACACTCAACGAGAACAACGAAGCCGAGTTCCGCAACGCCATCGTGAAGATGGTACGCGACAGTGGTTGCCAGCTACGTCGATTGAATGTGGGAAGCCCAGTTTCACGCGAGTGGGGTCACGACGACGACCCGTTGGAAAAAAACTTCAACCGCAAGTTAACGCCAACAACTTTTCAGTTGGAGCGTCGACAAGTAACGTTATCGCTGGCTGGGCCTTCGAATAGCGTGCGACGTTTGATTGAGAGTTTTGAACAAAACGATAAACAAGTCCATGTGCAAACATTGGACCTGAAACCTTCGACCGGTGATGGAAGCCGTGTCGAACTTTCGCTTGAGTTGTGGTACTTCACGCTCGCTCGAAAAACGGCCTAGCCGACAATCCCAGACCGCGTTCATGGACCGACAGTTCGCGCAACCGTCATTGGAGGACGCATGCCGCACCAGGAGCCAGCACCGACCACTACGCGCAGCAAGCGTTCCGTTTGCGCGTACAGTGCATGGCTTCCCGCAACTTGGATGATGCTGGCAATCTGCTGCCTGTCTGTCGCGGTGCAGGCTCAACAGCCGGAATCTACCGGGCCTTCGATCAACTTTGGCACTGCATCGTCGCAGACCGCCAGCCCTGAATTAATGGCCGCCCTCGAAACCGAAGGCGACCTCGTGCTGCGCGGCTCAACCCTCGATGCGGCGTTGTTCACGATCAACGAGCTTTGGAAGGTAAACATTATTGCCGGCCACCTCGAAGGCGAAGTCAACGGCGTCTTCAAGGATGCTCCGCTCAAGGAGATTCTCGACACCATCCTGCTAGGCAATGGCTACGGCTATCGCATGGTGGGTAAGAGCATCGTGGTAAGCAAGCTCGATCAACTGGGACAGGTGAACCCTTTCTTCGTCTCCGAAGCCATTCAAGTAGCGAACGCGAAGCCTTCGGACTTAGTCGAAGCCGCCCGATTGCTGAGTACTCCCCAAGGTCGAGTGCAAGCGATCGATTCGGCGGGCAGTCTGATCGTGATCGACTTCCCCGAGCGGGTAAAGATGATTCGCGAGCTGGTGTCGAGTGTCGATGCCGCCAGCGGTGGGCCGGGCATGCTCGATGGCACAGGTCGGCCCAAACCACTTGAAGTCGGCTATTTCCATACACAATACATCACAGTGGCCGACGCTAAGCAGGTACTGAGCACGGTGCTTGGTCCCGTTGGACGCGTCGAGGCCATCGACAACGAAGACCGCCTAATCATCGTCGACTTTGCCGATAACCTGGCCATGGCCGAGCGGGTGTTAGCTCAAATGGATCGCCCGCGGCCGCAGGTGCAAATCACCGCTTTGATTTACGACCTGAGCCTAATCGACATTGAACAACTCGGCATGAACTGGGCGCAAACGGTCAATACTCGCACCACTGGCAGTGCTTCGACCGACTTCACGCTCACCAACCCCTTCTCGCCTTCGGCTTCGGGGGCGTTGTTCACGTTTACACACATGGACAACAACTTCGATATTGGCGCGGTTGCCCAGGCGATTCAAACCGCAAACGACTCGCGGTTGCTCGCCAATCCGAACGTCACGGTAATGGACAACGAGGAAGCTGCTTTCGAGGCGGTCACGCAGATTCCCTATCAACAAATCACGCAAACTGGCCAAGGGGGACAGTTGGCCGGCACCGCGTTTAAGGATGCTGGTATTAAACTCGATGTAATTCCCAAGATTGCGGCCGACGGCACCGTGGAACTCACGATTCGCCCCGAGTTCAGCCGCCTGACCGGCTACACCCCAGGCGACAATCAGCCGGTGATCGATACCCGAGCTACCAGTACGACCGTACGCGTGCGGACGGGCGAAACACTCGTCATCGGCGGCATGCGTCAACGGAGCGATGTCGGCGAGTTCGGCGGCGTGCCCGGCTTAAAAGACGTACGATTCGTTGGCCAGTTGTTCCGTTCGCGGAGCACTGATATTCGAGAGAGTGAACTCGTGGTGTTCATCACCCCCCGGATTGTCGGCTACAGCGGACCACTCGATTGCCGTGAGCAGTTGGTGAAAGACACGATCGATTGCCGACTGAACCATGTACCCCGCGCCGAGGGGTGTCCTCCGTATGGCAACATGTGCAATCAGACCATCGCAGCACCTCCGTGCTGTGGTCCCGAAGTGGTTCCGACTCCCGCACCCGGTATCGCTCCCGAACCTCACAGTGCAGCTGATACGGTCCCTTCGGTTTCGCTACGTCGTATGCCCGCTCCACCTGGCAGTGCTCAACCTCCAGCGGCAACGCTGGAAGTACGGCGGATGCCTCCTCCGCCAGGGCGTACGTCGGTGGCCCTGCGCCCCCCCGCTCCACCAGCAACTTCGGTCATGATTCCCGAAGGCCGGTTGCGTCGTGACTACGATTCACGATTCCGAGCCACCGGCGGAGTGTACCCTGGTCAGCAACGCATGATTGAGCGGATGCCGGAACCCGCAGCGAAGCCGGCGGAGGAGCCCACAGAGAAAAAGTCGTGGTGGGATCAGCTGATCATCCGTTAAAACCGATTCCACCGGCCTGCACACGGCGCTGGTTTCCTTGGCACGAGTTTCTACATCGCCTGGCACTTAAGCTACATTTCTACAGCAACGGCACCCGGCCGCTGCGTGAGCTTTTGGCCATGCATGACCTCAGAAACGAATGTCGCGTTCCCCTTACATCTTGGCATCCTTGCTACTCTTAGGTGCGACCATCGGCTGCCAGCAGGCGGAACCGCCGGTCGCCGCGCCTGCCGCATCGGCTCCCACGATTCAACCTGTGGTTGCAACCGTGGCTGCTACAAGCGACCAGGAAACGACTCGCCAGCAAGTGGTCGAGGCGATGAAGAACTACGTGGCCCCGTTTCCCACGCGTAATAACCTGTTCGTGCCGCCGAAAGTCACCCCCGGCACCCGCACCAGTCGTGTGACTGAGGGAGCAGTACAGCTACGTGGCATCGTTGATCTCGGCGAGCCTCAAGCCATTCTCGATATCGAAGGAGCGGTGGCTCTGATTCCTGTGGGCCGCGAGAAGTATGGCGTGAAGGTCGTGTTGATCGAAGATCAAACGGTCACCCTACAACGCGGCGGCACTCGTTGGACCGCCTCGCTCGACTAGCCATCACTCCGCAGTTGTAGGTTCTTCGTCCCACGGACTCTGTGGCTTGATTTCCACGGGATGCAACTCGGCTTCGTCCTGCACTACCCGCGTTGGTAGCGCGACGCGTCCTTGCATCAGTTCTTTGGCCGCTCCCGGCAAGTTAATCCACATCACGCAGAGCGCCAGGCAACTCACCACCATCACGTGCAGCATTACCGACTCGTCGACACGGACGCCATCGCCGTATTCGGCCATGGTCCAGAGTGGATTCAACCACTGCATGAAGTTGTATCCCATGTTCCGCCAGTTTCGTAGCGAGCTCTGCAAGGCAAAGGGAATACCGCTGCCGGCCAAGATGACCAGCACGTGGATCAAGAAGCCTGCGACGGTGGTCACTTCCGTGAATCGGGCGACCACGCGGACTACCAGCTTGCCGATTCCCAAGTAGAACACCATCAACCCCCAGTAGATCAGTACCAAGGCGGTGAGTTCATCGAGCGAAAAGCCGCGATTTGGTCCAACACCTGAATACGAAATCCACCCCATCGCGAGGAAAGCTAACCAAACGACGGCAGTCAAATTGGCGACCGCAAAAAAGTAGCCGGTCCCAGGTCCAGGGTTGAACAACCCAAACATCATCCTCCCCATGCCCGATTGGGGCAGTTTGCGACGCACGCGATGGGAGAGTTCTGCCGTTTCGGTCGTGAGCATCGTCCCCATGCAGTACCAGTAAATCGTGGAGATAATAATAAGCGAGGGAATCGCCAGTCGCGTGTAGCCATCTTCGATCCAGAAGTAAGCGATCCAGCCGACAAACGCTGCTTGTTGAAGCACCATACTCCACCGCAGTGGAGTCGAGCGATTGTCGCTGCTGTAAGCGGTGAGAGCGACCGTGGCCAAATAGAGCATCAAGAACGTCGTTGCATAGAAAGTGAAACTACAACTCAGTACGATCCAGGCTTCTTCTCCGCTTAGTGACTCTCCACCTGAGATAAACTCAACGCTGCCGCTGATAGCGCCCATTAGGCTCAGCAGCAACGCCGCAACAAACAACACGGAAAGCAAGATTTGTCCTTGCTTGCGTTTCGAGAGCGCTGCCAGAAACAGCCCGATCATCGAAAGCCCAATGCTGGCCAGAGTAACGGTAACCAGCAACAAGCCGATGGTCAGCACGTCGATACCCCGCAACAGATACGTAAAAGCAATGCAGGGAGCGACCGCGGACAGGTAAACCCCGTCTTGCACAATGGCGCTAGCGAGTTTTCCCCGCACGATTTGATGCGGACTAAGGGTCGACACCCTCAAAAGATCGTAGGTATTCTCCTCCCGCTCCCCCGAGAGGGAACGAAATGCAGCGAAAGGGACCATCACGATCATTGGGAAGATCAGTACGATGTAATACCACATCAGCAGCGATCGACCGACGGCCGAGTAGTACACTCCCGGGCCGGCGGTGGTCATCGCGAAGATCGTGATCAGCCAACAGACAATCAGCAACAACACAAACGCCAGTCCGAACTGGCGACTCTTGAGTGCTTGCCGAGTCTCTTTCACAAGAATTGGGTTAAGATAATCGCTAGCTTTCGACAACCAGGCTTCGAACTTCTCGAAGTGTTGCCGCCACTTCTCGTAGCGAGTGCTTGCGGGCTCTGCAGTTGGTTCCACCACGGCGACGTCGCTCATTGCACGCGGCCCTCCGTAACTTCGAGAAACACGTCTTCCAGCGACTTAGTACGGCACCGAAACTCCACGACATTGAGCCCCGCTTGTACGATCTCGCGTAGGAGTTGTGCCTGTGTAGCTTCGTCGCCAGCGTGCGACAGTGTCGCTTTCTTCAAGTCCCATTGCACGTCGTGCAGGTCCTCGCGGGCGGCAAACCATTGGTGAGCTGGCTCGGGATCGCCGACGAATCGCACCTCGATCATGGCAACCTTTTGAGCCTTACGACTGATTTCGTCGACGGTGCCGACCGCGACTAACTGGCCCTGCTCGATAATGCCGACCCGATGGCACACCTCGGCTAATTCGGTAAGGATATGCGAACTGATGAGCACCGCCTTGCCCAAATCGGCCAGTCGCGAGATCATCTCCCGCAGTTCGATCCGCGCCCGAGGGTCGAGTCCGGCCGCCGGCTCGTCGAGCACCATGACCGACGGATCGTGAATCATGGTTCGCCCCAAGCACAACCGTTGCTTCATGCCTTTGGAGAGCCCGTTGATCGGCTTGGTGGCCAACTTATTGAGCCCGGTGAAGTCTTCGACAAACGCGAGTGCGCGGGTTCGCTCGCTACCACGCAATCCGTAAGCGCGGGCAAAAAAGTCGAGGTACTCGTGCACGTCGACGTTCTCGTAGGTGCCAAAATAGTCGGGCATGAATCCGAGTCGCCGCCGCACCCGCTCTGGATCTTCGACCACCGAAAAGCCATCGACCAGTGCGTCGCCGGTCGAGGGTTCGTCGAGGGTCGCCAGAATACGCATGCTGGTGGTCTTGCCAGCACCATTGGGGCCGATAAAGCCAAAGACCTCGCCAGCTTGCACAGAGAACGATACATCGTTCACGGCATGCGTATCGCCGAACCAGCGATGCACGTGGCGAAGTTCGATTTGCGGGGAAGATGCTACCATGCGAGCCTAGTCTATACTTTGTTGTTCAACATTCGACGGATCGTCTCCTACCAGCGACCTATCACCAAGTGCACGCTTGAGTCTTCCACGGCTTCAAGATTCTTCTCCACCGGAACCAAGGTGGAATCGCTGACCATCACATAACTTCGCGCCGGCAGGTCAAGGGCAGGTGTACCGCTCACGCCGAGCAGTTCCTCCCAGCGGGTCATCAGCAGACTATTACTGGCTAACGAATCTTCGTAAGAAACACCGTTCCTACGATAGTATCGATAGCGACGATTGCCCGACCACAATATCGAGGATCCATCTACCGAGTCTAATCCGGCAGGTAGTTGCGGCTCCCGATCACGGAGGGTCTTGCGCAGCAGCGTCACTGCTTTAGTTCGGTCGATCTTGCTGAGCGAAAACACTTCGCCGGTGGGGGTGTTCTCGGCCGAGTACCAATCGCCCTCGTCGTCTTGCACAAGCACCAGTTCGGCACCATGCTGAAAACTGCTCTCCGCACGCGGCTTGCTTCCGAGTCGCACTTCGAGTTTCTCGGCTACTTTCTTTGGCTCAACGACTAAGAACTGGGTTGGAGTGCGCGAACTCAACCACCCCTTGGTCAACCGCTGCTCTCCCTCCTGCCATTCGATCGGCCTTGTTGAACAATTAGTCACAAACCTCCGTAAAAACTAACGTGGAATGGAACCACGTACCTTTTTTACGGAGATCGAACATGGCTACGAAAGAAAAACGAACCTACAAAGTCACGAACTGGAAGGAGTATAACAAGTCGCTCATCGAGCGTGGAAACATCACTATTTGGTTTAGCGACGAGGCGTTGGAGAACTGGGAACATCCTAACGACCAGACAAAAGTCGGTCGCCCTTTTGTCTTCAGCGATACGGCGATCGAGTGCTTGCTGACGATTCGCGAACTGCTGAAACTTCCCTATCGGCAGACTGAGGGATTCGGCCGCTCGCTGGTGGCGATGTTGGGCGTCGAGGCAGCGATTCCCAATTATTCTTCGCTCGCCAAGCGAGCCAGCAAGCTGAATGTTTCGCTCGATATCGCTAACAAGAGGGGCGACATCGATATCGTGGTGGATAGCACCGGCATGAAAGTGTTTGGCGAGGGCGAATGGAAGATGCGGACGCATGGCAAGTCGAAGCGGCGGACATGGCGGAAGCTGCATTTGTCGGTGAATCCTGACACCCGCGAGATTGTGGCGGAGATTTTGACCGAGAACAGTTGCCACGATGCCGATGCGGTTCCCGAAATGCTGGAGCAGGTGGAGCAGCCCGTAAAAAAGTTTCACGGCGACGGTAGTTACGACAAGTGGAAGGTTTATGAAGGGCTGGAATCCGAAGGCATTGAGCCGGTGATTCCGCCGCAGCACAACGCCAAGATCAAACAACATGGCAACTCTGCGGAGGAGCCTTTGCCCCGGGACGAGGCAATTCGTCAGATTCGACGCAAGGGGCGTAGGAGTTGGAAAGAGGAAGTGGGCTATCATCGTAGAAGCTTGGCGGAAACGACCATGTACCGAGTGAAACAAAGCTTTGGGAGCCATCTCAAAAACCGAGTATTCGAAAACCAACAAACGGAAGCCCGCTTGCGCTGTAAAATCATCAATCAATTCACCCAACTCGGGCTTCCACAGTTCGAGTGGAGTTAGTCAACAAGGCCCATTCGATCGCAGAGTTCTTGTAATTGTAACCGCTCGAGTAGCCCGCTCCATTGTCTGGCTCGATGACGTAAACGGCCGCCTGATCCGAAAATGCGAGTCCATTACTCGGCGCGAAGGCGGCGTAATACGACAGGCGGTTCCAAGTAGTGGCCTGATCTTGTTGTTGGTCGATCAAGGTGATCGATTGAGCTCGCATTCTTGTACTAAATCCGTCGGCCAGAAAACCGTAAGCCAACAAACAAGCGGTTACCAGAAAAGCCGCAGCGGGAACGGTTACCACCATCAGATGCAATCGCCCCGCTCGCCGTAGCAGCCAGTAATTGAGCGGACCAATCGCGATCACAAACAAGGTGATGAGCACCTGGAAGCTAATGACCGGGGCAAGTCCCACACCGGGGATCAGCCAATTATTAAAGTCGTAGTTCGCGTATCCCGGCACTAAACCATGTCGGCGTGACCAGATATTGCTGGTCAGCTCATTGGACCCTGACTCGCGGAACCCCTGTTCGATGCTACTTTGATCATAATAATTTGTGTCGAATGCAACGACCTTGCCCCAGCCATAACGTCGCTGGACAAACCAATCCTTGGAGAGCTTACCAAAGGGTTTGGCCGAAGGATCCGATGGCGTTAGCCGGGCTTGCTGTTCCGCCCCGTAGTCTTGCATCAGCGCCTGCCCTCCCGCATTCTGCAGATTCTGCGGGAGAAACGCATAACTCCAGTAGCGTTCGGACGCAGGGAGTCTGCGATCGGGCTCAAAAACATCCGTCGACTCATCGGCCGGCCAACCGAACAACGGATTGACTTCGCTTGCCAGCTGAGAGGTTTCGCCGGTTTGTTTGAGCCAGAGTTCTCCGCCTGCGTGGATCCAGGTGAGCAACGCCTGATACTGCTCGGTGCTGTTTTCCTTGAGATCGCTCAGCTCGCTCAGGCTGAGCACCACCTGATCATAGGGAGTGAAATCGAGCCAGTGCTCTGGCAACTCTCGGGAAACGCGTGTGTAATCGATACCCTCATTTTTAATCTGATTGATTGTCCCTAATCGAAATCCTGAAGAGTTACTTATAGCATGGAGCTGAAGGATCGCCATGTCCTCCCAGCGACTATGCATTTGGTTGTTGTTGTATTCTGGGCGATCGATCGGACAACTTAGTTCGCGGTCCAGCTGGCCGTCGATGAACACGTCCCACCAATAAACGGTCCACTCCTCCATCTGCGGCACACGCAAGTCTAGCGTCGCCGACATGGCACCCGCTGGGAGCACGCCCTGATCAATCACAGTCATTGATTGCCGGCGGTAGTCGTAGTCGCTCACCCTGGCGACGACTTTGAACTCGATGTCGCTAGCCGCTGGTTTCGAGGTTTGCAACGTCCCAATCAGTCGGCGATAGCCAAACTGTCCGCCCCCCAGCCCGTCGTCGGCAAGTTCGAAAACCATGCCGGAGGCCTTCGAAGTGCCCCGCGTAGGTCGGCGGAAAACGGTTTGATTCGCCATCGCCTGGCCGAGCGACTCCTCCACGCAGCAGACAACCACCACCAGGAGGAGTAAAATGCGGCAAATCGAGTTTTGGGCAATCCGAAGCAAGGCTATTCCTGGGCTGATGATTCGCCAACCGTGGTGGATGGTTCGGCTGTTGGACGAGTAGTGGGATAGTGACCACCGGTTGCTTGCTGCAGATTCTGACCAAGAACAAGGCGGGCGAACAGCGAGATAACCCCGTAGAATAGGATGTACATGAGCCAGCAGACCGCCAGGCTACATACCCCCACGGTAAAGGCGATCGCCCAAGGAGCCCCCTGCACCCCCTGCCCTGCGACCAAGGCAATCATAGCCACCAGTGCGGCGAGATAGAGCACGGTTCGCATCGAATAACGAGGAAGCATCATGACTGCAATGGGAGAATAATAGGTACTTTGATTTCAACGCCTGGCCGGAAGCTACAAGTATCACGCATCGCCCCTGACGATGCCACAGGCAGAACCACATTTTTATCGCGATCGTTCCCTATTTCTAACGTTCGCTAGAACCAAATTTATTGCTGAGTGTAATCATGCAGTTGCGTGCTTTTAACCAATTCGCCGCAAGTTGGCAAATCTTGCCCAAGCTCTTACTGGTTTTGTTCGCCATCGCCGGCCTGGGCGACGCCCGCTGCCAGGCGGACATTGAGGTCGAGCTCTTCTCCGGGCAACCGCTCGGAATCGGTCGGGTGAAGGTCGATTTGCCGAGCGTCGCCGACGGGGCGCCTGCGGTCGACCAGAGCTTTACCATTACCGACCCTGCGGGGCGGGTGCTCTACCCGGCCCAAGAGAAAAAGCGGGCGCGTAAGGTGCTGAACAACCTGCTGGGGCTCAAACTGCCAGAGAAGCTGACCTACTACTTCTGGTTCACCGGCGACACGCCGCTCGAGCTCGACATCTACGCCCCGCACCACGTTCGCGTCACCGCCCAGCCGCGGTTCGATCAACGGGAGTATCAGAAGACGCTCGAAGACTGGTGGAAGCAATACATTGCGATGTACACCAAAGTCTACCAAGAAGCCGAGTACCCGATCGGCGTGCAAACCTATCTGACCGCCATGTGGTCGGCCCGCTTGAGCCAGCCGATGCCAAAGCTCGAAGGCTTCTTGATTCGCGAACACGAACAGGGCGGCACCGCCACCGGCAAGCTGATCGCCGACGAAGCGTATCGCGCTTCGGTGCTTCGCGACTTGATGCTCGGCGCGGCCGACGATCCCTCGGCCACTCAGCCACTGCCAGAGCACGCGGTGCCGGTGGCCACGGCCGCCCCCCCTGCCCTCGGCGGCGAGATCGCCATCGAGCCAATCGCGTCGTACGTGCCGGAAGAGTGTTTCTACATTCGCTTCGGCACCTTTACCAACTACTTGTGGTTCCGCGACTTCATCGGTCGCTGGCGGGGCGACCTCGGCAACATGCTCATCCAGCGAAGCATCCGCCGCAGCAGTACCGACGCTATCTCGAAACGGCTGGCCCTTAAAGAGTCGAAGGTCGCCGAAATCCTTGGTCCGCAAGTGATCGAAGACATTGCAATCGTGGGACTCGATCCTTACTTCGCCGACGGCGCCGCGGTCGGTGTGTTGTTCCAGGCGAAGAACAGCTTCCTGCTCGGCACCAGCTTGTCGCAACAGCGTTCGGCCGCCGCGAAAGAAGTCTCCGGTGCGACCAACGAGCAAGTCACCATCGCCGGGCAGAAGGTGTCGCTCCTCTCGTCGCCCGACGGTTCGCTCCGCTCCTACTACGTTACGGCCGACAACTACCACTTTGTCTGCAGCTCGGCCGCGCTGGTCGAGCGGTTCCTGGCCGCTGCCAAGGGGGAGCGTCCGCTCGCCGCCGCTACCGATTTTCAAGTCGCCCGGATGCGGTACCCAGCTAGCGACGACAATCGCGCGTTCGTCCACGTGTCGAGCGCGTTCCTCACGAACCTGACCAGCCCTGCGTATCGCATCGAACTCGACCGCCGACTGCGGTCGCTGCAAGCCGAGCGGGCGACGCGACTCGCTTACCTGGCGGCCGAACAGGAAGGATTGCCGCACGAGACGATCGACGACCTGGCCGCGGGGGCGTTTGTGCCACGCGACATTGGGCAGCGTGCCGACGGCGCTCAGTGGCTCACCGACAATCAGGGACGCACCTATGAGTCAGTGCGAGGGTATCGTGGCAACTGGTTGCCGATGGCCGACAACCTGCCGACCACCTGCACCGCTGGCGAGCGGGCGCGGTACGAGCAATTTGCCGCGCAGGTAACGAGCGAGGTCGCCAGTTTGGTACCGCTCTCGGTTGCGGTCGCGGGTAGCGAGCCTGCGCCGGGCGTCGAGCGAATCGCAATCGACGTTCACTTGCAGCGTTATTCGGTGAGCAACCTGGCCTCGTTTGCCAAGAAGCTAGGCGATCCTTCGCCGGCTCGTCTGGCACCCATCGCGGGCGACGTCGCTGCTGCCGAGGTGGTACTCACCGGCATGATGGGCAGCAACGAACCGTTGCACCTGTTCGCAGGCCTGCGTGATGGTCCGGTGCCGCTGGTGGTCGAGCGTGGTTCGCTGGAACTGGCGACCTCCATCATGGATGGCATCGAAGGATACATCGGCAGCTATCCGAAACCGCAGTTCCTCGAACGCATGCTGCCAGTGCGAATGTCGCCGTACGACAGCCAAGGCTACTCGCGCGGCGTCGGATTGTTCGATCTTTGGTTTCGTCGCACCGACGACTTCTTGCTGATATCGTTCAAGCAAAATGTGCTGTTCGAAGTCGGCAATCAACTGGCCATGGTGCCAGCCGAACGCCCCGCCCAGGCGTGGGTCATGCTTCGCGATTTGGTCGGCACCAAGTACGAGCAGGTGGTCACGTCGTACGCTTATGCACGCACCCGCGATACGTCGGCCAGCGGTAGCCGGTTCATGAACTCGCTACTCGAGCAACTACACGTCGCTCCCCCAGCGGCACACGAGTTGGCCAACGAACTGGTAGGCGGCGAGTTCATCTGCCCGCTCGGCGGAGAGTACCAACTGATGGCCACCCCTGCAGGGCGCGAGGTGTGGGCTTCCACCGCGGCGGCACCGAACAACTTGTTCCTGCTCACCGAGATCCCCCCCGGCTACCAGTTTCCACTGCTCACCTGGTTCCGCGGTATGACCGCCGAGCTACTTCGCGACGAGGATACCCTCACGCTGTCGATGCTGGTCGACATCAGCAAGGCAGATTTTGCCGGAGAGATCGTCCCCCCACCCCCGCCGGGCAACTAAATCGTGCGAGGGGGGGTACAGCAGCCATAGCGGGCTCGTATCGACTAGCCGCTAATCTCTGATTCAATGCTGGCTTTTTTGTCCGCCGCGCGAAAGTAAACCACGGCCGATTTTTCCGCGGGCACCGTGGCCGACAAGTTGATTTGCGAAGCACCCTTCACTTCGGCCATCACGAGATCGGTCGGCTTACCGAGGGTGATCATTCGGGTGACTTCGTCGAAGTCGTCTTCCAGAAAGAAGTACACATCAATCGGAGCGTCTGCAGTTGCCGTGACGGTGATCGTGCGATCGCTGCTGATTCCGTCGATATAGACTTCCTGGATGTCCTCGCCTGTTGGATCGAGGGTGAATGTCCGCGTGTCGCTAAAGCGGGCCTGGCAGCCAGCCATCACTACGATCACAAACAACGGCAACCACGCTTTCCACGACATCATTGCTTCGCCCTTTCGTTAGCAGCAGCTAATAATTCGCCAGCGCGGAACGAGCTGCGAACCATGGGTCCGGCTGCCGCTTCGGCGAATCCCAATTCACGTGCTTCGTGTTTCCAAGCTTCAAACTGTTCGGGGGTCACGTACCGATCGACCGGCAAGTACCGCTCGCCCGGTCGGCCGGGAGCCAGGTACTGGCCGAGCGTCAGCAGATCGACATCCGCTGTGCGGAGCCGCTGCATCGCTTCGGTGATCTCGCGGTCGGTCTCGCCGAGCCCAACCATCAGGCTGCTCTTGGTCACCATGTCGGGGCGCAGTTGCTTCGCGCGGCGGAGCACTTCGAGCGACAACTCGAACGACGCTCGTGGGTCGCGAACCGTGGAGTCGAGTCGCTCGACGCATTCGACATTGTGAGCGAACACATCCAGATTGAGACCCATCAGCAGATGCTCGAGGGCTTGCCAGTTGCCAGCCAGGTCGCTCGACAATAGCTCGATCGATACTTTGGGAGCCCGCTCGCGAACCGCTTCCACGCACCGACGATAGTGATCGGCCCCGCCGTCCGGCAGGTCGTCGCGATTCACCACGGTGATCACCACGTGGGACAGGTGCATGCTCGCTACCGCGGCGGCTAACTGCTCCGGCTCATTTGGATCAGGCGGTTCCGGCGCGCGTAGTGTTTGCACCGAGCAGAACCGGCACCCGCGGGTGCACTCTTTGCCAGCAATCATGAACGTGGCGTCGCCGCGGCCCCAGCAATCGTTCAGATTCGGGCACTTGGCCTCTTCGCACACGGTATGCAGACCACCGCCATCGACGGTGCCGCGAGTACGATTAAACACGGCCAGCGCTTCGCCCGAAGGGGGTTGCGCGCGGAGCCACTCCGGCAAGCGGGGGCGGGTAACAATAGGTAGGCTGTTGTTCGACATGCCAATAGTATAAGTCACCTGCCGAACTCCACCAACAGCCCAAGCCGGGCGAAGGCGACCCGAAACTCCCCTTTTTCCGCAGGGCCACGGCCTTGCCGAACAAAGTCGGCCCAGGCCGTGCTCCTACGTTGGTGGGCAAAATCGGTTGTCCGCGACCGACTACTAACCGGCCAGGCCTTCGAACAGCGGGGTCGACAGGTACCGCTCGCCCAGGCTGCACATGATGGTGACGATGCGTTTGCCTTTGTACTCGGGCTTGGCGGCAATCTTGGCCGCCGCACACATGTTAGCGCCGCTGGAGATGCCCGCCATGATGCCCTCTTCCTTCGCCAGACGACGCGACCACTGGAAGGCCTCTTCGTTGCTGACGGTAATCACTTCGTCGATGAGCGAAGTATCGAGGTTGCCTGGGATGAATCCGGCACCGATGCCTTGAATCTTGTGCGAGCCAGGCTGACCACCCGAGATCACAGGCGAATCGACCGGCTCCACGGCAATCGCCTTGAATTCGGGATTCATCTTCTTCAGGTAACGCGAGGTACCAGTGATGGTGCCACCGGTGCCGACGCCGGCGACGATCACGTCGATGTCGTGGCCCGAGTCTTCCCAAATCTCCGGGCCGGTGGTCGCTTCGTGAATCGCCGGGTTGGCTGGATTCTCGAACTGCTGCGGCATGAACGTGTTCTCGCCCTGCTCTACCAGTTGCTGCGCCCGGCTAATGGCCCCCTTCATGCCATCGGCGGCGGGAGTCAGTTCCAAACTGGCACCCAGCGCCCGCAACAGCACTCGGCGTTCCATCGACATGCTCTCGGGCATGGTGAGCGTCAACTTGTAGCCCTTAGCTGCACAGACAAAAGCCAGGGCGATGCCGGTGTTGCCACTGGTGGGCTCAATAATATGGGTGCCAGCGGTGATCTTGCCATTGCGCTCGCCGGCTTCGATCATGGCTGCGCCGATACGATCTTTCACGCTGTTGAGGGGTTGGAAAAACTCGCACTTGGCGAACACGGTCGCATGGTCGGCAGGAACCAAGCGATTGATTTTGATCATCGGAGTATCGCCAATGCACTGAGCGGCGTTGTCGTAAACTCGTTGGCGTGGCATGGTAAAATCCTTTTCCTAACTGATCTAACTGGCCCAACATCGGCGAGGTGCTGTTTCTGGGCGAAACAAGAGGAGTGCTAGCTCCGAATTATCGGAGAAGCCTTCCAATGCGGCAACCCCGTCGACTATCTCATCGACACAAAGGCCCCTCCGACACATCGGGCTCTCTAATACATCTGATTCTTCGGCAGGTTGGGCTCTTCGACAAACAAAGAGCGCACTTCCGCATTGTTTAGCAATCGGGAACTTTGCGATAGCAATTGGCCACCTAGTGCGGTCTAATATACACATGACCACCAACACCAATCGTGACCTTTGCACTCAGCATTCCCCAATCCGAAGGAATGCACCACCTGCTAGAGCCATCGTTGTGCCCCCAGGGGGCAATTGAAGTTTTCACTTGCGACACTTCCCCCTACCGCAAACTGTTTTGCAGGAGCAAGTTACGACCACCAGGGTCGACGTAAGAATTGCCCCCACCGATCGTTTTTCGGCAAAGTGGGGGCAAAACTGAACTACTACCGGCTGGAAGCCGGTAGGTTTGGAAAGAGTTCGTGAGCTACGGACTGAAGTCCTTCACTCACGAAGGCGTTACGCGGAAGTTATCTTCCCCGTCTTTGGGCTCCGTTCCCCGCTGACCCTGGATATACGCGGTAATCGCTTCCTCAGTCACACTTCCGCTAGACGCCACAAAGTACCCGCGGGCCCACAAATGACGCCCCCAGTACTGCTTTTGCAGATGCTGGAACTCCATCAGAAGCTTTCGCGAGTTCCTCACCTACTGTAACTTCTCGCCCCAAACGAAATGGCATTTCAAAATAAAGCGGCAATGTGCCCCAGTCCGGTAACTATCCATCCTAGTAGTATATGAACCTGAAGGTTTCGCCTGAAGGCGAGGGTTCTAACCCCATCGGTTGGATAAAAGAGTGCAAAGCACTGCGCGTCGCGTTTCGGATCACTGCGCCATCATTCCGACGACACCCCCAAAGAGCCAATCGCCAGAAACTCGGGGTTTTTCACTTTGGCACACCAGCTGCATTACTAGGAAATCGAGCCACGAGGTCGGTCGCACTTCGATCGATCCACGGCTCGCGAGAACATGAAGTCACCCGCATCCCGCACTCGCCACGAAAGGTGCCCCACGATGACCCGCCTGGAAATGTTGCTTTGGACTCTAGCTGTTGCCGCGTTGGCCTGGCCTTCGGCCGCGAAAGCTCAAACGTCGTACTACTATCAGAATCCCGCGTCGGAAGCCTTCTCGATGTCAGTGGAACTCGGTCGCGAAGCGAACGCGCTTGCGTACGACGCTCGCACCATGATCAGCGATCGCCATGACCGCAATGAAGTGCTCGACGAACTCGAAGACGTGATGGACGAATTGGAGGATCTGAACAAAGCGTTGCACGACGCGATTCGTGATCCCCGTCGATGGGACTGCGTTGCCAAGCGTGCCGAAGACGTGCTGGAAGATATCGAAGACCTCGACAAAGACGTTCACGAAGCGGTCGAAGACATGAATCGCTACAACCGCACCAAACGACCGGCGTTCGTGCCGATCAACCAACCGCACTATCGCACGAATATCCCGCAGCCTGGCACCAGCGTGACCCTACGCATTGGTAACAGCAGCCAGGTCACGTTCAGCAAGGGGTACACTCGCAACCGTACGGTGCACTCCTTCCGCAACGGCACGTTGCCACCTCCGCCAAACCAACGCGTGCAGCAAGTTCCCCAGGTTTACTCGCCGATTCCCACCGGCAACGAACTGCTGAACCACGTGCACCTGATGCAAGCCTTGGCTCAAGAGATCCACCGCGTGGCGCATCAATAACCTCGACCACTCTCTCTCCCCCGGGAGGGAGTCACGAGAGGGGCAAGGCGCCAACTAATAACACGTTCCCGTGCTACGTAGTGCGGGAACGTGTTTGTTGTGTTTTGTTTATACGACCGACAGGTTATTAACACTCAGAAATAGGAGAATTGGGCCTGATATGGTGACTCAATAGCATTCCATTGAAATGGCAAGCCAGACCGTGCATGATGATGGTTTGCTCCGGCATCACACAGCCGAGCCTATTGATATCGAACTCCCGCAGTCCTTTGAGAATAGCAGCATGAAACGGTCTGGAATCCTCGTATTGTTTACCCTGATGTCATTCAGCATGGGCTGGAGCAACAGCTTCGCGCAGCAGACCGCTACAGATCCAACTCCCACGCTGCAGGTTTCCGAAAACGACTTCTGGGCGAACCGCGGTTGCAGTGCGGGCGACGCCCGGTGTCAGTGGTTCCGCGATGCAAAGTTCGGAGCCATTATTCACTTTGGTGTCTACTCCGAACTAGGAGGCTACTACCAAGGTAAAGGACCTTACCGCCCGGCCGAGCAGATCATGGGACTTGGGGAACGACGCGCGGTGATCTCGCCCGACGAATACCTGAAGAACGTGGCCTCCAAGTTCAATCCCACCGGCTTCGATGCGGACGAATGGGTGAGCCAGATGAAACAGGCAGGCATGCGGTACGTGATCTTTACGACCAAGCATCACGACGGGTTCTGCATGTTCGACACGAAGACCACCACGTTTGATGTGGTGGACTCCACCCCCTTCGGTCGAGACATCGTTAAGGAGCTTGCCGAGGCATGTCGTAAGCAGGACATGCACCTCTGCTTGTACTACTCCATTGGCGATTGGTCGGCTAAAGAGGTGATGGACGATCAATACGCCAATTATGGCCAGTACATGAAGGCGCAACTCAAAGAACTTTTGACCAACTATGGAGACGTCGATTTATTGTGGTTCGACAATTGGTGGTACGTCGAAGATCAGTGGTCGACCGATACCCCTCACGCCCGAGAGCTGTATAACTTCGTCCGCGAACTGCAACCGAACATTCTGGTGAACGACCGCTGCGGCATCGGAGTTGAGTCGGACCACGGCGACTATGGCACTCCCGAAAATCAACTGAAAGGTTCGCTGCAGGAACGATACTTCGAGGTCGTGATGACCTGCACCGCCGATGATAGCTGGGGATGGATGAAAGGAGCCGACAACTACCGCCGCCCCGACACGCTTGTTCGCAACCTGGTCGACTCGGTTAGCAAGGGTGGTGACTTCACCTTGAACATCGGTCCCAACGACCAGGGCGAATTCCCGCGTCCTCAACAGGTGCTACTGCAGAAGATCGGACACTGGACCAATGCCAATGCGCAGGCGATCTACGGTACCGTGCCGGCACCTGAGGTCGACCTGCCGAGCGGCGGCACCGCGTACGCAACCAAATCGTCGAATGGATCGCAGTACTACCTGCATGTCCAGTCGTGGCCCCAACGGTCGCCGCTTAAGGTGCGATTGCCGGAGTCGTTTGGCGACAACGTACAAGTAACACAACTCTCGACCGGCGCGTCGGTCGAGGGAATCGAGACCGGCAAAGTGGGAGGACACCTCGACGTATTGATCCCACGCGTCGAACCTGAGGACGACTACTTTACCGTGATCAAAATCACCAAGTAACCATTAAGGAGTAACTGGTTTAGCCTTGAATACTACCTCATACACACGACCTTCTTCCACGGTCCGTGGATTGGGCACCAGCACGAAATCATCGGTCACGACCGGGTTGAGATCCGCCCCCGTGAGCACCGTGGCTTCCTGCATCCGCTCAGGGAGGAACGCGATGATCGGGCGGTAGCCGCGCTGTGAACCGTTGGTGTTGACCGGCTCGAACGACTTCGCACCGCGAGCAGGGGTGATGCGAAGCGTGTAGACGTCGCCATCGACAGTGAGCTGCTGATCGTACGCACAATCGGCCGACTGCATGCGAGCTTCCCAGGCTGGGTCGCCGTAGAAGGCCAAGGTGTCGCGATCGTACTCCAACCCACGACGATCCTCGTTGGTGGTTTCGAGCTTATGCACCAGCGCCAGCTGGTTGGCGAGAAACGCCTCGTTAAACGTGTATCGCCCAGGCTGCTCGACAAAGTAATCCAAACATCCCCATCCCGCATACCCAAACCAGGTAGGAACCGTGTAACCAATCATCTGCCGCACGCCGGCATCGTTCATCCAGGCCAGCGCCATGGCATCAGGTCCGTCGATATTGCCCATTAGGCAGTTGCCGATCGGCAGGTAGACCTTCACGTTCGGCGAGTCGACTTCGTGGATATCGCCAGCGGTGTCGCGGCCGACCATCTGCCCTGCCTTGGAGAGAAAGTACCCGTTTTGATAACGAAAACCAATTTGCCAATTTCGCTCGGTCGCATGCCCGGAGGTAACAAACAGATCGGGCTGGTAGTCGTTCAGGGTGTCGACAAGTGCCTTGGTCGAGTCGGCCGGACCTTCGGTCAGCTCGGCTTCGCCATCGGGCTGCTTAACGACCAGCTTGCCTTTAACCAGTTCGTCGAAACATTTGCCTTCGTGACACATCTCGAGCGCGACTTCCGTGCCGGACGCAACCTTGCGAATCACCAACGGCTCGGTGGTTTTGGCAATGGCCAGCGCCGAGTCGGCATCGTACCCGGTGAGAATGCCCCAACGGGTGTCGGTGTAGGGATCGTCGTCGTACTCGCGAGTAAGCTGATGCACTGCGGCGACAAACTCCTTGGTCGCTTCCTTCGACTGTGCGACGAAGCAGGTGTAGCGTGGGTGCGACTCGACCAGGGTCGCCTTGGCTTGCTCCAAGCTATCAGTGTAAGTCACAACCGTCGCTTCGTGCTTCTCTACCAGGGTATCGACCACTTGCTTCCAAGCGGCATCGTCGGACGTCGCCTGCGAGACGACCACCACGTAGTCGCTAGCCAAAGTGAACGAAGCAGGCAGCACGGCCAATAGCAGAGCACAGAGCTTTGATTTCATCGTTATTCAGTCCTTGAGAAAGGGAGTAGCAACACGCTTTTTAGAATACCATAGCGGCAACCCGTTCGCCAAACCGTAGACGCTTCACAAGCCGATCCCCACGCACCATGTGGTTGACCGGTGCACGTCGCGGGGTCACGTTAAAGGGAATGCCCTGGCTGAGTCGTCGGTACAAACCATGGAATGATAGAAGGTTCCCCAGATGAAACGCCTGCTTTTGCTGTTCGCTGTGGTTCTCGGATTGATGCCGAGCAACGCGACTCTGGCCGCCGATACGGTATCGCCGGAACGGCCGCCGAACATCGTGTACTTGATGGCCGACGAGCTGGCGTACTACGAACTCTCGCACATGGGGCATCCCAAAATCCACACGCCGGAGATCGATCGCCTGGCGGCCGAGGGCATCCGCTTCACCCACGCCCGGGCGGGTGCGCCGGTGTGTGCTCCGCTGAGGTGTGCTTTGCTCACCGGTAAGCATATGGGGCATGCTTCGGTTCGCGCCAACGATGGCGGCACTCCGCTGCGGGCCGAGGAGCCGACGATCGCTTCCATGCTGCGTGAGCGAGGTTACGCGACCGGCGGGTTTGGCAAATGGGGCTGCGGCGGTCGCGATTCTACCGGCGTTCCCGAGAAGCATGGCTTCGACACGTTCTTCGGCTACTACGACCAAGTGCACGCCCACAGTTATTACCCGCCCTACCTGATTTGCAACAGCGAAGAGGTTCCGCTGGCAGGCAATAACGGCGGCCGGCAAGGCGAAACCTATTCGCACTATCGCATCATGGACGAAGCCAAGAAGTTCATCCGCGACCATCGCGACGAGCCTTTCTTCTGCTATTTACCAATCACTCCTCCACACGGTTTGTACGATATTCCTTCCGACGACCCAGCCTGGCAGCAGTACGCTGGCTATTCCTGGATCGACGACCCGAGCGTGCCGCAAGACGTAAAGAATTACGCGGCCATGGTCACCATGATCGATAACAACCTCGGCGAGCTGCGTCAGTTGCTGACTGAGTTAAACTTGCAGGACAATACCATCGTTTTCTTTACCGGCGACAACGGCGGCGAAGACCGCTTCAAAGACCGTGAGCACCCCCGTGGTTATCTTGGTCCAAACGTCGATCCGCGAACTCAACTCGGCTTTCGCGGCGGGAAACGCAATCTCTTCGAAGGTGGGTTGAGAATCCCCTTCGTGGTTGCCTGGCCGGGGCACATTGCACCAGGCAGTGAGAGCGATCTTGCGTTCTACCATCCCGATTTATTCCCCACACTAGCCGACCTAACCGGCGCGACTCCGCCGGGTGATCTGGATGGCATTTCGATCGCCCCCACGCTGCTCGGCAGCGACGCTTCGGCTCAGCAGCAGCGCGAGTACCTCTACTGGGAGTATCGCCAGCAGACGGCGGTAATTGCAGGCAAGTGGAAAGTGATTCGCCCCAAACCTCGCGCGGCTTGGCAGTTGTTCGACCTGAGCGCCGACCCCGGCGAAACAAAAAACCTCGCGAGCGATCACCCTGAGGTGGTTGCCAAGCTAGCCGGCTACGCCAGTGCGGCCCACCAACCAGTACAGGCGGGCACGTACCTCGACCCCGCCCGCACACGGCACGAGCGCGACCGCCAGGCGAAAACCGGGTTCGAGCAGTAACCAAGCAAGCGATCATGGCTGTGCCCTGCGTTGCTCGGGCTCGACCCACATCATGAAGCCTTCGGTCTCGCCTGGAATCATTTCACTCGACCAACTATTTACATGGCCATCCGCCCTGCGGCCAAGCACCTTTACCTTGTTCGCCCGGGCGCGGTAGAGCACTAGCGGCTCGGTAGCGTCGTGCAGCTCTAAATCGCGACCTGGCTCCTGCCAGCTGTAAGCCATATTGCCAGTTTCCTCATTCACGATCCAGTCAACACCACGTTCGCTAATGGAGACCGTCGCACTCGAATTGCCGAATGGCTCTTGGTCGGTCGACTCGGAGCGTATCCGAAATATGGCGATTGGCTCTGGCTCACCGGTTTCCTTGTTGACAAATCGCTCGGCCTTGACCGTAAACAAATAGTTGCCTGGCTCGAGGACTTCGATGTTTGTCTGTTCGGGAATCTCCTGCTCAGGAATATCGTACCCGCGATAGCACCGCACGTACTTCCGCCCTGGCGGGAGGTAAACGCGGTATTTTCGCGGAGCGTTGTCTTCGGTCGGTACACGGATTACATGGATCTTCTCCGGGTCCTCAATTTTGAAGATGCCTAGCTCGTTGCGCATCCTCTTGTTTTCCGCTTCCATCGGAGCGAGTTTGGCCTGCTGCAGCACGACCGTGATCACCAGCCCAATGATGGTGGTGAGCAGCACCATCGTGAGCAGCGAAAACCGAAACAACCTCCGTGGGCGTTTGTCGTCGGGCGGACTTACAGCGTCGGCTAGACTGGTCATTGCGGTTCGATCCAAATCAAGAAGCCCGGTACCGGATCATCGGGCGAAGCTGGCGTGTTGTCGTCGTTCGTACAGCGCAACCTCATCAGCTCCACCCGCTCGCCAGCATCATACACCCGCGTAGTCCTGGTCCCGACACCACTGCTGGACGTCGAGCGGCTACTCCAATCGACCCACGGCTGCGGGTCGCTTCCGGCGCTCGAGCCCCTCACTTTCAGACGGCCCTCCCAACGTTCGCTTCTCGGATCGTACTCAATCCCCCATTCCAGCACGTGCTCCCCTGGTTGGCTGAGTGTGATGGTCGCGCCGGTGTCGGGATACCCTTGCGCGGGAATATCCTCACCAAATCCCCGGGCGACGTAGTTCGCTCCCTCGGGCACCCACACCCGCCATTTCCAACGCAGCTGGTTGTCGGTCACCACTCCAACCGCGTGCACCTTGGTCTTGTCGGTAATGTCGAGTTCGCCGACCTCGGCCCGCAATCGCTTGACCTCGTCTCGCAAGGGAGCAACCTCCCAGTAGAGCTGCGCGACTGCGATACCGAGCGCTACGATCGTGGTCAGCAGCACCAGCGTCAGTAGCGAGAAGCGAAACGAGCGCGAAGTAGGTTGAGAGTCGAGCATACGAATCGAATGGGGGTTGGGATCGACTGCCGCCAGGGCAGCGGGTTATTTCTCCAGCGGTGTTACCGTGACGTTACGGAAGGCGACCGCGCCGTGATCGACCTGCAGAAACAGCGGGGCTTCGGCGACTTCCTTCAGTGGATTGTCGATCGTTCCGGTCGGCGACTCCAGCTCGAAATCGCGCTGCACCTCCTTGCCATTGAGCATGACCAATTCGAACCGGGCGTTCTCGGTCTTCTTGCCCGACTCGTCGAACCGCGGGGCGCGGAACGTGATCTCGAGCTTTTGCCATTCGCCGGCCGGTAGCGCCGCATTCACCGCGGGAGGCGAACCTTTGTCGGTGTATTGAAAACCAGGCTTGCCGGTATGGTAACTCCAGTGAGGATAAACGCCACCGCAGTCGGCGCCGCCGGGGTTCTCTTTGCCATGACTGTCGTACAGCTGAATCTCGTAACGCGACTGCAGCTTGACGCCTGAGTTCGATCCGCCGGCAATCACGAACTCGAGCTCCACCTTGCAGTCGCCAAACTTCTGCTTGCTCAACAGCGGCTTCGTTTGATCGTAAGGCAGCTTCTTCAGGGCGGCCACCACGCCTTGGCCGGGCTCGGCGACGAGCTTCGACTTGTTCTCGCCGAGCTTCACATCGCCACACATGGTGATCGGATCGCTCGGCTTCTCAAGCCCAACGGGACCTTCGTCGTTGATGATCGCCACGGTCGGCGAATCGCTCGGCGCGGCATCCGCACTTTCGGCCGACGCCAGGTTAGGCGAACCTACAACGCAGGCCAGCACCGCGAGCGCGGAACACAAATGAAATCGAGTGAAGCAAGTGTTGTTTGTCATGTTACTCGGAGGGAAAAAGTAGGTAGGAATTTCCAAGCGAGCCCTTTCGGCATCGCGCGATGAGTTTCTGCTACTATATCACCCCAGCTTCTGAAAATCAGGCAAATCTGAGGGGTGGATCGCTATCTCGCCCCTCAGGCGGATGTTTGTTCGCCAAAACCGGAGTGTTCTTGGGCGTGAATCCGCAAGTTTGTCGAAACCGCCCACCCGTGCTGTCGCGCAGGCGTGACGACTCGTTCGTTTCACGGGCGTTATTTTGTCCCCACTTTGCCGGAAAATCGATTGGTGGGGGCTTTTCTTACGTCATGACCATTCTCTGTAACTCCCTTGATTGTTTCGACTTGCAACTATCGCAATTCACGAAACTCAAAACTCCAAATGCCCCCTGGGGGCACAACAAAAGACTCGATCCATAAATAAGGGAATCGACTTTACTCATTCAAAAACAAACAACGCACCTCGACAGCGATACCATCATCACGACTCCATCGAACACGACTCTTTTCAGTTTCACTCGCAATCGAGCGGGGCCATCAACACATGTACCCACGTACATTACACCAGAACAGGTGGCCAATTTCAACCATAAACTTGTCGATCCCTCGATTCCCCCGATTGCACTATCCCGCTAGCCAAGGCCGACGCATAATAGGCGGATGCCTCCCCAAGCCTCCCCAGCCGACGCCCCCTCGATGGACGATACCCCCAAACGCCGCACGAGATATTCGCTCCGCACGTTGATGCTGGCCACCACGTTCGTTGGGATGGCCTTGGCGATTGCACTGCTAACGTTGGAAATCATCCCGTTGCGAGCCGAAGTCCAGCGACTCCACGACGAAGCGGGGTATTTGACGATTGATGATCCGACCAAGATCCATGCGATTCAAGTGGAAACCGAGAGCCCGTTGGTTTGGAAGTGGAAGGTGTGGATACCGGAGGGCTCGGGTGTTGTTTGGCACAAAGCCATGGCTGGCACGATACCAGCCGCAACGGACCCTCTGCCAGAAAAAGGGGTTGGGTTCTCTCAAGAAGGTGGCGAGGAATTGCTCTTTACGGTCCGAGTTTACCAAGATTTGTACGGCCAGTGGGTACTGGGGCACCAATTAGGCGGGAACAGTTCCTTCGTGAAACTATCGGATGACGACCTAGCGGCAATACGTGATACGACTGGGTGGTCTTCCCAGGGGGTTTGGGCGACTACGGTTACTTGTGACGCCGACAAACCGTTTATTTTAATGCGACGAAGTTACGCGCCTAGCAGCGGCGGTGGTACGAATCTCCTGGGAGAGGGCCCCGGCATTTTGATTTGGCTGCGAATTACCGAGCAGAAGTAGATGCTGAGGATCAACCCCAGAGAGACGTGGCTCTCCAGCTAGGGGTGCTACTAATTGCATGGCCGCTTTGCGTTTAGTTTTGGTACGTCGTAAACGACCCCTAGAGATACTTCACTCGCTCCCCAGCGCAAGGAATTCCAAAGG
This sequence comes from Aeoliella mucimassa, assembly GCF_007748035.1. Taxonomy (NCBI): domain Bacteria; kingdom Pseudomonadati; phylum Planctomycetota; class Planctomycetia; order Pirellulales; family Lacipirellulaceae; genus Aeoliella; species Aeoliella mucimassa. The sequence goes on from NZ_CP036278.1 coordinate 4,120,407, forward strand.
GAAGAAAAATTCTCTTCGACACTTTCTTGCCGTCTACAATAACTACCAGCTTCGCATTGCAGGGAGATATGGGGTCGCAATCGCCGCGAACGATAACCTCGCTTGGTCCAACATGAGACAGGGGGATCTCCCGGTCACCGACAATTAGCCGTAACGTAACCGACGATGAATATCCACTGGTAACTGGCATGTTCTTAGATGACTCAAAGTTGTTTGAGCGGGTAAAACTATATGCTCGGACTCACAACAGAATTGTAGCAGAACACAAAAAGCTGGGATATGGCAGCGACGGAACGGTATGGAGATCGCGGGAAACGGCAATCAAAGCAATTCATCACGAATACAACTATCAAGTCGAGCGAGATAGTTACCTTCGGCTCAGGGAAGCAAACGTGAACTCCGTGGGAGAATTCGCCCTCCCGCGATTGTTAAACCATGACGACGATCTAATGATTATCGAGTTAGAAATCGTCGAGCCTCCATACATACTCGACTTTGGGAAGGTGTATCTCGATATTCCACCGATATACTGGAATGACCAACAGATAAGAACAAATGCTTACGAAGAATGGCAGGAGCGTTTTGACAGTCATTGGGAGTCTGTCGCTGCAGCGATGGCATGGCTTGAGAGGCTAGGCATCTACTATGTCGACCCACGGCCGTCGAATATATGCACTGATGGGCTGGAGTAGGCTCTTCTCTTCTTAAGAGCTGGAAGAGTCCACTCTGCCAATTCCGGCGAGGCGTGGCTCGCCGGCTAGGAAAGGAAACAATGGATTACCGGATGTACCTGCGACGCGAGTATGAGTATTACCTCGAAAATCGGAACCATTCGTCATGACAGACGCTGCACTCCATCTCGAAAAGCAACAATCACTCCGCTCGCGACTGCTGATCGCAACGCTTGTGGTCGCTGGGTTCGCTCTCGTGCTGCTTGTGGCTACCGCGGTTCTTCCGCCAGGTAACTCCGCAGGGCTGGTGAGTCAGGAGCCTCCGACACTCACTATCACGGATCCCAGCCTGCTTCATGCTACCTGCGTGGAAAGTTATCGTCCTTGGCGGTGGAAATGGCAAATTTACGTTCCGGCTACGAAAGGCACGGTCGCATTACGCTTAAAGGCCGCCCCCACGACGAACGAACGAGCGTCGAACGATATTATCCAACTCGATGCCTCCAAGCCGTTTCGAGGAGAATTGGTCGTGCAGGTCTCCAAACAGGTAGGCATACCCCAAGTGGAGCTAATGCTAACCGAACATAAACTGGGCCACTTAGAGACGAAGATAATCGACACTTGGCTAACTGAGGAATTCACGCAGGCGCTGCTCGATGATCGCTTCGAGGTGCAGGTGGCCGGAGAGAGAATCACCGCAACTAGCGAAAGGTACCACCCCTTCTCGCTACTGGAATTAAGTTGCCAGGAAGCTTCTGGAGTCGAATCGTCCGAGAACCCAGGCAGCAAGGTGTCGGTAGTGCTTGAATATTAAGAACGAGGGTTTTTGGCCGGTTTTGCTTGGTTTTTGGCCCCCGTCGAGCAAACTCCCCCAAATTGTTAGACTAACGGGTCTTTCCAGCTCCCCGACCCCTGACCCCCCATCCCTCCGTTGCCTAAAGACTTTCTCAAAGACGCGAAATCGCGCTACGACGTCGTTGTGATTGGTGCCGGCCTGGCCGGGCTTACCGCGGCCAACATCCTCGCCCGGCAGGGTCGCTCTGTGCTGCTGCTCGAACAGCACTACAAGCTTGGCGGCATGGCCACGTGGTTCAAGCGCCCTGGCGGACACATTTTCGATGTCTCGTTGCACGGGTTCCCCTATGGCATGGTGAAGAGTTGCCGGCGGTACTGGTCGAAGGAAATCGCCGACTCCATCGTGCAGCTCGACGGCGTACGGTTCGACAATCCGATGTTCTCGCTGTGGACCTCGTTCACTCGAGAGGACTTCACGAATCAACTGATCGAGAAGTTCAACGTCGCGCCGGAGCGGGTGCACGCCTTCTTCGACAAGGCCCGCGGCATGAACTTCTACGACGACCAGGCGACCACCACGCGGGAGCTGTTCGACGAGTTCTTCCCCGGCCGCGAAGACGTGATTCGGCTGCTGATGGAGCCGATTACCTACGCGAATGGTTCCACGCTCGAAGACCCGGCCATTAGCTACGGCATCGTGTTCAGCAACTTCATGTCGAAGGGGGTGTTCACGTTCCAGGGTGGTACCGACCGACTGATCGGCCTGATGGAGCAGGAACTCAAGAACAACGGAGTCACCATCGCCATTAACTGCGACGTGAAGAAGATCAACCTCAACCACGGCGCGATCGCCTCGGTGGAAGTCGACGCCAAGGGAGCGACGCACACCATCGATTGCGACGCGGTGGTGTCGAACGCCAACCTGAAGGCGACCATCTTCAACCTGGTAGGCGAGGAGAAGTTCGACAAGAACTTCATCGACGACGCCCGCGCGGTGCGGCTCAACAATAGCAGCACGCAGGTGTACATGGCCCTGAAGGAAGACGATCGGCTCGACGTGAAGGAGCTCGGCGACCTGCTGTTCAGCAGCACCGCGCCGTACTTCCGCACCGAGGCCTTGCTGTCGCGCGACATCACGAGCCGCACTTACTCGTTCTACTACCCGAAGACCCGCCCCGACGCCCCGCCGCGGTGCATGATCGTGAGCAGCACGAACGCCAACTTCGACGACTGGGCGAACCTGCCGAAGGAAGAGTACGAAGCGAGCAAGCAGGACCTCTGCGAGACGACGCTCGACGCCCTGGAGGCCTACGTACCGAACGTCCGCGAGCGAGTGGTACACGTCGAAGCGTCGACGCCAGTGACGTTCAAGCACTATACCGCCCACCTGGCGGGGGCGAGCTTCGGCACCAAGTTCGAAGGCCTGGCGGTGAGCCGCGCGCTGCCGCAGCAAATCTCCGGCCTGTACCACGCGGGGAGTGTCGGCATCATCATGAGCGGCTGGCTCGGCGCCATGAACTACGGCGTGATCGTCGCCAACGAAGTCGACAACCAGCTGATGAACTGCAACTCGCGATCGACTGCCGAGGTGGAGCAGGAACTGGCCAAGGAGTAGTTTGAGTTGGAGGTTGGCTGTTGGGGGTTGGAAGTTGGGAACACTAGGTCGTGTTGACATTCATGCCAAGCTGATCATGAGTGACGCCAGGCAGAGGAATCCATCGTAGTTTCGATCAGTTTTATCGTATCGTGTAGCGACCCTACGGTAGTGTTTTAACCGGTTGAAGAACCGCTCCACGACATTTCGGAGTTTATAGCGTGTGCGATCGTACCTTTTCTGTCGAAACCCACGGCGAGTCGGAATCACCGGCTTCGCGCCTTGGCGACGAATCTGATCGCGAAACCAATGGCAATCATACCCTTTGTCGGCGACGACGTATTCGGGAGTTAGTCCTTCCAGCAGCGTTTCTGCTTGGTGCATGTCGTGTCGGTTGCCACCCGTCAAAGTCAGACGAACCGGGCGGCCATCGCCCGTTACCGCGGCGTGGACTTTCGTTCCCCAACCTCCGCGCGAGCGGCCCATGGCTTCGCCACCGAGCCCCCTTTTACGCCCGCTGCGTGTTGATGGGCTCGGACCGTTGTCGAGTCGAGTAGCAAGTGCTCCAAGTCGGGCTCTTCGCCCAGAGTCTCCAAGACTTGCCGCCAGACGCCACGCTTGCACCATCGATTGAAACGCTGAAATACCGAATTCCAAGGGCCAAAGCGAGTGGGAAGATCGCGCCACGGCGCGCCTGTGCGGGCGATCCACAACACCGCGTTCACGAACCGACGATTGCTCGCCGCGGTTCGACCGGGATCGCCGGATTTGCCAGGCAAATGGCCTCGAATCTTCAACCATTGTTCGTCTGTCAGTTCGTGCCGTCGCATCTATTCGCTCCTCCATGAGCAGGTAGGGGACGACACCGTGATACCATTTCGACAAAATCTACGCTACATAAATGTCAACACGACCTAGTGTCGATTAGCGAGGATTAGTGTTCCCACAACTCCACTGCCCATAAAGCATGAACGACGAGAATCCCTACAAGTCGCCTGAGACGCGGGCGGATAGTGACTACTCTGAATCGGAGTCGGACTCGCAGTCCGGGGAGTTTGGCGAAGAACGCTTGGTGAAGTTAACGTCGTATTCGACGATTGCCGAAGCCCAGTTGTGCCAGGCTGTTTTGCAGCAGGAGGGGATCGACTGCTTTCTGGAGAACGAAGCATCGGTCGGTGTGAACTGGCTTTGGTCGAATGCACTGGGTGGTGTCAAACTGTTAGTACCCCACGAACAGCTTGAGGCCGCAACCACGCTGCTCGAGAGTGTGCAGTTAACAGAGAGTGCAAAACAAGACCTTGGCGACATTACTTTCGAGTGCGAAGACTGCGGCGCACAAATCACCTTCCCCGGCGAGCGCCGCGGCAAGACCGAGACCTGCCCCAAGTGCCATGAGTACGTCGACGTGCCGGAGTAGGGTGCGATGAGGGAACACGAATCGACGCTGATCTTCGCCAATCGAATCGATCCGCGTCTTTCAGCGGTCATCAGCGGTTTTCCAAATCCCCGATAGCCGCCAAGTCGGTCCGGGCTTACACTAGGGGGCCCTACCGTATTGCCTTCCCGGGCCCCCTTTGTTTTCTCCCAGCTCATTCGTTGGCTTGCCGGGCCATTGCCTGCGGGCGAAACGAGCCTGAGTCCCTCCGCGCTTAACCGAGAATCATGTCGCTAGAACAAATCAAAGCCGCTATTCCGCATCGTGAGCCGTTTTTGCTGATCGACGAGATCGTGGAGCAAGAGGAGAACCGTATTGTTTGCCGGAAGAAATTCTCTGGCGCGGAGTTCTGGTACGCCGGGCACTACCCCGACTATCCGATCACCCCTGGCGTAATTTTGTGCGAAGCGAGCATGCAGGCCGGCGCCGTGTTATTATCTAAGCACGCTGCCGACAAGCCGGGGGCGGTGCCCGTGGCCACGCGGGCCAACAACGTTCAGTTTCGCGATATGGTTCTGCCGAACAGCGAGGTCAACATCGAAGTCGAATTGACCGAGCGGCTAGCCGATGCGTTTTTCCTGAAAGCAAAAGTTACCAACGTCACGAGTGGCAAGCTCGCCTGTCGATTCGAGTTCGCCTGCACCCTGACCAATCCACCACAATGAGGTACGTCATGCGTTATTTGCTAAGCCTGTTGATGCTTGCCGTTGCTACCACCGCTTTGGCCGAGACTCCCGAAACCATGCCCGAGGGCTTTACCTCGTTGTTCGAAGGCAAGGACCTCGAAGGCTGGGTTGGCGGCACCACGATCGATCCGGAAAAGATCACCGAGAAGCAGCAAGCGGAGTGGGATAGCCAGGTGCCGGAGCACTGGAGCATCGATGGCGACCAGATCGTCTCCGATGGCCACGGGCCGCATTTGGTGACCGACAAGAAGTACGGCGATTTCGAGATGTACATCGATTGGAATCTGGCCCCCAAGGGCGACAGCGGCATCTACCTGCGCGACTGCCCACAGATTCAGATCTGGGATCCTGAGAACGAAGCCGCCCACGTGCATGGCTCCGACAAAGGTTCCGGAGCCTTGTGGAACAACCAAAAGGCCGAGAAGTGGCCGCTGATGAAAGCCGACAAGCCGTGCGGCGAGTGGAATCGCATGTACGTCCGCATGGTCGGCCCGTACGTAAAGGTGGTGCTGAACGACCAGTTGGTGGTCGACGACGTGCTGCTCGAAAACTACTACGATCGCAGCAAGCCCGTGCCAGCCGAAGGACGCATCCAACTGCAAACCCATGGCAGCGAAACCCGTTTCCGCAACATCTGGGTCCGCGAACTCGATAAAGACGAAAGCGCCAAGCTGCTCGAGGAAATCGAGAGCAAGCAGTAGCCGCCTGCGACGTCTCGTCGCGCGGATGGCCATCGAGCGCTACGCTCCTCGCACAATCTGCCCGAAGCCGAAGACGATGTCCGCATCGCCTACTCGGCTTCGGGTTGTTGCGCGTTCTACTTTGTGAATCCACGACGACATCGGCGATGGACAACAATCCCTACGCGGCGTCAAACACATTGCCAACGCCTGAGGTTTCTGCCCCGCCAGGGCGGTGTCCTACCAAATGCGTTTATGGCGGCTTGGTAACCATTTACACCATCGCTTGGGGAGCGATCTCAGGCTGGATTGGGCTACACGTTCTGGCAGTGCTCTGCACTTGGTTCAATCTACCGGGATTGCTCACGCTTCAGCATGGAGAAGGACTGTTTCACCTTCTGTTTTTCCTGCTGTCGATCGTTGGTGGAATGGTGCTCGGGTGGAGCACCCGTCGGAGCTCTACGTGGCATCGCATTTGTATCTGGGGTGGGAGCATGGCTGTGCCGCTCTTTGCATGCGGATATGCATACAAGGTCTATCTGGTTCAACCATTCCTTGGTATCGAACATGTATTATTGTTTGATCTCATTACTGTCGACCTACTTGTCTGGACCATCGCCGGCGGTGTTGTGATGCTGTCCGGGATGCTAGGCTGGGCGATTCGTTCCACACACCGCGTCCTGCGAGTTCCCCCCCTCCCCTAGCCCTCCCTCGCCGCAAGGACTGGGAGCGACGCCATGCCGACCGATTTCCTACAACTTGCTGGTAAAACTGTCCTGGTCACTGGGGTGGCCAATCGCAAAAGCGTTGCCTGGCACATCGCCGAGCAACTCTCGCAGGCCGATTGTCGCGTGTTGTTTTCCGTACGCAGCGACGCCCGGCGGGAGCAAATTGCTCCCCTCGTAGAAAAAAAATTAGGGGGCTCTCCCGACGACATCCTGGTGTGCGACGTCGAGCACGAGGACCAAATCGTTCGGCTTGCCGAACAGGTAGCCGAGCGGTGCGATCAACTCGACGGTTTGGTGCACTCGATCGCGTTCGCCGATTATGAAGATGGCATGAAGCCGTTCCACGAGACCTCGAAGCGGGCGATGCTGCGAACGTTCGACATCTCGTGCTACTCGCTGGTGTCGCTCTCCAACGCACTGAAGCATCAACTCGCGAAAGACGCTTCGGTAGTAACGATCACAATTTCCACCACCCGCATGGCAAGCGAAAACTACGGATTTATGGCTCCAATTAAGGCAGCGCTCGATTCGTCGCTGGCCTTTTTAGCAAAAAGTTTTAGCAATTTTAGTGAAATTCGCTTTAACGGGGTCGCCGCCGGTTTACTGAAGACTTCCGCCTCGGCCGGCATCCCTGGCTACGTCGACAGCTACTTATTTGCCGAGCAGGCGACGCTCCGGCACCGGGCAGTGTCCACCGCCGAAGTCGCTTCTACGGCGGTTTTTCTGCTAAGTCCTCGCTCCGCAGGCATCAATACGCAGCGAATTGTGGTGGATGCAGGAATGGAAACCAACTATTTCGATGCCGATATCGTCCGGCGGCACCTTGAGGGGTCGTAGCGGTTAGGCCTGGGATCGGGGGCCCGACACCATATTCCTAAGTGAAATCTACTGGAAGAGTTAGGACGTCCGTGCTATCGTGATAGATGAGAGGAGTACTGCATTGCTGGCAATGGTAGGTCCTTGCCACCCCTCTTCCAGTCGTACTGGCAGAGGTCCCCAGCACAGAGCACATGCGCAGGGCGGCGCGAAGGGGCCCGGCCTGACGAGTTGTTAGCTCGCGCGTACGACTACGGAACAGACTTATCCAGGCGGCCGACAATCCTAAGCCCCCCCCATCGATGCCAGAGGCCATCACCAACAAGCTGCTGCACGATCTACGACGTAGCGAACTGATTGAGGACGACCAACTCGAGGCGTTTCTCAAGCAGCTTGCTTCGCGACACGGAGGGTCTGTACCTGATGCTCCCGAAGTGATCGCTGGCGAGCTGGTCGCCAACGGCCTGTTAACTGAATGGCAGTCCAAGAAATTGCTGGCCGGCAAGTACAAAGGCTTTCGCCTGGGCAAGTACAAACTGCTCGGCGAAGTCGGCAAAGGCGGCATGTCGGCCGTGTATCTGGCCGAACATATCCTCATGCGTCGCCGGGTAGCGATTAAGGTGCTGCCTAAGGCCCGAGTGAAGGACTCTTCGTACCTCGAGCGTTTCCGGCTCGAAGCACGGGCGGTGGCCAAACTCGACGATCCCCACATTGTTCGCGCGTTCGATATCGATAACGAAGGCGACACCCATTACATCGTGATGGAGTATGTCGACGGGCAGGACCTGCACCGCTTGGTCTCGCAGAATGGCCCGCTCGATCCCGACACCGCTGCCGATTACATCGCCCAGGCAGCCACCGGTCTGGCCCACGCTCACGAAAAAGAGCTGGTGCATCGCGACATCAAGCCGGCCAACCTGTTGGTCGACCGGGCTCAAACCGTGAAGCTGCTCGATCTTGGCCTGGCCAAACTGGCCGAGGAAGAACAAACCTCCCTCACTCTGGCCAACGACGAAAACGTGCTCGGCACGGCCGACTACCTGGCCCCCGAGCAGGCGCTTAACAGCCACTCGGCCGATCATCGCAGCGACATCTACAGCCTGGGTTGCACGCTTTACTTCCTGCTGACGGGTCGTCCCCCCTTCCCCGAAGGCACCATCTCCGAACGCCTGCTGAAGCATCAGGTGGAAGAACCGGAGAACCTACTGAAGCTGCGTCCCGACCTGCCGATGTCGCTCGTCGAGATCTGTCAGAAGATGATGCAGAAGCGGCCCGAGCTTCGCTTCGAAACCGCAACCGAAGTGGCCGAGAAACTCACCCAATGGCTCGCCAGTCGCGGACGCACCGTGCGGGGCGGCAGCATCGAGCCCAGCGACGAAGGCAGCGGCGTCGGCAGCGGCATCCTCACCCGCTTTGCGGTCCGACCACCGAACAGCGCGATCGGCACTCCGCCGAGCAGCGAGACTATTTCGAACGTATCGGCCGATCGCGACACGAAGCGATTGAACGACTCGTCGGGCTCCGGCGTGTTCATCGACGACGACATCGCCCTGGCTCCGATTGAAGACGACGACGAGCCACGCAAGAACAAAGACAAAGCCCGCTCGTCCGACGTACTCGGTGATGGCCCCACGAAGTCAAAGAGCGGCCCCTCGAGCAGCGGTCCTCCTACGATGTCGTTGCTTGAGGAAGAGTTCTCGAAGGAAGAGAAAGAAGTGAAGCCTCGCTTCTCAGGCGAGTACGAATACAACCCACTGCACCCGCCAGGATTCTCGAATCCCTACCAGAAGACCCCTTGGGGTCTGATCTTCGGCATCGGCGGAGCCATTCTCATTGTGCTGACAATCGTGTTGGTGATTATCAACAACAGTTAATCGCAGCTAGGCAACGCTTCGACCGCAGCGATTTACATTTCATACTTGCTGGGTCTGCGTCGCTATCGCTCCGTGCCTGCACGCTACTGGGCGGTGATTTGCTCGATGCCGCCGGCGACTTGGGTTTTGTACCACTGGCAACCGAGCATCACGCAATTGATGCCCGATCCGATGCCGAGTAGGGCCAGCTTTTCGCCATCGGCTGCGGGACGCTCTTCCAGGCCGCGGGCCATGGTAATCGGCAGCGCGGCCGAACCGGTGTTGCCGAGCACTTCGAGCGTTGCGTAGTCGATCGCGGGATCGAGTTCGAGCGCGGCAAACAAGAGCTTGCGATGCGCGACGCCGACCTGATGACAGAACGTGCGATCGATGTCGTCGGGAGTCCACCCGGTATGTTGCTTGAATCGTTCGAAGGTTGCTTTGCCGGTCGCAATGCCTTCGTTCATCAGGGCCTCGCTGTCGGTCTGCATGAGTTCGACATGCCCATCGCTCTGACACAGGCCATGATGCTGGGTGCGGCAGTGAACCGCTCCCCCCAGCAAGCGATTGCCGGTTTGGCTCCGCTCGGCACTGGTTAGCACGAACGCCGCGCTGGCTGAGCCGATGGTGAGCGAGGCCACAGCCAACTTGATCTGGTTCCGCGTGAGCGACATATCGGCGTTCAGCTGGGCGATGGTGCCCTCGACCAGGTTGCGACCACTCTCGGTGCCAACCACGAGCCCCGCTTCGATCTGGCCGAGCTCGATCATATTGGCCACCTGCACGATGCCATTCAGGAGTCCCAGGCACGCATTCGACAGGTCGTAAATCACGCAATCGTCGGGCAGACCCAGCTCGTGATGCACCCGGCAAGCCGTGGCCGGCTCGAGAAAATCGCGGCAGACCGAACCATGCACCAGTGCCCCAATGTCGCTGGCAGCCAGACCGCTGGCCTCGAGCGCCCGACGAGCCGATTGGATACTAATGGTGCTGGGACGCGTTTGCGGGGCGTAGAAGCGACGCTCGGCGATACCGGTCATCAGCTCCAGCCGGCCTTCGGGGAGCTTCAGGCGCTGGTAGACCGGGGCCAATTGCTGTTCAATGGATGCGGTAGTTACGACTTCTGCCGGAAGCGTGTAACCAAGCGATTCGATGCAAACGCGAGAATACTGCATGGGAAACGACGGGGATGGAGTATCGGAAACCAGGAGTTAGAGCGTAGAGGTTCCACGTGCATCGGTAAAGCGGCCCCGTGAGGAGCAAGAGATGGCGGACAAACAACCAAAGACCCCCAGCGAGATCTCGGCCCAGGGCGAACTCATGGCGATCGGCATCGCCTGTGTGCTGCCGACCTTTGTGACACTCGCCTACTTCGTGGCCGCTGCCGAGATGGAGTCGGGCGTGCAGCAGGCTGTGTTTGCGGTGGCCAAAGTGGTGCAGTTTTCCCTGCCAGCCGCCTGGGTGGGACTCGTTTGCCGCGAGCGGCTCGGCTGGCCCGCCTGGAATCCCCGCGGCCTGGCACTCGGTATCGCGTTCGGGCTGGTGATCGCGGCGGCGACCTTCGGGCTGTACTTCTGGCTCAGCCCAACCGAGCTGATGCAGCAAGCATTGGTGCCTATTCGTGAGAAGATCACCGGCATGAACCTGAACTCGCCAGTCAAGTTCATCGGGCTTGGCGTGTTCTATTCGCTCTTTCACTCGCTATTAGAAGAGTACTACTGGCGGTGGTTCGTGTTTGGCCGGCTGCGCCGATTTGTGCCTGTTGGGGTTGCGATTGCCATCTCTTCGATAGCATTCGCAGCACATCACGTGGTGGTGCTCTGGGTCTATTTCTCCCACGCCCCCGCGGTCGCTCTATTGCTAGCAGCCGGGGTCGCGGTGGGGGGTGCATTTTGGGCTTGGCTTTATCATCGCACTCAATCTATATATTCCATATGGGCAAGTCATCTTCTGGTCGACGCGGCCATATTTGGGGTTGGATACTTCATATCCGAACTATTAGCGTAACGACCTACCCCAACTAGGCGACTCAACATCTACGGACCCCCACGGCTCGCTAGCACACCATGTTGTGCACTTTAATTTTTTTGAGCCAAATGAGGGAAAGCTCTTGCTATTTTAGCTTTGCCTCTTAAAGTTACTCCTTATCTGACTTGCATCCTTCCTGCTTGCCGCGTGACACGGCATCACATTTTGGAGTTCTGCAGAAGACGTTCGATAGGGAAATCGGGAGTTATTCGTGGGGAGCGCTTATTGGAGCTGCTCTGGCGGATGAATAAGCAATTTTAGTTTCGTTATACATTCGTGCACAGGATGGCACGATGATAGCTAGTTCATCGCTTTAGCATCGCCATACCCCTTCCTCCTGTTGACCAAGCAGCCGCTTGGTTGAACATACCAGCCATCCAGGTACCGTAGACTGGCAGCAGAGGCCTAGTACGGTATCGCTACGGTTGTTTTTTCACTTTCTTCGTCCATGCTCTACTTCGCAACGGCAAGTGAGTAGCACTCTTTCGACGATGAAGGCCCTCGATCTTCGGATCCCCTTGGGCTCAGTCTGTGCAAAGCCGCTACTCGCTACTTTCCCAGGGAGTGAAGAAAGATGTCGAAACCAGTGATTGGTTTGAATGCTGACTATCGTGCGGCCAACGGTGATACCCCGGCCTTCTCTTACGTCGGTGCTGGCTACTACGATGCAATCCTCAAAGCGGATGCGATTCCGCTTGTGCTTCCGCCTTTGGAAGAGATGGACGATTTAAACCAAGTACTCGATTTGCTGGATGGGGTTCTGCTGGTCGGCGGTGCCGATCTCGATCCTCGTCGCGATGGCTGGATGCTTCATCCCACAGTACGACCTCTTGATCCCCGCCGCGAAGTGTTCGACCGTGCCTTGGCTCGCCTGGTTTGCGAGCGCCGGATTCCTGTATTCGGTATTGGTGCTGGCATGCAATTGTTGAACGTCACCTTGGGTGGCAACCTGCTGCTTCACATCCCCGAAGATCGCCCCGACGCATTGCCTCACCGTGATGCCCTTGATCCACAACACCGCCACACGCTGGAAATCATGCCTGGCTCGCTGCTCGATCGCGTGTATGGCGATGGCGAACTACGCGTGAACAGCCGTCACCATATGGCCATCGATGAATTGGCCGACGGATTTGCCGTGACTGCGAAATGCCCCGATGGCATCATCGAAGGCATTGAATACCAGGGCGAAGATTGGTTTGCCCTCGGCACCCAGTTCCACCCCGAAGCCAACACCGCATCGGCTTTGGACATGCGTATTTTTGAAGAGTTCGTCATTGGCACCAAGGAAAACGCCGAAGCGATTCGTTTGGTTGCCTAACCAAAAGACACCTCGTTGAAGTCTTCCTCCCGCCAGCGACAGGATGTTGCTCAACGCGGAATGCCTCCGACCAACGCGTCATGCACACGGATCGTGCATGACGCGTTTGGCTTTTATGGAGCGTGTTCGCGGTTCGCGAATCGCTCTTTCTAGGTTCAGCAACGGCTTTAGCTGATCTTGGTGCCAAGCACCTCGAGAAACGCCCGCATCCAGTTGGCGTTCGCCGGCCAGGCGGGAGCGGTAACTAGCTTGCCATCGGTGATCGCGCTATCGAGTCCGGCCGAGGGGGTGTCCCAGGTCGCGCCGGCCGCTTCCAGCTCGGGACGCACTGTGGGGTAAGCCTGGCAGCGTTTGCCTTCCACCACCTTGGCAGCCGCCAGGATCAGCGGGGCATGGCACGTTGCGGCAATCGGCTTGTCGGCCGCGGCGAACTGCTGCACTAGCTCGATCACTCGCGAGTCGATCGCCAGGTACTCGGGAGAACGCCCACCTGGCAGCACCAGCGCGTCGTAGTCGTCGGCCTTGGCTTCGGCAAACGCAGCAGTGACAGGGAAGTTATGCCCCCGCTTCTCGCTGTAGGTTTGCTGACCTTCGAAATCGTGAATCGCGGTGGCCACGGAGTCGCCCGCCACTTTATCGGGGCAGACGATATCGACCGTGTGCCCCACCATTTGCAGAATCTGCAGCGGCACCATGGCCTCGTAATCTTCGACGAAGTCGCCGACTAGCATCAGGATCTTAGACATAATTGAGTTCCGGAGTGTTATGGAAGCGAGGAAGCGGCGATCGGTGGCTACTCTTTCATCAGCAGATACTCTGGCAAACGCTGCAGATTGCCTTGGCGGTCAATACAGGCGATCGTGCTCGAACCTTCGGCGATGAGCAGCCCGTCGCGGTACACCATGTACTCGTTGTCGATGCGGGCACCTCGCGCGCGAGTGACCCGTACCTTGATGTCGAGGATATCGCCAAATCGTGCGGGCATGCGATAGTTGCAAGCGATCTTGTTCACCACCAGAAAGATGCCATCTCGCTCGAGATCGGCATACTCGTGCCCCCACTCCCTTAGATGGTACAGCCGGGCCACTTCGAAATACTTGATGAAGTTGGCATGGTGCACCACCCCCTGGGCGTCGGTCTCGTAGTAGCGAACCTCGAGTGGGAATTGGAATTCATGAGACACTTTTTGCACATCCCTCCGTGTTGAAGCCAGTCGGATCGTCGCCTTTATCTTAGTAATTTCCCTGGCAGGTGGCTTCCCGGGGGTTCCGGCAAATGCGGCCGTCCGGTCGGGCCCGGTCGAGGGGGCTTGCGTTGAATGAAACGCCGATTTCGCCTATAGTTACGGCGACAAGCGGCCCCCTTTCCCGACGGTTCGTAGATGCCGGGCATGGTGGTCGCAGGGCATTTGAAACGAAAGCTACCACATGAGCATAGGCGAAGGAGCGGGAACCGAATTTGCAACCGCGCGTGGTCGCGACTATCCCTCCATCCGACAATTCACCGTATTTCTTGAGAATCGTGTCGGACAGTTGCTGGAAGTGATTCGCAAATTCCACGGCAGTCAGGTCCGAATCGTGGCTCTGAGTATCTCGGATGCCACGGAGTGCGCCCTGGTACGGTTTCTGCTTAGCGATCCCGAAGCGGGCCGCGAGATCCTGGAACGGGCCGGTCTGGCGATCGTCGAGTCCGACCTGCTGGGAGTCGAGCTACCAGAGACGCCGCAGCCAATGCTCGATTTGTGCACCGCTTTGCTCGCAGCCGAGGTGAACATTACTCAGGTCTACCCGCTGCTCGCTCGCCCAACCGGCCAGCCGGCCGTGGCGATCATGGTCGATAATACAGAGATGGCGCTCGACACCCTCTCGAATCGAGGGTTTCGAATGATTAACGAAGACGAGCTCAGGCAATACGATTCGCAATAATTCGGCGCATCGTGGGTTAGAGAAGAAATACGACATCCATGGCCATACAAGTTACATGTCCCGGTTGCCTGAAGCGATTCAGTGTCGGCGACCAGCACGCGGGTAAACAAGGCCCGTGCCCGAACTGCAAAAAGACGATCACCATTCCCAAGCTGGAAGATCAGGTGATCGTACACGAGGCGCCGCCCGAGGGGCCGGTCGACTCACAGGGCCGCAGTGTCCTCAAGACCTATCGCAAGAAAGACGCCAAGTTCTCGCCGATCATGGCAGGCGTTGCCGTCGGCGTGGTGGTACTGGCCGTGGTGGCCGCGGTGCTGATGAAGTCGGCCGTCCAAGCCGACAGCCTAGCTTCTATCGCCATCATGGCAGTTGCCGCAGCAGTGCTGGCTCCGCCGATCGTGGCTGGCGGCTACATGTTCCTGCGCGACGACGAACTCGAACCTTACCGTGGTACCATGCTCTGGGTGCGAGCCATTGCCTGTGGACTCGGATTCGTAGTTGCCTGGCTGCTCTATGGATTTATCCTCAGTCGATTCACCACGCCTGAAGACATCGTAGCGGGCCTCGAATGGTGGCAACTGCTAATTCCTTTGGTCGTGATGTTCATGGTCGGGCTTTTGGCAAGCTACACAAGCCTCGACCTGGAACCGATCAGCGCGATCATGCTCTTCGCCCTATTCTTCATCAGCACGGGACTGCTGCGAGTGGTCATGGACCTGCCCTTCGTACCTGGCCTGGTGTTTGGTAGCAACTGAGTACGACACCCGCGATGCCCCATCCTTATGCTGCCATTCCTGAGTTTGCCGAGCGGTACTCGACGAGCGGGCTCATGCGAATGCCGCCGTGCGACGATATCCCCCTCACCCCGCGGGTGCGGCGATTGATCGACACGCCTGCGTTTCAGCGTTTGAAGCAGGTATCGCAACTCGGGCTCGTACGGATGGTCTATCCCGGCGCGGGGCACTCGCGCTTTGAACACTCCCTCGGCACGTATCGTACCGCCCTGCAGTTTCTCGAACGACTCTCCGGCGACGACCGTTTCACCGCGGCAGTCTCATCGCGCCAGGCAGAGTTGTTCCTGCTAGCCGCGCTGCTGCACGATGTAGGGCACTGGCCGTATTGCCATCCGCTGGAAGACATCGCTGCCGAAGGCGTGGTGGTCCACGAGCAACTCGCCCGCCAGGCGATTACCACAGGTCCTCTGGCCGAAGCGCTGGCAGACGACTGGCAGGTCGACCCTGCCGAAGTGGCCGACCTGATTGCTGGAAGTACCACATCAACTGGCGATGAGATCGTCGCCAGCATGCTTTCGGGGCCGATCGATGTCGATAAAATCGACTACCTGGCGCGCGATAGCCGTCACTGCGGAGTGCCCTACGGCCAAAACTTCGACCAGTCCCGGTTGGTTGCGAGCTTGTGTCTGAACGAAGCGGGCAATCGCATCGCAGTGACCGACAAAGGGAAGACTGCTGCGGAGCTAATGGTGTTCGCAAGGTACGTGATGTTTAGTGAAGTCTACTGGCATCACGCGGTGCGTTCGTCCACGGCGATGTTGCAGCGGGCGGTGTTCGATGTGACCGACCGGCTGGATTGGGCGTATCTGTTTGCGTCGAGCGATGCCCAGTTTGCCGAACACCTTCGACAGCATACCACCAACATTCCCGCATCCGCTCTGGTGGAAAGTTTGTTTGGCACGCAACGTTCGCTGTTCAAACGCCTGGCCCAATACAGCTATCTGGATTCGCCAGAATTGCATACCAAACTCGCCCGCCAGCCTTACGCCTGGCTCGTGGAGCGTAGCAGCCAACTTGCCGAATGCCTGACCAAGCAATTGGGAATCGATGTCGCCCCGCACGAAGTGCTGATTGATGCTCCTCCGACCAAGCTCGAGGTGCAGTTCAACGTCGATGTCTGTTACACCAAACGCGATGCGTACCGCCCACTAGGCGAAGTCTCGCCAGTGGTGCGAACGTTGGCTCGCGAGCAGTTCGACAACTACGTAAAGCAAGTGCGGGTGTTCGTCGCGCCGCGCGTCGCACAGGCCGCCCGCGGAGTAGACATCGACCGACTGCTCGACGAAGTGACCAGCTAGACCACTGAAAGCTTTCGTCGAAGCCATTCGCTCGACAGACTATTTATTGGCTGCCATCTGGGCAATCTGCGAAGAGCAACTCGACGCGTATACCATGACCACATCGGAAGCCAGCAAGTTACCGTAGTGCGTGAGCAGCTTCTCGAGTGCAACGCCCGAGAGTCGCTGCCCTTTGCGGAGCAATCGCGAATCGTCGCGTGTCATCACATCGTTGTACAGTACCATGCCTTCTTCGAGTTCTTCGACCGACAAGCAAACTGGAGCAAGGTGTTCGGTGTCGATGTGAGTTCGCTCCAGCTCCTCGACAAAGGCCTTGTGCAGTTGCGGGAGCAACTGTCGCATCTCCACCATGGCATCCTTGTTGCTCATTCCGATGCGCGACAGGCAATTCCATTGCATGGCAATCCGCAGCAGGGTCGCCCCCGTATGAATGACTTCCTCTTCTTGAGGAGTGAGTGACACGGTGCAACTTCCATCGACGTTGACCGATTCGCGAATCATCGAAGCAATGGTGCCGAGTCGTGGAATTTTCTCCAATAAACGGGCACCGGTTGCTGCGCTGGCCGCAAGAATCTCTTGGAGTTCAGGATCGTCAGGCGAGCAAGTCTCAAGCTTGTGTCGCTTATCATCGGGCAACAAAGCAAAGCCAACAATGCCCAACCGGGCAGCCAGCTTATATTCCCAACGATCAGTCGCGTTGATCGCTGCGCGAAGGTTGTCGACCATCGTTTGAATTTCGTTGCTGCGGCTGAAAATCTCAGGCTGCACGATTTCGAGCACGTCGGTCAGCACCCCCACCGCACCGCTAAACGTTTTATGTAGTAGCACCCGTTCGGCAGTGATTAGCCGATATTGATCCAGCCCGGCGTCGAGCGCGCGGCGGATATGATCGTGATCGCAGGGCTTATTGAGGAACCGGAAGACCTGACCATCGTTCACCGCCTTGATGGCTGTCGCCTGATCCTGGTTGCCGGTGAGCATCATGTACACAGAGTCGGGCGCGATCATACGTGCTTGCTGAATGAACTGAATTCCATTCATTCCTGGCATACGCATATCGGTAAGCACCACGGCAAATTCGCCATGGGTCTCGATTTCGTGCAGCGCCGCATCGCCTGAGTTTGCGGTGACTAAATCGTAATAGTCCCCCAAACGACGTCGTAGACCGTTGAGCAAAGGTTGCTCATCGTCGACGATCAATAGTCGCTCGCTCATCGGTTAGCCCCCAAATTAAATTGATCTGACTCGCTAATAAACATAGCTCGTTCCCATCAACACTCTGCATTAAACAGGAACAGTCTCCGGGTTATCCGCATTCGATTCTACGGGTTCTTCCTGTTGATCCGTTGAAGAGATCTGTGCTCCCTGTAACGGCAACCGCACACAGAATTTAGTCCCCTCCCCAGTCTCTGTTTGAACATCGATATCTCCCCGATGCTTATTCACAATGATATCGTGCGAAATTGCTAGCCCTTGCCCTGTTCCTTTCCCGACCTCTTTGGTGGTGAAGAAGGCGTCGAAGACTCGCTGGCGAGCTTCCCGAGGGATGCCTGCTCCGTTGTCAGCTACTTCGATCACCGCAAACAAACCATCTTGGTAGGTTCGCAAGACGATTTCACCTCGATGGGTTTCGTCTTTCGCATGCTTTTCGCGAATAGCGTCGGCCGCATTCACAATAAGATTCAGTATCACCTGGTTCAATTCTGCCGGTAATACCGGCACCAGTGGCAGCTCGGCGTCCAATTCATAGAGCACGTCCGCATCGTACTTCCACTTATTGCGACTTACCGTCGCTGTGCTGCGGACTAGTACGTCTTTCCTGAAATCCATTCCGCTGCTATATGCTGCGGAATGAAAAAGCACATTGTTTGCCTGGACCACCAGGCCCGTGGAGGTTTGGAGCAGCTAGCACGCTCAGGCGCCCGCGCGGCGCAAGTGGTGCGTCGCTGCCAGATATTATTGAAATCGGACTCGGGATGCACCGACGAAGAGATCGCCGAGCATGTGGGCTGCACGACGCGCAACGTCCGAGCCGTCCGAAAGCGGTTCTGCGAAGAGGGCGTCCAGCGGGCGGTGTACGATGCGCCTCGCTCGGGCCGCCCCCCAGAGTTCACCAAGCGGCAGCAGCAACAGGTAATCGCCCTGGCGTGCAGCGAGCCGCCCGAGGGACGGGCTCGCTGGACGCTGGAATTGTTGTGCGAGCACGCGGTGAAGGAAGGCTTCGTCGATTCGCTCAGCGTGACGGAGGTCTCGCTGTGGCTCAAGGAACACGACCTGAAGCCGTGGCGAAAAAAACTTGGTGCGTGCCCAAGCTGAACGACGAGTTCTGTGAGCGGATGGAGGACGTCCTCGAGCAGTACGAGAAGCCGCTCGACCCGAACGAGCCGGTCGTCTGCCTCGACGAGCAGCCCTATCAGAGGGTCGACGACGCGCGGCCGCCCGAGCCCGCGGCACCCGGCAAGATCGCGAAGCAGGACTACGAGTACCGCCGCTGCGGAACCTGCAGCGTGTTCGTGGCGGTCGAGCCGAAGGCGGGCAAGCGATTCGTTCAGGCCAAGCGTCACCGCAAGCGAGCCGACTTCGCCCGGTTCGTCCGCGACCTCTTGAAGCGCTATCCCGACGCAGAGCGGGTTCATCTGGTGATGGACAACCTCAACACGCACAACGAGAAGTCGTTGATCGAAACCTTTGGCGAGGAGGCGGCTCGGCCAATGCTGGAGCGGATTGTGTGGCATTTTACCCCCAAGCATGCCAGTTGGCTCAACATGGCCGAGATCGAAATCTCGGCCATACAGCGACAATGCCTGGGACGTCGGTTGGCTTCGCTCGACAAGGTTCAAAGCGAACTCTCCCACTGTTCACGCGACCGCAATCGGAAGAAAATCAAAATCAATTGGACCTTCCATCGAAAAGACGCCAAACGCGTCTTCCCTGAACTCTATAGGAAATGACTTCCGGGACGACGTACTAGGTGATTCAAATCGGTTGCGATGAGTACCTGACTTCCGGGATGAGAGAATTCTTTCATCGCACGCACAATATTCACGACCCGTTCGATGCCCTCCTGGTTTTCGGCAATCGCGGCTGGCACTTCCGCTTTCAATTCTTCGTGGCCTTGTTGAACAATTAGTCACAAACCTCCGTAAAAACTAACGTGGAATGGAACCACGTACCTTTTTTACGGAGATCGAACATGGCTACGAAAGAAAAACGAACCTACAAAGTCACGAACTGGAAGGAGTATAACAAGTCGCTCATCGAGCGTGGAAACATCACTATTTGGTTTAGCGACGAGGCGTTGGAGAACTGGGAACATCCTAACGACCAGACAAAAGTCGGTCGCCCTTTTGTCTTCAGCGATACGGCGATCGAGTGCTTGCTGACGATTCGCGAACTGCTGAAACTTCCCTATCGGCAGACTGAGGGATTCGGCCGCTCGCTGGTGGCGATGTTGGGCGTCGAGGCAGCGATTCCCAATTATTCTTCGCTCGCCAAGCGAGCCAGCAAGCTGAATGTTTCGCTCGATATCGCTAACAAGAGGGGCGACATCGATATCGTGGTGGATAGCACCGGCATGAAAGTGTTTGGCGAGGGCGAATGGAAGATGCGGACGCATGGCAAGTCGAAGCGGCGGACATGGCGGAAGCTGCATTTGTCGGTGAATCCTGACACCCGCGAGATTGTGGCGGAGATTTTGACCGAGAACAGTTGCCACGATGCCGATGCGGTTCCCGAAATGCTGGAGCAGGTGGAGCAGCCCGTAAAAAAGTTTCACGGCGACGGTAGTTACGACAAGTGGAAGGTTTATGAAGGGCTGGAATCCGAAGGCATTGAGCCGGTGATTCCGCCGCAGCACAACGCCAAGATCAAACAACATGGCAACTCTGCGGAGGAGCCTTTGCCCCGGGACGAGGCAATTCGTCAGATTCGACGCAAGGGGCGTAGGAGTTGGAAAGAGGAAGTGGGCTATCATCGTAGAAGCTTGGCGGAAACGACCATGTACCGAGTGAAACAAAGCTTTGGGAGCCATCTCAAAAACCGAGTATTCGAAAACCAACAAACGGAAGCCCGCTTGCGCTGTAAAATCATCAATCAATTCACCCAACTCGGGCTTCCACAGTTCGAGTGGAGTTAGTCAACAAGGCCATTCTTCGTGATGACATTCTTCGAGCACCTCGAGAGCCATCTCACGGCGTTCTTGCCAGGAAACACTCGGGCCATTTAGGTCGGTTGTTTCGGCATAAGACTGGGCAATTCTCAAAAGTCGTTCCATGCACTGCTGAAGATACAGCGAGTTGTCACTAATGAACTGCATGGGAGTGTTGATCTCATGGGCGACACCGGCCGCCAGCTGACCAATGGACTCGAGTTTCTGAGCCTGCGCGAGCCGCTGCGACATTTGTTGCCGCTCTTTCATCGAGGTCAGCAACTCTTCGGTCCGGCACTTCAGCTCGTTTGTGCGCTGATCGACGATCGACTCGATATTGTCTTTTGCATCCTCTAGTTCCGCTTGACTGCGAGCGGAGTTACGCATCTCACGACTCCCTCGCAAACAGCTCCACACCAGAAAAACATCCTCAAACAGCACCCATCCTGCGTGTTCAAAGGCCCTGGTCGTACTGGCCGCCAGTGCTCCGAATACCGATTCGGGCCAGAAGACTCCTCGAAACAGATGGTCGACGGTCACGACGACCGTAGCAGGCACCAGCACTCGCCAGTCCCGGTAAAACGCGAGAAAGGCCAAGGAACCGAAGATATGAAAATGAGTCTCAATGCGTCCTCCTGACAAATGAATGAGCAAGCCCGAGTAACCAGCTTGGGCCAGTGATATGACCAACCGAGTCGCAAAGCTACCGGGAGCAATCACCGCCAGAGTCACTGGCAAAATCGAAAGCAGTCCTCCCAGCACGATAGCCGCAAAAAGGTGTACATTCCAAGAGCTCTCAGTACCGACCCAGGTCAACGGTGTAAACCAAGCAGCCATCGCAATGGCCGCAATCCACTGCAAGATAAACAACAACGCGAATACCCGATCGGTTCCGATATACAATCGCTGCTGGCGATCGTATAGGATCTCGTCGGTACGTCGGTCGATGTTGTTTTTGGAATTCAACGTTCTTATTGTTTGGCCGTCAGTTCGGACAAGTCACAACTTTCTTCGCAGGCTTCGATGATAGGGCACCCATAAACGGGGGTCCGTCGGACAGCGGGTGGGTTGCCACGCACGATAGCCAGAATCGATTCCCCTCCAGGGCTAATCCCCTCATGACCTCGCGAGACAGTAACTCCACCACTGAAGAAGGGAGTTCCCCACTGGTTATAGAGTACGACCGCCCCCGAAGTATGCAGTGAGAGTTGTTTGGCTAACTTGCCGTCGATATCGGACTCGACTTGCGTGTAGGGCAGTTTTTCGGCGTACTCCAGTAGCTTAGTGCCCTGGAACTCCTCCAGATGGTCCGCTGGCTCATAGGCAAGTATCTTGCATTCAATCGCCCCCTCCGCATCACGCAGCACTCGATTGAGCTCGTCGATCGTCGCAAACGTGCAGGGACACTTAGGGTGAATGGCAACCACCAATCGGTAGCTGGGCGTGCTATTCCACTCGAGCGACACCGTGGACAGCAGCGGAGGATCAACCTCGGGCCCGGCCGCCAAATTGTAGCAATAGAGCCAGTAGAAGCCCCCCGCAACGGCAACAGCCCACAAAGCAACCAGCCCATAAAGCCACCATGGCCGTAGGAGTTTATTCGCGATATTCGGCTTTTCCAAATTCATCACGACCATTTCCCCTGGCATAGGAAACCAAGCTTGCCCCTTGCGACGTAACTGATCTGTAGATTTCGATCGCACATCCTTAAAGCTACGTTGCTACGGCAACCTGTAAATCAACTACTTCGGCAAGACGTATCAGCTACTCCTCGAGTCAGGATTTCAGATTCGGCACAATCGACATATCGAACGAAGCACTTGCCACCTCGTCCGTCGAAGAAAGGGAGATTCGGTCATCCGAACCACAAAACTAGTGGTTCTTCTCCATGCAATCTCGATGACGATTCGGCCTTTTTGGGACAAAGTTTTTGACGTTTAGCTCTAGCTATTGATTCGATGTACTGCATAATCATTAAAGCGCTAACCATTTGTGGCTCAGACAGGCAATTACGATGCTCCAATACGACTTCGAAAACAGCCTGGGTTACTGGCTGACGACCACCCATCAGAGCTATATGCGGCTGTTCAACGAGCGACTTGCTCCCCACGGCATTACCTTTCGCCAGGCCCAACTGTTAGGCTGGTTGGCGATTGATGGGCCGATGAGTCAGACGGAGCTCGCCGCCCGCATGCTGGTGGAACCGCCAAGCCTCGTAGGGATTCTCGATCGGGCGGAACAGGCTAAACTCATTGAGCGACGGCCTTGTCCGAACGACCGGCGGGTAAAGCAAATTCACGCGCTACCATCGGCCAAGAAAACGTGGAAACAAATTGCCGAGGTGGGCCGCGAGATTCGCAAGCAAGCCATGGAAGGTCTAACGGAAAACGAAATTCGTACCCTTCAGCGGTTACTCGTAAAAGTGAGAGAGAATGTCAGTCCTCAAACAGCCGACACTCGCTAGCCTTTCGGCTGGCTTGCTTTGCATCGCGGCATTCGCTTCCCCCACTGCGGCATTGGCCCAGGGTGGCCGCCCCCCTTCGCCGGTAGTTGTGGTCCCCGTGGTCGAACAAGAGGTCATGGCGACCCAGTCGTTCGTCGGTACGGTCATGCCATCGCAGCGTGCTACCGTGGGTAGTGCGGTGGATGGTCGTGTGATCGAGTGCAACATCGAAGAAGGCGACCGCGTCGAGGAAGGTCAGCCGCTGGCCCAATTGTTGACCGACACGATTAGTCTCGAAATCGCCAACGCGAGCAGCGAACTGGATCTCAAGAAAGCCCAGCTCGAAGAACTCGAAAACGGCACCCGCCCCGAATTGCTCGAGCAGTATCGCGCTCGCATGGCCAGCGCGAAGGCGCGTCGCGATTATTTGGCCAGCCGTCGCGAGCGTCTTCGCGATCTCGCTGAGCGAAGCAGCGCGGTGACCGAAGACGAATGGTCCGAGGCCGTGTCGCTGGCCCTCGAGGCCGAGGAATCCGCTGCCGAAGCAGTCGCTGCTTACGAAGAAGCCAAGATCGGCCCACGAGCCGAGGTCATCGCCCAGGCGAAAGCCGAAGTCGCCATGCAACAAGCGGTAGTCGACCGACTGGAGGATCAAAGGAATAAATACACCGTTCGCTCCCGCTTTGCCGGCTACGTGGTCACTAAGCACACCGAGGTCGGTCAGTGGATGAGTAGCGGCGGCGACGTGGCCGACGTCGTCGGCGTCGATATCGTGGAAGTCGTGGTTCAGGTGCTCGAACGCAGCGTCCCCTACATCCAGGTCGGCGCCGAGGTGAGCGTCGAAATCCCCGCGCTCCCGCAATCCCCCTTCTCCGGCAAAGTGGTTGCGGTGGTTCCGTCGGCCGATGTTCGTGCGCGCACTTTCCCGGTGAAAGTCGCCATCGAGAACCAGTCGACCGATTCGGGCCCTATGATCAAGCCAGGTATGTTTGCCCAGGTTCGCCTGCCGGTCGGCAACATGACGACCTCGAAGCTGGTCCCCAAGGATGCAGTGGTGCTTAGTCAAAATGGCCCCGTGGTTTACGTGGTTACCAGCCCTGGCGGACAGAAGCCCTCGGGCGTGACGCTTACTCCGGTGAAGTTGGGACAGGTATTCGGGCCGATGATCGAAGTCGAGGCCGCCGCGCTCACTCCTGGCCAGCTGATCGTCACCGAAGGCAACGAACGCCTGAACCCGAACTCTCAAGTCAGCGTCCTGCGACAGGACGATCCCCCCAGCGTTGCCTCCCCCGAACGCTAACCCCCTCCGCGTCCTGCCCCCCGCTTTCCTGCCTGCCTCCCTCCCTGCCTGCTCTGCGAGCGACAACATGCAACTGGTTGACTCGTTTGTCCACAACCCGGTCAAGGTCGCCGTCGGCGTGCTGCTGGTAGCTCTGTTCGGCGTGGTCGCGCTGCTGCGGATGCCGATGCAGCTGACCCCCGAGGTCGAAACCCCGACGATCACCGTCGAAACCCGTTGGCCTGGTGCCAGCCCGCAGGAAATCGAACAAGAGATCATTATCGAGCAGGAGGAGCAGCTCAAAGGTGTCGAAGGCGCTCGCAAGCTCTCTTCCGAAAGCTCCGACTCGGTAGGTCGCATCACGATCGAATTCAACATGGGCACCGACATCGACCAGGCCATCCTGAAGGTCAACAGTCGGTTGCAGCAGGTGCGGGAGTACCCGGAGGAAGCCGACCAACCGGTGCTGACCACCTCCGACGCTGCCGCGCGGGCGATTGCCTGGTTCATTCTCTCGCCACTTCCGCCGACGCCCGAGGCGATCGACCAGTTCATGGCCGAGCACCCCGATCTCGCCGACGAGATGCAACGCGTCAAATCCTCCCACAGCGGCGGTCTACAGCTGTTGCGTTTGCGTAACCTGGCGAAGGTGCATCCCGAAGTATCGGAGCTGCTGCCGCCGCCCGATCTCGAGATCCCCCAGCTTCGCCGTTTTGCCGAGGACGAAATCGAAGCTCGCTTCGAACGCGTCGCCGGCGTGTCGCAGTCGAACGTCATCGGCGGGCTCGAGGACGAACTGCAAGTGGTGGTCGACCTCGAGCGGCTCGCCGCCCGGCAGCTCACCCTTAGCCAGGTTCGCGACGTGCTTCGCGCCCAGAACCGCGACACTTCGGCCGGCACGGTCGACGATGGCAAACGCCGGTACGTGTTCCGAGCGCTCAACCAGTTTCGCAATCCCGAGCAAGTCGAAAACCAACTGCTCGCAGTCCGCGACGGTCGACCGGTTTACGTTCGCGACGTCGCCGACGTGAGCCTCGGCTTCAAAAAGCCCGATGGCTTGGTCCGCCGCTTCGGCGAGTCGAGCATCGCGATTAACTGCGAGCGGGCGGGCGGAGCGAACGTGATCGACGTGATGGCTGGTCTTCGCGCAGTGAACGAAGAGATCAATCGCGACCTGCTTAATCCCCGCGGCATGATGCTCACCCAGGTGTACGACGAAACCGACTACATCAACTCGTCGGTCGACCTAGTGCAGCAGAACATCTTCCTCGGTGCCGCGCTCACCATGATCGTGCTCATGGTGTTCCTGCACCTGGGGGTGCCGACGCTGCTGTCGATTCCGCTGATCTTTGCGTCGGCACTCGCTTCGGTCTACCTCTCTCCATGGTACTTCCTCGTCTGTTTGGCGATTTTGATTGCGGTCGGTTTTGCCTTCGCACGCGGTGCATTGGTCGTTGGTCTGGCGATTCCGGTGAGTATCATCGGCACGTTCCTGGTGCTTGGTATCCTCGGTCGATCGCTGAACGTTATTAGTCTGGCGGGCCTTGCGTTTGCGGTCGGCATGCTGGTCGACAACGCAGTGGTCGTGCTCGAAAACGTCTACCGCCGATACAGTTTGGGCGAGTCTCCCTTCACCGCCGCGGTGCGAGGTACCCAGGAGGTGGCCGGCGCGGTTGTTTCGTCCACCCTCACTACCATTGCAGTCTTCCTGCCAGTGGTGTTCATGGAGGAAGAAGCGGGGCAGCTGTTCCGCGACATTGCCTTGGCCATTACTTCGGCAGTTGGCTTGTCGTTGATCGTGTCGGTCACCTTGATTCCGACCGCTGCGGCTCGCTTGTTCCATGGGCACCGCAACGATGGTAAGCCCGAAGAGTCGCCAACCGCCGCCACGGGACCACTGAGCTTCCTCAATCGTCTCGGCGAGATGTTTGTGAACCACGTGGTCGGGGTCAACGCCTTCATTCAACGCAGCATTTTCCTGCAAGTGACCACGGTGATGCTGATGGTGCTGTTCGCGGTCGGCATCAGCTACCTGCTTTGGCCGCGCGTCGAGTACCTGCCGAACGGCAACCGCAACTTGGTGATCGGTATCGTGATTCCTCCGCCCGGTTACAACATCGATCACCTGATGTCGCTCGGCGAACAAGTCGAAGATCGCCTGCGACCAAACTGGGACATCGACGAAACCACAAACCTGGCCGAGCTCGATGGTCCCCCGATTCGCGACTTCTTCTTTGTCGTTCGTGGTCGCCAGGTGTTTGTCGGGGTGCGATCCGACGAGCCGCTCCGCTCGGCCGAGTTGGTGCCCGTCGTGCAAAACGCAGTCGGCGGATTGCCCGGTACGTTTGCCGTGGCCAAGCAAACCAGCTTGTTCGAACGCGGACTGACCGCTGGACGAACCGTCGACGTCGAAATCGTAGGACCCGACATCGAAAAACTCGTGTCGCTCGGCGGGCAGGTCTTCATGAAAGTGATGGGCACGCCCGACTCGCCGCCGGTGATCCCCGGATCGCAAGCGCAGCCAGTGCCGAGTCTCGACCTGACCAGCCCTGAAGTGCATGTGGAGCCAAAGCTGATCCAGGCGGCCGAACTCGAAATGAGCGCGACCGACCTCGGCTTTGCTGCCGATACGATCATCGACGGCGCGTACGTAAGCGATTACTACCTTGGTGGTAAGAAGATCGATCTGACCGTGATGGCCGACCAGGAGTTCAACGCGTCGACGGGTAACCTGGCTGCCGCCCCGGTCGCGGTTCCATCGGGGCAACTCGTACCGCTCAACGCCTTGGCCGACATCACGCTGGCCAGCGGTCCCGAACAAATCAATCACCGCGAGCGTCAGCGGGCGATTACCATTCAGGTGTCGCCGCCGGCCGACGTAGCGCTCGAAGACGCGATGAGCTTGATTAACGATCAAATTGTGACTCCCATCCGTGAATCGGGACAACTCGAAGGGGGATATCGCATCACGCTGGCCGGCACCGCCGACAAACTGAGCCAGGCGTGGATTGCCTTGCGGTTCAACGTGCTCCTGGCGGTCGTCATTACCTACCTGCTCATGGCAGCCTTGTTCGAGTCGTGGATCTATCCGCTGGTGATCATCCTCAGCGTTCCGCTCGGTGCAGCGGGCGGGGTGATTGGTTTGGCCATGCTCAACATCTTTGTCATCCAGTCGCTCGACGTGCTTACCATGCTCGGTTTCGTCGTGCTGATCGGCACGGTGGTCAACAACCCGATTCTCATCGTGCATCAATCGCTCAACCATCTGCGACTCGATGGCATGTCGCCGCACGATGCGATTATCGAGAGCGTTCGCACCCGTATTCGCCCGATCTTCATGACCACCACGACCACGGTGCTCGGTTTGGCTCCGCTGGTGATGTTCCCGGGTGCCGGTAGCGAACTCTACCGCGGTCTCGGCAGCGTGGTGCTCGGCGGTCTGGTGGTCTCGACCATCTTCACACTGGTGCTGGTCCCGACACTGTTCCGCTTGGCCCTGACCATCTTCGGCGGCATCGACCCCGAACCGGAGCAGCCAGCAGAAGAGCAGAGCGAGTCGGACGAAATCGTGCTCGAATCGCACGACACGGTTCCCGCGCTGTCGTAAGTTCCTCAATCTTCGTAAATCAATCAAATCGCGAATCCTCGCGCGCTCAGTCGAGACGCCCCGAGCGATAGATTCCCAATTTACCCATCGGTGGGAAAATTGAATCCGCGCCCACGCTACAAAACCAGTGCTTTTCGCGCTCGAATAGATTCCCATTTCCCAAAACGCATCCATTGGGAATCTATTTTCACCGTGGGAATCAATCGCAAGTCGTTTCACTGTATGCATTTACATCAATACCTCCGCGGAAAGTGCCCAAACTGAACTACTACCGGCTGGAAGCCGGTAGGTTTGGGAAGAGTTCGTGAGCTACGGACTGAAGTCCTTCACTCACGAAGGCGTTACGCGGAAGTTATCTTCCCCGTCGCTGGGCTCCGTTCCCCGCTGCCCCTGGATATACGCGGTGATCGCTTCCTCAGTCACACTTCCGCTAGACGCCACAAAATACCCGCGGGCCCACAAATGACGCCCCCAGTACTGCTTTTGCAGATGCTGGAACTCCATCAGAAGCTTTCGCGAACTCTTGCCCTTGAGATACTGCATGATCTTGCTGGGCGAGAGATTCGGAGGGCATGACAACAAAACATGCACATGATCGGCCGAGACCGCCCCCTGCAGTATCTCAATATCGTTCGTCCGACACACCTCACGCACGATTTCACGCACCCGTACCCCGACGTCACCTCTCAGGATCGCCTTGCGGTACTTCGTGACCCACACGAAATGGTATTTCAAATCAAAGCGGCTATGTGCTCCAGTCCGGTAACTATCCATCCCAGTAGTATATGAACCTGAAGGTTTCGCCTGAAGGCGAGGGTTCTAACCCCATCGGTTGGATAATAGATTCCCACCCATGGGAAACTATTCTGGGAAGGAGACACGATTGGGGATTTCGGATTACGGAATGTCCTCCTGACGGGAGCTTCTAGCGACCCGAAGGATCTAGCCTATCGCTTACAGCCTAAAGCCTAGAGCCAATAAAGCTTCCAGCGACTGAAGAATCTCGCCTGCCGCTGAGAGCTTAGAGCCTACAGCCTTAACAACCGCGCAGCAGCCAGCGCCCACGCCGGCCAACCTTCGCCTGCGTGTCGCTTAAAGTTCGAGTTCATCGGAAACATCACATTTCGCAAACCTCCTTTCTTCAAAAGCCAACAGCCGAAAGCGGATAGCCGACAGCCACCTTTACCTATCCATTAGAACACTACCAGTGGCCAATTCCTAGCGAAAACTTCCCCATTCAGCAAGTTCTCTTCGTTTAGCCCGCAGCCGCAGGCGTAGGCTAGAGAGGTGGCCTACCGATGGACGCTTTTCTGGCTCAGGACCTGAAACCACAAGACCGTCCCCCATCATCGCGAATCCCTGAACACTCCCCCTCGGTTGCTCCGGAGAGGGCTACCAAGCATACTTGGGATGCACGACGACTCTGCCTTGCTGGGGAACGCATTGATGGAAGCTGCTATCTACTCTTGGCTGCTGGTGATCGCCCACCTGGCCACGTTCGTGACGATCACGTTTCGCGTCGTCATGCGAAAACCGGCGATCGGCGTTGCCTTGGCCTGGCTGCTGTTGGTGATCACGGTACCGCTGGCGGGGGCTATTTTCTACCTGCTGATCGGCGAACGCCGCGTCGGCCAGCGCCGCGCCCAGAAAATCGCCCGGCTGCACACCGACTACTCTCGCTTGTCCGACCTGATGCTCGGCGAGTCGATTACCCAGGTCGATTGGTCGCAGCATCGCGGCCACGCGAAAGCGATGAACGACCTCGGCGACAAGCTGATTGGGGTACCGACTGTCGCCGGAAGCACCGGAAAGCTGCTGACCGACTCGCAGGAGATCCTGCAGGCGATCGCCGACGATATCAATCGGGCCGAAACCAGCGTGCTGATGGAGTTCTACATCTGGAACGAAGGCGGATTGGCCGACAAAGTGGTCGAAGCACTCGTGGCCGCCAGTCGGCGAGGGGTTTCGTGCCGAGTGCTAGTGGACGCCGTGGGGGCCCGCCCATGGTGGCGCAGCAAACAACCGGCCGAACTCCGCGAAGCGGGCGTGAAGCTGCTGCAAGCGTTTCCTGCCGGAGTGTGGCAGGCGATTTTCTCGCGTAACGATTTGCGACTCCACCGCAAGATCGTGGTGATCGATGGCAAGCTGGCCTGGACCGGCAGCATGAACTTGGTCGATCCCCGATTCTTCAAGCAGGAAGCCAACGTCGGCGAATGGGTGGATGCCATGGTGCGACTCAAAGGAGCGGTAGTGGCTCCCCTGGCGATGACCATGATCGGCGACTGGTTGGTGGAGTCGGATGAGTCGATCGAAGACATCATCGAAAGCGCGGGAATCAAACGCGTTGAGTCGCAAGGCGGGGGCGACGTGCAGGTGATTCCCTCAGGTCCGGTCGAGACCTCCGACGGGCTACTGCAAATGCTGCTGGCCATCATCAACTCGGCCCACGAAGAACTGGTAATGACGACGCCCTACTTCGTTCCCGACGACTCGCTGCTGCGGGCGATTCGCGGGGCCGCCGCTCGTGGGGTGGAGGTGCATCTGGTGATGCCAGCGAAGGTCGACTCGCTGCTCACTCGTTACGCGAGTAGGTCGTACCTCGACGAACTCATGGAGCTGGGTGTCGAAGTGCATCTATTCCAGGCGGGGCTGCTGCATACCAAATCGATCACGGCCGACCGCTCGATGTCAATGTTCGGCACCGTGAATCTCGACATGCGGAGCATCTGGCTCAACTACGAAGTGTCGCTGTTCGTCTATGGCGCGACTTACGCAGTACACCTGCGCGAATTGCAGCAAAGCTACATCGAAGACAGCAAGCTGCTCAATCCGGTAAGATGGCGGGAGCGTCCCCTTCGCGAGAAGCTACTGGAGAACATATTGCGTCTCCTAAGCCCGGTGCTCTAACGCAGCCTGCCATGCAAGTTCGGATCCTCACTTATAACATTCACAAAGGCATCGGCGGCGTCGACCGGCGATATCGCTTGCCGCGCATCGTGGAAGTGATTGCCCACTACGAGCCCGACATTGTGTTGCTGCAGGAAGTCGACGACGGGGTGCCCCGCTCGCGGGGTGAGTGTCAGGTAGAAGTGCTGGCCGAGCAGCTTGGCTTCGCGCACTCGATCTATCAGCGGAACGTCACACTCAAAAAAGGGGCTTATGGCAACGCGATGCTGACTCGGTTCGCGATTCACGAATCGGAGGACTTCGAACTGACCGTCTGGCCCAAGAAACGTCGCCGCGCGCAGATCGCCAAGCTCACCCTCCACCATGAGGGACACCAGCGCACGTTGGTGGTCACCAACTTGCACCTGGGCCTGGCGGGCTACGAGCGGCGCATCCAATTACGGCGGTTGCTCGACGATTCGGCCCTGGCGCGGGTGCATCATCACACCCCCAGTTTGATCGGGGGCGACTTCAACGACGTATGGGGAGCGATTGGCAAGCGGCTGATGGTACCGGCCGGATACGCTTCGGCTACCGGGCTGCAGCGCACGTTCCCCGCCAGGGCACCGCTCCGCCCGCTCGATAACATCTACTTCCGCGGCGATTGCCAGGCCGTGAATGGCTACGCGGGGCGACTCGCGGTGGCGCGAGCCGCCTCGGATCATTTGCCGCTATTGGCCGAGTTTGAAGTGCCGGTGCCAGGACCAACGACATCGTAACGGTCCAGCGAGCACGTTACCGGCACACGGCAATGCTGGCTATCTACGAGCGGCGGCGGATACCGTACCAGCCCAACAGGGCGAGTGGTCCAGCCAGCAAAGCCAGCGATGCAGGTTCCGGCACGTTGGTCGTCGACGTATTAGAAGCCGATCCCCCGCCCGAGGTGCTACCAAAGGCGAGTGCGGCGAGTTCTTGTTCCATTTCGCGCTGGGCGAGCAATGCTTCAGCGATGGGTCCGACGAACGAGAAGTCGTCGCCGGGATCGACCACGTAGGCCCGCTTCACAACCACCAAACGCTCTTCCTCGGTGATCGGCACGTCGGTGAAAGCCAAGTTGCCGGAACTGCCTAGTTGCTCGCTCAAATCAAGCTGTTCGAGCCGCATGATCTGATCGATGGTTTGCATGTTCTGAATCTCGGCGAAGGGGACGAAGCCTTGCGAGTCGAGAAACGAGTTGTCGCCGAGATTGATGAAGAAGCTGCTGGTACCGCTGTTCACGTTGCCAGAAGCCAAGGCCAGCGACACGGTGCCGCGGGAGTTGGTGATCGAATCGAAGTCGACTTCGCCATCGCCATCGGCATCGGTGACAACCTCATTCAGCTTCTCGACCGATTGCACCATGCGGGTCCATTGATCGGGATCGGGAGCAAATCCCATGAAGCCCCCCATTTGCAGGACAAAGTCGTCGCTGGCGTCGTCGTTGTCCTGATCGACCGCCCGGTTAATCGCACTGAAGTGGTACCGTCCCAGCCCGACGTAGGCCAACATGTTGTTGACCAGCGGATCGAGATTGGGATCGTCGTTGGGGTTGAGCACCATGTCGAAACTGCCTACCGACGTTTCGAATCGCACGGTTTGTGCGAGCAGCGTCGAGCTGCATAAGCAAAACAACACTAGAGCGGTAGTGCAGAGGCGAATCATGGAGACTGTTCCTGGTACAAAGGTGGGACGCTAGATAAGCGGGTGGGCGGCCAGCGCAACGGGGTGTTGGGCACCGCGGCCGCCGAGGGAGCAATGGATGCAAAGGTTCCGGTGAAACTTCATTTTACTTAGAGCTACGAGCTGTGCAAAAAAACTGCTCAAAAAACCGCCATATCACCTCGCCAGCGGGCAGCCCTAGGAGCGTTGGCCCCAGAAAACACCACAGCGGAGCCGAGCCCGGCCAGGTGTGTCCCCCGCCAGAAACGCGAATTTCGACCACTTGGTCGACTCCGTCGACTGTCGCGTAGACCGCCCGATGGGCTGCCAAAGGCTCGTCGTTGGCCAAAGTGCGATCGTAGGGGTACTCGCGGTACTCCGGCTCGGCGGCTTCAAGGCCGCAGGCAGCCGACCAGCGCGTGAGCGACTCGGCGACCGACGGAAACTGAATCTGCCGTAAGCTGCGCTTCCCCCCGCCCCCCTGGTACGGCACAAAATGGTCGGCGGTACCGTGAATATGCAGGGCGGGCACCGCCCTCGGCAACCGCGGCGGGTCGATGCTCAAACAGCCTGCGACGGGAGCGATGGCCGCAAAACGATGCGGCATTTCGGCCGCCAGGCGGTACGAGAACATGCCGCCGTTCGACATGCCGGTAGCGTACACCCGGCTCGGGTCGATAGGAAATTGGTCGAGCAAACGATCGAGCAAACGCCCGACGAAGCCAACGTCGTCGATGTTGCGCCGCGAAGCGTGCCCGCAACAGATGCCCGCGTTCCACGTGAGATACTCCGGCCAAGGGCCGCTGCCGGAGGGGAACACCACGGCAAACCGCTGCTGCTCGGCGACCTGCGTCAGCTGGCTGAAGCGGGCCATATCGAGCGGGGTGCTGCCGCCGCCGTGAAAGGCCAGAACCAGCGGCAGCCGCTCGCCGGGGGGTACGTACGCGTAGTAGTACCGCGAAAGGGGTTCGTCCTGGAGTTTGTAACGCTGCAGCATGGCGAGTGGGGACCGGTCCGTAACATTCGTGAGCCTTACAGAGTATTATGGCGTGTACCTTCGGCCACGACGAGGCTCAACCTTCC
Organism: Aeoliella mucimassa; assembly: GCF_007748035.1. Lineage (NCBI taxonomy): Bacteria > Pseudomonadati > Planctomycetota > Planctomycetia > Pirellulales > Lacipirellulaceae > Aeoliella > Aeoliella mucimassa. Next base: position 4,154,171 of record NZ_CP036278.1, read on the forward strand.
CCCCTGCCCTCCATCCCCCAACTACCTGCGAGCGCTACGATTTACGAACTGATTGCCACCACCGCTTTTGGCCTGGAGAAACTCGTGGTTCGCGAGCTCGAAAAGTTGGGCTACGCCCCGCGGGTGCTACGGCCGGGGCGCGTGGCGTTTTCCGGCGACGAGTCGGCCATCTGCCGGGCGAATCTGTGGCTGCGGACCGCCGAGCGGGTGGTGATTGCCATCGGCTCGTTCCAGGCCGACGACTTCGGGCTATTGTTCGATGGTACCAACTCGCTCGAGTGGGAACGCTGGATCCCGGCCGACGGGGCGTTTCCCGTGCGAGGTCGCTCGCATAAGTCGCAGCTATCGAGCGTGCCGGCGTGTCAGAAAATCGTGAACAAAGCGGTCGCCGAGCGACTGCTGCAGGCCCATCACGTTGCGGCGCTCCCCGAGACCGGCGCGAGCTACGCAATTGAGGTCGAGCTATTCGAGAACACCGCGACGCTGCTGCTCGATACCTCCGGCTTAGGTCTCCATAAACGCGGCTATCGTACCAGCGTGGCCGAGGGTCAGTTGCGCGAGACATTGGCCGCGGCCATGGTATCGCTGAGCGTCTGGAATCGCGACCGGCCGATGATCGATCCCTTCTGCGGCACTGGCACCATTGCCATCGAGGCCGCCCTGCAGGGTCGCAACTCGGCCCCCGGGATCGATCGTGAGTTCGCCGCCGAGGCTTGGCCGGCCGTCGGGGCCGACCGCTGGCATACTGCTCGCGAGGAGGCCCGCGACCTGTGGGGGCCGCCGCTCGAGCAGCGGATCGTCGCAACAGACCTCAATCCCAAATCGCTGGAACTGGCTCGCCATCACGCGGAGCGGGCGGGCGTGGTCGGCGACATTCACTTTCAACAGCGCGATTTTTACGAACTCACCAGCAGCCGCCAGTACGGGTGTTTGATCTGCAATCCCCCGTACGGCATCCGCATCGGCGACGAGCGTGAATCGATCGAGCTGCACAAGAAAATTCCGATCGTGCTTCGCCGGTTGCCGACTTGGTCGCACTACTTGCTGACCGCCCGACAAGACTTCGAACGCCTGATTGGCCAGACCGCCACTCGGCGTCGCAAGCTCTACAACGGTCGCATCGAGTGCACGTTCTACCAGTTCCTCGGCCCACGACCTCCGCGCCGCGACGCCGAGGGTAAAGTGATCAAGACACCGAGCGTTGCGCCAACCGATGAGCACTCGCCCGAACAGCAAGCTCCCGCTGAGCAAACGCCCGACGAACAACGAGGCGACCAATCGAGTCACAAGCAAACAGCCGCGCAGCAACCACCCCAGAAGCAGTTAAGCGACACGCCCAAGCCCGCGCGCACCAAACGCGAACAACCGGCCCCTGTATTTGGTGGACTTAAAGAGGAAGCACAGCGGCAAGCGATCGAGTTTGCGAATCGGTTATCGAAACGCGCGCGGCATCTTCGCCGCTGGCCGACTCGGCGGGGCATCACTTGCTTTCGGCTGTACGAACGCGACGTGCCCGACGTGCCGCTGATCGTCGATCGTTACGAAGACGCGTTGGTGATCGCCGAGTACGTCCGCCCCCACGAACGCACCGCCGCCGAACACGCCGACTGGCTCGATCTGATGGTCACCACCGCGGCGAAGACTTTAGAGGTCGACCCCAAGCGGGTGTTTACCAAGTTCCGTCAGACGCAAAGCGGCGCGTCGCAGTACGATAAGTTTGGCAGCGACCATCAAATAATGATCGCTCACGAAGGAGGGCTGGAGTTCGAGCTAAACCTCTCCGACTACCTCGATACCGGGCTGTTCCTCGACCACCGCCAGACCCGCAGCATGGTCCGCGACGAAGCGGCCGGCAAGCGGTTCCTGAATCTGTTTGCCTACACCGGGTCGTTCACCGTGTACGCGGCGGCCGGCGGGGCGGTGAGCACCACCACGGTCGACCTGTCGCCGAGTTACATCGAATGGGCGGAGCGAAATCTCAAGCGTAACGGATTCGGTGGTCCTCAGCATCAGTTCCTGGTAGCCGACTCGCGAGAGTGGGTGCACGCGTTGCCGAGCGAGCCGATGTTCGACCTAGCCGTGGTCGATCCACCGACCTTCAGCAATACCAAGCGGACCGGTGCCGACCGGCAGGAAATCGACGACTGGGACGTGCAGCATCACTACGCGGAACTGCTCGAAGCACTGGCCGAGCGGATGTCGCCCGAGGGAGTGGTCTATTTCAGCAACAATTTCCGCCGGTTCAAGTTCGACGAAAATGAACTGCCCAGCTACCAGACGCGGGAAATCTCGAAACAAACCGTGCCGGAAGACTTCCGCAACCAGCGAATTCACCGCTGCTGGCGGCTAGTTCGCAAGGCAGGTGGCTAACACCCGCGAGGCAAAAAGGGATACAATAATCAGTGCGAACAGTTAAGTAGAGGTCCTCTCCCACCAGGCGTCTATTACGCATCAGACGATTGACATGAAGTCTCTCACCGCCCTGCTGGCCATGGCGCTGAACTTTGCCACGGCTATCCTTGCCGACGAGCCCACTGCCACGGAGCAGAACACGCGTTCTGCGCTCACACGCGAATTACAACGTCGCTGGGATGTCGATCAGCAGGCTCGCAAGGCACTGCTCGATTGGGAGCAAACCAACGGGCGCCCCTACGACGACAAGCCAGCCGAAGGGGACTCGTCGAAGAACCGGTTGCAGGAGTGGCTGAAGACCACCCCGCTGGAATATCAGCGACTTGCCGAGCGACTCAAGCAGGTCGACGCCGACAACACCGCCTGGCTGCGGAAACTGGTTGATACCCAAGGCTGGCCAACGATAAGCCAAGTGGGCCAGCAAGGCTCCGAGGCGGCCTGGCTGCTGGTGCAGCATGCGGATCGGTCGCCGGAGTTTCAGCTCAAGTGCCTGACGCTCATGAACGAGCTACCTCAACACGAAGTCTCGCAGCAGAACGTCGCCTACCTGACCGATCGCGTGCTCGTGGCTCAAGGCAAACCACAGAAGTTTGGTACGCAGCTCCATGTCGAAGCGGGAGAGTTAGTGCTTCGCCCTACGCAGGACGAGGCGACGCTCGACGAGCGCCGCGCTGCGATTGGTTTGCAACCGGTGGCCGATTACTTGCAGATGGCCCGTCAGATGTATGGCTACTCGGCAGACGAAGTCGCTGAGAGCAACACCGCACCACCCACAGAGTCGAGCAAGACCGCTGGAGGTATTACGACTTGCAGCAGGTACGCGGTTCGACGCAAATGCCGAACGCGATGGAAACAGTGCCTTGGACTCCGCACGCATTGTCGCCGCAGCTCTCAACAAAACTGCAAGCTGTATTAACGTCGCGTACACGTCCTGGTAGGAGTAGCGTCCGCTAAAAGCGCAATGTGGCAACCACTCGCCGGGACGACTCTTACGAGTGCTTTAGATACCTAGCTGCTCTTTCAACTCGGCTAGCTCTTCGGCAAAGCCGCTGTTGAGAATTGGGAACCGGCACCAGCTCTTCGGGTCGAGCGACTCGTCGTCGACGTGGAAGCTAGGAGCGTATCGCTCGCGTTTCCATTGATTGCGACACCACAGCTCGAAGAACCGAACCACCCATCGCCCCACCTGCGTGGCCTCGACCTCGGGGTACTGGGCTTGGATCACCGCGTACACGTCGGCCGGAAGTTGCTTGTCGCGAATCGCCGCCCGCTCGATTGCATCGAGCACCGGGTAAGGCATCAGGTCGGCTTCGTCGGTCTGGTGCTCTTCGTTCGGGCGGAGTTCGGCGGTTGGTTCCTGGGCGGTGATCACGGCCAACTCGGGCACCGGCTGTAAGTCTTCCGAACCAACGGTCTCGAGCCATCGCAACCACTTGCGAATAAACTGCTTATCGATGCCTGCGATCGGCGAAAGCCCACCGCAGGTGTCGCCGTCCATGGTCGCGTAGCCGGCGGCTGCTTCGCTGCGATTACTGGTCGCCAGCAAAATGGCTCCCCGCAGGTTCGCCAACAACCAGACGCCCGGCCCCCGCGTGCGGGCCTGGATGTTCTGCAGTGCGATGTCGTCGGTTTCCCACTCCAGCTCGCGATTCACGGCCTTCGACACCAGATCGATGTACCCCTGATTCTGAGCGTCGACGTCCCACTCGAAGTAATCGGCCCCCACGGCGTTGGCCACCGTCTTCGCAGCATTACGCGTGGTATCCGACGAGTTCCGCGTGGGTTGATACACGCAGGCCAGCAGTGCACCGGTAAACGTTTTGGCCACCTCGATGGGATCTTCGGTGTCGAGCGACTCGAGTGCTGCCTTGAGTCGCGGGAAGCTCCCCAAGCGATCGACAAACTCGGCGGGTGACATCTCCTTGAGCGCCCGCTGAATCATCAGGTTCACGAGAACCGCGACCGCACTCGAATCGGCACCACCGCTGAGCGAAACCACGAAGCCCTGGGCCCGACTCTTCCGCAGGTAGTCGAACAGCGCGAGTGGCACCGCCCGGCTGAACTCTTCGAACTTGGAATGCTGGCCGATTTCCCACGGTTCGGGATCCGACACGTTGTCGACCAGGCTCGGTCCGGCGTCTTGCCAGTCCATCGGCAGGAACTGCAGCGACTCGCCGGCTCGTTCGACGCGAGTGCGAGCGTCGAACGCCTGCCCACGGGCCAGTCGATTGCGATGAATATCGAAGTCGGCGACGGTCAGCTCGATGTCGGAGTAGCTGAACAACCGGCCGCGGGCGACCATTTTGCCACCGCTGGCCATGAGCACGCCGCCGTCGTAGATGCTGCGTCCCGACTCGTTGCCAAGCAGGTTGCAATACACAAACGTGACGCCGAACGCCCGCGAGCCTTCGAGCACCAGTCGCTCGCGAGTCGCTTGTTTGCCAAAGGCAAAGTGGCTACCGCTGGGGTTTAGAATGATATCGGCTCCGCGTCGCGCCAGGCGTCCGCCTGGTCGTTCGGAGATCCAGGCGTCGCGGCAGATCTCGAAACCGATGCGGACTCCGCCGATGTCGAACAACAGGTCACCGACGGGCACCAACCGGCCGTCGAGTTCCATCTGACCGACGACTCCGGCTGGCCATTGGCGGAACCACCGCGGCTCGTAATGAATGCCGTCGCTGGCCATGAACTGCTTGCAGACGATGCCGGCCAGTTCGCCGTCGACCATCAACGCTTCGGCGTTGTACAGGCTCGACTCGTAAAACAACGGCAACCCTACTGCGACTGCCATGCCGCGGGTGTGCGGCAGCAAGCTGCTGAGCCCTTCGAGGGCCGCCTGCTGCACGCCGACCGAGAAGAACATGTCCTCACAGCCATATCCCGTGACGGCCAACTCGGGCAGACAGAGGATGCGTGCCCCTGCCACGCGGGCTTCTTCGATGGCCGAGATCAACCGGCGGCGATTGCCGCTCCAGTCCATCGGAGTTTGATTCACACTGGCAGCGGCGATGCGTAGATTGAACACGGTGGGTAGACCGATCGGTGGATGGGGGAAAACACGGACGACACGATCTACGCGTCGCCGATAATCGCTCTTCGTAACAGATTGAGGGCACACTTGGCAATGCGTGGGCCGACCACGGCCGGGTGCCCGCCTAGTTTAAAATCCTCAGTCACCACGCGTCGCTCGTCGGCCACCGCGACGGTCACCTGTTCGGTTGCCATCGGCGGGCCAATGGCCAACCCGTAGGTGCTGCCGAGTCGCTCGCGGACGTCGCTGGCAGCCTGAGCTACGTCGCTCATTGTCCAGGACAGCTGCCCGCCAGTAAACGTTCGCTCGGCCAACTCGTCCTCAGCCATCCACGAGGCCACCAGGCCCCGTGTAAAGCACTCATCAGTCGCTAGAGTCGCGTTGTTTTCGGCCAATAACTGCTGCGTCGCGTGGTGAAGATCGATTTCGCCTTCGCCGAACACGTACTTGCCTACTGCGTCGTAAATTTGCTGGGCGGTCGGCTCCATGGCCGCCAGGCACGAGGCCTCGTCGGGCCCGCTGGCGGTGATTCGCAGCGTGAGCGTCGCTCCGCTGGCGGTGATGCCGACTCGCGGCTCGCGGCCCCGAGCAATCAGATCGGGCAGCATCGATTCGAGCTGGCTCTCGCCTGGCCCGAAGATTTTGATCGCCCGATGGCGGATCACGCGGGGCTCGCCGATCAGGCTCAGCACGGCCGGGGCAACCGTGGCGGTATACATTTCATGCATCTCGGCCGGCACGCCAGGCAACGCGAATAGGTGGCAGCTTCCCCCTGCGGCTTTCGTCGCCTGGGCGTGAATGCCAGGGGCGGTGCCATTGGGGTTAAAGATACTGGCCGCACCTTGAGGAAAGTCGGCCTGCCGCTCGTTACGCTCGGGCATCTGGCGGCCCCGCTTGGTAAACAAGCTACAAATGTGCTCCAGCGACTCCTCATCGCGCACCAACGGCACCCTCAATGCGGCGGCTATGGCATCGCGAGTAAGGTCGTCGGCCGTGGGACCAAGCCCCCCGGTGCAGACGACCACGTCGGCCCGCTCGATGGCCGCCTGAAACACATCGATGTTGGCCGCCAGGTCGTCGCCGACGGTGGTGTGGAACATCACCTCAAGGCCGATGTCGGTGAGTTGCTTGCTAATCCACTGAGTATTGGTATCGAGTCGCTCGCCGCTGGTCAGCTCGTCGCCAATGGCAATCACTTCGGCACGCATGGTAATGTTCTCGCGCGGGAGGGGTAGCCAATCGGCTACGTGGACAACCAACAACAAGCACCGGTTACTCGCGCAAACAGTGCATGTTTGCCATGGAGATACCACTAATAATGGCCCCGACGATGCCGACAAACCCTTGATCGGTACCGCAAACGTAGAGATTATCGAGGTGGGTGGTGCCGTTTAGTTGCTTCTCCGGAGCACCATAGACGGCTCCGTTGTCGTGACCAGTAAAGCGAACAATCGTGCTCGGCGTGAACATGTCGGTATCGATCACTCGGCTGCGGAAATCGGGCACAAACCGCACGGCCGACTCGACAATGCGATCCCACCAGCGATGCTTCGCCAGGCGGTAGTCCGACTCTTCGAGCCCGAGCCATTGATCCTGATCGGCGAGCACCGTAATCCGCATGGTGCCTTGATCGCCGAGTGGGCGGTCGTAGCCAAAGTTATCGGGCGAGCAAATCACCCCGCTTCGCAAGTCGCATGGCTGACCAGTCGGCTTGGTCCAATGGAACTGCGGCGAGTCGTTAAAGAACGTGATCGTTTGGTGATAGTCGAACGTTGCAGGAGGCACATCGAGTGTCGCAATTGCTTCGCAGAAACTCAGCTGCCCACTCGCGCGGCTCGTTACCTGGCGGCCGTCGTCGCACAGTCGCATGGTCTCGCACCAGCCAGCCGAACTAAGCACCCTGCGAGCTTCGATCTGCTCGCCCCCTTCCAGCTCGACGCCGGCAACGTGGCCGCCGTCGGTCACGATGCGTTTGACCCCCGAGCGAAGCTTCAGCTCGCCGCCGAGGGCGCGATATTTCTTGACCAGCAGCTTGAGAATCAGCCGCACGCCCGCATAGGGTCGGCCGAGCCCTTCGAGAAAGATGCTGCGGAACATGATGCAGAACTGGCCCCAGTCCATGTCGTGCTCCCGCGCCGAACCGTAATACATAAGCGGGCAGAAGAGCATCTCGACCAGCATCGGCTCGGTAAGGTAGTAGCCAACCACTTCGCGGGCGGAGAGTTGCTGGTGCTCGTCGGTCAGGTCGTCGTAGTCGACGATCTGCTCCATCAGCTTCCGAAAGTTATGCAGCTGGTCGGGAAACTGGCGGGCGACTTCCGACTCGAGCAACTCGGTGTCGTTCGAAAACGACAAGCGGGCCCCAGGGAACACCACCTGCGAACCATTCTGCGGCGAGATGTTGAAGTCGTCCCACGAGAACCGCAACTGGCGCAACAATCGCGCGAGCGGGCCCTTCTTGGTGCCTTTGGGGGTGATGTTGGTTAGCGCGTGCAGACCAACATCGTAGTCGCGACCACGAAGGCGATAGAAGGAGTTAAGCCCCCCGATCGTGTAGTGACGCTCGAGGATGGCAACGCGCTGCCCAAAGTGGGCTAGACGAATGCCAGCCGCCAACCCGCTCATGCCCGCGCCGATAATCAGTGTGTCGTACATGGGGAGAGGGATCGGGGGTCAGGAGTCGGGTATCAGAGGTCAGGTGCCTGCGTTCGGGTGCTGGCCTGGAATCTCCGTCCGCTGGCCTCGCGCGGTTATACCTTCTCGATGTCCTTCATCAATGGTTCCAGGTACTCGACCGTGCTGTTCATGCTGGCCAAGTTCACGTAATCGTCTTCCGGAATCTGCACGCGATGGCGCTTCCGCAGTTCCATGACGATGTCGAGGAAGTCCATCGAGTCGAGTTCCATCTGCTCGCGAAAACTCTGCGAATCGTCGAGGTTCGACAGATCTTCATCCGGAGCAATATCGGCAAGGATGTCGAGCACTTCTTCGCGAATTTCTGCTTTGGTCATTTTAGATCTATTTCCCTGTGAGGTGTACGATCGCACCGAACGCTTTACACTTTTTGGATGACGACCGCTGAGTTGATGCCCAGCATGCCGAAGGAATTATTCACGATGACATTCACGCCGTCGGTCTCGCGGGGTTCGTTCAGCACGAGCCCGCTGAGTTCGCATTCCGGATCGAGATTGTCTACGTTGATCGTAGGATGGACCACGCCATCGTCAAATGCTGGCAGATTGCCAGCGAGTTCCAACGAGCCAGCCGCACCCATGGCGTGGCCGATAAAGCTCTTGGTATTGTTGATCCAGGTGGTCTTCGACTCTCCGAATACGTCCCGCACCGCAGCACATTCCTGAATATCGCCGCTCGACGTAGCGGTCGCGTGCGTGCTGACCAGGTCGACGTCGTTGGCGGTCATTCCCGCTCGTCCCAGGGCCATCCGCATGCAACGAGCTTGCTGCTTGGGGTTGGGGAGCACAAAGTCGCTGGCGTCGCTGTTCATCGCGTAGCCGACCAGTTCGCCATAGATCTTCGCGCCGCGCTGCTTGGCGTCGGAGTAACGTTCGATCGTATATAAGCAGCCACCTTCCGAAACGACGATGCCGTTGCGGTCGCGATCGAACGGCCGCGAGGCCTTGGTCGGGTCGCTGTGGGTCGCCAAGGCGCCCTGGCTGGCGAACCCAGCAAAGATACCAAACGTGTGGATGCTTTCGCTCACGCCGCCGCCGAGGGCGACGTCGCACTCGCCGAGCAACAACTGCTGGGCACCTTGAATCAATCCCGCGTTGCCAGCCGCACAAGCGGCGCCGATGGTGTAATGAGGTCCGATGATGCCCATGTTCAGGGTGATCTCACCGGCCGGATTGTTGGCCACCGTGCGGGGATTGTGGTGGTGGGTCCAAACGCTGGTATCGTAGTCGTACTGCTTGATTTCGTAGATTTCGTTCTCGGTCTCGACGTTGCCATGTTCGGTAACGCCGACGTACACCCCCACGCGCTCGCGGTTGAGGTTTTGCCAGTCGAGTCCCGAGTCGGCAATCGCCTCGTTCGCGCAGTAAATGCCGATGCTACCGGCGCGGGTGCCACGACGAACCTCGCGGCGTTTCTGGTACTTCAGCTCGTCGAAGTCACAAACGCCAGCCAAGGTCTCGCCGACATATCGAATGTCGTACGGCTGCACACCGCTGCGGCCATGGAGTAGCGCATCGCGATACTCAGCCAGCGTGTTGCCGTTCGGCGAGGTCAGGCCGATGCCGGTGATGACGATTCGCTCGTTGTCGGTCGCGGGTCGGGTCATACGGCGGAGAATGGGGGTAGCAAGGGGAGAACGGTCGCGTGACGACGAATCTATGAAAATACCGCTTTTCGTGGGCGGTGACAAGATTCCGCCCCCCTTCTGCAAGCCGCAAGAAACCCGCGAGCTGGCAACTCTTTTCTCGAGAGGGGGCCAAAATCGCGACAAGGGCCTCGCGGCTTGCGTTTCGCCGCGAAATGGGACTACAACAGGGCTCCAGAGACTTTTACGGCTGTTTCTTTCTCCTCCTCGCTCCCGGCTCTTGATCTCACAGGTTGGCTCAAAATGGCGGTTTATCTAGGCGTAGACATCGGTACTTCGGGTACCAAGACCCTGGCAATCGACTCCACCGGCAAATTGCTCGGCCAGGCGAGCGCCAGTTACCCCTGCCAGCACCCCCACCCACTCTGGAGCGAGCAGGACCCCGAAGATTGGTGGCAAGCGACGGTAAAGACCATCCGCCAGGTGATTCGCCAGGCGAAGCTCAAAAAGCAGGACATCCGGGCGATCGGCCTGTCGGGACAGATGCACGGCTCGGTGTTTCTCGACAAGCAGAACCAGGTGGTCCGCCCCGCCTTGCTGTGGAACGACCAACGCACGGCCGCCGAATGCGAGGAAATCGAAAAACGGGCCGGCGGGCGAAAAAAATTGGTCGGCATGGTCGCGAACCCCGCCCTTACAGGGTTCACCGCACCCAAGATTCTCTGGCTCCGCAACCATGAGCCGCGGAACTTCGAGCGGACCACGCGGGTGCTGCTGCCGAAAGACGAAATCCGCCGCCGGCTGACCGGAGAGTTCATCACCGAAGTCAGCGACGCCAGCGGCATGCTTTTGCTCGACGTGAAAAAGCGTACCTGGTCGAAAAAACTGCTCGATAAGCTCGAACTCGACCGCTCGCTGCTGGCCGATGTCGTGGAATCGGAAGACGTTACAGGAAACCTGACACCTGAAACCGCAAAACTCCTTGGGCTCAGCACCGACTGCGTGGTGGTCGGCGGGGCCGGCGACTGTGCGGCCGGGGCCATCGGCAACGGTATCGTGAAGAGCGGCATCGTCTCGACTTCGCTCGGCACCTCCGGCGTGGTATTCGTGCACAGCGACACGCCGGATGTCGACCCCGAAGGTCGGCTGCATACGTTCTGCCATGCCGTGCGAGGCAAATGGCACATGATGGGAGTCACCCTCTCGGCGGCCGGATCGTTCGGCTGGTTTGCCGACGCCCTCTGCCAGAGCGAAGCGGCCTCGGCCAGCAAGAGCGGCAAGAACCTCTTTGCTGAACTCACTGCCGAAGCCGCCCAGGCGCCGGCCGGTTCCGATGGTTTGTACTTCTTGCCGTATCTATCGGGCGAACGTACCCCGCACGCCGACCCGCTCGCGCGGGGCGCCTTTGTCGGTCTTACCCTCTCGCACCAGCGCGGGCATCTCGTGCGGGCGCTGCTCGAAGGGGTCACTTACTCGCTCCGCGACTGCCTGGAGATCGTCGAGTCGCTCGGCGTGAAGACACGTCAGGTCCGCACTACCGGCGGCGGCGCAAAGAGCCCGTTCTGGCGACAGCTACAGGCCGACATGTTTGGCAAGCGAGTGTTCGCCATGGCCAGCGACGAAGGTCCCGCGTTTGGGGTCGCGCTACTGGCAGCCGTGGGGGCCGGTGAATACAAGAACATCGTCGAGGCAACGAAAGCGACCGTGGATACGACCGACGAAAGCAAACCAGCCTCGGCCGCACGTAAGATGTACGACCGAGGCTTCGAGATTTATCGTAGTTTGTATCCGTCGCTCAAGCAGGACTTCCACCGCATCGCCGAGCTGTAGCGATCGCTAATCGGTAGGCTGCTGAGTACTGGTTGGGCCAGTGGGCGACTGGGTGAGTTGCGAGAGCACTGGGGAGTCCAAATCGAGTTGCTTCGATGGGTTATAAAACTCCATCAAATCGGTATGCAGCTGAATCATACCGATGTACTGCGAACGGGCTTCGGTGCTGTCGAGCAATAAGGCTTCCAGCTCACCGACATAAGTGTCGTCGAGCTCATCGTCGAGCAGGGTACTCACCAATTCATCGACCCGATCAAGTTTGGTGGCCAGTTCCTGATCGCTCAAGGCTGGTTTCTGGTATCCAAATGGTTCTTTGTACGACACGTGTTCGCCTTTCAGGCACATCCGGCCCTCGAAGTAATAATCGCCTGCTACCGCGCTACTCCCTCAACCACGCTAGCATCGGGACCTAATGAGGTACGCCCAGTCAGCCCCAGTTGTTCTTCCGCTGTTCATCATTAAGACTAGCACACAAACATGAGGTTCTGATTAAGCGGCCCCTTTAGCGGTTATCGACCATTTGACGCAAGACAGGATAGGAAACCTGCAAGCAGGAAATTGTCGGTTTTTGGGCCGGTGAGCCCGCAAATTCAAGGCAGAAACCCCGGAATAATCCCCCTCGATGTCGACTACGCCCGCCGAAACCTCCCCCACCCCGCCGACACGCCCGCTTTGGTTCTGGGGCGAAATTGCCCTGATCGTGGCCATTTTTTACGTGTCGTCGGCCGCTCCCCCGCCCGGCGTGAACGAGCCTCACTACTTGTGTCGCCTGCGTCACGCCCTCGAGCCGCAGTACTGCCCGAACGACCTGTTCCTGGAATCTCCCGATGCGCATTACACGTTCGTGCTGGCATTCGCCTGGATGACCCAAGTCATGTCGTTTACCGCTGCTGCCTGGGTGGGCCGGCTCGCCTGTTGGTTCGCCCTGTCGTGGGCCTGGCTGCGGTTGTCGTGGACCGTCGTTCCCCGCCCACTCTACGCCTCGCTGGCAGCGGCCATCGTGATTACCGCGATTGCCGAAGGCAACTTCGCCGGCGAATGGCTGGTCGGCGGATTCGAAGCCAAGACCGTTGCTTACGTGTTTGTGGTACTTGGCCTCCGCTGTTGGGTGCTCAACAAATGGAATTGGACCTGGGCCCACCTCGGCATCGCCAGCGCCTGGCACGCCCTCGTGGGTGGCTGGTCGGTACTGATCCTGCTGAAGCTCTGGGGAGCCATCTATCGATTCGAACAATCGTTCCGCGGCATGCTCCCCGGCTTGGCGATCGGCGGCATTGTCGCCCTGGCGGGAGTCGTCCCCGCACTCGCGCTCAGCATGGGAGCCTCCCCCGAGGTCCGCAACGAAGCGGCCGAGATCTACGTGTTCGAACGACTGCCGCACCACTTGGCTCCGCTCCATAAGAAGCCAGGGTGGATCACCGAACGAGCAGGCCGACACGCGGTGGTGGCAACACTGTTCGTTGCCATGCTGTTTGTGCGTCGCAAGGAACTCGGCGGCACCTGGCGGGCCTTGAAGGACGACCCCGCGGGACGCATCGCCCAGTACGCAGTAGGTGCTGCGGTGCTGGCGATGATCGGCATGGTGATTGAACTCGCACTCTGGAATCACCCTTCGGCTGCGGCAAGTTGGCTGCGTTACTATTGGTTCCGGTTGGTCGACGTCGCGGTGCCGATGGCATTAGCACTACTGTGGATCGCCGAACTGCGGCTGTTACTCGAACGCAAAGACCGCTGGGCAACTCCTTTGCTGCTATCGACGATCCTGCTGGCCGGTTATCCGATTGCCGAACGCTATACCGATTTCCTCTACCATCCCATTGGTATCTCCGACCGCAAAGCCAGGGACTTCGACGACTGGATGGCCTGCTGCGAGTGGATTGAAGCCAATACGCCGACCGATGCGATGTTCCTCACGCCCCGCGGTAACACCTCGTTCAAGTGGTACGCCAAGCGGGCGGAAGTGGTGACCTACAAGGACGTTCCGCAAGATGCAGAACACCTGGTGGAATGGCGTCGTCGGTTATACGACGTGTTCAAACCCGACGGCGACCGTAGTCAGCCATGGATAAGCTGCTATGGTGAGTTAGGTGCTGATCGCGTCGACGAACTGGCTCAGGCCTACCAGGTCGACTACATTCTCACCGGACTCGACCCACCACTCCCCTACCCCATCGTCTTCATGACCGATACGTACGTGGTGTACCAACTCCATCCTTAACTTACGCCAGTCGCGGATACACGCGGTTTCCTCGGCGACATTCAGTTCCCTTCACCCCCACGCTCAACTCCATGCAAGCTCCTGCTCCTGATAGTCCGATTCGCGCTGTGGTGTTCGATCTGGATGGCCTGATGATTAACACCGAAGACGTCTATCAACTCGTCGGCACCGAACTGATGCGGCGTCGTGGGCTGACGTTCGACGACGACCTTCGCGGAGCCATGATGGGCCAACCCACCCTGGCCGCCCTGTCGGTGATGATCGACTGGCACAAGCTAAAGGATAAAGTGGAAGACCTGGCCGTGGAGTCCGACCGCACGTTCTGGGAAATGGTGGAAGGCAACCTGACCACCATGCCCGGCCTGCACGAGCTGCTCGCGCTGATCGACGAACTCGGCCTGCGAAAGGCTATCGCCACCAGCGGCGCCCGCAAGTATGCCGAAGAGCTGCTGAGCCGGGTTGATCTGCATGAGCATTTTGAATTCCTCCTGACCTCCAACGACATCACGCACGGCAAGCCAAATCCTGAGATCTATTTGAAGGCGGCCGAGAAACTCGGCATGCAACCGTGCGAGATTCTCGTGCTGGAAGATAGTCAAAACGGCTGTCGAGCCGGGGTGGATTCCGGCGCCTACGCGGTAGCGGTGCCGAGCCCCCACAGCGCTGGGCACGATTTCACCGGCGCCAAGTTTGTGGCCGACACGCTGGCCGACACGCGAATCCGTCGCGTGCTGGCAGGCGAGGCGGTTTAGGCAAGCAAAACCGCTATAATCTGACAAACCTGCAAAGTTCGCCAGGTAATCCGCCGATTGGGTACTACGTACGCTTACCCACTTCGATCGTACGTAGGATTAAACGGATGAAACGCCTGGTCATTGCCACTGCACTGCTGCTTGCCACCAACCTGTTGTCTACTGGCTGCCGCAGTTGCCAGAGCTGCCACGATTACGACTCGCCGGTCGCGAATTGCTCGTGCAATCAATGCGGCAGTGGTCGGGCTGGCTCGGCGCTTTCGGGCGGCTACGCTGGTGAAATCATCTACGACTCGGCTCCTTACGTCGACGAGAGCTACGAGATGGAACCTCAAGAGGCTCCTGCTCAATAGCCAGCTGCCTTACGGCTGCTCGGCCGCTGGTTTGCTGCCGGTTTGCCGGTTGAATAGCTCGGGATCGAACTCATCGCGCGGCTCGAATCGCTTGATGGTGGTTCCATACTGCACCTTGGGAGTCGGCACCTCGATGTCGGCTGCCGATGCCGCTTCTGCACCTTCAGCGTACGCTGCCGGGTCTTCCCAGAAGTGCTCCACCTTGGCGGGCGACGCCTCGGCAGTGGCTCCTGCAGCCGCAGTCGCTGGTGCTTCGTGCCCAGCGAGTTCCACGTTTCCCGATACCGCTGGAGCGGCCGGGTCCGGCTGATCTTCGGTACCAGTTGTCTTCTTCACCCACTCCACCAAGCGTTCCTGCGCCCGCTGGCGGGGGCCCGAGAACACCGGCCGCGGCAAACCACCATGCGGAACCGCGGGCTGCAACAACAGCGGGCTGTACTCGGGCGATCGCTCGTCGATCACCTGCAGCACCGCCTCGAGGTTGCGAAGCGTGCTCTCGCGGTTGGCCACGCCGTGCACTAAATCGCGATTCAGGCGAAACTCTCGCTGATCCTTGCTCGAATGGCACCCGCCCGACGCACAGCCATTCACCAGAATCGGCTGCACATGGCGAGCAAAGTCCTCCAGGGAACCTGGCGGCAATTCGGCAGCAATCGCTTCCAACCGGGCCAGCTCGGCAGCTCTCCGCTCGGCATTTTTGTTCGGGTTGGCCTCTGGCTGGGGAGCCACTTCCCGCGTCGCCGAGCTGGAGACGACCTCGAGTCGCCGCTCAAGATAGGCAATTTGGGGATTTCTTG
This sequence comes from Aeoliella mucimassa, assembly GCF_007748035.1. Lineage (NCBI taxonomy): Bacteria > Pseudomonadati > Planctomycetota > Planctomycetia > Pirellulales > Lacipirellulaceae > Aeoliella > Aeoliella mucimassa. The sequence goes on from NZ_CP036278.1 coordinate 4,169,843, forward strand.
CGTCGATCGTTTTGGCGGTGTTCAGTTCGTTCCCCGCATCCACCCACATTTCTTGCTGCATACACCACGAAGCGAGGATAAGATGGTCGGTAACGCAGTTTTCGCGAACTTCGGCCCTCTTGGCTGCGTAAGCATCCTGGAGCGTTGCCGAAATTCGCTCGACATCCCTCGCAGCAAGGCGAAATTCGCTGGTGCTGGTGGTTACGTAGTAGCCATCGGCCAAGCGGTCGACCTGCCCCTCCAGTACGTTGCCATTGCGCAACACGACGACTTGAGTGGTTTGAGCCTGGGCCAGCGAGGCGAACAGAACGACGACGAGTGTGAGAAATACCTTCATGAACCGGCGTTTAGCTGATTTTCGGCTTGGCCGTCAAGGTGAACCTCACCAACGGCCGACACCCTGGAGAAATAGCTCGGAAACACGTACATTGCTAGGTTGTCCTTAGGTAGCAGGCAATGCCAGAACTTCGCGAAATTCACTTCTCCGGCCAGGTACAAGGCGTAGGCTTTCGCTACACCACCCAGTCGATTGCGAGTGGATTGGCCGTGACCGGCTTTGTGCGAAACCTGCCCGACGGACGAGTGCAATTGGTTGCCGAAGGAACCGCGAGCGAACTCGACCTGCTGGAACACCAACTGGCCGAACGCATGGAGCATCGCATTACCGACTCCAAGCGACAGATTCGCCCAGCGACGAATCAGTACCAAGGCTTTGAAATCCGCTATTGATGGCGGTCCCATTTATCCACTCCCCAGATAGTATCACGAACGGCAATGACTCCGACGCTCGTCCTTCCGCTAGGTAATATTCAAGTCTGGCTTACTCCTGTCTGGATTCTTTCGCTCGGCATCACTGCCGCGGCGGTGGTACTGGCGATCGCTTATGCGATTATCATGGCCACCTGGCCGGCCGGTGCCCGGCGGGTACGCCAGGCCGCTGGCGATGGCATCCTCACTCCGCTGGCTTACGTGTTTGCCGCGTTCGCATTGCTTACCGCGCTGGCCGCTCCCTCGATGCCTTGGCGCGACGCGCTGCACTCCTTGCAACGGCTGCCCACCAAGGGCGAGCACCCCTATCAGTTCACCGTCGAAGCAGGCGCGGAGGATCAAGAACTTCCCCTCGACATTTACGCCGACGAATTGCTGAGCTATGAGCTTCAAGCCGATGGCGACCTGCGACTCTCCACCGAAGCTGAGCGAGGTTATTTGACCCCCGAGTTCAAACTCAACGGCGACGAATCGTACGTTTGGAATCCACAGAAGAAATACCCACGCATCCTGCAGGAGCACGTCGCCAAGCTGTACGCCACGAATCCTGGCGATACCCCAGTAACCATCGATCTCACCTTCGACACCGACGTGGAGATGCGTGAGATCCATCACCTGCCGATCGCGTTCTTCTCGGTTATTGGGATTGTCGCGTTCTACTTCCTGCTCGAAGTAGTGTTGCCTGGCGTTTCGACTGTTGCCATCGGCACCGCGAAGGAAGCCATCTCGCAGCCGTTGTTCATGGTGCTCACCGTGTTGGGTGCGGTTGCCTTGGTCTTGTACATCGTGATTCCGTATCACACCTTTGGCGAAGATGTAAAACTGCTGACCGACTCGGCCCTGACCACGATCATGGTGCTCGGTATCCTGTTCGCCTTGTGGACCGCCAGTACTACGGTGAGCGACGAAATCGAAGGCAAGACCGCGCTGACCATGCTTTCCAAACCGGTTAGCCGTCGCCAGTTTGTGATCGGCAAGTTCGTCGGCATCCTCTGGCCGTTGCTGGTGATGTTCGTGATCCTCGGTGCGGTGATGTTGGTCACGATCAGCATTAAGGTGGTCTACGATGCTCGCGAGTCGAGTTCGCCGACCCCCGACTGGCAGCTCTGCTACGAAACCATGGTGTCCGCCATCCCCGGTTTGGTGCTGGCGTTTTTGCAGGCGGCCACGTTGGCCTCGATTTCGGTTGCCATCAGCACCCGACTGCCGATGCTGCCGAACCTGATCATCGTGGGAGCCATCTACGTGATCGGAAATTTGTTGCCTCAGATCGTGGCCTCCAGCGCGGGCGAGATTCCGTTTGTCGCCTTTACAGGTAAGCTGCTGGCAGTGGTTCTGCCGGTTTTGAATCATTTTAATATCCAGCCTGCGATTTCCGCGGGCCAGCCAGTGCCCTACGATTACCTGGGGTATGCTACCCTCTATTGCGGGCTCTACTGCGCGGCAACCATGTTTTTGGCCCTGTTGATGTTCGAAGATCGCGACCTCGCGTAACGATCCGATTGCTTCGGCGGCCAGCGCACCCGAGTCCCGGTAAATGCCTACGATGCCGGAAAAGGTGGTTTGACGATGCGCGAAGCTTTGGTGCTGATTGCTTTGATTGCGGGAACGATGGCGTGCTCGTCTGCCGATGCGCAGATGCTGGCGGAAGATGCTGAGCGACTGGTCGTTACCCGCGACACTCCATTTGGCGAACTCAAACCAGGCAGCGATATCACCGAAGCCCTGCAATGGGCTTGCGACCAATACTCCAACAATCAGCTCCCACTCTCTATCCCATCGGGGCGTTGGAAGATCTCGAAGACCATTCGGCTCCCGGTAATGGCGGGCTTCGTGCTGCTTGGCGAAGGCATGCAGCATCCGAGCGAGATGCACATCAACTGGAAAGGCACCGGCACCACGCTCCAATGGACCGGCGAAGCCGGCGGCGTGATGCTCGATTACTCGGCTTACCTCAGCACGATTGGCAATTTCACGCTGGTTGGCAAGTCGACCACTCGCGACTACTCGAAGCCTGGCAACCAGGCGAGCGTCGGCATCTTGATCAACAAGCGAGTCAAAGGGCTGGGGGTTGGCTCCGTGAAGTTTGCCCCCATGCTGATTGCCAACTGCGACACCGGCATTCAAAACGGCACCAGGAAGTTTGAAACAAACTGCGATAACCTCTTGTTTGAGTGGTTGGTCTTCAGCCAATGCAAAGTTGGTTTTCATGGAGTGAACAACCAAGGACTCGATATCATCTTTGAATACCTGAGTCTCTACGACAGGGTGGAAACGGGCATCCTTCTCCAAGGGGGTGGGCACCTGGTTGTTCAATCGGGGCTGACAACCTCCGAGGGAGTTTGGCTGAAAATCCCGGACACCAAGGGAGAAGGGGTTGGCAAAAACAATGGCTATATTCGACTCTCCAATATTCAGATCGATGGCGAAGTGGGTCACGCGGTAACGATGATTGATTGCGAAGAACCTTATCGCATCCAGATCATTCTCGATGGCTGCCTTCGCGCGGGCGAATGGGTTTGGCCCGACGTGCCGCTTGCCAAGGTGTGCGGTGGCAACTTGCTTACCATTCGCAACTTCACCGGTTTCGCCGAAATCGTTGGCTCCAAAGGCCGAGATCGCACCCCGCTGGTGAGTCTCACCAATAGCCAACTGTGGGGCCACCGCTTCACCGGTGACCTGAAGGTGCGGGTGCGCGATTGCATGAGCAAAGAAGATGGCTGGTTCGACCTCGACTGGCCCGTGCCCTCTGAAGCGACTAACGAAACAGCCACCAACGAAGCCCCCGCGACCTCGGATTGAACGACTCGAATGGCGATGCATAAGACAACCGACGTGGTGGTGTGTGGTTCGTGTGTGGTCGATGTACTGATTCGTCCTGTTCCGCTCGATCACCCCATTGGCGGAGGGCAACTGGTTCGCACCGAACCGATGCAACTCGCAACCGGCGGCATCGTATCAAACGCGGGAACCACGCTCGCCCGCCTGGGCGCCCAGGTCGCGGCATTCACTTACATGGGCGACGACGACTGGAACCACATGGTGCAGACCCGCTACGCAGCCGAGGGCATCGACACCTCGCGATTGCTGGTGCACCCCGATGCTCCTACGAGTACCACAGTGGTGCTCATCGACGAGGCTGGCGAGCGGACCTTTCTGCATGCGGTAGGTGCGCCGAAACTGCTCGACAAGCGGGCGTTCCTCAACAACCTCGATCTCTTTGCCAGCAGTCAGGCGATGCTGCTGGGTTACTTCTCGTTGCTGCCGAATCTGCAACACGACCTGCCCGAGGTTCTTGCGGCCATACAAGAGGTGAACTGCTTGACCGCGATGGATGCGGCGGGCACCGGCGGAACGCTCGACGACCTCCTTCCTTCGCTTCCCCACCTCGACGTGTACGTCCCCAGCTTCAAGGAAGCGAGCCATCAAACCGCCGAGACCGATCCGGAGCGAATCGTCGCTACCTATCGTCAGGCGGGAGCCACTGGTGTGGTCGGCGTAAAGCTCGGTAGCGAAGGTGCGTTGCTGTGCGACCGCGATGGCACGCTGCACGAAATCGCCCCCGTGACTCCCCCCGGACCGGTGGTCGATACCACCGGCGCAGGCGACTGTTTCGTCGGTGGACTCTTGAATGGTTTGCTCCGCGACATGCCGCTGCCCGAAGCGGGACGGTTGGCCGCTGCCTGTGGTGCGCAATGCGTGACAGCGTTGGGGGCAACCACCGCGATTGGCGACTTTGCCACGACCGCCGAACTCGCTGGGCTGCCTGCGTACTAACGCAGAGATTTCGCGTTGCTCTATCACGGTACTCGTTGCGCCGCTATCTTCTAGACTATGGCTGCTAATCAACCGACCCATCGCACGTTCCCCGCCTTGCACATCGAACTGCCCACTTGGGTACCCGCGATGCTGCCACCTGCGGAACATCGCTACGCGACGTTGGCCGATCGCATGCAGTTGGTCGTCGAACTGTCGCATCGCAACGTGCAACATGGCGGTGGCCCGTTCGGGGCGGCCATCTTTGATGCGAAGGAGCAAACGTTGCTCGCGCCGGGTGTGAACATCGTGGTGCCGACGAAATGGTCGGGCGCGCATGCCGAGATGGTTGCGATGGCGATCGCCCATCAAATACTTGAGACGCATGATCTTGGTTCGATCGAGAACTCCGAATACGAACTGGTGACCAGCTGCGAGCCTTGCTCGATGTGCTACGGGGCGACTCCCTGGTCGGGGGTCAAACGACTGGTCTGCGCTGCCAGAGAGGAAGACGCCGAAGCGATCGGCTTCGACGAAGGCCCCAAGCCAAGCGACTGGGTCGCTGGTTTGGAGTCGCGCGGCATCCAAGTGGTTCGCGACCTGATGCGCAACGACGCCAAGCGGGTGCTCCAGGGGTACGCAACCGGCGGGGGTACCATCTACAATGGCCGCAGCGGCGGGCGCTCGCCTCGGTAGTGTCGGTCGATTCGTTTCGTTTGCTTGCTTCGCAATTCCCCAGGCTGTGATATGTCGACATTGCCCGCTCCGCTCGAACTCCCCACTCGCTTGCTCCATGGCCCGGGACCTTCGCCGGTTCCCGAGTCGGTGCTGGCCGCGCTCGCGAAGCCGACCATTGGGCATATGGATCCCGAGTTCATGCGGGTGATGAACGAAGTCCGCGAGATGCTGCAAGCGGTGTTCGAAACCGAAAACCAAATGACGCTGGCCTGTAGCGGCACCGGTTCGGCCGGCGCCGAAATGGTGGCTTTGAATCTCGTGGAGCCGGGCGATCGTTGTTTGGTGTGTGTGCATGGGGTATTTGGTGGCAGGTTTGCCGAAAAATGTCGTCGTGCAGGGGGTGAGGTCACCACGATCGAAGCCGAGTGGGGGCAAGCATTCGATCAAGCCGAAGTGATCGCTCGCATCCACGAACTGCAACCGAAGCTGGTGATGATCGTGCATGCCGAGACCTCGACCGGCGTGCTGCAACCGATCGACCAACTCGCCGACGCCGCCCACCAGCACGACGCGTTGCTGGTAGTTGATTGCGTTACTTCGCTCGGCGGCTTGCCGGTGCGGGTTGACCATCATGGCATCGACGCAGCCTTCAGCGGCACGCAAAAGTGCCTCTCCTGCCCTCCCGGCTTGGCGCCGGTCACGCTGTCGGAGCGAGCGATGCACCGAGTGACGAACCGCAAGTCGCCGGTACGAAGCTGGTATCTCGATTTGTCGTTGGTCGGTAACTACTGGACCGGCTCGCGGGCTTATCATCATACGGCTCCGGTGAATATGAATTACGCTTTGCATGAATCACTGCGACTAATCCTGGAAGAGGGTCTCGATGCTCGCTACGAGCGGCACCAATCGGCGCATCAGCTTTTGAAACAACAACTCGAACAGCGAGACTTTGCGTACGCGTCCGATCCGGAGCACTCGCTGCCGATGCTCAACTTGATTCGCGTGCCCGAGGAAGTAGCCGACGAAGCGGCAGTTCGCCGACAGTTGCTCACAGAGCATGGCATCGAAATCGGCGGCGGGCTCGGCAAGTTTGCTGGCGTTTGCTGGCGCGTGGGTCTCATGGGGCATGGCGCCCGCGAGGCGAATGTCTCCGCGATTGTCGAAGCACTCGATGCGGTGATGCCAGCAAACTAGTTCGTCATAGGCATTCCCTCCAACCACCGCGCCAGCCGAATTGGCTGCCTGGCGTTTTGCCCCCAGTCGCATCGGGTGGGGGCAGCTCACTGCCGTAGTAACTCGTTACCCAACAACGGTTTACGATTTTGCCCCCACTTGCCAATTCGCGAAAACGATTCGTGGGGGCAAAACTCTCGGTCAGCCGGCTTTTGAGATTTACGTAACCTACTTGCATCACTGCACTTACGACAACCGCCGAGAACTGCCCTCGCGCGATTGTGCCCCCGCCCGATCGCGAGTGGGGGCAAAACCGCGACGAACAGCACCGCGAAATCACCTCGACGATGCTCGCGCACGCGCAGCGCACTCGCCAAGTCAGCGGATGATGATCGTTTGTATCGTAGTTGTTTCGCTTGAGCATCCCCCTATTAGAACAAGCTGTAGCGCCGATTCAACAACTATTTTTGGCCACCCCCCATCCGAAGTAGTGACGCTGAGAGGCTCGATGGGGTGGCCGAATCTAACAGCGCAAAAGGGGGTCTACGGCACCTACCTTTGCCGCAAACCCCCGAAAGCATTCCACGAGTCACTAGGAATGCTTCGCGCGTACCGCCAACAGGGCGATGCCGATGATGGTGAGTAGCACCGAGTGAGGCTCCGGCACGTGGCTCTGCTCGACACTTGAAGTTGGTAACGCGCGGCCAAATTGATCGCGCCAGAGTTGGTAGTGCGAGTGATCGATCGCGCCGGTCAGCGTGCCAACGCTCGGCAGCGTGCCAGCGGGACTGCCAAGATGGTCGCGCCACACGGTGTAGTCGCCGAGGTTCACGACACCATCTCGATTGAAGTCGCCCGCCAGCCCGCTACCAACCGCGAGCACCCCCGTGCTGAGTAAGGCCGAAGTATCCCAGGCCAGATCCGCGGATAACGGTGGAAGCGCCCAGTCGATTTCACTCACTTCGCCCACCGAAGTGTCGAACGCAAGTACCTGCCAACTATCGCCGAAGCGAAACTCCAGGGAATCGATGCTGTCGCCCAGCGACACGTCGAGCATGACGTTATCGACCAGCGTGAGCGCGCCGGTGATCTCGAGCGTATCGCCCACGCCGGGCGATTGGAGTGTAAGCATTACCGTAGCGCCGCTGTCGAGGGTGAGGTCGCCAGCAATGCGGCCACTGCCCGTGAGTGTTGCGCCATCGGCGATGTGCGTATCACCACCCACTTCGCCACCACCCAGTAGCGATAGACGTTGACCGCTCGCAACGATAAACGCATCCGTCAGGCCCGAAGTATCGAGCGTTGCTCCCGAGGCGATGAAAATGCTCGACGACGAAGCGATCGAACCGTTGCCAACCAGCGAAAGGGTTCCGCTGGAAACAATGGTTTGGCCCGTGTAGGTTTGCACTCCGCTCAGGGACTGACTCCCCGAACCGCGGATCTCGAGACTGCCCTGCCCGGAGATGGTGCCTTGAAACAGCGATGCAGCCCCCTGCGGCGCGATGGTCAGGGTATTTCCTCCCGCCTGGCCCAACAGCACCTGACTACCAGGCTCGCCAGCGAGGGATCGGATGGTTTGATTCAGATTGTTCAGATCCAGCGTCGCGCCGGCCGCCACGACCACGTCGGTATCGCTGGGGAGCGAGCCGGTGCTGATTTCGCCTGGCAGGTCGGGGCTTTGGATCGTGAAGCTCGTGAGCGGCACCGTGAACGCGCCGGACGCACTATTGGTATGCAACGAGAACACACCGAGGGTCAGATCACTCAGGCTGTTCAGTTCACTCAACTGCGAAGTGGGCGTGACATTCACTCCATTCACGGTAAGCGAAAACAGGCCGCCGATTCGGGCAAGCACCACTTCGAGTTCGCCGCCAGTCGCCGGGGCGCCGGCCGCGTTGTAGGCGAGGTTCGCGTCGTAGGGGGTTCCGCCCGCATTGTTCACTCCGAACGCCCCATGGTTGTCGATGGTCAGATAGCCGCCTCGGACCAATCGATTCGCGCTGTCGCCGACGAACACCCCATATTGGCGATAGTTCTGGGCGTCTGGCGAGTTCAGGAAGCTGGCGGTGATCGTAAAATCGGAGTCACCGCTCAGCCCAAGGTCGGAGAGGTTCACGCCAGGGGCTTCGATGTTCTGCAGATTGATGTCGCCATTGAAATCGGCCGGCCCGCCCGAGGTGATCTCGAGCACGCCCGCGTTTGTATCGAGTGCGAGCCGAGGATCGTTTGCCGCACTGGTGGTACCAGCAAGTCGCCGAGTGAATCCGGTACCCTGGCCATTCGCATCGTTGACAAGGCCACCTGCTTGGGTGAAATCGAGCGAGAACGCTCCCTGGCCGATACTGTTGGTGCCGAGCTGCAAGGTACCGGCTTCGACCACGGTTTGGCCTTGATAGGACTGCTCGCGAAGCACCGTGAGGGTGCCGGAACCTTGCTTCACCAAATTGCCTTCGCCTGAAATCGAGGTGGCGAGCGAAGTTTCGTCGCTACGGTTCAGTAATAGCGATGCGTTGTTCTCGAGCACCACGCTTCCCGTCCCCAGCGAACCGGTGGTGCCACCGTTGCCGATGGCCAGTTCGCCCTGCGACACCACCGTAGCCGAATGCGTGTTGGTGCCTAGCAACGTGACCCGCTGCGCGCCGGTCTTCACCAGTGTCGCGTCGCCGGAGATGTTGCCGCCGATTACAATCGCCCCTTCGTGGGCGTCGATCGTATGCGTGCCGGACGTGAAGCGCAGATCGGCCTCGATGGTCTGAGTGTTCGTCGAGAGGTTCGTGATATTGCCGCTCAGTTGTAACCGGTTGCCAGCGAGCGTAAACGCGGCCGCATCGCTGAGGAACGAGAGGTGCTCGAACTCGGTATCGGCTGCGTAGTTGTTGTCGACCGTGGTGGTCAGCGATCCAGCAAACGCCAGGCTATCGCCGGCCGTGGGGGCGAGGTCCCAGTTGGTGCCCTCCTGAAAGGTGTTCATTCCCCCGCCGCGCCAGGTGCGAGTTGCTTGGGGAGCGTTAAGTTGCCAATAGACCGAATACCGCTCGTGATGCGTTTCGTACATCGGTTTGAAGATGATGCCGGTCGCCTGACCATCATCGTAGAGTTCGAAATGCAGCTCTTCTCCTTCGACCGGCACCAACCACGTTTCGGGATCGGCGTCGCTGGCGTCGATCGCTGGGACCGACGGATCGGACACACCGCTGAAGTCCCAATCGTGGAGCGCCTGCTGGTCGCCCCCCGGCAACCCCGCGGTGCCAAGCTCGCCCGCCAAGAGCACCGCTCCGTAGTACACGGATACCATATCGGGATCGTCGCGCGACCGTCGCAAATAAAGCCGCTTGTCGAAACTCACCTCGATTTCGTCGCCATCTTGCCACTCGCGATCGAGCGACAGATACTCCCCTCGATTTACCGGGCCTTCGTACGCCTGGCCGTTGATGGTGACCGTAACATCGCCAAACGCGTAGGAGGGAATCGCCACCTGCAAGTTCGCCTGCGTGAGCCCGTCGCTGCTCACCACCATGCGCATCGTCTCGTCGGCGGTAGTCGCATCGCCGTACTGCGTGAGCGTGATGCCTTTCTCTTGCCAGTCGACCTGGGCGGGCATGAACGAATTGACGAACAGCGAGTTCGCGTTCTTGAAAAACGCCATGGCCGCGTAGCGCGTGGGATTCTCCATGCCAGTTCCCGCACAGCACCAGAACGAACCATCGTGCACATGACCAGTGTGGTAGGTCTTAAAGTGACCAGGCTCCAGCGACATGAAATAAGTGGTTACCCCCTCGTGCGGATCGATCGAGGGGAGGATGTGATTGATCAAGGCGTTTTCGCTATAAGCGGCGTACTTGTACTCCGGCGATGCGGCGAAGAGTTGCTCGCTTAGCTTCAGCATGTTGTACACATTGCACGTTTCGGCGGTGTTCCAAGAGAGCAGCGCGCCGCCGGCGCCGGTCTCCTGCCCTGGCGTGCGGAAGTACTCGCCGTACGAATTGCCACCCGTGGCGAACGTATGATCGCGAACCACGATGCTCCAGAAGTTCACCGCCGCGTCGGTGGCGTCCTGATCGCCGGCAATCTGGCCGTAGCGAGCCCACCCCACCGCTTGAGGAATGTGCGTGTTGGCGTGAATGCCATTCAGCACATCGTTGCCAGCGGCCAACTCGTTCATCAGCGAGCGATTGTTGAATACGTCGGCTAGTTCCAGATAACTGGTCGCGCGGGGGTCACGGGCGTCGCTCGCTTTCACGGTCAAATCGGTCAGCAGTTCGTTCATCCCGCCGAACTCGCGCCCGGAGTTCACATGCGAAGTGACCATCTGGTTCACCACGTTCTGAGGCAAACCATCGACCCGATCGACAAAGTAGTCGCTCAATTCAAAGGCCACTTCGAGGGCTTGCTGATTGCCGGTGTAAGTGTGGGCGTCGTTAAGCCCCGCTAGCACCTTGTGAACCGTGTAGTACGGCACCCACGCATCGGGAAACGAGAGTTGATTGTTCTCGAGCCGATCGAACAGCGTGCTGGGGAACGCCGACAAGTAGCCATTGTCGTTCATCGCGTCCTGCACCTCGGCCAGGCCGCTCACCACCTGATCGACATGGTCGAGGTACGTTTGATTACCGGTGAGTGCCGCCATGCGCGAGGCAGCCGACAGATAGTGCCCGGTCGTGTGCCCACGGACGAAGCCGAACTCGTTGGCATCCCCCTCCCAACGCCCTTCGAGATCCAACGCCCCAGCAGGTTGAGGCAACCCCGCTTGCTGGCGAAACTCATACAGCAAGTCGTCGGGCGCGAAGAAACTGAGATAACCGGTCGGACCTTCCTGAAGGTCTTGCATCTGCTTGTAGTAGCTGCCATCAAGCAGTTGTACGGTGCCCGCCGCAAACGGGTCGACCGACTGGGCAGCAACCACTTGCGAGAATCCGATCATCACAAGCAAGACGAGAGCGACACGCAAACGCATCGTGAGTGCCTGGTGCTGGGGTGATGGTTGATCGAGAAATAGCTCCAACAACGTTTACAACGAGGACGCAGTTCGACAAAAGGGGCCCAGCCCAATGCGGGCCCCTTTCGGAGAGAGAGCGTTCGAACCACACCGCTTCCAGTACTCGACTGGAGGGGGGCGTTACTTGCGCCGCCAGGCGAGCACCGCGATGCCGCCGAGTACGCACATCAGCACACTGGCTGGCTCGGGCACGATGCTCACGTTGTCGAGCATCGGCCACGCTTCGGTGGTACCGGGGATATAGCCATTGAAACGCAGGAACAACTCTTGCGTTCCAGCGCCCGCCAGGCTGAGGGTAGTCCTTTCGGTCACGACCAATCCGTCGACACCGGTGGAACTCAGGGTGTACGAAGCCGAGTCGAGCATGGTTACCCCGGTGGCTCCGCGGACGTCGCTGCCATCGCCGGGGGTAAAGCCGGTCGAACCATCGTAGGCATAAATACCAACGGTCATACCGAGTTCGCGACCACCGGGGTCGTCGTTCGGCGCGCCCCAGTCGAATTGGATATCGACACTGGCTGCTCCGTCGGCAGTGCCGAAGCTCTGATACAGATAGGAGCCATCGTTCACGTCGTTCGTCGGCGTGCCAAAGTCGTCGGACTCAAATGACGAGAACATGGCGACGTTAGTGCCATTGGGAGAGATCCAGTCGGCATTAGTCTGCCAGGCCCCTTCCCAGAAGTTGCCGGTGTTGTAGTCGGACCAGTCGGTGACGTTCTCCAGGTTTTCGCCGCCGCCGGTTTCGAAGTCACCATTAGTCACCACGAGCGCGGCCGACCCCACCGACGCAGCGGCCAAGACCGCCACACAAGAGAATGCGAAGACCAGTTTTTTCATTAGAGCTCTCCGTTGTTAACCAGGATGCAACAAGACTCCGCCCACAATCGGCGGTGTACTACACAAAAGACAAGAAACTGAAGAGACCACTCCACCTTCCCCCATAGCAAAGGTTGGTGAGCGAGCCTCGAACACTAAGAACCAAGCGAAGCAATAAGGAGTTGAAACGAAAAGAATCCGTTGAACCGCCATGGTTCCAACGCTCTCAGCTTAACGAGAAAGCTGGCAACGCGTGAAAGCCGTTTTGGGAAAATCCATAGCCATTTTTGGAAACGTGTCGCCAAGCGACCGGCCGCCACCGAGTAGCGGGGGATCGCGATGTTGCTCTGAATTAGGTGAGCTGGCGCCGATAAGCGCCCGGCGTTTGGCCCATTTCGCGTTGGAAAAACCGCACCAGATGCGCATCGTCGGCGTAGCCCAACTTCCAGGCAATTTGACTGATGGAGAGACTGGTGCTCTCCAGCAAACCAGCGACGTACTTCGCCCGCTCGCGATTGATTTCCTTGCGAATCGAGTGCCCCATTTTTGCCTTAAATCGGTTGTGGAGCGTACGTTGCGACAACATGGTCGCTTTCACGACATCCGAAACTTGGATGATCTGCGACACGTGTTCGCGGATAAATTTCACCGCTTTCACCACTTCGATATCCTCTATCGCCAGACGGTCGGTGGATCGGCGCACTACCACCTGCAAAGCGGCAGCATTCACGGTGTTCGATTCAGGAGTGCGCCCACGTAGCAGGCACTCCAGTAGCTCGGCCGTTTCGTAGCCCGCCTTCTCGGTAGCAAACGGAATACTGGTAAGTGGTGGGCTATTCAGCTCACAGATTAACTCGTCGTTATCGGTGCCAATCAACGAGATTTCGTCGGGAATCGTGATGCCAGTTGAAAGGCACAGCTCCGAAAGCGCACGTGCCAGGTCGTCGTTGCCAACGAACACTCCGATCGGCTTGGGCAACTCGCGTAACCAGTGAATCATCCCGCGGTGCAACTGCGCCCGTTTCGAATCATCTGACCCCAGCGGCACGAGTCGTTGATGCACCGGATGCCCTTGGGCAACCAGGTAATCGCGATACGCTTCCAACCGTTGCTGCGACCATCGCACATCGGAGTAGCCCACGAAAGCGAAGTGGGTGAGCCCCTGCCCTACCAGATGCTCGGCGGCAATCTCGCCGACCGCAGCATTATCGCACGTAATGTAAAAACGATCGGGATTTACAGGGCGAATCGGAATCACAATGGTCGGAATGCCAGAACGCACTAAGTGGTTCGACATCTCCGATTCATGCATGATTACTGCATCAGGGCGGTGCTTCAGCAGCGCCTGCAACGACGTATCGGCCAAGCCCGAAAAGCGTTGATAGTACGTGGCCGCAGGTCGCAAGAACTGCCATGAGCGATGCAAGTTCGCGTACCTTGCCAATCCACGCAACAGCCCCGCATCCCACCCCCGCGCACCATCTAGCAACAATGCTACTCGAGGTAACGAACGCAAGATCGCGTCTCCCGAAAAGGTACCGCCAGAAATCCTCCCACTTCCAAAAATGATAACTTTTTTTCTTAATATGGCATACAACCAAAACTGAATTTACATGAGAATATTTTGCGTTAACGAGACCAGCTTGTTCTTTTACCATGCTCTCTTCTTCACCAGTCGAGAGTCACTTGTCCATTTACTTATTGATCGCGGGTCACTTCCCGCTACGGCGGACTCCTAAGGCAGCCACCACTGGGTTGCTGTCGCTTGTCGTATACCTGCTCCGCAGCAGTCGGCTTGGTTTAACTCGAGAGGTATCTTCCATGCGTACTCGCGCAACAACGATTCGAGTGCTTCCGAACTTCACTTGGTTATCTTTGGCTACCCTAGCGATGGCCTGTTTGCTGATACCGAACTCATCGGACGCACAGCTATCGATCACCAACGGCGACTTTGAAGCCGATGCCGCGCAAACGGCCAACGTTTCTCAGTGGTACGACACCGTGACCACGAACACCGCGAACTGGTGGGAGTCGACCTGGGCGGGTCCGAACGTTTCGCCCAACGGCACCTCGGTGCTTGGGCTGAGCTGGTTGAACGCCACCCCAAACTGGGCGTACCAGAGCATCGGCACGAATCTCTCCGGGGCGAGCACGCTTGATTTTCAATTCGACCTCGGATCGTTCACCGATGCGGGCGGGGATCGCGAAGTCGGCGTGACCATCGGCATCTACAAGTCGAATGGCACTTTTGTACCAGCCGACAACACCGATATCGATGGCGCTTCGGGCGTTACCTTGGTCGACAGCTTTACCTACCAGTCGGTATTGGCCGCTGGCGGCATCGAGACCGGCATCCAAAACACCTTTAGCCTCGCGGGGGTTGCAGCCTCGGACGAGCTTTTCCTGCGACTCATCAACGTCGCCGGCGGTACGGGGGATCCCTGGACCGCGGTCGACAACTTGCAGCTACTGCAGCCGAATACCTGGAATGTCGACGCCGATGGAATCTATAGCGTTGGTGCCAACTGGTACAGCAACAACGCTCCTGGAACGAACGAGCATGTAACGTTCGGCAATATTATCACCGCCAATCGCACGGTAACGCTCGACGCGAATACCACGGTCAGCAGCATGAGCTTCTCCAACGCTGGCGATGGCGACTATTACCTTACTCCGCAAGCTTCCCAGACACTCACCATCACTTCCGGTAGCGTGAGCGCTTCAGGGCGTCACTGGATACAGGCCGAGATCGCTGGCTCCGCGGGCCTCACTAAGACCGGCTCGGGCGAGCTGATTCTCGATGCGGCCAACTCGTACACAGGCAACACCACTATCAGCGGCGGTACGCTATCGGTGCTGAACAACAACGCGCTACCGACGGGTGGCAACGTTTCGATCGCCAGCGGGGCAACGCTCCTGTTGTCGGGTGGCGATGTCTTCTTTGGCGACAATGGCATGCAGAGCACCGGCTTCGACAGCACCCTCTCCGGCGTGCTCTCCGGGGGTGGCAATCTACTGCTCGGCGGTGGTGCGAATGTCACCCTCACCGGAGCCAACACCTTTACCGGTGGCGTGATCGTAATCGAGGCAAGCTCGCTCCAACTGGCGAGTTCCAGTCAATTGCAGTTTGCCATCAACAACAACGGCGCGGCCGCTGGCATCGGCCAGGGAGCAGGCGCTGGTAGCGGTGGCACGGTTGATCTCGACGGCACTTTCCGGCTCAACACCAGCAGTGTGACCGATCTCGCCGGACAATGGGCGCTCGTCGACGTCGCCAATCTCACCGAGACCTTCAACACCAACTTCAACGTGCAAGACACCGTCGCTGGCTCCTTTACCGAGGCGTCGGGCATTTGGACCAACGGCGACTGGGCGTTCAATGAATCCACCGGTTTGCTTTCGAAAGGCAGCTTGTGGGTGGTCGACGCCGATGGCACTTACAGCACGGGAAGCAACTGGAATAACGGAGCTGCTCCTGGAGCCGACGCGAACGTGATGTTCGGCAACGTGATCTCCGCCAACCGCACGGTAACCATCGACAACGGTGGTAACTCCGTCTCGATGAACTCGCTTACCTTCGACAACGAAGGAGGAGCAGGAGACTACTACCTTGCTGCGGATTCCACCGAGAGCATCGTCTTCTCCGGTACGACTGGCACCGACGGTGCAGCGGTGATCAACACCCCGCGGGGTCGCCATTGGATTCAAGCCGGCATCAGCGATTCGGCTGGCCAAGGCATCGAAAAGCTAGGACCAGGCGAGCTAATTCTCGACAAGGCCAACACCTTTACGGGTGATCTCCGCGTGGCCGACGGCCGCTTGTCGGTTACCGAACCAAATGCCATTCCCAGCGGTGCAAATGTCGCACTGGTTGCCACCTCGTCGAACATCCTGTTCGGCGGCGACCAAGGCTTCTTTGTGAATGCTGGCTCGGTCGGCGGTGGTTATGTCGGTGGCACCATCGATGGAATCATCTCAGGCGAAGGTCAGGTCTACGTCGACCTGGGAGCCGATGTCACGTTCGCGGCGGCGAACACTTACACCGGTCCTACGAACTTCACGAACGCAGGATCCACGCTGCGACTCACCAACACTTCCGCATTGCAAGCCAGTTCTGGCATCGCAGTAGGTGCCACCACTGGCAACACGTTGTCGTTGGCTTCGAACTCAGCCATCACCACTATGCCGCAGCTCGGCACCAACACCGGCTTCAACTTTACCATTGAAGCCTCGCGTGCAACTTCTGGCAGTGCGGTGAATCACACGATGGGCAACGCTCAGCTGGCCGGCGGCACCCTGAACTTCACCAAGGGAGCAAACGTCGCCAGCGGCACTCCCACGCTCACGATGCCGACCATCGAGCTCACTTCCGGCACCGCTGGTGCGGTGACCGTGCTTAATCCCACAGATGTGAACGTGGCCGTCGGCACCGCCCAGACGGTGACCAACGACGTCGCCCATACACTGGAACTTAGCGGCACGTCCACCGGCAACACCATTGGGCTGGTGAGCAACGGTTTGACGCAACCACTCTCGGTGGTGAAGTCGGGCACCGGCACCTGGACGATGGACAATTCCGTCGACCCGGCTAGCCTTTATACCGGCTCGACTACCGTTAGCGGAGGAACCTTGAAACTGCTGTCGGATGGCTCCAGCAATGGTGAATTGGTTAGCTCCACGATCCAAGTAAGAAGCGAGGCAACGCTCGACGTCACCTCGTGGCAGGACGACATCAACGGCACCGATGGCACCCACAACTACAACCTCGGCGTCGGCCAGGCACTCTCGGGCGGCGGCACCATCAATGCTGGTTCCGGCACTCTGGGCATTTATGACGATAACGTGATTACCCCGGGCGATGGCATCGGTACCCTCAGCGTCACCGGTGGTGTACGAGCCGAATATTTCGACGGCGGTGGATCGCTCAACTTCCAGCTCGGCAGCGCTACCACGGTAGGTGCCGGGGTGAACGACCTGCTCGATATTTCGGGTAACTTCACGATCGACACCAACGGGTCGACCAACGCCCTGGCGGTGAACCTTTCGGCGGTGAACAATCGCCTGGCAAATGGCAGTGCAGGCACTTACACATTGGTTGACGCAGGCACCGTGAGTCTGCAAAACGGCGCCAGCAGTGCGAGCTTCGCCGCCTCGGTGGTCGATCGCAAAGGCAACGAGGTCATCACTCGCCAATCGGCCGCAATCTCCGTTGGTTCCAGTGCGGTCAACTTGAATGTGACTGGCAGCGCTGTGAGTTCGACCTGGACCGGCGCCTCGGGTATTCGTAATTGGGATAAAGGCCTGACCGGCAACAACAACTGGTCGGGTAGCGACAACAAGTTCTACGACTTCGACAACGTTACTTTCGGCGCAACCGGACAAGGCGAGGTCAACGTGACCGGCACTGTCTCGCCTGACACGATGACCGTCAGCGGTGGAGCCACCTACAACTTTGTGGGTAGCAACATCAGCGCAGGCACAATCTCGATCACCGGCGCACACACCAACGTATCGTTCGAGAACACCGTCGGCGGCAACGTTACCGTGCAGTCGAGCGGCACCCTCACCGGGGCTGGCTTGTTGCAAGATTCGGTAACGGTTCGCACCAGTGGCGTCGTTCAGGTCGGCGATGATGGCATCGGAACTTCGGCCGGTACCCTCTCCATCACGAATGGCAACTTCGAAAACGGCGGTGGTGCCAACATCGAAGACGTCACCGGATGGTTCGACTTGAATAACGGGAACTTCTGGGAAGGCACCTGGCAAAGCAACGCCCAGACCACCAATGGCACGAACACAGCCATCTTCTCGTCGTTCGAAGCCGACGACTTCGGCAACCCCACTCCCGACCCGAACGACGGTGGCTACCTGTACCAACCGATCGGCACCGCTGGTGGACTCACTTCGCTCGACGTGAAGTTCGATTGGGGAGCCCCCACCGACGACCCCGGCGGACGCAACCTCGGCATGACCGTTGGCGTCTACGCGTACAACGGTACCGGCACGTTCGTACCCGGCGACAATGCCGACGTACGTGGGGCCGATGGAGTCACCTTGCTCGACTCGGCTTCGTACCAAATTGCCTCCAGCACCGCTGGCGGTCAGGAACTCACCGATGTGCTCGCCTCGCTCGACCTGACCGGCGCTGGCAACCAACAATTGTTCCTGCGGTTCAACAACTACTTGCCTGGATCGACCGATGGTTGGCCCACGCTCGATAACGTCGGCCTGGTATTCCTGGGTGGTCCCCAAGTAATGACCATCGAAGGCGACCTGTCGATCGAAGCCGATGGTATCGTCGAGTTCGACATCGCAGGCCCAGGCATCGGCGACCAGATCAGCGTCGGTGGCGACTTGACCATGGCCGACGGGGCAGTGCTCAAGGTCAACCTGAGCGGCGGCGTCCTGCCCACTTCGCTCGAAGCAGGCGACTCGTGGGATCTGTTCGACTTTGCGAGTGCCTCCGGCACGTTTGACATTGCCGACTTCATCCTTCCCACGGGACTCGACAGCAACCTGACCTGGGATACGTCGAACCTGCTGATCGATGGATCGCTCTCGGTGATCTCGGCCGCCTTGAGTGGCGACTTCAACAACGATGGCATCGTGAATCTCGCCGACTACACCATCTGGCGCGACAATCTGGGTGCCGACGAATCGGTGCTGCCACCGGGAACCGGCGATGGTTCGAGCATCGTCGACGCTGGCGACTACTCGCTGTGGAAGCTGAACTTCGGCAACACGGCGCCGGGTGCTTCGGCACAGCCGACCACCGTGCCGGAACCAAGCACCATGGTGCTGGTCATCGGATTGACCATCGGCGGACTGGCAATCGCTCGTCGCCGCCGATCGTAGCCGGATAGTTACAACTGAATTGGGCAGCTTGAAGGGGGCCGGTGTCGCACGGGATGGCGACACCGCTCCCTTCAACATTTGCTGCCCATCGGGCGACGGAAGAACGATAGACAAGCCAGCCTGATTGCCGATGTCGGCGTCACGACAGTAGGTAGAACGCAAGTCAGCGTTTGGCAGCCTTTCTGATCTTTCCTTCCCTGCTACTCCCTGATCCGCCCATTTCCGCAAGTCCCCGCAGGGAGCCAATCTCCCCACTCCAAGCGGGATAGTTTCCCAACACTCACGAATAGATTCCCAATTTTCCCATCGATGGGAAAATTGAATTAGCGCCCACTCTATGAAACCAGTGGTTTTCGCGCCCGAATAGATTCCCATTCCCAATAACGCATCGAGTGGGAATCTATTTTCGCGCTGGGAATCAATCGCAAGTCGTTTGTTAGCCATGAGTTGCATCAACACCTCCGCGATAGTCGCCCAAAATAGATTCCCACCCATGGGAAACTATTTTGGGAGGAGACACGATTGGGGATTTTGGATTGCGGAATGTCATCTTGAAGGAGCTTCCAGCGACTGAAAGATCTCAGCCCGCCACTTCACACGCATTACCAACGCGCAAGTTGTAGGATGCGGTCCAGGAGCGACAGCGACGCAGCCCCATCACCTGCATTACCAATTCGCGCAGCAGCGAACGCCCACGCAAACAACCCTTCGCAGCGTGTCGATTCTGTAATTCATTGGAACTCAAAAACTGCTAAACCATTTCACTCTCCAACAACGGACTACTGACTATAAACAACGGACCAAATGCACTGTTCATTAGAACACTATCAGTGGCCAATTCCCAGCGAAATCTGGTGAGAATCCAAGCACCAAATTCACCCTCCGCTGGCGGAGGGTCGGGCTATCAGGCCCGGGGAGGTGGGAAGCGGAGAACGCGCCTTACTGTTTCAAATTCGGCATTTGGCTAGCACCGACAGCTGGGCGCACCACGCATTGCCACTCCGCAAAACACACCACGCCCAGTTGTCGGTGGGCGAAGCCCAAGAGGCTACCCCATCCATGACGATCCGTGTTCATCCGTGGCTGGCATCGTTACCCAGCGTAGGTTTTTGGCTCGTGGAACTCGCCGAAAACCAACACTGGGCTGATAGACGATTCCCTTTCAGGGAAGAAAGTAGCACGACTCTCCGAGTCGTTGGAATTTGGCATAGCTTTGCCTGAGGGAACGTTTGTCGATTGGCGAATCTCTCCCCAGGGCTTACGACACGGAGTGTCGTGCCACATAGGGACGAGTTGACACCACGCACTGTAGCCCAGGCCCTTGTGGCCTGATTCGGGGGCCGACTTTGAATCGATGCCGTCGATTGCTGTGCGGTCCTACGGCTTCGCCACGCAACCATTTAGCCCACTGCTGGTAACTGGGTGATGTGGCGGATCATCATCAAGCCGTTGCTACTGCCATCCGATCGCGAAAGGCAGTCCGCGACAAGCCAGCGCTGGCACCCAAAACATGTGTGGCTAACAGGTCGTGTCCGTCACAACTACGCACAATTATTTTAAGGCATTGCCCTGCCGGTAGGTCCGCTCCCAACACTGTAGCAGCGTAATTGCGGAAGAGTTGGGGCGGTCGCGGCCTACGAGGTCGATCCGCTGGTCTCTTGCAGTCGGTCCATGTCGAGGTACTTCCGCGTGCTCCACTTAGTGCCGGCCATGCGTCTGAGCCTGGCGGCCACCAGCATCAAGGCACTGTTGCCGTCCGGGAACGCACCCACCACGCGAGTTCGCCGACGGATCTCGATAACGTCCTGACCAGACATACGTCGCGGAATCGTTCGTCGTCGCAGAGCAAACATAAAACAAGCCCAGGCGTCGCAAGTTCGACGCCTGGGCTGCTTTGCAATCCCCCGCAATGCGGTGTACTTATGCCTTACGCTGACGACCCCCAGCCGAAACCAATAGCGCCGTAGCAACAGCAAGCATCGCCAGGCTGGCGGGCTCCGGCACGGGAGACAACCCCACATCCTCTGCTGCGGTGGCGATCACCAGGTTATCGGCCTGGTTGGTGGTAGTGCCATCCGATCGGAAGTAGAGGAATCCCCACTCGGTATCGATCGGGCTGTCGGCGAGCGGTACCGTGATCGAATCGTTGGGCGATCCCAACCAGGTATTGTCGTCGAACCACAAACGGTAAGTAATGCTACCGGCCACGGTGGTATCGATCTCGGTAATGAGCGTGTGCAGCTGATCGTCGAAGTCGACGCCGGAGTGCAGGATATGGTCAGGCACGCCGCCCACGGAGGTGGCCACTCCGTAATCGCCTAGACCATTCGGTCCACTTCCCCATGGGTTGCCGATAAACACGGCCTCCGCGTTGTCGGGTTCGTAGATGGTCGCCCCGCCCCACCAGGTACCGAGCGGCAGCGGATCGGGATTACCCGCGACACTTGTTTGCGTGTAGTCGAACGCCACAAACACCTTGCCGAGGGCAAACGGATCGATCGGGCTCGCAAAGTGCCGCCCGATGTCGCCAAAGGTAATCACTCCATCCGCAATGGTGCCACTGCCGGACCACTCGCTGTCGGCAACCCAGCCAACACCGCTTCCGGGGGATGGATCGGAAAAGTCGTCGGACACCAAGACTTCCGCCTGAACCGACGGCGTGAGAGCCATCCATCCAGCGAATAGCAAGGTGGTACTAAGTACGGTTCGAATCATTAGTCGCTACCTCCAAAGTTGCAAGAACTCAATAAAAGAAGACACCTCGGGTGACGTAGATCGTCGAGATACAGCACGCAGTTATCAGATTCCCCCGTTGGTTGCTCGTGGAATCGCTCGCAGACAAGTAAGAGCGATCCGCACCATGGTCGCAAGACAATACCCCTGCAATTGCCTTCGACCAGGTTGCGGAGACGTCGTCGGTTTCGATGCCCTCTTCGCTCCGTAGAGCCGGGGAACGAAACCACTCCACTCTTTCAACTCTAGTTGCGTACCGTGAACGACTCAATGCAACGCAGCGCATTAGGCTTATCTTTTTTCGCATCTAGATGCTTCGCGATGCACTTCAGCGCACCAGGAGCGATTCACGACACGCAACTCTCAATTACACATTCACCGAACGCCCACTCCGCAGCTCGCTAGGGGTGATGCCATAGTACTTGCGGAAGATGCGTGAGAGATAAGGTCCACTGGATAGGCCACACGTTTCGGCAATCGTAGCAATGCTGAGCGAGGTGGAGACAATCAGTTGGCGAGCCTTCTCGAGTCGCATCCGACGAATCTCTTCGGCCGGCGTTCGGCCGAGTTTATCGCGAAACTTCTGTTCGAGCGTGCGTCGCGAAACACGAGCCACTTTCACCAGGTCGCGTACTTCGACCCTGTCGGGCGGGCTTTCCCAAATCACTCGCACGCAGCTGGCCACGGCCGGGTCGGAGATGTGGCGACTTTCAGTCGAGCGTCGCATGCAAACCCGTAGCGGTTTGACTCGCTGCACGGGTTGCTGCACATCGCGATCCGCCAGCCGCTGGTCGAGCATGCGACTCGCTTCATGACCGATGCGATGACTTGCCAGCTCGATGCTCGTAATCGGCGGCGATGCCGACTCGCACAACAAGTCGTCTTCGTCGCCCGAGAGAATGGCGACCTCTTCCGGAATCTCGTAGCCTCGCCAGGCGCAGATCTCCACTAACTGCCGGGCGGGGTAGGGATCGGCTGCAAACACGCCAACCGGTTTTGGCAGGCTATCAATCCACTCCCCTACGTTCTGGCGATCGTCGAGCCAGGTGCTTTGCCGATACCACTTGGTGTTCGTGTAGCAACTGCACTGGAACCCTGCCTTACGTACCTCGCTGACGAACGCCTGCTCTCGCTCGATGTTATACCGCCCGATAGCTGGAGCATAGCTGGCAAAGTGCTGAATCCGGCGACTCCTCAGGTGGTCGACCGCCATGGTGGCGCGCACCTCGTCGTCGGTCGCGACATGCCCCGCCCAACCTTCGTCGAGGTACATACCAGAAACATTGATCGTCGGCACCTCGGCACTCTTCACATGCGCGACCATCGACTTGTCGCGCATCGAAACGATCGCACCATCGGGTTGCCATTGCGGAGGGATGCGCAAGCGACCTTGCGTATCGCGAGGGGCAATGAGCAATTGCCAGTTCTTGGCGTGAGAGTACTCGGAGACCGCCTGCACGATCCGCCGCCCCCACATGTCGTCGATATCTACCAATACGGCCACCAATCGACCTGGCGACGGCTCCGGCGGGTGCTCACTCTCACTCATCCTGGGTGCCTCATAGTTCCGTTGATCGCCAGCGTCGTGTTGCACAGGTGTCGTTGCCAGTAGTCGCGTAGACTAGGGATCCACTTTCCGCATCAACTCAAAAGTAATCACTTGCGACTGGCGGTCGGCCAACACCAACAGCGAGCGTCCTTCGGCATCGCAGCTGATGCTCTGACCACCATAG
The DNA here is from genome assembly GCF_007748035.1 of Aeoliella mucimassa. Lineage (NCBI taxonomy): Bacteria > Pseudomonadati > Planctomycetota > Planctomycetia > Pirellulales > Lacipirellulaceae > Aeoliella > Aeoliella mucimassa. The sequence goes on from NZ_CP036278.1 coordinate 4,193,351, forward strand.
GTGTACCCTCGCCAAGGTCCATGGGCGATCTCGCCGACCGAGTTCACTCCGACCACTGGAGCCCCGATGGTTTTCGCCGCGTGCGATACGGTGCTCGCCAGCGCCCGACCATGTTGAGGCCAGTCAGCAGGCGGCGCTGCCCACCCGTAGGGAACCAGCACCAGATCAGGTTTTATTTTCTGCATGCGCTGCAAGCAGTCCGCGTCGAACGTATCGGCGCAAATCAACAGCCCGATCTTGCCAAATGGAGTGTCGACCACCTCCACCCGCTCACCGGCGGTGTAAGGAGGAGTCATCATCTCCTTCAGCACGTTCACCTTCCGATGCTTCAACAGCAACTTGCCATCGCGATCGATCAACACTACCGAATCATAAAGCTTGGCACCCGACTTCTCCGCCAGCCCCAAACAGAGCATTAATTCATACTGCTGGGCTAACGCCTGCAAACGACTGACGTCGTGCTCCAGCTCGGTGCCCGGTATCGGATGCGCGAGCTGGTGCGAGTTGGGATTCACCCATCCCAGTAGGCATGTTTCGGGAAAACAAGCCATGTCGGCCGATTCTCGCTGGGCTTGTTTCAGACAGGCTTCTAACCGCTCGAAGTTACCCTCGCGGTCGTCGTCGACGCACGACAACTGACACATCGCCACGCGCAACGCGGCCGGATGCTCAGACTGCTGGGTGGTCGCTGATTCGACCGATGGCTCCTCTTCTGCTTGAGCACGCTGAGCACTTCCCATGGATGCAAAGGTAAACAACAGCACGAATACGACACCTCGCCTAGCCATCGGTTCCAACCTTGCGAACGAGAATAGCGATCACTGCTTGAATAACACAGCGCGCAGTAGTCAATCATGGTCTCCCAGGGGAAACCAACTCTCACGATTCCCAGCATAGATCCAGCAGTCCGGTGCGCAGATAGCTGAAAGCGCATAATCTGGGTAAATTCGCGCAAGGCCACCAATACCGCTAACTGACAACAATGGCTTGCGGTTAAGAGGCAGGACGCACTCGTTCACTCCAGGGCACATTATCGATTTCGCTCGATCACCTCGCATGAAAACAATGTGCGCAACTTTCGTACGATTATGCGCACAAGGAACCGCATCGACTTTACGGTGGATATACTGAGTCTGCTTCGCACGTCGAGCATTCCCTTCGGTGCGTGCTCAAGGTCGTTACGCCCGCGTGAGTGACGACGCAACCTGTTATGGCAACCAGCTGTTCGCCTGTTTGCCTTGAGGCTGAAAGGCCCACTTCATGCAACTGATGCTGTCAGCTCCCGGTACTAGCACTACGATCGACGGAAGATCGTATCTGTACTTTGGCGGCACCGGCTATCTCGGTTTGCAATGCCACCCGCAAGTGATCGAAGCCGCCTGCGAGGCGACGCGCAGGTGGGGAGTGGGTTCGGCCACGAATCGTGGGGGATGGGGCACGACACCGCCGGTACAAGAAGTCGAACACCGCGCGGCCCAGTTTTGGCAGTGCGACGACGCCTACTACTTTGCCTCGGGCTACTCGTGCAACCACATCCTGCTGTCGGCTATTCACCGGTCGGTCGATATGTTGTTTGTCGACGAGTTTGCTCACTTCAGCATCGAAGATGCGTGCCGATTCTTCCGATTGCCGATAGTCCGCTTTCGACATCGCGATGCCATGGCGCTAAGCGAATCGCTGGGCGAACATTTGCCTCCAGGGGCAGTTCCGCTGGTGTTCAGCGATGGTGTCTTCGCCTCGCGGGGTAGTCTGGCTCCCGTCCAACAGTATCTCGAAGTGTTGCAAGTGTACGACCACGCAGCATTGTGCCTCGACGATTGTCACGCGGTGGGGGTGCTGGGGACACGTGGTTGGGGAACCTACGAGCACTTTGGTCTCGATACCGCACAGGTGAATGACTTGCCACTTAGCAGCGCTGCTCCGCGACTTTTTGCTACCGGAACCTTGAGCAAGGCATTCGGTGGGCATGGTGGAATTGTTTACGGCTCCACGCGGTTCATTCACGCCGCGCGCGATGGCAGCGACTACTTCCGCGGCGCCAGCGCCCCAGCCACTCCAGCAGCGGCCGCCAGCGCGATGGGTCTGCAGCTAGTCACCGAGAATCCCGAGATCGTTTACCGATTACAACGCAACGCGAAGTACCTGAGAGCGGGCCTCCGCTCACTGGGGCTGGAAGTCGATTCATCGCCTGTCCCTTTCGTCGGCATCACTCTCGGGGATGGAGCAAACATGGCACGCCTGCAGCAGTCGCTCGCCAGTGATCAGATTCTCGTCGCCCATTCGCGATGCTACTCAGGATTGGATGCCGACGGGGCGCTGCGAATCGCCGTGTTTGCCACCCATACCACGGAAATGATCGATCAATTGCTCACCGCGCTGGCCAAGCACTTGTAAAATCATAAATTGCCGACCATTCACGTTATCCACGGAAGCTCTTAAACCTACGATGTTCAACACTCCCTTGATCCATCCCGATAACACCTGGGCGCTATGGGCCGTAATCGTCACTGGCACCGCGCTTGCGATTTGGCTCGAACAAACCTATCGCTGGGCGGCGAAGATCAGCGGTCCGTTTATCGCCTTGCTATTGGCGATGCTGCTCTCGAACACCGGAGTGATGCCAACCGAGGCCAAGGCTTATGGCGTTGTGTCGGATTACCTGGTACCGCTGGCGATTCCATTGCTGCTACTCCGCGCAAACGTGTTTCGCATCGCAAAAGAAACAGGACCCATGTTCATGGCGTTTCATCTAAGTGTGCTGGGCACGATGCTCGGGGCCGTGTTCGCCACGATGGTGCTTCACAATCAAGTCGAGCAGGTCAGCGAAACGGCTGGCATCATGACAGCCAGCTATACCGGCGGAGCGGTGAATTTTTTCGCCGTGCGGGAGGCGTTCACGTTAAGCGAAAACTTGGTAAGCCCGCTGCTGGTGGCCGACAACTTCATCATGGCCGGAGTATTCCTGCTGCTTCTGGCGATCGGCGGCAACGCAACCATGAAGCGCTGGTATGGCCTGAGCGAAGAAGCCACTAGCGACGACAGCAGCGATGGAACGTCGGCCAGCGTTCACTGGAAACCACAACCGATCAGTCTACTCGACTTGGCCAAATCGTTTGCCATTTCATTGTGTGTAGTGGCCGTCGCCAGCACGCTGGGTGGGTGGATTCGTGGAACTTTTCCCGACTCGCTGCTAGGCACCGTGCTTGGCAACGACTTTGTGTTGATCACCTTCCTATCGGTGATCCTGGCCACCCTGTTTCGGAGAAGCCTTGAGAAGATCAACGGAGCGAACGAACTCGGCACGTTGATGCTCTACATCTTTCTGTTCGCCATCGGATTGCCAGCCGATCTGTTAGCGGTGCTTGGCAACGTTCCGATGTTGTTTGTGTTCTGCCTGATCATCGCGGTGACCAACCTATTGGTCACGTTAATCCTGGGGCGGCTGCTGCATCTCGACCTGCGAGAACTGTTGGTCTGCGTCAGCGCGACTCTCGGCGGCCCCCCGACTGCCGTAGCCATCGCGATCACCCAAGGCTGGAAGCACCTTATCGTCCCCGCAACGCTCGTGGGCATCTGGGGTTACGTGATCGGCACGTTCCTCGGTGTGTTTATCGGAGAAACGCTTCTGCGGGTGCTTGGCTAGCTTCTGCCTGCTAAACCAGTGTTACTTGGTTTTCAGCCGCAGTACGGTAAACGACCAAGCGGGGTACTCGCGAGTGAAGCGAGGTCCGCTAACTGTTTCGGTGCTTTCCGTGGGGGCCACCTGCTTGGGTTGGGCGATGGAGTTCTCGGCTTCAGGATCGTCGGAGGCCAAGGTAATGACCGTGCATTGATCGCTCGCGAGTTCGGCGCCCGATAGATCGATTTCTATCTCGCAAGGCTTGGCGGTTGGATTCACGACCTTCACGATGGTTTCCTGCGACTCGTTATCGTAGCTTCCCACCGCATACAGCTGAGGGATCTCCGGCCCTGGCATCGCACAGGCGTGCACCATCTGGCCATCGAGATAGCAGGCCACCTTGCCGCCCGACATCTCGACGCGCACTTCGTACCACTGCCCGTTGTCGATCCGCCCGTCGACTTCGTCGGCGACTACGGGAACATCCCAGTGAGTTGCCTGGCGGCTGAGGAGTTGGTGCTTTCCGCGGGCGTTGCCGAGGTTCCACTCGATCCGTGAACCTCCGTCAGTGTTGCGGAAGAGAATCATCGGGCCACCGCGCCCATCGAGCTTGCGAACCTCGAGCGTGAGAGTTCCCTCGGCCCATTGGTAATCGCCGATCATGGCTCTCGCGTAGCCCGACGGATTCGACTGACGAACCACTTCGGGGGCGACTAGCCAGCGACTCCCCAGCCCAACCTGCAACACCTCGTTGGCATCGATCTCTGGCTGCTCAAAGAGCACCTTCCCCTGACTCTCGTACTTAATGTTGCGATACTCGACGCTGGCGTCGACACTACCCACGCCGATCTTGCCACCGAATGGTTGCCGAGGGCGGGAGTCGCTCACTTCGGTCGGACGAGTTTGATCGCCGAGGTGGTGACTGAATAGCAACTGCGTGTAATAGGAGGGCGAGCCGTACGACTCGAGATTATCAAACCAGAGTAGATTCGGCCGCCATTGCCACGCCTGTTCGTGCCCCATCAGCGGGGCGTAGGCACTCATGTCGACGATGTCGCCATTGCGTTCGATACCGGTAAGAAACGCTGCCTCGGCCAAGGCACACCTGAGCGTATTGCGATTCAGCGGACTTACCAGCTGCACCGACTGCGAAGCGTACTCGCCCATGAACACCTTCGGCCCGCTGCGATCGTAGTTATCATAACGGGTCGCTTCGCGCATGAACCAATCGGGCGAGGCGTAGCAGTGCTCGTCGACGATCGGCACCTTCAGCTCTCTCAAGATCGGCCAGGCGTAGTCGAAACGCTCGCCGGCTGGAAATGGGCCTGAAGTGGAAATCAACTCGACCTCGGGATGGCGAGCTTCGAGCACCGTGGCAAACCGCCGATACCGCTCGAAATACTCGGGCCCCCACTGCTCGTTGCCAACTCCCAATAGCCTGAGATTGAATGGTTCGGGATGCCCCATCGCCGCGCGACGCCCACCCCACTCGCTGGTCACTGGACCGTTGGCGAACTCAATGAGATCAAGCGCGTCTTGAATGTATGGTTCAAGCTGGTCGAGCGGCACTAATTCACCAGAGTTGAACTGGCAAGCCATGCCGCAATTGATGATCGGCATCGGCTCGGCACCAATGTCTTCGGCCAACTGAAAGTACTCAAAGAACCCGACGTCGAACGACTGGTAGTAATCCGGCGCAGGGCGATGGGCGAACTCGGTGTTCCAGCGATTCACGATGAGCCGCCGCTCATCGCGAGGACCAATGGTCGACTTCCACTGATAGCGATACTTCAGCTCGCTCCCCTCCACGATGCAACCACCGGGAAAGCGAAAGAACGCCGGCTTCATGTCGGCCAACAACTGAACCAGATCCTTCCGCAGGCCGTGCGGGTGGCCCTTCCAGGTATCGGTCGTGCAGAGCGACACCAAATCGAGGTCGACCAACCCTTTATTGCGCATGAGCAATTGCAAGCTGGCGTTCGCATCGGTCTTCGAAGGGGTAAGCATCAACTCGATAGGTTGCCAGGCCGAACCGCGGATGGCACACGTTTGCTCGGCAAGCACCTGGTCGTCGTCTCCAACCAGTCGGACGACGAGCGGGATTTCGGCTCCCGCGGTCGAGCGAGCTTGGGCGGTGAATCGATAGGTCTCACCCTGATGAAGCCCGATGCCGCGGTACCCGTTGTTCTCCACTCCACCGGTCTGCGACGAGTCGTCGGACGTGAGTCGCAAGAAGGTTGGATTCGCCGATTTGATGCCTGCATCGGTGCTGGCCTGCACCTCGACTCCTTCACCGACCCGCGTCCAGCCCAGCAGCGATTTGGGAATCTCCATCGAGCCATTGATCACCTGTTCGGCACTGAATCCCCCATCGGCACCGAAGTTGATGTCCTCGAAGAACACACCGACCAATTGCGGACTGATTTCGTGCCCCGCCGACTCGCAGTCGACCGTCACGGTGGCGTCGGCCGCCCAGGACGAAGTGGCCAAAAGTACCGAGAGAAATGCCCAATATCGCATCGCTAAGGACTGCATGACAATTTGCACCAGAACAGGAGATGGAAGAGGATTTTCATTAATTTTAAATACATATCCAACCGTCGGTAGTGGTCAATCACACGCGATCTCACTTACCCCAGGCAAGCCATCTCAGTCGTTTTGCATAACGCTCTTCAGCATCCCCCCCCAGCGCCAAGGTTTTGAGGCATAGAAACCTACTGCAAATCGCTCAGCGAACAAGCGGTTGCGATGGCGATGGGCTACGCTTGCTATAGACACACCAGGAATACGCAGAGATCAGTAGAGTAGCAGCCCGCGATTTGGCTTGCATCAACAAACGAAGTGCTTTGCCCGGCAGCTCAATGCTAGTGCTTGGTCCCCCTGTTTAATTCGGCATCGATCTGGTGCAATAGGTTCCCCCAAAACCCATTCGATGGCCATGAACTTTTGGCGTGTCACCTCTGTTGCCCCCGCATGCTTTGTGAATTCTCGTAGCTCCAACCACGCTGTGGATCCTTACCGCGAAGTCACGCGGGCTGCCCAAATTGGCCTGGCTGCTAATCTGGGTTTAGGCATCGTGAAACTCATAGGCGGCATCGTGGGACATTCGTTCGCCCTGGTGGCCGACTCGGTGAATTCGCTGGGAGACTCGATCAGCACCTTAGTAGTGCTCTACGCACTGAAAGTCGCTCAGCGCCCTCCCGACAAAGAACATCCCTACGGGCATAGCCGCGCGGAGGGCATTGCCGCTTCGAACGTGGCGCTGCTGGTGGTACTGTCGGCCGTGGTGGTTGGTTGGGAGGCGATTCGCCGCTTCGGTGTCGCCCACGAGTTGCCCCCCACTTGGACGTTGTGGATTGCTGGCTCGAACGTCGTGATCAAGGAAGCGTTGTACCACTACAAAATGCGAGTGGGCCGGCGAACTGGTTCGGCGGTGATGATGGCCAACGCGTGGGATCATCGCAGCGATGCCTTATGCGCCCTGGCGGTACTCATCGGCTTGGCCGCAATCTCCTTGGGAGGCAATCAGTACATCTGGGCCGACGAAGTCGCGTCGTTGATTGTTGCGACTGCCATCATCTGGTCAGGTATTCAACTCTTTCGGCAAAGCGCTAGCGAGTTGATGGATGCCCAGGCCGCGGACGACCTGGTGCAATCCATTAGAGAATATGCCATCGCTCACCCCGAAGTCCAAGGTGTCGAAACGCTCTGGGTTCGCAAATCAGGCTTAGAGTTCTTTGCCGACATTCACTTGGAAGTCGATCGCAAGCTCACCATTGCCGAGGGACACACAATTGGGCATCGCGTGAAGGATCACTTGCTTCACGAGTTTCCGCAGTTGCGCGACGTGCTCGTGCACCTCGAACCGTTCCCTCGTGAAGAGCCACCCGCGACTACGGATGACGCTTCATAGTGAGCATTGCGCGACTACACCGCACGGCGGCGAGCGACGACCAATGCGGCCGTCGCTGCCACCAGCAGGAAGATGGAAGTAGGCTCTGGCACGGCCGCTCCCCCAACAGCGTCGAGAGAGGCTGCCCAGGTCGCACCAAAATTGCCCTTCCATACGTCGTAGTCGGCGACAGTTACGCCGTCGATGCCATCGCCATTGCCGTTGAGGGCGTCGTCGGTATCGGCTCCGAGGTTGTCGCGCCAAACCGTGTAGTCGGCGATGCTCACGACGCCGTCGCCGTTGAAGTCGCCTTCGAGCGGCTGAAGTACAATCGCCAGCATACCCTCGGTCAGCAACTCGCTATCGTCCCACACAAGGCCTAATTCCAACGCGGGGAGCATCAAGGTCGGCGAGCCGGAAATCGTGCCCGTAACATTCAACAGATTAAACGTGTCGCCCGCCTGTCCCGAGAAGGTATCGAGTAGGTTGACTTCCAACGTACCATCCAAAATCAGATCACCAGTAACCGATAGACTGTCGTAACTCTCCAGACCATTCATGTCGAAAGCAAGCGTTGCGCCGAGTTGCAGATCGAAGTCTCCATCGACTGTCGCTCGGAAGTTCTGGATCCCATCGGTGGTGCTTACTGTAACATCGTCGACGGTCCACGCATCGTTGTGCGAGCCAAAACCAATCAGGCCCGTTCCACCGGTTTGCAACGCCGGGTTGGTGAGATTCACGGTGTAGTTGCTGGTGCCATCGCTGGCGGTAAACGACACCTCACCTGCTGTGGCGTTGTGTACCAGCGTCACGTCCCACGGAACGTTATTGGCAAAGTTGCCCGTGGTGCCCGAGGGAACATTCGTCAGTGTTTGCGGAGTATCGTCCACCACTTGGATAATCGAGATTCCGTAACCTTGATTCACCTGGGCGTAGAAGTAGTTATCCTGATCGACGTAACCAAACACCACCGAAGCATCTGCGTATCCACCGCTCGGATCGCTCTGACCAATGGTCGCCGACACGATATCGACCGCACCACTCGCATCAAGCGGTGAGATCGCCATGCTTCCATTGTGGGCGTTGCCGGTGTCCGGGAAGTCGGTATTCGCATTGGTTTGATTGAGCGAAACTGACGAGCTTACTCCATTCGCACCGCTCATCAGCTCGAAGACCGCGTCGTCGTTGCCGGTTTGCGTTGAAGTAGAAGAGCGGCCATCGATCAACTGCCAACCGCTCATCGACGGGGTGTTGGTCACCGCGTTGCCGGTGAACACGACTCCGGTTGCCGGTGGGCCGAAGCCTTCAAAGTCTTCGCCGGTGACCGTGGGAGTGCTGAGCACGTAACCATCACCACCGATACGGATGGTAGAGCCCGACTTCGCGACGAGATCACCGCCGATGGTGATCACCTGTTTCTGCTCGTTACCAACTTCCAGGGTCGAACCGCTTTCGGCTGTGATCGATCCGTAGTTGCTATTTGCAATCGCCAGCGTGACCACACCGGTACCGCTGAGAACCACTAGAGCGGTGCCCTTAATCGCCTCGCCGGTGATGGTGTAGTTTTTGGTGTTGTTGTTAAAATTGATTTCGCCCGCGTAGACTTCTTGAGCCACGACAACATCGGTTGTTCCGGTGGCCGAATCGTCGAACGTCACACGATCGAGGTTCATGAACCGGGTGGATCCGCCAGTCCAGTTCGGATCGGCGTTGATGTCCCAGTAGGCACTCGTGCTTCCTTTCCAAGTCAAGTTGGCCGCCGAACCACTTACCTGCAGATTCACGCTATCGGAATCGGTTGCCATGCTAAGTGCAAACCGGGTGTTGGTGATCAACTCGCCATCAGCATCGACCAACGTCGGCTCATAGCTAGCAGCCGTAGCCGATCCGTTGAGCGAACCAGCCGCGCGAATCAAGGTATAGGTACCGCTAGCCAAGGTGCCTTGGGGAGTGATCTGCACTGCGAAACGCCCGGAGCTTCCCAGGGCATCGTTCGCAGTCACGTTGCCCGAGACGTCAATCAGATCGTTCTCGCCATTGTCGACATCGTGCGAATCGCCAAGCTTGAATTTCAGCGCCCCGGTGGGGGTCGAGCTGTACGTGGTCATCGACAGGTTGCCCGCTACGTCGAGCGTCCCGACCTTGTCGCCAGGGGCCAAAATGGCATCGTCGAAGTAGCCGAGATTACCAGTGACCTGCCCTGCCCCGCCGATCGTCTGACCAACCTGCATGTTGTAGACGCCGAACGAGGAGACATCCATCGTCGCCGCCTCCGACACATGAATCACTGGGCTGGCGAGTTCGCCGATGTCGCCAGGGCCGGCGACTACTTTCAGTGTGCCCTCTTCCACCAGTGTGGAGCCGTACCAGAAGTGATCTACAGCGCTCGAAGGACTAGACAAAGTGAGCGTGCCGGTGCCGCGTTTGATGACGTTGATATTGTTGTTCGCGTTCGTGTCGGCAATACCATCGGGCGACAGGGTTTGGTCTTCGTTGTTGATGAGGTCGACAAGTTCCCCCAGGTCATCGGCCGCACAGTCGGAAATGTACCCAGTGATGTTTGTGTTACCAGCACCCGAGAAAATGTAATTCCTCGTGCCTGCGGAATCGCTCGCGGTAAGCACGCCCCCGAGCTGGAGTGTTTGAGAAGCGACGGCCGATTCGATGGTAACGTCGCCAACATCGCGGATGTAAACGTTGCCATTCCAATTATTGTTGCCTTCGCTCAGCAGATGTGGCACCTCGGCTTCTTCGTCTAAACGCGCATCAAACTGCAGAATCTCATCGGCCACGGTGATGTTATTCGTAAGTTTTAGCTGACCTATGTTGCGATCACCTGGTACGCCGACGTAGGTTCTTGATTCAAAGGTGCCTTGCGTCCCGAACACACCAGTATCGGAGACGACCATGACACCAGCGCTGATGCGATAGACGCCGTCGAAGTTCTTCGGCGAATCGAACACAATCACTTCATCCAATAGCGAGTTACTGAGCACAAAGGTGCCATCGCCGGTGATATCGTGATTAAAGGTGCCGGAGAATCCACCACCGAGTGGCTCACCTTCGTCGTCGAGGAAGCCTTGTGCGACAAACAGAGCGTCGGTTTCTATGTTGAGGTCGTCGTTAATCGAGTTGATATTAGTCGCTCGCAAAATACCAGCTTGTACATTGGTAACACCCGTGTAGGTATTGTCGCCTCCCAGGTAGAGATCGCCGCCACCTACTTTATTCAGTCCACTTGTGCCAGCGATACTGGCGTTGATCGTCGCCTGACCTTCGATCGTCGCTGCTCCGGTAAGAGTAAGCGCGCTGAATCCATCGCTCTCGAGTACGTACTCACCATTCGCGGCCTGGAACAGCAGGCCGCCGATCTCGGCATTCGTGTCGACCGTTACCACTCGCTCGTCGGTCACGACGTTTCCAAATAACGCCAGCACTCCACCGTCGGGTACGACTCCGCCCGACCAGTTTGCCGTGTCGCCATAGTTTCCATCGGCGTCGACCGCCCACTGGATGACCGAAGAAGTCGGCATCGCCACGCCAGTGACGTCTTGATAAGCGGATGCACCGGTGCTGAATCGGAAAGCGTCGAGCGCACCAGGACCGGCACCGTAAACAGTGACCCCCATGTCGCTAATGCCATCGTCTCCGTCCCAGTTACGACCAAGATATGACTCGTCGGGTAGCAATGGATCAATCGCGGTGACGTCGGGATTGTACCACCAAGAGAGTATATCGGAGCCGCCTGGGTTGAGTTGCAAACGCCCCAGCATCAGGAACGGGCTTGCATCCATGGCATAATCGTTCGCTCCCCCACCAGGTTCGCGAAAGATCTCCATCATCGAATCATCCAAGCCCCGCATGAGGAACCGCCCACCGTTGTCCATCGCATCGAACGTAAGACCTGTGCGTGCGGATACCGAACCATTCACACTGCCGATGAACGAAAACCAAATGTCGGCATCGCTTGTGGTTGGTGCTGCCAATCCGCGGTAGGCACTCGCTGCTCCTCCTGCGTTTTCAATATGCTGAGCGGTACCACTTTGCGAGATGGCATAGTTGGTGGAAGCCGGTGCAATTAGATTGCCTGCGACAACGTTGGTTTCTTCTGTGGTGGCATTGGTGAAGGTTGAGCCATCGGCCCAACCAGTTCCGCCCCCCTGCCCCGCGAGTACACCCGCTGTGACGTCGTTAAAATCGTGGGTCACTAGTTGTGCATGAGAATTTGATATTAGCGTTAGGCTTAAGATACAAAGAGCCGCCGTTAGCATCGCTTGCCGTAACATGGTTCAAGAATCCTCTAGAACAGTAGAAGTTAGAGAAGTAGTGCGATCGCAGATAGAAAGTCGTAAGGCAACGAGCGTGATACTCGCTGACCAGTGCAGTTTAGGACGTTTGGAAGAGAGTTAAACATGAGATTAGGTGTTAAGAACCTAACGACTTGAACTTACAGTTGCCAGCAGATTCGCGCAAAACAACTGAACAATTGCGTCACTCAGCAGCAACACGATGGCGGTTCTTCCATCGGATCATCGCTGGCAACACAACGGAGACGCTAGCCAACGCCACCGAAGTTGGTTCAGGTGTGGGAGTGGAGTTAGAACTTGTTTGACCACTGGGGTTCGTATCGCCAAAGTGGTCGCGCCAGATTTGGTAATCGCCGGCATCAATCACTCCGCTCCTGTCTCCATCGGCGCTACTGCCATGGCTAACTCGCATTCCTAACTTGTCCCTCCACACGGTGTAGTCGGCCAGATTCACGATACCATCCCCGTTATAGTCCCCTGCCAAGGGGATAGAGACCGAGTAAGTAAACCACGCTGTCGCGTTTGTCGACGTATTCGAAGAGATACGCACCCAGTGGGCGGAGTAACCATCGGCAAAACTGTGCACCAACGATTCCCCAGGCTGCACCGTGAGCGTGTCGTACACCGACCATTCGTCGGTACCCAGAAAATCGACTTCGATCGTAAACTCCACAGCTGTCGCAGCGTCGTGCGACAGTTCCAACTGTTTCTGGTCATATCCTGCCATCAAGTACGGATCGGAGGCCGCGTTCGCTTCGACCGCGGTATCCTTCCATGGTCCACCGACTCCGGCAGGAGCTCCGAACGACCAGAGATCGTCGACGTTGCCAAACCAAAGAGCCACCTTTCCATCGTTCGACTGAACGCAGTGCCCCTCAGCAGCCGACTCGGCGGATACGCCGGAGAGTACCAGCATACCTCGCCAGGACATGAAGTCGAAAATATCGAGGTTGTGCGTCGTTATCGGCACCATGCGGCGGACTCCCCCTCCGGCGAACTCCTTCGGCACTTCGTAGATGGTGCCATGGGCGTTGAGCAGATTGCGTTCGGTCACCACCTCGCGCATTCCGCGTCGCCAACCGGAGGAAGTTTCGCTGTCGAATATATCGAGCCCCTTCGGTAGTCGGAAACGCTGCCCTTGATCAGTGAGGATGACCGAGGCCTCGTCGACTTCAAAATCCTGGGTAGTTGCCGCTTCGCTCCGCAGACTTGCTTCGTCCGCCGAGTCGACCGCCACCAATTCCAACGCAGCGGTCGTTGGGTTCAACTGTGCCTGATAGTATCCGGTGCCGACAATCTGCCCGCTGGCGTCCAATTGGTCGGCGGCAAACTCCAGTTTGAAGTCGCTGCCTGCCATCGATCGGAGCACTCCCTGCGACCGTGGTTCAGGAACCATCGGATCGGAGAGTCCCGCTGTCAGAGTGGGATTCAGTTGCCGGGCTGGATTCGCGACATGCAGATAAGCGGTTGCCGAATCGAGGGCTCGATCCGATTTCACTCGCATCCATTGGGCGTCAAGATTCTTTGGCATCAAGTAATAGCCATAGCTGCCTCGCTGGTCGCCGTTGCCTTCGACAGTCACCTGCTCCAGTGGCTGCCAAGCACCAGTGCCATTAGTGTCGACCTCGACCGTGAAGGTAACTGCCTCGTCGCTATGGTGCTGGAAGTGGACCACTCGATCGCGAAAGCCACTTATCAGAAACGCATCCGAGGTCTCGTCTGCTGCGACAGCGTCGTTTACCCAAACACCGCCGAATCCCTTGGGGGGACCGCCATACTGTTCGATTTCGGACTTATCGAGAAACAGGATATTCGAATTTGCCCGCGGCAATATATTGTTGCCCAGCTGAATGGAAGCATCGTTCGCTGCCAGAACGATTTGATCTCCATCCTCTACAAAGTCAACAATCATCTTATGATGCGATGCAATCGGCTTCACACCTGATGGGTTGGTAGCCGAAAACTCCTCGGGCACGAGGAACAGCATGCCATGATGACTCATGAGATAGCCAGCTTCGAGGCCGACGTCGCGGATGCGCGGCCACTCGGTGTACCATCCGTTGGGATGCCCATGCGTGTAACTGCTCTTGGGCATGCGAAACTTGGTCCACTCGCCAGTGGATGCATCGCGGGTGTTGATAAACATCGACTCGTCGTCCCAGCCGGTGGCCCAAATGGTGTCGGTACTGTCGGCCTGCATATCGACCGGCCCCCGCCGACTGGTAACTTCGGTGTACTGGGCCGAGTCGTCCACAATGGTCCAGGCGGCCAATTGCTCGGCATCCCCTTGGCCGTCCCACTCAACAAGACCGCCCTTGCTGGTGCTATCGCCACCGTTGTTGGTAAAAAACAGTCGTCCTTGGCCGGTGTAGAGTCCCTTACCATGCACGCCAGGCAAGTTTTTCTGAATGCTGTTGCCGATGGAGTCGAAATTGCCATCGACTCGCAACGTGGTGATCGCAGGCTGAGTCAAGTCGGTAAAGTCGACCTCGTAGAGTCCTTCTTCCATCGTCATGTAATACAACTTGTTCGGATCATACAGATGAGCGGCGGTGCCGGTGATTCGCCCCACCAAGTCCCCCGCTGCGAGATTAGTCGCTGGCAAGTAGCGAATGGTGTCGCTGGAATCAATGTACGCCGCGCCTACGATGTCGATTCCCAAGGAAGAGGAATGGTACCGATTTGCGTCGGTATTGCCGGGGTAGTCGTGATAGGTGGTATGCTCAAGCGTCGAAAGATCCACCGAGTATAGTTCGTCGGTCCCACCGGCGGTAATGTGGGGGCCGTACGTCATGAACCACAGCTTGTCGTTTCGATTCACGAGCGCTGCAACCGCGACCTCGTTGTGGGTGCTGGTTACCGCGGTGTGCGGATAGATGCCGCTATAGGCAACCGGCGAGGTTGGGGTGATGACAGTTGTGTTGTTAGCTACCGCTCCTGGCGTGGCGATCACCGACACGTTGTCGATATCGAAACCCACTCCATCCCAGCGATCGTTCAGCGAAAGCGATCGGGCACCGCTGGCATCGGCGCTGTTTTGAAACACCTTCAGATCCGACAGTACCTGACTACCATCGAGCTGCACTCCCCACGAAGCGGCCCCGGCGACGCCCGACCCCCAGTTTGAACCAGTGAGCACAAGATTGTGCCAAACATCAGCTGTAATCGCCGGTAAGTCGAGCGATTGCCAACTACCGTTGTAGGCCTGCCAGGTGTCGTTCCAGTATCGCAGATTTAGTGCCGAATCCGTGGGAGTCGGCGAATTGCTGCTACCGTTGACCATCAGATTGAACATGCGCCGGTTGGTCTGCAGTGGATCGATGCGAAAGTCCATCGCGATGGTAAAATCGCTGGCTGCGGTTGCCTGGCGGTCCAGATTGAACAGGCTTAGCCCCAGGCCCGCCTCGCTGCCATCGCCGGTGACTCCCTGCACTCTTGCGTAGTAATCCGAAGGCCCCGCCCCATCGGCAAGAGACGAAACGACTTCGGTGCCGGTGCCTTCGGTCGTCGCCCACTGACTCGCAAACTGCCCTGATTCGAACGTATCGTTCAGCACCACGACCTGGGCCATAGAATTCGCGCCACACCAAAATAGAGCGGCACATACTAACCATCGCAACATCGAACCAACCATGAGAAGCTCACCTTAAGAAGCCAAAACGTTCTATACGTCCCCACAAGCATGGTAGGAATCAGGAGCCTTACCCCTCCTCGGGCATAGCAAGTACACACCATCCACTGCACGGCAACGAGGCCGCTGTCTGGCTCCGTCGCGTTCACCATGGAACGCGACAGAGCGATTAGCAGTAGTGCTCGACCTACGTCAATCGCTGACGCTAGTCATGTGTGCTAACGCTGAGGTGGGGGTGGAGTCGAGGAACCATTGCAGGGGCGGTCGACCGTTGCGTCGATCACTCCCTGTTCGTCCACTTCCGACCCATTACGGGTTGCCAGGTTTCGCAACACCCCGAGATCGATCTCTTTCTCGATCAGCGATACACTTCCATCGGCATAAGCAAACTGGGCTCCACCTGGATGCTCGCTGCCGAAGAACAGGTCATTGAACAAAACCGTTTTGGGAGTGTCACCAGTTTCGTTGGCAACGTAATAACCAACGTCTTGCGGAGTGACGATACCGTAGCGAATGTTTTTGGAACCGTGGCTACAAACCTTGGTGAACGCTCCCGGAGCCCCGCTGTAGAAGGCCCCATGGAAGTACGTACGAAGTTGGTACGTACGTTCGCCCATGGCCAAGGTCTGGCTGGTGCCATCGGTGATTTCACGTATTTTTACGGTTCCGTAGGGGAAAAACACTCCGTCGGTGTAAACCTGACCGCAGTGGCTATTCTCGAGCAACTGAGCAGTGGCTTTGGCTTGGCGGCTGCCATTTTTTTGTAAGCAGTAGCTGTTTCGTCCCGCCCCCATCACCCCGTAGTAGGTGGAAGTCGACTGCCCCTGGCTCCAGTCTTCGTAGGCTTCCTCGGTTCGGCTAGGACACCAAAACAGTGGAAGCTTGATGGCTGTCAACTGTTGCGACAGGTTCGAAAGGTGCCCTTCGGCATCCATCTCGTCGTCTACCAATTCGCCTAGCTGCGATTGCTCCACATAGGGTAGCAACTGCACATGCAGGCCAGAGCTTTGGTCTTCCGAGGTTCGCGCCAGCGTTGCGGATGTGGGAAACTCTCCCATCGCGGTGTGGTAGTTATGCGCTGCCAGCATCATGTTCTTAAGATTGTTGCTGCACGTCATCCGACGAGCTGCTTCTCGGGCTGCCTGCACCGCCGGCAAGAGCAAGGCAACCAAGATTCCGATGATGGCGATAACCACCAACAACTCAACCAACGTAAAGCCATTGAATGTCGACCTTGTCGACTTCCTTCCACCGAGAAAAGTCATCATGGAACTCCCAAGAAAAGAATGGGGATAACCTCGCACGCCCTCGACCGCGTGCGCGGCCTGCCGAGCCCCATCGCTAAGCTCCTAGCGATGGCCGAATCTTACCGCTTTGCGTTTTTCGAAGCCAGCGGATATTGCGAAAAAAACCTGCACTATCGCGACACGCTGGTGCGTTCCTACAAGAGCACAAAGTCTCCTTTGCGTCGCCGTTTCAAGACTCCCTAATCCGCACATTCCATCTTCACCTTCCACGGAGTTCGACAATCTTCCAACGGACACTATTCACAAAACAGATGCAGTTGCGTCGCTCGATAACCTACCTGAAACTCACCGCTTGAACGCGAGTAATGGTGATTGGTGGCAAGCCCTGTAAGCTGGGTAAAGGCCTGTCCTCCGACCGCAAGCTAACGGACGCCTGTTTTCTCTGATCGACTGTTTTTTGATGGAAAGTGGCCACCCATGGTGTTCTAATGGACATGTAACACAGTTTGTCGGCTGTCGGCTTATTGAGTGATAGGAGAACGCGTTAGGTAAGGCTTTACACTGGGACCGAACAACTAGCGACACGCTGGCGAATGAGTGCTTGCGTGGGCGTTGACTGCTGCGCGCACGCCTAACCGGTCGTGGGATAGCGTCCTCCCCAACTCCCAACTCCCAACTACCAACCAAAATAGATTCCCACCGATGGGAAACTATTTTGGGCACTTTCCTTGGAGGTGTTGATGCAACTTACTGCTGGCAAAAGACTTGCGATAAGTGCGCAGCGGGAAAATAGATTCCCACTCGATGCGTTTTGGGAAATGGGAATCTATTCGAGGCTGAAAACCACTGGTTTTGTAGCGTGCGTGCAGATTCAATTTTCCCATCGGTGGGAAAATTGGGAATCTATTCGTGAGCGGTGGGAATCTATTTCGCCCGTGGGACTCGTACGAGGAAGAAACTAGTGACTTTGGGAAGAGCAGAGACTTGCTCATGAGTTTAACGTGAGCCTGCAACGAAGCAGAAAACGCCCCAACAGCGATTCAACATAGCTCCCCGCAGGAGGACGCAATAGTGCAGATTAATTGCGCGTTGTTGCCTTGTTTGAAGTTGCCATGGCTTCGTAAGATGACACCCACGAAGTTACCACCGAACTATCGGCGAGAGCGACTTCCTTACCTTTTCTGTGGTGCCTATCTTTGGGGACCTAGGCGGATGACATTCCGGACTACATTGTTTCTGATCGTTACCAGCACGCTATCTCTTGCTGGCTGTGGTGGATCCACCAACTACCCAGTGACTGGCACCGTGACTTGCGACGACAACGTGGTATCGACCGGGGCGGTGACCTTCGTCGGGCCCGACAACAAATCTCACGTCGCAGCGATCGACTCCAGCGGCAATTACTCGGTCAAGTTGGCCGAAGGCACCTATCAGGTAGGTATCGCTGCACCTCGCGAGCCACAAGCGACTGGGGCCGACGCGTTCAGCGCGACTCCGCTAGAGCCTTACGTGCCTGCTAGCTACAACGACCCTCGACTGTCGAACATTCAATACACAGTCGACGCAAGTAGCGACCACCGTTTCGACTTGCGTCTGCAATCCGAGAAGCAAGCCAGACGTCGCCGATAGCACCAGACATAACACGGAGAGTTTTTTCCGATATGCACAGCACTTTTCAACTACTCGCTACCCTCACTTTGCTTTGGGCGCACGCGGCGTTTGCGTCAGCGGATAGCACGCTGTTGTTCGTCAACCAGTGTGGCTACCAATCGGACTGGCCAAAACGATTTACCGCGATCCACGCCGAACCGGGCCAGGCGTTCGTGGTGCAGCAAGCTGACACTGGCGAGGTGTTGTACTCCGGGGCACTCGCGGACGGAGTGGGCGACTTCAGCGACTATCGCCCAAACAAGGCGACGACGTGCGTAATCCGCACGAACTCGAGTACCAGCGATCCGTTCGTGGTTTCTCCCGATTGGGCGCAGGACGTTTGCTACCCAGCAGCCCTCCATTTTATGGTCGACACTCGTAGCGTGGTCGGCACGCACCCTTCGGCCTACGGCGGAGGCCCCTGGCGCGACAGCACTTACTACACGTTCGAGATGCCATCGCTGGTGCTGCTCTATCTGTCGAACCCCGACTACTTTCAGAATCTACCGATCGAGATCAACTACGCAAGAGACAAGCAAAAGGTGCTGGCCAGCGACTTTGAAATCGTTCGAGCCAACGGCGACGACGGCGCACTGGAAACGGCTCGACGTTACTACCAGGAAATCGATCCTCCCGTCGGCGACAACTGTCCGGATATCGTGCAACTGATGCACTGGGGCGTCGGTTGGTACCTGCTTAGTCCAGCGACAAAGGACCCGAGCAACGACCCGCTCCCGCGACAGATTCACCCCCAAACCGTGGAACAGTTTGCGTTCTTCCTCTATGCACTCCCCGAGATCGAAGGTTACTTTACCGATTCGTTTAAAAAGCAGGCACACGATTTTGCATTCGATCAGTGGGAATCCGTCGGACTGCTAGACGTGATCACCGACGTCGGCACCCTCAAAGGTCGGCACTGCCCGGGGCACTCGATCCAGCCCAACCTATTGATGCATGAGGTCGCGAAGCGAGAAGGCCGCGCGGATGCCAAACGATTCCTACAAGCGGCGGTCGAACAAGCTCATTGGGTGATCACCCACTTCGATGCTGCTGATCCTCGCGTCACCAAAGGCCAGCGAATGAGCGAACACAAGCTCATCATGGGATTGGTAACACTGCAAAAAGACTACCCCGAGTCGGCACCTGAAGCCCTGAACGATTGGCTCCGTCATTGGACCGATGTCGTCATCGCCCGCAGTGATAACCTGTGGGACTTCCGCCGATACACCGACACCGAGTGGTCGATCCCTCGCAGCACTGGACAGCAACACTCGACGAGCGGAGCGGCTGGGTGGAATGAGCCTGGCAATCTAGCTGCGTTCCCAGGCATCTGCATGGCTGTTGCGGATCTGGATCCTGAATCGCAAAAGTCCGTTCGTCTTCGTCAGATCGGCATCGCCCAACTCGACAACCTGTTCGGGCGCAATCCGCTGGCAGCTCATACGGCCGCGTTGGCTACTGATCCTGAAAAAGGTTTTGCCGGTGCCGAGCGAGGGTGGCCCAAGCACTTCCATAACGACACTTGTGCAAGGCTCGAACTAGTACGTCGTCCCGGAAGTCATTTCCTATAGAGTTCAGGGAAGACGCGTTTGGCGTCTTTTCGATGGAAGGTCCAATTGATTTTGATTTTCTTCCGATTGCGGTCGCGTGAACAGTGGGAGAGTTCGCTTTGAACCTTGTCGAGCGAAGCCAACCGACGTCCCAGGCATTGTCGCTGTATGGCCGAGATTTCGATCTCGGCCATGTTGAGCCAACTGGCATGCTTGGGGGTAAAATGCCACACAATCCGCTCCAGCATTGGCCGAGCCGCCTCCTCGCCAAAGGTTTCGATCAACGACTTCTCGTTGTGCGTGTTGAGGTTGTCCATCACCAGATGAACCCGCTCTGCGTCGGGATAGCGCTTCAAGAGGTCGCGGACGAACCGGGCGAAGTCGGCTCGCTTGCGGTGACGCTTGGCCTGAACGAATCGCTTGCCCGCCTTCGGCTCGACCGCCACGAACACGCTGCAGGTTCCGCAGCGGCGGTACTCGTAGTCCTGCTTCGCGATCTTGCCGGGTGCCGCGGGCTCGGGCGGCCGCGCGTCGTCGACCCTCTGATAGGGCTGCTCGTCGAGGCAGACGACCGGCTCGTTCGGGTCGAGCGGCTTCTCGTACTGCTCGAGGACGTCCTCCATCCGCTCACAGAACTCGTCGTTCAGCTTGGGCACGCACCAAGTTTTTTTCGCCACGGCTTCAGGTCGTGTTCCTTGAGCCACAGCGAGACCTCCGTCACGCTGAGCGAATCGACGAAGCCTTCCTTCACCGCGTGCTCGCACAACAATTCCAGCGTCCAGCGAGCCCGTCCCTCGGGCGGCTCGCTGCACGCCAGGGCGATTACCTGTTGCTGCTGCCGCTTGGTGAACTCTGGGGGGCGGCCCGAGCGAGGCGCATCGTACACCGCCCGCTGGACGCCCTCTTCGCAGAACCGCTTTCGGACGGCTCGGACGTTGCGCGTCGTGCAGCCCACATGCTCGGCGATCTCTTCGTCGGTGCATCCCGAGTCCGATTTCAATAATATCTGGCAGCGACGCACCACTTGCGCCGCGCGGGCGCCTGAGCGTGCTAGCTGCTCCAAACCTCCACGGGCCTGGTGGTCCAGGCAAACAATGTGCTTTTTCATTCCGCAGCATATAGCAGCGGAATGGATTTCAGGAAAGACGTACTAGTACGTGGCGCCATCAGTTCGTCGGCTGCCAGCGAGCACTATCCTTACAACCCGACAGCTCCTTTCCGACACCCCGAAGGATGGACCGCCTTTAATTCCGCGCTGAATGTTGGGCTTGCCTATGCCATGGCTCCCGACCTTCTCGACTCAGCAGACCACTCCATCAACGACGCACGAGACTGATGTTACTACGTGACGATAATGCACATCGTGATCTACACTCCATCGATATCGAAGCTGATTTGGTAGTCGTCGGCGGTGGTCTGGCA
This sequence comes from Aeoliella mucimassa, assembly GCF_007748035.1. Taxonomy (NCBI): domain Bacteria; kingdom Pseudomonadati; phylum Planctomycetota; class Planctomycetia; order Pirellulales; family Lacipirellulaceae; genus Aeoliella; species Aeoliella mucimassa. Next base: position 4,214,669 of record NZ_CP036278.1, read on the forward strand.
GGTTGCTGCTGCGCGATCACTGCGGCCAGAGAGGGACTGCAGGTCGCTTTGGTTCAAGACCGCCCTGTGCTGGGAGGCAACGCATCAAGCGAGGTTCGACTCTGGACGCTGGGGGCCACTTCGCACATGGGCAACAACAACCGTTGGGCCCGCGAAGGTGGCGTGATCGATGAGATCCTGGTAGAGAATACCTACCGGAATCCTGAAGGCAACGCGGTGCTGCTTGATAGTCTTATTCTGGAGAAAGTCACAGCCGAGCCGAAACTACGTTTGCTGCTCAACACCTCGGTCTATGATCTTCACAAAGAGCAAGACAACACGATTTCTGCCGTGGTGGCCTTTTGTAGTCAGAATTCTACCCGCTATACGCTGCGGTCACGATTGTTTTGCGACGCCTCGGGCGATGGCATCGTTGGCTTCTTGTCGGGTGCTGCGTTTCGGATTGGCGCTGAAGCACGCTCGGAGTTCGGCGAACAACTCGCCCCCCTCAAGGAGCATCGAGAACTATTGGGGCACTCCCTCTACTTTTATACGCGTGACACTGGCCAGCCGATTCAGTACGTTGCTCCCTCGTTCGCGTTAGAAGATATCACCCAGATCCCTCGCTATAAATCATTCAATTCATCGCACCAGGGTTGTCAACTCTGGTGGATTGAGCTGGGGGGTAGCCGCGACACGGTACACGAGTCGGAAGAGATCAAGTGGGATCTTTGGAAAATCGTATATGGCGTGTGGAACCACATCAAAAACTCTGGCCAGTTCCCTGAAGCGGAAACGCTTACCTTGGAGTGGGTGGGACTCATCCCAGGCAAACGTGAGAGTCGCCGATTCGAAGGGGACTACATGCTCACCCAGCAGGACATCGTAGAGCAGCGCCCGCACAACGACGCAGTAAGCTACGGCGGGTGGGCCATCGATTTGCACCCGGTCGATTCGATCTTCAGCAAACAATCCCCCTGCACGCAGTGGCACTCCAAAGGTGTCTACGGCATTCCCTACCGTTGCATGTATAGTCGCAATATCGCTAATTTGTTTCTGGCCGGCCGGGTGATCAGCTCCTCACATATCGCGTTTGGTTCCACGCGAGTGATGGCCACCTGTGCTCACAACGCGCAGGCAGTCGGCATGGCGGCCGTACTCTGTCACAAACATCAGTTACAGCCTCGCGACGTCGGCAGTGCAGACCACATCCACGAGCTTCAGCAAGCGTTAGTGGCCAAAGGACAGTTTATCCCACAAGTGGCAGGCGTTCACCCCGACGACCTTGCTAGGCGTGCAACCGTGACGACCAGCAGTGAGTTTCAGCTGACCGAGTTCCCACCATCGGGGGAAACGGTTCCGCTCACCGATTCTCTGGCGTTGATGGTTCCCGTACGCGCTGGGCGGTGCCCTCAAATCACCATGCAAGTGGCCATTCCCTGCGATTGCGAGCTACAAGTGCAGCTTCGCACCTGCAGTCGATTGGCAAGTTTCACTCCCGATACTTTGGTTGAACAAAAGCAGGTCGCCCTCAACACAGGTCCAGCGAGCCATCTAAACATTAAGCGATCCTCGGCAAGCACCTATGCGACGAATGGACCGTATCCTTCGGCGACCTCAGCGATGGAAACATCGACGGTTCCTCAGACTCATCGATGGCATCAAGTCGCGATCGACTTCGAGCACCACTTTACTGACGATGGATATGCGTTCGTCTGCTTCATGGCGAACCCCGACGTTACCATTCAGCTAAGCAACCATCGCGTGTCGGGTTTATTGACACTCACCCAGCGAGGAGATCGCAAAGTTGCCCGCGGGGCGGTGCAGTCGCCTCCCGCGGACAGTGGTATCGACACATTTGAGTTTTGGCTGCCGGAGCGTCGCCCAGGCGGCAAGAACATTGCTGCGAGATTCTCTCCACCCGTCTCCGGTTTTCAGGGAGTCAATCTGGTAAACGGCTGGAGTCGACCGACCACAGCCCCCAATTGCTGGACAGCTGCGTTGAGTGATCCCGCCCCCGTGGTGGAGTTGCAATGGGACGAGATTCAATCGATCCAACGAATCGCGCTGTCGTTCGATACCGACTTCGACCACGCAATGGAAACCGTATTGATGGGGCATCCGGAACGGATCATGCCTTTATGCGTTCAGCGATATCGAGTGTGGGAAATGCATGGCGAACTGCTGTGCGAGAAGCACGACAATCATCAAACCCGTAACGAAATCACTTTCGACAAGCCGATACGCACCGATCGATTGCGTGTGGAAATCGATCACCCCAGCCCCCACGTACCCGCCAGTTTGTTTAGCATCAGCTGCTATGCGGAGTGAGTCTCACTCCGAAAGCTCTTCTGCCGGATTTGCGGATACGATGATTTTTCGAATCACCCCCATCGTGAGCAGTCCGCAAACCGTACCAGCCGTGAGTAAGTAGCCAGATTGCTGAGAATTGAGAGTTGCCAACGGCCTTGTTGAACAATTAGTCACAAACCTCCGTAAAAACTAACGTGGAATGGAACCACGTACCTTTTTTACGGAGATCGAACATGGCTACGAAAGAAAAACGAACCTACAAAGTCACGAACTGGAAGGAGTATAACAAGTCGCTCATCGAGCGTGGAAACATCACTATTTGGTTTAGCGACGAGGCGTTGGAGAACTGGGAACATCCTAACGACCAGACAAAAGTCGGTCGCCCTTTTGTCTTCAGCGATACGGCGATCGAGTGCTTGCTGACGATTCGCGAACTGCTGAAACTTCCCTATCGGCAGACTGAGGGATTCGGCCGCTCGCTGGTGGCGATGTTGGGCGTCGAGGCAGCGATTCCCAATTATTCTTCGCTCGCCAAGCGAGCCAGCAAGCTGAATGTTTCGCTCGATATCGCTAACAAGAGGGGCGACATCGATATCGTGGTGGATAGCACCGGCATGAAAGTGTTTGGCGAGGGCGAATGGAAGATGCGGACGCATGGCAAGTCGAAGCGGCGGACATGGCGGAAGCTGCATTTGTCGGTGAATCCTGACACCCGCGAGATTGTGGCGGAGATTTTGACCGAGAACAGTTGCCACGATGCCGATGCGGTTCCCGAAATGCTGGAGCAGGTGGAGCAGCCCGTAAAAAAGTTTCACGGCGACGGTAGTTACGACAAGTGGAAGGTTTATGAAGGGCTGGAATCCGAAGGCATTGAGCCGGTGATTCCGCCGCAGCACAACGCCAAGATCAAACAACATGGCAACTCTGCGGAGGAGCCTTTGCCCCGGGACGAGGCAATTCGTCAGATTCGACGCAAGGGGCGTAGGAGTTGGAAAGAGGAAGTGGGCTATCATCGTAGAAGCTTGGCGGAAACGACCATGTACCGAGTGAAACAAAGCTTTGGGAGCCATCTCAAAAACCGAGTATTCGAAAACCAACAAACGGAAGCCCGCTTGCGCTGTAAAATCATCAATCAATTCACCCAACTCGGGCTTCCACAGTTCGAGTGGAGTTAGTCAACAAGGCCGTTGCCAACACAAAGAACACCAGCGATTGGGTACCTAAGCTAATGGCCACGATGCGTAGCGGCAAATCCAGCATGGTCTGCGAAGTACTCTCGCTCAATCGCTTCTCCAACATGGCTGCTTGCTTAGCTCCTGGGTTTACTGATCTTCCCAATAACTCACACAGGATAAGCACCGCCGCAGGTACGAGCGTGCCCACGAGGATCTCGGCAACACGCATATTCGAATGAATCCACGATACATCCTCTGCACCGAACTTCAGGTAAGCCGCACAAGCGGCCGTGACCACCACGGTGAGCACGGTAGCCCCCGCGCCGATCTTGTCGGAAAACAGTCCCCAAATAGTCGGCAACACCATCGGCCCAACAAACAGCCCGGTGATGGTGAGAATCACGCCTTCGGCTCCTCCCATTTTGGGTACTGCCAAGGCCAGCGCAATGAAGAGAGCCCCGATGAGCACCGTGAGCACCCGTCCTACGGCGACCAGGTGCGATTCGCTAACCGCTGGTCCCCGCATCTTTGCGTAGATGTCGTTGGTGATCGCCCCGGCGAGCACGTTGAGCTCCGAGTTGGCCATGCTTGCCGTGGCGGCGAACATCGAGGCCATCATCATGCCGAGCAGTCCGACGGGAGCCACCCGCCGACAGGCACGAATATAAGCAGCTTCAGCCTTGCGATCGATTGCCCCGCTACGCACCTTCGCAGTACCTTCGCTCGAGAGCTTTTCAAAAGCCCCTTCCGCGATTGCTTGCTGATCGGAAGCGGAGAGTTCGCTGACTTTGAACGCTGGATAGTACGCGACCAAATCGGCATTCAACTCTTCGGGAATGGGATCGATCACACGATAAACCATGGCCGGTGTCATCCAAACGATGGGAGTTACCAGATAGAGCAAACCGAACAACGTAGCACTCAACACTGCGTCTCGGGGGGTCGGCACGCAGGTCAATCGCTGCACGAACGCCCACTCTCCCCCGATCTTCATCGCGTGGATGACGATCCAGCCAACGAGAAACCACCACGTGAAGTCGCTGGCCACCGGCGAGAAGAATCCTTCTGGCACCGATTGCCCAATGGCCTCGACTCCTCCCGCTTCGGCAACGATCAGTGGTACCACGATCGCCACCGAAGAAGTCAGCACAACAAACTGCATCATGTCGGTCACCAAGACCGACCAGAGCCCCCCGAATACCGTGTAGCCGATGATTGCTATGCCTGCGATCACGATAGCCGCTTCGGTAGAAATTCGGCCGTGTTCGTTAGCGAGAAACGAGTCGCTAGGGATCGGCATCAGCTCGCAACTGATCACGGCCAGCGAGTAAATCGACACGGCAACACCGATCAGCCTGGCCGCCATGAGCAACCAGGTATACATCTGCACGACTCCAGGACCGTAGCGGTAGTAAATGAACTCGGCAGCCGAGTTGGCGCCGGTGTTGCGCCAACGCCGGGCGAGAAACGCAGCGACCAAAAGCGCAGCAACTCCGAGCGCCATGCAGATGCTTACCGAGACCAGCCCGTACTTAAAAGCGATTCCTCCCCATACGACGAAAGTCCCCGAGCTGAACATCGTCATATAGGCACTCAAGCCCGATAGCCACCAAGGCGATTGATTGCCGGCTGAGAAGAGGTCGTTCGACGATTTCACACGGCGAGCCAACCAGGGCCCCACCAAAAGCGGCAGGACCAAGTAGAAGACGATCAGTGTGTAGTCCCAGGCATGCATGCCAGGTATCCTCTCAGCGGAGCCAGCTCATTGGAGGTCGGTGTAGCAACGTATTTCATTGATTGCGGCCGATGGATCGCCGTTGGTACGAGTCACCGTGATTCGCAACTTTCGAGTCTCGATTCCCCGTGGCAACCTATGAATCCCCCTCCGCTGGTAGTTATCGGTGCATGTAGCCACAGTTTGCCATTCTCCATCTACTTCACACTGAATGGAATAGTCAGCGGGAGTCTGAGGATCGCGATAGTGAGGAGCGTAGGCATGGTACTCACGGAGCAAATGGCCAGGAAACGTCAGCTCGATCAGGCCGATCGCCTGCACCGAATCCCACGACAGATCGAGCCATTGCGGGAGCGGTTGATTGGGATCGGAACGCCACACATTGGTAGATCGGTGGGGGCGAGTTGTACCCGACAGTACCATGCTTGCAGGATAAGCCGACTGGTGTGGCATCACCCGAACACTCAAGGTCGACCCATTCGCGAATCGACGCATTTTCTCTGCACCAATTTGATAGTAGCTGGTCATCCCGGGCTCGATGTTGCCAGCGGTAAGCCATTCAACAGCAGGATTTGTAAGCAGATCGAGTCGCAAGTATTGCGGGTGTTCGGCAATTTGAGCAGCGTCCAGTTGCACCGACCAGTCGACCCACTGCTCCTCGCCTGGCAACACCTGCAGCATTGCCGTAGCGAGCGATGGGCCCGGTTCGACGCGGTAGTCCCACACATGGTCGACCGCGTAGATGGCCGCTTCGACCGACTGCGGTGTTCCACTGCGATTAGTTAAACAGACCGACACCACATCGATACCTTCATGCCCAATGGCAATGAGCTGACCTTTGCGACTGTCGAGCTGCTGCTGGTGGTATTGCGGTTGGTCTCGCCACTCGGCAAGCCCCGCGTGACAACCTTGCGTATGAGGTCCCGCTTCGCTAACCTGGGCGTCGCTGCTTGATGTCGCCGTCGCCAGGCGGGCGAGATCGCACGTGTCTTGGTTTCGCACGTTGGGCAGAAAGCATCCCTCTCGCAACAACGTTTGCTGAATCGCAGCAATCGCATCGCCATGCGACAACTCGGCGGTGGCTATTTTGTTTCTCACCGCGTAAGCGGCAGCGGTTCCGCACGCCTGTCCCATCAAGGCCGTGGTGCCCATCACGCGCATGGTGCCCAGCGCCGCGTGCGAAGCACTAATATTGCGCCCTGCCATCAAGAGATTAGTGGCATCCTTTGCCATCAGACAACGCAGCGGAATGCCATAAGGACCACAGTACGACTTCACGGAATACTCCGAGAAGGTGTTGTATTCCTGCTCGCCAGCCGAGCAGGGTTCGCTTGAGTTTGCCAACAATCCACCGGGAGTGTGTAAATCGACAAACCATCCACCGAAGGCAACTTCGTCTTCAAACACAGTGCGATTCTGAACATCGTGCTCGGTCACAAAGTACCGCCCGATGATCCTGCGGCTCTCCCGTTTACCGGGAACTTGCCCGATCCAATCGAGGGCGTAGTTCTTCGCTCGGTCTTTCATCACGGGGTCACGGTTTTTGATCCAGTCCCACACGCCGAGCGTATGCCGCGTCAGCTCGTGGCGAATATCCTCGTTGTCGTAGATCGTGTGATAAGGCACGCCGATTTCGAGCCACCAGTAGCCGCCGCGTTCTTCCTTTGGCAGGCGACCTTGATCGTAGAAATAGCTGGCGTCTTCGTGCTTGATGGCCCAGTCGGGCGCGTGGTAGGTAACGGGGTAACCCAAGTCTTTAGCGCGAAAGTGAATACTGCTCCCCATCGTATCGGTACTTGGCTGCAGCGGAGCGTGTGGCTCGTTGAACTCCTCTCGCCCCTCGCTGCCCATCCGCCACTCACACCCCGCCCGATCGCCCACCAATCCATCGCCGGTGCAATCAATAAACATCCGTCCGCGGATCGTGAGTTCGAGTTCGGCGTTCAGCACCAAGGCTTTCACCTCGGCGATGGTTGCCGGCTGGTTGCCATGACACGTCGGGCGATGACTATAGCCATACTGATGAGTGACTTCGTCCAGTAGATCAGCCCAGGACGAGCTTACTCCTTCTCCCTGCAGTACAACTTCCTGAATGTTGGTGTTCAAGTGCACGGTTAAGTTCGCTGTGGATACAGCCATATTGTAGAGCACGAGGTCCCACACGCTGTTAGTCCAGCCATTCTCGTAGACCTCCGCGTGGTTCATCGCTCGCTCTTCGATGAGCAACTCGGAGATAATGCCCGTCTCACGTGCATAAGCATGAAAGGCAGCCGCTCCGTGGGGAGTCACGCCGATTTCCGAAGAACTATTGCCTCCAAGCACCGGGCGATTGTGGATGAGCACCGTGCTGGCGCCGCCCCGCGCCGAGGCGACTGCTGCACAGAAGCCGGCTAGACCTCCGCCGCAGACAACTACCTCGTACTCTTCGGTTTTGCGTTTCATGAATCGTCTATGTCTTCGTTACGCAGGTTTCGCCCGCTTAATTGGCGTCATTGCTGCACCCAGAACTCCCACACCAGATCGGGCACGGTCGCGTTGAGCACCGGGCCCTGCTGTGCTCCCACCGGCACCCCCATGAATCCCTCGCCAGATTCGTCGGGCGTGTAGCGATACCCTCTAAACTCCGCGTCGGGTAGCTGTGTGTCGACTTGGAACTGATAGTCGCTCCAGCATCGATTCGAGAGCACTACTACTAGCTTTCCATCGGGTCGCTTGAAGGCCAGAATCCGCATATCGTGGTCAAACGCCTCTTCTGTGACTTTGACCACGGTGCTATCCCATGGCATGTACTTTAGAAAACCGACCACGGAGTGCCAGTTGTACTTGTTCCAGGTCCAGTGCCCTGGCTCGAGTTCGGCGACGATTTCCTCGGGAGTGAACTTTTCCAGCAACTCTACCGATGCTCCTATTGGTAAGTCGTCTTCGGCGATTGGACACTCCACGCCATCAATGGCTCGCACCAGCACTGCGTGAGGCACCCCGTAGTATCCGTTGGCCAGCTTGCCCGTATGCGATGGAACGCGCACCACGCCCGGCCCAACGGTTCGGCGATAGACGGCATCTCGCTCCTCATAACTCCAGAGCGTTTTGTAGTCAGTCTTCTCCCACCCAGCGATTTCGAGAGGCCCTCCCCGCTCATGCGCGAGTAGATAGACTTCGCAAGGCTTGCTCACCGAAAACTCATAGCTGCTGGCGGGTTGAAACCCATCGCCCCGCGGAACCGTAAGGCAATAGGTGCCAATTAACGGATCCGACACACCCTTGAGCAAGTGGTCATCGCTGCACCGACGGGCCACGGCGTACGCCAACTCTCGTGGCTCCTCTGGCGGTGAGTCACTCGGGTCGAGTGGCATCCAATACCCCAACGCGTAACCACTCGCTTCGGAGTTCGTACAAGGCTTCAGTGCGTGAATCCAATACCAAGTTGGCGATTGGGCCAACTGGTACCAATTCATGATGTTTTGCACCGTATTGTGACATCGATCGCGAGTGGCCGGACCATCCAGATACTCATACTCATTTTGATAAAGCGGTAATGGTTGCGAAATGCTGTTTCGCGTCTCACGTACAATCTTAGGAACAATTGCCGAGTCTTCCCCAATTGCATGCACCACCAACGCATCGACATACTTGGCGTACTCCGTCCGCATGACAGGTGCAATGTATTGCGGCGATCCATACATCGTGTCGGCAATGATCTTGATCGATGGATCATGATCCCGAATGGCAGGAGCAACCGCCTTGAAGACCTCGCCGTACTGCTCTTTGGTGTAGTAACAAGTTGAGTAGGCGTTGTTCACCCAAGGTTCGTTACTCAGCCCCCACTGATCGATGCGGAAGCCTGCATTCTTGAGCGTTTGGATGTCTTGCACTCTCGCGTCGGCAAAATCGCGCAGGAAACGCTTGACGTCGCCGTGGTAGACGGGGTCGTTCGCGAATTGTCGCCCGTAACAGCGAAGGATGTTCTTGCCATCTTGCGTGTCGACATAATTGCGATTGGCCTTCCAAAATGGTGGTGGAGTCCAGTACTCAAACGAAAGTCCCTCGACACCCGCGTTATCGAGCAATGCTTGCAACTCCTCAAGCTGGTTAGGCCAGCGAGGTTTTAACACCTTTTGATCGTCGTCAGTTCCGCGCCAGTAAAGCCCCCCCGCCAGTCGACAATAGCGAAACCCACTCAGCATCTCGTTGGCCAACCTGTCTCGCTCCTCGGGTACCAAGTCGCGGGGTACGCTGGTCCTCTCCTCCGGCAAGCCTTGATTACCGGAGCGGATCGAGTCGCACTGAATTTCGAACCCCATGCCCCAGACCAGTTGCTGCGGTTGGTCGACATGCACCACGTACCGCCCTGTGGTTGGGGCTGGATTTTCGCGCATCGGGCGCAATACAGGATACTTTGCTTGAGCCGGTCCAATCGACATGACGACCAGCCATCCTCCGATGAACCACATCCACCAATGCTTGCTTGCCAGGTCGTTACGCAACGCGCACCGAACTGACACCTGTTCAATCAACGAGCAAAGCTCCATGACAGCTATCTCCCCGGTTGCCTCTCTCGGATTGCGATGCGACACCAGTCGTACACGAAAGCATCGCCTGGGCTACCAGCTTTTAGTTCCAAGCAGAACAGATTAGGCAGCAACCGCAGGCTCGTTCATCGAAAAGAGTGGACGCCTGATCGCGAGTCTTCTCGCCTTGTCGACTTGGCGACGATGATCCTTCACGCAGTTTGTGACCGATCTTCGCTACCAGCGACTCCTTTAAAGAACTGAAGTTTAGCCCTGAAACAAGTTGCAATCCAAGGTGCAAATGCGCAATAATACAAAACAATTACGTCACTGGCGGATTCGGCAGGGGTGTCAGGCGCATCGGGGTTGTTCCCCACAAACACCTTGCCGACCTTTTCTTCGCTCTAGTTACAACTTGAACAACGGCATGGAAAGACAGGCCCCTTTTCGTGTAGCGGTACTGGTCGACACCTCTTCGGCTTGGGGAAGAAGGCTCAACCAAGGCATCCTGCTATACGCTGAACGCAATGGCCCCTGGAACATCTGGGTAGAACCGCGCGGCGGTAGTGAGACGCTTCGCATTCCTGAAGGCTGGAGCGGCCATGGCATCATCGCCCGGGTCTCCTCGCCAGCCATGGCTCGTCACCTGCAGCAACAAAACTTGCCGGTGGTTAACGTGTCGGGCATTCGCGTTCGTGAAGCGACCTTTCCGAAAGTAAGTATCGACAACGATGCCTTTGCCCAACTGGCGGTCGAGCACTTCCTCGATCGAGGTGTTCGGCACATCGCTTACGTCGGCTTGCATGCAAGACCTTACTCGGTGGATCGACAAGAAGCCCTCGCCCGGGCGTGCGAAGCTGCCGGTTGCGACTTTCTGGTGTATCACCAAGTGCCCGACCAAAGTGGGCGACGTTGGCTGCGGGCCAGGGAGCGACTGGGAAGCTGGATTGAGGGTCTTCCCAAACCGGTCGGTATTCTGGCGTGGGCCGTACGACGCGGTGGCGACGTGATTGAAGAAGCAATGCACCGCGGTTTCCGTGTGCCAGACGATGTTGCAGTGCTGGGGGACGACGACGAGTTGCTCTGCAATTCGGTTCACCCTCCGCTCTCCGGTGTGGTTTTGCCTTCCGAGCAAATCGGCTTGAAGGCCGCCGCGATGATTCACGCACTCATGGAAGGACGACCTCTCGACGAGCGCGTGATAACAGTGGCTCCCACAGCGATCGAGCCACGTGCCTCGACCGATGTGCTAGCCATCGACGATACCGAAGTGGCGTCGGCCGTGAGGATCATTCGCAACCGCGCAAGTAACCCCCTCTCGGTGCAAGAAATCGCCGACACGCTGGCAATCAGTCGCCGGTCCCTGGAACGGCGGTTCCAGCAATCGCTTCACCGCACGATGGGCGATGAGATCTCGCGAGTCCACTTGGAGCGTGCCAAGTTGCTGCTGGCGACGACCGATATGCCGATTCCAGCGGTCGCCGATGCCTCGGGGTACGGCTCGCCAGAGTACTTCGCCCGGGTGATGAAACGCGATACCGGTCTCACCCCGCGACAATATCGTGGACAACATCAGGGCCGCTAGAACAACGTGCATATCCATGCTCTAACATGGCGGCCGTTCTTCCCGCGGTTCACCAAAGTTAACCAGAATGGTAGGTTTCAAAGAACTCTACTGCTAGCAACCAAGCAGGTAAATGTCCGTTGAATGCGGTAATCACCTTGAGCCATTCGACTGCTGTTGCCGAATTACTATGACGTTAGTAGACTGGTCGCTTTCATCAACGATCGCTTGATAAACGCGAATGGATTCGCCATCAATGCACTCACAGCGTCCAACCTGGTTAACCCGCGGGCATGGTTTCACCGTGGCCGAACTGCTGGTGGTGATCGCCATCATGGGAATCCTGCTAGCACTACTGCTCCCAGCGGTAATGGTTGCTCGCGAAACCGCCCGCCGGGCGACCTGCTGTAGTCGTCTTCGCGAACTCGGGCTGGCAACGCATGGCTACTACGAACGCCATCGCAAGCTCCCCGCAGCCTGGCAAAGCAATCCTGCGACCCCTCAACTATTACAGGGATGGGCCACTCTATTGCTAACCGATATCGGCGAACCCAACGTAGCCGAATTGCTTAATCGGACACCTACTTTCAGCAATGAACTAGCCAGTCACAGCATTCCGCTGCTGCTCTGTCCTTCCGACATCGTGGAACCGACCTTCGAACTTCGCTCGGGCAAGCACGAAATAGAGCATGCGGCCTATTACACTGACTCCTCGACCGACATAGAGCCGGACGAACTCCTGCAGGTGTTGCCGACGGCCAACTACGTTGGCGTGTTCGGCACCCTTGAAGCCGACGAACAAAGCCCCGAAGAGGGGGAGCCCGCTGCCCCACCGAGCGATGGATCGATCGTCCACGACCGGCGAGTTCGCTTCAAGGACCTTGAGCGTGGCACGAGCCAAACCCTCCTCATCGGTGAACGGACCATGGCCATGGTGCCTTCCACCTGGCTGGGTGTCGACATCGCTGGAGAAGATGCCGAATGCCGCCTGGTCGGCTCAGCGATGACAACCCCCAACTGCGAGTGGTGCGACGAATGCGAATTCAGTAGTCGCCACAACGGAGGTGCGAATTTTTTGTGGGCCGATGGACATGTTGAACTCATGGAAGACAACGTCGAGACCGCTCTGTATCAAGAGTACTCTCAACGCTTTGCTCGGTAGCCGAAAGACCCCCTATGCCTGATAAACCCGAAGTTTCCATGCTGACTGCTCCAGAAGCAGAAGTAATGAATGTGCTGTGGTCGGTCCACGAGGCAACCGTCTCTGATGTGGTAGAGCGATTGCCCCGCGAACTGGCTTACACCACGGTGATGACGACCCTCCGCATCCTGGAAGATAAAGGAGTGGTCGAGAAGCGTGGCAAGCGTGGACGAGCTTTCGTCTACGTGCCGGCAATCGAAAAATCGCAAGTCACCGGTTCGATGACTCACGAAATTGCCAACCGCTTGTTCGGAGGCTCCGTCAAGTCGCTCATGCTGAATCTCATCAGCGATTCGAAAGTCGACTCGGAAGATCTGGCCGAAATCAAGCAGATGATTGAACAACTGGAGAACCAAAAATGAATGGTCTTCAGTGGTTCCAAGTGATTCTGTCGCTTGTCATTCAACTTACCATCGTACTTGGCCTGGCATGGGGTCTGGAACGCTGGACCAGTAGTGTGTTAGTCAAAGCCCGGGTATGGAGCGCTTGCTTCGTCAGCTTGCTGTTGATGCTGATGATCGGGTTGCTTCTACCGCGACTCGAGTGGCTGCATCCCTGGTCGTCGCTCGGGCCGACACAATTGCTGGCGGTAGCCACCACCGAGTTTGTTCTCGGCAAGTGCCTGCTCGCGATCTGGCTGTGTGGGGTGGGAGTGATGCTTACGAGATGGGCCATCCAGTTTGTTCGCGTCCGAGCGTTCATTCGAGGTTGCCCTGAATACTCGGCGGAAATGAACACTCGCTTGAAGCAGCATATCCCCACCGAAATGGCCGCGCCGCATCACGACCAGTTGCTGTTTCTCGAATGCCCCGAGGAACTTGGACCATTTTGCTACCAATTCCATCGCCCGCTGATCTTCCTGCCGCCATCGTTGGCGCATGGCAACTCGACCGAACTGGAACATGTGCTTCGACACGAACTAACCCATCTCGATACGCAGCACCCGATGCAGCAATTCGCTCAGAAGTTGGCGCAAGTCCTCTTCTGGTTCCATCCGTTGGTATGGATCAGTGGCCGGCGTTGCTCGCTGGTTCGCGAGTTTGTTTGCGACGAAGCCGCCAGCAGCGATGCGGAATCGACCGCTTCGTACCTTCGCACCCTGCTCCGCTTGGTGGAAAACCAAACCAAGTCGCCTGCCGGCGGGCTTATGTTTGGCCGCAGCCAGAGCGAACTAAAGTTGCGAGCACGTCGACTGGTACTCGAACAACGCACCCCACCCTACAGCGGCTATTGGGCTCCCGCGTTGGTACTGCTCGGTGCCATGATCGCTGCCCAAGTATGGCTGCCCACGAACCCCCTCTCTCCACACCATTCCCAGTATTCGCCCTGGCCTACTTGGACGGCTTCCGTGGCCCATGCTTTTGGTGTGTCTCTCAAGGATTTCGAGACCTTCGATCGCGATCTGAGAGTGGATGAATTAATCGAAGCGCAAGAATCACCCTAGTTTTGATGTGTTTTTTTGAACACAACTCCTAAAGCTTTAGTAGAACACGACCGCTGGAGTCCTCCTCACATGGACGTGAGAAACTCCACGCGACAAATATCGACAACGCAAGGATGCAAACAGTGAGTATCGAGATCCACTCCGCTACCAAGAGTGCAACCGAAGGTTCGAAAGCGACAATTTCGTTGGTGCTCCCCGCCTGGAACGAAAGCGAAGCCCTCCCACGTGCTGTGGAAGAAGCCGACAAGGCGCTGCGTTCGGTAGCAGACGAATACGAGATCCTAGTCGTCAACGATGGAAGCACCGACGGTACCGCTGAGTGCCTGGAGAACTTAGCAAGCGAATACCCAGCGTTGCGAGCGATTCATCACGAACAAAATCGCGGCTACGGTGCAGCCCTGCGGACCGGTTTCGCGGCCGCGCGTTGCGACTTAGTGATGTTCACCGACGCCGACGTGCAATTCGATCTCTCTGAAGTGCGGCGTTTTGTTGTACTGGCTGAGGACTACGATATCGTTTGCGGGTATCGCATCGATCGCAAAGACTCGCCGCTGCGGTGCTTTTACTCACGAGGATACAACCTGCTGGTCCGCACACTGATCGGAACCAGTGTGCGAGACATCGACTGCGCTTTCAAAATGTTCCGTCGTGAGAAACTGCAACAACTGGAAATCACCACCGACGGATTCTTGGTAAACACCGAACTACTCACCGGCGCCCGTCAGCGGGGGTTCTCGGTGGTCGAAGTCGGCGTCACCCACCGCCCGCGATGCGAGGGCCAGAGCACCGTATCGGTCACTCATATTCCCGTGGTGCTCACCAACTTGCTGCGATTCTGGTGGAATCGCATTCAGTTCCCAAACCACCCACAGTCGTCAAGCGTTCGTGCGGCCAGCGATCCATCACAGCTTCGTTATCGGTGGATGCAATACGCGTTGCTATTGGTGGCTGCGATGTTGCTGCTGAGCACGCTTTCCTATCCACTGATTGATCGCGACGAAACTCGTTACGCCGAAATTCCCCGCGAGATGGTCGTTACCGGCGACTGGATCGTGCCTCAGTTGAACTTCGAGACCTACTACGACAAGCCGCCGCTGCTCTACTGGGCGTGTGCGGTGAGTTACACGTTGTTCGGTGTCTCCGCCTGGTCGGCCCGGTTGGTTCCCGCCGTCGGCGGATTGGCCACCTTGGCAACGACCATGTTTTTTGCCAATCGCATGTTCGATCGGAAGGTAGGCTTCCTTACCGGCCTGGTGCTGTTTCTGTCGGTTGGCTTCCTCGGCGCCAGCCGTATTCTGGTGATCGACGGACTGCTCACCCTTTGCGTGGCCATTTCGCTGTTCGCAGCGTACGAAGCCATTCGTGAAGGAACTCTGAATCTCGGCTGGTGGATTATGGCGGCGGTCGCTGCGGGATTCGCCTTTCTTTCGAAGGGACCGATTTCGCTAGTGCTATTCCTACCGCCGGTGTTTGCCTATGCCTGGCTTACCGAAGGTACTCACCGAGTTCGCCTTCGCGACTGGTTGCTCTTCTTCACGATTGTAGCCGGTATTAGTGCTCCCTGGTTTGTTGCTGTAACCCAACGAGTGCCTGACTTCGCTTATCAGTTCTTCTGGCTACATAACGTCGAGCGATTCGGTGGTGCGTTCCATGTGAAGCCGATCTGGTTCTTTATTCCCGTGGTGCTAGTCGGTGGGCATCCTTGGTCGTTCCTCGCTTTGCCCTGCCTGAATTATCTGACCACGAGAAAGTCCGAAGTACAGCAACTACGCCCTCAAGTGCTCGGCTTCCTGGTCATGTCAGCCGCCTGGTGCTTTGCGTTTTTCTCGATTTCGAGCTGCAAGCTGCCTGCCTATATCCTTCCCGCCGCGCCAGCGTTGGCCATGGTGATTGCCAAATACCTAGAAGTCGCCGTGTGGCAGCGTCCCGCTTTGCCTTGGACCACCTATGCAGTTCGCTGGGCGCCGGGGCTGGCGACGCTGTGCTCGATTGCCACCGGCATCGGCTTTGCGGTGTATGGAATCATGATGGGTTACGCGTCGCCAATCACCTTCTTCATCCTGCTGGGGATCGCTGCTGCAGTAACTCTCGCCAGCTACGCTTGGCGCGGCAGCCGCTGGCAACCAATGGTCAGCTGGAGTATCTGCTCTGCTGCTACGCTGCTGGTAGGTATTTTCATACTGCATCAATCGATTCCTCAATACGCGGTTGCCAACAGTCTGTTTGGCCCCAGTTCGCCTTGGAACCAGCAACTGGTGATCGACGATCACCTTCCGATTGTCACCACAGGTAACGAATGGTCGGGCGTGCCGTTTTATCTCAACAGGGACGACATCAAGAACTATCCCACCTTGAGTTCAGCCGACGCGATTGCAAAGTGCAATCCTAAGGGGCAATTGCTGCTGATCTCCTTGAAACACAAGTCACAAGACTCACAGCCATACGTTCCAGCAGGTTTTCGAGTGATTACCGAGATGAGTCGAGGCCGCGCTCAGCTTCAGATTCTCGAGCAAAATACGATTGCCAGGCCGGTGAATACCACCTCGCACACACGCTAGCATTTCCTGGCAACCTTATTCCTCTTCCGACTTGCTACCACTGAAACGTTAAAGCGCGCTTGTGATCTTGCTTGAGCTCCGACTGAAATCTCGATTCCACTACATTGCCTGGCTATGGGTTGCAGTACTTGCGATCCCAACCAGTTGCGGATGCATTGCCCCGTCGAGCCCTCGACAAGAGCCTATTCAACTGCTCGCGGTTGCCGACGAGCAGCACGTTCGCTCTGGCGAGACAGTCGACAACACCCCCAGCAAACTGTTTGCTCCCCCACCCATGGAGGAGCCCACGACCGCCCCGGTGATCGCTGGCGTGCCTGTCGACCTCGAACTAGAACCAACAAGCAATGCTTGCAGCGAATCCATCCCGCAAACCGCTCTTTTCGGCAAGCTACTGCAAGACCAACAACAGTTCTACTCCTCTGACTCGCTCTTGATGCTCGGATCTGGTTTTGCCGCAGGAAGTATTGTTGCTAACACTTCGCTTGACGGTGCCATCCAACGTCATTTTCGCACGAGTGTGCTGGGAGCCGAATCGGACGAATGGTATCACACTTTCCACGCGAGTAAGGAACTCGGCAATGGCATGTATACCTTGCCGGTGTTCGCGAGTGCCTGGATCACTGCCGAACTGTTTCCCGACTCGGAACTGGCGGCAACCATGGGACAATGGGGAGGACGCTCACTCCGCGGCTTTGCCGTGGGTGCCCCTCCAGTGATCGGCTTGCAATTGCTCACCGGCGGCTCCCGCCCCTACGAGTCGCCGCACGGCTCGCTATGGAAGCCATTCAACGACAACAACGGGGTGAGCGGGCATAGCTTTATGGGGTCGCTCCCCTTTATTACCGCGGCCAAGATGGCGGACACGCGCACGGAGAAGCTGCTATGGTACTCGGCTTCGCTGCTCGCACCGCTATCCAGGGCGAACGACAACGATCATTACCCGTCGCAAGTAGCACTAGGCTGGTGGATGGCCTATCTGGCGGCAACCGCGGTGGAGCACTCTGATAACGCGTCGCAAGGCTGGACCATCTCTCCGTATGCCACCAAAGAATCCACCGGCTTGATGACCGAAGTGCGATTCTAACCGCCTGTATATTGCAAGCCTGGCGTCCCCATTCTCATGTTCAATCACATCGATGATTAAAACAAAGAACGACCACCGATTCCTATGAATCGATGGTCGCTCTTAAGATCTCGCGGTTTCGCATCGTAGTTGTTATACGCATTCTAATTTAAACCTGCGCGTTTGAGCCGCCATCAACATACGGGGCGGCACAGACGGTTTTGATGAGTTCTTCGTTGAGCACGGCGGTCCGCCATGCGGTCATGGCCGCTTCTTCCAAGTCATCGTAGTCGTCGTAGGCCCGGTTGCTCCAGAAGTGGCTTTTGAGGTAATGCCAGAGGTTTTCGATTGGGTTAAGTTCAGGGCTGTAGGGCGGCAGTTGCACCAGCGACACGTTTTCTGGGACCTGAATTGCCTTGCTGGTGTGGAAGCCGGCGCCATCCCAGATCATCACGGCGTGCTCGCCCTCGGGGATCGTTTCGGAGAACGATTCCAAGAACGAGTTAATGATCTTCGTGTTCAGTTGCGGGCTCAGCAGGCCCTCGGCGTGTCCGGTTTCCGGGCAGACCGCCCCAATCACCCACAAGTATTCGTATTCGGTTTGACGGACGGCGGTCGGTCGGGAGCCCCGCTCGGCCCACAGGTTGGTGTTGGTCCCCTGCTGTCCGAACCGTGATTCGTCCTGGAAGTAGACCCGCAGCTGTTTATGGGGATGCTCCGCGGCGATCTCCTTGATTCGCTCAGGCCACTCCCGCTTGAACGCCTCGATCTTTTCAGGGTCTGCTTTGCGATGACGCGGCCTGGGACGCAGGTAGCTGTAGCCCAATCGGTGTAGCAGCCAGTACACCGCAGGCAACGACCGCCTCACGCCGAACTCCTCGGCCAAGATGCGTTGGAAGTCCTTGCCCCGCAACGAGCAGACAAGGTCTTCGCTCGTTGGCCCTGCCGCGAGACGCTCACGAAACGTCTGCTCTTGGTCGGCTGTGAGTGGCAGGTTCAACGACCCACCGCGGTGGTCGTCCAGCCCCGCCAGCCCGTGTCGATTGTATCGGGCGACCCACTCCTGGCACGCCCGTCGCGATAGCCCAACAGCGGCTGCCACAGCGGGGGCCGTCCAGCCCTCGTGACCTAAGATCAGAATCCGCAACCGCTTGGAGCGATTGACGTTCTTCTCCACACGCTCCAATCGCTTTAACTCCGCAAGCGGAAGATGCCCCGCCACTTTCATCGCGACCTCCATGTTCTCGGAAAGTCGCATTATGATGGGGGGAATAGGAAAGCGCAATAGAAAGCGCGCAGCTCTTCTTTAGAATGCGTATTAGCTGCCCACTACAACCACCTGCAATCATGCGAGGTGTTATTTCTGCCGACGTGCAACAACTGCCAACAGCCCTGCCAAGCTGCCGAGCAATACGACCGACGACGGCTCAGGCACTGCCTGCGAAGCTGCCAACGTACCACTCACGGTGCCGAAATAGCTTTTCCAACGATTGTAGTCAGATATGTCGACAACGCCTGGCGTTGGATCGTTCGGCAACGAGATGCTGGAACCTAGATTGTCGCGCCATACGGTGTAGTCACCGAGGTCGACCGTTCCATCGTCGTTGTAATCCCCGAAATGCAGATCATGAGCGATACCCTTGTAAACCACGCGGCCATCGTACACTTCTCCATCCGAGTTCATCCACTGAAAGTGAACGTCCTCCGATGCGAGCAGTTCGTTGTAACCAGCTCCAAGAGCGATGTCCGAGGTACCAGCTGAGAATGTCGATCCACCCGACCAATAGGCTTCCACCAACCGGGTGTCGCCTGAGCCACCGCCAACTTCCCAGCCATTACCGGTGCCGTTGCCGAGTGGGAAGGTGGAATCACCACCAATACCATTGAATGCTTCTGGGCTGAGGCCACCCTCAGCACTGCTGATGGTGATGTTTCGCATCTCGATGCCAACCGCACCAGCCAGGTCGTTGCTCAGGGTCATTTCGCCAGTCTGCCGGTCGATTTCCAGCACGATGTCCGCAGGCCCCGAAAGCAAACGGAACTCGTGGCCACCAATGTTGTTGGTTGGACGGCTTGTCGAGATTTCCGAAGCGGTAAGTTGCACGGCTACGTATCGTCCCGAGTGCGTACCCGACAGGGTGAAGGGATAAAGCGTACTAGTGGTCACACGCTCGTCGGTCGGCTCAAGCTTAAAGGTGGCATCCGGAGCCGAATCGGGAAGCACTCCCCCAAAATCGGTATTGCTGAACCAGAAGTCAAACTGACCGACACGGTCGGCCGTTGGATCGGCGCCCGACCGTTGAGCGTAAGCGAACCAGTTGGCCGACACGCTCGAACCATAGTCCATGAACAAGGTCATGGGACCGACACCGTCGCCAGCGTACTGGTCTAGCTCGACTTCCAGGTCGTTGTAGTCCAGCAAGAAGAGTTCGGTGTTGATATTGGTGCCTTCGTCGAGGTAGGTATCGTCGAAAAGCTTCTCAGGGCCTTGCGACTCCTGATCGTTTGCCTGTCCCTCGGGAATGGTAATCGAAGGATAAAAATTAGGAGAACCTCCCACAACCGAGAAGCTCTGAGCCGAAGCCTGACCAGCGACAACAACAAAGCTGAGGCCGAATACCAAGCTTGCGACCACACCTCGCTGCCAGCGACGACGAGCGCCAAACACCGCGACGACACCGCCGATGGCGATAATGGCCAACGACGAGGGCTCGGGCACGGAAGCTGGATTGCTGAGGAGTGCCGACAGGCCACCAGCCAGTTCGACTAGTTTTTGGAAGTCGTAAGCGTCGCTGTCGAGGTCGCCATCGAGGTCGCCCCCCAGGTAGGCCCGAGCAGCACTCTGGTCGTAGTAGTCACCACCATAGCCTTCGCGGAAGACTTGCCAATCGAGGTAATTGATGACGCCATCGCCGGTATAGTCGCCAGCCATGATGTCGTCGCCGATGAATTCCACTCCGTCGCCAATCACTTTGCCATCGGCATCGAGCAGATTGAAGACAAGGTCTTCATAATTCGAAGGGCTGATCGACCAAATATTGCCAAGGCTGTAAGTAGCTCCGGCCTGCAAAGTGATGCCATTATCATCGCCACCGGCGGTATCCGACTCGCCCAGCATCGCTTCGTTCGAATCCTGGTTTTCAAGCCATGCATCGCCTGGATCGCCACCATTAACGGCAACCGACTCCCATCCCTCAGGATTAAGAATCTGCGAGTTATTGGACGAGAGAGTGTAGCCAGAGAAAGTCAGCGTCTGATCGGCACGAATAGTCGCTTCGCCAGTGCTACGGTCAATCAGCAGTGTTACAGGATCATCGACAAAGAAAGCGACTTCCGCAATTTGCATGGAATTCGTTGCTGCCGAATCACGCAAGGTGGGGAACACCATACGATACGAGCTGAACTCACCAGCGGTGTTGTTCACCGAAACAATCGGGCCGGCCGTGGTGCGTTCAGCCGGCAGTTCAAGCGATCCGGAGTCGATCAGAGTCCAGTTTTCTTCGAGGCCACCACTATTATCTTCCGAAGTGATTTCGTCGTTTGTTCCGTAGAGTTCCCAAGACGAGGGATCGCGAGCGGGGATGTCGTTCGCGGTCGTGATCTGGAAGCTCGAAACCGCGTACGATCCCTTGGAAGGAGTCACAATAAAACCGGAATTCTCCTTCCCAAAGTTCAAGTACTTCGTACCGATGTTCTGATCGATTGCTTCCGTTGCTTCTTGCATTCCACCGCCCGAACCGGTGCGGCTTTCGGAAGTGTACTCGACATCGCGAATGGAGATGATCGGATCCCCCACGGTAAGAATATCGGAGCCGGTTCCATCCAACGAACTGTAAAACCCAATGTCACCAAGCTGCGTCAAGTTCTGATTCGGGTCCTTCATGGTTGGCCAGACCATTTTATACGACGAATACACAGTACTGTTGGCAAAGCCAACCGCCGAAGCGACTTCGAGTCGTCCCTCGGGAAGCGATAGCTCGCCCGACGAAATGAGGGTCCAGTCTTCCAACCGACCATTACTGGCCTCGGTACTGATGATCGCATCATTGGTACCATATATCAGGTACGACGCTGGGTCGCGTCCCACCGCATCGTTGGCCGTCGACATGACGAAGCTTTGCAGTACCGACGAAGTGGTAGGAGTAACGATGAAACCTGCGTTGGGGCCTCCGCGATTCAACGTCTTCGTAGCAGGGTCGTCATCTAACAACAAATCTGCCAACTGTCCGTCACGCACATCGCTACCAGTGCTTACGTCGAGATCGATCGCGATGATCGGATCCTCTGGCGAGAGGATATTGAGTGCCGCCGCCTGCCTTGCCGCCAGCAGCACGGCAAGTGCTGCGATCAGACGCAGCGTGGAAGTACATGCCATGGTGAAACAACCTTGTTCAATCAAAAAGTGTACTGAAAAAGACTACGAAAGCGACGGCTGGCGAACCGACTTTCCGAATAGGCAATCGGCCCGCCAGAACCAGAAGCTATCGTGAACAGATAAAAGGAATAGGAAGCTGACCTAAGGAAGCTATTTAGCCCTTCTTGAGTCGTCCGACGACGACCAACGAGGCGAGCACTCCCAAACCCAGCACTACCGAACTGGGCTCAGGAACTTGCGAACCGAATAACTGGATCTCAGCGATCTGCATCGAGTTCGCTCCGCCACTGTTTCGTAAGGTGGGGAATACCAATCGATAGGAAGTGAAAGCGCCCTCGCTGTTATCGACCGATACCAGCGGTCCTAAGGCCCCACGGTCGTTGGGAAGCTCAATGTCGCCCGAATCAATCAACACCCAATCTTCCAGACTGCCATCGGTGTTGTATTCGGATGTAATTGGATCGTTGGTGCCGTAAAGTACCCACGAACTTGGATCGCGGTCGCTGGCATCGTTTGCGGTCGTCAACTGAAAGCTATCGACGATCGACATTCCCACCGACGGGGTCACAATGAGCCCCGTGTTTTCTTTGCCAAAATTCAAGTACTTGGTAGTGACATCCTGATCGATCGCTTCGGCTGCTTCTTGCGTTCCATCCGACGAACCAGTGCGACTTTCGTAGACATAGTCGACATCGCGAATCGAAATAATGGGGTCTCCGTAGGCCAGCAGGTTATCACCGGTCGCATCCACCGAGGTGAAGAAACCAATTTCCGCTACCTGAGTCAAACTGCCACTTCCCTTGATCGTGGGCCAAACCATCTTGTAAGAACTGTAGGAATTGGAATTGGTGAACGAAATCGGCGAGCTGAGTGTTTCGCGATCGGAAGGAAGCGTCAAGTCGCCCGAAACGATCAGTGTCCAGTCTTCCTCGCGACCGTTACTTGCTTCGACACTGGTGATTGGATCGTTGGTACCATAAAGCAAGTAGGAAGCAGGGTCTCGACTTTCCGAGTCGTTGGCCGTGGTCATCGTAAAACTCTGGACGACGGAAGCTGTCGAAGGAGTCACAATGAAACCGGCGTTATCGCCGCCGCGGTTGAGCATCTTGGTGTAGGTATCGCCATCCAGCATAAAATCGGCTAGCTGTGCTTCTCGCACCTCGCTACCGGTGCTGATGTCGAGGTCGATAGCCAGCACCGGATCGCCCGGTGAAATCAGACTGATTGCCTGCGATTCACTTGGCAAAAAGAGACTAGCAACGCCAGTCAACAAGCAGCTAGCGATCAACTTGCGAGTAACTTGGAACGTGGTTTTCTTCATTAGTCTGTCGTGAATAAGGGTGTCGTTCTGAGTAAGCCAATAATCTCAAATAGTCTCAAAGGATGACTGTGTCGAAGGTGCCATTTACCGCCGCTTATAGACCTTGATCTCTCCACCATCGTTGCGATGGCCCATTTGGCGGAACGTTTCCGCGTCGACATCGTAGGCAACTAGCGAAACCGAACTATCGCAGTTCGCAAACAGGCACCCCCCTGGGTGAGCACTGCCAAATGCTTCGCGTGCTTCCAATTCGGTAATGGAATACGACTCGTCGGCATCACTGCGAGGCGTATGCGTCGGCGTGCGTCCGTCGTAAAACGTTGAACGCACGGTGTCATCTTGAAATCCGGTGTACATCGCCCAATCGTCGGCCTTGAAATAGACATCGCCCAAGTACGATTGCTGGGGAACCCAACGCTCGCCGAGAGCAATCGTCTTGCTCAGTCCGTCGGTGATCTGGCGGAACTTCACTGCGTTGCCGCAGAAGGTCACGCCGGAGAATTCGGAGACGCGAGGTGGAAAGCCTGCTGGCAACGATGAATAATTGCTTGGCGAGATCGCCTGGCATTTGCCGTCAAAACCAGTTTCGTCGCCGACGTTCGAAGCATAATCGCTGCGGGCACCTTGTGGCTGCTTATACTGGATGACGCCACCCGCACCGTTTCCCGAGTAAGCGGTGCGTCCGTCAGTGGGATAGGGATTCCCATTATTCTGAGCATACGGACCACCATCGCGGCGCGAGGGACAATTCAACAACCCAATCGGCGTGCTGTCGCGCTGGGCGAGTAAAGAGCCTCGAGTAGCACCGGTAGTGCCGCTTCCCATTTCGTAGAGCGATTGCTGCTCGATGAAAGGCAGCAAGGCAAAGATCCAACCACCTGGCTGGGTGTGGTCAAGCCCTCGATCGGGGTCGCCTGTCCAGTTGCCTTTCCAACCCGACGAGGGAAGCTTGCCAGTGGACGATTCCAAATTTGCCATCGCCAATGACAGATTTTTGAGATTATTCGTGCATTGGGTTCGGCGAGCGGCCTCCCGCGCGGCCTGCACGGCAGGCAAAAGCAACGCGACGAGAATCCCGATAATGGCAATGACCACCAACAGTTCTACCAGCGTAAATCCATTAAAGCCTGAAGGTTTGCGGCGGACGATTCGCATGGCGAGTCCTTTACTGAAACAACAAGTCATAAGTGACAAGAGCACGGCACCTGTGCGCGACGAACCCCACGCGAACGCTGCCAAGTAAATATTGGAATAGCTTGTGTTTCAGGAACCAAACCGCCTTGGTCCGTTGTCTTGCAGGCGGAAAGCCCTGAATAGAGAGGGAATTTCTTCCCCAACACCTTCAAATACCACCAGCCATCTTTTTGTGACGGCCCATTTCCAGAAATATTCCAATCCGATATCTGGCATCCCCAACTGCCCGCCAAGTACAATTCGGACCCCATGGTGAGATATGCGGGTTCCACGCACTCCCCCCAGAGTGCGACCTTCATGCTTGAGTTCCATGTAGTTGCGCAGACTTTTTTCTGCGTCACAAAACCATGGGCAGGTGGTATCTAATCTATGAGGTCTTGCTATAGTTTGGCTGCAGATATCAGCGGTCTCGTTTGCCGCTGATCCAAGTAGCCAGCGCTGAAGTGAGTGTCTGCACAGACAGGGAACATCCCTGATGCACCGAGTCTTGTCCCCCGTGCACACTTGCGACGATTCAACAGAGAACTGGGTACCGCGTTCCACGGACTTTATGCGATACACGAAGGCGACCAGTGATGGATGAAGGCCTCAACCGAGAACCAGAAGCGGACTATGAGGAGTTTGTCCAGCACCTGACGAAAGAACAAACGTACTTGCTGAATTACATCACCGCGCTTTTGTGTGGCGATGTGCTCGCAGCGGAGAACGTACTGCAGGAAACCAACCTGGTGCTCTGGCGCAAAGCGACGGAGTTTACCTCTGGCACCAGTTTTCGCGCGTGGTCGCGTAAAGTAGCCCACTGGCAAATCATGGCTTACTTGCGCGATATCCGCCGAGATCGCCATGTATTCAGCGAAGAACTCATCGCCCAAATTAGCAATCGTGATGCCGAGTTCGCCACCGACCCCGAAACTCGCGGTGCTTTGCGCGACTGTATTAAGAAGCTTCACCAAACACAGAGTGAACTGGTGAAACTGCGTTATGAGGAGAGCTTACCGATTGGCACCATCGCGGAGCGTGCCGGTCGATCAGAAGATGCGATTCGATCCGCGTTGTTACGGATTCGCCGCAGTTTGCTCAGCTGCATCGAATCCAAGCTTTCACCTGAGTAGCCCTTTTTGTAGAGTAGACCACCGGAAACCATCAACGGAATTGCCAAGGTCCCATGGATCCCACGAAACGTTCAGAACTCGAACGGCTCTTCTCCGCCTCGGCTGACGACGGCGCTACGCGCGATCAGATCGAAGCCATGGAAGAGCTGCTGCTCGACCAGCCCGAAATGCAAGATCATTTCCTCAAGCTGGTTGCCGTGCACGTGCTGCTGGATGCCGAGATTCGCAAGACCGATGCTACCTCCCCCTCGCTCGATGGCGACGACAACGCAGCGAATGGCTGTCCGATTCCCATGCCCAACGAGGCGACTGCCGAAGAAGCGGCGGTGCAACCTGCTCCGCGAAAAGTGAATCGCCGAGCGCTATGGCAGGCGTCTGCCCTGGCTGCCTCGCTGTTCCTTATGTTTTGGGTCGGCCGCGTTTCGAACGATGGCCGGACCCTCGATTCCGAACATCACGACTTGATCAGCATTCAGGATAGCCGAGTCCGCACCGATGGACTGGCGATTCTGAACAACGATTCGCTTGAGCTACTCGGCGAACTGACGCGCGACACCGGAGTGACCAGCGTTCTGCTGCCTCACCAGAGCAGCAGCTCGCAGTCGCAAGTCACCCTCTGCAACGGCAGCGCCTGGTACGAACGCCCCGCCCGCAAACGCGAGCAGGGATACCTGGTCGCCCTCAAACCCGGCGAACACTTGAGCGCCTGCATCGACACCGACGCGATGGGGCGTAACTCGCTGGCTGTTGCCGAGATCGATTCGTCCGGCTACCTCACCGGCAAAACCATGCAGTTCAACAACCTACCGAGCGGCGTCAGCACCGTGCAACAAGCTCGTGCGGGTGCCGTTGGGGAACTATCGGAAATCAACGCATCGGCGTACACCAAGTACTACTTGTTTGCCGGTTCGCATATGCTGTACGACGACAACGAGCAAGAAATCTGGCGGCAAAGCGACTTCGAAGTGCAGCTCGATCAGGATGGCTTGCTCGTCCTCGGCTGGGACGACAGTGGCTACTCCGGGCTGATACAGGCAAAGGAGTTCGAAGCACCACCCGACCGCGACTACAACGACATCCGCGCGATGCTTCGCATCTCGTCGCCCATCAAGCATGGCCAAGGCCTGGTGTTCTCTCCACCCGCGATCACCCCCGAGCAGCTCGCACCCGAAGAGAGCAAGGGCTACACGTTTCAGGTCGACCCGCACCAGCAAGTGATCATGGCCGTGTATAGCGACGCAATGTGGCAAAACTCGATGCGCGTGATCGACACCCATACCGGGCGCATTATTTGGAGCGACGATGGCCCGCCCGAAATCCATGGCGTGCGGCAAGAGCGCAACCGCGGCATCTATCTCATCACCAACTCCACCGACGAGACGGAGCACTACCTGATCCAAGGTCGTCACCGCCCCGGCGGTAGCGGCCCCGATGCCGCCTGGGTGCACAACAAGTTTCGCGTGCTGGCGAAGGACAATAAGACAGCCGTCGTCGGATTCGACGATCCGCAGAAGTCGGGACCGCTCGACAGTTGGGACGACGTCCGCGTGTTCCTGCGTAAATTTGCCGAGTAATCACGTCCGGTTCGGATTCCATCCCATCGGCTGCCAGCTGGCGAAAACGCACGCCCCCCTCTTTTCATCGGCGTCGCGAGCGTAGAAAGTGTTCGAGAAGCGTTTTTGGCCTCGCCAGATTCGCCCCGACTGAGCACCTTCCTCGCACTGCGGCCACCCGATGTCTGATTTTCTGCTGGATCCCAACGTTGTCTTCCTCAACCATGGTTCGTTTGGCGCCTGCCCGCGACCGGTATTCGAGGAGTACCAACACTGGCAACGCAAGCTCGAAACGCAGCCGGTGAAGTTCCTCGCCCGCGATCTTCCCGAGTTGCTCGCCGACGCCCGCTCGCAGGTGGCCAACTACCTGGGTGCTCAACCTACGGAGATCGTGTTTGTCCCCAACCCCACCTTCGCCGCGAACACGATTGCCCGCTGCCTCGACCTGGGTGAAGGAGACGAAGTTCTAATCACCGACCACGAGTACGGTGCCTGCCGGTTTGCGTTCCAGTTCGCTGGAAGCAAGAAGGGCTTCCGCGTGGTCGAGCAAGCGATTCCGTTGCCGGTCGAATCGGACCAAGCCGTGGCCGACACTTTTTGGCAAGGCGTAACCGACCGCACCAAACTGATCTTCATCAGTCACATCACCTCCGCGACGGCCCTCACGTTGCCGATCCCCGAGATCTGCCAGCGTGCCCGCGAGGCCGGCATCCTCACCATGATCGACGGTGCCCACGCCCCCGGGCAGATCGATGTCGACCTCGGCCAACTCGGGGCCGACTTCTACACCGCCACTTGCCATAAGTGGATGTGCGCGCCCAAGGGCTCTGGTGTGTTCTACGTTCGCGAGGATCGTCAGCAACTGATCGAGCCGCTCGTCGTTGG
The DNA here is from genome assembly GCF_007748035.1 of Aeoliella mucimassa. Lineage (NCBI taxonomy): Bacteria > Pseudomonadati > Planctomycetota > Planctomycetia > Pirellulales > Lacipirellulaceae > Aeoliella > Aeoliella mucimassa. The sequence continues at coordinate 4,242,649 of NZ_CP036278.1, forward strand.
CTGGGGATGGGGGCCCGAGAAGACCTTCCACCGCGACAACGAGTTTATCGAGCATCACGAATGGCTCGGCACGCACGACCCGTCGGCCTACCTCACCGTGCCGACGGCCATCGCCTGGCAACAACAGCACATCACGCCCGAAGTCCGCCAGCGTTCGCGCGACTTGGTACATACCGCGGTACAGCAAGCGTCGCTTATCGAAGGCATCGAGCGGGTGCACCCCGACTCGTTCTTCTATCAGATGGGACTCATCGACGTGACCACCCTGCAGGTCGATGCCGACGCCCTCAAAATCTGGCTTTACGACACGCATCGCATCGAAGCCCCCACCATCCGCTGGAACGGGCGAACCTTCATCCGCGTCTCCGCCCACGCGTACACCACCGAGCAAGACATCCAACACCTGCTCCACGCCCTCGGCGAATTGCCCAACCAGCACCAGCTACGGCAAGCGTGATCGACGAGGGTCCGTTCTTAGGAAGCGGACCGCCGACATCGATTAAACTTCTGTCACCACTTGGCACTCGATACAAAGCAAAATCGCCGGGGTGCCACGGGCTCCGCCCGTGCGGAAGGGTGTGACAGCGATTCACGATAGTCTGTTTGATGGATATCTAGTTGAGCGAAGGCAACATGGCCAGAGGACGATTCGGGGCGTAGAAGCGACCATGGCCTATTCTGCGTCGGATGATGTAGCCGAGGGAGTTTTTGACCACTCCCAATATACTGAGGGATGCTGCACCGCTACCTGATTGGCGGTGACTCGAAAATCAATGAAGCGTTCCACGCTGGGGCAATTGATACCCCTAGATAGACAAGGGGGAAGGTAATTGTGTAGATTAGTATATCAGGCCAGAGGAAGTTATACTTAGCTTATGCGATCGAATCTAAAGACAGTGGCCACGCTTACTCCATACTGCGTTGGCTTAGTATTTCTATTCGCACTCGGCGAACTAGTTCAGGGAGCGGAATTCATACCGCTCGGCTACCTTCCCGGTGGTTACTATTCGAGTTTAGCGACCAACGTATCTGCGGATGGTAATGTAGTTGTCGGGCAATCGCACAACGGCAGTGCTGGCACAGAGGCTTTTCGTTGGACGCGATCAAACGGAATGCAAGGTCTTGGCGACTTACCGGGAGGAGATACTTGGTCAAACGCCTCCGCAGTTTCAGGCGATGGAAGCGTGGTAATAGGACGAGGGACGGCAGGGGATTACGCGGGAATCGACGCATTTAGATGGACTGACAAAACCCAAATGGAATTAATTGGGTACTTTCCAAGGGATGGTATGCTTTTCAGCTATCCTGGATCCATTTCCAATGATGGGCGGGTAATCGTTGGCTCGTCAGACAATCGTGCATTCAAATGGACCGAAGTAGACGGTATCAGCGAAATACCTGGTATATCAGATTTGCCAGGGTCAAGCGGAGTGGGAGGAGTATCGGCTGATGGCTCGGTGATTGTCGGGTCTCGTGACCTGGATGGTTTGCGTTACCCTTATCGCTTCACAGAACCGAATCATGTCGAGAACTTAGGGCTTTTCCCTGGTTCAAATACTAGTACCTATGTTAACGGGATCTCGTCGGATGGCGAGGTTATTATCGGTTACGTCGATGGACAAGGATGGCGGTGGGACGAATCCAATGGCTACCAGGCAATTCCATCGCTACCAGGGAGCGAGTTCGGTACCATCCCATATGATTTATCTGCTGATGGTTCGGTTATTCTGGGTACAACCAATGCCTACAACACAGACCCGAGAGCACGTTTTCCGTCATTTATTTGGACGCTAGAACGCGGTACTGAGAACTTAGACACATTCTTGCAAGAGTGCCACCAAATCGACATCGCCGGCTGGAGTCTGTCGAGAGCTTATGGCATTTCCGACGACGGCAAAGTCATCGTGGGAGGCGGTATTAATCCCGATGGACGATTGGAAGCCTTTGTGGTCGATCTACGCATACCAGAACCCAGTACCCTTGGTATGACGATAGTACTGGTTCTCTGCATTTGCACGACTCGCACGCAGGCCCGGCTTCATCGGCCTGGACAACAGTGAGAAGTGCTGGAAACGGCTTCGGTACACATCCTCCAGAGTGCACAAGCGCGACACGCCGAAGCAGAGCAAGTTGCCCAAGACGTTGTGGCTGCGATTATACCGCCGGGGTGCCACGGGCTCCGCCCGTGCGAAAGGGTGTGACAGCGATTCACAACAGCCTGTATGATGGGTATCTGGTTGAGCAAAAGAACCTCGGCCAGAGGACGATACGAGGTTTAGAAGCGACCGTGGCTTATTCTGCGTCGGACGATGTGGCCGAGGTAGGTTTGCGTCAATGAAACAAGTCGGACAGCAATCTCGAACTCTGTAAATTCAGAGCACGCCCTGTTGATTGACCTTCTAGCGAACAACACGCAGTGACGGAATCGACTTTCGCAGTTCTTCGACCTCTACATCAGGCATAACATCCTCTTCGATGCCTATACGGTCCAAATGCTCTATGTCCTGTATGAACCGTGAACATTTGGCAGTTGCATTCGTTCGGCGAATATAGAGTTGCTCCAGTTTCTTGAAACGGCTCGCATGTGCCACCCCCGCATCCGAGATTGCCGTCCCCTCCACGTCGAGAGCTATTAGTGGCAAAGACACCGGCAACTGTTCAATCCCAGCATCGGTGACTTTGGGACAGTTGTTTAGTCCGAGGCGGTGCAATTCACTAAGATGCCCAATATCCGCCACAAGTTCATCATCAACCTCGGGCGCGTCACGAAGGTAGACGTAGACCACATTACAGAAGTAGTGCTTGCCAACCAGATTTCGCAGCCAACGAGGACCTGCGGGTTCAGGGGCAGGACCTACGCCTCCAGTGCCTTGCCAGTCGAGCTGTCCCCTCACATCAGAATCCCATTCATAGTCATACTCGACTCGACCACCAAGTTCCTCCACTCTCCGAACGATACGCTCTTGTCGACGAGCCGCCGACACCACCACGCCTAGCCAGATACATAGTATAGTTAGCAGCAGAAATGCGGTTCTTAGTGAGATGGCAGGCCACCGTCTTCTCTTCGTTTCAGGCTGACCTTCGATCTTTGTAGCCATTTGACGAGTCCGATTGAATATGGATGGAAAGAAAGGAGTCTCACACCGAAGCGTCACCGTTCTTAGTTTAGCAGAGCTAACGAGCCGCGTCTCTCCCCCACCTCGGCGTGACACGCCGAAGCAAAGCAAGTTGCCCAAGGCGCAGTGGCTGCGATTATACCGCCGGGGTGCCACGGGCTTCGCCCGTGCGGAAGGGTGTGACAGAGATTCACGACAAACTGTATGATGGAGGGCCTTGTCACCCACTCGCCGGTTCACTCGAGAGCCTGACATTCGACGAGCCCGGGCAACAGGATTAACCTTTAATGACCATCTCACACCTTCACCGGGGACGCCTAGTGCATGAGGATCTCCTGATTAGTGCTATTCGCGATTTGACGACCGAAGCGTGGGACTCCCATCAGGTGAGACTCCCTTCCGGTCAGGTCTACCAGTTTCTCAACGACTTTATTCGTGATCGCTCCATTCGAGAGGTCCTTGCGAAGGGCATTCTCACCGACGATGAGGCCGTGACGCTGGTTCTTGCGCATTTTGAAACACGCCTGTTATATCCCTCTATCGAATACCAAGGGGGATTACCCTCAGATACATGGCACACTAAAGGCTATTCTCAGGCGACACTGGATTCGCTACTTGCTCTCCTGCGGCTACATCCGCCAAACAAGTAGCAGAATGACGTTGGATCGTATCGAAGCAATCGGTTTTCAGACGCTTAATGTTGCAGAACGCGGTTTCCCTCTAGGTGTTACTTGAACGAGCGAAAGGCATCCGATACTGTCGCGAGCCACTGTCGCACGGATATCCGATTCGCTGGAACTTGATGCCGGCCTATTAAGCGGATGACCTAGTCAGGCGAACTACTGCGATCGGCCAACCACTCGGAGAGTGGTGCTACATTCGGCTGTCGCCTTTTTGTTCTTTGTAGTTTTCGCTTGGAATTGGCCACTCATGGTGTTCTAATGGACAGTTGGTCGAGGCTGTCGGCTTTCAGCTGTTGGTTTGTTAGTGTTTGGAGGTTTTGGAGATGTGATGTTTGTCTTAGTGTCCGACTTCTAGCGACGCGCAGGCGAATGGTTGCTTGCGTGGGCGCTGGCTGCTGCGCGGATGCCAAAGCTTTAGGCTGTAAGCAGTAGGCTAGATCTTTCAGTCGCTGGAAGCTTCCTCAAGATGACATTCCGCATTCCGAAATCCCCAATCCGAAATCCCCCAACTCCCAACTCAAAATACTTTCCCACCCATGGGAATCTATTTTGGGCAACTATCGCGGAGGTGTTGATGCAACTCATTACCCACCAACGACTTGCGATAAGTGCCCAGCGGGAAAATAGATTCCCACTCGATGCGTTTTGGGAAATGGGAATCTATTCGAGCGCGAAAACCACTGGTTTTACAGAGTACGCGGTGATTCAATTTTCCCATCGGTGGGTAAATTGGGAATCTATTTGCTCGGCGGTGGGAATGTATTCGTCAGTCGACGAACCAAGCGTCGGCTGCAAAGGTGGCGACGCACTGCTGGTGATGGATGCAGAGGGAGGAGAGAACGCAAACCGATCGCGGACAACGCTGAGCAAGGTGTCGCCGGATCATGCGAGGGGCGAGTTGAGGGTTCCAGTGAACCCGAAGCCCCCTCGCACAAGAAACGCAATAAGTCCTCTGGAGAACAGAACTTAAAGCAGTCGGGCCGACAGGATTCGAACCTGCGACCTTTTGACCCCCAGTCAAACGCGCTACCAGACTGCGCCACGGCCCGAACTTGTTTTAGAGACAGCGGCCGAGATGGCCGGTGCCGGATTCTCGCTGGCGTTGCCGGCGAGGTTTTGATGATTTTCAGATCCCCAGTTGTACAGGTCGATGCTTGTTTTGGCAAGACGGGCCCCGCAGGGTGCGGGTTCGCCGGTTACCTATATTTCTCGGTTTTTTGCTATTCCAACGTTAGCAGCAGGTCGACTGGCAAGGCAATTTCGGTCGTGACAGCCGCGTCGACCTCGTCGGTGGCCGGCGTCGGCTCGGAGGAGTCGCTCGCCGGTTCGGTCGACATGGTCGGCGAGAGCGCCGGAATGGTGGTCGAGGTCGGATCGACCGCCAGGGTCGCGCCGGCCCCGGAGTTCTGGCATCGGGTTTGCCACCCACCGCCGAGCTCCTTGTAGACCGAGACGAGATTCACGTTCACCCGACCACGACTGGCGGCAAGCTCCTCCTGTCGTGTGACCAATACCCGCTGAGTATCGATCACCCGTTGAAAATCGGCCTTCCCCTCGCGGTACTGCAACGTGGCGATGTCCACTGAGCGTTCCGCGTTGACTACCGACTCCCGCAGCAACTCCACCCGCTCTTTTTCTTTGAGGTACGAAATAATGGCATCCTCGACCGACCGGTCGGCGTTGAGCACCGCTTGTTGGTAGCCGAGCACGGCCTCCTGCAAGCGTGCCTGCTGGGCGCGGTAGCCGTTGATGAGCCGGCCGTAGTTGAGGATGTCCCACTGAAATCCTGGTCCCACGGAACCAACGAGTGACTCGGAACGGAACAAGTCGGAAATCTTTGCAGCCTCGACGCCGATCGAACCGGTAAGAGCAAAGTGCGGATAGAGATTCGCCTCGGTGAATCCAACCAGCGCACTTTGCAGAGCGACTTGTTGTTCCGCCTGACGCACGTCGGGGCGACGGCGGAGCAGCTCGGCCGGGATGCCGACGACCACCTGCTCGGGCGGGGTTGGGATGCCGGTTTGCTCCAGATAGCCCGCCAGATCTTCTGGTGCGGAGCCCAGGAGGACACAGATCGCGTTTTGCGTTTTACGAATCGACTCTTCCAACGGCGGAATGGCCGCCTTGGTAGCGTTCAAACTAGTCGCCGCTTGGGCGACATCCAACTCACTAACCCGTCCGTTTTCAAAGCGTTTTTGAGCGAGTTCCAAAGTTTGTTGCTGCAGTACGACATTCTCCTGAACGATATCGAGTCGCTCTTCCAGCGTGCGCATCTGGATGTAGGCCGAGGCAAGCTCGCCCTGCAGGATGACGAGCACGTCGTCGTAGCTGTAGATCGACGACTCGTAGTTGGCTTCGGCTGCTTCGACCAGTCGGCGGAAGCGGCCCCACATGTCGAGTTCCCAAGACGCGTTGAATCCGGCTCCCCATTGGTCGTACTCAACCGCGGGAAACTGATTGGCGTTGGTCTCGCTGTTCTTGATATGTGCGAAGCTACCTGTTGCTTGCTGCGACTGTGGGAACAACGTGCCACGGGCGGTGTTGAGCAGTGCGCGGGCTTCGACCACTCGCATGGCGGCTTGGCGAAGCTGCAGGTTTTGCGAGGCGGCTTCCTCTTCCAGGGCGTTGAGCGTCGGGTCGTCGAATACGCGCCACCAGTTGCTGTAGTCGGCGCAGGCCGACACTACACTGGGGTCGTCGGCGTCGATCCAGTCCGACGCAACCGGAGTCGCAGGTCGACAGTATTCGGGCCCCACTTTGAATCGCTGCTGGATCCACTGCTTGGGCCCCGTCAGGCAACCGCTCGCGGTGCACAACATCACCACCGAAACCACCGCCAGGGGGATTCGCCGACCGAAGGGCAAGAACTGCTTCACTTCCATGTGTCTCCCTCCTCTGGGAGTGTTCTACTCGCGGACGCTGCCATCCTTGGCCGCGTGGGGTTTCGCGCCGGTCGGGAGGATCTCCCCCCGGATATGCGTTACCACCCTCCTAACTGGTGTCGGCAGTTTTCAGCCGAAACCCTTGCCTACCCGATGCTCCCGTTTTGGTTTGGCTATTCCACCCAAACTCACGCTCGAGGTTCGCGGATTGCCCCAATCGAACCGTGGATTGCCGTAGAGTGATTCAAGCAACGTTGACAAAATGACCGATCGGTCAATATGATGACTTTAGATTCATTTTTCCATTCCACTTCCCCAAAATTCTTAATTTTTGCGCGATGCCGACGATCTCTGAGCGTCAAAAAGACGCGACAAAACAAGGAATTTACGAAGCCGCGGTCGAAGTGCTCACGCACGACGGACTCGATCGGGCGACGATGAGCCGAGTCGCCCAGCAGGCGGGGATTTCGAAAGGTAGTCTTTACAACTACTTCAAAGACAAAGACCACCTGCTGGAGTTTGTTTTCGAGAAGACGATCGACCCGCTCCACGAGCAAATCATGGGCATCGTCGACTCCAATGCCCCTGTTTTAGAAAAGCTGCACGGGGTGTTTGTAACCCTGCTGAACTACCTGGGCGAACGCCGCAAGCTGTTTAGCTTTCTGCTCTCGCAACAAGCATTGCAGAAATACATTACGCCGAGTTGTTCGCAAGGACCTGCCACGTTCGCCCTGTTGATTCAGCAAGGCATCGACGATGGGGTTTTCCGTCCTTGTGATACGAATTTCCACGCCACGATGGTGTACGGAATGCTGCGAGCCATTAGCGACGACTACTTGGACGCAGAGGAACCACTGGAAGTGGATCACATTGCTCAGCAACTATCGCAGTTCTGTGCTATCGGATTTGCCGTCTCCCCTGAGAAAGTCACCTAATGGCTGATCGTAATCAAAGTACAACCCGTTCGACCTCGTTAAAGCGTCTTGCGCACTGGCGACCTTGGCAGTACCTGGCTGGTAGCACCCTGCTGATTGTAGTGGTCGGCGTCGGTCTATGGCTGATCAATTCCAAAGGCACCGCCAGTCCTCCGGCAACCGTGAGCGCCGATACAGAGAAGCCGGCAGCTGCGCAGGTGGTGGAGATCGTTACGGTCACCAGCCAGCGGGTCGAAAGTCAAACGACATACCCTGGAACAATTCGCGCGAACAAGACCGCGAATCTGGCCTTTCGCGTGGGTGGTCCGCTGGTCGCGGTCGACATTGCTCCAGGTAGCGAAGTGAAGAAGGGAGACGTGCTGATGCGCATCGACCCTCGCGACTACGAGAACGCAGTAGCTGCTGCTAGCGCAACGCTCGAGTCGGCCAAGGCCAAGCTGGCGGCTATGCAAAAAGGGGCCCGGCAGGAAGATGTCCGCTCGCTCGAAGCCCGCCTGGCTGCTGCAAATGCCCGGCGGCAGTTTGCCCAGGCCGAGTACGAACGCAACGAACGCTTGCTCAAGTCCAACGCAGTAGCGATGGCTGAGTACGACGCTTCGAAGGCAGAGCTATCGGCTGCCGAGGCGGATCTCCGCGCAGCAACCGAAGAACTTCAGAAAGGCAAAGTTGGCTCCCGCGAAGAAGATGTCGACGCCATGCAGGCCGACATCCGAGCGCTCGAAACACAACTGAAGGTCGCCCGCGATCAATTGGCCGACTCCTCGTTGCGAGCCCCCTTCGACGGCATGGTCACCGTGCAGGCGGTGGAGAACTACGAGCAAGTGGCCCCCGGGCAAACCGTGCTCGGCATGCACAACATCAACTTGCTTGAGGTCGATGTATCGCTGCCGGAACGCGAGATCTTGCACCGCCAGCTCGACGAAGCATTCGACGCAATCGTGCGTTTAGTCTCGCTGCCGAATCGCACGTTTGTTGCCGATTTCAAAGAGATCAATACCGACGCAGATCCCACCACACGAACCTATCGCGTGACGTTCGTCATGCCGAAGCCCGAAGGCATCAACGTATTCCCTGGCATGGTGGCCGACATCACCCTCGTTTCGGCGACCGACGCAAGCGATTCGACCGCGCTTCCTTTGGTACCGGTGCCAGCAGTGCAAAGCAACGCAGCCGGCGACCACTACGTTTGGGTGGTCCAGCAGGGGGCTGCTCACAAGCACCCAGTGAAACTCGGTCCGCTGACCGACGACAACCAGTACGTCGTGCGCGAAGGACTGACCGCCGGCGAACAAGTAGTGACCAGCGGCGCGGCTTTCCTGCACGAAGGCATGAAGGTGGTTGACCGGGCCAGCGTAACGAGCACCCAAAGCACCTCGCCAGCGACGAACTAACTCACCGATAAACGCGCATTTGGCTTTGCGATCTTACCTCTACACACTCCCCTGCTTGCTGCACCGACCGAAGTATGAATCCCGCAAAGTTTGCCCTAGAGCAGCGCACCACGACGATCATCTTGAGCCTCATCACCATCGGCGTAGGCATGTATGCCTACACGCGACTGGGGCGGCTTGAGTTTCCCGACTTCGTCATCAAAGAAGTGGTGGTCACCACCCCCTACCCTGGTGCGTCGGCCGAAGAGGTAGAGCAGCAAGTGACCGACGTGCTGGAAGAGAACATCCAGTCGCTCGGCGAGCTGAAAGAGGTCCGCTCGACTTCGCAAGATGGTTTGTCGATCATCCACGCGGAAATGAAAGACAAGTACCGCGGCGATGCCGACCTGCAGCAAATCTGGGACAAGCTGCGCCGCAAAGTGAACGACATCCAAGGCTCGCTTCCCCCAGGTGCAGGCCCTTCGATCGTAAACGACGACTTTAGCGACGTGTACGGGCTATTCTTTTCGCTCTCGGGCGAAGACTACTCGTACAAGGAGCTGAAGGAGTACGCCGAGGAACTCAAGAAGAACCTGGTGCTCTGCCAGGACGTGGCCAAAATCTCGTTCTGGGGTTTGCAACCCGAAGTGATCTATATCGAGATTCCTCAAGCTCGCATGGCCGAGTTGGGCATCTCGCCGCAGGCGATCTTGCAGCTCCTGCAATCGCAAGACGTCGTGCAGCCCTCAGGGCACGTGCGAATGGGCGAAGACTATATTCGCATCGAACCTACTGGCTCGTTCAACTCCGAGGAGCGCATCGGCGAGCTATTGATCGCCGCGCCGGGAGTCGGCGGATCGATTCGGTTGCGCGACATTGCGACGATCCGCCGCGACTACCTCGATCCCGCCCGGTCGCTGATGCGATTCAATGGCAAGCCGGCCATCGGCCTGGGGGTTTCAACCGTCGCAGGTGGCAACGCGGTGACGATGGGCGACGCGGTAAAGGCCCGGCTGGCGGAACTCGAACCGATGCGCCCGCCTGGGCTCGAGGTCGAAACGATCTACGACCAGGGAGCCACGGTAAACGTGGCCATCAATGGGTTCATGATCAACCTGATCGAGTCGGTGCTGATTGTGATTGTGCTATTGCTGATTTTTATGGGCTGGCGGAGCGGCCTGTTGATCGGTTTCGTGCTGGTAATGACTATTTTGGGCGACTTCATCTATATGTGGCTCGCTGAGATTACTCTGCAGAAGATTTCGCTCGGTGCCCTTATTCTCGCGCTCGGCATGCTCGTGGACAATGCGATTGTGGTAGTCGAAGGGGTACTCATCAAACTCCAACGCGGCATCGATCACAAGACGGCCGCCATCGACACGGTCGCCCAAACGCAAATGCCGCTGCTGGGAGCCACGTTCATTGCGTCGCTCGCCTTTGCGGCGATTGGCCTGGCGCCTGGCAACGTCGGCGAGTTTTGTAGTTCGCTGTTCTGGGTGCTCGGCAGTTCGCTGATGATTAGCTGGCTCACCGCGGTTACCGTGACTCCCCTGCTTTGCGTCTGGATGCTGAAAGCTCCTGCTGCTGACCAGGCCGATAAAGATCCCTACGATAGCACCTTCTTTCATATCTATCGCTCGCTGCTCGACCGCATCATTCGACTATGGCCCGTCTCCCTGGCAGCCGTGGCTGCAGCGGTGGTCGCCGCTGGCATCGGCTTCGCCTATGTGCCGAACTTCTTCTTCCCCGAATCGAGTCAGCCGCTCTTCACGGTGGACCTCTATCGCCCGGAAGGAACGCACATCGAGGAAACGTCGGCCACGATGCGGAGCATCGAAGAGCACCTGAATAGCGAAGAGCACGTGAAACGGGTGACCACGTTTATTGGTCAAGGTGCGCTACGTTTCATCCTGACCTATAGCCCGAAGGATCCGAACTCCAGCTACGGAAGTTTGGTGGTGTACACGGATGACCTGGAATCGATGCCCGACGTGATGGAGCGACTAAAGACCTATCTCGCCCGCGCATTCCCCGATTCCGAATACGTGGTGCAGCGTTGGAAAGATGGTCCTCCTTACGACTATGCCATCGAAGCTCGCTTCCGTGGACCCGATCCGATTGTGCTGCGTGATCTTGCCGATCAGGCAATGGTAAAGATGCGAGAAGCAAACTGCACGCCGACCCGACACAACTGGCGTAATCGCACCACGGTGCTGCGACCCGAGTTCTCGGAAGTAAAAGCCCGCAGCGTCGGGATTACTCGAAACGATGTCGCCCAGGCGCTGCGAGCCAACTTCGGCGGGCAGACCGTGGGGGTGTATCGCGAAGAAAACGACTTGCTGCCGATCATGTTGCGATCGCCGGCCGAGGAGCACACAAACTACCAAAAAGCTCGCGAGGTTTACGTCTGGAGTGCCATTACCGGCCAACCAGTGTCGCTGAACAGCGTATTGGATTGGAACGAAGATCGCCCAGGTTCGGAGGATGCGCTAATCCATCGTCGCCACCGCGAGCGCGAGATCACCGCACAGTGCAATCCCTCGAGCGGACTGGCCTCGGTCACCATGCGGACCCTCCAGCCGGAGATCGAGAACATTAAGCTGCCTGCTGGTTACACGCTGGAGTGGGGCGGCGAGCTTGACGCTTCGGCCGACGGGCAGGAACCGCTCGCGAAGATGTTCCCCATCTGCCTGGCGGGAATGTTCGTGATCTTGATCTGCCTGTTCAATCAAGTTCGCGAGCCAATTGTGATCTTCCTTTGCTTGCCGCTGATCTCGATTGGTGTTACCGCAGGGCTGTTGATTACCGGACTGCCATTCGGCTTCATGTCGATCCTCGGCTACCTGGGTCTCTCCGGCATGTTGATCAAGAACGCGATCGTGCTGATCGACGAGATCGAAGTCAACAAACATGCCGGGTTGCATCCCTACCAGGCGGTGCTCGACGCAGGCGTCAGTCGTCTGCGCCCAGTGGCCATGGCTTCCGGCACCACGGTGCTCGGCATGGCTCCGTTGGTGTGGGACCCGTTCTACAAAGGCATGGCCGCTACGGTGGCTTCGGGCCTGATTGGTTCGACCATTTTGATCTTGCTGGTGCTGCCGCTGTTCTATGTGCTGGCCTTCTGGATCAAACGCGAAGAGTCCCCAGCCGCCAAGCCTGCAACCACCCCTGCACCAGTCGCTACGGAACCTGAAGAGACTGAAGAGTGATCGCAGCTACTTGCTGGCTTCGATCTTAGCGATCCACTCGGCGAAGCAGTCGAGTGTTTCGCTACTCACATGATGCTCGATCCCTTCGGCATCGACACGTGCAGCCTGCTCGCTGACCCCAATGGCGAGCAGAAAGCCGAGCACCAGTTCGTGGCGTTCCTGCGACTCGCGCGCCAGCTTCCGCCCGCGAGCGGTGAGTGAAATCGGACCGTACGGCTGCGAATCAACGAGTCCTTCGTCCTTCAAGCGGGCGACGGTCTTGGTCACCGTGACATGACTCACCGCAAATAACCGCGCGAGATCCGCCCCACGACACTCGCCTCGATCACTTTCGATCTGAGCAATCGCTTCCACGTAGTCCTCCGCCGTTTCGGTCGCATGGTCATGGCGTGTGCGTCGGTACTCGTTCGATTTGTTTCGCTTCGAAGCCATCGTCGCTGAACACTCTGTTGGAAGGCACTTTCTCCGCGGGCCTAAAACACTCCTTGGGAGAAAACTTCGGATACTTGCTTGACTACAAGTTTAACCACGGCTAACATTCGTGCAATTCAACATTTAGCCACAGCTAAACCTAGAGGTCCCCCGTGTCACAGCCAAACACGATTCGACTCGGCAATTGCCGAGGATTTACGCTGGTTGAGCTGTTGGTGGTGATCGCCATTGTGGGGCTGCTCATCTCGCTGCTATTGCCAGCCGTGCAAAACTCGCGCGAAGCGGTGCGACGCAATGCTTGCATGAACAACCTGAAGCAACTCGCCCTGGCGCTGCACCACTACGAGTCGGCGCAGCGGTGCTTGCCATCGGGTTACCAGTCGAACTCGCTCGCCTCCCCTCCTCCGGCGACACGCGATCCCAACACCTGGGACGCCCCGCCAGGTTGGGGTTGGACCGCGCTGCTGCTCGAACACCTCGAGCAAGGCAGCCTGGCCGAACGCATCGACTTCAACAAACCAGTCTGGGAGCTCAAGCACGCTTCGCTGGTCGATACGCGGATCGCGTTGCTGCAATGCCCGAGTTCCACCGGGCCGCGCGAAGCGTTTGACCTGGTCGATCAGGCGGGGGCACCGCTCACCATCGCCGGACACACACCGCGACTTGGCCGGAGCGACTACGTGGCCAGCCATGGGCAGGAATCGTGCTGGGGCGAGTGTGGTTCGCAAGCGACGGGGCTCGTGTTTACCGACATCTACAAGGGGCTCACCAGGACGATCACCATCGATGGCAATGCCTCGCGCGTGGCCGATGGCCCTTTCTACCGCAATTCGAAAGTCGCTCTACGGGAAGTGACCGATGGCTTGTCGCACACGATCTTCCTCGGCGAGCACTCGTCGGCCTTGAGCGATAAATCGTGGGCGGGGGTCGTACCGGGCGCGGTGGTTCATCCGAGATTCACCTCGCCGGAGAATGGCCCCGACGCCGCGGCAACGCTGGTGCTGGTGCATGCCGGCCCGTCAGGTGGCGAGTTGGACATCACAGGGCAACCGATTATCCACCCTATTAACTTTCCGACTTTGCACGTGGGGCAAATGTACGCCGAACACAGTTACGGTGGCAACATTGCCATGGGAGATGGATCGGTAACGTTTACGACGGAAGATGTCGACCCAATCGTTTGGGCGGAGTACTCCAGCATCAACGAACACGAAATCCCCGGGAACCTCTAATGCACCGCTCATCATACGTACTCCGTGCACTACTTATTGCCCTATCCATGATCACTGGCTGTGGGCATCCTGAGATCAGCCCCGTTGCTTACGACTACTCGATAGCCCTCTACTCGATTACCAATCGGGAGCTAGACCAGCAGCTGACCGAAGTAGAAGCTCGGATTCGCGAAGCGGCCGCGCAGGGAGATCTCACTTCGACCGATGCCGATGCCTTGAATGGGGTGATCGCAAAGGCCAAAACAGGCGACTGGAAAGCTGCCAACGTGGAGTGTCGCGCGCTGATGGAAGCCCAGATCAAACGATAACGCTACTTCAGCCAGCCGTAGTGTTCCATGGCGTTGTAGATCCAAGGCTGCTCCCAAGGATTCCAGTTGGGGTAGCTTACCGAAATCATTGACAGCGCCAGCAATACCAAAGCGACGCCCCGCGCCCAGCGATTGCGACTCATCTTGTCGACCACTGGCAACAGCACCACCAGCCACAGCGGTGCAAGCCAAAACATCCAGCGAAAACCGGAGGTCATTCCCCCGTAGTTTCGATCCATCAGCGGCCGCATGAGAATAAAGAACACAAAGCAAGTGATGGTCATGGCCAACGCGGCGAGGGCGAGTTCGCGTTCGAGCCTGATACCGCGGACAAGCCAGATGCCGATGCCACCGAGCGTTAGAATCCAGATGGGAGTCAGCGAATAGACCCCGTGGTGGCCCACGAGTACATGGATCGCGTAGGTGCCGACATTCTCTTCGCCGACGTCGATGCCTTGTCGGTCGTGCCAGTAGCTCTCGATCGTGCGGCCGTTCTTCTCGTAGGTATACATGTACCAGTTGTCCGACGGATCGGTTTCGCTGCGGTGCATGTAGGGGGGCCGCAAGCTATTGTGGGCGATGTAGTTGGTGGTAAAGAAGGCTGCTGCGACCACGGCCACGCCGGGCACGCCCCAGATCAGAGTCTTCTTCCAGTCGCGCACGAGCAACAGTAAGCCGAAGAGCGCAAGGAGCGCGGTCGCCGGAAGTTCGTTAGCGGCCATAAACGCCGAGGCCAACCCGCACATCAGAAAGTGCCAACCACGTGGAGTCTCGGAACGGGCGATCTGCACGTAGAAGAACACCGCTACTGCAGCCGCGGTTGCCCCGACGATGTGATTATTCAGCGTTGCGGCAAACGTGGTTAGCAGCGTAGCGAACGAAGCAGCAGCAACCACGAAGATGCGTCCCCAATCGCTAGTGCCAAGCTGCTCGGCGAGCACCGCAATTACCAGGAACATCAACACCATTGCCGGCACGTTGGTCAATAGCAGCATCAACCGCCCGACTTCGTAAGGGTTCGTTCCCAAGTCCCAGCCGGTGATCTGCTTGATGAGCCAGTACTTGGGTGCCAGCATCGTGGCCATCAACGGCGGCTTGCTCGAATAAAAATGCTGCTCTCCGTCGCGGCCAACGTGACTGACCATGTCGATCGAGTCCCACCTTGGCTCACGAAAGAAGTTATCGACTTCGTAGGTTCCTTCTTCCACCAGCGAGCGGATGGTCAACCATCGGCTGCGATCATTGGCACTCAAGAACGGGCGTTCGAGCCCGATTTTCTGCACCAGCTCTTCCCGCTTGCGTTCGACTCGATCTTCCAGGGTCGCTTCGTCAACTCCTTCGGCTTCCTGCGCTGCGCGAAACTCTTGGAGTCGTTCGTTGATGCGTGATTGGCTTAACTTGGCGACGTTGTCGGAATTCACCGCCAAGATGCGCCCGGCCATGTGCCCCACGGCAATCGTGATGAGAATCGCATAGACCATGCGACGCAGCGTGACCGACGAATCGGAAGTAGTTTCAGGAGAATCAGACATACCAGAGAATCCATGAATCGAGATTCGTTCCGACGCTCCGCGCCGAAACTGCGTTGGGTGAAACTAGAAAGCCAAACTAGTGCCGAACGGTCACCTCGTTCTCTCGCGGATCGGTGTACTCGGCCACGGAGAACATATCGGACTTGCGGATCAAGAAGCCGGTGACCATCTCACTCAGCAGGCCGACGGTCAGGAACTGACCACCAATCAAGAAGAAGGCCAGCGCGTAATACAGTGCGGGGCGTTCGTGCAGGTGCATCTCGGGCAAGCCGAGCAGTTCGATGCGGGTCAGGCACCACATCACCGCCAGGTACCCAAGTAGCCCAAATCCAACGAGGAACGACACCAGCCCAAAACCACCGAGCAGGTGCTGTGGGCGTTGGCCGAAACCGGTGATGAACTTCACGGTCAGCAAATCGAGAAAACCTTTGACGATTCGCTTGGCGCCGTACTTGGAATGGCCAAACTTTCGCGGGCGGTGATTCACAGGGACTTCGGCCACCTTGAAGCCACGGGCGTCGGCCAGCACCGGCACGAAGCGATGCAGCTCGCCATACAGCCGAACCTCTCCGACCACTTCACGGCGATAAAGCTTGAATCCACAGTTGTGGTCGTGAAGCTTCACGCCGGTCAGCCAACCAACCATGCCGTTGAACACTTTTGAAGGCAATGTCTTGTGCCAAGGGTCCTTGCGGTCGATTTTCCAACCGCTAACCACGTCGTAGCCTTCCTGTAGTTTGGCCATCAACAGCGGCAGCTCGGCTGGATCGTCCTGCAAGTCGCCATCGATCGTCACCACGTAGGGATCTTCCACTTCGTCGAACCCAGCCGTGAGGGCGGCAGCTTTACCAAAGTTACGCCGGAATCGAACGCCGAGCACGTTGGGATCGCGTTTGCCGAGTTCGCAGATTTTCTTCCACGTGTCGTCAGTCGAACCGTCGTCGACCATCACCAAGCGCAAGCGATAGTCGTTCGCCTCGGCCGAAGCCTGCAACTGGCGATAGAGTTCTTCGACACTTTCCGACTCGTTGAGAATCGGTACTACAACAGTGATGGGAGTCATGACGTATCGCTAAGAGGGACCACGGGGAGTACGATACAGGCGGGTAGCCTCCAGTATAACACAAATGGCCCCTTCCGACGCGACCGAAACCAGTCGCCAGAGCGCGACCACTACCAAGGCGACCCCTTCGGCAACCTCTGGGGCGAAAACCGACTTCAGCAGCTCGACTTGCAGCCCGTCGCGAACCATCAAACCACCGGGAATCAGCGACAAAAAGCCGGCGACCACCGGTAAAGCAACCGCTTCTATCCACAATGGCAACTCTTGCCAGGGCCAGCCGAGGGTCGGGTCGACCGCCCGGGCGGCGGACCACAAACTGACGCCAATGATCGACCAGGCAATCACCGAGCAAACAAGTCCCGCGCAAGTTAGACGCCAGTTAATTGCTTGCAACGAAACAGTGGATTCACTTTGGTCGCTGCTTCGCTGCTTCACGACCTTGGTAGCCAGCCAGCGAGCCACCGGGGGAGTAATCGGGATGCCAACCATTACTGCCAGGCCGAGCGACAACCAAACGTAGAGCGTTGGCCCATGACCAGTGATGGCCAGCAGCAACGCGGCAAGCATGCCGCCGCCGGCCATGAAGGTTAGGGTTTCGAGAAACACGCTGATGGCCACTTGTCGCATATTGCAACCAGCTCGCACCAACGCGCCGGTACGCAACACCACGACCAGGGCTTTGCCTGGAACGTACTTGCCAAGGTGACCTAGATAGTAGCCACGAAGTACATCGCTGGGCGTTGGTGTTTCGCCAAGCGTTCGCAGGGCAATCCACCAGTAGCACGCCATGGGAGCGAGTCCCACCAGGTACAACAGGGCCGACAACGCCACCCATTGCCATTGGATCTTTAGATCGGTCTGCGATAGCTGATGCCAGCCGTCGCGAACGGTGCCCCCCGCGAACCACACTACGAGCCCCACAACGCTTAGCGTAATTGCCCAACGCGCAAAACGTACCACCACTCGGGGCTTCGATTTCGGCGATAACGGCTGCGTCGGTTCCATCAGGCTATCGTACCAGAACCCCCGCGATGAAGCACCGTGGGTTATTGCCCCTGAAAAGACTTGGAAGTAGCACCCTTCGCCGGTTCGGCCTATACTCGTGCGGTCCGTTCATCACAGGAGAAAGAGCAACATGTTCGGTTTCATGCGTGGCAACCGCAGCGACACCACCTACCGCCAGGTGTATGCCGCTTGTTGCCAGGCGCAGCGTCGGCACTTTGGCCTTACTTCGCTCTTCTTCCACAGCTACGAAGCGATCTTCCTGTACCTGCTTGCCATCGACGCCCAGGCGTGTGACTCTCCGCCCGATACCGCGGTGACCTGCTGCCGACTGCGCAACCGACTCGACAGCTGGCCTGGATTCGACGTGGAGCGGGCGCGATTCGGCAACGCGTTTGCTCTCATCCTCGCGGCGACGAAACTGGACGACGATGTCCGCGACGACCGCTCGCTCGTTGCCCGCCTGCTGCGTTGGCGACTGCGACGACCGATTGCCGAGAGTCGCGACTACTTCTCCCACCTCGACCCCCAGTTCGAGCACGTGGTTGCCGACTTCATTGCGCAACACCTGCGACTTGAACGCACAGCAGACGAGCCGCTGTCGATCGAAGATTACTGTGCTCCGACAGCCAACGCGTTTGGTTATTTCTTTCAACTGTTCGCCGAACAACTTGCGGCCGACTCCACGGTACGCGATGCCGTTCAGCAGATTGGCAGTTCGATCGGTGCGGCGATCCTCTCGTTCGACTGCGCGGTCGACTACGCCAGGGATCGCCAGCGAGGGAGTTTTAATCCACTGGCAAACACCCGCGATGTGCAGCGTGCGCTCGACTACTCGCTCCATTGCCTGGCGGAAGCAGGCTGGCGCTGCACGCAGACGTTCGGCCCAGCGGCGGCCACCGGACGGGTGGTACGCGCGGTGTTCGATCGGGTAGCGCATCGCCAAGCAGCGCTGCTTGCCCCGCCCTCCATTAAGAAGCGGAAGCGGCGCGGTTTGCTGACCACCTATCGCGCGTACCGCCGAGGATTCTGTGTTTGCGACTGCGGCGGGTGCGATGGCCCGGGATGCGATGGAGGATGCGACGGGGGATGTTGCGATGCCCCGGGCGGTGATGCCTTGGGGGGCGATGCCTCGAACATCGACTGCTTGATCTGCGTCGATTGCTGTGGGGGATGCAATCCGGGTGATCTCCGAGACAGCAAGCGAAAGAACTCGCCCACGATGCCACTCGAGTCCAATTCCCCCTCGAGCCCGAGCCCGATGGTCGGCATGACTGCCTTCACGTTTGGCCCGCTGAACCCCTCCGGCTACATCAGCCTGGGGGGCAAGACAGTGCCAGCACGCTCGCGGGGCGAGTGGATCGGCGACGACACCGAAGTGCAAGTAATCGCCGAGGATTCGTTTGGACTGATTGTCAAACGGCTGGAATCGAGAACCTCCGGCGGCTAGCTCTACAACCGCAGCATCTAAAGTCGGTCGACGGCATCCCGCCGACCAGCGCCCTACAAAACTCGGCGATTGCCGCCTATAGTAGCGAGACATTCCGCTTGGAAACGGGGAGCGACCGCACGTTGCTTGGCTACGGTCGGTCAGAAGCTCGCCCCCCTGCCCTCTGCAAATGCATCCTACCAGGCCAAGGTATTTGACGATGTCGCTCGACGAACTAATTCCCATTTTGAACCTTGCTGTTGGACCTGTGATTCTGATCTCAGGCGTCGGCCTTATATTGTTGAGCATGACCAATCGCTTTGGTCGGGTGATCGATCGCTCTCGTCAACTCGCTCCACTGCTGAAGTCGACCACCGGCGACGAGCGCCAGATCATCGTCGAGCAGCTTCGCATCCTCTGGTCGCGGGCGTGGATCGTTCGCGCGGGCATCGCCATGGGGGTGCTGAGTGTCTTGTTGACTGCGGTGATCGTGATCAGCTTGTTTGCCGGTGCGTTGTTCAAACTGCCGATCGTCTACGCTATTATCGCCTGCTTTGCACTCTGTCTCACTTCGATCGTAGGTTGTTTGATTTGCTTTTTGGTCGACGTGAACCTGTCGCTACACGCGCTCTGGCATCAAATTCCGGAAGAAGCACGCAAGTAGCCAGCTCTACGCTCGACGTTGTCGCCAGGCGCTGAAGGTGAGCACGGCCAAGGTGACCGCCGTGATGGGAATCACAAAACCAACCATCGCGTCCCGAAGCGTGTGCTGGGCCGAACTGCCTGATGCGGTCAGCAACAGGTAAGCGGTGTAGGCCAGGTAATAGCCGAACAGCAACGTTCCTTCCCAGCGAGCGATGACCATGCCGGTGAAGAAGATCGGCAGGCAGGCCACCGACACCGCGACCATCACCGGCAAATCGAACCGCTGCACCGCCTCGGATACCGGCAGCCCAGCAGGCGACACGCAAGCGGCGACGCCCAGCACAGCGAGCAAATTGAAGATGTTGCTGCCGACCACGTTGCCGACTGCGATGTCGCGCTCGCCGCGCACGGAAGCGACGATCGAAGTCACCACCTCCGGCAGCGAGGTCCCCACGGCCACAATCGTCAACCCGATCACTAGCTGACTCACCCCCAGTTGGGTGGCGATCGCCACCGCGTTATCGACCAGCAGCTTGGCTCCCAATACTAGCATCGCCATACCAACGGCCACCAGCACAAGCGACCAAACCATGTTCGTCGCAGGAGCAGAATTTTCCGTCGCCTGCTGCGCGGAGTTCTCACGCCTGGCGATGCGAAACAGTAAGTACGTGTAGCCCAGCATCGCGGCCAGCAGCACCGCCCCTTCAAGCGGGCCGATGGTTCCTCCCCAGGCAACTGCGGCAACCAGCAACGAAGCAGCAATCATCACCGGCACGTCGAGACGAATCAGCTGCGACGACACCGTGAGCGGCACGATCATGGCCGAAAGCCCGAGGATAAACAGCACGTTGAACGTGTTGCTACCAATCACGTTTCCCAAGGCCACATCCACCTGCCCGGCCAACGACGCTTTGATGCTCACTGCTAGCTCGGGAGCACTGGTGCCAAAGGCCACGACGGTCAGTCCAACCACCAGCGGCGACACGCCCGCTCGTGCGGCCAGTCGGCTCGCCCCCCGCACCAATAATTCGGCACCAGCTATCAGCAGCCCAAAGCCTATCAGGAGCCCAACCATATTCATCGAGTTTGCACCTTCGTAAGTCCTGCACCATCCGCTGCCGTTTCTAGCCGCCGGAAATGGTGTATTCGCGACGAATCACTCTCATCTTGTAAAAACGAACTTCGTAGCATCGCAAATCATGGCGAGAAACCACCTTGCCGGCTAGCGGAGTAGCCCTGCTTCGGCCAGCTGCAAGTGCCACACGCTAGCACAACATCTATAGGACCATCGGCCAGGTTCGGTTAGAATCCATCAATAGTAGCTTTACCGGCATTGGATTTCTGCCGTTGGTCATTTACTTAGGGATAGACGCGAATCATGACAGCTCCTGTTCTCATGCTGCTCGCTCCGCTTTTGAGCGTCACATTTGGGTACGAACCATCCTCCGACGCTGAGGTTGGATACGACTACATTGTGCAAGTCGAACCAGCCATGGTCGAGCAAATGCAGCGGGGCAATGCCGACACGATCGAAGTGAATATCCCCGCCGAAGTGAATCCAATTCGGCGAATTCGCGTCGTCGTCGGCACCGAGCAGCTTCCCAAGAAGCTCCGCCCTGGCGCTGCGTTCCACACCACCTTCCGGCCCGATCTCGATTCGGCCAGTATCGGACTGCTCGCACAAACCGGCCCTGCCGGTGGGTATGGTCGCAACGCCGATGGATTTAACGGTGCTACTACCCGCTCGACAACGACCAACACTGCCGAAACGGCTCCTTTCTCGATACCTCCGATAAATACGAATCCCAACACAACGACCAACAACTACTCGCAGGACCTCCGCAACAGCCTGGAATCGGGTTTTCAAGCAGCCGAAACTGGCTTGAACAACACGACCAACGCGGTGCGGGGAACCCTGAACAACGTCGGCTCCGCCGGCCAGGGCGTGGTCGACAACGTTCGCACAACCGTGAGCGACGTGATTGCTCCTCCCGATACTCGCACCTACAATCCCCAAAACACGCCGCTCGAGAACACCTCGAACCGCTTGCAGCAAGAGTTTCGCAGCACGACCGACGCCATGCGGAACTCCATCGATCGGGCGATGCAGGGCAACACCCAGCAGCCGACCAATGCGACGGCCAACCCGAACATGGCGAATGTCGACATGAGCAACCTGCGTCCAGGCGAAACTTCGCTGCTTAACGGGGTGAATCCCAATGCCAACATGGGAGCGGCAAACACCGCTGCACCAACCTCTCAGGCTCAGGCTCAATACCTGACCAACCAACTCATCGAAAACCAAAACGAGCTGAATCGACTTCGCAACCAGCTCCAGCAATCGGAACAAGCCCGCCGGGCTGCGGAGGCCTCCTCCAGTGCTACCCTGACGCCCACCAACTTCCCGATGCAAAACGTGCCCGACCGTACCGCCTCGAACGCGGTGACCCCGCTGGGGGATCGTTCGTACCTCACCGGCAACGGGAACGGGATCGGCAATGGGAACACCTCCGCGAATACCCAACTTACCAACACGGCCAACACGAACAACAACCAGGCGAATGCCGCGGCGGATAACACCAACGCGCCGAACGCCGGCAATTCGACAGAGAACTCCAATTTTAAGCTGCCCCCCATCGAACCAGCTGGCACCACGACCGTAAACCGGGTGGATGCCGATGGAGCGGACAGAGGATACGACTGGGCCCCCAACGGTGGTAACTCGACAGTCGACAATAACGACAGCAGCGACGAGGAAACTACCCAAACTTCCGGAGTCCCTGGTGCCGCTATTGCCTGGGCGTTCGCGATCGGTCTGGGAGTGGTCAATATGTTCCAATGGCTCAACCTTGTGGATATGCGAAACAAGTACCGCGTAGCGCTCCGCCGCAACTCGCCCAACTTCTCCCGCTCGATGGCTGCCTAAACCAGCGATCGCGGGAGCCAGGCCAGGCTCGATGGCCGCTTGGCACTTTCCCGAAACGCACTAACAAACCTCCTCACGCGAGCGAATCTCCCCGCCCCGGGCGAAATAGATTCCCACCGCTCACGAATAGATTCCCAATTTTCCCACCGATGGGAAAATTGAATCTGCACGCACTCTACAAAACCAGTGGTTTTAGGCTGCGAATAGATTCCCATTCCCCAAAACGCATCGAGTGGGAAACTATTCTGGGGAGGGGACACGATTGGGGATTTCAGATTGCGGATTGCGGAATGTCCTCTTGAAGGTAGTAGGGTGGGTCCAGGAGCGACAGCGACGCAGCCCCACCAACGCTTTGCCAACCGCGCAGCAGCAACCACCCACGCAGGCAACCATTCGCCTGCGCGTCGCTAGTAATCTGCTATTCAGACAAGCATCACATCTCGCAAACCTCCAATCACTAAAAAGCCAACAGCCGAAAGCTGATGGCCGACAGCCACAACATCACCTGTCCATTAGAACACTACATGTGGCCAATTCCCAGCGAAAACTGGAAAGAATAAACGGGCCGCAGAAGAAAGCAGCATGACCCGCCGAGTGGTTAGCGGGGCACAGCGGCCTGGCATTCTGAAGTGCACCTCATGCGATGCCTCGCACCAGTTCCGACGATTCGGAGAATCGTGCTACGATGGCTCGCGCCAGAATCGGATGTGGCCCCAGCGACAAAGACCATTCGCCAAACGCGCCCACGCCCCGAAGGGGCACCCACAGGCCAGCCCGGGGCATCGCCCCGGGAAATGGAAACTCTTAGTTAGGCACCCAAGCAAAGTGGCACTGGCAATGCCAGATGGCGGATGATAACCTCCGAAATCGCGACATGGTTTACTCCTCTCTCCAAGTTGTGGGGACAACCTGAGTTAGGAGTAAACGTCTTATTGTTCAACTGGCAAAGCCAGCGAACTCTCACCACGCCCAGAGGGCGTGGATCTCGATGAGGGATTCGAAAAATCGTAGAGATCAATCGGGCTGTCGACTCTTGCTAAATTGGCACATAGCCAATGGGTGCAAGCTACCAAGTAGTCCGGTACACCCTGAAATCTATTTAGGTCGCCCTAGTCCATGCTCTCGCCCCTCAGCATCAACTAGGTTCGGATAGTGATCTCGATAGCGTCCACTCCAATGCCGAGCTGTTTGGCTATCATTTCTTTAGCTGTATCGAAGATGCTTACAGGCACTTTTCGCAGCGGTGCTGCAGGTCTCTTCGCCGCTGGCTTTGACCCCACTGGTTTCCAGTCAATCTTATTCAGGTTGATGCCGAGGTCCTCAAGATTCGCGTAGTGAATTGGATTGCGGCCAAAAGTCCAAAGATCGGCAACGTCGATATTTGCATACTCGCTGATTTGAATAATGAAACGTTCTGGCGTCCACTCGCCGGGGCCGAGCCCCGAAATCTTGCCAAGCAAAAAACCTGACTTATGCTCCTCTGGACCAGGTGCGTGGTCGCCGTTGGCATTCCGAGCGCAGACGAGATACGTCGCATTTCTCGCATTCCTACGATTCAGAACCCACTCCTGAGATCCGCCTGACTCCAGAATCTCTTGAAGTGAGCGGGATGTGAATGTGACTATCGTGTCCGCCATAACAACTCTCCTGGACTTGGTGAAAAGCAACACACGAAATGTAACATTGCATTAATATCGTTACAACAATGTTACCAACCTTTTATTAACTTTCACTCACCATGTGAGACGAGTGGTCGATATTGGGAGAAACAACAGCGAACATTCGGAATCAACAAATGCCCACACTATTCTTCCGAGTCGCCCCCAGAAACGATTCCCAGCCCCTTTCACTCCGTACCAGACGACAGCTCGCCAAACTGGCCAAAACCATCAGCCCCCAAAACAAAAGACCCCCTCTTTCCCAAGCAGGAAAGAGGGGTTCTTTGAATGTTGAACTTGGCTCTCGGCGTGTTAACCGGCCTTGCGGAGCGGCATGGCTGGTAGCATGTGAGCACCTCGGCGTCCGAGCGGTGGGGCATCCCAGTGATGCATGGCGATTGAAGCCAGCACTTGCTCGGCCACGGCCAACGCGGCCCGGCCGGCTTTGCCACTCACGCGGACTTGACGACCTTCGCGAATCGACTCGGCAAAGTCGCGGTGCTCTTCGGCAATCGCGTTGGTTTGCTCAGGTTCCAACTCCTGCTTGATCAAGAGTTCTTCGAACAGATGCTCGCGGTAGTAGGCTGTTTGGTCGGCCGACAGCGTAGCAAGGTCGAACTCTCCGGCTAACAAGCTAGGATGCGGCTGAACCGTTGTCGCCTTACGTCCTGCGAAGTCGATATTCGCGAACATGGTCGACGAGAACACCTGCATCGAGCGGGCGGGTTCGTAGTTCACGCGCGAAGCGGTAAGCTGAGCAATGCACCCATTTTCGAAGTGCAACTGCGCCTGGGCGATGTCTTCGTGCTCGCCCATCACGGCGACGCCGAAGGCAAACACGTTGACCAGACGCGACTTCACGAGCGACAGCACCGCGTCGATGTCATGGATCATCAAGTCCATCACCACGCCGATGTCGGTCGAGCGGAACGTGAATCCACTGGCGCGGATGCCTTGAATGTAACGGATATCTTCCAGCTTGTCGGCGACGCACTCCAAGCCAGGGTTGAAACGTTCGACATGCCCCACCTGCAAGACCAGGCCGTTGTCGCGAGCCAGTTCCACCAACTCGTCGGCCTCGGCCACGGTGGTAGTAATCGGCTTCTCGACGAGTACGTGCTTGCCAGCTTCGAGCAGTTCGCGAACCACTTTGTGGTGCAACACGGTCGGCGTAGCGACAATCGCGGCGTCGATTTCGTTTAGCACTTCGTGATAGCTAGCCACTGCCCGGGCGCCGGTTTGCTCGGCGACTTCCTGGCGGGCTTTTTCGGAGACATCGACGATGGCAACCAGGTCGATGTGGGGAGCGTCGGCTGCTAGCCGAGCGTGAATCCGACCGAGGTGGCCGGTACCGATAACTGCAGTACGGAGGGGAACCATGGTTCTTTGCCGTTAGGGTGACGGAGTAAATAGCGAAATTCACATGAGGAGCATCCGCGACGTTTGTCGCTGGACATCATCACGCGAGTTTCGACATTTACCACGTGCAGTCGTCGCGAGCAGGCAATCCGCTGGAAGCGATGGATGGAGCTAATCGCATCCATCGCAGCCAGCGATTCGCTGCAGCAACACCCACACGGGGCATGCCGCACGGTGGAAACCATCGGGCCGTGGGCGGGAGTCCTGGGGGGGGAATGGACTCACGACCTGGCGAGATCGTTCCCGGCAGTCCGTTTAGGCGGCAGCGCGACGCACTTCGCGTCCGCGACCGTGCCGTCCTTCCTGCTGCCCTTCGATGAAGGCCAACAGATTGTTCACATGAGGCAGCAACCGATCGTTGCCTCGCAGTACTTCACGAGCCGCGTCGAGTCCAACCTTCGAGCGATAAAGCAAGCGGTGGGCTTCGGCCAGGGCGTCGATCGATTCGGCATCGAAGTTATTCCGCTTCAGCGCGACGATGTTGATGCATCGCGGGCGGGCGGGCGAGCCTTCGCACAGCATGTAAGGTGGAACGTCGTGCAACACGCGACTCAAACCACCGATGAAGCTGTAGCTACCGATCGTGGTGTAGTGATGCACGGCCACTCCGCCGGAAATCGAAGCGTAGTCAGCCACGTGAACGTGTCCGCCGAGCATCGACCCGTTGGCAATAATAATGTTGCTGCCGACCTTGCAGTCGTGGGCAATGTGAGTACCAGCCATCAGGAAGTTGTTGCTTCCCAAGCTGGTGATGCCATCTTCTTTTTCGCTGGCGCGGTTGATGGTCACGTTTTCGCGAATGATGTTTCCATCGCCCACGATCACCTTGGTGTCGGTGCCGGCGTAACTAATGTCTTGCGGCTCGCCACCAATCACGGCGTGCGGGTAAATCGTGTTGTCGCGACCAATGGTTACGTGTCCCATGAGGGTCACGCTGTTCATAATCTTGGTGCCGGCACCTACCTTGACGTGCGGGCCAATCATAGTGAATGGTCCCACTTCGACTTCATCGTCGATCTCTGCGCGAGGGTCAATCCAGGCGGTGTTCGCAATGCTGGTAGCCATGGTTCTTCAGGGGGCTGGGGACGAGCGAGATGTGTTTGGAACGATGTTGTTTCAAGCGGATTTCCGCTGACCGACTTCTTGCTCGTGGGCAAGCAATGCTTCCACAAGCTCGGCATTTAGCTGGTGACCACTACGGTAACCAACGATGTGCCCAACGATCGGACGACCGGCCAAGGCCAGATCGCCAACCACATCGAGCACCTTGTGCCGAACACATTCGTCGGGGTATCGCAGCGGGTTCTCCATCGGACCGTCTGCATCGAAGATCAGCAGATCCTGAGGAGTCACCCGAGTTCCTTTGCCCATCGCCACCAAGGCGTCGGCTTCTTCGCGTAGCACAAACGTACGGGCCGCAGCCAGTTCGTAGCGGAACTGCTCGGGGGAGATTTCCGCCGCGAACGATTGCCGCCCAATCGCGTTGCTGGGGCCATAGTCGAGATGGAACTCGATGGAGAGCCCATTGCTATTGGTGGGTTGAGCTTCAATCCACTTGTGCTCGTTGCCCACTCGCGTAGCTCGCGTGACCACCAGCGGACGCGTTGGCGTCGACTGCACCACCACGCCAGCCATATCGAGAGCCTCGACAAACGCAGCGGCCGAACCGTCGCAGCCAGGCATCTCCTCGGCAGTCACCCAGACTTCACAGTTATCAATTTCGAGGCCGAAAAGAGCGGCCATCACGTGTTCAATCATCTCCACCCTCTTGTCGCCGTTTTTCATCACGGTTCGACGAGGGCGGTCTTCGCGGAAACTGAGCCCCACCGGAAATCGAGTGGGGGGGGCACCGTTCGCGGGAGCCAACACAAAAGTGACTCCACTACCAGGGGCGGCAGGCCGAAACTCTACTCGGCAATCTTCGCCACTCCAGTAACCAAAACCTTCAACAGAGGCGGCACGAGCAACGGTGCGCTGATGGCGCAGAGGTATCATCGCAGGTTATCTCCCAGGCGGGGAACTTGTCCGAGGTGGACAACAGTTCGGACTTCAACAAGGCACACAATCACCATTCACTTGGCCGAGTCTCCAGCAACCCTGGAGACCCGACCGCCCGTGAATTGGGAGCCTTACTGAGGCCGGGTTTGCCCGGGACGAAGTGCTGTCGCAGAAGCTCCATTGGAAGCACCACGATTGAGAATCGCCAACACGTTTTGAGTGATGTCGATACCATCGGAATAAACCACAGGCTTATTGATGTGCTTCAGAATATCGGCACTGCTCGAAGGATCAGGCTCAGCACTGCTGTACTTGAGCACCAGACCAATGTTCTGCTGCTTGGCGTACTGACCGATCACGCTCGAAATCTGCTGATAGGTTTGGAAGTAAACCGAGCTTTCACGCTCCATCAGGCTCTTGCTCAAACGATCCATCTCGAGAGCAAACGTAGCCTTGGCGCGGGCCAGTTCATCATCCTTCTGGCGGTATTCAGCAGTACCGGGCTTAAAGCTGTTGCGAGCTTCTTCCATCTTGATCAGGGCGTCACGCTTCGCCTTCATCTGAGCATCCACTTTTTGCATGTCGGCCTTCATTTGTTCCATGAGGGCTTTGAAAGCTTGATGCTCTTCAAAAATCTTGCTGATGTCGACAACAGCCACACCGTATTGGGCGGCTTTCGAAGTTGGGGTGCTTTGAGCTACGGCCGAGCTGTTAGCAATTCCAAACGCGAGGGCGGCCGCGACGGCCAAAGTCAGAGTCTTCACGTCAGCACTCCTTGCTGGGATACGGGGTCATCCATGACCAATGCGAAAAAAATCGACCGAAACGGAGGTTGGTCCGGCCGGACAGTCAAGCGGGCGGTATTGTGCCGAGATCCGCCAAACGAGGCAAGACCATTTGTGAAGACTTTTGGAAAACCAACAACAACTTGAAGCCCCACCTTCAAGCCGGTTTACTGCTAGCAATCCCAAAAGGACGAAAGAGACTTTAAATCACGGCCTCGAAGGGCCATCGGTCTGCTGATACTGAGGGCGTTCGGGAGCATACAGCACCTGATCGATTAGCTCGCTAGCATACCCATAGATGCGTCGCATGCCGGCAATATCGACCAAATGAACGTCGTCACTGGGACGGTGGTAATCGTTGTGCAGTCCCGTAAAGAAGTGCAATACAGGGACGCCACGCGTGTAGAAACTCGCATGATCGCTCGGGCCAAGCCCGCCGGGCACGCACTGTAAATCAAAGCTGTGGTAGTTATTCACGTCGCGAACGAGCTGCGAAAACTCCTTGGCCGTATCGGTACCACTCATGATCAAGCGATTGTCGGATAGCCGCCCGACCATGTCGAAATTGAACATCGCAACCGTGTTTTCCAGCGGTACCGCTGGATGATCCACGTAGAAACGACTCCCCATCAACCCGCGCTCTTCGCCGGTGAAAGCGACGAACACCAGCCGGCGGGGAGGTGGCTCGGGCTGCGAGGCGTAGTGCCTGGCGAGTTCCAACATCATGGCCACGCCGGAAGCGTTGTCGTCGGCTCCGTTATGAATTTGGCCCTTAAAAGCGGTGTCGCCGCCGCGTCCGAGGTGATCGAAGTGGGCACCGATCACAATCGCTTCGTCCGCGTGGGGCCCTTCCGCTTCGATTGTTGCGACCACGTTCATGGCCGTTACCTCTTGCCGAGTAATGTCGACATTGGCCACCATTCGCCAGCCGGAAAGCTCAAAACTACGGGGCTGCAGGTCGTCGTCGATGGAAACTTCGAGCTCCGCCAGACTTCCCCGGCCTGCTGCGGTAAAAAGCTGCTCCAGGGCATCGCGGGTCGCTACCATCACCGGCAAAAACGGCTCGCTGACCGCCTGTCCGGCTTGATCAAAAGGGAGCAGGTGCGAATTTACGGCCAACGCCATTGCTTTCAGCCGCGATTCGCGGTCGAGCATCGAATCCATGCGTTGGCCATGGATTTTCGTCTGGCTCGGTGTGGGTGCTGATTGGGCATTAAAGTTGTTCTGCTCTTGCAACAGCTTATCGTTCAGCGCGTCGATGCGCATCTCGTACCGTCGCCGCATCTCTTGCGTTTCATGCAGGTCGGTACAGAACACCACGGCTGCTGCCCCATGATCGATCGCGTTCTTTATCTTTCGCATGAACGGAGCGTGCTTCGACAGATTCAGCCCATCGAATTCGCTGTAGGGATCGTGCTGCTGCGGTTCGTGCCGCAAGACGATAACCGTTTTCCCTTGGACGTCGACGCCCGCGTAGTCGTCATAGTCCAACTCCGGAGCGGTGATGCCGTAGCCAACAAACACCAGGGGTGTATCGATTGCTCCCGCTCCTCCAATGGCTAGCGGACGAAAGTCGACATCCACCTTCCAGTCGATTCGCGATTGCTTCGCGTCGTTTGCGAAGACTGCGTGATTTGCGGAGCCTTGTTCCGAGTGCTGCACGTACGAAAACGGCTGGTACCGAACTGCGAGCCCTTTCTGATGAAATTGACCAACCAGATACTCGGCAACCAGGTCGATTTCCGGAGATCCCATGCCGCGACCGGCCATTCGATCGTCGGCCAGGTAGCGTACAACGTGCGCAAAACGATGTTCGAGATCTGTGGATTCGTGCGCTCGCGTGCTTGCACTCGCCCCCGCGACCGCAAGCACTCCCCCCACGAGAAACCACTTTAAAACTAGGCTATCCACGCTAAATTCCGCTTTCAATCCATGTCTCAACGCTGTGCCCCACAGTTGTATGAAAGGAGGATAGCACACCATGCGCTTGCACGCATGTTCGTTTCTACGAAGTTCGTATGAAATTCGCTTTTGACACACAAGCGGCCGATCTCTATGCTTCCCATCCCGCCCGGCAAACAGCTTGCCAATGAGAACCTCTCCCCCCCGTTGAGTTACCCGTCCGCGAAGTCCAGCGCGGGCTTTACGCCTGGTTATCGGTAGAGTTTGCCATGCCATCCGATCACGTGTTGATTGTCGACCAATCGTCAGAGTCTCGCGAAGTGCTAACAGCACTGCTCGCCCGCACTGGCGCACTGACCATTGAAGCGTCGCGTGCGTGCGATGCACTATCGCTAGCGGAGCAACATCGGCCGCAACTGATTGTGCTAGATACCGACAGCGATTCGACCAGCAACCGCGAAGCCACCCGGGCTTTGACCGCCGCTGCCCGCCGCAACAACACCCCAATCGTTTTACTCGGTAAAATTGCCGGGCAAGAAGTACCACAGAACCCCTCGGATCTGCTACCAAAACCCTACCACTACCGGCATTTGATCCGTAGAATTGAGGACGTTCTGGAGCAACGCCGCGCCGCCTAAGGGTGGCTCGCAGGGTGTGGCTCCATTGTCCCACTCCTTGTCCCCCACACTGCTGGCTGGCTGAAGTGCCGAATTTTTTTGTCATTCAGGGCCGAGATCAAGGGTCGCGTTACGACCTGGATGGGCCAGTTGTCACCCTTGGTCGGGTGGCAAGCAACTCGATCCAGTTGCACGATACCGAAGTCTCTCGCGAGCATGCGATTCTGGAGCGCGAAGGCGACACCTACCGCTTCCGCGACCTCGGCAGCTCCAACGGCAGCTTCATCAACCGCCGAGCGGTGAACGAGCACCTGCTCACCAGCGGCGATCAAATCCAGCTCGGGCGAACCCTGCTGCTCTACACCGGCACTCCGCTGGAGCGGCCCGACCTGAGCGAACAGATCAACATCGTTGCGGCCGACCACAAGGACGACGAATCTCGCATTCTGCACGCGGTGTCGCAAAGCGATAGTAGCGACCTGCTGTCGGCTCCCTCCGACGATCAAGCCAGCCCCTGGCTCGCCCGGGCTCGCAGCAACCTGCAGATCATGTATCGCACCGCCTTGGCGGTGAGCCATACGCTCGATATCGACCAACTGCTCGCTCGCATCATGGAGATGATCTTCGAGTGGGTCGACGCCGACCGCGGTTGCATCATGCTCAAGGACGAACTCAACGGGTCGTTGTCGCCGCGAGTTCGCCGCCATCGGCGCGGGGTGCAGACCGAAGACAAAATCACCATTAGTCAAACCATTCTCGATTACGTCGTCGAGCGCAATGAAGGGGTGCTCACCAGCAACGCTCGCGACGACCAACGCTGGGACCCTGCCCAGAGCATCGTAAAGCTCGGCGTTCGCGAAGCGATTTGCGTTCCGATGCAAGGTCGCTACGACGTGGTCGGCGTGATCTACATCGATACGTCGCTTTCTCCGCAGCGGATGCTGCAAGAACGAACTACCACCAAGTTCACGCAAGAACACCTGAAGCTGATGGTCGCTATCGCCCATCAAGCTGCGCTCGCGGTCGAGGATACCTCGTACTACAAAGCCATGGTGCAGGCCGAACGCCTGGCAGCGGTCGGACAAACCATCGCGTCGCTATCGCATCATATTAAGAACATCCTCCAAGGGGTTCGGGGTGGTAGCTACCTGATTGAACTTGCGATGCAGGATCACGCGAAGGCCGTGGAAGCCGGAGAGATGGATCCCGACGACATGGCTCGCATGATGGACACCTTGCAAAAGGGCTGGAAAATTGTCGAACGCAACCAACAGCGGATCTCTGGGTTGGTGATGGACATGCTCACCTACAGTAAGGAACGTGAGCCCGAACCGGTCGCGGCCGAACTCAACGACGTGGTCGCCGACGTGGTGGAACTCATGCAGGTGCGAGCAACCGAGCTAAGCACCGCTTTGATTTTCCGCCCCGACAACAACATTCCAACCTCGATGTTCGATCCCGAGGCGATCCATCGCGCGGTGCTGAACATTGTGACCAACGCCGTGGATGCATGCGACGACTGCGACCGCCGCGAAGTGACCGTGACGACGAAGTGGCACGATAAGCAAAAGCAAGCTTTCATCGAAGTCACCGACTCGGGCATTGGCATCGCACCTGACGATATTGAAAACATCTTTACGGTTTTTGTAAGCGGCAAAGGTGGCCGCGGCACGGGGTTAGGTTTGCCGGTTAGTCAGAAGATCATGCAGGAACATGGCGGTACCATCCGCGTGGAGAGCGAACCTGGCAGCGGCAGCAAGTTCACGATGGAACTGCCGATGCAGAAGGCCACGCCTCCTAAGCAACCAATCCTGACCGACGACGACTCCTCGGGCAGTAACATTCAAAGCCAGACCTTCGCACCTGGCACCTAGCCCTGCGAGCGCGACAGCACGACCGGCCAGTCGCTGTATCTAATCTTGGATCGCGTCGCTGTTACCACGAATAAAAGGGTTGTTGAGTTTCTCGAAGCCGATGGTCGTTTCGGGACCATGCCCAGGATAGACAATCGTCGGATCAGCCAGCGTGTAGAGTTTCTCGCGGATTGACTTCTCCATCGCCTGCGAGTCGCCATCGGGGAAGTCGGTGCGGCCGATTCCCTGGCAAAACAGCATGTCGCCGCCAATCAGGATGGGCGTTTCCGGGTCGTCGATCACAAACACGATGTGCCCTGCCGAATGCCCGGGAGTCTCCAAAACCCGCATTTTAAGTCCGGCGGCCTCATAGGTGTCTCCCTCGGCGAGGGTCTGGTCGGCTTCGGGGCTGACGAATCCGTTACCGTAAAGCCCTGAGAGATTTGCCATGGGGTCGGTCAGCTTATACGCATCGCCATGTCCGATAATCAGCGGGCAGTCGGGCCACCGCTGCTTCATCGCTGCGTTTCCAGCAATATGGTCGATGTGTCCATGCGTATTGAGGATGGCCACGGGTGTCCGCTGCCAGCGTTCAAGTTTGCCAAATATCTTGTCGGCCTCCATTCCGGGGTCGACTACGACGCAATCCTCCCGTCCGGCAACGCCGATAAGGTAGGTATTCTCGTCGAATGGCATGGAAGCGACACGGATAATTTCGGGGGATTGCGTAGACTCCAACGGTTGCGTCTCCCTTGAGGAATCGGATATTTAGTCATTTGGACCGGCGGGTACTATGGGGTAATATATTAATCCCACCCCAGGCTTAGCCGAAGGGTCGCTCGTAGGAGCCCTGCGGAAAGCCCCCCGCCGACAGGCACGATTGCTCTCGACACCATCGCAAAACATTGTCATAGAACGAGACCCAAGACTCGTTAGCTCGCCACCCCACACGCTGTCCCAGCGCGAACGCGAAGGGAGATCCCGAACATGAGTGCTAAACTCGCCCCACAACACCTGACCGCCATCCTGGCTTTGCTCACCGCTGCTCCGTTGCTTGCCAACGCACAAGAACAGCGTGGCACGAACATCACCGAACCAATCTTTCGGGTGGCCCGCGAGACGCCGGCCAAGCCGGTTTCGGCCCATGCGATCTCCGCCGAGGCGATGAAGGCCGCTGCCGACAAAGAGTTCTTTGATCTTACCCAGCAGGCCGGCGAGCATCCGCTGGCTCCCGCCAAGCGCTTTGCGGAGCGCGTTCGCGACCACATCGATACCAACGTGCAGGACTACAAGTGCCTGTTCATAAAGATGGAACGCATCGACGGCGTGATGCAAGACACCAGCTACATCGACATGCGTGTGTTGCAAGACCCATTTGCGGTGCACCTGGTGTTCCGCAGTCCTAAAAAGGGCCAGGAATGCTTGTACGTTGAAGGGCAGAACGACAACAAACTGCTCGCTCGCGGGAATGGCATGCTCAGCCTGGCCGGCGTGCTGCACCTCGACCCCAACGGCACTCGGGCCATGGACGGCAATCGCCACCCGATCACCATGGCCGGCATCAGCCACCTGACCGACAAGATGATCGAGATCGCGAACGACGACATGCGATATGGCGAGTGCGAGGTAAAAACGTACCTCGACGCCAAGCTCGACAAGCGTCCTACCGTGATGGTCGAAATCATTCACCCAGTTCCTCGCAAGGAATTCAAGTTCCACAAGGCTCGTATCTACGTCGACAAAGAACTCCGCATCCCCGTCCGCTACGAAGCGTACGACTGGAAGCAGGACAAGAACGGCAAGCCGGAACTCACCGAACTCTATATGTATAGCCAAATCAAGCTGAACAACGGCTTCACTGCGGCCAACTTCAAAGAGTCGGACCCTGCGGTCTTCAAGTAACCGTCGCTGAATGCAAGCTCCTGGCTGCTACGTTTTAATCGTTGGCCTTATTGGCCAATCGCGTACAGGTGCGTGGCCGTGCGGACGATGAACTCGCCGTCGACCACCGCCGGGGTGGCCATGTGCGAGCCATCGAGCTGGTTGGTGGCCAACTCGTCCCCCTTCGGACTGTTGGCATCAATCACCGTGGTGACTCCCTCGCGACTGAAGTAGTACAGCCGATTGTCGACTCGCAGGATCGATGCCGAGTAGTTGCCTGGCATCCGCTGCTTCCATAGCACTTTTTGCGTTGCGGTATCGATGCACTGCCCGATACCGTTGTCGCTCACCAGGTACAGCCGGCCTTCGTGCAGCAGCGGCGAAGGTTGCGTCGGCACCTGCTTCGAGTGCACCCAATCGGCGTCGCTTACGTCCCCTTCGCTCTTGTAGGGAATCGCCAGCAACTTTGTGCTGCCGAACCCGGTGCAGCAGTACACATGGTCGTCGTCGACCACTGGGCGGGGGACAATCGAGAACCCGCTGCCGTGGTCGTGCCGCCAGATTTCATGCCCATCCTCCGGGGCGTAAGCAATAATCCACTGCGCGCCGGGAATCACAATCTGCTTGGTCCCGTCGTTCTCCACCACCAGCGGGGTGCAATAACTCTTGCAGGTGTCGGGGTTCGTGCTCCGCAGCGGGGGACGATCTTGCTGCCACGCGGTTTTGCCAGTCTGCTTATCGACCGCCACAATAAATTGCTTGTCCGCACCATCGCAGGTGAGCACCAGCAGGTCGTCGCACATCACCGGCGAGCTGCCAGGCCCAACATAATGCTCGATTTCAAACACTCGTCGCCAGACGATGTCCAACGTTTGCGTGTCGAGACACACCGTTCCGTAGCGACCGAAATGACAATAGAGCTTACCCTGCTCAACAACCGGAGTCGGTGACGCGTAACTGTTGAGCGCGTGAATCGGATTCGGATTCTCCACGTGCACGAGTTCGACGTCGTGCACCAACTCGCCCGACCGACGATCGACGCAGATCGCCCGCAACGACAGCGCGCTGGCCTGATCCAACTGCCCAGCGGGGGTTCCGCCGACACGTTCGATCTTGCTGCGATCGCCTTGCTTCTCGATGGCCGTGGTCATCCAGATCTGATTTCCCTCGACCACCGGCGACGACCACCCGCGGCCCGGCAACGGAGTCTTCCAGCGGACTCCTTGCTGCTCGCTCCACTCCAGCGGAGCGGTTCCGACCACGTTGCCTTGTCCGTCGGGTCCACGGAACTGCGGCCACGTAGGCTCCTCGGCACCAAGCCGCGAAACACCAGCCAGAAGCAATCCCGTCACGAGAGCAGCGCGAAGCAACATACGTATATCCTTTCGAGGAACCGAATTGGCGAACCGGAGGATTCTAGCACACTTGACGACTCGTCGGGTAACCGCGACCAAATTACAAAACACGATGCCCTGTCACCCTCGTCTGACAGCTAGCGAATCGCTCGGGCGGAATAGATTCAATGTTCCCATCGATGGGAACATTGAATCTCCGCCCACTCTACAAAACCAGTGGTTTTCGACCACGAATAGATTCCCATTTCCCAAAACGCATCCGATGGGAATCTATTTTTGCAGTGGGAAACTATCGCAAGTCGTTTGCCAGCAATGAGTTGCATCAACACCTCCGCGATAGTTACCCAGAATAGATTCCCACCCATGGGAAACTATTTTGAGAGGAGTCAGGATTCAGGGGTCCGGGCAGTTGGGAGTTGGGAGAGTCCGTAGCGTGGGACCAGGAGCTTCCAGCGACGCAGCCCCACGACCGCTTTACCATTCGCGCAGCAACGAACCCGGGCGCACACGAACGATCGCCTGCGCACTGCCAGCAGTTCGATCTATCAGACAAAGCATTACATCATTCAGCCTCCACTTACTTAAAAGCCAACAGCCGATCGCTGAAAGCCGACAGCGAACGAATACCTATCCATTAGAACACCATAGGTGGCCAATTACCAATACAAAACGTCTCGATTGTGAGATGAGTCGGGGACGCTTCGTGGGCTGCTCGGCACGGAAACCTGCAGATTGGGTTGGCAAAAAATGCTAGCAGAGCCGGCAATCTGAAGTTGGCCGTTTTCGCGAAACTATGTAGATTGTTCAGTTGGCAAATGTCAGACGACCGCCGGCCCGACCAGTGATGCCGCGGCGCTGACCAACCAGAACGGACCAACTTTGACGCAGGGAGGCGTTGATGCAGCGGCCTGAAATACGTTTCGTGCACTCGAGCGACTGGCACTTGGAAGCCCCCCTGGCCGGGCTCCCCAGTGTGACAGACGACCTGCGCGAATTGGCTCGCGACGCGGCCTATCTTGCGGCCCAACAAGTGGTGGAAACCACGCTAGTCGAAGGGGCCGACGCCCTGCTGCTCTCTGGCGACATTGTCGACCTCGAGCGTAGTGGCCCGCGGGCGATCGTCTTCCTGCAGGAACAATTCGAGCGACTCAACGCTCGCAACGTGCAAGTCTACTGGGCTGGCGGCGTGACCGACGGCCCCGACGAATGGCCCCTGGTGGCCAAGCTGCCCGAGAACGTCCATCGCTTCGGCACCAGCCGCGTGGAACAACTCGAACTCAAACGCGACGGCAAGACAATCGCCCGCATCCAAGGCATCAGCAGTCAGGATGATGGCAAGGTAGACGCGAGTGGCTTTCACCGCGACGCGGGCGGCTTATTCACGGCCGGCGTGGCCTACAGCACCAACGACTCGCCCGGCAAAGAAGGCGACCGCGTGCACTACATGGCCTTAGGTGGTCGTCACCGTCGAGCCACGGTGGATAACGAACCGGGCATCGCCCACTATTCCGGTACGCCTCAAGGTCGCTCGCCGAGCGAGTCGGGCCCCTGCGGCTGCACACTGATTCACGTGGTGGATGGCAAAGCGAGCACCAAGTTCATTTCGACCGACATCATTCGTTGGGTCGACGAGTCGGTAGAGGTGACCGCCAGCACGACGCTCGAGCAACTCGAAGAACGCATGGACGAACGGCTCGACAAGCTGCGTCAAAAGTCGCAAGGCACCGACCTGCTGGTCTCGTTCCACGTCCGCGGCACCGGCCCGCTGATCACCACATTGCGTCCGGGAACCGAATGCGACGCGCTGGTCGAACGGCTTCGCAAGCGAACCGCAAAACGGTCGCCCCTTTGCTGGGTGGTTCGCATCGGCTGCCTGGCCCCCGCGACCGTGCCCGAAGAGTGGTACGACCAAGAGACGATTCTCGGCGACTTCCTGCGTCAGCATGCGGAATACGAAAAGGATGGTCGCAAGTCGCTGGAACTCGAACGATTGCTGCCATTGCCGCTGGCCAACGACTCGCTAAAAGCGACCGCCAAGTTCGAAAAAAACGACCACCGCAGCCTGGTACTCGAAAACGCCAAGAAGCTGGGCATCGACCTACTGACCTCGCCCGCTGCGACAAACACTTTGGAATCGGCCAACGCGTAACCCACAACCAAGCCGCCCTCCGACTACTCCCCCGCACTGCTGAGTTTTAATTTCATGCGTATCACAGACATCAACGTCGATGGCTTCGGTGTATGGCACGACCTTGACTTGCGTCGTCTGTCGCCCGAAGTCACCGTGCTGCACGGCTGGAACGAAGCGGGTAAAACCACGCTGATGCAATTCCTGCGGTCGGTCATTTACGGGGTGTCGCCCGAGCGCCGGTCGGTGTATCTGCCCCCGGTCAACGGCGGTCGTGCCGGCGGTGCGCTCGGCGTGGTGACCGACGATGGCCCGTTCCGCGTGAGCCGCTACGCCGATCGTAGCGAGAGCGACACGGGCCGGGTGATTATCGAAATGCCCGATGGCGACCAGCAAGGCGATCGCCTGCTGCGGGAAGCGATTGAACATGTCGACGAAGCGACGTTCAACAACGTCTTCGCACTCGGCCTCGACGAGATCCAACACCTCGGTACCTTGGGTGGCAGCGCCGCCGCGCAGTGGATTTACCGCCTGACTTCGGGCCTCGACCGCATCATGCTGTACGACGTGATCGTCGGCTTGCGGGCGTCGCAGAAAAAGCTGCTCGACTCGGCCGATGGCAAATCGAAGTGCGCTACGCTACTCGAAGACAAAGAGCGGCTCGAAGGCGAAATCGCCGAACTGGCCGGACAAACGCGGGTGTGGTGCCAGCGCGGGCTGGAGATCGAGGAGATCGACCAGCAGGTAGCCACGGTGCGAAACGAAGTCCGCGAGCGCGAACACCGCGCCCGCCGGGTGGAAGTCGCGATGGGCATTCGCGAGCAGTGGGGCAAACGCGTCGAGACCGAAGCCCGCATTGCCTCGATGGCGGGGTTGTATCCGCTGGAGCGGAACGCGATTGCCGAACTCGACGAGCTAAACGATCGCATCGAAGAGCACGAACGGCAACGCGACATCCTCAAGGGGCAGCGTCATCAACTTCGCGACGAAGCCGAAGAGCTTGGCATCAACGAAGTGCTGGCTGCGAACTGCTGCCGGGTCGAAGGCCTGGCCGAGCAGCAAGAGTGGCTCGAATCGCTGGCGGCTCAGAGTGCGGAATTCGAAGCCGAAGCCGACAAACTGGCCGCCCGGTTCGAAAGCGAAACCAGCCGCCTGGCGAAGCAGTGGTTCGGCGACAGCAATCGTCGCTTGGAACTAACCAGCGAGCAAATCAAGGAGCTGGCTCCCCAACACGCGGCCATGGAAGCGGCCGAAAAGCAGTTGGAAGAAGCCGAACTGGAGTACGAAGCCTATCGCGGCGAGGAAGAGAAGTTTGCCTCGCAACTGGCCGTGGCCAACACGGCCGGCGAGCGGATGGGCCTGCCGACCAACTTGCAGGACGCTGGGGAACTGGTTGCCAGCCTGCGACGCCGACTGAACGTCGAGCAGAAGATCGAACAAACAAGAAGGAGTGCGATTGAGCTTGAGGGTCAAGCTCGCGAGTTGCTGGATGGACAAGTAATGCCCCTGCGCCTGTACGTGGCCTGGGGCGCGTGTGTGTTTGGAGCCGTGGCGGCCTTCGTCATCTGGCAGATGACCGAGGGCCGACCGCAATTTGGTCAGGCGAGTCTGTTGCTCGCCATCGTCAGTGGTTTGATCCCCGCGCTACGTTGGGCGCGGGAGAATCAAACCTCCGACGACCTCGACGGAATCTATCGTCAACTGGAAGATCTACATCGTCAGCTTGAAACAGCTCGGGCCGAGCGAGAGTCGCTAGAGTCCGACCTGCCGGTGGCCGAAGGCTCGATCGTGCTGCGTCTGCAAACTGCCGAGAAGCACCTGGCCGAACTGGAAGACTTGCTGCCGGTGGAGTCGGAACGCCGCCGTGCGACCGAAGCGAGCCGGGCGGCCGAGTCGGCCTACCAGTCGGCCAAGGCTCGCGTAGAGACGAGCAAGAAGCAATGGCGCGGGGCACTCAAGGCCCTCGGCCTGCCCGAAGAGCTTTCGCCCAAGGAACTGAACCTGCTCGCAGGTCAGTACGAACAACTGGCCCAGCTCGAGCAAAAGGCTTTGAGCCGCGCCGACGACATGGCTCGCCGCCAGCGGGAGTTCGACCGCGTGGTCGCCCGAATTCAGCGACTGGCCGAAGAGTCGGGCCTGATCGTGGAAGATGCCGAGCCGCTCGATCAACTGGAACACCTGCTGCAGGAAAGCCGCCTACAGAAAGCTCGCATTGAGCATCGCGAGAAGCTTCGCGAACGAGCCAAGGAGCTGAAGGCCGAAGAAGGCAAGCACGCCCGGACGGCCATTTCGCTTACTCGCAAGCGTTCGTCGATCTTCGAGAAGGCCGGCGTGGATCACGAAACCGCGTATCGCCAGATTGCGGCCGACCTGGAAGAAGTGGAACGCCTGGAGCAGCAGAAGAAGGCCCTGACTCGGGAGATCGTCGCGGCCATCGGCAAGCTCGGCAGCGAAGAAGACTTCGCCCCGCTGTTCGCTCCCGAAGTGGTCCACACGCTCGACAAGCAGTGGGAACAACTGGCCAGCGAGCACGAAGCCTCAGAGAAGCAACTCGACGACCTACTAAAGCAGCGGGCGCAGTTGAAGGAGCAGCAACGGTTGCTGGCCGACGACACCACGCTTACCGAAAAGCAAATCGAGCTTGGCATCGTCGAAGCCAACCTGGCCCGCGCCCAAGAGTCGTGGCGCGAACGGGCGGTGGTGAGCCAGATGCTCGAACGCGTGCGGCACGAGTACGAACTGCACCGCCAGCCAGAAACACTGCAAGAAGCCACGGAGTACTTCCGCGAACTCACCGGCGGCATGTACACTCGAGTTTGGACTCCGCTGGCGAACGACATCTTGTTCGTCGATCGCGAAGATGGCTCCTCGCTAGCGGTCGAGTCGCTGAGCCGAGGCACCCGCGAGCAGTTGTTCCTCAGCGTTCGCATGGCACTGGTCGCCATGTTCGCCCGCCGGGGCATTCAGTTGCCGATGATTCTCGACGACGTTCTAGTGAACTACGACGAACGCCGGGCCGCGGTGGCCGCGAAGGTGATTACCGAGTTCGCCGCTGCGGGTCATCAACTGCTGGTGTTCACCTGCCATGAGCACATCCTGAACATCTTCAAGAAGCTGTCGGCCGATTGCCGCCGGTTGCCAAGCCGCTTTGGCGAGATCTTCGACGACGAGCCAGTGGAAGAAGAAGTGCTGGAGGAGGAAGTCGTGGAAGAAGCGATCGAAGAGGTCGCTGAGCCCGAGCCTGAACCGGTGGTCGAAGAGATAGCCGAAGAGCCGGAGCCCGAACCAGACCCCGAGCCTGAGCCCGACCTCTACTACTCGGCGACCATCGCCCCCCGCCCTGCCCCGAAGAAGAAGATCGTCGAGCAGGTGGAAGAAGTCGTGGAGTACGACTACGAGATTCCCTCGGGCGAGGGTGCCATCGAGTACGATTGGGACCACGATCACCCTAGCGAAGACGCTCGGCTACTGAGCGGTAGCGGGATTCACACCGACTGGCAATAAGCACGCTGCACGCCAACGAACCCGTTGGCTGTTGCTTACAGAATCGCTGGCCAATAGTCAGGTAGCGGGGCTTCGACGGTTACCTGCTCGTCGCGCATCGGATGGCGAAA
Organism: Aeoliella mucimassa; assembly: GCF_007748035.1. NCBI lineage: Bacteria > Pseudomonadati > Planctomycetota > Planctomycetia > Pirellulales > Lacipirellulaceae > Aeoliella > Aeoliella mucimassa. Next base: position 4,284,623 of record NZ_CP036278.1, read on the forward strand.
GCCGAGCGTGCGGGCGTGCAGCCCGATGGCTTGATCGCGCTGGTCCTCGTACGCGGGGCCGAACGGAGTGGTCGCTCCGTACTGCGTGTCGCCGATCACCGCATGCCCGCGAGAAGAACTCTGTACGCGAATTTGATGGGTCCGCCCGGTTTCGAGTTCAATCTCCAGCCACGTCGCTCCGTCGATTTGACCACGGACGCGATAATGCAAAATGGCCTTCTTGCCGCGAGGATCGTCTTCCGGCACCACGATGGCCTGGGCCATGCCATGGCGTTTATGCAGGTAGTCGACCCAAGTTCCTTCGTCGGGAGTGACGTCGCCTTCGACGAGCGCCCAATACGTTTTGCTGACCGTTCGCTCCTGAAACTGCGCCGCCATGCGGCGCGTCGCCCGAACGTGTCGTCCAAAAGCAATGGCTCCGGTCACAGGGCGGTCGAGTCGATGGATGATGCCCAGGTAGATGTTCTCGCTGGGCGACTTGCCTTCGCGCTCGCGATAGAACTCTTTGACCTCGAGCTCCAGGCTATCGATGCCAATCGGTGCTTGGGTGAGCAGCCCAGGCGGCTTGTTGACCACCAACACGGGACCATCGTCGTAAAGAACAGCGAGAGCCATGAATCACTTTGCCTTCCGTGCAATGGCAGCCATCACGTGGTCGAGCAGCGTCGGAGCCAGGCGGTGCGCTACCAGCATCCACCAGCCGCGCCAGTTGGGGACGATCTCGTGTTTGCCGCGAGCGATGGCCTGCACCGCTGCGCGAGCGACGTGCTCGGCCGATACGCCTTTCATGCCGGCCCATGGCAGCTTGCTGCGTCCCTTCACGACGTTCTGATGAAACTCGGTGTTCGTCGTTCCGGGCGAGACGAGTAGCACGTCGATTCCTTGGCTGGCAAGCTCCGCCCGCAGCGACTGGGTCCACCCGGTGAGGGCAAACTTGCTCGCGCAGTACTCGCCGGTCAGGGGGATCGCACGGTGGCCGAGAATCGAACCGATATTCACAATCATCGGCGTGTTGCCTTCGCGCAGCAGAGGAATCGCTTCGCGCGTGAGTTCCGTGGCCGCAAAGTAGTTGACCTCGAAGATCGACCGCATGATCTCGGGCGAGCTGCCTGCGAAGTCGCCGCTGCTGGTGACGCCAGCGTTGTTGACCAACAGGTCGAGCCCGCCATAGTGTTCGGTCGCTGCAGCAAGCGCGGCCAACCGATCGCTGGACTGCGTGACATCGCCCGCGACGATATGGGCTTCGCCGCCGGCTGTCTGACATTCGGCCGCGACTTCGGCGAGTCGCTCGGCATTGCGAGCCATCAGGAGCAACCGCGCGCCGCGACGAGCGAGTTCGATGGCCAACGCCCGGCCGATTCCTCCCGAAGCTCCGGTCACAAGGGCTCTCAAACTGCCAGGATCGCGTCGTGCCATTAGGCTACTTCGTCCACAGATTCCGATTCGCGACCAAGGGTTGTATTACCGCGGTCGCCTACGGAGATCGTCGGCTTGCGTTCTTGGATCGTCGCCTCGGCGGCATCAATGCGGCCGATGTACTTTCGCGGCATTCGGCAATGAATGGTGGTCTCCTCGTTCGTGTGGGTACGACTGAGGATCTCGCCGTTCTTGGCAATAAAGGCTGCCAGGCGGCCATTCTGCACCGGAAAAGTGATATCGGCATCCACAAAGCCTGCACTCAACGCGTCGCTCACCCCTTTGGTAAGTTGCTCCACGCCCTCGCCGGTGACCGCGCTGACGGTAATGGCCGAAGGATAGCGATCGAGCAACTTGGTCAGCTCGGCCGGATCTTCCATACGGTCGACCTTGTTGAGCACCAGCAGCGTATCTTTTTGCTCGATACCTAGCTCGGCAAGCACTGCGTAGACTGCTGAAATCTGGTCGAGCACCGAAGGATTGCTGGCATCGGCCACGTGCAACAGCAGGTCGGCCTGGTGAGCTTCTTCGAGCGTTGCCTTGAAGCTAGCAATCAACCGGTGAGGCAACTCGCGGATGAACCCCACCGTATCGCTGAGCAGCACCGGTCCCCAGCCCGGCAACGTCCACCGGCGAGTGCGAGTGTCGAGCGTTGCGAACAGCTTGTCTTGAGCAAGCACTCCGGCGCCGGTGATGCGGTTCATCAACGTGCTCTTGCCAGCATTCGTGTAGCCGACCAGCGAGACAGTCATATGGTCGCTACGGCCATCGACTTCGCGTTCTCGGCGACGATGAATCTTATCGAGATCGCGACGCAGGTCGACGATTCGCTTTTCGACCAACCGGCGGTCGGTCTCCAATTGCTTTTCACCCGGGCCACGCATGCCGACACCCATCTTCATACGCGACAAGTGGGTCCACATCCGCTTCAACCGTGGCAGCGCGTATTCTAGCTGAGCTAGCTCTACCGCCAGGCGGGCTTCGTGGGTTTGAGCGCGGGTGCTGAAGATGTCGAGGATCAGCTCGGTGCGATCCAGTACTTTCACTCCCAAAGCCTGCTCGAGATTGCGAACCTGGGCGGGCGACAGATCGTTGTCGAAGATCACAACGTCTGCATCGGTAGCTTTGACCAACTGCGTGAGTTGATCCAGCTTGCCCTTGCCGAGATAAGTAGTCTTATCAGGTGTCTCGCGGCGCTGCGTGAGTCGTGCGACGACTTCGGCGCCTGCGGTCTCGGCCAGGCCAGAAAGTTCTTCAAGAGGCTCTTCCGTGAGGTTGTTTCCAGGAAGCTCGACGCCAACGAGGACGGCAGTTTCGCTGTCAACTCCTTGTTTACGATCGATGTCAGTTGGCAAAAGGTGGTAGCTCCTATACGGATGGGCGTAGGGAAGGTAGTAGGCTGGTTGCAAAAGCAAGGTGCGCCGCGAGGGCCTTGTACCCCTCTACCTCTATTATACCTCGCAATCCGTAGCTGCCTACAGTCGATATTTCCGCTGCAGGAAAGGCACAAAAACTGCGAAGTGGCACCCAATATCAGTGGTCTTGGAACGAAACGCTGCCACTGGTGCCCTGTAGAAATGGCGCGAGGCGGCGAATCCGGCTATAAGACCGAACTCGCCGCCATGGGTTCGCGCGTCCCTCCCCCCGATATCAATTTGCTGACAATTTTGCCGCAGTCAGCAAAGGGTAACCGCTAGTGCCGGAGCACCGAAGCTGTGGTTACCATACGTATTCCAAACCAACGTTCGCACCGTGATAGAGCGAAGAGCTTTCTTCGATGAGCACTGGAGTGCGAGTGCCACCCAGCAGCGGTGCATTGTCGAAGTTGAAGTTGTTTGCAGCCAAGGCTACGGTGTTGAGGAACAACACGTCGTAACCAGCCCGCAGCGACATGTTCGGCATCACATCGAAGACCACACTCACGTTACCTTCGGTGATAAAGGCGGCACGATCCCCTTTCACTCGCTCGACCAGCGGTTGGGCCAACTGAGTGGAGGTGATGGTCGCAAAGCTTTCCATGCGGTTGTTGTAAATACCAGCCTTACCCTGGGCACCGACTCGGAAGCCCTGGCGAATGGTCATCCACATGTCGCCACCCGCTTGGAAACCACACAAATCGTTCGTGGTTCCAGTCGCGAAGAAGGCATTGCCGCTGGTGCCGCTGGTGCCGTAGTTCAGGTCTTCGGTCAAACGGGTGTAGCGGAAACCAGCCATCCAGGTACCAGTGACCCGCGGGCTGGCACCAACCCAGTAGCGACGAATGCTGATTTCGGCGTTGTGCAGTTCGTTCAGCAGTTCCAGCTCAACCGCCGAGGCTTGCTCGGTGGACGACAGACCGACACCACCAACCGCCTGGTCGGGATTGCCATCGCCGGTGGTATCGATACCGATACCGAAGTTGCTGAAAGCCGAGTAGATATCGTCGGAACCGGAGAGTCCAGCAATGGCTCCCCATTCATAAAGCCCCGAGTACTGCACTTCGAGCATCGACATGGCCCCCAGGTCGTAACGACCAGTCAGTCGCATACCTGGTTCCCAGTCGAAGTCGAGATCGTCGGTGTTGAGCAACAGGTCGTCAGCCACACCAGCGCTGATGTCATTAATACCAATCGTGGCAAAATTGACCGTAGGGTCCGAAGATCGTTCCTTCTTCCAATAGACCGCTTCGGCCGAGAAGTCGAAGTAGTGCGGTCCGCATTGGTCGATGCCGAGGTTCACTCCACCTGCGGCGTAGGGATCCATTCCCATACCCGCACAAAATGGGCCACCAGGTCCGTAAGGTCCACCGCCGGGATTACCACACGGCAACCCGCCAGCAAACATGCCAGGCCCGCCGCCCGGAGGGCATGCCATCGGGGCACAGCCTTGTCCGCAGTACGACGCAGGGACGATCACGGGATTCCCGTAAGCGTCGACCCAACTGTCGTTACTCTGCTGTAGTTGATTCGCCTGGCGAGCAGCCGGTTGGGCTTGATCGCCTCCGTTGTAAATGGCTTGCCGCACCTGTGCGTGAGCAGCAGCCTGCAGGATAAGAGCCACGGCAAGAGCCCAGGCGGCGCGACGTCCGTAAAAAGGTGCCGAGTTCATCAAGTTTCCCCCCTCGAAGCTGGCCAACGGCCAGTACCTCTGGCCAGTTACCATGCAATGAATCGTGCTGGACTTCCACTTGTTTGGAGTCCTCTAAATGGGCCTCCTCCTCGGTCCCCTGTGGCGAGAAGGATAGCTGCAAGATCTATCGGACCGATTGAACCCGAAAAAGCATATTTCTCCTCAAAACCGTCAATGTTTTTTTAATTGGCACAGTTTCGCGCCATTCCGCGGTCTGCTATCAGCTTGGTGGAGTTCAACGAAGAGAAAATGGGACGATTGCGAAGCGAAAAATCGTTCTAACCGTGTAAGCGTCACAATTGTGGGCAGTTTGCTTAAGCTGCGTACTTTTGCCAGTAGTCTTCCCAGCAGCCGCGTTGGCTGAGGTAGAGGGCGCGGAGGTGGCACACGGCGTTTGAGCCGTGCTGGCTCCAGCGCATGCCGCTTTGCTTCAAGCGCCCCGCCACGACGGTTTTGCACGCGCTCTCGACCGGGCCGCTGCCGATCTGCCAGCCGTGGGCCACGTAGCGGGGGTAGTTCATCTTGTGCTGGTGGTTTTGGAAGTATCGCAGGCAGGTCGTATAAGCTTCGCGTTGAGCGGAAGACCAGTTGGTCTTCTCCAGCGACTGCAACATCCACACGATGCTCAAGCCTCCTTGGTGCTTCAGCCGGTGACACCACGATGCCAACTGAGCAGTGCGATGCTCCTCGTCGTCCGGATAGAGCGACTGGCTTAATTCCACCAGGTACTCACTCGCGTGCCAGAAGTCGAGGATCCGCTCCGCACGCGGGAAGTGCACTCGCAAGAACTCTTCTAAACCAGCACCGCCATCCGAGATCGCGATCTGCTGCTCTGCCTCGTCCCACCCAACCGCGGCGGCTTGGCGACGCAGTTGCCGCCCAAGTTCCGGGAGTTCATAAAACCCCGATAAATACCGCACCGAATGCGGGTCGGGCGAGCGAGCATCCTGCTCGCTGTTTATGTTGTAAATCATGCCGACGTACGCCATGCGGCCCTCGGCCTGCGCGCCACGAGGGCCTTGCTGTCGCACGCCTGTGGCGTCGAGACTCACGTACGCGCACGTCTTGCCATGCGCGTCGCGTTGCCAGGCGAACGGCTCTGTGTTGCCAAACGTCTCGCCTGCGGCGAGTAACGTTTGGAGACGCTCGCCAGCGTCTTCGGTGACTCGCTCGACGGTCGACTCGCTGACCTTCAGTCCACACAGTTTACGAAGTGTCACTTCGCTCGACTGAGCGAAGCTCGTTTGCACGCCGGTGATGCTCACCACTTGGGCCGCGGCCGGACTAAACTTTCGCTTGCCGAGTCCCAACGTTTTGTCCCGCGGAAACAATCCGTGACGGCACCGGCGGCAGTGGTAGTAGTGACGCCTCACTTGCAGTGGGCCGAGCAGGCTATCGACCCACCGCGAGCGAACGTTCACGCAGCGGGCGTCGCCATTGCAGGTCGGGCAGACGCAGCTAGCTTTCTCGTACCCGTCCCTTTTTTTGTCGCTCGTTGGCGACTGTTTCCAAGGCCTTGGCTCCGAGTGCATGCACTCGGTCGCGGAGGTCGAACTCCGTTTGCCCAAACAGATTCGAGTCGTCCTTGTCGTGCAACAACTTGGCCATGCGACGAATGTCATCGTCGCAAGCCTCCTTTAGAAGCTCGTAAGTCCGCTGCTCCTCTTCGTTTAGCTCGATTGGCTCACGCGGCGAATAGGCCATGATCATCTCCTGGCGTGTGGCAAAATAGGAAGAGTCACCCGGCACAATATATTAGAACCGATTTCATGCCTACTTTCGAGACGCTTACACGTTCTAACCCGTTTACCCACTTTAGTTTGACACGTTTTTTCACTGTTGTTACTATCAATAGGAATGGAATAACCGCACGGAACCCATCCTTCCCTTCTTTTGGCTCTCGCTCTGCAGCGATCGGTACACAAAAGCTCTCGTGAAGGCGCAAAGACCAAGGACGGTCTCCGATCGGAAGTACAGGAACAGACAAACGTTACAGAGGCTATCTAGCTTCCAGGCATCAAGAAGGCTGCTACCAAATGGGTAAGAAATCCAAGCGATCGTGGTGGAAGAAGAGTCGGATTAACCGAGACAAGAAACTGCGTTCGCTCGAACGATTGGAAGATCGTATCGTGATGTCGGCGGATCCGATCTACGCGGAAGTCGTCAGCAACGCACAAGAATACATAACCGAGCGGATGCTTACCGTTGCGTTTACGAACGCTTCGAACTTAGCGAACTACAGCAGTACGCAGTTGGAGAGTGCCACACAGTGGGTAGTGAAGACTGACGGCACGGTGAATGCCTCCAACTTTCTGTCGCAAACCGGTATGCCGATGCTGAAGGCATCGACTGCGCTCGACAATACCTATTACGCTGCGGCTGGCAATCTCTCGAGTAGTTCGATTATCAGCCTGCTGGAGTCGAATTCGAACATCGAGTACTTCTACCCTAGTGTGGAAGCCAACATTTCGACCAGAAATGTCACCAACGACCCATACTACGATTCCCAGTGGTACATCTTGAATACGGGTCAAGAAGTAAGTGATCCCAACGAGTTCAATGAGTATACCGTTTGGGGCTACGACCTCAACATCGAAGACGCTTGGGAAATTGCCACCGGCGAAGGGGTAACGGTCGCCGTGGTAGACTCCGGTTTCTACCAGTTGCATCCCGACCTAGTTAACAACGTCAATACTGCGCTAAGCTTCAACTTTAACCAAGGGACCAATAGCCCGATTCTCGATCTCGAGGGCGACTTCCATGGCACTGCGGTAGCTGGCATTATTGCTGCCGATGGCAACAATGGCATCGGCACCGTCGGCGTCGCCTACGACGCGAACTTGGCCGACTTCCGGTTCCTCGGCACCGATCTGCTTGGTGTCACCATTGACGATGACGACATCTACCAGCTCTTCACACTCAACAATGAAGACATTGAGATCTACAACCACAGTTGGGGCGAGGGGGATCCAAGCCGACTACTCGCACCAATGTCGCCTGGACAAGCCCAAGGTATCATCGACTCGGTATTTGACAGTCGCGGCAACCTGGGTGTGATTCACGTGATTGCTTCCGGCAACGATGCTGAAACCGGAGATACCGCCGCCAACGAGGCATTTACTGGCTCTCCTTACGTCGTCAATGTCTCGGGATTGAACTACAGCGGCACCACGGCCAGCTACACCGAAGGTGGGCCTTCGATCCTAGTGACCGCTCCCACTGATGAGATTCTGACCACCGACCTACCGGGCGAGAATGGTTACAACAATTCGAACTCGGGCCTGAACTCTGATGGAGATCCGTTCCCAGATCTTGACTACACTTCGGAATTTAATGGCACCTCTGCGGCTGCCCCCATGGTAGCAGGTGTCGTGGCCTTGATGGTAGAAGCCGCCAAAGACAATGGTGTAGATCTCACGCTCCGCGACGTGCAGGAAATTTTGGTGAGATCCGCCTACCAAGTCGACGCTACAGATACCGGTGGTGATGATGCAGGTGGTTGGCAGGTGAACTCTCGCCCCATCTTTACCGATCCCCGCGACGTGATGGGGTTACCACAGGGAGCTATAGATCCCACCTACGCCAGCGATCCAAATAAACCGGCACTAAGTGGTGTGCCTGAGTCGACCGATTTCCAGTTTGCATTGCCAGCGAATGGTGCTGGATACACGGTGCACGATGGCTTCAGCTATGGTTATGGACACGGAGCGGTGGACGCCAAACTGGCAGTAGAGCTTGCCAGCAATTGGAGAACTCTGGGAGGGCAAACGAACTCGAGCATCATCAGCTCAAGTTTTACTAACATTACTGTACCCGCGGCTGAGACTTACACCGGTGCTGGTAACACGTTTACTGTGCCAGGCGGTGTCGGCGGACAACCTGGCTTTGGTGAGTATTATCAACTGTGGGCCGACCTGATGTTCGATCCACCAGATGAACTTCCCGATCCATTGCCGGTTAACTCCCGGGGTGGACAAGCAATTCCGATTGTCGTCCCTGCGAACTATACCGTGGAGTACGTGGAAGTCACCATGGATTTCGCGATGGATTCCGAAGCTACAGAAATGCTTCGGATGACCTTGGTCTCTCCCGACGGCACCTACTCAGAACTTACCAACTGGGAGAAAGTAGCCACGAATGGTGGCCTCACCGACACAGGTCAGGTGACCTATACCTTTACGACGAATCGCCACTGGGGTGAGCGTACCGAAGGCAACGGAACCATCGATCCCATCACAGGTGAGGTAATTGCCGCCAACGCCAATCTCGACGGCAATGGGGTCGCAACTAGCGGTAATTGGCAATTAGTGATCGAAAACTGGTCGGAGAGTGGCACGACACTCAATGGCAGTGTTGATTTCCACGTTGCCAATACGGTTGGTCCAAATACCCTGGGCGGCCGAATTAAGGGCACTATTGGTTTAGATTCCAACGCCGATGGCGATTATGACTTCATAGGTGTTCATGCCGAAGAAGCGATTGTGACCGGCCTCGATGGAGTCGATGAAATCGCCATTGCCAACAGCGCCGCGATGCCAACTGGCGACTCGTTCTTATTGACCGACAACGAACGGCCAGTTTCAGGCATCAAGGTCTATATCGATCGCAATGAAAACGGCGAGTGGGACGCAGACGAAGACTACACCTACACCACAGCCGATGGCAATTATTACTTTGATGTCGGTTGGAATTACACCACCGATACCAACTCTCCCCTCTATGACTACCAGATTCGATTCGAACTGCCCGAAGGGTACGACGTAGTCGGTGACGACATGCATGAATACCGTGTTGGTATTCAAGATGACATGAGCGTGCAGAACTACTACATCGAGAGCAACTTCATCCTGCAACCGCACGATGTCACTCTCGAAGGTAACGTGTATGCCGATTTCAACTGGAGCAACATCCAAGATGCTCAAGAGTCGACCATCGAGCAACTCCGGGTGTTCATCGATGTCAACCAGAACGGCGTACTCGACTACCTCGACTACAACGGTAACCGTATTTTTGACAACGGCATCGATGAGGCACTCGAGCCGATGACCATCACCCAGCCCGATGGTTCGTACAGTGTTGTGCTTTCGACCGACATTAACTCCGACACCGATATTTTCGGCAATCCACAGGAGTTTGCTTACTACACCGGTGCTGGTCGTTACACAGTAATGCTCGACCACGTCGATGGCTGGATTCCCACGAAGGATCCTCTGACTGCAGAAGGATTTGCTGGCTCTCTAAACGGCACCTTCTCGCCGAGCTTAGCGTTCTACAGCATTAACGTAGAACCGGGCGAAACCATCTCGACCGGCCTCGACTTCGGAGTGACGCCCGAAGACAACGCCACGATATCGGGCTTTGTTTATAACGACCTCAACCAGAATGGCACACGCAACGCTGGCGAAGGTGGTTTGGCTGGTGCAACGGTCTACCTCGATATGGATGCCTCTGGCGACCTCTCGGCCGGCGACTTGTCGGTAGTTACTGGTGACAACGGTAGCTATCTATTCGAGGGACTAGCGGCTGGCACCTACGCCATTCACGTGGTTCCACCTTCCGGCTATGCCGAGGAAGATGGCACCGGGCCAATCGCTGGTCAGTACCCGCATGTAGTGGTCCAAAGTGGCAACTCCGCTGGCAACAACGGCCTGTACGACTTTGGTTTCTACGATCCAGCAGCGGCCACGAGCATTGCTCGCGACTATGGCGATCTGGACGACACTTACCAAACGCTTGCTACGTCTGGCGGTGCTAGTCACGCGATCGTCGATGGATTCTTCCTCGGCAGTGGTGTGTCTTCCGAGGTCGATGGACAGCCAAGTGCGGGCGCTGATCTCGACTCGCTTGACGACGGTGTTCAAGTACTTGAGACCATTGTGGCTGGTGAGACCATCAGTATCAATGTGATCGCGAGCTCCGACGCCCTATTCCTGCAAGGTTGGATCGACTTCAACAACGATGGCGATTTCGACGACCTGGGCGAGCATCTGTCGTTTGGCAATGCGGCCGGAATCACACTGCCGAATTCGCGGCAACTGCAACTCTCTGAAGGACTCAACGAGCTTACCTTCGTAGTACCCAATGAAGTAGCTGCTGAGAACCTAGCCGCCCGCTTCCGCTATGGCGAAGGTGGTTACTCGCAGTTCAACCAACCCACTGGCGAAGCTCTAATCGGTGAAGTCGAAGACTACATCTTGGGATCGACCGTCTCCACCTCGTTCTTCGAGCAACTCGCAGGCGACTACTCCGGCGACAACCGGGTGACGATGGACGACTACACCGTTTGGAAACAATCGGTAGGTTCCACCGTGGATCTGCGAGCCGATGGCAACGGCGATGGCACCGTGAACCTCGCCGATTACACCATCTGGCGTGACAACCTCGGATCGGTATCACTGCCAGTGCAGACGATCTACGCCTCGCCGGCAGCTTTGGCAAGCAGCAAAGCAGATGCTGAAGACCAAGGCTTGGAACCTGAAGTGGTCGCTTCGTTATCGAGCACCACTTCCAGTGACAGCGATACCCCTGCGTCGGAAGACGCTGGCAACGCTGCCGTGGCTGCAGCCAGTACCAGCGAAACAGAGCAGCCTGAAGTCAGTGCGGGCGACGCTTCGACCGCTGTGGCTGACACCAGCGAATCGGCCACGCTCGACGATATTGCCATCGTCCACCATACCGATACGCAGGACGACGTGGTTGCTTCCAGTGAAGTCACCGTGGTAACCGATGTGTACGGTCCTGTCTTCCAGCAGATTGATTCCATGGCGACTCCGCTGACGAGCCGCTCGCAGGAAACGAAGCTGCCGGGCATGATCTCCACGGTCGATGGCAACTTGGTTGATCGCACCGCTGGCAAGCTCGCTAAGAGCGGCAAGCCAGTTGCCCAACTTCCCCAGAACGACGTGGAAGTGAATGGCAGCACGCCCAACGTGGTTGATTTGGCCTTTGCTCAGCCGGAAGCTGACAACGACCTGCTGGTCGACGGCTTCCTCGACTCTCGTGAAGCTTCCACCGACGAAGCCTTGGTTCTCGCCCTTGAAGAACTTGAAACTGTCTTCTAACCAGCGAAACCTAGGGTGGCAGTTTGTGCCACATCGATCGGTGACCTAATATAAAGGGGCTCGAATCCAACTTTGGAATCGAGCCCCTTTTTTGTCACCTGCCATCCATTTCGGTTTTCGCCGTGAAGATATCCGCCAATCGTACTTTACGCTTTGCGCTGGTGTGGGGCTTCGTGCTGCTGGTCATCACCTCGGCCGTGGTCGGGCTGATGCGTCGCGACCGGCTCCCCAGTACCATACGCGTAGCCACCGGCGAGGAGCATGGCCTGTACCACCAGGTGTGGCTGGCCATCAAGCCACTGCTCGAGGAAGAACTCGGGCGCGAGGTGGAACTGCGAACCACCACCGGCTCGGTCGTGAATCGTCAGCTGCTTGCCGCTGGCGAAGTCGACATCGCCATGATGCAAGGCGATCAGCTCCTCGGTGGCCAACTGGAACACGACGCCACGCTGGAGATCGTCGCTCCGCTCTACCCTGAACCGTTGCTGGTGGTTGCTCCCCGCGGCACTCCGATCGAGTCGATCCGGCAGCTGGAAGGTTCGCCGGTTTATCTCGGGCCTGCTAACTCGGGCTCGCGACTCTCGGCCCAAGAACTCTTCTCTCACTTTCATGTGCATGTCGTGGAACCGATCGACGACACTCCGCACGATAGTTTCCTCAGCCCGCTCGAATCGGGAGTCGTCGACGCAGCGATTGTCGTCACCGGATTACAGAATCGTGATGTGAACAGTCTGCTCGACTCGGGCAAGTTCGATTTGGTATCGATCCCCGAATCACAAGGTTACGCCGACCGTAGTATTCAATGGCAATCGTATACGATTCCCACCGGGTACTTCTCCGGTGCACCTACTACACCTGCGCAGCCGGTGGAAACACTAGCCACCGCCGGCTTGGTAGTGGTCACCGACAAAGCGTCGAACACGCTCGTCAATGCGATGCTCGAAGTGTTCTACGAACATGGTTTGCGAACGAAGTTTGCCAACCTGATTCCCCGCTCGCAGGCGCTCGATTGGTGCCCCATCGAACCGCATGAAGTATCGCGGGGCTATTTCAACCCTGTCGATCGGCTTAGCTCCATCGCGGCGATGATGGAGTCGATGGCTGCTACCAAGGAACTACTATTCGCACTGGGTGCAGGACTCTTTCTGCTCTGGCGGCGGACCGAGCGCATTCGCAAACGTGATCACAACAAAAAACTCCAGGCTGAGAAGGATCGGCTCGACCTGCTGCTGCAAAAAACCCTCGACATCGAGCGGGCGCAGATGCGGACCACCGATCCGAAGCAGTTGCGCAAAATGCTCGATGAAGTCACCAACATCAAGCTTCGCGCCCTGCAGGAACTCACCGACGAAGAACTCTATGCCGACCAGGCGTTTTCGATTTTCCTGATGCAATGCTCGAATTTAATCAGCAAAATCCAACTGAAAATCATCTCTCTCACCGGGAGCAACGGAGATTTGGCCTCGATCGACCCGATTGGCTAGTATGATGGAAGGGGAGCGAACACCTGCCCCCCAAAGTACCGCCAAGCAGGGTCTCCTGCCGACCGTAAAATGACCGACAAAACACCCACTCCTGAATCGCATCCACCGGCCGACGACGCCACAGTCGCCGGTCAGGGTGCGCGGTCGGACAACGATCCCACGGCGAGCTTTTCCGAAGACTTTGGCCACGACGACGATCTGACGACCATTTCGATGTCGCCGCCGATCGACTACCAGACCCCATTCTCCGGCCTGAAGCCTTACGACTTGGGTCGAGCACTGGTCGGCCATCAGCTCGACGATGTGGTGCTCGAAGAGTTCGTCGGCGGTGGCGGAATGGGCGCGGTGCTTCGCGGGCGCGACACCGTGCTCCATCGCACGGTGGCGGTCAAGGTGCTTTCGACCCATCAGGCGGGCGACGAAGAGACCGCCAAGCGGTTCCAAATGGAAGCCCGCTCTGCTGCACGTCTCGATCACCCTTGCATCGCTCGCGTGTACTACGTAGGCGAGAACCGTGGCCTCCGCTACATCATCTTCGAGTACATCGAGGGCATCAACGTTCGCGATCTGGTTGCCCAGAGCGGCCCGCTTTCGATTTCCGACACGGTAAGCTACTCGCTCCAAATTGCCGACGCACTGACCCACGCCTGGCAGCGGAGCGTCGTGCATCGCGACATTAAACCGTCGAACATTTTGATCACCGCCGATGGTCAAGCGAAGCTCGTTGACATGGGGCTCGCACGCATGCACGAGGTCGGCGCAACCGCTCCGGCCAACGCGGACGAAGACCTCACCGCAACCGGCATGACGATCGGCACGTTCGACTACATTGCCCCCGAACAAGCGCGAAGCCCTCGCGATGCCGACACGCGGAGCGATATCTACTCGCTCGGCTGCACCATGTATTACATGCTTACCGGGCGGCCGCCATTCCCTGGGGGGACTCCGCTTCAGAAGTTGCTCAGCCACCAAGGCGATCCTCCACCGATGCTGGCCGAACTGCGTCCCGATGTGCCCGCCCCGCTCGCAGCGGTGGTCGGGCGGATGCTTGCCAAGCGCCCGGAGCAGCGATACCAAACGCCGGCCGACCTTACCACCGCGCTGCTCAATCTGTCCGATCAACTCGGCGTGATTCGCCCTGGCTTGGCTACCACGCTGATTCCTTCGATCCCCAAGCAACCAACTCGGGTCGAACGCAACTTGCCCTGGCTCGCGCCGATCGCTCTGCTGCTGATCGGCATCGGATTGCTCTCCCTCTTCTGGCATCCCAGCGAACCGACTACCGACCTTGATGCGGCCCCGCTCGTCACCCAGCAGGCGGCCGAAAAGGCGCGAGAACTCTCGCCTTAGCCAAAGCGGTGTAACCTTCCGAGCTTCTCGGTTGGACCATGAGTTCCGACTGCATTTCGCCGGCGACGAGTCCGAGGGTAATCCGTAGGTAATCGTTCCTCTGGGTCCGGTTCGTGCCGTCGACACGAAGTCAACTCGAGAACCAGTCGGGGTTCGGCATCCGGTCATGAGCTTCCCTCCCCAGCTGTTCTCTAGTCGGTCCCAGTCTGCAGCTCCCCGCAGAGGGCGATCTTCCCGACCGGACGAAATAGATTCCCACCGCCCACGAATAGATTCCCAATTTACCCACCGATGGGAAAATTGAATCTGCACGCACGCTGTAAAACCAGTGGTTTTAGCGACCGAATAGATTCCCATTTCCCAAAACGCATCGAGTGGGAATCTATTTCTGCGGTGGTTGGCGGTCGCAAGTCGTTGAGAGGTAATAGGTTGCATCAACACCTCCACGGAATGTGCCCAAACTGAACTACTACCGGCTGGAAGCCGGTAGGTTTGGGAAGAGTTCGTGAGCTACGGACTGAAGTCCTTCACTCACGAAGGCGTTACGCGGAAGTTATCTTCCCCGTCGCTGGGCTCCGTTCCCCGCTGCCCCTGGATATACGCGGTGATCGCTTCCTCAGTCACACTTCCGCTAGACGCCACAAAATACCCGCGGGCCCACAAATGACGCCCCCAGTACTGCTTTTGCAGATGCTGGAACTCCATCAGAAGCTTTCGCGAACTCTTGCCCTTGAGATACTGCATGATCTTGCTGGGCGAGAGATTCGGAGGGCATGACAACAAAACATGCACATGATCGGCCGAGACCGCCCCCTGCAGTATCTCAATATCGTTCGTCCGACACACCTCACGCACGATTTCACGCACCCGTACCCCGACGTCACCTCTCAGGATCGCCTTGCGGTACTTCGTGACCCACACGAAATGGTATTTCAAATCAAAGCGGCTATGTGCTCCAGTCCGGTAACTATCCATCCCAGTAGTATATGAACCTGAAGGTTTCGCCTGAAGGCGAGGGTTCTAACCCCATCGGTTGGATAATAGATTCCCACCCATGGGAAACTATTTTGGGAGGAGTCAGGATTCGGGGGTCAGGGGGCAGGGGATGTCATCTTGAGGGAGCTTCCAGCGACTGAAAGATCTCAGCCGGTCACTTCGAACGCGCTATCAACGAGTGCCCCACGACCGCTTTACCAACCGCGCAGCAGTGACCCCGGGCGCCAGCAACCGTTCGCCTGCGCATCGCTAAAGGTTCGAGTTGATCGGAAACATCACATGTTGCAAACCTCCTCTCATCACAATGCCAACAGCCGAAGGCGGAAAGCCGACAGCCACAACCACCTATTCATTAGAACACCACTGGTGGCCAATTTCCAGTGAAAATTGGGCTATTTGCGAGTCACCTCACCCCCTGGAGTGCAGGCGGGGGCCAACTCCTTCCCCGCTGTCCTGAACTTGCCAGCCAACCAACCAGGCAGCCAGTTCCTCACCTCGACGTAGCGAGGGACGATCGTCCTGGACAAAGGGAGGGGGAAATACCGCCGAATGATCGCACGGTGTCCCTCATGCGGCGACGCTTCTGCGCGGCGTTTCACGGGTGGCTCAACCACACCTTGCACGGGGAGTACGAAGATCGGCGCCCTGGGAATTTGGGTCGCGTTTAGGTTACACTGGGGCCTTGCCGCCGCCCCCCGTCCGCCCCTTCCACCGTAGGCCTTTTTGGATGTCTGACTCTCCATACACGAGCCCCGAAACCGCACCTGAACTCAAAGGTGGACACCAACAGACGACGCCATTTGATATCGAGACGATGCCCCCTGGCATCCCCTTTATCATTGGCAACGAAGCGGCCGAGCGATTCAGCTTTTATGGCATGAAAGCCATCCTCACGGTCTTTATGACCAAGTACCTCCTCGATACGACCGGGGTACTCGATCCCATGAGCCCAGAGGCGGCCAAAGCGAGCGTTTCGTTTTTTACCGCGGCTGTCTACTTTACGCCATTCCTTGGAGCCATCATCTCCGACTGGCTCTGGGGCAAATACAACACCATTCTGTACCTATCGCTCCTGTACTGTGCTGGGCACGGCGTTCTGGCGACGATGGATATTCCTCAGTCCGCGATTCCAATGCGCTGGATCTTGTTCGTAGGACTTGGACTCATCGCCCTCGGCGCAGGGGGCATCAAACCTTGTGTCTCCGCCCACGTGGGCGATCAGTTCGGCACGCGCAACCAGCATCTGCTCGCCCGCGTGTATAGCTGGTTCTACTTCTCCATCAACTTGGGTTCTACGGTATCGACTCTGCTGACTCCCATCTTGCTGGTCAAATACGGACCGGGGTGGGCGTTTGGTGTACCGGGCATTCTGATGGCTTTGGCGACGTTTGTGTTCTGGCTTGGTCGCAACCGATTCGTCCACGTCCCTGCTGGTGGCAATACCTTCTTCACCGAGACCTTCGGCAGCGATGGCATCAAAGCCATGTTGAATCTCGCCCCGCTGCTGCTACTGGTGGCTATGTTCTGGTCGCTCTTTGATCAAACGGCCTCGGCCTGGGTGCTACAAGCCGAAAACATGAATCGCAGCTTCGGCACCATCAATTGGGGAGGCAACGCCGTTAGCCTCGAATTGCTTCCTTCGCAACTGCAAGCGGTGAACCCCTTATTCGTGATGATGCTCATCCCAGTTTTTTCCTACGTGATCTATCCGGTCATGGGTAAGAGCTTCGAAGTGACCCCATTGCGTAAGATCGGTATCGGGTTGTTCGTGACCGTGCTCGCTTTCTCCATCTCGGGATGGATTGAATCGCGAATTGTCGCGGGAGAATCGCCTCATATCATCTGGCAGATTCTGGCCTACGTTGTGCTAACCTCTGCTGAGATCATGGTATCGATCACGATGCTGGAGTTCTTCTACACGCAAGCTCCCAAACGCATGAAGTCGCTCATCATGGCGTTCTGCATGCTGTCGGTGTCGATCGGAAACATCTTTACCGGAGTGGTAAATCTGGTGATCCAGAACGGCGATGGCACCAACAAGCTTCCGGGAGCTACCTACTACTGGTTCTTCACGGTGATGATGTTAGTAACCGCGGTGGTCTACGTGTTCTGGTCACAGACCTACAAAGGCACTACCTACATCCAGGGCGACGATACTGGCGAAGCGGCTGCCTAAGAACGCACTGGCCAACTCGCGAGCCTACTCCGGCAGGCGCCGGATCGTGCCAGGCACGACTGGCTCGTGGGTGTTAGCGCTATGGATGGCTGCGTAGCAAAGTGCGAGGCCGCGCAGGTTTTGTCGTGCGTGATTCTCGGGCGTGCGCTGCTGCTCGATGGCTAGCAGTAGTTCGCCCATGGTGCCGTGGAATCCATCGTTGAACCACTGCCCTTCGGTAACGGGACGCCACTCCCCGAGGGAGTTCGCAACGATCACCTGTTGGTGGTTGTCGTCGATGCCCTCGGAACGGACGTTGCCGGTGGCCCCGAGCACGTAGGTAGTATCGAGGCTCTTGCCGGGGTTGCAGCCGTCGAACACAAGCGTCGCCTGGGCGTGCTCGTACTCTACCAGCACCTGCCCTAGCAGTGGAGTTTGCACCTGCTGCTCGGTGCTGCAGGCCACCGACGCAAACACTCGCACCGGACCTTCGTCCCCCATCAGCGTGGCCAGCATGTCGAACCAGTGGATCGCGTAGTCGTAGAGCACCAAGTGAGGAATCTGCTCGAACGGGCTTCCTTTCACCCAACCATGATTCCAATGAATCGCAAAGTGCACCGCGACGACGGGACCGATCCACCCCGTGCGGACCACTTGCCGGATGTAGCTGAAGTGCGGAGCCCAGCGGGCGTTCTGGTTCACCGCGAGTTGCAAGCCATGCTCGTCGGCAATCTGGGCGAGTCGTTCCCCCGCGTCGAGATCGGTGACAAACGGCTTCTGGCTGAGCACGTGCTTGCCGGCCCGCAAGGCGGATTCCATCAACGGCACCCGCTCACTTGGGTGGGTCGCAATATCGACCACCTCGATATCCGGATTCGCGAGCAGGTCTTCCAGGCAGTCGTAAACGATCGCCTGAGGAAAAAATTGGTCACGGCGATCCGTCGCCCGGGAGCGGTCGATGTCGAAGAATCCGCGAACTGGATAACCAGCGTCACAATACGCCTGCAAGTGGTGCCGGGTGATGCCGCCGCAGCCGACGAGTGCGATTCCAGGCCGATAACACTGCGGATCCTGGGGTCGATAGGGCAACTGCAGTGCTTCGAGCGGACTGGCGGCTGCCGATTGAGGAGGTGTTTTGGAGGAATCGCACATGGTTTTACGTGTGAAATTGCGCAAAAGCTGCAAATCGCAGAGGCTGGCTAATGATTCGGCGGTTTTCCACGGAGACCGGTAGGGCGTTTCCAAATGGGCCCATAACGGATATACATGGTTGTTTGATCCTCGCCGGACGGATTGGTCGCACGACACCAGCCGGCACTCCCGCAATCGTAACCGTTGAAATCGAAATGGCGAAAGACACCAAGGCGGAATCCGACAAGAAGAAGCGCATCCTTTTGGTGGATGACGACGCCGAAATCATAGAATCGCTGCGTCTGGCCCTGCAGGCCAAGGGGCACGAGATCTTGGTCGCCCGCGATGGCAACCAAGGCTTGGCCATCACCGAGCGCGAAGATCCCGACCTGGTGATCCTCGACATGATGATGCCGAAGCGGAGTGGTTTCCTGGTGCTCGAGAAGCTTCGCCGCACCCGCGAAAACCCGCCTCGCATCATTATGATCACGGCCAACGAAGGCAGTCGCCATAAGGCTTATGCCGAGATGCTGGGTGTCGACGACTACATCCGCAAACCGTTCCCCATGGATCGGCTGATGGCCAGCGTCGATCGTCTGCTCGGGCTGTAGCCCTGGCTGCTGAGGCCGACGCACTCGTACTTGTAGCTTTCCCGCTCGTCGGGACGAACCAGTAAGTGGAGACGAACCGTGCCTCAGACCAAAGCCCCTGTATCCACTTCTCAGTCGCTTTGCGAAGCGGTTGCCTTCGAGACCGAACTGGGCTGGATGGCCGTCGGCGTGACGAACGACCGCTTATCACGCGTGATCTTCGGGCAACCGACGTTCGATGCGTTGATGGAGGTGGTATCTGCCGAGCGCATGCAACTGGTCGACCAGGACGAGCTCAGCGACTGGGTGGGCGATCTCTGTTGCCGGCTACGCTCGTTTGCCGCTGGTGAGTCTTGCGACTTTGCCGACATTCCGGTCGACACCGACCACCTCACGAGCTTCGGCCAAGCGGTGGTCGATGCCTGCCGTGCGTTGAGCTGGGGCGAGACCCTCTCGTACGCCGAACTGGCCGCCAAGGCTGGCAGCCCCGGTGCAGCACGGGCGGTTGGCAACGTGATGGCCAATAACCGGCTTCCACTGGTGGTACCTTGCCACCGCGTGCTCGGATCGGGCGGGCACCTGGGAGGCTACTCCGCTCCCGGCGGACTCGTGACCAAGCGCCGCCTGCTCGATGCGGAAGCAGTCGCATAGTTCGATTGCGGAAAGTAAACAGCGGCTCGTTGCGCGTGAGTCTCAGGGAAATCGATCGTCCCGTGAGCACACCGACCGATAACTCCCCGCTAAGCGGCTTCTAACTCTCGACGATTCTCCGCCCAGTAGATCCACTTCTTCACGCGTGCGAGGTCGGGTGCTTCGCCATTGCGAAGAGCACGGGCTCCTTCGGGCGTGGCGAGGTACGACTTGGCGAACTCCAGCAGGTCGCTGGCTTTCGCCGAGGCAATTCCCTCGGGCGTCGTGAATCCACAGCCGACGATCACCTGCACGTCGCGAGCCAGAAGCTCGGGCACTCGGCACATCAGTTGAGCCTGGTGTTGCCAGGTCACCAATGTTTCGGCGTTGATATGGCGAACGTCGAGCGATTCGGCCAAGGCATCGCAGTCGGCCGACAACAGGTCGGCAACCGTCTGCACGCCCACCTTCTGCAAGCGTTTCGCGGTCTTGGGACCGATGCTAGGAGCATCGACCACCGGGCTCTTGCGCGACAATCGGAATCGCAGCGGCCGCTCTTTGCGACTCGGAACCGCGCGGCGCGTGCCGTTGGTCGAACTGCGTCGCCGCCCGTTCGGTGCGGGTGCTTGGCTGACCTTTCGCGTGGTGCCATTGGCCGTGCGACTCGCATAGGGAGTGCTGGCCCAACGTGCGCGGGTGCTACCCGCGTTCGCAATCCAACGAGACACTTGGCGAAGGCCCATGCCTTGCCGCGACCGATAGCGCACGCCCCGCGGGCTGGCCAGGTACTCTTCCATCGCTTCGTGTAGCTCTTCCGCATCGGCGTCGGCCAGTTGCTGCAGATTGCGAACCCCAGCGCTGGTGAGCAACTGGGCGTCGTGCAACGTGAGATCGGGTACGTACACCAGCATCGCCACGTGTGTTTGCCACAGCTCGACGATCGAACCAGAGATCCCCGTGCGATCCAAGGCGTGCGACACGTCGTCGGCATCGGCGTCGAGCAGGTCGCGAATCTCGTGAATTCCGATCGCACTGAAGAGCTGCTTGGTGTCTTCGCCAAACACGGCAAACCGGTCGATGGAGTCGTCCAGCGACAGCGCACAACCGTTGTCCTCTTGATCCTCTTCTACTTCGATCGGCGTGGTAATGGTCTTCGCCTGAAACGCCCGCAGGCCGGTGGTCACCGGTTCACTGGTAGAGGGAGTTTGCGGACCACCAACGGTCAGGATGGCTTGCCCCGTCGAGCGGAGTCGATCGACCACCGCGGTCGACGAGGTGGAGACCAGCACCTGATGCCCTGCACGACCGAGGTCCTGCAGCACCAATGCCAGGATCGCCGATTCCGCTGCGGGGAGTTCGGCAAAGGGATCGGCCACCACCAGCGGCAGGCGGAGCCCCCACTGGGCAACACCGGCCACGGCGGCCAGCTGCAGGCTGATCGATAGCAACCGGCGGTCGACTTCGTTCAGATCCGACTGCCGAATGGTGCTGCCGTGACGATTCAGCACGGTGGCCTGCCGGCCACCTTCGGCGAGACGAACTTCACGCAACCGTCCATCGCTGAGCTTGGCCAGAATGTCCGAGGCCCGCCAAGGTGCGACCGAGTAACCGATGGTCGACGCCGAACGCGGGGCGTGAGTTTCGATTCGCCGAGTAACTTCGTCCAAATCCTGACGCAGTTGCACCAGGTTGGCATCGTTCATCAGTTCCGCACGCTCATGATGCAAGCGATCACGGCGCGACAACAGGGAGTGGATGTGGCGGTCGGCTTCCTCCAACTCCCCGGTCAGATCGCCCCGCTGATTCTCCAGATCTTCGCGCAACCGCTGCCAGTCCTTAGGCAACGCTTGCACGTCGAGACCCTCGACCTTGTTGCGTGCCCGCGAAGTCCGCATCCGCGATTGCCGACGATCGAGCAGGTGATCGATCGTCGCCCGCAGTTCCTGTTGCGAACGCTCGAGATGCGCGGCTTCGAGCTTCAGTTGGTCCATGGCTACCGCAGCTTCGTACTGCTCGACCAGCCCGGCCAGTTTCTCGATCTGCTGGCCCAGCGTATCGACCAACGGATGCAGCCGGGCGTGCGTATGGCGGCACAGGCAGGCGTGTGAATCGCTCGGCCGAGCGTAGCGGGCGACCTCGCTATCGAGATCTGCCACCAGGCGGTGGGCCACCATGATCGCCGCCCGCTGGTCGGCCAACGGCAACAGCGGCGACGAATCATCGGGATGCCGCTGCGAGAGCTGCTGACGAATCTGGGCTTCGCGAGCTTCAAGCTCGGCCAGGGCGCGACGCCACTTGGCAATCTCCTCGTCGAGATCGGCCAGTAGCGACTGTTGATCTTGATGGTACGCCTCGTCGGCGGTGCGCCCTACGAACTCCGAGAGTTCGTGGTATCTCAGTTGGGTTTCCAGTTCGGCCAGGCGGGCGAGTACTTCGTCGAGTTCGTGCTGGCATTCCGCATGGCGATGCTGGGCAGCATCGTACTCCAGGCTTAACTCGCTGATGGCCGCCTCGAGGGCCTCGCTGCTGCGCCGTTTTTCGGCAAGCAAGAGTTCAATCTGATGCGACAACCGATCGCGCGTGGTGAACAAGTCGCTCGCATCGTGGGGGATGTCACGACTCTCCACGTGCTCGGGATGCACCCGCTCGATCCGATGCAGCTCGGTGGCTAGTGATTCGGAAAGCAACCACTGCAGTTGATCGTCGTCGCTTCGTCGCAGCACCAACAAGCGAGCAGCCACTTCAGGCGACAAGCCCTTGAGCAACTGCCTAGCGGTCCCGGGCTGGGCATGATGACCTTCGAGCGGGGCCACGGTGAGCCGAGGCTCGGTGTAAGTGCCGCGATTCGCACGGTCGGCGTGACGCTCCATACGGAAACGTCCCAGACTACTATCCACGTCGACATAGCCTGGGTGATCGTGCACGATGGCATCGCGATCGCAAACACGTGCACCGTACAGCACATGGCCGACGAGATCGGCGAGCTGACGGGCCAGGAGCGGTTGGCGCGCGTCGACCACGTTCAGTCCGTTGGTCAGGTCGAGCGCAATACGGGGGTCTTGGCCTTCGTAACGATCGAAGGCGAGGTGTTGGATCTTCATCGCCGGGCTTTTCCTTAAATCCCAATCGGGCCCTTGCATCCATGCGGGGGTAGTGGCCAACTCGGTTCGCAAGACGAACATCGAGTCGCGCCAGCGGGGCGGCGGCACCAAGGGGGAGAGTGCCTTTTTGGTTAGGGTATCCGAAGCTACCCAAAATCGATGATTTCAACAACGTCGATTGGTCGATCCGTCACCAGGAATAGTGATTGCCAACACCCGCAAACACCTCCCACATTTACGCTTGCACCGCCGAGCGGTACGCATATTGCACTGCTTAATCCGTGTTTGCTAGCTGTATAAAAAATTGCAAAATTACCGTGTTTATGGTTTGTCCAGCGACAAGCTGCCCGGATAATACCCCCGTCGTGCGCAGTTTCTGTGCAGTCGGGAGAGATTGATCGCTTTCGCCACTCGTCTTCCTTCGCAAAACAGACGCCCTATTCGATGAATTACGCCCCTGCTGGCTACGACGAAATGTTCTGTTCCGAGGGCACTCCCCGCGATTCCTGTCGGGAGTTCGTCGCTCGATTGCAAGAAATCCCCGAACAAGAGCTCACCGATCGCCAACAGGCGGCGGAGCTAAACCTCGTAAACATGGGCATCACGTTCAACGTGTATGGTCATGAGGATGGCACCGAGAAGGTGTGGCCGTTCGATCTACTACCGCGGATCATCGATGCCGACGAGTGGAAGCGGGTGGAACAAGGGCTGAAACAGCGAATCCATGCCCTAAATCTTTTTGTATCCGACATTTACAACGATCAGAAGATCCTCAAAGACGGGGTGGTTCCCAAAGAACTGTTGGAGTCGGCGAAGACCATCCGCCCGCAAATGCAGGGCTTCACCCCTACCGAGGGCGTGTGGTGCCACATTTCGGGTGTCGATCTGATTCGCCACGACGATGGCACGATCTACGTGCTCGAAGATAACCTTCGCTGCCCTTCTGGCGTTTCGTACGTGCTCGAAAACCGCGAAGTGATGAAGCGGGCTTTCTCGCAGGTGTTCGAAGGCATGTCGGTAGTGCCGGTGGAAGAGTATCCCGAACAACTGCTGCAAACCCTGCTCGAATGCGCTCCGGCCCATGCGGTGGAGCCCACCGCCGTGGTGCTGACGCCTGGCGTGTACAATTCGGCCTACTTCGAACACACGTTCCTCGCCCAACAAATGGGTGTCGAGCTGGTTCAAGGCTCCGACCTGGTGGTCGACAACGGCTTTGTGTACATGCGGACCACCCACGGGGTGCAGCGTGTCGACGTGATTTACCGCCGGATCGACGACGATTTCCTCGATCCCACCTGTTTCCGCAAAGACTCCTGCTTGGGAGTTCCCGGACTGATCGACGCCTACCGTCGCGGCAACGTGACCCTGGCAAATGCCCCTGGAACCGGGGTGGCCGACGACAAAGCGGTGTACGCCTACGTGCCGCAGATCATTAAGTACTACCTTGGTGAGGATGCCATCCTGTCGAACGTGCCGACCTACTTGTGTTCCGACGACATGCAACGCGAACACGTGATTGCCAATCTCGACAAGCTGGTGGTCAAGCCAACCAACGAGTCGGGCGGATACGGCATTTTGATGGGCCCTCAGGCTTCGGCCTCGGAACGGGCCAAGTACGTCGACCTTATTCGCTCCAACCCGCGAAACTACGTCGCACAACCAATGCTACAGCTCTCGACGGTTCCCACGCTGGTGGACAACCAACTGGAGCCCAGGCACGTCGACCTTCGGCCGTTCGTGCTGTGTGGCAAAGACATTTACGTGATGCCGGGCGGGTTGACCCGTGTCGCGCTAGTTCGAGGCTCCATGGTCGTCAACTCGTCGCAGGGCGGTGGCAGTAAGGACACATGGGTTCTGCGGACTGATGAAGCGCATCAATTGTCCATGAATCATGCAGCCGCCTATGGGGGCGAGCATGCTTAGTCGGGTCGCAGAGGCAGTTTATTGGATGGCACGTTACATCGAGCGTGCCGAAAACGTAGCGCGGTTTATCGATGTCAACTACAACCTCACGCTGGGCGAAGGCTCTGCCCTGGGGCATCAATGGGCACCGCTCATTTATACCACCGGCGACGAAGCCTTGTTCGAGGAACTGTATGGTCAGCCAACTCGGCAGAGCGTGCTGCAGTTTCTTACCTACGACCAGCGTAACCCCAACTCGATTATCTCGTGCGTGAACAACGCCCGTGAGAACGCCCGCAGCGTGCGCGACACGATCACGGTGCCGATGTGGCAACAGATTAATACGTTTTACCTGCTAGTCCGCTCGGCCGCCCGACAAGGGCAACCGCTATCGGATCCCAATGATTTCTGCGACGCGGTGAAGATCGCCAGCCACACCTTGCTGGGGCTGACCGACGCAACGATGTCGCAAAACGAGGCTTGGCACTTTGGCCGCATGGGCATGCTCATGGAGCGTGCCGATAAAACGTCGCGCATTGTCGACGTTCAGTATTACCTGTTGTTACCCACCGCCGAGGAGATAGGCGGTTCGCTTGATGTCGTCCGGTGGTCCGCATTGTTACGGTCGGCCAGCGCGCTAACCATGTATCGTAAACTCTACGGCCGCATAACCCCTACAAACGTCGCCCGCTTCCTGATTCTGGATGCCGAGTTCCCCCGGGCCATGCACTTCTGCCTGGTACGTGCTCAGCACTCCCTTTGTCAGATAACGGGTAGTCCGATGGGAACTTTCAGATTTCAGTCGGAACAGCGTATGGGCCGACTAAGAATGGAACTAGACTACACCAGCATCGATGACATCATTCGCGAAGGAATGCACGAATATATCGACCGTTTTCAATCACAACTGAACGGCTTGGGCTCTGCGATTCACGACGATTTCTTTCGCTTGCACACCGAATCAGCGGAACCAACGCAAACGCAAAGTCAATCGACCTCGTGAGTCTTGGAAACCTGGAAAGATCAGCGCTCTCATAACGATCTCGCGCGCGGTGCTTCGCACCCTGCGTTGGATCAAAGCATACTGAGAAACGATCTTTTCTAGGTTTCTCGATTGCGCTCAAGTTCCACCCCCGATAGAGCATTCATGAGCATCCGCGTCGCGTTAAATCATAAGACCGTCTACCACTACGACCGTCGCATCAATCTAGGCCCGCAAGTCATCCGACTCCGCCCGGCGGTGCATAGTCGTACCCCGATCGAGAGCTATTCGCTGAAGGTCACCCCCGAAGACCACTTTCTGAACTGGCAACAAGACCCGTTCGGAAACTACCTGGCGCGGTGCGTCTTCCCCAATTCGGTGGAAGAGCTGAGCATTGAGATCGATTTGGTCGCCAACCTGGCTTCCATCAATCCCTTCGATTTCTTCCTCGAACCCGATGCCGAGAAGTATCCCTTCGAGTACCCCACCGAGGTGCTCGGCGACCTGAAGCCCTACTTCAACCAGGGTCCGGCGGGGGCAAAGTTCCACGAACTGCTGGCCTCGATCGATCGCACCCCGCGTAAGACGATCGACTTCCTGGTGGAACTCAATCAACGCCTCCAAAACGACATCGACTATTTGGTTCGTATGGAACCAGGTGTGCAAACGCCCGAAGAAACCCTGACGCTCGGTAGCGGGTCGTGCCGCGACTCGGCTTGGTTGCTCGCTCAAACCTTGCGTCACCTTGGTTTTGCCACGAGATTCGTCTCGGGCTACTTGATTCAACTGGTCGCCGACCTGAAACCGCTGGAAGGCCCCGAAGGTCCCGAGGCCGACTTCACCGACTTGCACGCCTGGACCGAAGTCTATCTGCCTGGCGCAGGCTGGGTGGGTCTCGACCCGACTTCGGGCTTGCTGACCGGCGAGGGACACATTCCGCTGGCCTGCACCCCGCACCCCACTTCCGCGGCTCCGATCACCGGTGCCCTCGGTAAGTGCGAGGTGACGTTTGATTTCGACATGTCGATCAAACGGATTCACGAGGATCCTCGTGTCACCAAGCCTTACACCGAAGAGCAATGGCAGAAGATCGAAGCGTTAGGTCACGAAGTCGATCGCCATCTTCACGACGCCGACGTACGACTCACCATGGGTGGCGAGCCTACGTTCGTATCGATTGACGATATGGATGGCGACGAGTGGCAAACCGCGGCGGTTGGTCCTACGAAAGAGAAGCTCGCCGGCGAAATGCTGCTGCGACTCCGTAACCGCTTCGGAAGCCAAGGCCTGCTGCACCATGGTCAGGGCAAATGGTACCCTGGCGAATCGCTCCCCCGCTGGGCGATGCACTGCTATTGGCGAGTGGATGGCGAACCGATCTGGAAGAACCAGGAGTTGTTTGCCCGCACCGATACCGACTACGGTCACACGTTCGACGACGCGCAGCTGTTCGCCCGCACGCTAGCCGAGCGACTTTCGGTGAACGTGGAACACGCGGTGCCCGGCTACGAAGACGCCATGTACTACGCCTGGCGCGAGCGACGACTGCCAGCCAACGTTGACCTGCGAGATTCGAAGCTCGAAGAAATCGAAGAGCGCGAGCGTTTCGCCCGCGTCTACGAGCAAGGCCTCACCACTCCGGTCGGCATGGTGCTACCGCTGCAGTACTGCTGGTGGGATCCCACACCTGCCTGGCGAAGCGGCGAATGGGTTGTTCGTTCGGCGGATATGTTCCTGATTCCCGGCGACTCGCCGATGGGCTTCCGGTTGCCCCTGCAGTCGCTGATGTACGAAGACGAAAAAGAGTACCCCACCAAGTACTTCGAGGCCGACCCCATGGTCGCCCGCCCTGCCCTGCCCAAGCACACCGAGTTTGCCGAGTCGACCTGGCGCGGCAATTCCACGGTGCTCAGCCGCTTCCCACAACAAGCCGCACGCCGGCAAACGCCGGTGCAGCAATACGCGGGCGTCGGCGCCCGAGGTGGTGCTGCTGGCGGTGGTGCTGGTCGCCATGGCGAGGGCAACGGTTCCGGCCAACCACACGATTGGCAAAACAATCCGTCGAGCAGCACTCCTGACGAGTCGTTGGTGTATCGGGCCGATATCCGCTACGACGATCCGGACAACGTGGTACGCACCGCTCTGTGTGTAGAACCTCGTAAGGGCCGACTGCATGTGTTCATGCCGCCGATTGATCGCATCGAAGTGTTTCTCGAATTGATCACGGCCATCGAAGACACCAGCGAGAAACTTGAGATGCCGGTGGTGCTCGAGGGTTACTTGCCGCCGCATGACGCGCGGATCCAGCACATCAAGGTCACCCCTGATCCAGGTGTGATCGAAGTGAATGTTCATCCGGCGAACGACTGGACCGAACTGGTCGACATCACCACCGGCGTGTACGAAGACGCCCGTCAAACCCGCTTGGGCACCGAGAAGTTCGACCTCGATGGCTCCCACACCGGCACCGGTGGCGGCAACCACGTGGTGCTCGGTGGCCCCACGCCGGCCGACAGTCCCTGGCTGCGTCGTCCCGACTTGCTCAAGAGCTTCGTCGCGTTCTGGCACAACCACCCGTCGCTGTCTTACCTGTTCTCAGGTAAGTTCATCGGCCCCACGAGCCAGGCCCCCCGCGTGGACGAAACCCGCTCGGATGCGATTTACGAACTCAACATTGCGTTCGAACAAGTGAAATCGGGCGAGACGATGCCGCCGTGGATGGTGGACCGTGTGTTCCGTCACCTGTTGGTCGACGGCACCGGCAACACCCACCGCTCCGAGTTCTGCATCGACAAGCTGTTCTCTCCCGACTCGACCTCGGGACGCTTGGGACTCGTTGAGTTCCGCGCGTTCGAGATGCCGCCCCACGCCCGCATGAGCCTTACTCAGCAACTGCTCATTCGCGCGCTGGTTGCTCGCTTCTGGGAGAAGCCTTACACGCACGAAATGGTGAGCTGGAATACCACGATTCACGACCGCTGGATGTTGCCGCACTTCATTTGGCAAGACTTCTGCGACGTGATCGACGAGATGAACCAAGCAGGCTTCCCGATCGAATCTGATTGGTTCGACTCGCACTTGGAGTTCCGCTATCCCTACATCGGTTCGTTCACCCAACGCGGCGTCGACATCGAGATTCGTCGCGCGATGGAACCTTGGTACGTGCTCGGCGAAGAACCTGGCGGCGGTTACACCGCTCGTTACGTCGACTCGTCGGTTGAGCGTATCCAGGTGAAGGTGCAAGGGCTTACCGATCCGCGATACATCCTGACCTGCAACGGCCGCACGGTTCCGCTTCACCCAACCGGCACCGAAGGCGAGGCGATTGCGGGAGTCCGTTTCCGCGCTTGGCAGCCCCCGAGCTGCCTGCACCCGACGCTCGGCGTCGACGGCCCCCTGGTGTTCGACCTGTACGACGAGTGGCTCGGCCGCTCGATCGGCGGTTGCCAGTACCATGTGGGACACCCTGGTGGCTTGAATCCAGCGACATTCCCGGTAAATGCGTTAGAAGCTGAGAGCCGCCGGGCGACTCGATTCTTCGCCTTTGGGCATACCCCCGGCCCTGCTACAATAAAGCCTTCGTCGCCGAGCAGGGAATTTCCGTTGACCCTCGACTTGCGACGTGGACGAAACTAATCCGCACCAGCCGGCGCGGCCCAAAACAATGCAGAGTCAACAACAGTCCATGGCGGGACCTCAACCAGCCGCAGTACCCACTGCGAGTGGCCGGGGCGGTCTGTTTGCAGGCTACCAGCCTCACGCGGGCCGGCACGATGAGCTGTTATTAGCGTCCGGCGAGGTCCGCCCCACCTGGGCGAAGTTCTGCTCGCTCATCAATCCACTGGCCAGCGGCGAATTCACCAAGCGTTGGAATCACTCGCAACGCCTGATTTACGAGAACGGCATCTCATACAGTGCGTATGGCGATCTCGACACCAGCGCTCGCCCTTGGGACCTGGATGCCCTGCCGCTACTGCTCGACGAACCAGAGTGGCAACAAGTCTCGGCCGGCATCGCCCAACGTGCGTTGGTGCTGCAGCTAACGTTGGCCGATCTGCTTGGTCCACAGCGGCTGCTATCCGAAGGGGTGCTCCCCCCTGGCATGTTGTTTGGCCACACCGGCTTCCGTTTGCCATTCCACGGCCAGGCGCCTCCCAACGGTT
The DNA here is from genome assembly GCF_007748035.1 of Aeoliella mucimassa. NCBI lineage: Bacteria > Pseudomonadati > Planctomycetota > Planctomycetia > Pirellulales > Lacipirellulaceae > Aeoliella > Aeoliella mucimassa. The sequence goes on from NZ_CP036278.1 coordinate 4,314,692, forward strand.
CGTTCCTCCCCTTCTACGCGGTCGATCTAGGGCGTGCCCCTGATGGCCGATGGTGGGTGATGGCCGACCGCACCGAAGCCCCCTCGGGCATGGGCTTTGCTTTGGAGAATCGGGTGGTGATTTCTCGAATGCTGCCCGAGGCATTCCGCGGCTGCAATGTCGAACGCCTGGCTCCGTTTTTCATCAAGTTCAAAGAGAAACTGCAATCGCTAGCTCCGCACGAGCGCGAGAATCCACGCATCGCTGTCTACACTCGCGGTCCGCAGCACGAGAATTACTTCGAAGATGCTTACCTCGCCCGCTACCTCGGTTACAACCTGGTAGAAGGGGACGATCTGGCGGTACGGGACAACACAGTATGGCTTAAGACACTCGACGGGCTGCGTCGCATCGATGTGTTGCTTCGCCGGCCAAACAGCCAATCGTGCGATCCACTGGAGTTCAGCGACGAATCGCAACTCGGCGTCGCCGGGCTGTTGCATTCCGCCCGTAGCGGCGAAGTGGCTGTCGTCAATCCACTCGGCAGCGGGCTGGTGGAGTCGCCGGTGTTCATGGCCTTTTTGCCCCGGCTTTGCAGTTTCTTACTCAAGCAAGACCTGCAACTTCCTGGCGTCGCAAGCTGGTGGTGTGGTGAACCTTCGTCGCTCGACCGCGTGCTGGCCAACCTCGATCAATACGTGGTGATTTCAGCATTTCGCACTCGTGGCAATGGTCACGGGCAGGAACGAGAGTTCAACCAACTCCCCATCGAGAAGCGCCGAGAGCTGATCAAGGCGAATCCCACAAAGTACGTCGCTCAGGAGAAGTTGCAGCTTTCGACTACCCCCACATGGGAAGCAGGAACCGCAAAGCCAGCTCACTTGGTACTACGGACGTTCGCCATCGAGAGCGACAACAACTACCAGGTGCTGCCTGGTGGACTGGCACGCACATCGGCACCAACCGGCGACGGTTTGCTGCCCGTTCCCACTTCGCACGGCAGCAAAGATGCCTGGGTACAGTGCAGCCAACCGGTCGAACAAGTATCGCTGCTGGCAACCCGCGAAGAGCCGGTAGTGATTCGCCGCACCACGGCCGACCTGCCGAGTCGTGTGGCCGACAACATTTACTGGCTGGGTCGGTACATCGAGCGAATCGATGCTGCTGCTCGCCAGCTGCGAACGTTCATTTTGCGGCTCACCAGCGAATCGTCGGTCGGCTCCGACACCACCGCCCGGCTTCTGCTTCGCTCGCTTGCCGCCCAGGGACAAATCGAGCCAGGCTTCGCTCTCGACGACATTCGTCGGCGATTGCCCGATATCGAAACCGCCCTTCCCCGTCAGGTATTCGATCGCCAGCAACCAGGTTCGTTGAGGACTCAGGTCGATAGCATGGTGCACACCGCGTCGCTGGTTCGCGACCGCATGTCGACCGATTCCTGGCGCATCATGGTGCACATCGACCAAACGTTCTGCGAGTCCGACCCCTCGGGCTCAATGGATCTCACCGACATGCTCCACTTACTCAACAGCCTGGTGGCCGACTTGGCCGCCATTCAAGGTTTGAGCGTCGAGAGCATGACCCGCTCGCACGTCTATCGGTTCCTCGATCTGGGCCGACGCCTGGAACGCGGCCTGCAAACGACCGAGCTACTCGATAGTTGCCTGGTAGAGGTAGCGAATCCCACGCAAGACCTCATGGAAGCGGTGGTCGAGATTGCTGACAGCTTGATGACGTACCGCGCTCGCTACCGAGCCAACGTCCAACTGCCGGCCGTGATCGATCTGCTTGTGACCGACGAATCGAACCCGCGAAGTATCGCTTACCAGTTGGTTACCCTTCAGCAGCAGGTGGAAGAACTGCCGGGCAATGTTCGCAAGCCCAGCTACCTGCCGCACGAACGACTCATATTGAAGATGTTGCACTCCGTACGCATGCTCGACGTGGTGCAGGTTTGCGAAGCATTTGCGATGGGTGAACGTCAAGCACTTACTGAGTTGATCCATTCCCTCGATCGCGATCTACAGGGCTTGTCGCGAGAACTATCGCTGCGATACTTGGTGCACGCGGGGCCCTCGCGAAGAATGTCGACCACGGCTCCCGCGGATGAATCAGAGTAAGGTGCTGCTCAACACGTCCTATGAAGTATCGGATTACCCACACCACGAAGTATAGCTACTCCGAACCGGTACCGGTTTGCCAGAACAAACTGCACCTGCTACCACGCACGACCGCCTGGCAGACCTGTGAGAACTATCGCTTGATGGTACTGCCGGAACCAGCGATGGTCGACATCATGGTCGATTACTTTGGTAATGCGGTCGATTACTTCTCGTTGATCGATTCGCACCAGCACCTATCAGTCACCGCGGCGAGTGATGTCGAAGTAACCGCTCCCGACAAAGTGGCCGACCCCGCGAAATCGAAACCGTGGGAAGAAGTCGCCAGCATGCTTCGTAATCCGGCAAGCGTCATGCCAGCGGTGAACCGACTGTTTGCATACGACTCGGACTACTGTCGGGCCGAGAAGGTGTTGGCCGACTATGCTCGCCAGTCGTTTACACCACAGCGACCGATCGTGGAAGCGTGCATCGACTTGACCAAACGCATCTACGACGATTTCGAGTATCGTCCACAGTCGACCACGGTCAACACCGAGGTGGCCGAGGTCTTCGAAAAACGTCAGGGCGTGTGCCAGGACTTCGCCCATCTGCAAATCGCCTGCCTGCGTTCCTTAGGGCTGGCGGCGCGTTACGTGAGCGGCTACCTGCGTACCATCCCCCCGCCGGGCAAGCCTCGCCTGGTAGGCGCCGATGCTTCGCATGCCTGGCTAGCCGTTTATTGCAGTGGCGACGAGCCCTGGATCGACTTCGATCCCACGAACAATGTGATCCCCGAAACCGATCATATTACCGTGGCGTACGGACGCGACTACGGCGACGTCTGCCCGGTGCAAGGCGTGTTTGTCGGCGGCGGCAATCACACGCTCAACGTCTCGGTCGACGTAGCTCCCGTCGGGTAGCTAAGTTCAGAGAGCACTTGGACTAATCCTCGCTAGGCATCTAAGCGGGCGAAGTAGTCCTTCACGGCCGCCATCACCCGCGGCGATAGCAGCAGCACGGCGATCATGTTGGGAATCGCCATCATGGCGAAGGCCGTATCGAGGATGTTCACGACCATGTCGGCCGACCAAATGGCCGCCAGCCCGAGAGCGACGATGTAGAAATAGTTGTACCATTTGCTGCGTTGCGGCCCGACTAGATAAGCACAACACTTACGCCCATAGTAGGCGTAGCCGAACATCGTCGATACCGCAAACAGCACGGTGGTCGTTGCGATGATCCATCGCCCCGATGGACCGAGAACTGTGCCAAACGCGTGGGCAGTGAGAATGACGCCTTCTTTCGAACCACCATCCACGTTCTGCAGATTTACTCCACTCGAAAGAATCACCAGCGCGGTCATCGTGCAAACAATGAGCGTATCGATCATCGGGCCAAGCATGGCAACCAGGCCTTCGCGGACTGGCTCGTCGGTCTTGGCGGCACCATGAGCCATCGGCGCGGTACCGATGCCGGCTTCGTTGCTAAACGCCGCCCGCTGCACGCCGATGATAATCACCGAACCTATCGCTCCTCCTTCCACAGCACTCCAGCCGAATGCTTTGGTGACGATACTCAAGAGCAGATGGGGAATCTCCGGTGCGTTCATCAACAAGATCACCAGCGAAGCAAGCACGTAAAGTACACACATCGCAGGCACCAACTTCTCGCTCCAGAGTGCGATTCGCTTGAGTCCACCGAGGATAACAATCGACACACAAACAACGATTCCGATGGCCGACACCCAATTCGGAACCTGGCTGCTTTCCAGAAGAATCGCGGAGAGTTGATTGGCCTGAAACAGCCCCAAGCACCCGACCAACCCGCACACGGCGAAGAACACCGCGAGCGGTTTAGCCGCCCGCCCGAGCCCGAGTTCGATGTAGTACATCGGTCCCCCCTGGGCGATGCCGTCGGCGTCGATCTTGCGGTACATGCAGGCCAAGGTGCAAGAGAAGAACTTGGTGGACATACCAACCACTGCGGCCACCCACATCCAGAAGATAGCTCCTGGGCCCCCTTTCGAAATCGCGATGGCAACGCCGCCAATGTTGCCCATGCCGATCGTCGCCGCCAGGGCGGTCGATAAAGCGGCCAAATGGCTGATTTCGCCGGGATCGTCGGGATCGTCGTATTTGCCTCGCAGGATCGCGATGGCGTGCCAGAACCGCATTAGCGGGATGCCGCGTGACATGACTGTCAACACGAGCCCACCGCCGATGAGCAACGCGACTAATGGGATGCCCCAGGCATAATCGACCGCAATGGTGGTCGCGTTCTCAAACTGTTGCATCAAACTGGGCGGAGGGGCATCTTTCATGTGCCCAAGCGTAGCCAGTAGCGTGTGCTCATGTCAACAAATACTCGATGGATAGAGTTTGAACAACTTTCTTTCACATTTTCTGAAGATTGCAAGTGAATCTGTTAGTGCCGCCCATATGCATCGCACTCTCCACAGCAAGATGAGATTGGTTATCAAGAAAACGAATCTCGATTGAGGGTATCCGCATAACTTTTGTTGTTAATGTATCTGGTAGAGATCATCTACAAACGTTAGTGTGATTTCTCCAGGTTTATCGCTCGTCGTTATCCTAGATTGTACCTATGATTTGATACTTCATCGTGTCGGAAACGATTCAGGCGACCGTCTCTGGCAACTGTTATCTAGCTCTTGTTCTTCTCTAACGGTCGCGCTGCAGGTCGGATGGACTCGAAACCGAACAATCAACCACGATTCAGACCCTGCAACGGCGAAGCAATACGTTCGCTCCGACAGTCTCGCGGGTGGACTCAGCGAGAATTGGCAAATCGGTCTGGCTACAGTCTGCGCCTCATTCAAAAGGCCGAGTCGGGTGGAACGCTCCTTCCCGAAACCATCCATGTGCTGGCCAAGTCGCTGAGCACCGACCGCGCGCTGGTGAGCGTCCAAGAACTCACCGCAACTCCTCTCTCAATCGTTCAGCAGTTCATCGAGGCGATTAACAAGTACTTTCAGGCAACCGTTTCCGAAGTTCCACATCTGATCAGCGAAGAACTTGTGCTATGGTGCGCGGGTGAGCCCGAGCAAGTCCCCTTCGCTGGCACCTGGCATGGCCACGAAGGGCTCGATGCATTTTTGACGACCTTCTTTTCGATTCTCACTCCGCAGCACGACCCTTTCCTAAACAGCATTCGTTATGCCACCTCCGGCGACGAGGTTGTCGCCTGGGGCGAAGCGATTGCTGCAGTCGATGGTATGCCAGCCCCGTCAGTATGGGTCTGGCATCGCTACGTGGTTCGCGATGGCAAGATCACCCATTTCGACAACCACTTCGATACGCAAGTCGGCACCATGCATCTTGCCGAGGCCCGCGCTCGCGGCCTCCTGGAGCACGACGAGTAACCGTGACTCTTGCAACTCGTTAGGCCACGCCCGGAGTGGGAACCACAGTCACTGTGCGGGGAGCCACTTTGTTGCGCAGCGCGAGTACCGGCATCTCGATCCAGCGATTCAAACACCATCCAATCACCAGCGATCCGACCAAGTACAAGCTGGCATATACTTGCCAGTAGTGCACCTGATGAAGATCAGGAACCACGTACATTGCCCACAGATTGATCGGCATGTGCCACAGGTAAATCGAATAGCTGGCTGCCCCCAAAGTTGCGATGCCCGACAGCAGCTTCGAGTCGGTGGTCTCCAATCGAAGCGAGGCCAACAATAACAGACCGCTGCCGAGGTAAAACGGAATCACTCCGAACACGATTACCCACCGATAACTATCTTGAGGACTGATAAACGCAGGCAGCAACAGCATCGATCCAGCAATCACCAACCACTCTGTATGCAGACTCTTCAAGCGGACATCGAGTTGCTTCCACGTAATCAGATAGGCGACTAACACCCCAAAAAACAACGAATCGATCCGGCAATGCGTCCCCATAAGTGGAATGCTCAGCACGTCGAGATCTGAAGCGTAGACCGTGTAGTACCGCGCAGCTAAGCACAGCACCGCCAAGGCTCCGCACACGTAAGGCACGAAACCGAATCGCTGCTTCGGTTGCAAGTAGCACGCCAAGGCAAAGAGCAGCGAGAGGAATAGGTAAAAGTGAATCTCCACCGCCAGCGACCAGGTGTGATTCCATACTCTACCGACATGATTTTGCATCATGAGCAACTCACCCAGAATCGGCCATAGCGACAGTGGTCGATGGATGTACCACACCTGAACGCAAAGCATCACGAGCAGAAAACACCAGAACGCGGGAAAGATCTTCAAGCCGCGCTGGATCAAGAATTTGCGAACATCGATCGTGCCGGTTCGCTCGTACGCTTTAAAAAGTAGCGTCGCGATCAAATAACCGCTGAGCACAAAGAACAGGTCAACTCCGACCCAGCCACCGCGATACCACGTGGCCAGTACCACGTTTGGCTGATCGGGCAGGTGCAGGTGCCGCCCGAGCACGAGCGCGACCGCCACAAACCGCATGATATCCAGTCCAGTGTTTCGCATCATCCAGCTTCGGGCTAGTCGCGCAACGAACTTAGGCACTGCAGAAAACCTTAACATGCGTAATCTCTCGAAGCGGCTGAAAACTAAAACTTGGCGCGAACTACAGCTGAAGATGTCGAATGGAGACCTGTCGTGTTGAATCTGAGAAACGCAAGCCTTCAGCACGTTGCGTACGCTCGTCATGTTCATGAGTGACAGCGGCACTTAAACGCAACAAGATGCGCAAACGTGCAAGCGATTCGATAGCGGATCTTTATCAATCAGCTACATGATCTAAGATTTCAGCCGTCCACATCATCCACTGATTTACATCCGGGCCACAACTGATACACTGTTACCCGCTAGTAAAACATAAGCAGCTCACATCTGTGATATCGGTTCCATTGCTTCTGGGGAGAAAGCTGATGACAAAAACCATTGCGGCGTGCTTCATGATCTTAGGGCTGCTGCTCACATGCCTTCAGGCCCAGGCCGATGTGATCTACAACGGCTTCAGCGACACTTCTTCGCTGCAACTCAATGCTGCCGCGAGTACCGCAGCCACTTCTGACGGCACGGTACTGCGACTCACTCCGGCCATCGGCAATCGGGCTGGGAGTGCATTCTCGCTCGACAAGGTTTCGACCGCTGAGTTCTCAAGCATCTTCAGTTTTCGCATCACGGAACCAGGCGGCCCGGTGTTCGACTTCAACAACGAGTCGGGCGCGGATGGTTTTGTGTTCGTGGTCCAGAACATCGCCAACACCGTTGGCACCGCGGGACAAGGAATTGGCTATGCAAATATCGGAACCTCCATCGGGGTGGAATACGATACGTGGGGCAATGCTGGCAATAACGATCCAAGCCAGAGCCATATAGGCATCGATTTAAATGGCAACGTGAATCACGCCGCCGCGGGACAGGGTCCCACCGCGATCATCGGCGACTCGAACGCAGCGACTACCGACTTGCCAGGTCCCGAACTCGACGATGGCGACCGTTGGTGGTCGTGGGTGATTTACGATGGCAACACGATCGATGTCTACATCGCCCAGGACAATAGCACGACCGAGCCGGCACTGCCGGCCGTGCCGATGCTGAGTTTTGACATGGACTTAAACTCCATTCTGGGGGGAAGCGATCAGGCGTACGTTGGCTTTACGAGCGGGACCGGCTCCGACTGGGCCAATCACGACATTCTGTACTGGCGATACACCGAGGCCGTGGTACCCGAACCTGCCAGCTGGCTAACGCTCGCGTTCGGCGCGCTCGTGTTTGGTGGGATAGCTCACCGCCATAAATTTCGATCGAGCATGCGATAGTTCACCGCTTCGCTCAAATGCTCCGGGCGAATCGCGGGGCTTCGCTCCAAATCGGCAATCGTACGTGCGACACGCAACACCTTGTCGTGCGCGCGGGCGGAGAGCCCCAATTCGTTGATGCTCTGCTTCAGCAGATTCGTGCAGACTTCGTCGAGTGGACAGCATTGACGGATCTGTCGCGAGGTCATTTGAGCGTTCGTGCGCGTCGCCGACTTGGTAAAACGATCGGTCTGTAACTCGCGGGCGGCCGACACTTCGTCGCGCATATGCGCACTGGTTGTCCCATCGTGCTTGGAAGTCAATTCCTTGAACGGCACCGCCGGCACTTCGATGTGCAAGTCGATTCGATCCAATAGCGGGCCACTGATCTTGCCCATGTATCGCTCGATCTGCATCACGGTGCACTGGCACTCCCGGCGGGGATCGTTGCGAAAACCGCAGGGGCATGGATTGAGCGAAGCGATCAAGATGAAATCGGCAGGAAACGTCGTCGAGGTCAACGCTCGGCTGATCGTTACCGAGCCATCTTCCAACGGCTGGCGTAGCACTTCGAGTGTTTGACGATTGAACTCCGGCAGCTCGTCGAGAAACAGCACCCCGTTGTGCGCCAGGCTGATTTCCCCCGGGGCGGGAGTTGAACCTCCCCCTACCAGGCCTGCGTTGCTGATCGTGTGATGCGGCGACCGGAACGGTCGTCGGGCTAGCAACGGCTCGCCCGCTTTGAGCCGGCCCACTGCGCTATAAATGCGGGTGGTCTCCACAGACTCCTCCGGCGTGAGCTGGGGCAGAATCGTCGGCACCCGCTTGGCAAGCATTGTCTTGCCGGATCCTGGCGGTCCAAGCATCAGTAAATTATGCCCTCCAGCAGCAGCAATGGTGATTGCCCGCTTGGCCATTTCCTGGCCGCGCACGTCGCCGAAGTCGATGTCGTAGCTGCCGTGCTCGTCGAACAACTCGTAGATGCGACAAGGTTGCGGTTCGATATCGATGTTGCCGCTGAAGAAACCGACCGCTTGGGTAAGGCTATCGACGGCAATCACCTCCAAACCCTCCACCACCGCGGCTTCCGGAGCGTTGGCCGACGGCACCACGATTCCGCAAACCCCTTTGAGTTTCGCCGCAGCCATGGCCATCGAGAGCACCCCTTTGACCGGTCGCATGGTACCGTCGAGGGCCAACTCGCCGACCACCGCGTATTCGCTCAATCGCTCCGAACCAATCTGCCCGCTGCCGGCCAGCACGCCCAAGGCGATCGGCAAATCGAACGAGGCCGCTTGTTTTGGCAATTCGGCAGGTGCAAGGTTGATCACGACCCGATCTTGCGGGCGCACAAAGCCGCTGTTCACCATCGCCCGCTCTATGCGGTGCGTGCTTTCGCGAACCGCCGCTTCAGGCAGGCCGACCAGAATGGTCTTCGGCATCGCCGCGCCCGACACATCGACCTCGGCCACGACCGGAAGTGCTTCGATCCCCACCAGACTAAAGGTATGCAGACGTGCAAGCATGGGTGCCCCTCGAGATGCTAATTATGAACACACGTACACTCTACCCGCCGAGCTGGCCACTTGCAAGCATTTTTCCCTGAAACTTCACCGAGTCGCTGCTGCCCGAAAACTAGCACTTTTCTCTCACTTTTTCGGTTCTAATTAACGAGACCCTCAACTCCCCAATTGGGGTAAATACCTGTTTGTACTTGTGTAATTCCGCACGATTCGTTAATGAATGTCCGTATCATTTACAGTTGCCATGGTCTGCAAGAGGTCGAAACTTTCCATGATTATTTTCGGGACGAGAGGGCTGAATTCAAAGGTCGAATCGGGGCACTTCCATTGCCCTCGCTGCGGACGAGATAAGCCATTTGATATTATTCGAGTACGTCGTTTCTTTACGCTCTACTTTATTCCCCTGATTCCGATGGGCGAAGCGGGACGGTACCTTGAGTGCAAAAACTGCTCGGGCACATTCGACGAGGGAGCTCGCTATCTTGATCCTGAAGTAGAGAACGAGAAGTTCCACGCTGCGTTCATGCAGGCGATGTTCCGCTCGATGATCGTGATCGCCCTGGCCGATGGTCCGGCGAACATGCAGGAACTCGACACGATTGCCGATATCATGACCAACATGTCGGGCAAGGCGTTCGAAACCGACGACATTCGCGACATGGTTCAAAAGTGCGTTGGCGACTCGCTCGACAACACTCTTCATCCAGTGGCCGACGGGCTGAGCGACGATGGTCGTGGCATGGTAATTCATGGGCTTCACCAGGTTGCCGCGGCCGATGGCCGGTTGCTGGACGAAGAAATCAAGATGCTCTACTCCGCTGGAAACATCCTGGGCTTCCGCAAGAAAGCGATTAAGAAGTTCCTCAGTTCGGTTGAGAGTTAACATGCAGCACCGCTGGTACTTGCGATCCGCCGTGGCGGTTGCTTGCAACGCGATACTAGTGGGAGCCCCAGCCGTCTTGGTGACGCGGGGCGAAGTGTTGCGTGGAATGGAGTTTTGGGGAGCCCTTGCTGGTTTGTCGCTGGTCGTGGTGATGGAACTTGCTGCCCAAAGTTCAGCGAGAGTGCTATCGACCGGCTCTACGGAGAACGACCGTCTGGCCACGCGTTTCAATGCCATGCAGGGCTTGGTGCTCTTGGTGTCGCTCGCAGGACTGATCGCAGCCGCTGGCCTCGACCACCAACGCCCACACTGGTTTATGGTGGCAACCGGCTTTCTGGTGCTCGTCATGACTGGAGTCCTGCGACGGTCGGCGATCGCACAACTCGGCTCCGGCTTTAGCGACGGATTCCAACCACAAGTCGAAGTCGTTCGCACCGGTCTGTACAACTGGCTGCGTCACCCAGCAGAACTAGGACTCGTGCTGCTCCCAGTCGGCGTAGCCATGATGCTCGGCACCAGTGAATGGCTAACGATTGCCTGGCCAGCGGTGCTAGTAACTTCGGCCGCGAGAATCGGACAAGAAGAATTCTGGCTTCGGCAAGCTAAACATAGGACAACTCCTACGGTGATTGAGTGTTAGAATCGATGGAAACTCACCACACTGAACATACACATACCCCACCCGCCCGCGCGGCCAATTGCAATCAAGAAACCGCAATCGCCCGCGGATTTACTCGGTCGCTTTCTGTGGAAAGACAACGCTGCGAGCAGGTGGTGCTGTTCCTTCAGGAGAGATACCCATTGAATTGTAAAACGTTAGATCAATTTCTTCCATAAAGTAGCTTACCGTACTCAGACGCTGTGCTATTTCTGACGCTGGAAGTGTACTACTCTTGGCAGCGTCCTTCACTAGCTGCATTTGACGATCTCGATCTTCCTTATCGAGAACACCTACGCTTTGCCCATCCAAGCCGTGATCTCGTATTTCCAAGATGCAGTAAACTAACAGCTCTATCTGCTCATCGCTTAGAGAGCTAGTCGTAGCAAGAAAGTCTCTCAGTGTTGAAATAGCCGGCTCCCCCATTTTGCAGATGGATTTCACACAAGGATATTTCATTTGGGTTCTACCAATCATTATTCTCGCAAGATCTTGAAGACCTCCTGCGTAGCTAAAACCGCCCTGATGCTGAAGATCAACTCTCAAGGCAAGTGCGCGGATGTTAGGCACTGTTGGAGCTTCTGCCATCCAAGCACAAGCATTTAAGACCATTTGCACGTCATCAGGATCGTCGATACCGTCGATGAGCTTATTACGGTACAACTTCATTATCTGCGAGTATAGTTCCGACTTATCTCCAAGCTTGGCTAGATTTACATAGTACTCTTCTCCCTTTCGAATTCGAATTTTATCAAGCTCTTCGGAAGCCCCTTCTTCGTTTTCATCCGTGCTCGTTGGTTCTTCCTGCTTTTCGGCAGGAGGAGCATCCTCCTGCTCAGCATTGCATTCGTCGATTATGTGGAAACAAACAACAACGAAAAACAATGGTCCCAACAACAAGCTTCGAAGACAGTCACTTAAAGACATCATGTTACCCTTTAAGAGAGGCTCGTTTTTAGAGGTGCGATTTCCACGCAATTCTACCCTAGCTGAACCCAACTAGCTACATCCACCCAATCAACTAGCGTTCTACCTCAGGTTGCGAAAGCATTTTCAACGCTAATCTCTTGAAGGTGTTTCCTCACTTTCAGAATGAGCGAGTTCAGCAATTCTTTTTAGCGATAGCTACTGCGATCAACACCGAGAATCCTCCAAAATTCACGACGATAAACACATATACACTATACCTGCCCGCGCGGCCAATTACAATCAAGAAACCGTAATCGCCCGCGAATTTACTCGGCGGTTTCGTGAGCAGCGGGAACCATGCCGGCCAGCCCGGGCATTAGCCCGGTGGCTCCTGTTGCGAACATGCTCACCGCGATGGCTAGCAGCACCATACCCATGAACTTGGTGACGATGTCCATGCCTTTGGTTCCGAGCACTCGGGTGATCGGCCCGGCGGACAGGAATCCCGCACAAATTAGGGCGGCCATCAGTCCGCAGACGGCCGACATCTCGAGGTTGGGAATCACCCCGCGATGAGTATGCGTGTTGACGATCACCGTGACCATCGAGCCAGGCCCCGCGACCATCGGCATCGCCAGCGGGACGACCGAGATGTCCTGATCGGGCGGCGGCGGGTCGCCGTTCTTCTTGGTGCTATGGATTGGGCTTTGGATGCTTCGCAGCATCGACAAGGCGATCGAGGCAATCATGATGCCGCCGGCTACCTGTAGGCTAGGGATCTGCACGCCGAAGATGCGAAGGATCGTCTCGCCGAGCCAGACGGTGGTAATCAGAATTACCCCGACTGCAATCGAGCTTTTAATCGCCACGCTGCGGCGGTCGGCCGGCGCGCGATTCGCTACCATGCCGGCGTAGATAGCCACGCTGCCGATGGGATTGAGAATGGTAAACATCTCGGTAATGAACGTAATCAGCGAGGCTTGGTCCATGGCGGGTCTCTAGCTCACAAAGCACCTCCTAAAAAACGAGTCTCCCCTTTCCGATCGGGGAGCGGAATAGCCTAACACGCGCGAGGCTTACAAGGGAAGGACGGGCCCCACCTGGCGGTCTTCCCCACTCCCATTCGCTCGAAAACCGGCATCGCTGCTAGGCATTCTCCAGCTAGAATTGCACCCGCATGCCGAGCTCGAAGCCCCACTGGCGATCGTTCTGGTCGGGACTCAACCCAGCACCAGGCTTGCAGTAGAGCGTCGTGCCCTTGCTGCTGTATCCAAACTCGGGAGCGATGTAAGTATCGTTGTTCCCGGTCTTATAGTTTGTGACGATCTGAAACTCTGGCAAGATGTAAGCGCCGGACTGCCAGGCATACATGGCAAAGATGCGCCACTTCCCGCGACGGATCATCGGACGGTCGCCATCGCCAGCGATGGAGGTCTCGTAGAAATACAACGGGGCGATAATAAAGTTGGGCTGCGCCATGTAAACAAAACCCATCCCAGGGCCAAGCACGTACTTTCCTGTACCAACATTGAAAGCGGTAAGCTCGTTGCCCCCCGGCGGAACGCCGACCGCTACGGTGTCGGCGCTAGGAACGTAGAACTCCAGGAAGTTGATCATCGTCAGCTTCTTATCGCACGAAGTCCAGGTGTTGTAACTCACTTGAAACTTCACGTCGCCGATGCCACCGACCTCCGGCGACTCCGGAAACTGGGCGGTAAAGTCGTAGTAGGTAAAGGGAACCTCCACCAGCAACGAACCTCGCTTGTCGTAAATCGGAAACTTCAAGCGGGCGTAGCTGGTGTTAATCTGGTTTCCACCATCCAACTCGTAGTACTCATTGCTGACGATACAAGTCGTGATATTTTGAGCGGGATTGGTTCCGTTGTCTTGCTTGGCACTGTCGCTAGCTCCACCAGAAGCGGGCGCCGAGCTGGGTGTCATGCCCATAGCTTCGCTACTGAGCGAGTAGGTCACATCGGGTTGTTCGACGAGTTGGTAAGCGGTGCCATCCGGCATGATGAGTTGCCCCGGCATGCCTTGCTGCGGAAGCTCCAAGTAAGCCGCAGGCGACGATTGCCATTCGTTTAACTCTTGCCCGAGTGCGTTCGTCGACGACGCTAGGAAGCAGGAAAGCATCGTCGCCCAAGTCGCGAGTTTGGAAAGCTGCTGGACCATGGACTTACCTGCTAAGTGAGTGGGGATAGGTTTCCGCGTTATCCGAAATGATCGGCGAAAACGGCTATCCGCATTGGTCCTGCGGGAGCAATCATCAGTGCTTTGCTAACCGCGCAACTCTGTCTGCTTGGCATCACATACTCTCCTTCCTCTCGAACGACAGATCTAGCGAATCGTGGTTTCTATGGAGCCACTCTTGCTATACCCCCTGACATTCAGGCATTTAAAGCGGAAGAGAATATTCACATAGCCACTTGCAAATAAAACATCAGCTGTTAGAATCCCGCCTACTGAGACTCGTTCTCAACTACACCCCCCTCCCCACCAGCCTTACTTTTGTCCGCCACCACGCCCTCTAGCGGCAAAGCGGTCAGCAATGAAGGTTACCCGAGCAACTCGGACTCCCGCAGCAGAATATGGTTCCTCCAATCGTTGTTACGAACCAGGTATTAATGCCAAAGATGCCATGCCTAGCTAAGCGGGCCGGTTTTTCCTTGGTTGAGTTGCTGGTGGTCATCATGGTGATTGGTGTGCTTGTAGCCATGCTGTTGCCAGCTATCCAGGCCGCCCGCGAGTCCGCCCGCTTCACCGCCTGCACGAACAACCTCAGGCAGGTTGGCTTGCTGACACAGGTGTATCGCGATGTCAATGACGGGCACTTTCCGGATGGCGACATCACTGGCAACTTCTCCTTCCGCATGGCACCAGGCATGAAATCCCTGAGCGATCGTGCGGCACTACCAGAGACCTATGGCCTGCAAGCGGTATTCGAAGAAGAAGGATTCATCGAACCCCGAGCTGGCATCTGGACTTGCGCCTCGCAAACGGAAGACATGCTTCTTTACGGCAATACCTATGCGTTTAGTGTTGCAGCCAGCCTCAAGAAACGGATTCCTCCAAATCCTAAAACTTCGATCTGGGTATGGGATAACTTCAGCCTTAAGCCAGGTCTCAGTGGGTTTCGTGGACCTTTCTCTGGGTACACCATCCGCTCGTCGGAGAGGGTCTACCCTCATGGCTCGTTACGCAGTCGTGGGTACAACGTGCTCTATCAGGATGGCCACGTAGAGTACAAGTCGATTTAACAGCATTCATTTCTGATATCCACAAATACTTTACTTGAGTTTTCACCACGGAGTTTCAATCGTGTTTGCATATTCACTCTACTGGCGATCGATCGCTTTTGGATTGCTTTGCGTAATCGCAAGCAGTGCGGTAGCCGAAATCGACAACCTGGTGGTCCTGGTCGATTCCGAAACCGCGACAGGCGGCAATGCAATTGCTGCGTTCGGCTACAATCCAACAGACAATTCGATGTTTGTCAGTGGCTTTGGCGCTGGTGGTCAGATGCGTAAGATCTCTGGCATCGATGCGACTCCCAGTGCTGAGGTATATGTAACCGAAACCGAACTGCAACTCTATTATCGCGATGGCGATCCGGATCGGGGCGTGCTCACTCCCCTGCAGAGCGCCATCCAGCTCAATCCTCAAGCTATTACCAGTGGTTCGACCACGATTCCAGCCTATAGCTTTGCTGTAATCAACGACAATGGCCGCACTCGGGTAGCAGGTGGATCGGCTACCGACTCAGCAGCAACAAAACGATTCTACCAATACAATCTCGAAGCCGTTGACTTCCTCCAAGGCGAAGACGGGCGGGATGTCTATACGACGCTTGCCACGCTGGAAGACATGCAAATCGCGGCGAACACCACCAGTCAAAGTAGCAACCAAGGACGGCAAGGAGCCTGGTCGGGCGACGGTCAAAGCTTGTATTTTGCCGACTCGAGCACCAACTTCGGTGGCATCTGGAAACTGGATCCCATCTCAGGCGATGTCACCCAACTGCTGATTGGAGATCGGGATACGAATATCGAACCAGCAGTTCGTAGTATTGATGGAGTAGACACGATATACATTAGCGGGGCCTCCGAAGTGAATGATGGGGGGATCGACACTTTTACCTACGATGGCACCACCGTTGGTGCCAGGACCACAACCGTTTCGGCCGCAACGTTGCAAGACTTTCTTGAACTCACCGGCGACGATGTTGCCGACATTCGTTCGATGACCAGCGATACGTCCGGAAACATCTATTTTAACAGCACCGACTCTAGCCCCGATCGTCGTGGTATTTTTCGATTGGACACCGAAGGGCGGCTTTCAAAGGTGGTTAGCTACGCGGAACGAGATCTCGCATTCACAAGCGATGGGCTTGGCGGAGAGGATCCAAATTCGAACACCCTTCGCATGCAGACTCGCACGATCGAACACCCAACTGCCGGCACGATTACTCAAATCATGTATGCCGAGAGTTCTCCTCTCAACCTGGTGGCAGGGGTAAACGCATTCGAACCAGGCGACTTTGATCGCAATGGCACGCTCGACAGCACGGACCTTTCCGCATTCAGCGATGCCCTGACCATTCGTGGCCAACAAATCGTCGACGAAGACGACTATCGCTACGACCTGAATGGCAATTTGGCTGTCGACTGGAAAGATGTAAAGGTATTGCAACAGTTTGCTGATATCCCAACTGGCGACACAAACTTCGATGGCAGCCTTGATTTTGACGACCTGGATACACTCGACCAATACTATCACACGAACGGCGGAGTTGGCGCGGAAACCTGGTTGGCAGGCGACATCGCCAGCTTCGTCGCAGGGTATCCGGCCGACGCCTTCGACGCCAACATCGTGAACTTTGCGGATCTAACCTCCTTTGCTGATTCTTGGATTCATCTCCTCGGCCAGACCATCGACGAAAGTGATCTTACGAGCCGGTACACGGGCCAATTCCTATCGGACGCTTTGATTGCCTTCGGTTTTGAGAGCTCCACGCTGCTAGGCGACTACAACGGCGACGGCGAAGTGG
The DNA here is from genome assembly GCF_007748035.1 of Aeoliella mucimassa. Classification (NCBI taxonomy): domain Bacteria; kingdom Pseudomonadati; phylum Planctomycetota; class Planctomycetia; order Pirellulales; family Lacipirellulaceae; genus Aeoliella; species Aeoliella mucimassa. The sequence goes on from NZ_CP036278.1 coordinate 4,331,569, forward strand.
ACCTGGCCGACTACACCGTGTGGCGTGACTCTCTTGGAACTACAGGCTCACAACTTGCTGCGGATGGATACGCCGACGGAGTGGTCGACCTTAAGGACTACCAACTCTGGAAAACCATGTTCGGCAGCACGTCGCTTTCTCCCGAGTCGGTAACGGCCGTTCCCGAGCCAGCAAGCATGGTCTGGCTGGTCGCTCTGTTCGCAGGACTCGGTGTGCGTCGCATTGCAAGTTCCATTCAATCCTAGTACTTTCCTCCCTTTGATCGAAATGTTCCAAGGACGCCACCTGATTCGTGTCTGCCTACTTCTATTCACCCTACTCGCAATGAGTGTGGTTGCATCCGAAGTGCGTCGCCACGATTCTGACGAAGTGAACGAAAGCAAAGTCGCTGATGCGACTGAACCTCGAGGAATGCCCGACCAACGGCAGCAGGTCGGGCTTCCTCGAGTCAATTCGACAACGCTCGAAAACGGCAATCGAATTACTCGCGGACGAAGTGGTTTCTTCGAGCGCAAGCCCCCTCGCGAAGAGCGTACGCCCGAAGCGCGAACTGAGTACATTGAGCAACTGCGAGACATCTATTCGAAACCTCCCCAGCAGTGGCCAGCCCCGCACGTGGATCATGCAGTAGCGTGGAAGGAAATCGGTTTGCTACCGGAATTACCCCCGGTGGATCCTGAGTCCGAAGCGGCCGCGCGCATCGAACTTGGCAAGCACTTATTCTTCGATCCTCGCCTTTCAGCTAGTCGACAAATCGCTTGTGCGTCGTGCCACGATCCGGACCTCGCCTGGGGCGATGGTCGGACCGTGTCGTTCGGCAATGAGCGTAAAATGCTCACTCGCAATGCTCCTTCAATCATGAATGTGCGTTACTCCCAGGTATTTTTTTGGGATGGTCGTGCGGAGTCGCTTGAGGACCAAGCCCACGCAGTGATGCTCAACCCGAACGAGATGGGTAGTTCCAAGTCATTGGTAGAGGGACGCCTGCAATCAGTACCTTTGTATTTGGAGTTGTTCCAAAAAGCCTATCCTCAGGAAGAGATCACCATCGAAGTTGCTAGTCGCGCGATTGCCGACTTCGAGCGGACCATCGTCGGCGGGCGAAGCCGTTTCGATCGCTTCATGAAAGGCGACCCCAACGCGCTTAGCGACGAAGCCATGGCTGGTCTCGATCTCTTTCGCCGCGAAGCTCGCTGCATCAATTGTCATCATGGTCCAACGTTTTCCGACAACCAACTGCACGTGGTCGGACTAAGTTACTACGGACGCAAGTACGAAGATCTCGGGCAGTTCGAGCAAACGCGCCGGATTGAAGATGTTGGACGGTTCAAGACTCCATCGCTTCGCAACGTGAGTCAAACAGGACCTTACATGCACAATGGGCTCTTTCCTTCCATTCGGGGTGTTTTGAATATGTACAATGCCGGCATGCCGACTTTGGTGCCGAAGAACGATCAACAAATGGACGATCCGTTCTTCCCTCACAAGTCGCCATTGCTCATGCCATTAGGGTTGAATACTCAAGATTTGTCTGACTTAGAATCTTTCTTGCAATCGCTAGAAGAACCACCTTTGCGAGTTCGCCCTCCAGAACGAGCAGAGGAAGCTCCCAGCGAGGGGACTACCACCTCCGTGGCTGCTGATTACCAGGACTAATGGCTTCCTCCTCGTGTCTTAAGCTCCAGCCGCCCGGCTTCAATCGCTTCGCCCAACCAGCGCACTGCGGCTAGTTCCGCGTCGGTTGCCCAGTGGGCGGGGGGCTCGTACAGGTCGCTTCCGCAGTGAGGGCATGGCAGCGTGGTGGTGCCGGTCGTGGCCGGCGGGGCCGCTAACTCGGCGTCGGGCCACACCGCGTCGCACTCGTCGCACACGATGGTAAGCGCCCCGCAGTCGCCGCAGGTGCGAAGCCCCAGCGGGCCAGTACCGCAGAGCCGGCAGAAACCAACGTAGTGGGTCGGGGTCGTAGGAAAGTCTTCGGACATGAATCCAACTTCGCTTAAGGGGTGACCGGATAGGCGGTGATGAATCGTTCGCCGTCGACGACGAGTCGCACATGGCGGGCTGGGGGATGATTGCGACGAGCGCCCGACTCGCCGCCGATGGAACCGATGCGGCGCTGCATGTCGACCGTATACACGTCGCGCGAGCCCTGGTGCTCATGCTGCACCTGGCGACCTCCCTCGAGTGCCTTTAGGTAGACCTCGTCGATCAGCTGCACGAGCTTCGCCGGATCGTTCTCGTCGAACACCCCATGCTGCCCTGGGCGATCGGGATCGTCCTTCGCGTGCGACTTCAGATGCTCGATGCGGGTGCCATGCACGCTGCCGCGTCCGTAGATCAACCCTGCTTCGGTGCGATAGGTATCGCGCCCGATTTCCTCCAGTACGTCGTCGAGCGCGAGCGGAGCAGGAGCTTCGGCCGATTTCGCTTCGGCCGGTTTCGCGTCTGCGGGAGTCGACTTCGCAGGCTGCTCCGCTTTGCCGGCGGGTTGCGGAATTTCCGACGGATTGGCCTCGGCAACCTCGTCGCTCGGCGTGTGGATGCCCGGCAGGTCGACGCCAAATTGTGATTCGAGCGCGGGTTCGGCGAACAGGTAGCCGCCGACCAGCACGAGCATCACCAGCATCGTGCTGGTACGCATGCGCCCCTGCCCGCTGCGGAGCATCGACTGTAAAGTGCGGGCGATTTGTTGATTATTTCGAGCCATAGTCGTCGTATTATAACCGGTTTTGATGATTTCCGAATCGGCACTGCAGTGGAGTTGCGGCACTTTCGGCGATGCTCAGGGTATAACTAGGGAGTGAACTGACAATTCCGCAACTTCTCGGGACACGTTACCATGGCACGTAAACACCTGCTGATTTTGTTATTCACCGGAGCAATACTCACCATGAGTTGGCCCGCCGACGCGCAGCGGCCAGGCCGAGTTCGCCCGCAACCGCGTTGGCTTCCCGACTCGCTGGAGCTTACCGCCGATATTCCTTACGCCGATACCGACAACCCACGGCAACGGCTCGACCTTCTGCTGCCGACCGAGCGGAAGAGCGATAAACCGCTGCCGGTGATCGCGTTCATCCATGGCGGAGCCTGGCGGGCCGGCGACAAAAGTGGCGGAATCCGCCGCGTCGCCCCGTTCGCCAAAACAGGGGAGTACGCAGTCGTGAGCATCGGCTATCGACTCACCGACGAAGCCCAGTGGCCCGAGCAAAGCTACGACTGCAAGGCAGCGATTCGTTGGATTCGCGCACATGCTGAAAAGTACCAGCTCGATGCCGACAAGATCGGTATCTGGGGCACCTCGGCCGGTGGTCATCTCGTCGCTATGCTCGGCACCAGCGGCGACGTCGAGAAACTCGAAGGCACCCTCGGCTCGCATACTGATCAATCGTCGCGGGTTGCTTGTGTGGTCGATTTCTTTGGTCCTACTGACTTTGTAAAGATGAATGCCAAGGCCGACAAAAGCGCGAGCATGGATCACGACTCGGCTCGCTCGCCGGAGTCGCTGCTGATCGGCGGGCCGATTCAGGAGCACCTCGACAAAGTCGCCACGGCCAGCCCGCTGACTTACGTGACCAACGACGATCCTCCCTTCCTGATTGTGCATGGTACTCGCGACCCCCTGGTTGCATTCAATCAATCGGAACTGCTGCACGAAGCGTTGCAAAAGGTGGAAGTCCCCTCGACGCTGATCACCATCGAGGGAGCCGGCCACGGGCAGGGCTTCCCGCCCGAAACGATGCAGCTGGTCAGGAAGTTTTTCGACCATCAGCTTCGCGGCATCGAAACGCAGTGGAACGACCAAACACTGCAGGCGCAATCCGCCCCCGCCCGGCAGTAGCCAGGCGTGAAACATAGATTCCCAATTTACCCACCGATGGGAAAATTGAATCTGCACGCACGCTATAAAACCAGTGGTTTTCGGCTGCGAATAGATTCCCATTTCCCAAAGTGCATCCATTGGGAATCTATTTTCGCGGTGGGAATCAATCGCAAGTCGTTTCACTGCATGCATTTACATCAACACCTCCGCGGAAAGTGCCCAGAATAGATTCCCACCCATGGGAAACTATTCTGGAAGGAGTCAGGATTCAGGGGTCCGGGATAAGGGCAGCTGAGAGTTGGGAGAGTCCGTAGCGTGGGTCCAGGAGGTTCCAGCGACGCAGCCCCATCACCGGATTACCAACACGCGCAGCAGCGAACGCCCACGCCGGCAAACCATCGCCTGCGCGTCGCTAAACGTTCGAGTTCATCGCAAGCATCACATCTCGATTACCTCCAACCAGTAATAAGCCAACACAGCACCTGTTCATCAGAACACACTCGGTGGCCAATTGCGAGCGAAAACTGCCACGAATTGCAAACCAACTGCTGTCGTCTAGCGAACTGGGATCTCGATGACAGAAAACACTTATCAATCGCCCGAACAAGACTCTGGAACCCCGCCAGCACCGGCCCCACCAGCGAAAGAAGACCACGTGGGATTCTTTCGCTTGAGATGTTCTTTGATGGTCGTCCTGGTGTCCGTGAACCTGCTGATCTGGTTGGCGGGTGTGTTCCTCGATCGGTTCGGGAGTGGGCTCGACTCGCTTGGAGCCGTGCTGTGCACTTTTTCCTGGGGGATGGCCAACCTTCTCGTCCCTATATCCCTGCTCTATTCGTTCTGGCGAAGGTACGATTCCGAACTGCGCCGCTGGGACTTTTACGGCCCCGCGCTGGCCGCCATGACGCTGGCCTACATGCTCTATCAATCGATACTCCACACTCGATACTAAGCGATCGTTCCTCTTCGGTGCCGCCCAGCGCACGCGATTTAACGGTTTGCTCATCGGTGTAATCACACTGTTAGGTCCTTCGGTATCCGTAACGCGATCCCCACTTTTTACACAAGCAACTACTCTCGCCATCCAGGTGCTCGATACGATACAATAGTCGCAGCCAGCTTGCCTTTTCTTGTCCGACTGTGATTCGTATCCATGAGTGATTCTCGTCGTTTACTCGAACTCATCGAGGAAGGTATCGCCCAACATCAAGGCGATCTTGATGGTTGGACTATGCTGGACGAGGACCAACTAGAACTCTTCGATGGCCGTGCGACGCTTACCGCCCACCTGCTCGACGAACCCCACCAAGACCGCCGCCAGGTGCACGCCCATGTGGTGACGAAGCTTGCCGACTACGACAACGAAGAACTAGACGCCTGCTTGTATGGTCTGGGCGACTCGCGGGAAGAGGCCCTGGAACAGGCCGCCATGATTTGGATCACGTTGGTTGCCGGGCCGATTATTTCGTTCCTCGACAACAAGCCGGTCGGCTTGACTTGTCAGGCGGGAGTGATGGATGGCGACATCGAACAGGGATACTCCCCCGACGACTTCGGGATGAAGAACGTGCGGGCGTACGTGGGAGCCACGTTTGCGCGAGGGTTCGATGACGACTCGTTTGAAGAGGAAATCACCGGATCGAAACCGTGGTTCCTGTACGCGACCGAGTCGGCCGCACCGCGACGGGTGCATCTCGCAAAGTCCACCGTGTTCTCCGAAGGCAAACAAGGCTGGCGTCGCGAGCTAGAGATCGATGGCCACGAAGTCTCGCACTCCGATCCGACCTGGCCGGCCGACAAACCTGGCCCGCAGTTTGGTTACTTCACACGCTTTGCCGTTTTTGAGTTCCCGCAGAACTCCACCGCGGTCGACGAACGTGCTCGGCTCGACCGCACGATTCTCCACTTTGCTCTCAACTATGGCGACTACCCCGACGTCGATCAACTGATCGACGCGATGCAAGAAGATGGGTTCGACGCCGAGGTCGTGCAAGAAGTCGAGTCGGTCTCGACCTTGGCGTTTGGTCGCGTCTTCTTCGAAGGCTACGGGGCGAGTTACTCGCCCTACATCATTCGCGCCCATGCGGATGGTAGTGTCGAGACCAAAGTGCCACTCATGTCGATACCAGCCTACTCCCGCGCCCGGGCGCTGGCTCCGAAGATCGCCGACATGCTCTCGCAGGAAGAGTTCCAGGAACTCTGCTTCTATAGCGCCGAGTCCGACGGAATTCTACAGATGCTTGCGGACAATGAATCGGATGAGATCGATTTGAGCGGGGCCTGTTTCTATCCCTGCATCGTGCCCGATCGCGACGTCGACGATTCGACCATGCAACTAGCCTGGGCGAAGCTCAAGCAGTTCCAGGCGAAAGAGCGGATTCACACGCTGCAAAAGCCGTGGTGGAAGTTCTGGTAGCCGAGCGGGAAGTTCACTCTCTTCCCCCTTAAAGTCCCAAGTCTTGCGGACTTCCCCCAACGGTTGGCATTTGCCCATCGAAGGCCTTACAATGCTGGCTCCTCTGATTTCACTCGCGTTAGAAAGGACTCGCCGTGTCGACAGTCATGCTCGAAAAAGTGTTGGTCGTGCCCACGAAGTTGTTCCATGAATTGGGGCATTTCCAAGGTTTTTCGCCCGACGTCGAGCGATACTTCGAGCCGCTCATCGGCAGCGACCAGGTGAGTTACCGCCCACGGGGAGAAATGGAAGAAGATCCCAGCTTCAAGCAGTTCATTCCCTACGTGCTGTTCCGCTATACCACGCCGGATGGCGAGGTGCAGATTTTCGATTACCAGCGCGGCGGCGGGGGCGGCGAAGCCCGTCTGCGGGCCAAGCGAAGCGTCGGCGTAGGTGGTCATATCTCGCTGGAAGATGCCGAAGCGGTGAACCACACCGGCGATGTCTATCGCGAGGGACTCTCGCGGGAGCTGGAAGAAGAGGTATCGATCGATACCCCCTACACCGAGCAAGCCGCTGGCATGATTAACGACGACGAGTCGGAAGTCGGCAAAGTGCACCTCGGCGTGGTACACCTGTTCGACGTCGAGTCGCCGGCCGTGACGCCCCGCGAGGACGACCTGGTGGACGCCGGATTCCGCCCTGTGGCCGACATCCTAGCCGAACTCGAGCACTACGAAACGTGGTCGCAAATCGTGATGCGGGCGTTGTTCGAGAAGTAAGGACTTGGTGGGATGCCACTCTGGATCAGGCGGCTGCTGATCGGCCTTGCAGCGTTGGGTTTGCTACTGGCGGTATTCGTTAGTTGGTTTGCCTGGAAGACGCTCGGCCCTCACACCGCGCCGATCGTGTCGCCGACCACCACGGTGGTTACGTCGCCGCTAGCCGAGGATGGGCTGCCCGACTATTCGCAGTATCTCCTGCTACAAAGTGCGGAGGGAGTCACACCAGAGAACAACGCTGCGATTCCGCTGTTGCAGGCGACCTGGTGGGCCGATTTCGATTCCGCTCAGCAAACTCTGGTTTGTCAGCAACTCGGCATCGAACCGCCGTCGCATCGGGGGCTTGAACAGCCGATGCTCCGAGCTCGGCTGATCGAGCAAATCGCCAGCTGGCGGCTTAAACATCTGTCTGAAAAGCCAGAATACGAGGGCTCGGACGCCCTCCACTTTGAGACCGACTTAGAGCACTGGTGCCGCGACCATTTAGTGCCCGCGATGTTCTCAACTCCCTGGACCAAAGAAGACGCCGAGCCACTCGCTCGCTGGCTCGAAGACTATCAGTCGTGCTTTACGTTGCTCGAACAAGCGGCCGCCCGCGATCAGTACTTCATGCCGTGCCCTGACCTGTTGGGGAATCAGCCAGTACGCTTGCTGGAAGTCACCACTCCTGATTTGAAGATATACCGCGTCGCTCGACAATGTTTGTCGCTCCGGGCGCAGCTTCGCATTGGCTCCGGCGATCTCGAAGGAGCCTGGCGCGACAGCCAAACCCTCTATCGACTGGCGGCCTTGGACCTGACGCCGTCGATCATGCACTGGCTGGTTGCGATCAGCAGCGAATCGATGGCGAACGACATCGTGCGGCGAATCCTCGATGCTCCCGCCCTGTCGCCAGCTTTGGCAGCCGAAATCGCCGAGTTTTATGCTTCGCGATCAACCAACTCGAAACTACGGGCAGCAACCGACGGATTCTCGCGTCTGGAACTGGTGACCGAGGTTATGAGCCATGCTCGCTCGCGAGATTCTGAGCAGGTTGATCCTCAGGGATCCGATGACGATTTCAAGGCATTGGTGGAAAACGCGAACATGAGCCATCTGGCAATCGATTGGAACATCGTGCTGCAGACCGCGAATGCCGAAATCGACGAACTGGTAGCGTTGTTCGATCAGAAAGAGCCAGGAGAGTTGCCTGCTGCGGTAGACGCGTGGCTCGGCAACATCGCCTCAGAAACGCGAGACATGGTGCTTCCACCGAAGTCGATCTCGATCCAATTCGACAAGCAAAGCCGCAGCGAGCATCTGGGCTACTTGCTGTGCGAGATGTATTTCTCTGGTTATTCGTCGCTGGTCTCTTCCGACCTACGCAACACGTGCGAGCGAACCCTGGTCGAGACTGCCGTGGCGGTCAAACGCTACGAATTGAGCAAGGGAACCTTGCCGCCCGACCTCGATGCCTTGGTGCCGGGTTACTTGCCGAGTGCTCCGGTCGATCCGTTCGGCCAAGCGATGGTTTATCGGGTAACGGACGATGGCTTCCTGCTGTATTCCAAAGGAGAAGATCGAGTCGATCAGCAGGGATCGAACTCGGTGTACAAGCTATATCAAGGCAGGCCAATGCCTGAGACCGATTGGGACCCTCAAGCGGACCTCGCGCAACTTGGGCCGCCAGCGGTCGATATGGCCGAGAAGTTTGGCGTCCTCAAAACGCCCGGCCAGTTACAGAGCCACTGCGATGACCTTCCGCTGCGGTTTCCCATTTATCCACGTGAGTTGCCGGAGTTCACTCCGCCCGACTAACAACGCAGTAGAGCTATTCGCTGGAGTCCGCAGCCGGTGAGTCCTCGCCGCGCAAGGTTTTGAGTAGCGACTGCACTTCGTAGTTCTCTTTCCACGGATAATACGAGCCGATCGGTTTGACCGCGTCGAACTCTTCGGGTTTCTGGTGGGCGATCGCTTGCGGGTCGGCGGCGAAATCCACATACACTCGCTCGGCAATCTGGTCGCGATCCTCCGGCCAGCGATAGCCGCTACCAATGACCTTAGGCGGCGGCACCGCGGCCAGGTCGTCCCAACTTTGCGGCCACTGCCCGTCGTGCTGCTTGACGTAACTGTGAATCAGGTCGACCGTGAGCATGGTCGCGTTCAACGTTTTCGTGGCGTCGCGGGCGGTGGTTACGCCTTGGTAGATGGCCACCCCGCCGATCAGCAGCACGGCCACGATCACTCCGTAGCCAGCGCGGATAAACCACTTTAGTTGCGAGCTAGGAGAAACTTCGGAATCGCGAGTCATCGTGGTTCACCGGGGGTCGAAGGAAGTTCCTGCATTTTAGTCGGACACAATAGCCAGCTATAGGGTTGCTGACGGAGGTCGGTGAGAAGTCGCATACAGGCCAAAACGCCTAAGAGCCGGGTTTCAGCGATATTTCGCCGCTAGCACTGCAAAAGATAGGTAAGCTGCAAAGGATAATATCGTCCTGCCAGAAGTTCCGCAGGTCGCCCAGGTGCAAGGTCGATACTCACCTCAGGCGACACTAGCCAGCAGCCTTGCGCGCTGGCGATCGTCGCTGCCTATACCCCGCACACTTCATGCTCCAACCCCTTGGGGGACGAGGAAATCATGCACGGCACGACCCTTCGCCTATCTGCAAATCTACTGGCCACCTGCCTGATGGTCAGCACTGCCCAAGCGTTCTGGGGTACTCAAAGCACCGAGTGCTGTGGTCCCTGTCAGCCGCAGTCGCCTGCGTCCGATGTGTGTGCCTACCTGAAAGCGGGTTACGATACCAACTCGATGTGGCCCTACCCGTATGTCTGCCCCGACCGCGTTCGGGCGCACGCCCCGTTCGAGGTGATGGTTCAAAACGGCTGGCGTCGTCAGAACCTGTTGGGTGCTCATTACTTCGATCGTGAAACCGGCAAACTGACCCGCGCTGGCGAGTTGAAGATCGAATGGATCTTGACCCAAACACCCCCGAGCCGCCGCCAGGTGTTCGTGGAGCGCTCGATGGATACCAGCGTCACCCAAGAACGTATGACTCAGGTCGAAACGTTTGCGAACAACATTCAAACCAACGGCGAGCAAATCGCGGTGATAGATACCCACATCCGCAGTGCCAGCCGGCCGGCCAGCATGGTCGATGCCGAACGTAATTCGTTTATCGAAAGCCGCCCACCAGCGGTACTGCCGGCCGGCACCACCAGCACCACGACTGCAAACTAAGACACACACGCGATCGGCCAGGATGGCCATCGCGCTTGCTACCATACGCGACTGCGAACGCACAGATTCCAGGGAGGCAATGCCGTGCGGAAGGTAATACTGACATCCAGCTTGTTGGCGGCGATCACTTGCCCTGCTTGGGGTGGCATGCCCGTGCTGCATAGCTCCAGCACCGAGCAACCTGCAACAGCGGTGCAGCCGAAAGAGAAGACCCATTGGTGGTCGCGAATGTGGAAATCGGAGCCGGAGAAATCCGAGCCGACCTTCTTCTATCGCCCGCCGGTCGAAGAGCCTTCGACCACCGAACGCATCACCACAGCGATGACCGACAATGCGGCGGTGCGTGCGGCCAAGAGCTGGGTAACGCCCAATAAGGACGAAGCCCCTCAGCAGGTCGATCCGCTCTCGCTTGCCAAGCCCACCGGCAAGCCTACTCCGGAACTGATGCGGATGATGGCGCAGACTCGTGAAGGCCAGCAGGACATTGCCGGGGCTCGCGAGATGTACATGAAGGCTCTCGCTGCAAATCCTCGGAGCGTGAAAACCTTGCGAGCATTGGGGCACTTCGAGGATCGTCAGAACAAGCTGCTCGACGCCGAACGGTACTACACTCAAGCCGTGCAGATTGAGCCGGAGAATCCTGCGTTGCTCAACGACCTGGCGCTGTGCCTGGCTCGACAGGAGAAGATGCTGCCATCGGTTCAGGTGCTCGAGCGAGCGATTGCCCTGGCGCCGACCAAGCCGCTGTATCGCAACAATCTGGCTACAGTGTTGATGGAGCTTGGCGACCAGCAACATGCCATGCAGCACCTGATGGCGGTGCACTCGCAGCCAGCAGCTTACTACAACATGGCTCACCTGCTCGAAAAGCGTGGCCAGCAAGAAGCCGCCCTGGCCCACTATGCCGAAGCACTGCGTCTCGATCCCTCGATGCAGCCCGCCGAGTTGGCCGTAGCCCGGTTGTCGAACATGGCCGACCAGCAGGTCGCCCAAGTGTCGCCCGAAACTACCCAGCAAGTCGCCCAGACCGCAATGGCCCCGGCCGACTCAGAGCAGCAACAAATCGAGATGCCGCAAATCGAGTGGCCCTCGGAGCCAATCCAGCTGCCGACTGGCACTTCGAATGCCAACGAGCCCTCGTTCGGCCCCCAATTGTTCCCCGCCGGGCAATAGTCGCAAAGTTGCGGGCGAAACGCCCGATTGCTTGCGAAAACGTCCAAACCGGTCAACCTTGGTGCGATTCCATTACGCACCTGGCTGCTAGCGGATGCCCCGCTGCCCCGGGCCCATTGCTTGACAGCCAGCCCCACCCGTGCGAGTGTAGAAGCTCGGTGTCGTGTTTGTTCGCGAATGCGACAGGCGGCTTCTACATTTCGATACGCGAAAGGGACAGGCATGTTGGCAAGGGCGTGGAAATTCAAGTGGCTCGGAATTTGGTCGTGCACGTTATGCCTGCCGAGCTTGGTGCAAGCCGATAACTCTCCTGCACAAAGCAGTCCCTCGAACAGTGCCTGGTCGCAGAATGTTGCCACCGCGCTGGAGCGACTCGAAGGCGAGCGCATCGCGTTGGCCGATTCCGACAACGCCCGCGACCTGTCGATCGTCGAAGGGGTTCGTCGGAACCTGAACGCAACACTCGAGTTGTATTCGGCCGATGGAGAGACACTTCCCTCTCCTCCGCATGGCGAAGTCGCCCACCCGCTGAACTCCGAAGTCATCAAGCCCAACGAGACTTCGGTGGTCGTTTTGGTGAAAGCCGAGGACGAAGAACCATCGCGAGATGCTCTGCAACGAGAGCGTCGCGCGGCAAGGTCGGAAGAGGCAGCCCGCGAGGGGGCTCGTGAACAAAGCGAGCAACGCATGCAACGTGCACTGCTTGAACTTCGTGAACAAGCCGAAGCCCAGCGCAAAGCATCCGACACCTTCCGCGAAACCGATCGCGACCGCTCGCCCGAGCGTCGTGAGCTAGGAGCTCGGCGGGAGATCGAAGCCCGCATGGCCCGCGAGCGAGAACAGCAACGTGACCATGACATCTTGCCGCAACCAGAGCGTCGCGATTCGCCGGCCGTGGCCGCTCCTCACCCGCGGATCGTTCGCGCCCTGAGTGAGCAACAGCAACAGCTGATGAAACTGACCGAGCGACTGGAACAGCTAGAGCAAAAGGTAGCTCGTCTCGAAAAGAACTCGGATCGCAAGCCCAGTGGGCAGTCGGTCCTGCAGCCCTGGGGTAGCTCCGACTCCCGAGCCAACTCGCCGGAGCAAATGAAAGCGATGACCGACGCTCTGCGGCAACGGGCCGAGCAACGCGAACAAGCGCTGCAGCAAACACGCATGCAAGCGGAGCTGGTAAAAGTGCAGGAACAGATCGAGCGACTTGTGCTTGAACAGCACGAGATGCAGCAGGGCTTGGCCGACGCCGAACGTCGCAAAGCGGAAGTCATCAAGGACATCGAGCAACAGCTAAATAGCCGCCGACAAGCCCTGGAAGAGCTGGAACAGCATGACAGGGAGCTGCGTGCCCATCGCGACGAATTGCGGAAAGAACTCGAGAAACGGTTTCGGGAGCGCATGGAGCAGAATAATGGCCGCACACGTGAGTCGAACGATCGGCTACGCAACGAACCAAGCCCGCGTCGTGAGGTTCGCCGTCCAGCAGTTCCAGCCGATGCTATCTAACTTAGGTTAGGGATTCGCGAGCTGACGGATCCCCATCAACAGCACTTAAGCACTTGCTGGCTACTATCGTAGAAACTCGGGATGGCGGGCCATGTTCGAGTTGTTCTCGTCGTCGCTGGCTTCCCAGCTAGCGGCCGGAACACTCGGCCAGGTGTCGTCTAATACCGGGGCGACACCCAATGGCTGTACGGTCGAATCTTCCTTCAGCGTCTGCGGACGGAAGCGATGAATCGCTTCGTCGGGTGTTGACGTTGCCGGAGTCAATTGCGCCCGTTCGGCGTTGGTCTTCGGCTCCACCCGCGGGGTATCGGCCACGCCGATCAGCACTCGCAGTGCCCCCAGCCCTGCTAGCAACACGACACCGGTAACCAACCAGAGTGCGCGGCCGTTGTCGTGCACGCGTAGCTGCGGCACCTCGTGCGTAGAGCTATCATCGATAGCATTCGTGCTGGTCGCTAGTTCGGTCAAGGCGATAGGTTGGCGTAGCGGTAGTAGGTGTTGAAGCGATTGGGAATGTCGATACCCAGTTTATCGGTCAATCTTCACCTGTAGGGTCAGTTTGAGGTCGCTCTGCAACACGTAATTTTGCACTTCGTGACCTGGGGTTTACCGATTGCTCGGCCACGCTTGCTTCCAGCGGCTTTTTGGTCAACACGTCGAGGAGTTCATGACCGCGAAACGCACGTTTGACCATGCGGTCTTCCAATGAATGGAAGCTGATAATCGCCAGCCTGCCCCCCGGTGCTAGCATCGACGGTAAACGCTCGAGCGCCAGTTCCAGGTTTCGGAGTTCGTCGTTTACAGCAATTCGCAAAGCTTGGAAAGTGCGAGTTGCCGGATCGATGCGATGATTCTTCGACCTCGGCACCACGCGTCGCACCAAGTCGGCCAACTCGGCGGCAGTTTCGATGGGATGATCCCGGCGAGTCTCCACAACCTTGCGCGCAATCCGCCGACTGAATCGCTCCTCGCCGTATTGATAGATGATGTCGGCCAGATGCTCGGCGCTGAGTCGCGAGATCAGCCGGCTGGCTGGCTCGCCGCGCGTGGGATCGAACCGCAGATCGAGCGGCCCATCCGCATGGAAACTAAACCCCCGCGAATCGTCCGCCAGTTGATCGCTGGAGAGCCCCAGGTCGAGCAAAATGCCATCGACCGCGTCGATGCCGAGCTCGTCGATCACCTCCGGAGCGTCGGCGTAGTTTGCATGCACGCAGCTTACGTTCGCGAGCCCCGCCAGTTTCGCTGCGGTGCGTTCGACCGCTTCGGGATCGCGATCGAGCCCAATCACACGGCCCTCCGCACCCACCAGGTCGGCAAACAATTGCGTGTGACCTCCGCCGCCGAGAGTACCATCGATCACTATAGCACCAGGCGAGAGAGCAAGCTGCGCGACGACTTCGTCGGGCATCACAGGAACATGAATCGTGGATTCTTCGGACATTTTGGCGCTTCGCAAGTGAATTCGAGGGCCAGATTGACGCAAGATCCAAGCTGCGACATGCTTTCCCGGCCTGTAGCTGCCAAGTATACTATGAACTATGCGAAGAATCTCTGCCGGGCTCGCGCGTTCGCATTTCAGGGGCAACGGCTTTCGCAGCACTAGCGTCTCGAATACTTGCAGCTACTTATCGCTATCCGCTTGCCACCTCAGCTTGGAGCATCCGATGACCGCTCGCACGACTTCCCTTGCGTTCCTTGCGACACTGCTTGTCATGAGCTGGCCTTGCTCGGTGGTGAAGGCCGATACGCAATCGCTCGATTTTCAGCTCTTGCCGTATACCGATACGGTCAATCGCCTGAATGTGACCGTGGAATCTTCGGGCAGTTCCGACTCGGAACTAGCCCGGCTCACTGGCAATTCGCTCGGCACCATCCGCTACGACATCGTCAATCGTACTCCGGTAATCGATCAGATTTCTTTCTCCGGTGGTGAAATCCGGGTGCTTGGCGAGAGTAGCGAAAATGCTTCGCTACGGCTCAACTACTCGATTCTCGGACGAGTCGACATCGCAGTGAACGAACTGCGAATCACCGTCGAAACGATCGATCCGCCAGGGAGCGTGGACACGAGCACGTTTCCGTTCGACGAACATGTAATTGTACCGACCAACGGCATCATGTCGGCCAAAGGTAGCGTGCTTGGCGTTGGTAGTATCGATGAGACAATCGATCTGACCCAAGAAGACATCTCGTTCACCCAGGCTGGGACTGCATCGATCAAACTCACCCAACTCTCGGCCATTGGAACTGAACGAACCTACGAAGTGAAGATTACGATACCGGTCGACACCACGGAGTCGTTCGAAGTAACCACGGGAGTGACAGCCGACATCACGCTGGAAGGACAGGTTGTCTCAAGCGATACGTTTACCATCCACGTGAACCCCGATGGTGACTTCAACAACGATGGCGTCGTGGATCTGGCCGACTACACCGTGTGGCGCGACAACCTCGGTGCGGCCGCAGGCACGTTGCCTAACGATCCGAATGCCGGCTCTGTCGGCTTTGCTCAGTACGAAACGTGGAAGGCGAACTTCGGCACCGCCTTGCCGCCCCCTCTCGCGACGGCCGCGGTTCCCGAGCCATCGTCGCTCGTGCTGCTGGGGGGCCTGTCGGCCTTGATCGTCGCGGGTCGTCGTTGGTAGCTGGCATCGACTTTGGGGAGAAGAATCGACGTCTTACCCCGAGCACATCTTGTGCTCGAGGCAGCGCGACGCCGGTAGACGCAGTACGGGCTGCGTGTGACCTCTCCGCCCTCGCTAGTATGGATTCCGTTCCTTGCGAGGTATTGCCCACCCACCGCACCAGTCGGAGGCGACTAGCTGGCGAGAGCGTGGCCGACCCTCGCCATTGGCAACGTAGGCCCACGGGGTGCGGATGGATCCCCGTGGTTCCAGGCAAACGAGCATTGGCTTGTGAGTTCGACCCCCTGCTTCCGTGCTCTTGTTTGTTGGATAACACCCAAAGTTATCCATCCCACAAACGTCGTCAACGCCGGAATGTGGCTGCTAGCAGTTAAGTTATGTTCATCGCTATCATGCACGAAGCGCGTATTCTTCGAGCAACGATCGACCTGCCCGCATTAAACTCTTTTTGAGTTTTTTTATCCGCCCGTTCGACAGGTCAACCGCTCGAACGTTTCGTAGAATGGGGCTAACATAGCTACCTGCATGGCGGCTATCATGCTTGCTATTCAATCGTATCCCCTGCCCTGCCCCTTTTGCCCGTACTGAGCCAAGCTGTGCCCGAAGACCCGTTATTCTTCGATTACGACCTGCCCCGCGAACTGATCGCGCAACAACCGCTCCGCAATCGGGCGGATGCCCGACTGATGGTGGTTAACCGATCGCGACAAGAGATCTCGCACTGGCACGTACGCGACTTGCCCGAGTTTCTTCGCCGTGGCGATCGGCTGGTGCTGAACGAGACCAAGGTGATTCCCGCCCAGCTTTTTGGGCGACGTAAGCAAACCGGCGGACAATGGCAGGGGCTGTTTCTCCGTGGTGAGGAAGATGGCCACTGGCGAATCGTATGCAAGACACGTGGGCGGCTGGCTCCCGGCGACGCAATCGTGCTGTTCGATCGCGATGGCCGCGACTCAATAACGCTCTGGCTGCTTGAGCGTCTCGAAGGGGGACAATGGCTCGCCCATCCCGAGTCGGAAGACCCGCTCGAGGCGATTCTCGAACAAGTGGGCCGGGTGCCGCTGCCGCACTACATTCGCGGGGGCCGCATGGTGGATGCCGACGTCGGCAGCTATCAAACTGTGTTTGCCAAACAACCCGGCGCAGTAGCCGCCCCGACAGCCGGCTTGCACTTCACCAAGGATCTGCTCAAGCAGATTCGGGAGTCTGGTGTCGACTTTGCCCCGGTAACGCTGCATGTCGGTCTTGGTACGTTCCGCCCCATCACGGCCGAGCGAGTAGAAGACCACGACATGCACAGCGAGTGGGGCGACCTGTCGGCGGAGAGTGCAGAGTCGCTAAACACGTGTCGCGATAACGAGGGACGCATCGTCGCTGTCGGCACCACCGCAGTGCGTGTGCTCGAGTCGGCCGCTCAGTCGAAGGAAGCCGGCCAACCGCTCTCCGCCTGGCAAGGCGACACCAACCTGTTCATCTACCCCCCTTACGAGTTTCGGGCGGTCGATGCGTTGATGACGAACTTCCACTTCCCCCGCACGACGCTGCTACTTCTCGTGCAGGCGTTCGGCGGCACCGAGCTAATCCGTCATGCGTACGAACAAGCCGTAAAGGAAGAATACCGCTTCTACAGCTATGGCGACGCGATGCTAATCGTATAGCTAGGCAAATCCCTGTCGCTTACACCTGCGTGGGGAGCTTCACCCCCTGGAACCAATGCGCGCTCAGTGCTTTGAGCACTCGACGGTAATCACTGAGATTCACAGGTTTGGTAACGTAGCCATTTGCCCTATCCTCGTAGCTACGATGAATATCGCGAGAATCTTCGGAAGTCGTTAGCACAATCACAGGAATCAATTGCAGATTCGGATCGGTCTTCACTCGCTGTAACACTTGCCGGCCGTCCATGCGGGGCATATTGAGATCGAGCAGAATCACATCAGGGCGCGAAGAATTCTCGTACTGACCGGTTCCATACAAGTACTCCAGCGCTTGCACACCATCCTCCACACGGCTGATACTGCAAGCGCAAGCATGATCAAGTAACACCTTGCTGGTGAGCAAGACGTCGTCGTCGTCATCTTCTACAAGCAGCACCTTAAGCAAGGGCAAGGTCTCGTGGCTCGCGATTGAATTGGTGAGGTTCATGATGGTCTCCTTCTTCCACGGTGGCTTTCATCGTGAAATGAAAAGTGCTTCCCCGTCCCGGCTCAGAATCTACCCAGATTATTCCCCCTGAGCGTTCAACGATCCGCTTGCAGAGAGCTAGGCCGATACCAGTTCCGCTATACTCGCGGCGATTATGCAATCGTTGGAAGATCTGAAAGATCTTGTCGTGAAATTGTTTGTCGATTCCAATCCCATTGTCACACACCGAGAATTCGCATTGCTCGCCTACTTTCTTGCCCGAGATATGGATCACCGGCGATTCGTCGCCGCGGTACTTAAGGGCGTTACCAATCAAGTTCTGGAAGAGTTGTGTCAACTGACTCGCGTCGGTCATCACCCCAGGCAGTCGATCGACAATAATCTCCGCGCCCGACTCTTCGATGCTCATTTCAAGGTTGGCGACGGCCTCTTGAACAGAAGTATTTGAATCGACCGCTTCCAGCGCCTGACCTCTCGTTGTAATGCGTGAAAAAGTAAGCAAGTCTTTCACCAGTTGGCTCAATCGTTCCGAACCACGCATGGCGACATCCAAATAGTCCAGCCCTTCTTCATCGAGCATGTTGCCTTTTTCGTCCTTCAGCAGACTGCAATAGGCGGAAATCTTTCGAAGCGGCTCCTGTAAATCATGCGACGCGATATAAGCAAAATGTTCAAGTTCCGAATTACTCTTCGTTAGAGTCTCATTCGCGTACTGCATTTCTTCTTCGGCTTGCTTGCGAATGGAGATATCGCGAACCATCCCGACGAACCCCACGCGGTCGGGCAACATAATTTCACTTACCGATAACTCAATCGGAAACGTCGACCCATCCTTCCGCTGAGCCATCGCTTCGCGTCCGATACCAATCACTTTCCTCTCTCCAGTGGTCAAATACGCCTGGAGATAAGAGTCGTGATTCGAGCGATAGGGATCCGGCATGAGCATCTTGATGTTTCTTCCCCGAACCTCCTCGGGGGCGTATCCAAATAGCTTTTCCGCTGCTGGATTGATGAGCTCAATTTCGCCTTGGCAATTGATCGTGACGATCGCATCGACCGCGACATCAAAAATGGCTCTGGCGCGTTCATTCGAAATCTGACTCTCGTCACGCAATTCCTGCATGCTCAGTTGCTGAGCCAAGATCACATCGTGGAGCCGGCGTGTCTCGCGAATGTAGCGTCCGAAGCAGAGCATCATGGCAATGCCAAGGCCCCAGGCACCGAGGAGACCAGCTTGTTCCCCCAGACTCGCATGTACCCACGAGATAACTCGCGACATCATCACAGCGACCACTGGTGCAATACACACTATTGGTAATAGGTAGCGAAAGTTGACTGCCAGAAGTCGGTTGCCGCGCATGGCAGACACCCAGTAGTGGCCTTCGTTCAATAACCATAGCGATACTCCCAGTCCACCCACCAGCAAAGCGGTATATACCGAGGTGAAGTACCCGTAAAGCGCTCGCACTCCCATCAGGTGCCCTAATAGCATGAGCACCGCTAGGGCAATCACGGTTTGGGCACCATACTTGCCAATCTTCGAACCGCTGCTGCTGCGTAGAGCATGAGACAAAACAGAAACCGCTAACAGTCCCAACATGAAGGACGTAGCCGCCGACATACGACAGACTGCTGGTCCCGCTGCAGTCGAAATATCAGGAAACAGCCACTCATCCGGACACGTATACCATCCCGTTAGCCATCCGATGAAATTCGTGGCCGAAATCATCACGCAGAAACAGGCCAGCGAAGTGGAAACACCGCCGGTGAAATCATCCACCGAAGTAAGCTGGCTCGATTTGACCGATGTCGAACGCAACAACAAGGCCGTTGCAACCAGGCACACACTAATCGCTGTCAACGGGTGGGTGGCCGGCATCCCTGAAGCTGGGCGGACGAATTGATCGACCTGCCACCACCATCCACTTAGTACTAGGAGTGCGGCAATCAATACCGACCCGGCTAGCACCATCGACGTAATGCGACAGTACCTAAATACAGCCTCGCGTTCTGTCATCAATCTTGCCCCGCTGTTGATGAACTGATTTGCTAGTTTTGGAGTCTCATATCCCTGCACAAGATCATCTATCTCTCCAGGCTTCTGCAACGAAAAGGGCGTCGCTCGTTGCAAGCCATAGAGTCACTTGGCACGAGACTCCATAAAGTCTCAAAGATTCTCTTCGGCTAACCGGCGGCTCCCACAGGAACATGGTGGGAAGTTTCCGGGATATCCAGGTAATCACTCAAATGACGACGCAACTCACTCCACTCGAACGGCTTGGTGAGAAACGCCGCAGTCCCGAGACTGCGCATCTGTCGTTCGATCGCACCTTCCCTGCGCCCGGTTAAGGTAATCACCGGAATGTCACGAGTAGCTTGCGATTCCTTCAAACGCCGCAGTACGTAGTCGCCGTTGCCATTGGGTAACTCGTAGTCGAGCAAAATGGCAGTCGGCGCCTCCATAAACGCGCGACGATACCCCTCGCGTCCTTCGCAGGCCCGCACCAGTTCGATGCCGACACTATCAAGTCGCATGCGCAAGGCCGCTACGACATCATCGTCGTCTTCGATCGAAAGTACCCACGGCTGGGCCTCTGGCTCGTCACCTTCAGAACCTATCCCGGCCTCCGTTTCCTGGGTATCGGGTTCGGCGAGAATGGCAAACACTGCATCCAGCAGGTCGCTATTCTCGGATGCACGCTTGGTTTTCTCTTTAGGTGGCAAGGGAGACTCTAGCTCGATCGGAGGCAAGATAGTCATGGTGTCCTTCGTTGAGTTAGCAGGTTCGAGGTCGGGAAATAATTCGTGCAGCAGCGGTTCAACCCGCGACCACACCTGGGGACATTTGGGGATGTAATAGGCACACAATTGGTGGCATCTCCGCACCACGTCTTCGGTCTGCAAACCAGTTAGCATGATCACGGGAATCGACTTCAAATCTTGATGATTGCTCATCATTTCTGCGACACTCAGCCCACTGCCCGAAGGCATTTCGACATCGAGCAGCACAACATCGGGTGTGGTTTCTTCCACCTTTCCCAGGGCAGTCATCGCGTTATTGGCAGTGTCGACTCGAAACCCAATGGACTGGCAGCGAATCATCAGTAGTTCGACTAGGTCGTCGTCGTCATCTGCAATCAATAGCGTTGGCGTAGGCATTGTTCTGAACCTTCTGAGATGAGATTTCCTTGTACCAGTCAGAATTATGCTTTGAGCTATATCCCTAGCAGCCTACGAAGCCTGCCCGATCGACACTTTGACCGCTGAAACTAACGATCGCCCATCGTAAGGCTTGTGCACGAAGTATCGGGCTCCGGCATCCAAAGCCCGCTGTTCGTCACGAAGGCTGGCAGAAAGCATGACAACAGGAATATTCCTGGTCGCCAGACTGGAACGCAAATGCGAAAGGGTTTGCATACCATCCATGCGAGGCATGAGCACATCGAGCAAGATGCCATCGGGTTTGTAGGTTTCGGCAAACTCGATGCCTTGTTCTCCATTCACTGCTGCTACGGTATCGTAGCCAGCTGAACGAAGCCACAAACTGGCTCCTTCGCGGATGTCAGGCTCGTCATCAACGATTAATACTCGCTGCTTTTCACTCATGCTTCCTGCCCCTTAAGCACGTGGCTAACGGTCAAACTGGCACACCTTACCGTCGGATGCGCCAACCAATTCCTGAACCTTCTCCTCAAACTCTTCTAGCATTTCTGGAGTCGCTTCTTGTGAATCCCACTGTCGACAAACACGGGCTTCGTACTTGGGAAGCGGTCCCAACGGACGATTGCGATTGTGGCGGTTGAACTCCTGCTCGATACGCTGGAACCATTGCCCCCCTTCACTGTGGGGCACACACTGCAGCAGCATCCACTCCGTGCGAGTCAACCGGAACAGCAAATCATCCGAACGCAGCGAACAGTTGAGGAAACTGTCGAAGTCGTTCGCTTCGCCATTCTGAGGATTCTCGGTATTGCGAATATGGAGCATCCGCAGCACACCATTGCACTGGCGATCGGTCGAAAGCCAGCGACGACTCACTTCAGTCGGGTCGGCGTAAGGGAGTGTGAAAGAGAAGGTCGATCCTTTACCAACTCGACTGTTCACACTCAGGTCTCCTAAATTCAACCGCACCAATTTCTGGGCAATATTCAGGCCTAAACCAAAGCCTTTGACACTCGATGCCACATGGCTGTTGACTTGCTGGAAACGTTTGAAAATGCGGGCGAGCGATTCCGTGTCGAGCCCCGGACCATTGTCGGTGACCCCAACGCGAATCTGGTTGCCGACCGGATCGTCTTCGACCCACAAACGAACCTCACCATGTTCACCAGCAAACTTGATGGCATTCACAGCCAGGTTCGTAATGACCCGTCCTGCTTTCTCAGCATCACAGTAGACTTCGGGAAGATCTGGATCGCAGGCAACAGTGAAGTTCACTCCTTTCACCTGGGCACGTTCTGCGAGCAGCGAGGCAGCGCGGTCCACGATTTCCTGAACCGTGATGTTCCGTCGCCAGGCTCCTAACAACCCAGCGTCGAGTTTACTGACATCCAGCAAATCGTCGACCATGTTATTGAGATCGTCGGCGCGCACCGCGACCTTACTGAGCATGGCATGCTGCTCGCTGGTGACCTGCCCCACCATCCCCTCGCGGATGATGTTCACGTAGTCTTTGATCACCGTCAGCGGCGTCCGGAAGTCATGCGACACGTTGTCGACGAACTCTTGAGCGGCACCATACAATTGGCGAAGGCGGCGATTCTTTTTCTTAAGAAGTAACGCTTGCTGCCGCAACAGTTGCTGACTGTGCTCGAGTTCGACCACCAGGTCATTCATCTCGTTCGTGGTTTGCTGCCGCTGCACGGCATGCAAAATGGAACGCATGACAATACGACCTGGCACTTCTCCCTTCACCAGGTAGTCCTGCGCACCTACGTCGAGAATGTCCTTCTCCAGCACTTCGTCGTCGAGCGAGGTCAGCACGATAATCGGAGTCGTCCCCGACTTCTTACGAAGATTCGAAACCGTTTCGAGTCCCACGCTATCGGGTACCGACAGGTCGGTAAGTACGATGTCGTACGACTGGCGACTCAGTTTCTCCAGCGCCGAGGCCAAGGTCTGAGCCCAGTCGGTCACCACATGATGATGGGTACCACTCAGTTTCTTGGCCAGCAGGCGCTGATCATCGGGATCGTCCTCCAGCAGAAGTAGCTTTATCGTTTCTTGATTCAGCATGGGTTTCCTCCCTCGTCTTCGCGGAGTCGTAGATCGATGAAACGGCTCATCTCGTGCACGAGGTCGTCGAACGCGATGGGCTTGTTCAAAAACACGTCGGCTCCGCCTGCGATCAAGCGATTTCGTAGCACCGGATCACGCATGCCAGTCAAAACGATAATGGGAATGTTTGCCGTCGCCCGATTGCTCTTGATGCACTGCAGCAAGTACTCACCGTCGCCATTGGGCATGGCATGGTCCATTAGGATCAAGTCGGGCAGGGTATGGGCTGCTTCGACGATACCTTGCATTCCGTAGAACGCGCGTTCGATCTTCACGTCGTAAATCTGCATCCGCAGTTCGAGATTCGTATGCAGATCGGGGTCATCGTCGACGCACAAGATTCGAGGGGTATGAACTGCCAAAGACATCTTGGTGGACTTCTGACGGTGCGCAGTGGCTATCATGAGAATTCTCCGAGTGAGACAACATGCGTTGTCTAAGTATCATGAATTGGTTTCAATAGGTGGCTACAAATACACAGAACGAGCTTAAGGTGGCTCTAACAACGGCGTTGTGTTTCTATGGCAGTTTGCGACTGCGGGGATGAGAGTCCCTGGTGTATGTAGCTTCGAAAGTGGAAGCGCGATGCTAATGATCGCGCAGAAAGTTGCGGCAAATACCAGCCCCTAGGTGCTGTTTTGCTGCTGGATGAGTTACGAATGCAATTCGTAGCTACCTGAAAGCTATGGCATCTTGAGCGAAAAGCAAGCGAGTTGACTAGAATTATTCTTGAAGATCACCTTTTACACTGGTGATAACACACGAGCCTAGCGATTCGTCGTGTGGAACCCTCGGCGAGCGGCCGAAGGAAAAAAATGGCGGCTCTTCACAGACAGGAATGGGGCAGGTATTCCCGTAGAAAGCAAAGAGCCGCCTTGATCACGTCAAGCGTGGTTTTCGTTAGAATTAAACCATCTAACCTTGCACCTAGTGGCTAAGCCAGAGGGTTCGCTGAGGTGCTTTAAGATCGTCGAAGGTGGACCTCCGTCCGACACCTTAAGTATCGGCCATCTATAGCGTGGCCTTTAAGTGTTCGCCGCAAGAGTTTGAAAACTTCTCAAGACATCTAGCAAAAGGCCTGTGCTAGAACGCGCGCAGCACACCTCGGCGTACACAAACGCCGACGCGCAGTGCGGTTAGAGCACAGTTACCCTGCACCAGGATGACTCGATTCAGCTCCTAATCCGAACCTAGGAGCCGAATACCGTCGCCAGCTGATCCGCCGAGTTTTCGAAACTGTCTGCCGTTGCGTTCGCCATGCCGGTAGCTGCACCAACACAAGCAATCACAATAAGCGCCAGCAGCACCGCGTACTCGACAGCCGTTGGGCCATCATCTCTAGACAGGAACTCTTTGATGAAACGTAGCATGGGGGCACCTCGAAGAGTATTTATAAGACACCCTATCACGAGCGTCAGAAAAGTAGGGACCATGCTCCTATCAAATTAGCGAGGGGAGAGACATGGCCGTCCATTAAAAATCTATGTCAACTTTGTTTCGCAGGAGACGAAAACAAACATGGCAAATGGCCAAAGCTCTTCGGCTAGCTGCATGCGGTGCGTGTTGTATCGATTGTGCGGTTTGAGAATGGATAGTCGGACGCGGGGCTACTCACCTGCATAATCGCGCATAGAAACAGGCCATCGCGCGTGGTGCGCGATGGCCTGTCTATGACTTCTATATTGTCGGCGTTGCAACTAGGCTTGGAACGAGCTTCCGCAGCCGCAAGTCTTTACCGCGTTGGGATTGTCGAAGCGGAATCCATAACCTTGCAGGTCGTCCTGGAAGTCGACGGTCACGCCTTCGAGGTACAGAGCGCTTTTCTTGTCGACCACCACTGGCACGCCGTGGCAATCGTACTTGCTGTCGGCTTCTTCGCTAAAGCTGGTATCAAACGCAAGACCATAGCTGAACCCGCTGCAACCGCCGGCGGTGATCTTCACGCGGAGCATCGAGCTATCATCCATCTTTTGGTCGTCCATCCGACGCTTAACTTCAGCAGCTGCCTTTTCGGTGAGCACTACGGACATTCAGAAAACTCCTCTATTGGTTTGCCGATGAAAATGGGCACGGTTGGCGTCTGGGCACATTTCGCACGGTGCGAAATAGCACATACTAAATTATAGCAATCATCAGCAAAAGGGAAGGGAAAACCACCGCACCCCTATTTCCACAGAGGTTCTCGCGGGTGGGCCGGGGCGGATTCGCCGGTTTTCCGGGCAAATCCGCGATCGCCGGCCCTGGTTCCCCTAGCCCGAAGTCACCGGCGTGCTGGCCGGCGGGGTCTCGGATTCCCCGGTGCTCAGGCCCCACAGCGGAATTCCGTTGGCCTGCACTATCGGCATCAGCAGCATCGCTGCGATGAAGTAAGCCAGCACGGTCGCGGTGAGCAGGATGCCCTGCAGCTCGGGCCAGATGGTTGCCGACAGCGACACAGCCATGATCGCGGCGGCTGGTACCACGATGCCAGCCAGGCCGAGTCGCCAGCCCATGAGAATCGATGCAACCACCGCGATGATCACGATCGATACGCAGCCCGACGCTGCCACGGCCGGGACCAGCGAAATGTACTCCTGGGCGAAGTACATCAGTGGGTAGGCACCGGCAAAGGTGCCGATCACCAGCAGCAACATCCAGACGTCGAACTTCTCGACCGCGGCGGCTTGCGCTACCAAACCAATCAGCAGCCCAAACAGCACAATGCTCAGCGGCCCCAGCCAGGTGAGTTCGCCAAGCTGGTCGATCGGGGCAATGCCGAGCACGTCGACGCGCACCGGTCGGCCGAACAGCAAGCGTTCGTAATCCCAACGATAGGTGCTGCTCCCCCCGGTGCGTTTGATATTGGTCGGTTGCAACGACAGCTCCAGGAGTCTTACGTCGGAGCCATTCGCGGTGAGCGATACGTCGTAGTCTTCCAGCAAACCACCAGGAGCAACAGCTAGCTCATACAGACCTTTGCCGACCGCGGTATAGGTTACCTTGAGCGGGGTCGGCTCGGCCGGCAGGTTGCCTTGCCATACGAGCTTGCCCTGCTTCATGGTGACATGATCGCTCGGTACTCCGTCGAGTTCGATCGACAAGTCGGCCAGCGAGATACTCTGCGGCGGAAGCGGCAGCACGATCTCGCACGGACCATCCACTCCCTCAGGAGCGGCGGCCTTCATCTCGCCGACAAACGCAGCTTCGTAAATCGACTCGGGAGTCACCGTGCCGACGCTCAGCTTCGGTGTCAGGGCGATCTCGGCTTCGAACGCGGTCAGCCTGGCAGCAGGCAGTAGCTTCTCCACCCCCTCCCCTGGAGGCCCTTCAAACGGTGCAATCGCGGGATAGTCTCCCAGCTTTTCCGACTCCCAACTCAAGCTCGACCTTCGAGCCGACTCCCTGGCCGACTGCACTGCCGGCAATAGCAGCGCGACTAGTGTTCCGATAATGGCGATAACGACAAGCAACTCCACAAGTGTAAACGCACAACGATGGCGAACCGTCATTAGTGAACTCCAGTCAGGTGAGATAAGCGATGGTCGGGAAGGCCCCTGACTTACGACGATTCTAGATTCGTATTAGTTCCCTGAAAATATTCCCTCCCTAGGTGCCCCCTAGCTGGCGGACTTTTCTCACCGCCGCGGCTACCAACTGCACTGTCCGGCGCACTTGCTCATCGGTGGTCCATCGCCCGATGCAAAATCGCAAGCAGCTTCGCGCCTCATCGGGCGAAAGACCCAGCGCCTGCAGCACATGACTCGGCTCGTCGTTGCCCGTGCTACACGCGGCGCCGCTGCTGCAGGCCACCTCGGGCATGGCAAGCATCAAGGCCTCGCCATCGGTGCCTGGAAACATCATGTTCAAATTGCCAGGCAACCGCATCGGCGTGCCATCCGCCCATTCGGCCGTGAGCGGTGGCCCCATCACTGCTACTTCGGGCACCGCTTGCTGGATGCCCTCGGCCAGGGCGTTGCGAAGTCGCATTACTCGGGGCGACTCCTCTGGCATCTCTTCCATCGCTAGCCGCACTGCTTCGGCAAACCCAACGATGCCCGGCACGTTCAGCGTCCCGCTTCGCCGCCCTTGTTCTTGACCGCCCCCCGTCTGTTGAGGCAGCAATCGTACGACCGGATTCCGCCGTCGCACGTACAGGGCCCCCACTCCCTTGGGTCCATACAGTTTGTGAGCCGTGAAGCTCATCAGGTCGACTCCCAACCGATCAACATCGACCGGAAGCTTGCCGACCCCCTGCGTCGCGTCGCAGTGCAGCAGGGCTCCGTGCTGTTTGCAAAGCGCGGAGATCTCGGCCAGCGGCTGCACGACGCCGATTTCGTTGTTCACCAGCATCACGCTCACCAGGCAGGTCGTGTCGGTGATCGCTTGCTCAAGCTGGGCAAGATCGATAACGCCGGGCGACTTGGCGTCGCACGCGGCGACATCCACGAGCACCACGTCGTATCCTCGCTCGCCGAGATGCCCTAACGGATCGAGCACCGCGGGATGCTCGGTCCACACGCTCACCAACCGGTCGCCGCGTCGGCGGGGACGCTCAGCAACTCCGCGAATCGCCAGGTTGTTGCTCTCGGTCGCCCCGCTGGTAAACACAATCTCGCTCGGCTCGGCGCCGATCGCTGCGGCGATGCTCGCCCGCGCGGCAGCCACCGCCTCGCGGGCGGCTTCGCCATACGCGTGCGTGCTGCCGGGATTGCCGAACTGCTCGCACATGTACGGCCACATCGTTGCGGCCACGCGCGGGTCGACCGGCGTGGTCGCGTGATGATCCAGGTAAATCGGGTCGTCCATCTCAGAAGTCACGGGCTACTTCGCTTTAAATCGTTTCGGTTTTGGCAACTCATCCAGCATGGCTCGCAACTCGGCGACCACCGCGGGTTGCTCGTCGGCCAGGTTGCGTGTTTCTTGCGGATCGTCTTGATAATCGTACAACTCATACTCCGGTTCGTCGCCGGGCCCCTTCCACTCGACCAGCCGGTAACGCTCGGTGCGAATCGTCTGTCCCAGTCGCTTGCCGCGGGGATATACCTGCACAGCGGCGTTACGAACCACTGAGTCGTGGTCGGTCAGCACCTGAGCAAAGCTCTTTCCGTCCAGCGTATCGGGAGCGGTGATGCCCGCGAGTTCGCAAAGGGTCGGATAGATGTCGACCGTCTCGACTAGCGAGTTCTTAACCACACCAGGTTCGACGCCTGGCCCAGCGATGATCAGCGGAATCCTCGTCGCCTGCTCGTAGTTCGTATGTTTACACCACATGCCATGGTCGCCGAGGTGCCAGCCGTGATCGCCCCACAGCACGACGATGGTGTTCGCCGCCTGGCCTGTCTCGGCAAGCACGTCCATCAACCGCCCGACTTCGGCATCCGTATAACTTACCGCTGCGTAATAGCCATGAATCAGCTCTAGTTGCAGCTCATCGGAAAGCGGACCGGTTTTCGGAATGTTGCCATAGTTCCGTAGCTCTCCCCAGGTGGTTGGGGCGTACGAGGGGGCACCCTCGGGGGCGGTGCGATATTCGGGCAACTCGAACTCATCGCGATCGTACAAATCCCAGTACTTCTTCGGGCTGTTGAATGGCAAATGTGGGCGATGGAAGCCAACCGCCATGAACACCGGCGGATCGTCCTCCGAGCGAGGCTTCCGCAAACGCTTAACCGCCAGGTCGGCCAGGATGCCGGCCGTGTACTTCGAATCGTCGACATCGGCTGCTTCGAACGCCGGACCACGCCGACCATCTTCGCTCGTCGCCGGCGAGTCCAAGTAGATCATGCCGGGCGTCCCGCGGAACGGTTCGCTCCACGACGACCGATCGTCACGATTGCCATGCGCGGTGTGATAGATCTTGCCCATGCCGAGCGTGTGATACCCCTGCTGCTTGAAGCATTGCGGCAACGTTACCGCATCGGGCGCGGAGAGCCGGAAATACGTCCCCAGGTCGTAGATGCCGAGCGTCTGTGGTCGCAAGCCCGAAAGCAGCGAATTGCGCGAGGGAGCGCAGACCGCCTGGTTGCAGTACGCCCGCTCGAACAACACCCCTTGCGCGGCCAGGCGGTCGATATTCGGCGTCTGCGCCAAGGGGTCGCCATAGCAACCGAGCGTCGGCTTTAGATCGTCGACGCAAATCAGCAGCACATTCGGCGACGACGCAAAGCACGTCAGCGGAGCGAGCAGCACGACGCAAAGCCAAAGCAGGTTACGCATGGTTTCAGCCTTTCGAAACAAAGGATACGGACGCTATCAGCCTACCACAGCGGCAACGGGAAAGCTGCCATCGCCCGCCGAGCCTTACGGGTCGAACATACCCCCTAAATCACGCAGATAATCGAGTGCCTCGTCGAGTTCCGGTGCTTCCACGCCCGATTGCCGGCCCGCTCGGTCGCACTCCCCGAGCACTAATAGGTCGTCGTACCATTCGCACTCGCGAAGCCGGCGGTGTGCGCGGGCGCCGATCGCTCCGTCGGCAATCAAATGACAATGCATGTGATACTCAATCAACCATGCGGTCCGCTCGGTCACAAATCCTTCGAGCGCTTCGAGGCCAGCATTCACGTGATCGCGAGGATCGATGCCCTTGCCGACGTCGTGCAGCAGTGCCGCGGTAAGGAACTCCTCGTCGTAAGGCATCTCGTCCCGAGCGTGGTCGAACACTTGCAGGCTGTGATAAAGCACGTCGCCTTCGGGATGGTACCGCGGGTCTTGCTTCACGTCTTCGAGCGGCAACAGCAGCGATTCGAACAATCGATAACAATCGACGCCCGCTTCGTGCTCCTCGATGGCCGCTTCGATGTCGAGATCCGGATACTCGCTGGCCAGGAACTGCTCGAGCTGCGGAATGCTCGCCCGCTCGATCGCCTTGCCGGTGATCGAACTTTTGAACACGTAGCTATGTTGGTCGGGCGTGTACATGGTGAGTTCGAACGAGTATTCGCTGCGGACATGGATATGGGTGTAAATACGTTCTTCGCCATCTTTGCGAACCTGCTTGCGTTCCACCTGATAGGTGAGCCCGTCGTAGTCGAGCAGGTGCGTAATGGCCTCGGCCGAGTCGCTGAACACATGCAGATCGATGTCGGAACCTTGCCGAGTATGGCCAGTCAGCACGCTGCCAATCAGTCGCGGGCGGAACGCTTGCAGCCGGCGCATCATGCGGAGCGCGGCCACGCGCATCGATTGCAGATTTTCGTTTCGCTTATCCCCTTCGAGCAACCGAGCGAACGATTGAATCGCCTCGCGGATTTCAGCGTTCGAAGGTAGATCGGCCGGTTTCACCCAGCCTTTGCAAATGCGGCTAGCAGCTTTCTGTTTGGCTCGGTAGTACTCGGATTCTTGCCGGTCGTACATCAGCCGGGCGGCTTCGAAAGCAATTTGCCGCCGGAGTTTCGAGTTTTTCACAGCTTGTGCGTCGTAAGCCCAGAACCGACGCGAGTGGGCATCCAGGAGAGTAAATCACCAAAAAATTGGGATTGCGTATCGACGTAGTATATCGGCTCGAAGGGAGATCGCAAGCGAACTTTTCCGCCCGCGATACGCCTGAATAGCTGAGGGGAGAATAGATTCCCAATTTACCCACCGATGGGAAAATTGAATCTGCGCCCACACTGCAAAACCAGTGGTTTTCGCGCCCGAATAGATTCCCATTTCCCAAAACGCATCCGATGGGAATCTATTCTCGCGGTCCCCGGCGGTCGCAAGTCGTTTGTTAGCAGTGGTTTGCATCAACACCTCCGGGATAGTTGCCCAAAATAGATTCCCACCCATGGGAAACTATTCTGGGGAGGATTCAGGATTCGGGGGTCAGGGGGCAGGGAATGTCATTCTGAGGGAGCTTCCGGCGACTGAAGAATCTCGGCTTGCCACTTCGAGCGTGTTACCAACGTACGCCCCGTAGGATGTGGTCCAGGAGCGACAGCGACGCAGCCCCATCACCCACATTACCCACACGCGCAGCAGCCAGCGCCCACGCAAGCAACTATTCGCCTGCGAGTCGCTAGATGTCTGATTTAAGAACAAGCATTACATCTCAATCACCTCCAATCACTAAGAAGCCGACAGCCTCGACTACCTATTCATTAGAACACTACAAGTGGCCAATTGCCAGCGAAAACCCTGAAAACCCTAAAGGCACCCAGCCATCCAGAATAGCCCCGCTTGTGGATAGCAGAAAAACAGGATTTTTCCCAGCGAAGGGTTTGACACTGGCACCCACCAAACACTGTCAGAAAAACCTGCATCCCCCGGAAAAGCATGATGATCCGTGCCTCGCATCCCCCCCATTCAAACCACCGAACTATCGCTGAGAGCAATCACCTCCTTACAATAAACACCTCGCCGCATTTGCTAACGAACGATAGCGGCCAAGTATCGAAGTCGCGAAGGACACCGGACGATGGATTCGCAAAGCCCTGCTCAACCGCGCTGGTCGGTTCGTGGTTTGTTGATACTCACCACGCTCGTAGCACTGCTCAGCACTGGGGCCATCTTCTGGTTCACCAACCGCAACCCCTACGAACAATGGGTCGAACAGGCTAAGCAGCAAGAGCCTTCGCTGACGGTCATCATGGTTACCATGTTGGCGGCGGTGCTTTTACCGATGACCGTTGTTGCCTTGCTGCTGAGAAGACTGTCGCGCGAAGCGGCCTTTTACACGGCGTTGCCGATGGTGCTCGCCTGCATTTTCACGCTGTTCTTCATCGCCAGTGTCTTGTTGCAAGACACTAGCGGCGAGCAAGATTATAGTCCCGACCTCACGCTCTATGGCCTGGTCTGCTGGTCGGTCGTATTGACCCTGATTTCGATCCTGCTCGGAGCAGCAGGCATCCTCACGGCAATCCAGAACCCCATGATGATCCTCGAAACCGCCAGGCTGCAACTAGAACTCGAATCACTCGAACAGGCCCGCGAGCGTCTAGCGAATATGCCCGAGGAGTTTCGCGAGATGATTTCCGCGGACTGGCTGCAACGTTTCGAAGAGGCCAGCGAGGGTGATTTCTGGGTCCTGGGCTTCACCGTGCGGCTGACGGATAGCCAGCAGGAGATTGGGCAATGCGGATTCAAAGGTCCGCCCGATCAAGAGGGGGTGGTGGAGATTGCCTACACCATCGACGACGAGCAGCAAGGCAAAGGCTACGCGACCGAGATAGCGATGCGTCTCACGGAGTTTGCATTTCGCGAGCCCGATGTCCACCTGGTGTGCGCCCACACGCTGCCCGAGCAGAATGCGTCGACTCGCGTGCTCACCAAGTGTGGGTTCACGAAGGTCGGCGAGAGCATCGACCCTGAAGATGGGCTCGTTTGGCGGTGGGAAATCCAATCGGGCGATCCTCCCGATCCAACCATTTAGAGAGACGCCGCCCAAGCAGGCGGGCTGAGTGTCTCGGCGTCGCTTACGATACCACCGAGGCAGAGGACAACGGCAAGAAGCCGTGTGTCCTGCGCATAGAAAAAGCCGCGAGCGGCTCTCCGCTCGCGGCTTCTTGAGTTTGGATTCGACTAACCAACCATGTTCACCAATTGGACTTCGGTGTCGGCCGAAACGTCGACAGCGCGGCCAGCGATGTAGCCACGACAGTTCTCGGCACCACACGAACAGGGGAACGGGCGGTACAGCACGTCCTCGGTTTCGTCGTAGTCCATGGTGAGCAAGTCGCCCGGCTCGATGTCCTTAACTGCCGTGAACAGGCGAGTGGTCGGATCGAGGCGCGAGTTCGGATCGCAACTGTGCAACACCCGACCAGCGAAGTCGGGGTCGTCCAGGTGCCAAAGCTCGTCCATTTGCAAAGTGAACTGTGTCATTTCCTTGGTCAGGGTACCGTTCATCCGAAACAGCACCTCACCAGCCTTGTAGGCAGTCAGTACCAGAACGCCACGTCCGCGAGTCTTATCGACATCGATCACGCGAAAGTTCTCGGCCGCGGGTTCGTCCGGGATCACCGGAAGATGTTCAGGATAGATTCTGGTCATTTTCGGTAAAGAAGCTCCGTCTTAACGCTGGTGGGGGCCAAGAATTCGTCGAGCACCTTGCGCACGGTCGACTCTTCGAATGTCTTGCAGCTGAAGACATCGAGATACATGTCGCGGTGAGCATCGTTGGTGTG
Organism: Aeoliella mucimassa; assembly: GCF_007748035.1. Lineage (NCBI taxonomy): Bacteria > Pseudomonadati > Planctomycetota > Planctomycetia > Pirellulales > Lacipirellulaceae > Aeoliella > Aeoliella mucimassa. Next base: position 4,364,620 of record NZ_CP036278.1, read on the forward strand.
GAACATGATCGCGCTGGTCTCGATCAGTTGCACGCCCGACAGTCCAGTTTCGATCCCGCCACCGAAGCGGGCGACAATCGGTGGTCCGTAGCGGACCATGTCGATCTCGTCAGCCATGTTCTGTAGAAAGTGATACATGCTCTCGATTGAGAGGATGTTTTCGTTACAGCCCAGTGCTGTCACCAACAGGTGCTGCCCGTAATGGGCTTCGCCCTGATGTTGAATTCGGCGGTATTCTGTTAATACCTGCATCTTGCGCAAAACTCCGAAACACGAGAAACAGAAACCGGCGTCCCCTAGCGTTACGCTAACGCAGAACTTTCCGGCAGAGAGATAGACTCGGATGAACCGTTGTTTGCCTATACGGCCGCTTCTTCGGCCAGGCGGGTGAGAAAAACTACATGCAAAGAACGGTCCACGGACAGAAGCCGTGTGATGCGCAAATGTTATCGTCCGCTAGGCCCTTCGTCTATAGGGTAAGAGGACGTTTTGGGAGATACTGGTAAGTATTTCCGAGGCTATGACTTCTAGCCTATTTAAAGAGTCATTCTGGCTTTACTAGCTTCGCTAGCAGCTCCTCGGTTTTTCGCTCGTGCAGGTCGGTTTCGGCCCCCCGTCCGATGGCCAGCCGAGCTTCCACCAATTGCAAAAGGTGAGTGGCCCGACCGTCGCGGGCGCCCGACTCCGCGGCCGCGGCGCGCGAGGCCTCGAGAATCCAGTCGTGGTCGGTCGCCTGGACCCGGGCCGGGTCGATCGGTAGCCGGATCAGCTCACTACAACAGAGCCGCAAGTCGCGATCGCGGGCCGAAGCACGGCCAAATAAATAGGTCGCCCCGCCGCCCACTATCCCCAAAGCCAATGCTCCCAGAGCAATTCTGAATGCTATTGCCGCAAAATCGTCGAGGTGCTCCCCGGTGAGCATCATGATGCCGACGAAGAGAACGGGAATGAACCCTAACAAGGCGAATGCCCCGAACACCCCTCGCAGGTAGGCCATTACAACCGATGCTCGATCGAGCGACGCGAGCGGTATGGCCGGCATCGTACTCTTGCTGTGAGTCGCGAGCATCGGGACTCCGGTGGTCTCACGGGTGCTCTCCCCCAGAGCGTACCAGGAGGCGAGCGGCCAGAGCGGCAGCATATGCAGCATGGCAAACTTGGTGACAATCGGCACACCAGCTACCGATTTCACCCTTCCGTACGTATCGCTGCCCGCAACCACCGTGACCATCGAATCGCTCTATCCCCGTCCCACACTTCCGCGCGAATTAGATGCGAGTGAGCATACCTCGGGCTCGGCGAGCCAGCAATCCGCCGCCCCCTACGAGGGAATCAGATCCAAAAGCCGACAAGATTGTCGTTGTGGCCCCAGACGGAAGTCGCTTCTGATGCGCCGCAGCGCGATCGAGCGCTGGCTCTTTGGCAACCGACAATAACCACAAGCTGCTAGCTGCAGAACGCTAGCATTGCAGGCGTGAAACACCTGGCGAAGAGAGCTGCCAGACAACCGCTAGCAGTGACAGCAACAAAACACCCCAGAACCGGCGAGCCGCTCGCCCTCAGCACCCCCTCCCCGCCGAGGCGGGTGAGGGGCGGAGGAGACGAAGGCTATCAATCGGTTTACCAGTTGGTCTTCAGCGGGTTGGCCGGACCGGTGCTGGTGAAGGGACTGTTCGGAGCAGGGTTGCTGCTCGGCGTGGGGGTATGTCCCTGATGGGTGTAGCCCAAACCGTTGCTCGTGGGAGTCGGCTGCGGTTGTGGCAACGGCTGAGGAGCCGAAGTAGCACGACGGCGAGCCGGAGCGGTCTTCTCGGCGGGGATCATTTCTTGATCGACCACCTGAAGCAGCTTCGAGATGCAGAGCTTGTTCATGCTGGTCCGCAGATCATGAGCTTCGGTCCGCAGGTACTCGTGCATGCTCTTCGGCAGACGCACGGTAATGACGCGAGTTTGCTCGGTTTCGCCATCGCCCGAGTTCTTCTTTTCGCGAAGCTTGACCAGGATTCGCTGAATCGCGGCGTACTGCTCACTCTTTTCAAATTCGGTCAGTTCATCAAACGTGGGAAACGCTTTGCGGATCAAACCATCGATGCCAACTACTTCGCGAAAGAACGAAACCCAATCGAGATCTCGCTCGGCGAGCGAGCGGGCGGCGGTGAGGACTTGGTCGTAGCGCTGTTGTTTTTCAGTTGTCATGGCACTTGTCTCCTTCCGTAGTGCTGTGGGTAACACGGTTGCGGCCGATGTTCGGCTCGCCTGTTGGGGGCATCATCGAGTGCTGTCAAGTCAATGCTTGCATCTCGTTGCTATTATTGGACTTACGACGATCGGGGCGGCCTGCCTATCCTCAGGCAGGCCCTGCTCAATCGCCAGGCACGGCCGGTTGCACAAAAACCATGCAGCCAACACTGTCCCATCAACAAAGTGTCCAGCTGTCGTTGATAGCAGGTAAGTACAAGTTTTCTGCTAGCAAAACAAGGCCGATATTGGATTCGGAACCTTTTTTCTAAAGTTCCGACGGGTCAAACCACGGCATTAAAAAAGCCGGCCTCCGAAGAGGCCGGCCATGGTCAGAAGTGATAGAGCCTTACCGGCTCGGCTGCCGATTTGGCAGGGAGTGCTAGCTAAGCTCCTCGCGAACGCGGAGCAGCAGGTCGCGAGTCAGGCGGATGCCTTCCTTCTCGTCCTCTGGCTTGCCACCTTCCCACTCGATACCGACGTAGCCGTGGTAGTCGGCTGCTAGCACGATCTTCATCATGCGGAAGTAGTCGGTCTTGGTCTCGTTGCCTTCGGCGTCGAACTCGTGGCTCTTGGCACTCACACTCTTGGCGAATGGCATCAACTCCTCGACCCCCTTATAGCGGTCGTAGTCGTGGAAGTTGCCGAAGTCGGGCAGCGTGCCGACGTTCGGACGGCCAACTTGCTCCATCACCGCTTTCAGCCACTGGCCGTCGGACGACAGACCGCCATGGTTCTCGACGAGTACGTTCAGACCATGCTGATCGGCGAACTCACCAAGTCGCGAGAGCCCGTCGGCCGCCCGGTCCCGCTGCTCGGTGCGGGAACCACTAGATTGCGCATTCACGCGAATCGAATGGCAACCCAGGAATTTGGCCGCTTCGACCCAGCGATAGTGGTTCTCGACCGCTTCGGTCCGCTTGGCGTCGTCGGCGTCACCCAGGGCACCTTCGCCGTCGCACATGATGAGTACGCTGCGAATTTCGAGGTCGTCGCAGCGTTTTTTCAGCTCCGTGAGGTAGTCCTTATCCTTGGCTTTGTCCTTGAAGAACTGGTTGACGTACTCCACGCCCTCGATGTCGAACTCTTTGGCGACCGCGGGGAAGTCGAGATTGGTCATTTCGCCCTTGAAAAGCAGCTTATGGAGCGACCATTCGGCCAGCGACAGGCGGAACAGCGGCTCGACGGTTTTTTCCGCCTTTTCCTCGGCCGAAACCAACCGCGGCAGGCCCAAAGCACCAACAGCCAGGGCGCCGGCACCAACGGCGGAGGTTTTGAGGAAATGACGACGGGGGATCGAAGGCGTAGACATCACAGAGTCCTTACAGAAAGGGTGAATATGTTTCGCGGGCAGATTCTCTAATTCTGACCTGCGGGCGGCGGGGACGCAACTTACCTGCCTAACTAGGCCTCAATTCGGTTTTCGCCCATTGACCGCCCCCTCGGAGGTGCCGAGAATCGGCTGTTTGCGAGAAATCACTTAAAACGAATCGAGGACTACTTATCATGAGCCAAGCGACTGGTTCCGCCATTACGATGCAAGAGGGCAAGTTGAACGTGCCCAACAACCCTGTCATCCCCTTTATCGAGGGCGACGGAACAGGCCCCGACATCTGGGCTTCCAGCGTACGCGTGCTGGATGCCGCGGTCGAAAAGGCCTACGGCGGCGAGCGGAAGATCGCCTGGCTCGAAGTCCTGGCAGGCGAGAAGGCGTTCAACACCACCGGCAACTGGCTGCCCGACGAAACTCTGGATGCCTTCCGCACCTACCTGGTCGGCATCAAAGGCCCGCTGACCACTCCGGTCGGCGGCGGCATCCGCTCGCTGAACGTCGCGCTGCGTCAGATCCTCGACCTCTATACCTGCCTGCGCCCGGTTCGCTGGTTCGAGGGTGTCCCCTCGCCGGTTAAGCGTCCCGACCTCACCGACATGGTGATCTTCCGTGAGAACACCGAAGACATCTACGCCGGCATCGAGTTCGAGCACGGTACCGAGGACTGCGCCAAGTTCAAGTCGATGCTCGCCGAAACGTTCCCCGATCGCTTCAAGAAGATCCGCTTCCCCGAGACCGCCAGCATCGGCATCAAGCCGGTTTCGAAGGAAGGCACCTGGCGACTGGTGAAGGCAGCCATCCAATACGCGATCGACAACGGCCGCGATTCGGTGACCCTGGTGCACAAAGGCAACATCATGAAGTTCACCGAAGGTGGCTTCCGCGATTGGGGCTACGAGTGTGCCAAGGAAGAGTTCGGCGCGACCGAACTCGATGGCGGCCCCTGGTGCACCTTCAAGTCGCCCAAGGATGGCAGCACGATCACCGTGAAAGACGTGATTGCCGACGCCATGCTGCAACAAATCCTCACCCGTCCCGCCGAGTACAGCGTGATCGCCACGCTGAACCTCAACGGCGACTACATCAGCGACGCCTTGGCCGCCTGCGTCGGCGGCATCGGCATCGCGCCGGGTGGTAACATCAACTACGACACGGGCCACGCCATCTTCGAGGCCACCCACGGCACCGCGCCGAAGTACGCCGGCAAAGACCAGGTGAACCCAGGCAGCGTGATCCTGTCGGGCGAGATGATGCTCCGCCACCTCGGCTGGAATGAAGCAGCCGACCTGATCATCACCGGCATGAACGGTGCCATCGGCGCGAAGACCGTCACCTACGACTTCGAACGCCTGATGGAAGGGGCCAAGCTGCTGAAGTGCAGCGAGTTCGGCACCGCGATCATCGAGCACATGGGTTAGTACTGGCCCATCGGCTTTGAACTTCATGGGCCTCCAAACACGGCCGTGTTTGGAGGCCCATGTTATTTCCACGCATCTAGTTCCAGAAGCTTCGGAAAGTCACTTGATCCAGGCACCTTTCTGTCCGCACGCTTGGCACTCAAAGGCCATGCTTCCTTCGTTTGTCTTGCTGTTGGTCACCAACTTTCCGCATTGGGGACACTTTCCTAGCGCAGAGTCACCCCAAGACCAGACGACTCTCTTGCCTGACACATGAGCCAGCAATCGCCTCGCGCTCTCAATGCACCGTCGCCGTAGCGGTGCCACCCATTTCGCAAGCGATCGCCGGAAGTGAAACAACACCAGCGGAACCACAACGATCAGGATGATTCCGATAGCCGATCGGATTTCGTGATTCATGACTGCAGTGCTGGTTGATATTCGCAATCTTTGGTTTCCAAGATGTAACGGATACCTCGCTTGAGGGCCCCTTTTACATCGGGTCGAAGGTGTACCATCCAGTCGGGAGATGCATCTTTCCGCGCAAGGGTATAAAGCGCCATCGCATAGCCATACATATCCATACTCAAGTATCCACGTCGCCCCATCGACCACCCTGAATAATGGCCTTGCCTCCAAATCGCTTCGTGCACGACCGAATTGGCCTGGAAGATGCCAAGCCCTAAATAAACGGTAAGCAAATCGGTAAGCGGCTCGTGATCTTCCTCCTCGGGAGAGATTCTGTTCTGCCCCAACAACAGCACGTGGCCCACTTCGTGCGACAGTGTTCCCACGACGCTTGCGGGGTCTGCGAGCGAGTTAATCTCAAGCCAGATATCAAACTTCCCCTCTTCCGACTGCACATACAGCCCTGCTGTCCCGCTATGAACCATGCCTTCGAAATGCGGCTTAGTGTCGTCATAGAACCCAAGCTTCAAACAACCAGGTTCCACATCCATGTAGGATGCCACCAAGCACATCAGGTGGCGAATACCTTCCTCCGTACACTCGTACTTTAACGGCAGAAACTCTTCAGTCGGTATGACGATGGGTGCATCCAGCAATCGATTGATCCCGAACTGATCGGTAAGCCATGAAAACCGGTGCTCTATCCAACGCTTCGAGGCCTCATCGACGGGGCAACTCGGCTTCGACCTGAACCAACTCAGCATTTCAGTCCTCTATAGCTGGCCATGTAAATCAATGATAAACTGACATTCCCGAGTCAGCAGCTCGAGTATATCACGATTCCTTTTGCACCGACAATGTTGTGACCCGATAGCGACAAGCTCGATGACATGGGTGCAAAGTACTATGAGTTCGATCAGGTCGCCGATAACGCATAGAGTTCGCAAAGCAACACGGAGCTTACGATGGCAACCCTATCGTTTCTCCGTGACCTCCGTGATTTCTTCGTTAATCAAGAGTGCCGCTCGATGAGGTTGTCGAGAAAGTAGTTGATGTCCTCCGCCATGTCGGCGTGGAGCACGTCGTAGGCGAACGCGGCGCTGCGGGCGTGGTAGAGTTGCTCGCGGAGGTTAATGTCGCGGGTAATCGCCCTGGCAAATGCGGAGAGTACTTCGAGATGCCGCTTGCGGTCGGTCTCCGGCGTGGCCAGCAGCAAGATGGCGTGCACCGGGTGACCGTCGGGGGCGCCGAGGTCGAGCCCCTTGGAACTGATGCCGAGAATGCCGGTGATTTCTTCACCATCCTCCAGAATGGCATGCGGTACCATCAACCCTTGCGACAGACATGTAGTCGCTAGTTGCTCGCGTTCAAATACCTTTTGCACGAACTCGTCCTGCGAAATAGCCGGACGGTCTTTCGTGGTGTAAAGATGCGCGGCCAGCGTGCGAATGACATCTTCTTTTGTGTTGCCGATCACATCGACCGCAATATGGTGTTCGTCGAGAAAATCGAGCAACCGCGGCAAGTCCTTGCCCGCTTCTCCTGCCTGGAACAGGGCGAGTCGCGTACCGCTCGGTCCCAACAGTTGATTAATCGCCAGCGCGGCCAGACCAACCGTGGTAACGATCTGGGCCGAGTCGGTCAGATGCGGATCGTTCTGCACCAGCAGAATTAAACCAACCGCCACTCCGCCATGCGGTACCAGCGCCAGGCCGAGGTTGTTGCGGACTTTAGTGGGTACCTCGACCAACGACATGGCTCCAAACGCTCCCACGTATTTGCCGATGAATCGCGCGACGAAGTACAACAGCACCAAACCCACCGCGTGCAATACCAGCGAGAAATCAAGGTTCATGCCAGGCCTTGTTGAACAATTAGTCACAAACCTCCGTAAAAACTAACGTGGAATGGAACCACGTACCTTTTTTACGGAGATCGAACATGGCTACGAAAGAAAAACGAACCTACAAAGTCACGAACTGGAAGGAGTATAACAAGTCGCTCATCGAGCGTGGAAACATCACTATTTGGTTTAGCGACGAGGCGTTGGAGAACTGGGAACATCCTAACGACCAGACAAAAGTCGGTCGCCCTTTTGTCTTCAGCGATACGGCGATCGAGTGCTTGCTGACGATTCGCGAACTGCTGAAACTTCCCTATCGGCAGACTGAGGGATTCGGCCGCTCGCTGGTGGCGATGTTGGGCGTCGAGGCAGCGATTCCCAATTATTCTTCGCTCGCCAAGCGAGCCAGCAAGCTGAATGTTTCGCTCGATATCGCTAACAAGAGGGGCGACATCGATATCGTGGTGGATAGCACCGGCATGAAAGTGTTTGGCGAGGGCGAATGGAAGATGCGGACGCATGGCAAGTCGAAGCGGCGGACATGGCGGAAGCTGCATTTGTCGGTGAATCCTGACACCCGCGAGATTGTGGCGGAGATTTTGACCGAGAACAGTTGCCACGATGCCGATGCGGTTCCCGAAATGCTGGAGCAGGTGGAGCAGCCCGTAAAAAAGTTTCACGGCGACGGTAGTTACGACAAGTGGAAGGTTTATGAAGGGCTGGAATCCGAAGGCATTGAGCCGGTGATTCCGCCGCAGCACAACGCCAAGATCAAACAACATGGCAACTCTGCGGAGGAGCCTTTGCCCCGGGACGAGGCAATTCGTCAGATTCGACGCAAGGGGCGTAGGAGTTGGAAAGAGGAAGTGGGCTATCATCGTAGAAGCTTGGCGGAAACGACCATGTACCGAGTGAAACAAAGCTTTGGGAGCCATCTCAAAAACCGAGTATTCGAAAACCAACAAACGGAAGCCCGCTTGCGCTGTAAAATCATCAATCAATTCACCCAACTCGGGCTTCCACAGTTCGAGTGGAGTTAGTCAACAAGGCCTTCATGCCAGCAAAAGTATAGAACGCAGCAAACAGCACCCCGCCGATGGAGTGCAGGTAGGCTTCGACCGAGCGGACTACGTCGTGCTTTAGATTGGTAACCGCGATGCCAGCAAACGTACAAGCCAGGATGCCCGAGACTCCGAACCCAGTCGCCCCGCCCCAACTGGCGAGGATCAAAGCGACCATCGTAGGGCCGAGAAACGCTGGGCTGACGACGAACCGGGCGAACACCAGGGCGATCACCGCGCTCAGCGAGCCAACGATAAAGGCCATGCCGAACTCAACCCCGACGGTGGCGAACGCGGTGTGCCAATTGCTGTGCCACATCTCGCCGCCAGTGCCACCTTCAGCCAGGTAAGATGCCACAAATGCATAAGCGCCGACAGCGACCATATCGATTAACGCCACGGAAGCGACGAGCGTGCGGGTGAGGATGCCTCGCGAGCGGGCCTCTTCGACCACCAGCATCGTGGTGCCAGGTGCACCGGCGATCGCCACGGCCGCCAGCAACCAGCTCGCGCGAATGGTCATTCGCTCGGGATCGATCCAGTGCCCGACGAAATACATGAGCAGCACGACCACGGCCGGGGGGACCAGCGCCTGCCCAACGAGCAGAAAGCTGAGCCGTTTGGCCGAATTGCGCAGGCTGGCAAAGTGCAACGCGGCCCCCACCGTAAAGGCGATGTACCCGAGCACAAAACTCATGTAAGGGGCAAAGTTACTGACCGTGCCTTCGGCGAGTCCCGTGAATGCCTGATGCTGCGTGGCTGTCGCCCGCAGTACGATGCCAGTGACAATCCACCCAGTAACCTTTGGCAACTTCAGGAAGCCAAATAGTTCGCCCCCTAGGATGCCAGCGATCAGCACAATCGCAAGCTGCAGGAGGATATCGTCAGGCGTAAACGGGATCATCATGAGGCAATGGCTGCGGTTCTCAAGCGACACTTGGCAGCGTCGGAAAAGGCACGTGGTTTACGACGATTATAGTCGAACCGTCTTGCCGGTGGCGAGACTCTTCGATTGGGCGTAGCACATCTCCACCGCGTCGAGCGCGAGCTGTGCCCCCAGTGAATCGCTCGATTCGTCCTTGGTGAACGCCCGAGTCACTTCTTTCAGTTCCGCGGCAAAGGCATTCATCGGATCGCCATCGGCCATTTTCGGCGTTTTGACTTTGCCCGACTTGTCGAGCAGAGTCGGGGCACACAGGTATTTGCCTTCGCCACCGGTCACGGCGAACTCAAACAGCAGAGTCGCTTCCTCGAGATGGATCTCAAACCCGTGATCAAACGCCCTGCCCTGCTGGTCGATGGTACCGCTAGTCGCCTCGACCGTTGCGCCCGACTCGAAGGTGAACTGCGAGTGCCAGAACTTCGGCAGCTCGTTGTGCATCCTTCCCGCGGTAGTCACTCCCGCAGGTCGACCGAACACCAGTCGAATGAAGTGGGCGTCGTGAATATGCAGGTCGAGCATCGGCCCGCCTACCTTGTCAGCGTTCCAGTATTGAGTGAGCCAGGTCGGCTCCGAGATCACCCGGCGGAACGCTCCCCCGAGCACCTTGCCGTACTTGCCACTGTGAATTTGCTTGAGGGCCCACGAGTATTCAGGAAAGAACGGAAGCACGTGCCCGATCAGCAGTTGCCGGCCATACTTCTCGGCCGCCCGCACCATCTTGCGACCGTCGGCGGTAGTCATCGCAATCGGCTTCTCGCAGAACACATGCTTACCCGCCTTGAGGGCGTTGATCGTTGCATCGGCGTGCATGAACGGCGGCAGCGTGATGTCGACCGCATCGATGTCGGCCTCGGCGATCATCTCTTCGACGCCCGCATAGGTTTCGATGCCGGAGAGGTCCATCTTTTCGCCGGGAGGGCCAAAATTGCCCTGGATGCCCCGCCAATCGCCGGCGCGGCGTTCGGGCTCGGGGGTCGCGATGGCGGCCACTTTCACCCCACGCAGCTTGGCGTAGTTCAAATAGTGAACCATGCCCATGAACCCTAGTACGTCTTTCCTGAAATCCATTCCGCTGCTATATGCTGCGGAATGAAAAAGCACATTGTTTGCCTGGACCACCAGGCCCGTGGAGGTTTGGAGCAGCTAGCACGCTCAGGCGCCCGCGCGGCGCAAGTGGTGCGTCGCTGCCAGATATTATTGAAATCGGACTCGGGATGCACCGACGAAGAGATCGCCGAGCATGTGGGCTGCACGACGCGCAACGTCCGAGCCGTCCGAAAGCGGTTCTGCGAAGAGGGCGTCCAGCGGGCGGTGTACGATGCGCCTCGCTCGGGCCGCCCCCCAGAGTTCACCAAGCGGCAGCAGCAACAGGTAATCGCCCTGGCGTGCAGCGAGCCGCCCGAGGGACGGGCTCGCTGGACGCTGGAATTGTTGTGCGAGCACGCGGTGAAGGAAGGCTTCGTCGATTCGCTCAGCGTGACGGAGGTCTCGCTGTGGCTCAAGGAACACGACCTGAAGCCGTGGCGAAAAAAACTTGGTGCGTGCCCAAGCTGAACGACGAGTTCTGTGAGCGGATGGAGGACGTCCTCGAGCAGTACGAGAAGCCGCTCGACCCGAACGAGCCGGTCGTCTGCCTCGACGAGCAGCCCTATCAGAGGGTCGACGACGCGCGGCCGCCCGAGCCCGCGGCACCCGGCAAGATCGCGAAGCAGGACTACGAGTACCGCCGCTGCGGAACCTGCAGCGTGTTCGTGGCGGTCGAGCCGAAGGCGGGCAAGCGATTCGTTCAGGCCAAGCGTCACCGCAAGCGAGCCGACTTCGCCCGGTTCGTCCGCGACCTCTTGAAGCGCTATCCCGACGCAGAGCGGGTTCATCTGGTGATGGACAACCTCAACACGCACAACGAGAAGTCGTTGATCGAAACCTTTGGCGAGGAGGCGGCTCGGCCAATGCTGGAGCGGATTGTGTGGCATTTTACCCCCAAGCATGCCAGTTGGCTCAACATGGCCGAGATCGAAATCTCGGCCATACAGCGACAATGCCTGGGACGTCGGTTGGCTTCGCTCGACAAGGTTCAAAGCGAACTCTCCCACTGTTCACGCGACCGCAATCGGAAGAAAATCAAAATCAATTGGACCTTCCATCGAAAAGACGCCAAACGCGTCTTCCCTGAACTCTATAGGAAATGACTTCCGGGACGACGTACTAGTCCGGCGATTCCAATACGTAACATGAGATTGCGCTTTCTCGCTGAATGTCGATAACCAGGCAAAGCCTACACCATGGTGGCTGCTGTAATACAGGAACGCCTAGTATAAGGAACCTCGCGCCGTTTTGGAGATGCCAATGCGGGGAGAAGCCGATAAGAAGACAAGAACCGATACATTATGAGAACTTTCGATTAAAATAGTGATTTCCCGCCCACCTGTGCCATGCCCCTGCGAAGTGCTTTGCGAACGCTTGCCAGCCAACTTTTGATCGTGACTTGCCTGCTGGCCGGATTTCAGCTTGCGGCCGAGGGAGCGAATTTTCGTGACGCCGACCGCTGGTACCAGACTTACACCGACGGATCGGGCCTGGAGCAAGGCGACCCGACTACTTTGCGATGGAGCATCGTGAGCGACGGAGTCGGCGTCGAAAGTAGCACCAGCAATCTGATTGGGTACCTCGATTCGCTCTACGGCGCGGGGCCCGGCGGGGCGGACCTGACTACCCGACCTTGGTTTGCGACCATTGAGGATCAATTCAATAATATCGCCGCGAAGACCGGGCTGAGCTTCGAGTACGTCTCGGACGATGGCTCGGGCTGGAACCTCGCAGCAGCGACCGCCAGCCGAGGCGACATTCGCCTCGCGGGATACGACCTGACCGCACCTGGACAACTCGGCCTCGCGCAGCTGCCGACCCAAGGGGGCGACATTCTGCTCGACACGGCCAATAGCTCGTTTGCGAACGAATCGACCCTGGCCACGGTGTTTCAGCACGAGCTTGGCCACGCTCTTGGTTTGCTGCATGTTTCGGTTACCGGTCATAGTGTGTTGATGAATACCTCGAATCTGCCCCCTGCTGGCCCGCAGTTCGACGACCTGTACGCCCTCACCCGTTTGTATGGCGATGCGTACGAGTCGCCAGCGGGAAACGACGACTTGGCTACTGCGACTCAACTTGGACTGCTGAGCACGACTACTCCGATTGCGATCGGTACGTCGTCCGACGATCAAACCGTCGCCCGCGACGAAGTCGATTTCGCTTCGATCGATGGGGCGGCCGATGTCGACTACTACCAGTTCGACTTGGCGGCTCCCGCCGATCTTACTCTCGCGATCACTCCACAAGGTCCTTCCTATAGCTACACCTCCGAGGGTTCCGCGGCCGAATCGATCGTGGCCAGTGAACTGAGCGACTTGCGATTCGAGATCATCGACGTCAATTCCGGCGCACCGCTGGTATCGCTCAATCTTGCTGGCATTGGCCAGAGCGAGTCGCTGGCTCACTTCACGCTGCCGACCGCAGGAAGCTACGCGGTGAAAGTCGCCGGCACGCAAGATGCCAACCAGTTTTATCGCTTGGATCTTTCGGCAACCGAGTCGACTCCTCCGTCGCCCTATCTGTTGTTTCACGATCGCTTCGACGGCACGACCGCGGGACTGAACTCCAACCTGCAACTCACTGATCGGCAAGGCACCGGTTGGCTCGACTCTCCTTATTTGTCCTCCGCAGCGAATGATTCGGAGCTCACCAGCGTCGAAGTCTCGGATGGCACACTGAGCATGACCGTTGTTCAAGGCGACGAGTCGACTGCCGCGCAGGTTGCCCCCTATCGCAACTTTGCCCCGCAGCTCGATGGCGAGCGGTGGTTGCTGTCGTTCGACTTGTCGCTTACTTCCAGCACCGCGCCCGATCAGGCAGCGTTTCAGTTTATGATCGACGACCAATGGCCCATCGGCGAACCGATGTCGGACGATCCCGAGATCAGTTTCCGACTCACCGCCGATGGCAGCTACCGGTTGGTCGAGAACGGCGGCAACGGTGGCGGCGAGGCCATTCGCACGGGCTCCGTGGATTCCGATGTTTATCACCTCCAGTTTCTTGTGGACGAAACGGTCTTCACTACTCGCATCTCGGTTGCGATCAATGGCACGAACGTCTTGGTTCGAGAGACCATGCGGATCAGCGATACCGAACATTATTTTGGTTTCGACACTCGCTTGCTCAGCGGACTCGCCGAGGGAGAGTGGGTGCAATCGACGATCGATAACTTCTCCATTGTTCAACTTACCGACGTCATTGCCGGCGACTACAACCTCGATGGCGTCGTTGATCTCGGCGACTACACCCTCTGGCGCGACCAGCTGGGTGGGCGGGTGCTGGCGGGTACCTCAGCCGATGGCAATGGCAACGGGACGATCGACTCCGGCGACTACGACGTCTGGAAGGCCAACTTCGGCCAACACATCAACCAGCACGCCAACTCGCTGACCGCGAGCGTACCGGAACCTGCGTCGCTGCTGACGATGTTGGTCGTTGTCAGCCTGCTTGTCGGCTGGCGAGTGGGTCTATGTTCACAGTCTGTTATTGAGCGGCGTCCCCCTGTTGCTTGATTCGCTCGAGCAGCGACTGCATTTGCTCCACCCGCTCGGCGTTCTCACTCGCTACGTCGGTTTGCTCCTGCGGGTCGCTGGCCAGATCGTACAACGCTCCAGGCGGAGTCACTTTCACCCGATTCCAGGGGCCGAGCTTATCGGTCACTCGCCCAGGCGTCACGTACTTCCACTGGCCTTGTCGCAACGATAGTCCGTTGGCCTCTTCCGCCAGATACGTTCGTCCGCTGGAATCTTCGCCGAGCAGTGCGGGAAGCTGATCGAGCGAGTCTACCAACGTTCCCTCTTCGACCGAAGCGCCTGCGAGCGAAGCGAGCGAGTGCGCCCAGTCGATTTGTCCCACCAACGCGTCGCTGGTGGTGTTGGCCGGGATGCGGGCGGGCCATCTGACGATGGTCGGCACTCGGGTGCCACCTTCGAACTTCGAGTACTTGCCGGCCCGCCAGTCGGCGGCCGGGCGATGGTCGCCAAGCAGTTCGTTCGCCTGATCGGCGTAGCCATCGTCGAGCACGGGACCATTGTCCGACGAGAAAATCACCAGCGTGTTCTCCTCAAGACCGTGCTGCTTGAGCGTCTTCATCACCTCGCCCACGCACCAATCGAGTTGGGCCATCGCATCGCCCCGCGGCCCATGCCCGGTGGTTCCGGCAAAACGGGAGTGCGGCACCCGCGGCACGTGGATGTCGTGCGAGGCGAAGTACAGGAAGAAGGGCTTCTCTTTGTTCCTCTCAATGAACTTGACCGCCTGCGAAGTGATGACGTCGGCCATGTCTTCATCGACCCAGCGAGCTTGCTCACCGCCGGTCATGTAGCCGATTCTCGAGATGCCATTTACAATCGTGCGATCGTGCCCGTGCGTGACTTGCATCTTTAGCAAGTCGGGCCGCTCCTTGCCAATGGGTGCGTCGCCGATGCGTTTGCCATAGCTCACTTCAATCGGATCGGCCGGGGCAAGATCGACCACGCGACCCTGCTCTACGTAGACACAAGGCACCCGGTCGCCAGTGGCCGGAATCAAAAAGTGATAGTCGAAACCAATCGACTCCGGTCCCGGCGTGATTTTGCCGTTCCAGTCAATCGGTCCATCGCCGAGTCCCAGGTGCCATTTGCCGACCACGCCGGTGGTGTAGCCGGCCGACTTCAGTCGCTCGGGCAGCGTGGCTGATTTTGGCTGAATAATCAGGTTCGCGTTGCCCGGCTGGATGCCGGTACGTTTGCCACGAAACGCGTAGCTACCAGTAAGCAGCGCGTATCGCGAAGGGGTGCAAGTGGCTGCCGAGCAATGGGCGTCGGTATGACGCAAACCTTCGGCGGCAAGCTGATCGAGATTCGGAGTTGCAATCGACCCACCGTAGCAAGCGACATCGCCATAGCCGACGTCGTCGCCGTAGATGAGCACGATGTTCGGCGGATCGGCTGCCGGTGCCTGGCACGCCATCGCGAACAGCAGGGAGACAGCCGTCAGCAGCATCACGGAAAGGGATCGATCGTTGCGCATGGTATTTGTCGTCTAAATCAGGGAAAGGAAATAGCGATTCGGATTATAGCACCGGTTCAACCGGAAGGAAAAAATCGTCGCTTTACATTCGAAGCCACCGCACGCGGGTCCCTTCGATCGGCTACACTTGAGAACAGACGATCGGTTTACCGCTCCAGTCTCACAGCAACTTCTCCCACCACTCCTCTCATGCATGGCATTCAGGTGTTTACACTTTCGGCACTCACGCGCTGCAAATGGCTGTTGATTGCGATGGTTCTCTGGCTGACACTGGGCAGCGTCGTCTGCTTGGCGGAAGAATCGTCGACTTCGTCGAAGCATCCCGACTCCTCGAGGCCGCGAGTGATCGTGACCACCGATGGCGAAGTGGACGACCGCTGTTCGATGGTTCGATTCCTGCTCACCAGCAATGAGTTCGACGTGGAAGGTCTGGTGAACAGCAGCTCGCAGTTCCATTGGCAAGGCGGAACAGGCTGGAGTGCTTTTCATCGCCCGGAGTGGATTAAGGAGTACATCGGACTCTACCGCCAGGTCTACCCGCAACTGCGACAGCACGATGCCAACTACCCCGCGCCCGACGCATTGCTGCGGTGCTGGAAGATCGGCAACATCGGCCCCGACGGTGAATACGAACAGCGAACCGAGGGAGCCGAGTGGATCGCCAACGTGTTGCTCGATGATAGCGACGACCGACCGATTTGGCTGCAGGCCTGGGGTGGCACGAACACCATCGCCCGCGCACTGCGCATCGTCGAGGAGGAACACCCCGAACGGATGCGCGAGGTGGCCGCGAAGACTCGGCTGTTTCTGATTTGGGAACAAGACAATACCTATCAAGATTACATCCGCCCTCATTGGGAAAAGTACCAGATGATCACGATCATCTCCGACCAGTTCGACTGCATGGCGTACATCTGGCCGAAGGTGCTTCCCGCTGAAACGCAGCGTTACTTCGACGCCGACTGGATGGGCGAGCATATCCTGCAGCAGCATGGACCGCTCTGTGCAGCGTACGAGCATGAGAACGGAGCCTTTCGCTCCGAGGGCGATACGCCTGCGTTTCTGCACGCGATACCAACGGGGCTACGGAGTACCACTTCGCCCGACTGGGGTGGTTGGGGTGGGCGGTTCGAGTTGGTGCGGAATCAAGTGTGGATGGATCCTCCTCCCCGCGACGACTGGCTACACCCCACGGGTCGCTGGGGCTACAAGAATAGTTGGTCGAAGCGACTCGAAAATGCTTCGTCGCCCGAAGACGTGCAGATTCGCACCGAGTACTTCCGCCCGATGTGGCGGTGGTTGCCTCAGGTGCAGAACGACTTTGCCGCCCGGGCTGACTGGTGCGTGAACGGTTACGATTCGGCAAATCATCCCCCTCAGGTTGTATTGAAAAATGGTTCATTGAATTTTTCGGCAACGCCTGGCGCGGTGCTGTCGCTCGATGCTTCGAGCAGCCGCGATCCGGATGGCGATGGTCTAAGTTTTCACTGGTGGCACTACTGGCAAGCCGGGCAGTTTGCCGGCGAGCCTTTGCCGGAGTCGCACGCGACAACTTGCCAGGTGACGATTCCGAAGACCGCCAAGCCTGGCGATCGGTTTCATATGATTTGCGAAGTGACCGACTCCGGCACTCCTCCGCTCACGCGATACCAGCGAGTGGTGATTCGCGTACCGAGCGATAACGACTCGTCACCTAATAGAACCTCTGCCGAGTCGCCGGCCGAAGCTGGCAGCGACGACGAGGGCGAGTAACGCGCAAGAGACCGATGCCGGTTCGGGCACGGCCGCGAGGGCGTCGATGCGCACCCCGCCGGACGACACGGTGCGCCCGAAATTCGCTTTCCAGATGGAGTAATCGGCCGCGTCGACGGCGCCATCGCCATTCGCGTCGCCGGGCGAGTAGAGAGCTTGGCCGGTGAGGCCCAGGTGGTCGCGCCAGAGCGTGTAGTCGGCCAGGTTCACGATGCCATCGTTGTTGAAGTCGCCGCTGTTGGTCGGCAGCAGCGCGGCGATTTGCTCCGGAGTTAACGCGTAATCGTAGATCTGAAAATCAGCCAGCGATCCGCTAAATAAGGGATCGCTGGCCCACTGGCTATCGCCGATCAGGTTGATCGTGGGATTAATGTCGGTAGGGTCGAGCAAAATCTGCCCTGCGACTTGTGGCTGTCCGTTGATGTAGAGAATGCCGGTGTTGCCGCCGAGCGTGATGGCCAGGTGCACCCACTCGCCGATTGGTAGCGCGTCGGTCGCCAGTATCTGCTCACCGCCGTTGCTGCTGTCGGTAATCGCAAAACGCATGGTACCATCCGGCGCTTGCGGCGTGAGGAACATGTAGCTGTTGGTATCGTTGCCGAAATCGAAGATCCGCTGCCAGTCGCCGCCGCCGTTCCACTTTACCCAAGTGGCGATCGTCAGGTCCTCGCTACTGGCGATACCGCTCGGCAACTGCAGGTAGTCGTCGGCTCCATCAAGCACGATCGCCTGATTCGCCCGGCCGATGGGTCCCGTGGTGTACGTGGGGCTGCCATGCGTGGTCGCGTGATTCGAACCGACTGAGTCGTTGGCATTGCCACGCAGCAAGTATTGGGCGGTTGGTCCGTCGGTTGGGTTAGCGAGCACAAACTGCCACTGCTGATTCAGGCCGCCGTTGAATTGCCATTGAATGATGTTGGTGCTCCCCAAATCGGCGTCGAGGTACATATGGCTATTCGCATTGCGAAGATAGAACGAGCCGTTGCCGGCCTCGTCGACGTACCACTGCTGACCAGAGTGATCGGCCGTGCCCCATTGGATGACGTCGCCGCCGTTGCCGAGCGATCGCCCGGCGACTTCGGCCGTGCGGCCGCTATTCGCGTTATACAAATGGTAGTAACCATTGCGGGTGCGGGTGATTCGCCAGAGTTGATTCAGTCCTCCATCGTCGGAGGCCGAACGGATTTGGGCTCCGTCGTTGGTTCCGCCATCGACGACTTCCATCACGGAGCCATCGAGCGCGTTGACGATCTTCCAACGATACCCGTCGAGCGCGGGCACGCCGGAGTCGTCGAAATCGATATCCGCGTACGCCCCTTCGCTCGACCAGGAGCCATCGTTGGCGAAATCGTTGTCGGTATCCGACACCACATGATCGGTATTGGTTTGCAGCATGTATTCACGAACGCGGATGCCATTGAAATAAACGTCCTGATCGGTGCTGACGAACCGATACACACTCGGACTGCCGGTGTAGTCGCGTTCGAGCCCACCGGCAAACGCATATAGCTCGCCATCGGGGGCGCGATACACCGCGCCGGCCGACTGATTACCGAAATCCTCAGCGTAGCCGAGCCGGTCGCCATCGGAAGCCTGGATCAGCGTGCCGCGGCCGCGGAGCACGTCGGCCCAAACCATGCCCATGGTCATGCCGCGTTCGGCGCCGGCGAGTATCTCGCCCATGCTATGCAGCTCGGGATTCATGAACGGATTGCCGGTGTTCTCGACGTGGTCGATGAAGTTGGTCCAGCTCGTAAGCGAGCCGGCCAGCAGGTGCGACGAGCCAGCGGTGGCTTCTGGCACCTGGTCGTACCACCATTGGGCGTTGTCGCTATTCAGCGTGCTGGGGGCCATGAAGTACGTGTCGTCGAACGCAGGGTACGTCTTTAGCTCGGCGATGATACTGTTGAGGTCCGCGGGATTCGCTTGCGTGAAGTTGAAATCGGGCTCGTTGAACGGCTCGACCGCGTACAACGGCGACGAAGTAAAATTCGGCCGACTGTTGATGTACTCCTGGGTTGCCTTAATCACACGGGCGTAGTTGGTGACGTTGATGCCGGAGCCCGAGACGTAGCTCGGATCGATCGAGTCGGGGTCGCTGCCGCCGATGCCGAGCGTGTAGGGCACGTTGATCCCAAGCTGTTGCGCCAGCTCGAGATGCTGATTCACCTTGGCCTTGGCGGCCGCATTGAGTTCGTAGTTGCCGCTGCCGAGATCCACCAGCGGCTCGTCGACGTAGACCAGCATGCGCACGATATCGACGTTGCTCCGCCCAATATTCTCAATGCTTTGCCGCACGTTGTCGTAATTCGGCCAGGCGGTATCGACTCCCCAGGTGCCGACCGATTTCGACTCCCCCACCGCGGTGGGGCTGAACTCGATGGTGTTAATGGCCATCGCGGTCGCCTGCCAGCCAGCAAATACCAACAGCAACGAGCAAACGTGCAGCCGCGCAGCGAGAACGCTTCGAAATAGGGTCGGAAACCGAGCAGGCACTCTGCGGATCTCGCTATTCATTCGGGATTGTGGACTTCGACGCGCTGGATTTGTGTGAACGGACCACCAGCAGCCATTGGCTGACCGCGGGCACATGGATCTCATTTTAATTTAGTTACATCAACCTAACTCGAATGCGAATCGGGCACCCAAATTGCCAGTCGTCCGACACCATGCGACAATTGGCTCGTCGAAACGAGGATCGGCAGTGTTGGAAATGCCCCCAAATCCGGGAAACGCAATCGTGGGGGCAATTCTTACATCGACCGTGCATTCTGTAAACACTTATCTCCCTTCGGTTTGCAGTGACTCGAATCGACGTAAGTCCTTTTCAATTGCCCCCACCCTGGGGGCACCTTTTGTGCTTTTGCAATCAAATTCATCGGATATCTAACTCCTGCCACTCAGGTGTCATCTGTACACCACTATTAGAGCAGCATTGGTGGCCAATTACCACAAGAAAGTCGGCACTTTGCTGGGTGGCTGCCGATAATTAACAGGGCAGGCGGCAGGTCGCCTTTTACTCCCTTAGCACGCGAGCAGACGATGGTCACCCTCGAAGCAGTCACCCGCGACAACTGGTACGCTTGCAGCCAGCTGCAATTGCGCGACTCGCAACAAGGCAACGTTGCCAGCAATGCGTTTACGATCGCCGAGTCGAAGTTTGAGTCGCACTATCACTTGCGGGCGATATATGCCGATGGCACGTTGACCGGCCTGCTCGCTTACTGCCATGAAGACGATCCGCTCGACTACGAGCTGTACTGGATCTTCCGGCTGATGATCGACAAGCAGCATCAGCGAAAAGGAATCGGACGGGAGGCCATGAAGCTGGCGATCGCCGAGATCGAGTCGCTCGGCGCAAAGCGGGTGCGAACCATGCACAAGCCGACGAACACCGCCGCGGCAGCGCTGTACCAAACACTGGGCTTCCACAACATCGGCTTCCACGACGATGGCGACGTGCTGCTCGAGCGATCGCTTGCCTGAGCATAACACCTGGCAATCTGGAGCCGAGGTTTCTATTCAGAAACCGCGTTGTCGTCTTTCAAGGCCACGCGAATCGTCTCGCTAGCTTGCTCGCTGAGCAGCTTGTAGGCGGGGCCATTCCAGTGAAAGCTATCGCCGCGGGCGTGTTCGAGCTTGTCGGCTAACAGACCATAGAAGTCGCTGACCGGCACGTGCATTTCGTCCATTACTTCCGCGGCCATGCGATTGTGCTCGACAATCACCGGATTGATTTCCGGCTCGAGTTGCTCGGGGTTGCCTTTCACCGTAACTGGTGTGCTGCTCGCCCAAATCAATTTAGCGTCTGGCTGCTTCGCCTGGATGACTTCGACCATCGCCTGCGTGAGCGGCTTGAACGTGCCCGGCTTAATCCGTCCCCGTTGCCAGCCATGCAGGCCGACGTTGAAATGGACCACGTCGTAAGTCTCGTCTTCGAGCACCTTACTCAGCTCCTTATTGTATTCCTCCGACTGGTAGTAGGGATTGATCCATACGTCGACCACGGCTTCGCCTTCGAGCTGTTTGACCACCTGGCCACGGTAGCCGTTGAGAATCGAGTCGCCGATCAGCAGCACGCGGGGGAGCTGAGCATCGCTGGTTTCCTGGCGTTGGTACCCCCAGGCGGAACCATCGGAGTGCAATCGCTTGTCCGATTCCGCGGGAGCTTTCGCTGGCGACTCGGACTGGACCTGCTCGTTCGCGCTCGGCTCGTCGGCATTCACTACAGCAGTACTGCATACTGCGAGAACCAGCAGGCAGACCAGCAACGTTTGTAAGCGTTTCATGGCGATATCGGGTTAGTGAGGACCGGCGGAAATTCTGCTGCCAGCAGCAATAGTCGTCTCAGGAGCGTTGAGAGCGAATCACTCGACGGAGGCTGCCAACTCCAAGCGGGCCCCAGAGAACACCGCGTGGTCGAAGTTGGCCCCGTCGTAATCGGTGGTGACCAGTGTCAAGTATCGAGCGTGAGGGGGAATCGGAACGTCGAAAGCAACAAACCTGCCATCGGCTCTTAGGCTAGAGGCGAGTTCCTCCATCTCGGTATCGACGGAGAACACTCCGTTGCGTTTGCTGAGGAATACTTCCGTTCCATTCACATAAGCCGACAAGGCCCGCTCTTCGGTGCTGACGATGACCAACAGATTCGCGCAGGCTTTGTCCTTGTAATACGATGGCTGTGCTATATCAGCATCGTTAATACCTGCTCGCTCCACGACGAAGCGCATGGCGATGCCAGGCAATCGGCCGGCGGTGCGAAGCTCATCGAGATCGAAGGTGAGCAATTCGTTGGGACTCATCCCGATGCCATCTTCCAACTTGCTGGTGAAATTCTCCTGGGTAAATTTCTCGCCCGTTGTACGAATCGGAACCGATGAGATGGAGCGGTAGGTATCGTTGGCTGGCAACCCGAGCACTGCTGCTCCGCCGCCACCGACGTTCAGGAAGTTAAACAGCACGCCATCTTCGGCCAGTCGGACATCGACATCGAGCCCCCCGTCGTGCACCGCGGCGACGCCGAGATCGGTGATCTCCGCGGCCGCCTGAAACGTATCGGACTCTACCGCGTCGTGGAGCGAAGAGGCGATGCTGTCGTCAAACAGATTACCCAGCGGTATCGAATGCTCCATAAATGATCGCTGGTTATCCGAGGGAATGTGGAGCGGAAAATCGCGAACGTCGGCGACCTTGCCCTCGCGCAGCACCCCTTCTTCATCGAACCACAGATCTCGCCCGGCAGGATGTCGCGGCGGAGCCCCTTGCTGGTGACGTACCGCGCGACCGGCGTGCTCAGCGGGCTGGCGCCCAGAGCGTGCACGGCCACTTTGCCCTCGGCAGCGTGGTCGCTGGCGTGCACGCCAAACTCGCCGGCACTCAGCTGTACCCGGCCGGAGTTCGTTTCGATGTGGAACGGAGCAGTCTCTGAAGGGACCACCACCGATAGCTTGCCGACGAAGAGTTTGCCCCCCTGCTCCGACCGCAACTCATACACCGCGGGCCCCTCGAGGGTGATGCCAACCCCCGATCGGTAGCTCAGCTCGAGTATGCCTTCTGCGATGCGAATCTGTTGCCCCGCCCGCAATCCGCGAGTCGGAAGCGAGTAAGGGCTCTCCGAGGGCTGCCAGACCAGATTCTTGGTATTTTGAATCCGCGCGACGACTTCTTCGTCGACTCGCCAGTTCCAGGGGAGCGGCAGAAACTTTGGCGGCATCACCACCAGCGTGGCCGCCAGGATGCCGACGCCGCATCCCAAACTCACACCGAGGGCGAGAATCGCTGCGGATACGCGATTCGCGAACCGATGGCGACTCGGCACCGGTGGTTGGCGGACGATCGGCAGTTCGGCCTGCGAATCGGCCGAGTCAGCCGAATCTTGAACGGGATGAATGCTCTCCAGAATCTTCCTCGAGCTGGCCGTCACCTGTTTGGCGGTCACCAAGTGGGCGACCAGCCGCGACTGCTTAAGGTACAGCGCCCGGGCTGCAGCATGCTGCTTTAATGCTTGCTGCAGCTGTTCGGCTTCGTCGGACGAGAGCTGCGCGTCGAAGCTTCGCTGAATGAGCGATACGATCTCGGGAGCAACCTCATTGTCGTGGGGATGCTGACTCATGATTTTTCCTCGCGTACGAGTTGCATTTCGATACAACGAGCGAGATTCGAGCGAATTCGCTTGAGCGAATTGCAGACACTCGACTGAGTGCGATCGAGCAACTCGGAAATCTGCCGAGTGCCGAGTCCTAATTCATAGCGACACTCTACCAATTTGGCATCGGTCGGCGTCAGCTTGTGCAAGCACTGCGAAAGTGCGTTGAATTCCGACTCTACGTAATCGTTCGATAGCTCGGCCGCATCCTCGCCGAGTTGGGTCATCAGTTCGTCGTCGAAATAAATCGCGCTGCGTCGTTGATAGGTCAGGAATCGCAACGCTTCGTATTTGGCAATGGTGACCGTCCACCGAAAAAAATCGGTCGAGGTATCGAACTGGTCAAACTTCTGCCAAGCAGTAATCGCTGTCTGCTGCACAATATCCCGGGCGTCGGCTTGGCTACGAACTAGTCCAAACACGTATCCGAACAGCCGGAGTTGGTGCTTGCTGAAAAGCTCGGCGAAAACGTCGTGTTTTGATGCCATGAGAAGCTATAACGGTCTTGCCGGAATAGGAAGAGAAAGCCGCCAGTCTACCGCCTACACTGGCCGAAAGCTTGTTACTCCCACACCTATATACCCAAGGCTCGAGTGGCAATTCACTGCGAAACCGAGAAAACAAGCATAATTTTTAAACGGAAACCACCACCTGCTTCGCTAGTGAGGTTCCTCTATTCTCAGGGTTTCGATAAAATTACCAATCCAAGGGTGAAAAAAGTGTCACATCAGTGGTAACCTAATGAGACGAGTCATGTCGGGCAGCTGAACAGGCGGCTTTTCGATGTGCGTGAACGGATAGCTTGGTATTTGTTTCGCTTTTCCTAGGCTGAACGCCTAACGACGCACTTTGCAGCGACTTTTCCTAGATTTCTGATTTAGCCATACGTCGGAGTCTGCTTTTCCATTACTTAGCCGCTGGCTTCATCGACGAGACCCAATGGTTGGTATGCGAAGCACACTTTACTTCGACAGGCTGCGAACTTCGTAGAACTTATCCTTGTTCAGCCACAGCGGGGGCTTTGGCGGTTTTCACTTTGAAACATCTTTCAAAGACAGCGTCATGTCCTGGCGTAGGTACAACGCACCTGCGCTGCGGGCGGTTTGTGAGTGTAACCATCTGAAACTCAACCGGCCCACTGCTGGTGGCAGTCGTTGTGTTTCAGGGCATTTCCTAACTTCTCTTTTGATGGGACGAAATCTAATGCGCTTCAGACATTTCACTTGGGCGGTCTTGTGCGTGTCGTTTACTTGGGTTCTTAGTTCTTCAGCTTTTGCGGTGATCATTGCTCAGGACGACTTCAGTGCGACCGACTCAGGAACCGGTTGGGCGGCTGGTAACGCTTGGGAAACCCTCGACCTGGCCAATGAAAACGCCACGTCGATCAATCAAGTGGGCAGTTTCCGCGATCTGTCTTCGATGGTCGATGTCTCGAATCAGGTGACGTATGTCCGGTTCGACTTCCAGCGTCTCGCCGGCGGTGGGGCTACCTGGGGAGGAGTCGCGCTCTTCACTGGTCCGGAAGGCAATACTGGAGACGAGATCTTCTTTGTCGGCTCGCCTGGTTCGATGTCCGACTATGGAGTGGCCACCAAGTTCTACGGTGACTTCAGCAGCCAGATCCCCGTCGACACCGACGTGCACACCATTATCGCCGGGGTCGACACGACGACCGGAGCCAGCGGCACCGTGACGTACAAACTCTGGGTCGACCAATTTGCACTTAATTCCCCGAATGCAACGTTCACCGCTGAAGATCCAGAGTGGCCCGCGTTGCTGCCGGTCAGTACGGTTCGGCTGATGTCGAGTGATGTCGCCCACGACGTGTTCGACAATCTGACGCTTGCTACCGAATCGACCGACGTAGAGTTGCTCGACCTTGCCAAGGCGACCCTTACGATCGACCGCTCCACCGGATCGGTAGCACTAAGCAGCGCAGCACCCATCGGCAATGTGCTGGGTTACTCGCTGATTTCTAACGCAGCAGCACTCAACTCCACTAGTTGGACCACCGTTGCTGGCAACTACGACGCGAGCCCCGGAGACGGCTCGCTCGATGCCGACGATACCTGGAGCGTAACGAGCCCCGCTGGCAGTGCAACCGAACTGAGCGAAATGGTATCGAGCGCCACGCCTGGCGATGGAGGCACCCTGACCACCACCGCCATCGACCTTGGCTCGCCCTGGATTCGGACTCCGGTCGAAGATGTGACCGCGATGCTGATGGTCGAGTCGAATGGCCAAGCAGTGCCTGTAAGAGTCGAAGTGGAGTACACCGGTGAGATACTACTGGGCGACCTCGACAGCGACAGCGACATCGACGTCGACGATTGGCTCCAGTTCAAATCGGGACAAACGCTGGTGAACAACCAACTGTCGGGAGTTGCCGCTTATCAACTCGGCGACCTGAATGGCGACTACGACCATACGCTCGAAGATTACATGGCCTTCCGAACCGCTTACGATACCGCCAATGGGGCAGGAGCATTCGCCAGCATGGTTTCCGGAGTGCCTGAGCCTTCGACACTGGTAATGCTAGTGGGTGGGCTGGCGGGCTGCTTCTTCGCCCGTCGCCGGTGGGCGCTGCCTGGCTGTCTGATCGCAGTTGGCGTGATGCTCGGTCTGGCAAGACCCGCCGAAGCGGTCATTTACGCTCAGGACGACTTCAGCGCGTCCGACTCCGGCTCCGGCTGGGCGGCCGGCGACTCGTGGGAGAATCTGGGAGATGGCATCGCCAGCACCGCCATCAACGACGCGGCATTCCGCGCATTGGCTTCACCAGTCACCGCTTACGAGGAGGAAGCCATCTACCTGGCTTTCGATTTCCGACTCGATGTAAAGGGGTCGTGGGGCGGGGTATCGTTCTTCGATGAGCCCGCCGGAGGCAACGAGGCAATCTTCGTCGGCGATCCTGGTAGCGATGCCAATTACGGGGCAGATCTGCATCCCGGAAACTTGGATAGTGGACTGCCAGCCGATAATGACTGGCACCGCATGATCCTCGGCATCACCTTCAACACGCCCGAAGGGTTCGACACCTACGATCTGTGGGTCGACAATTACAACTATTCCGCTCCCAACGCGACCACGACTCTGTCGATCAATGACAGCCCGATTATCAATGCTTGGCAATCCGTCCGTATCCAATCGAATACGAACGAGCAATTGAGTGTCGACAATCTCATCTTTGCCAACCAGGACGAGATCGAAGCGATCTTTGCCGTTCCCCAGACAATCGCCGCGATCGTTGACAAAAGCACCGGCGAAGTGATGCTGCAAAACAACACCAGTGCTGCCATTCCGCTGAGTGGTTACTCGTTGAAAAGCAACAGTGGATCACTCGCTTCCGCGGTTGCCGAAGGCGACTACAACGACGATGGCGAAGTGAATCTGGCCGACTACACCATTTGGCGCGACAACCTCGGCGCAACCGAAGTCACCTTGCCCAACGACCCGAACGGCGGCACCATCGGCACCGCTCAGTACGATACCTGGAAAAGCAATTTTGGTCAGATGGCCGAGAGCCCCTGGAATAGCATCGCCGACCAGAGTCTAGCCGGATTCCCGGTGGGCGATGGTTCGGGCAACGGCTGGGAAGAGGGCGACCTACTCGACCCGAATGAGTTGCGTGAGTATTACCTGCTCGGCGAATCGATGCTAGCCGCTGGCCAAGCCATCTCGCTGGGCAACATCTACACCGGTGGTGTCGATGGTACCGAAGACCTGGTCATCAGCTATGCGTCCGGTGAAGAACTGATCCAGGGTTATGTGCTCTACAACCAAGCGGCGGGCAGTCTGGTTGCTTCGAACCAGTCGGTACCAGAACCCTCGACGCTGATCATGCTTTCCATGGTTGGTGTCCTGGCGATCGGAGCTCGCCAAGTTCGTCATTGACGGGAGGTTTACCTCCTGCTTGGTGGTCGCACAGGACCATGGGCAGCCCTGTGCGACCGCCTTGCTCTAGCTATACGCTAACCGACGATGGAGAAAGTTAACGATGTTCGGTGAACAACGATTCCAGCTAGCACGCCATGATCACAAGCGAGCCTTTACTCTGGTCGAACTGCTGGTGGTGATTGCCATTATTGGCATTCTCGTCGCCCTGCTGCTTCCCGCGGTGCAAGCTGCCAGAGAGGCCGCCCGCCGGTCGCAGTGCAAAAACAACCTGAAACAAATGGGACTGGCCGCCCTTAACCTGGAAAGCAGCCAAGGGCACTTACCACACAGTGGCTGGGGATGGCGATGGGCCGGTGATCCCGATGGCGGATACGGCGACAAACAGCCAGGGGGTTGGTACTACAACATTCTAGAGTTCACCGAGAATGGCAGCCTTCGCGATCTGGGAAGCGACGGCAATTACTCCCGCCTTACCACGGCCCAGAAAGACCAAGCGAAGATTTGCGTGTCGACCTCGGTACCGATGTTCTACTGCCCGTCGCGTCGGGGAGCAGGCTATTACCCGTATGTCCACTCCGACAACTTCTTCAACGTAACACGCCCCGAAGTGCTCGGCCGCAACGACTACGCTGCCAATAGCGGTAGTTTGTTCCCTGGATCGATCTACGAAGGACCTCCTGCTCCGCGATCGAACGCTGGCATGCCGGAGATTCGCGACTACTTGGACAATTTCATTGACCACAGCCTGCCGCGACAGATTCGCAAGAACGGTCGGCTCGGCAATGTCGATATCAGCGGCAACGGTCCCGTGCTGGCCGTTTATGGAGTACGATTGGCCCGGATCACCGATGGCACATCCAACACCCTATTGTTCGGTGAGAAACATGTAGCGATCGATCAATATGATAATGCGACGTCGTCCGGCAACGACCAGGGTTGGAACCTCGGTTTCGATATCGACATCAATCGCTGGACCCAGTATCCGCCGGCTCCCGATTCCGATCCGCTGACGTACGGAGACAGCAGGAATTTCTCGATCTTCGGGAGTGCCCACAGCGGCGGCGTTCAGTTTGTGAACTGCGATGGTTCGGTCGACATGGTCGATTTCGATATCGACCCCACTGTCTACCTCGCCCGCGGCACCATCAACGGCGGCGAAGTCACTCAATAGGAGTCCTCTCATTCGCTAGCACCAGAGCCTGCGGCACACGCAGGCTCTGCAAATCCGCTTCCCACTGCGGCTGGTAACGCTGCTATACTAGGTGCACTGCGGCTTTGGGGAACGGCCCCAGAGAATCGCTTGTATGCTCCACTTACGATTGACAACGATGATACTGCTGGGATGTTCGCTCCGACCCTGGTTACCCCTTTACTCGTTTGCCCTACTGGCGGTGCTGCTCCTTGGCCAGCAGCAGATAGCTAACGCAATTGAGATTCACTCGCCGGATGGCAACATCACGCTTGAGGTCGAGTTGAAGGAAGAGTCGGGCGAGGGAGTCGTTTGCTACTCGGTGACTCGCAACGGGACAGCAGTGCTGGCCGACTCGGCCATTTCGTTCACCACGGCGGATGGCAAGTCCATCGGCCAGCACCTCCGCCCGTTGGGCGACGCAGAGTTCCGTTCCGCGGATAGCACCTGGCACCCGGTGTATGGTGAGCGAAGCGAGATTCGCGATCAGTATCAACAAGTCTGCCTAAGGTACGAAGATACCACTGCCGATTGCCGGTTGCGGTTGGAGTTCCGCTGTTATGACATCGGCATCGCCTTCCGCACGGTCATCGAGCCTACACCTGGGCAGTCGTCGGTCGAGTTGGCCGCTGAGCATAGCGAGTTCCGCTTCGTCGGCGATCACCCCGCCTGGCGGACCACCACTGCCCAGGGGAGCTACGACATGGTGCCGCTGAGTCAACTCGGCCGTAATGTGGAACGCCCACTCGTCGTGCAGATCCATTCGCAACTCTACGCAGCAATTCTCGAAGCAGGAGTCGTCGACTACGCACCCATGACGCTACGCGGTGACCAACAGAACGAAACCTGCGTGGTCAGCCAACTTGGCAGTTCGGTTCACGCTAAAGGGCCGCTGACCACTCCCTGGCGAGTCGTGATGGTCGCCGCTACTGCCGGCAAGCTGCTCGAAGGCAACGATCTGGTGCTGAACCTCAACGAGCCATGCGCGATTGCCGATACCTCGTGGATCAAGCCGGGCAAGGTGCTTCGCGAGGTGAGCCTGACCACCGCCGGGGCGAAGCGCTGCATCGACTTCGCCGCAAAGCATCACCTGCAGTACGTTGAGTTCGACGCGGGCTGGTATGGCAATGAGTACAACGACAAGTCGGACGCAACCACCGTGACTGTCGATCCCAAACGCTCCGCGGGTCCGCTCGACCTGCCAGAAGTAGTCAGGTACGCCAAGCAGCACGACATCGGGATCATTCTGTACGTCAACCGCCGGGCGCTCGAGCAACAACTCGATGAGCTGTTGCCGCTGTATCAAGCGTGGGGCATCGCTGGCGTGAAGTACGGGTTCGTGAACACCGGTACTCAGCGGTGGAGCACCTGGCTGCACGATGCGATTCGCAAAGCGGCCGCGCACGAGCTGATGGTCGACGTGCACGACAACTACCGCCCAACCGGATACTCCCGTACGTATCCCAACTTGATGACCCAAGAGGGAGTCCGCGGCGACGAAGAGACGCCTAGCGGGAGTCAGGCACTTACCACGTTGTTCACGCGTTACCTGGCTGGTGCAGGCGACTTCACCGTTTGCTACTTCAACGAACGCGTGGCCATAAGCTGGACCCACGGGCATCAACTTGGCAAAGCGGTCTGCACTTACTCTCCTTGGCAGTTCTTGTTCTGGTACGACGCCCCGCTCGACCCCGAGCACACGGGTTCGGTTCCGGCTGGTCGCATCGCGGAGACTCCAGAGCTGGAGTTCTTTGCAAAAATGCCTACCGTATGGGACGAAACCCGCGTGCTAACTGGCGAAATCGGTGAATACGCGGTGATTGCTCGCCGTAGCGGGCAGCAGTGGTTCGTGGGAGCGATGAACAACAAAACCGAGCGCACCCTGCAACTACCGATGGACTTTCTATCTGAGGGCGAGCAGTACCAAGCGAAGATCTATCGGGATGATCCCAGCCTGGAGACGATTACTAAGATCCGTGTCGACGAAGAGAGCGTCGATGCGCAATCATCGCTATCGATCAAGCTGCTCCCCAACGGCGGGCAAGCGATGCTGCTCACCCCCGCGAAAGAATAGTGCTGGTGGGGATGCAATAATGTTACGCTCGTTTCCGATGAACTCGCGGTCAACTACGATCACTAGGATGGCCGCACTTGGTTTCGCCATCGGCCTGGTCAGTTCGGTGTTGGCTGGCGATTGGCAATCGCAGGCGGACCGCTATGCCGAGTTAGCCAAGCTCCCCCCTCCGGCCGGCTATCCTCAAGCAGATGCCAACGATACGTTCTGCGAGCAGTCGTTCTCAGCATTCGCCGAAACCCGCCGCGAGGCATTCCTCCGCTACGCTGCGCAGAACCCACAATCCGGCGTCTGGAGTCAACTCGTCCTGGCGGAGCGCGGCCTGCCAGTGTGGGAGGGTTCGATCTACCGCAATCTGCTTCGCATCGATCGCCGGGAAGACACGGCCGACTTTGCGCTGCATAGCATCCTGCGGATGCTGTACCAGTACCACGACTCCCCGGCCTTCAGCCGCCAACTCATCGGGTCGGCCGAACGCACGGTGCTCGACTTCAAGTACTGGCCCGACGAACCTGGCGTCGATTCGATGTGCACCTGGTCGGAGAATCACCACATCCTGTTCGCCAGCGCAGGATACCTGGCGGGGCAACTCTATCCCGAGCAAACATTTACGAACTCTGGGTGGACCGGCAAAGAGCTGATGGCCAAGCATCGCCCCAGAGTCCTACGTTGGCTCGATTTGCGGTATCGAACCGGCTTCAGTGAATGGCTTTCGAACGTCTATTACGATGCCGACATGGCCGCCCTGCTCAGTCTGATTGAGTTCTCCGAAGACGAAGAGATCGCCCAGCGAGCGACGATGGTGCTCGATTTGATGCTCGCCGATATCGCGTGCAACCAGTTCCATGGCAGTCTGGCTTGCACGCATGGCCGAAGCTACGAGTCGCATAAGAAATCGTCCCTTCGCGAGGGAACCTCGACCGTAAACAAGCTTTGCTTCGGCACCGGCAAGTTTCGCAGCGGTTCGATGAGTGGTGTTTCGATGGTCCTCAGTCCCAAGTACCAGATGCCGGAGGTGCTGTACTCGATTGCAAACGATCCCAACCAGCAAGGCATGGTGAGTCGCCAGCGCATGGGCATCCGTGTCGACGAAGCCGCGCGGTGGGGCCTCGGCTTCGACACTCCTGAGGACGGCATGGTATGGCTCAGCCTCGAAGCCTACGCCCACCCCAAAACGCTTCCTTTGTTTGTGAACATGCTCGATGAGTTCCATTGGTGGCAGAACAAGTTCTTCCAACCATTTGCGAAACAGCAAGCGGTCATTCGAGAGGCCCAACGCACCAATCAACTCTCGGCGCTCGCTACGCAGTACGAGGTCGACATCTCGCGCAATCTGCGTGAAGAGGTCAACATCTACACGTATCGCACTGCGGACTACATGCTTAGCACCGCCCAGGACTACCGCGCCGGACTCGGCGGCGATCAGCACTCCATATGGCAAGCAACCCTAGGGCCCGACGCGATGTGCTTTACCACGTATCCGGTGCTCAACGCCAAGGCCACGCCTGACAACTGGACCGGCAGTGGTACCTTGCCGCGGGCCGCCCAGCACGAGAACGTCGTGATTGTCATCTACCACCTGGAGCAAACGCCATCGCTCTACGTACCCGAGACGGCCGACTTTACCCACGCCTGGCTTCCCCGCGATCGATTCGATGAAGTTATTGAGCGCGACGATTGGGTCTTCGCCCGTCGCGGCGAAGGGTATCTCGCTCTCTGGTCGTCGCAACCGACGCACTGGCAAGATCAGCTGGGAGACGACTACCAGCGGGAACTCATCGCCGATGGTCGCGACTGCGTTTGGATCTGCGAACTCGGCTGCAAGACCCACGATGGCACGTTCGAGAAGTTTGCCGATCGTCTTACCGCCGCGCCGATCAGCGTTGCTGATCGCAAGGTCACCTATCGTTCGCCGAGCCAGGGAGCGCTTGCGTTTGGCTGGGATGGCCCGCTACTGAAGAACGACGCTCCCATTCCGCTGCACGACTATCCTCGCTATGAGAACCGTTTCATCCACAGCGATTTCCCCGCCGAACGCGTAACACTGCAGCACGGCAAACAACACCTGGTGCTCGATTGGAGGACACTCGAGCGGACCACGTATCCCCCGTTAGATTTCGAGTCGACCAATCCTGAGACAGTTCGCTCGACCAAACCTTGATGGAACAAAAGTAGGCCGCTACGGGTTGCTGCAACCCTGACGCTTGGTCCCTCGATCCACCAACAGGTAGAACTTGCTCTTCGCCAGAAGGGGTGGTCGGCACAACTCGGCATGTGCTAAACTTGCTGCCGCCGTGGGGGGGACCCACGCGACGCGTCCTCAAGATTGCCTGCCGAGGCCCATGCAACTTACAACCATCGATTGGGCGATTATTCTAGCTGTGATCGCGGTCGCTGTTGGCGTCGGGGCAGCGGTGGCCCGTCAGGCCGGCAAGAACGCGAGCCAGTTTTTTCTCTCCGGCCGCAGCATGTCGGGCGTTTGGCTTGGCATCTCGATCGTCGCAACCACGTTTGCGGCCGACACGCCTGGGCTGGTTACCGAGTTCGTCCGCCAGGACGGAATTGCCGGCAACTGGCGGTGGTGGGCGTTGCTTCTCACAGGCATGCTCACCGTGTTTCTCTACGCGCGGCTTTGGCGTCGTTCCGGCGTGACCACCGATTTGGAGTTCTACGAGCTTCGCTACAGCGGACCACCAGCGGCCGCCTTGCGGGCGTTTCGCGCCATTTACCTTGGGGTGGTGTTCAACGTGATTGTGATGGCCATCGTATCGCTGGCGGCCATCAAGATCGGCCAAGTGATGTTCGGCTTCACGCCTATTCAGGTCCTGCTGTGGGGTGGACTCTCCACACTACTGTTTAGCACCACCGGCGGATTTCGCGCGGTGATACTCACCGACTGCATTTTGTTTGTCGTCGCGATCGGCGGGGCAGTTGCCGCGGCCTACTTTGCAGTCAACCATCCCGATGTTGGCGGCCTGGCGAACTTGCTCACCCACGAGCGAGTCGTTGGCAAACTAAACCTTGTGCCCGCCTGGGATTGGTCGAACCCCGACGCCCGTGAGTCGCTGCTAATGGTGTTTATCATTCCGCTCTCGGTCCAATGGTGGAGTATGTGGTATCCGAGCGCCGAACCAGGCGGCGGAGGCTACCTGGCTCAGCGGATGCTCGCGGCGAAGAACGAGAACCACGCGGTCGGGGCAGTCATGTTGTTCAACGCCGTGCACTACGCGATCCGCCCTTGGCCATGGATTCTGGTCGCGCTCGCTTCGCTGGTGGTTTTTCCAACCGTGACCGATCTGGGAATCGCCTTCCCCGACATTGCCCAAGACAAACTCGGCAACGACTTGGCTTACCCCGCGATGCTCACCTTCGCGTCTGAAGGCTGGCAAGGCCTGATCGTCGCCTCGCTGCTGGCCGCTTACATGTCGACTATTTCGACTCACCTGAACTGGGGCTCGTCGTACGTGGTGAACGATTTTTACCAACGATTTATCGAGCCCAACGCGAGCGACCGCAACCTGGTTCGGGTGGGGCGTGTGTCGACCATCATCATGATGCTGCTGGCCAGCCTGCTCGCGCTATGGCTCAACACCGCCGAGCAAGGCTTTACCATCCTGCTACAAGTCGGAGCAGGCACTGGGCTCATTTATATCCTGCGGTGGTACTGGTGGCGCATCAACGCGTATGCCGAGATCGTGGCGATGGTGATATCGTTTGCTATCGCTCTGTTCTTTCAATGGAGTCCCGACCTGCTGAGCGACTCGCAGCAACTCTGCGCAGGCGTGCTCATCACCACGTGCTGTTGGATGCTTACCATCATGCTCACTCCCGCTGAGTCGCGCGAAACGCTGGAGAGCTTTTGCCGCCTGATTCGCCCCGCCGGACCAGGCTGGGCCAAGGTCTACCGCGACGCCGAACAAGCTGGACAACCAATTACTGGGCCAGGCCCCGGCGAGAGCTTGCCGCTGGGCATCTTGCGGATGGTACTTGGCTGCATTGGAATCTACGCGGCCTTGTTCGCGGTCGGTTACGCACTGTTTGGCAACACCATGGTGTGCATCACGCTCGGTAGTGTGAGCCTGGTTGCCGCCCTGCTGCTGTTGGCCACCTATCGCCGGCAACCAGCGAGGAGCACCCCGTCGTGAACCACCCAGTAGCGCGACGCGTGCAGCTTGAGGTTTGTGTTGGCTCGCTGGCCGACGCCACCGCAGCCGCCAGCGCTGGAGCCAACCGACTGGAGCTTTGTAGCGCCCTCGAACTTGGCGGCCTTACCCCATCGCTGGCGCTTATTGAACAGGTGATCGACGCAGTCGACCTGCCGGTGGTCGTGATGCTCCGCCCTCGTGCAGGTGGCTTTTGCTACTCGCCCGAAGAGCATCGCTGCATGCTTCGCGATGCGGAACTCGCCCTCAATGCAGGAGCTGTAGGGGTGGTGTTTGGTTATTTAACACCGACCTGCGAAATCGACTCCCTGCGGACACGCGAGCTAGTCGACCTAGCCGGAGAGCATTCTACGGTGTTCCACCGCGCGTTCGACTCGGTTAGCGATCCATCGGCAGCGCTCGACACGCTCATCGATCTCGGAGTCACGCGGGTGCTCACCACCGGCGGGGCTGCGAATGCCATCGACGGGGCCGACTCCCTCGGCCGACTCGTGGCTCAGTCGAACGGTCGCATCGAAGTAATGCCAGGCGGCGGAGTCACCGCGGCCAACGTCGCCCAGATCGTCACACTCACAGGCTGCCAGCAAGTACACGCCGGCGCAGCAACGAGCGCACAAGACGAATCCATCCCCCCCGAAGTCGCCGCGCAGCTTTGCGACCTCAAACGCCTCACCGCCGGCCAGCTACGGGTGGTCGACCAGCAGTCGGTCGCTGAACTCTCCGAAGTGCTGCTTGGTTTGGGATAGCTGAGCTTTCCCGGGAGGGGTTCCTCCCTACAAACCGATACGACGACGTGCCCTCTGCACTGTAGGCACAGCCGGATGTCCTGCGTAAAATAAAGTCGTCATCGTCTTCCCACGGTCACTCCTTCCGCCTGCTCGATAAGGCTTTCCCAGGATGAGCACACACCTTGGCAACTCGCTACTGGAAGAACTGTCGCATCGCGGACTGCGTGGCATGTACTTCGATTACGCTGGCTACCAAGCGTTGCGTAGTCTGGCCACGGTCGAGCAAGTACAACAGTTTCTCGATACCAACGGGTATGCGTCGGTTCTCGCAACGGAGGACCCAGTCTGGATTGCCGACGGACTCGAAGAAGCCAAGGAAGACCAAGCGATCCCCTGGTCGGCAGCCTTCGACATCGCCAGTTTCATCGTCTTTCCACTCTGGCTACTAGGTCGCCTACGTCCAAAGCGGAGAGTATTCCCAAGCCGCGTTCAACGAATGCCTGGCCACCGGCGTTAATTCACAAATTGGTATAACACATGCTCATTCATATGAATCTGCACACCAACCCACACATAAGACTCTAGACGACGTGTCCACTTACACCATGAATCGCAGAGACACTGGTCGCCCATTACCGTGGCGACGAGAAACCCTCCTCCACGCTCGTTGAGGCGGACGATGCAATTGTGCCTTTGCTCGTCGATAAACTCACCTACTCCACGAACCATGAGCACCGCGCTAAGTTACTTGAGATCATCGGGTAACATCGACTTCCGAAGACCATTCCGTTCCTCGCGTCAACGCTCATGGATGAACACCCCGATGTGTGGAAACAGGCCCTCGATGTACTTGTAACCATCGGTGACGAAGAGTCTAGACATGCCTTAGCTCGATGCCTTATCGCACTCGCACCGGACGACTAGCGTGCAAGCTGGATTGCCGAAGCGATGGAACAAATCCAGTCGCAAACCAAGTAGAACGCAGAATCTCGCCCCTTGGTGTATAATCGTTACATCGGCTGTTACTCGATTCGTGACTCCTCGGGGAGATTGTTCAATGAAGCACGCTCATGTCGCTAGCGTGGTCTTGCTGCTTGCTGGATATTGGCTCTCAGGCCATGACTCGGTTCGGGCAGAGGATGATCGGTCTGGGGAGATAATCGACAAGATTGTGGAAAGCAATCCGAACCTCGCATTGGACGAGACTGGATCCGAAACGGAAGTACGCCCTTTTCCAGCCAACCTCTCCTTAGTCATCGGTGGTGGTCAGCGAGTACTCGGCCAAACGCTTGACGCGCGTTTTGGAGTTTCGGGGTTGTACACCGCGGCGAGAGCAGATCGGCCGGATGTACCAGTAATTTGGGCATCCCCAGCAGTCGACAAATTACAACGAGTTCTGGCGCAGCCACTTAAAAAAGAAGGCCTGCAGTTTCAGGACACTCCGCTATCGGAAGTGGCCGATTTCGTCCGGAATGAATACAAGATTAAAGTACTGCTAGACATTCCCTCGCTCGATGACTTGGGGCTTTCACCAGACGAAAAGATCAATACACACCTAAGCGAGATGCCCTTAGGTGCGGCAATAAAGATCATGCTGCA
This sequence comes from Aeoliella mucimassa, assembly GCF_007748035.1. Classification (NCBI taxonomy): domain Bacteria; kingdom Pseudomonadati; phylum Planctomycetota; class Planctomycetia; order Pirellulales; family Lacipirellulaceae; genus Aeoliella; species Aeoliella mucimassa. The sequence goes on from NZ_CP036278.1 coordinate 4,401,489, forward strand.
AGAGGTCGATTTAACCACCATCATCGCGCACGATACCGTAGTGATTGCAAGTGAGGATGAAGCTTACAGCTGGCCTTTGGTCGCCATCTATCCGGTAGGCGACCTTCTTGAAGTAAAACAGCACGACGATTTTGCTCCCAAGCAACAAGGGGGTGCTCAATCACCGGAAGACATCGCCCATCTCACAACTCTTCTCAAGGCGACCTGCTGCGTGGATGGCTGGAGTAACGGCGAAGGCACCATCGCGACAATGCAGCCCAGCTTGTTTATTGTCAGGCACCGAGAAGAAGTACACCAGGAGATACAAGATTTCCTCTCGGCCTTGAGACTCGCCAAGCAACATCGGTTTGCCATTCCGTTAGAGCATCACCAGAACGACAAGAAGCGGGATACTCGCGCCAAGAGCAAAACGAAGCGAGTAGAGAACCGCGAGGATAGCGACACCGGCGGGATCGGGGGCCAAGGTGGATTCGGGGGTGGTTTCGGGGGTGGTGGAATGTTTTAGCCAACGCAATTTTCCACGCCTTTCTGAAACGTCCATCGCGTTAGAAATCCGCGAGTGGAAGTCGATGGCTGCAACGCTCTAGCAGAGCCCAACTGGCGGCTGGGCAACATTAGGGCCTCCTCGGTGTGGTCCAGACACGTACCTCTCAGGCGTGCCAGGGAGGTGGCTTAGGCACTTTTTCGAGCATGCGTGAACGAGCAGCGGTAGCACATCAGTCGCCACCTTGAGGGAGATCCAAACTTGGTGAGGAATCGAGTCGCCGAACGGTCTGTTACACAAGCTGCATGTTTCCGGAGTTGCATCGAGTGCGGATTGGGGCAAATTCGGAAAAGGTGGACGGTACTTGTAATTGCCGTATAGAGCCCGCGTGCTCACAGTGCTGTCAATCAGTCTCTTGCAGCGGGTAATCTCGAACGGCAACCAATGCAACCGATAGGAGGTGTATGGAGTGAAATTTTCGAGTGCCGCCATTTCTCCGATCTGTGGAGGTATGCGGACTAAACTACTGCCATAAAGAGTGAGCCGCCGAACGCGAGTCAATTTGGCAATAGACGCGGGCAACGTAACGATTTGTGTCCAATCATGCGGGTCGATATCTCGCCCTGGTGCGAACTCCTCACGCCCATCTGCTGCTGCTTGTTCGATCAGCTCTAGCAACTGAATCCAAGCAGGTGCCCGCTCGTCTTGCACCTCGCCATGAAGTGCAAGGTTAGGCCATCGTCCGCCGCTGTATTGCGCATTCAGACAGTTGCACGATGGGCGTGTGACCGCTACCACTGGCGGATCTTCCATCTGGACATTTGGGGATTGCGTGGGCCTTCTGAATTGATTTCTTAACCAGTTAAACACGTAGTCACCTCCCCCTGCTGATCCGACATATGAGACCACGAGTATAGCAGCTCACCCAATCTAGTATCCACCAACCAGGAGTATGAAGCGAGCTTTCACTGCCTCCGAACCCAGAAGGCCGTGTTCGTGTCAAACAAGGGGAACAAACTCGACAGCGAGACCGCGATGGACTCAAAGACGAAAGCACTCTTGGACCGTATCGAGCACCTTGAAGATGCAATTACTAAGGCACGAGAGTACCTGGAAAGCGGCAAGCACGCCCACTGGCACGGCTTTCGCCCGTTGTTCGATTCCAAGTCCCGAGCCGACAAGACACTTCCACCGCACAGGGATTGGGTGAAGAATGTGTTCCTACCCCGGCGAGAAAGGGCACTCGATCGAGCCTATCGGAAACTGGAGAGACTGACGTAGAGTACGTCAGCGGCGCGGGCCGCACATCCCAGCTCGCACAGACTGGTTCTCTCCCCACAGCGACCAGTGTGCCATTCGGAGTGAAGATGCGGGGACGGGATGCGACTCGCATCGCCCGGCATGTGTTGAGTCGTTAGAATTGAACTCTCGCTTGTCGGGTTAGCTTGCCCAGCCAGAGAATTGTGAAAGTGGAATCATGCCAGATCGTGCCGAAATAGTTGACCTCGGCTTCTCCGTTGCGGATGCCGATAATGTATCGTTCAGATTCAACGGGGAGCACTTGGTACTCGATTTCACTGACTGGCGAGAGCAACCTGTGTCAGTCAGGTTTGAGAATACAATCGGATTGCGCTACCAACTTGCGGAGTATACGTTATCACGCGAGGAGCGTTTTGACTCAACGCACGTGATCCACGAATCGGAGTGGTTGAAGGCTCACATAGACCAGAGTGAGGCGTGGGATGGCCCCAACTGGGTTCACTACAAACTCAATTTCAACGCTGGTCCGACAGTTGAAATCTTATGCACGGGAGTTGGTCGAACTGGAGATTCTGAAATCTCTGACGTTTCAGAGTGACATGCACACCATTTGGAGCAAGGAAGCGGGGGCGGAGTTGGATGACGTCTCACGAATGATGTGGCAGGATGTCAGCGGTTGTCCAAGTATGGCGAGAGATTCAGCGTGTACTCGATTGCTCCCGTCCGATTGCTTGTGATTTGGTACAGGGCCTCGCCAATTGTCGATTTTGAGAATCTATCAGTGTAATTGAGGTAGTGAGGACAGGCCGTCATCGGTTCATTGCCTAATACCGCATTATCGGAATCAAACACTTTTGCTTCCCAATACTCACCTACCCGTGGACCGAGACAACGATAAACGCGAACCCGCAGCTTGCGATCCTCGGTCGTGCGGGCCAGTTTGTCGATCGTGATTTCTTCCGCAAAGCCACTCTCACGTACTGCATTAGCCGCGTCAGTTATTGCGGCGGTATCGGACCCTACTGTATTAGCGGCTTCGAGAAGTGCCTTCGTTAATTCAGTGAGGATGGACTCCTGCTGTACTTCGACAGGGCGAAGCATGTAGTCTTCAACGTCGAAATCTTCGATGTAACACCATGTTACGCCGAGCACTGTATTAAGCGGCTTTTCATTCTCGGGCCGCGGCCCAAAAATGACACTAAACTTTGCCGAACCATCGAGTTCGTATCCGCGACCAAGGTGGTAACGAAGCAACTCACGAACGTGATGCCCCGTACGATGGAATGACCAACTCCGCTGATTCGTGTACGTGAGCGGACTTTCGCGGATTTCAATCTCGCTCAATCGTGCCATCTACAAGAGACTCCTTACAAGCCAGAGCAACTCACGTCACTTCCAATGCGAAAACGACACCAATTACCTACAACGAAGCCCCGATTGTAGTCGAATTGATCTAATGTTTCCTGGCATGACCGAAGTCATCAAGGCGGCGGGGTGTTTGCTCGCACTTTAATCCGTCTCGGACGTTACTGGTCCGCTATCACCTTTGGCAGCGTTTTCGCCCACAGCGGATGTAAATCGGCTCAATCTCAGCCCACGTATAGACCCGGTAGAGTGCTCTGCGGAAGTGGTTCCCAACTGCTTTACGGGCGATGTTCCGCCTCGTCGGGATTCATCACAACGCGATAGGTCTGCCCCGTCAAGCGAAAACGAACAACATCTCCCCCAGCCAAATGAACTCTCTGCGATTCACCAACAAGCTCTCGTCCAGCACTTGCAAGCTGTCCTGGGAAGCATGCATCCACTCTGGTTGCGTTCAATTGCGGGACATCCTTGACGGAGTGGGTGAATCATCCGCCTAATCTCAGAACCCGGCATCGATCGACTTAATTTCCGCACCTTGGAAGTAAACGGGGGCGCTGCTGATATCCAGTACAGCGGTGTTGACGGAAAACGAGGGGGACAACGGGCTGCCGGTGTGCGTGGTGAAGCTTGGCCGGGCACCGCTGAACTCAACACGGATGGTTCCCGAGCTTTTATACGACCAGATGGCTCCGGCGGAGCTCCCGTCCGTCAGCTTCCATTGAGGATAATAAAGTGACTTGTCGGTGCGGTGCCAATCGGAGTGCGTGAAGGTGGATCCGGCGGGTAACTGGCTCGTCAGCGTCTTGTAGGAAGAGTAAGCCGGCTTCTCCGTGTAGTCGTTGTGAACAATGCCGAAATGCGACTCTTTGTCGTGCTGGTCTTGCTCCGGCGCCTGGAACTCGTACCAGAAGATGCGTTCGACGCCACAACGCCGGGCCATCAACTGAGAGCGGGTAAGCATCTCCGCTTGGCCGTTTTGGTTGACAACAAGTCCCTCCCCTTCACGTAGCGCGTTGACGATGACCGCCCCTTTCCAGTCGCTGTCGAAATCAAAAATAGCCGCGGCGGTTCCGGTGTATTTCTCGTTCTTCCCACGCAGCAGAGGGATGAAACGATCTCCCTCCTTAAACTGATAAGGTTGCAGAAAACGGGTGGCAATGATCTTCTTCGGTTGGTCAGGCAGATTCGCGACTGGACCAGCGTACTCGACGGTCATCTCTTCCGGAATGATTCCCTTGTTGTACCACCAAGCCTCTGCCTGAATGCGAAGTTTGTTGTAACTGGTTGTGTTGGTTTTCTCCCACGCTCCCTTTTCGTTTTTCGTGAAGCCGTACCAGAAGGGCATCCCTTGCAGATCGACAACCGTCCCGCCCTCTTTCACGTAGCGAACAATGCGGTCGAATCCATCCAAGTAGTAGTTCTCGCTGGGCGGCATCACCACAACATCGATGTCACCACGGTCGAGAGCTGTTGCCAGCGTCTCATAGTCGAGCACTTCGATGACGCCATTCGCGGGAAGATGGTCGGCAATCCGCCGTTTGATAAGCGCGGCGGGCAGGTCGCTTTCGGGATCCTTGATACAAACGATTCGATAGGCACTTTTCTCGGGCAGCACACATTTCAGGGCCTCCTGCAATAGTCCCGGAGAAGTGAATTCCGGCTCATGGGTTGGCCAGCCGATCTCCGTCGCCCAGATCGGTTTGTTATCGTCGCCATACTTAGCCATGAGATCCTTAAGTTGTTGCAGGCTCTCTTCAAGATTCTGCTCGGGGGGAAGTGGATGGCTGTAGGGATGGACGTTCATGATGTCGAAGCACTGGCCTCCACCGAGTTGATAGAGCTCCTCGATATAGTCATAGGGGATGCCCGCGTATCCGCCGACCGCAACTTTGAGGTCAGGATTCACCGACTTAATGGTCTCATAGCTTCGCTTCAGCAGGGCCAGGTAATGCTCGGGGTTCGGATCCTTCCAAAAGCCCTCCCCATTCTGCTCGTTCCAAATCTCCCAAACCGGAAGACGATCTTGGTACCGCTCCACCATCGTTCGTACGTAGAGCTCCCACTCGTCGAGATGCTGCCAGGCGGGATCCGCGAAGTGATTGTTGTAATCAAGAATCGGAAGGATTTGAATGTTGTGCTGGGGAGCACGACTAAGCAGCACATCCACGCGTTTGAAATCCCAAGTGTCAGGGGCAGGCTGCACGCCGCACCAGGAGAAGTCGGCCCGAGCCCACTGGATGCCAGCCGTCTGCATTAGCCGCATCGTTTTTTCGTGCTGATCGAACTCGTGCCCGACCAAATGCGAGCAGACACCATAAGGCGATGCCTGTGGCTCAACGGCACCGGCCGGCGTATTGAAGAGAACAAGAACAGCGACAATGAAGAAGTAGCCTGTGTATCGCATGGTGATTTGAAGACCGCTGACGTTGAGTTTCACAAGGATTCACTGGCAGTCGAAACGCATGGCGATTAGCAAACCAACAGCTACCGCAACTCCAATCAGAACACACGCAAAGACCACCTTGGTAACAGGACAACGTATCCCCCATGGATCTCCGAAGCAACTTTATTGAAGACAATCGAGGCTTCCGTCAACTAAACAGACTAACCTCTGCTCAAGTACGGCCAGCTAGCAGAATGGGCGCTATTGCTATGTCGAGTTGACAACCTGCCAGATCGTCTCTTGGATAATATCATCAGCTCCAAGCAGAATAGCCGGAGCATGACACACCAACGTACCGAAGTGTCTCGACTGGGCTAGCAGGTGAGAAGCCGGGTGAGAATAAGTGGCAAACCACCGCAGCAGGTAACCATGAAGTCCGCCTAACCTCAATCAGGCGTAGCACTTAAAAGAAAGCACACCCCGCAGGATTCGAACCTGCAACCTTCGGATTCGTAGTAATTTGTACATACTGCACTTTCGTTCACTCACTCCAATTCACCACTAGGTTTGCAGTGGTTTTCTGTCGTCGTGTTCGGCGATGGTAGGCCACTATCGCCCCCCTATTGAGTGCAAATTGAGTGTCACAGTGTGTCGATGTTGCTCGACTCTTTGGGGAGCGTTGACGCCCGCTAGGCTTGATTCTATATTACGTGCGTGATGCGTGAGAGGCCAATATTGGATTGGCCACGTTTTCCTTTCGAGGTTTCTCATGCGTCACTATCTACAGCACAATTTAGTAGCAGCGGCACCTGACTTAACAAAGCCACCGAAGTCCCTATTGGGATTCCGGTGGCTTTTTTTATTTTCAGCAGTAATCACAGGTGCTCAAAAATAGCGATAAGGTATCGCGACCTTGCTATTGTTCTCGATCGTTCCACCAACCAATCGGAGGTGCAAAAATGCTTACTAGCGACCCGGTCCTTGTTCCTCGTCTTGACTTACCACGCCGACTGAATCGCTCGATATCGACGATCGATCGCATGATCGCAGCCGGAACCCTTCCCGCCGTGCGAATCGGAACCGCTGTTTTCGTGAACGAAACCGACGTTGTTCGCGTGAAGTTACTGGGATCGCCTGTGGCCGCGAATTGGAGAACACCTCAGCAATGAATCTCGCGATCGATGCTACCGAACTCCAGCCACTTGTGCGCGAAGTCGTCGCCGAGGTCGTGCGCGAGATGGCTTTACTAGGCGGTTCTACCGATCGCCTGGCGTACCCAGAGGCCGAGGCCGCTGGCTTGCTCGGTATCCGCGGCCATCAGCTACGCGATGCACGCCACCGCGGCGAAATCGTTGCCACGAAAGTGGGAGGCAGAATCGGGTACGAACGCAGCGAGCTGATCGCTTACCTCGCAAGAAATCGTAGTTAAAAAAAACCCCGCCGAGGAGGTGCAACACACCTCGGCGGGGCAAACGAACTTGGCGAAAGGAATCATACGTTATGAAACGAATGTTGGCAACAGGTTGCTCCCTGACTTTCCATAAGAAGGGAGGCATCAATGCGCACTCGCATCCTCAGGCCTGACCCGTACCAGAATGAACACCTGGTCGAGCATCGCTTCGAAACCAGGTTACTCTACCTAGGCCTTCCCTTGCTAGCTGATCGCGAGGGTAGGCTTGAGGACAGGCCTAAGCGAATCAAGATGCAGCTCTTTCCTGCTGACGCGGTCGACATCGATCAGATGCTTGAAGAGTTGGCCGGCGGCGAGTGCCCGCTAATTCTCCGCTACCAAGTGGATGGCGTTCGCGTGATTCAGATACTTCGATGGGAAGAGCTGCAAAAGCCCCACAGCCAAGAATCGAAGTCAGTGCTGCCTACGCCGGAACCGAGTTGCAACCAAGGTGGCAACTCAGTTCAACCTACATGCAAACCAACTTCGACGGTTACCGAAAATCAAATCGCACGAACGTGCGAAACGCGAGTTATAGAACAAGGAAAGGAAAGCATAGAACAAGGTAAAGGGGGTGCAGGGGGAAAATCCGGCTTGCCTGATCCGATCGCGTCGATCGACGACCGCCAGCTCCGAGAAGCGATCCGCGAATGGCTCGCCTATCGCCGAGAGCAACACAAGTACTCGCCAAAGCCGAGAGCGCTCGCTGCGCTCGTTGCGACCTGCCAGCAGCAAGCGGAGGAGCATGGCACCGAGGCCGTGCTGGCCGCTATCCGGCAAGCCGAGGCGAACGGGTGGAAAAGTTTCGACGCGGCGCGAGGATCGCCGCCCGCGCGATCCCAGCCCAGCACGCCAGTGAGTATGCGCAAGATGGCCCCCGAGGCCGCGGCCGCCGAATACCTCAAGCTGAGAGGGGGTCTGTGTGGCTAGCTCAAAAATTATTTCGACTCACGTAACCGCACTATTTGGAGCGTGGAACCGCGAATGCTCCGCGGGAACGTTCTTGGCATTCGAGCTTGCCTTGGGCGACCTGAGCGAATCACAAGTTCAAACCGGAGTCATGCGAGCGATCCGCGAAGGTGGCACTCATCCGCCAAGCGCGGCCGAGGTCCGAGCGCTTGCTCTCGGGCGTGCTGACCGCGACTTGCAAGCACTCGCGCACGAGGCTTTCAAACGAGCCGACCAGCTCGCGAGAACGCATGGAGTCGCCGCCGATTATCGCGGCGTCCTAGACGACCCTCTGGCGACTCACGCGCTCGGTGCGGTCGGCGGCTGGGGAGTTTTTTGTCGAAAGGTCGACGAATGGCAGGAGCGAACTTTCGTTGCCGCCTACGTGGGTGCGGCGAAGAATCCGACCTTGGAGGAAGTCGCGAAGCTTTCTCACAAGGGGAAGCCGCTGGGATTGCTGGCGAAAACTCGAAAGCAAATGGCCGAGGCGCTGGCACTCCCCAATTATGGAGGAGTCGAAAACAATGCCTAGACTGTACCCGCGGCCGCCAAAACAGTGCCAGCGCGAGCCGTTTTCGCGTGCTACGCGAGAGCGAGCGAAGCGCGTCGATCGCGATGAAGCCGAACGGCTAATACGCGAGCACCTGCCGAATATGGCGGAAGCGTTGCTGGCGACTTGGCCGACTGGCGAGCCGATCGGCCCGGCTTGCGAATCGGCACTGCTTGGAATTGTGGAGGATTGCGAATTATGAGCGATACACAAACCAAACAAACCGTTTTTGTTGGCGACCTCGCCCGCGGCGAGGCTGCAGGCGAGGTTTTTCAGGAGTGGCACCCGTCGCTCGACGTGCTTCGAATGAATGGCACGATTTGTTTCGATCGGTGGGTGGAAGCGGCTGACCTTATTGAGAGCTTCACGCGGCCGACGTTTATCGTTTTCGACTCAGCCACCCAAGCCACGCAGGGATTCGCGTTCGCTCGTCAGGAAATCGACTGGCTGCGAGATCTACGCAAGCTTCCGGTTGGCCTGTTGCTTCGTAATGGTAGCGGCTACGGGCTCGAGTTGGCCACCCTCGCAGATGTAGTGTTCATCGTGCCGGAATCAACGGTTGGTATGACCGCAGCGCGCACGCTCGACGCCGAGCTGGCAACCGGCTGGCGGTGGCACGACGCCCAGGTGCCCGGCCCCGGTGTCGGCTGGCAGGTGTCACGCGAACGATTGTTGTGGCTGCGGGACAATCGCATCGGCGCGGAGTTGGCCGAGTCGTTGTTCGGCCTGTTGCTTTCCCGAGATGAAGCGTTTGCATTCGAAACGTTCACCGAAGTTACGCGAGGTAATTCACAATGAAACACGAATTGGCAGCAGTGCTGCCGGCCGCGGCGGCTGAACTTCAAGAAGCGTTGGCGATTTCGCCAACGCACCAGGTTGTGCGTTTTCGCGAGGACTCGAAGCTGGTCGCCACCTGCTGGGTCGAAGGCGTGTTGACGCCTTGGTATCTGGAGCGGGTGCGCGAGAGGCTGTACTCGATTCTGCGTAATGATGCTGTTGGCCATGTGATAATTCGCATGAGTTCGCCGGGTGGTCTAGTCGCAGGCGTGCCTGAAACGGCCGACTTGGTGCGAGAGTTCAGCGAAGCGAAAGCGGTAACTGTTATAGCAAGTGAGTACCTAGCGAGCGCCGCCTACTGGATCGCTTCGCAAGCCACCACAATCATCGCTTCGCCTTCAACGGTGGTGGGCTCCGTTGGTGTGATTTCGGTGCTCACCGATTCGAGCGCCGCTTATGAAGCGGCTGGCATTAAAGTGATTCCGGTTGCCTCGGCAAATGCGAAGCATCGCGGAATGCCCGGCGTGCCTGTCACTGAGGGCGATATCGAAGCGGTTCGCGCACAGGTCGAGGAAGTTAGCAGATGGTTCCTGCAATACATCAATCGCGTGCCTCCCAAGTGCAGCCGACGCCGCATGACTTCCGACCAGGTACTGAATGCGATTTCCGCCGAAACCTACTATGCAGAGGAAGCGTTGAAGCGGGGCTTCGTTGACGAGGTGGCAGCCCCCGAGCAGGCCATCGCGGCGGTACTCGCGAACGACAAGCACGCCGACCTCCGCGGCAAGGATGCTTACGACAAGTACGCCGAGCTGGCTCTCGCCGCGCACCCCGGCGTTGACTTTTTGGCAGACCTCAGTGAATCACAGGAGGCTGCTTTGCGACGCAAATACCCAACACTTGCCGAAGCTGCCGACGACTACCGGCGGCTCCACTAGAAAAAGCAAATCACTCTCCCCCCCACCACTACAAGGATTGAAGAATGGGAAACGCAACAGAAACCAAGCCCGCCGGCAAACGAGAAAAGCCTGTCACTGACGAGGCCACTGCGATCGTCGAATCGGAACGCCACAATGAGTTGATAAGGCTTGTCGCACTGGAGCAACTGTTGGATGAGCTGGTGGACCGTCACGATGGTAATTTTGTATCTGGCGAGCTGATCGTCACGCCTGCTGAGTGGTCCTTTTTAAAGTCGCACCAAGTACAACACCTCCAGAGGAAGGTCGAGAGCGTCCACGAATTGGCGATGCTGCTTCGCTCGCGAGCAGGCACCATGCGAATGCTCGAAGAACTCGGCGGCGACTACAACGCAGTCGTTGCTGCGAAGGCAGAACTCGACGCCGCCGAGAAGACCCTCGCGAATACCAGAGCCGAAATGGAAGACCTTGATGTTACCGAGGGGTCGCGCGAGCCGGTGCTCGCGCAGCAGGCAAGTTCGCTTGCAAAAAAGCTGCGAGAGCTGGTAGCGATTCGCGATAAAAAGAGAGCCGCATTTGAGAGTGTTCAAAGTTGTTATGAGCGGCTTCTCGAAAGGGCACCTCAGCCGCTTCGCGACAAGGTCGCGTTCACGCGGCGTGAACTAAAGGCAGAGTTCTCCGAGCTATTCATATTGAAAGATGAAATCGAGCAGCACAAAGGTTGGGTTTCAATCGAAGGATCGCAATCACTTCGGCGTTGGGCGAGTACCGGCGGCCACGCTTTGATCGTTTGGGAAGCGGTTCGATTATATTGCCCGGCAGCGATCGATGAACGAGAAAAAAATAACCCCAAGCTAGATGGCGAGGTATGGATTGCCTGGCTGAATGAAATCGAAGCGGCGCTGCCTGAAAAGATCGAACGCAGAGATCAACTGCAGGCCGAGTTCGACGAAAGAGCGCTGGCAGCTCGCGAGCCGATCCATGCGTGGATGAGAATGAAGCGGCTTGAAGTGTCTATGATCGCCGACGACTCCGAGTAAAGCAAAACAAACCACTCCCCCCCACTTTGTTACACAGAGAGAGAAAAAAGACATGTTTGCATTTCCAACAAAAGCATCGATCGAAGCTACCCCTGAAGCGGACCGGAAGGCGAAGCTGGTAGCCATCGCGACCGCGTACCAGCAGGAGAAGAACTGCCGCTGGAGCGAGGCTTGCCTTGAGGTCAAGAGGCGGTACGGCGGGGTTGCGTGTGACGCGTTCAGCGCGCCTGCCCCGAAGGCGTTTCGGTAGTCGTGGTGAGTGTGGCGGCGGCGGGCTGGCTCTGCTTTGGTCGGACAGGTGTGAGCCACCCGCTGCCGTTTGAATTCACCAGCGGGCTGCTATTGCGTTGGGTTGACGAAAAGGGCTCAGGTGATGAGCCAAAGCAAAAGCCAACGCGAGGCGTTGGCAGGCGAGCTGTGGCGAGCCCTGGGGCACCCCCCACCCCCCCCGGGGGCCAAGGGTCCTTTGCCGCCCCCCCTCCCGCAGTGGGCTCCGCCCGCAATCGCGGCACTTTTATTTGTTCGAGGCAGAGAGGGTAAGTAAGTAAGTCGGCGCGGCGAATGCCCCCAAAAGGGCGTTTTCTCTGGGATTCCAGCACTTACACCCCGCCGAATCACTTACTTGCAGAGGCTCTTAGAAAGGATTCCAGCCATGGGCACAAAGTTCGAACTTCAAGGTTCCGGTCGCGGTGCGGTCGAGTTGATTCGTCAGCTCAACGCGGAACTCGACAAGTCGGAACAGCAAGGGGCCGACGCGGCGAAAGGCCTCGCGAAGCTCAAGAGCGAGGCGGAGCGATTCGCGGCGACTGGCGACAAGGTCGAGCAGTACAACCACAAGCTCGCCCGGCTCGCCCACTACGTCGAGAAGGGAGCCTTGGAGCAAGGCAAGGCCGAAGCCGCTGCCAATCGCTGGCGTCAGCAGCTCGACAGACTCGACCCAAAGCTTCGGGAGGCTGCTGAGAGCGAACGCAAGCTGGCAGCGGAGTCGGAGCGAGTCAAGCAGGCGCTGCGGCAGCAGGGTGAAACGCTCAGGCAGTCGCTGGAAACCCCGCAGGAATCGTTCAACCGCCAGCTACGTGAAACGATCAAGCTGCACCGGGCGGATGCGATCAGCGTCGAAACGCGGCGCCGAAGGATCGCTCAGCTTCGTGGCGAGCTGCACGCGGCAACTTCGGCCACGAAGGGTATGTTCAGTAAGCAGGTGCTCAGCGGTTTGGCAGCTGGCGTGACTGGCCTGCTGGGCGTGGGCTCGGCGGCCAGTACGGCCATGCAGGCCCTTCGGCAAATGGAGCAAACCGCGCAGTCGGCCAGCAGCGCGGTAGTCGAAAGCCTCGGCAGCTTGGGCGAGCTGCAGCAGGTCAGCGATTCGCCGGAAGATTACCTAGCTAATCTCGGCGTGGCTCGGGAAGCGGTCAAACGCGGCATCTTCGAGAATTACTCGCAGGGCGGTGATTTCGCGATCGCTGTGAAGAATGCAGGCTACTCGAAAGAGGACGTGAGGGCGCTCCTCGATATCGGCGAAAGCAGGCAAATCGCTGGCGACAAGCTCATTGAGTTCGGAAAGTCGGCTAGCAAAGTCGGCAATCTGTACGATGGCCGGTATTCATTGCGCGAAATCGCCGACAGAGTCAGCGTTAGCTCAAAGGAAACGCAGGTGTCGGCGGCTGAGACCGCCCAAGCCTCCACCAAGTTTGGGCAGCAGTCTCGCGAGCTGAAGTTCACCGGCGACTCTTCAATGGCGGCTCTGGCGGTGTTAGAGAAGCAAGCGGGCAACATCGATCAGGCGGGAACGCAGCTCGGCGCGCTCTATAATTCGCTTCTCCGTCGCGGCCTGGCGAAAGGCACGCTAGTTGAAACGCTCGACAGCATCCAATCGCAAGTAGATGCTGGCAGTACGGCTATCAATGTGTTGGGCGAATCGAACGCGGCGATGGCGTTCTCGGCCTTGCAGAACGATCGGGAAGGCTTCGCTCGGATTCGCAGCAACCTGGCGAACGCGGATGGCTACCTAGATGCTCGGCGGTTCATGGAAGTCGATCCTAGCGTAAGCGCGGCAAACATGGTGCCCGGCTCGGCTGGTCGGTTGAAAGATGCGGCACTTCGGTATGGCGATATTGAATCGGCGAGCGAGGCGGCCGCGAACGACATCGAAGCAGCCTGGCTCCGTCGCGGCCATCAAACCATGGCCGCGATCGGTCGCGGCGTGACCAACACGCAAGATTCGCTAGGTTATGATCGCAGTATCGTGCTAGGCGCGGCGCGTAACGAATACATCGGTATTGAGAACCGGCTCGGCTACGCGAAGTTTTTGCAGTCGACACCCGGCAACGCAAACGAAGCGATCATTCTACAGCGATTAATTCCACTGCTGGAAGAGCAGTTAGAAGTTCAAAAAAGAAGCCTCGGCATTCAAGAGCAAAAAGAAAATAGTAATACGAGTGAACCGGCCGGCGGCACGACGAAGCAGGAGAACTAAATGGCGAAATCCTCTACGCTCGCACCGGCACCACCCAACAGGAATAGAGCGAAACCATGACCGTCGACCAACACATTCGCAAGCTCTTCGTAGATTGCTACGTCGGGCTTCCCCACATCGATGTTCGAATGCACCAGGCCGCCGAGCACATGACCTCGGCGTTTATCGACTGGCTGATTGAAGACCTGGTCACCGTCGACGAGGTCAGGGCGTGCAGCACGTTCGAAGAATTGCTCACGCTCGGTAGCGAGGTCGCAGAAAAGCGGATCGCACAATTGCCGCCAGACGTGCAGGCCGTCGCTCGCGAGTCGATCGATAACGCGAATAAGGTGCTGCGTGAGGAGTTGGCGATGCTGAAAGAAGAGGTCGGCCAGCTCCCACCAGCGAGTCGCCGTTAAGGTAAGGAAACGTTTCCTTACCTTTTGTGGGTGAGAGAAAGAACACTTCGACAGGTGTTACCAGGCTCCATCGACATAGGCGGCGGTGCTGCAGGCGGTGGCCGATCGGTCCGTGCAACGGTGCGCAAACCGATCCCTAGTGAACACCCAGAAAGTACGCTTGAACTTTTGGGAGAAGTGCGTAAGATTACAGACGCTAAACCCGTTTAACCAACGGCGACAGGTGTTACCAGGAAGCTCGCACGCTGCATCTGATTGGCAGGCGAAAGCCGCATCGGAAGCAGCACGCGAGCGAACTGGTTGCCCCCTTCCAGCCGTGGTTCGACACCAGAGGACCGAAGAAATGCTAAATCTACCGAAGAAATCAGAGCGATGCCGCGCTCAGGTTTGGAGCACCCGTAAGGGCTCCGGGCGGCTCTTCGGCCGCCAAGCAAAGCCTGTGCGCGGTATCGCTTTCTTTATGGACCCGGCAATCTGCTGGGACCAGGGAAGGCGTGCCAACGATGCCAATTACCCTTACACGAAATCTCCAGTGCTGGCTGGCTCACTTCGCAGCGTTTCGGTGGACCTGGCGGAGAATGCCCCACCGCTACCGGCCACTACTCCGAGCCGAGTTCTGTGCGGGCGATCAGTTCGCCGAGGCCATGTTCCTGCTGAATGCTGGATACCGGGCCGCGGCCGTCAGCACGTCGCGAACGGCCGTCGAGCGGTTACTTAAGCGCGTGGCCCTCATGTGCCCCGGCTGGCGAACGCTTCGTCGACCGCAGATCCACAGGTTAACCGAGTTCTTACTGGCTGAGGGAGTCATTAGCGAGCAGGAGAGGCGAGACTTCACGAGTTTCGGCAACATGGCCAGCAGTGTGGTGCATGGAGGCGATTGCAATATGCGCAAAGCGACGAAGATCGTCGCGCAAGGGGAACGCATTCGCGCAAGCATGCTGCCCATTTTATATAACCTGGTCTGCACTCAGCCGGACACGAAACGCGAGCAGGCCAAGAGCGAGTGGGTTGAGCTAAGCAAGAATCGCATTGCTGACCTCGATCTCCCCCCAATCGTCGGGTCCGTCCAGGAGGGAGGGGCACCGTGCAAGAACGCATAACAAGAGAACACTTCAACCGAATCAAGCGAGAACTCGATTCGAATAACGGCACCCAACGAGCGATAGCGGAAAGGCTCGGCGTTTCACCGTCCACGGTCCATCTGGTTGCACGGGGTTGTCACGGCTACCAGCGAGAGCAAATCTGGCCAGAGGGAAAGGGCACCGACCCATCCCCCGAAGAGATCGCACGCCACTGCGAGGCGATCCGCAGGAGGCACGGCCACCACGTGGAAGAACCCGAGCACGTCGAGATTCAGGTAGTGAGCCTGGCCGAGCTTGGCTTGATTTAAGGAAGCGCGACCCACGCCGGCCGCAGCGTAGACCGCGGCAACGGTCGCGGCCGGCGTGATTTTGAAAGTAACCCACGACAGGTGTTACCAGGTTACCAGCTTGATACGTTGAAAGTGAAAACTGCCAGAAAGGCAGCCACAGGATGCGTCAGAATCGCATGGAAGCAAACAACCCGACCCGAACTACCTGGAGGTGCAACGATGCGTGCTTGGCTCTTCCAAGACTCACGCCAGAAGCGAAAGCTAGGCGAGGATGATTGCCCCTGGTCCGTCGGCTGGATGGAAAAAGGCCGCCGCAGATCAAAGAAAGTCGGCAGCCGATCGATGGCCGAAAAGTACCGACGCAAAAAGGAAGGTGAGCTTGCCAACAACCTGGTTGATCCGCTCTGCAACCGCGCAAAGTGGACCGAAGCAAAGGAGCTGTTTCTCGCTCACGCGAAGACTCATTGTCGATATAAAACCGTGATCGATTACACGGCGATCGTTACCAAGTTCGAGAAGCTTATCAAACCGAAGCGGGCCGAGGACCTCAGCCGAACCGCGATCGATCGCTATGTTGAATTGCGAAAGTCGGAACGGCGAAAGCTCGAGAAACCTCCCCTTTCGGTCTCGACGCTCAATAAGGAGCTTCGCGTTTTACGTGCCATGGTGAACCTGGCAGCCGAGGAAGAGCTGCTCACCAAAGCGCCGACCGTGAAGCTGCTAAAGGAACCAGAGCGCGAGGTGGTATTCATCACCGATGACCAGTTCACTGAACTGTATAAGGCCGCTGAGTCCATGAAGCGGCCAGCAGATCGACACTACAAGCCGGCCGACTGGTGGCGTGCCCTACTGGTCTTCCTATACACGACCGGTTGGCGGATCGGCCAGACGCTCGATGTGAGGCGCGAAAACCTCGACCTGGAAGCTGGCACCGTGTTCGCGAGGGCCGAGACCACCAAGGGCAACCGCGATGCTCGAATCCAACTGACGCCGATGGCGATCGACCACCTGCTTGCGATCAAAGACTTCTACCCGCTGGTGTTCGCGTGGACCAACCACCCGGACACGCTCAGCAAGGATTTCGTGGCGCTCAAGAAAGCGGCTAATGTGGAAATCCCAGGGCGATTCCACAACCTTCGGAGGGGATTCGCGACCAATAACGCTAGCATCCTGCCGGCGGACGTGCTCCAGCACGTGATGCAGCACCGCGATGCGGCAACCACCCGACGTTACATCAACCAGGCAGAGCGGATGCGACAGACCGAAATATCGGGCCTGATCCACTGCCCCAAGCTACCCGCCCAAGCGTAGGGCGACATAAAAATCGTATTGAGTGTTTATTGAGTGTTTGCCATCACGCCGGAAGATAGGAGAAGCCACCTAGCAGAAAAAGCCCCTGATTTCTCAGAGGCTTTTTGAGCACACCCCGCAGGATTCGAACCTGCAACCTTCGGATTCGTAGTCCGATGCTCTATCCAGTTGAGCTAGGGGTGCGTGTGGTGCTTTGCAGCTTTCCCCGTCGGGGAAGCTCATAGTTTGCACGATTATGCGAACTACTGCAAGAGAGGCCCCGGCGGTTCGCGAGGTTCGCGGTCGGATGTCCGATTGGGGCTCGGGACACCGGCTCGCACCTGCTACAATCGGGCTTTTCTGCGGGCAGGACTCCCCTGCCTGGCTCCGCTCACCGCTGACAATCTGCCTACGATGGACGAACAATCGCCATTTGCGTCGCCGCAATCTTCCCCTGAAATTCCCGAAGAACCTGCGGCTGGTCCCAATCCCGACTGGTCCCTGGGAGCGCAGCTCACTACCCGTGCGGTTGTCGCAGGTTGCCTGATCGGCAGTATCATTGCTTGCACCAATATCTATATCGGCCTGAAGATTGGCTGGACCTTCGGGGCGTCGATTATTTCGGCGGTGCTTGGATTTTCGTTCTTTGCGATGATTGATCGCCGGCTGTCGGTGCTCGAGACCAACATCGCCCAAACCGCCGGCTCGGCGGCCGGTTCCATGGCTTCGGCCGCTGGACTGGTAGCCGCGATTCCCGCGATGGACATGCTCGGCAATCCGATTTCGTGGTGGGAACTGGTACTCTGGTCGCTCGCGATTGCTTTCTTGGGAGTGTTCTTCGCGGTCCCGCTCCGGCGCCAGATGGTGCTGATCGATAAACTCAAGTTCCCCACCGGTACCGCCACGGCCGAGACCATTACCGCGATGTTCAGCGATGGATCGGTTGCCATCGCCAAGGCGAACTACTTGCTCTGGTCGGGTGCCTTTGCCGGGATCTTTACGCTGTCGTACTACTTCGTTCCGCAACTTGAGTCTCCGCCGATCGACAAATGGACTGGCATCGCGATTCTAGCTACCGCGACTGCTTGGGGATTTAAAATTTACTTGGGACCAGCTCTGTTCGGGGCTGGCTTCTTGATTGGCCCGCGGGTTGTGTTGTCGCTGCTCGCCGGTGCGATTCTTGGGTGGGCTGTGCTGGGCTCCTTTGTCCAGTCGCAAGGCTGGGCCCCTGGCGATGTCAACAGCTTCAGCGATGGCCCCCGCGGTTGGATTCTCTGGCCGGGCGTGGCTCTCATGGTGAGCGAGGCCCTCGCCAGCGTAGCGTTTAGCTGGAAGACATTCATTCGCGCCTTCCAAGGCGTCGCCGCCGCGGCCGAAAGTGGCAAAGACGACTCGGCCGACAGCATTCCCAATAGTTGGTGGATCGGCGGTTTGATCGCTGGGTCGATTCTCACGATGGTGATTGCTCAGTTGGTGTTCGACATCATGTGGTACTACTCGCTGATCGCCATTGCTCTATCGTCCATCCTTTCAGTTGTTGCTGTTCGTTCGACTGGCGAGACCGACATCAATCCCATCGGCGGCATGGGCAAGATCACCCAGCTGGTGTTCGGTGGGATGGCCCCTGGCCAGATTCCGACCAACTTAATGTGTGCGGCCATCACCGGCGCGGGTGCGTCGCAGGCGGCCGACATGATGCAAGACCTCAAGACCGGTCACCTGCTGGGGGCCTCGGCTCGCAAGCAGTTCATTGCTCAGCTCTTCGGCATCCTCGCTGGCGTGGTGTTTGTGGTGCCAGCTTACGTGCTGTTTACCAACGCTTATGAGATCGGCACTGAAGACGGCTTGCCGGCTCCGGCCGCCTTGGCCTGGAAAGCCATGGCCGAGCTTCTGGCCAACGGCTTCTCAGCACTCCCCCCGTATAGCGTGCAGTTCGTCGGCGGAGCGACCGTGGTCGGTGTACTGCTGGCAACGCTGCGACGGTTCAAGACCATCGCCCCGTACGTCCCCAGCGGTCTGGCACTCGGCATCGCTTTTATTGTCCCTCCCTATTACTCGCTGGTCATGGTGTATGGTCTGGTTGCCTGGCTCATCTGGAAAGCCGTGTCGCCGCAGTCATGCCGCAACTTCGACTTTGCCGTGGCCTCAGGCCTGATCGCTGGCGAAGGTCTTATGGGTATCGTGAATGCTGTGCTCACCATCTGCAACGTACCATCGCTGACTTAAGCGGCTGTTCGCAGCTTCCACGAGTGCAAGCTCTGTTAATCCTCAATCGTTTACGGCCGTTCGCACCGTCCCAGGAAGTGGATAAGTTTTGTCTGCCTATCGATGATCTGAAACAGGAACGGGCGGTCGACGCAGAACGTGGCTGATCGACCTACCGTCAGCCACGCACCCGTCGCCGCGGAGGCCACGGTGCCTTCTTCGTCGACTTCCACCATCGCCCGCTGCGTCAACTTCGAGAGCGACATCCCAGTCTCCTGCTCGCACATGTTGGAATAATCCGCCCGCGCGGGGTCCATGGCCAGCGAGAGCCCGAGTGTCTTGAGCGCCGACTCCAAGCTCAGCGTGTTCTCGATGCGGAATCTCGGCAGCGAAACCTTCACCTCAGATGCGTAGCTGAATTGCAGCTCGTTGATACCGCCAGCCACGACCCAATCCATCGCCCGATCGAGCGTAAAGGAAGGATGCCTTGGCAGCACAATCTGCATCACGAAGCGACACCGTGGTTGTCCGTCGGCTTGCTCGACTTGGCTGGTATCTCTGTAGGGGAGCTGAAGCACCATGTAGTCGGCAGTACCTGCGATGCCAAGATGTTCGCGTTGCGACATCATCTTCACGCTGGTCGTGGTTCCATCGGATAGATGGAAAGGTCGTGTTTTCGTCTCCTTTCGGTCAAAAGGCAATAGCCATGACCCATTAAAAGAGACCGCGTTGGTCAGCAACATCGTGGTTGCGGAAGAAATGCTCCCGGAATCGACGATGCGATCGATGCGATGATCCGTTTGCTTTCGCACCCAGGCGTTGATCTTGCCCACCGCTGATTCGGATTCGTTTGCAAAATCGACCCGCTCCAAGTCGGCGTGGAACAGATCGAGCAAATCGGCCTGAAACTTATCATGGTACCCAAATCGAGCGTCGCCCCAGACTCGATTCGCAATGCAAAGATCGCTGCTGCTCGCAGCAATCTCATCCATCAGCACGCGATAGGCTTCGCCGAGTTCGACTTCGCTGAGCTTATGTTCCAGTACAAAATCGAAGCACTCGCGTGTCTTGCCGGACGCTCCCAACCGGGCCATTGCCAGCACGCTAGCGATGCTACTCGGCGAGAACACCAAGTTACTCTTCGGGCGATCGTTGCTCACTTGTTCGAACAACCAGAGAGCAAATTGGTTGACACTTTCGACCAACGACTGCACTTGCTGTGAGTCACGACAGGCGGAATTCCGACGCATACGTCATCTCCTTCACGCTGGTTCGACATCGACCATAAGCAGAAGACTCGTCAGGGGCCGTGTATTCACCCGACCAGACGAATCACTAAGTTCATTCAACTGCGAACCTTCCATGGACGCAAGGGAGGGGTCGCTGAGTTGCGGCAACGATCACCAAGCTAACGACTGTCAATTACCACCAGTTGATAGGACCATTCGATCGAAGTTAGCTAACAGCATCCAGCGAGCCAGGCGCTGTGCTAGCGTGGATCGTTTACGCTCCCTCTTCGGGCGTGGAGGGGGACCAGTAGAACCGATACGCCGGGCCGACTTGCATGCGGGTGTAGCAAATGATTTCTTGCGTATGACCTTGGAAGTGGGGAATCGTATCGAACAAGATCTCAACGCCAGTTACCGAGAATCCTTGTATCACCTGCCCAGCGAGCAACTGCTCTTCGGTCGCGTTGGCCAGCACCTGCTTCGTTTCATCTACGGTGCCTTGCAGTCGCGCAAGTAGTTCGTCCTTCGACAGCGGCTCGCGGGCGGCAAACTCGGCCGGGCGGTCACGAAGGTCGTCGCCGCCGCCGATGCCGACGATGGCCCACTGCCGCAGGTTACCCGCCAGGTGCAACATCATGTTGCCGATGGAGTTCATGTCGTCGGCCGGCCGCCACCACACCTGCTCGTCGGTCAGTTGGTCGAGGCAATGACGAATCTTCTTCATCGAACCATCCAGGCAGCGACTCGTACCGCTACATAGCTGCTGGAGCATGGGAGACTTATTTTGCATCGGGTCTTTTTCCATCAAGGTGCGAAGGATATGGGGAACGCTAGCAAAGCGGGTATTCGGAGTCACTAGTATCGTATCTTCCTATCCATCTCGGTAGACCAAGCCATTCGGCTGGGCGAGCACTCGCCTGGGAGAAATAGATTCCCACCGCTCACGAATAGATTCCCAATTTACCCACCGATGGGAAAATTGAATCTCCGCCCACGCTACAAAACCAGTGGTTTTCGCACGCGAATAGATTCCCATTTCCCAAAACACATCGAGTGGGAATCTATATTCGCAGTGCCGGGCGGTCGCAAGTCGTTTAACTGTATGCATTTACATCAACACCTCCGCGATAGTTGCCCAAAATAGATTCCCATGGGTGGGAAAGTATTTTGGGTTGGGAGTTGGGAGTTGGGAGTTGGGGGTTGGGGGTTGGGAATGGGGAATACGGAATGCGGAATGCGGAATGTCATCCTTACGGAGCTTCCAGCGGCTGAAAGATCTCAGATAGTCATTTCGAACGCGTCACCAACGAGCGACTCGTAGGGCGGGTCCAGGAGCTTCCAGCGACGCAGCCCCACCAAACGCTTTACCCACACGCGCAGCAGCAAACACCCACGCCGGCAACCATTCGCCTGCGCGTCGCTATAAGTCTACCATTCAAACAAGCATCACATCTCGCAAACCTCCTTTCACTAAAAAGCCAACAGCCGATAGCTGAAAGCCGACTGCCTTCATCACCTGTCCATTAGAACAGCACGGGTGGCCATTTTCCAGCGAAAAGTGGTGAGAATCCAAACAGCCGTGAAGCACCAAATTCACCCACCGCTGGCCCAATTCCAGAAACACGGGTCGGCCTCTCAGGGCCGGGGAGA
Organism: Aeoliella mucimassa; assembly: GCF_007748035.1. Lineage (NCBI taxonomy): Bacteria > Pseudomonadati > Planctomycetota > Planctomycetia > Pirellulales > Lacipirellulaceae > Aeoliella > Aeoliella mucimassa. Next base: position 4,423,283 of record NZ_CP036278.1, read on the forward strand.
TGGGAAGCGGAAAACGCCCCTCACTGTTTCACATCCGACTTCGATTGGCACCAGAGCATGGCACGACAATCGAGGCAGCATGGCAGAGAGTCGCCGAGCCCGCGGAGCAACTGGGTAGCACCGACAGCTGGGCGCACGACGCATTGCCACTTCGCAAAACGCACCACGCCCTGTTGTCGGTGGGCGAAGCCCAAGAGGCCGCGCCATCCGTGATGATCCGTGATGATCCGTGAGGATCCGTGAGGATCCGTGTTCATCCGTGGCTCGAACGAAACCGTTTCACACGTCAAGGCAACGCACTACCGCCGATCTGTAGCCGGGGTTCGTTGGCTGCTCAGTTCTTCGAGTGTAGTAACACACCACACCAAGCATCCAGCCCACTGCTGGTGATTCGGTAACATGGCGGATCATCATCCAGCCGTTGCTACTGCCATGCGATCTAGAAAGGTAGTCCGCGGCAAGCCAGCAGTGGCACCCTACGCCGTTAACCCTTTCTTTGCCTTAAAAAAGAGGTCTCGATGTAACAGCGTATTTCGGCCATCCTTTCAGTTGAACCAAGGAAGGGGCGGCCATCACTTACCCGAAGGGAATCGGGCATGTTACATCGAGACACTCAAGTGCGGCTGAATATCGTGTGCCTTCGGCAATGTTTGCGTTGGTTGTTGGCGGGAATCTGTTGGCGAACGATCCGCTTCCGCAACGACTGCAGTTGGACTCCTCGGTCACTAATGGCAGCCGCGCTGTTATGGGCCTGGTCGGACGAGCAGACTCTCACCGAGCGTTTTTTCGTTGTGCGTAAGATACTACTCTGCCTCGATAAAGAGCAACAGCAACTGGCCACTTCCTACCAAGCCTTCATAAAAATCCTTCGTCGCTGGACGAAGCCGCTCGCCGCGTTGTTGCAGTCAGTGCTGCAACAACGGATGCAAGCGACGCTGACCGATTGCTGGCTCACCGCGGGATACCTCGTATTCGCGGTCGATGGTAGTCGCCTTGAATTGCCTCGCACCCGCTCGCACGAACAAGCCTATTCGACGATTCGTCACGCACGACGGGTAAAGAACAGTCGCTACAAGAGACGGCAGGCCAAAGATGCGAAGAAAGTCAACTCGCCTCAACTCTGGCTCACAACGATGTGGCACATCGGTACGGGATTGCCGTGGGACTGGCGGGTCGGACCTGGTGACAGTAGCGAACGTGTCCACTTGCGGGAGATGCTCACTAGCTTGCCAGCCGGGGCTTTGATAACGGCCGATGGCGGATTCATGGGGTACGAAGGGCTGCAAGCGATTATCAAAAGTGGCCGACACGTCCTGCTGCGAGTGGGAGCCAATGTGCGGTTGCTGAAACAGCTTGGTTATGTACGGGAATGGACCGGCACGGTCTATCTATGGCCCGATCGGGAATCGAAGCGTGGCAACGAACCGCTCGTGTTGCGACTGGTGGTCGCTACGGATGGCAAGCAGCCGGTCTACCTGGTTACCAATATCCTTTCTCGGCGTGAATTGAGCGACAAGCAGGTGATTGCATTGTATGCACGTCGCTGGGGCATCGAACTATTCTATCGCCATCTCAAGCAGACCTTTCACCGTCGAAAACTCCTCTCTCGCGAAGCCGAGAACGCCAAGCTCGAAATCACCTGGTCGTTGTTCGGCTTATGGGCGATGTCGCTGTTCGCGTTGGTCGAAGCGATGAAGCAAGGCATCACACCAGCAAAGTTGAGTTTCGCCAAGCTGCTGTTGGCGTTTCGCCGCACGATGCGTGATTACCTGCATCCAACGGAGAAAAACGAACGCCTGTGCGAGAGGCTTCGCCAAGCCATCATCGACAGCTACAAGAGAGCAAACAAAACCAGCCGCAACTACCCACGAAAAAAACAAGCCAAACCGCCAGGAGTACCACAACTGCTCACTGCTACCAAGACACAGGCCCTGCGAGCAAAGCAAATCAAACCAGTACTACGAAAAGGGTTAACGGCGTAGAGTGGCACCCTACGCCGTTAACCCTTTCTTTGCCTTAAAAAAGAGGTCTCGATGTAACAGCGTATTTCGGCCATCCTTTCAGTTGAACCAAGGAAGGGGCGGCCATCACTTACCCGAAGGGAATCGGGCATGTTACATCGAGACACTCAAGTGCGGCTGAATATCGTGTGCCTTCGGCAATGTTTGCGTTGGTTGTTGGCGGGAATCTGTTGGCGAACGATCCGCTTCCGCAACGACTGCAGTTGGACTCCTCGGTCACTAATGGCAGCCGCGCTGTTATGGGCCTGGTCGGACGAGCAGACTCTCACCGAGCGTTTTTTCGTTGTGCGTAAGATACTACTCTGCCTCGATAAAGAGCAACAGCAACTGGCCACTTCCTACCAAGCCTTCATAAAAATCCTTCGTCGCTGGACGAAGCCGCTCGCCGCGTTGTTGCAGTCAGTGCTGCAACAACGGATGCAAGCGACGCTGACCGATTGCTGGCTCACCGCGGGATACCTCGTATTCGCGGTCGATGGTAGTCGCCTTGAATTGCCTCGCACCCGCTCGCACGAACAAGCCTATTCGACGATTCGTCACGCACGACGGGTAAAGAACAGTCGCTACAAGAGACGGCAGGCCAAAGATGCGAAGAAAGTCAACTCGCCTCAACTCTGGCTCACAACGATGTGGCACATCGGTACGGGATTGCCGTGGGACTGGCGGGTCGGACCTGGTGACAGTAGCGAACGTGTCCACTTGCGGGAGATGCTCACTAGCTTGCCAGCCGGGGCTTTGATAACGGCCGATGGCGGATTCATGGGGTACGAAGGGCTGCAAGCGATTATCAAAAGTGGCCGACACGTCCTGCTGCGAGTGGGAGCCAATGTGCGGTTGCTGAAACAGCTTGGTTATGTACGGGAATGGACCGGCACGGTCTATCTATGGCCCGATCGGGAATCGAAGCGTGGCAACGAACCGCTCGTGTTGCGACTGGTGGTCGCTACGGATGGCAAGCAGCCGGTCTACCTGGTTACCAATATCCTTTCTCGGCGTGAATTGAGCGACAAGCAGGTGATTGCATTGTATGCACGTCGCTGGGGCATCGAACTATTCTATCGCCATCTCAAGCAGACCTTTCACCGTCGAAAACTCCTCTCTCGCGAAGCCGAGAACGCCAAGCTCGAAATCACCTGGTCGTTGTTCGGCTTATGGGCGATGTCGCTGTTCGCGTTGGTCGAAGCGATGAAGCAAGGCATCACACCAGCAAAGTTGAGTTTCGCCAAGCTGCTGTTGGCGTTTCGCCGCACGATGCGTGATTACCTGCATCCAACGGAGAAAAACGAACGCCTGTGCGAGAGGCTTCGCCAAGCCATCATCGACAGCTACAAGAGAGCAAACAAAACCAGCCGCAACTACCCACGAAAAAAACAAGCCAAACCGCCAGGAGTACCACAACTGCTCACTGCTACCAAGACACAGGCCCTGCGAGCAAAGCAAATCAAACCAGTACTACGAAAAGGGTTAACGGCGTAAAGTGGCACCCACAAATTTAGGCTGACAGTGCCAGCCTGCCGTCGTGCAGATAGACATGTATGTCGCTGGAGGTAATCCGTGTAGCGATCGCATCGACGCAGTGTGGACAATAGTTGAAGAGTGATTCGACCACTTCTCCGCTGCCGGAGTCGACCGTTTCGATCATATCACATTCGCTTGCAGCTGCTACAATTAATCGATACTGAACAGTCATAGTTTAGCCTGCACACAAACAATGAGGTCAATTACAACGTGTCAGCCGTTCAGATTTCTAGGCGTCACGCCCATTTGCAAGGTTCATTGCTAGTGCTGCTTATGTTTAGTGCGATGCAAATATACCCGACCTACTCTTGGATGCATTTTTCACTTAGCCCCAACGAAGTCTATAAGCACGGATGGCCTGTTACATACATGACACGACAAATCGAGAGTAACGATTCTGATATGGGAGGCGTAACCTGCTGGCCTTGGCCATTAGAAAAAGCACCTCTCTTAACAATCAAATGGGGCCTTCTCATTGCCAACGCTGGCGTTGGCGTTACTGTCGCATATTGTTCAGGAAGATTCTTCGAAAAGTTCATCCCTAGTAAAGCCACAATGCGGTTTAGGCTCATGCATCTTGCAATACTTTTTCTCATCGCAAGTATCTTGCTATTACCACATATCAGACTTGTGCTCGGGGTGACCGCGTATGTGAGCTTCTATTTCATTTCATTCGTAACTTCAATCATCGCAACCGCTTACAGCGGCCTTTTTATTATCGACAAGATAAAGACTCGCGCAACCGCCTCTATCACCGATACTTTTTGACGAGTTCCTGATATCGCTGGTTAGAGTGGTGTCGATCGCCGTTCCTACAATCGCACGCTTCATCCCAGTTACTACTGGGTTGACCTCCGGGTATTCTTGGGAGGATTCCGTCTCTCTCCCTCAATTCAGCAAAGGGCATCGCGGTCAGAGACCGCTCCTACACCGCGCTGGCGTGGTGGTTGTATTCGATTAGTTTTTCGCTCTCTCTGTTACATCCTTCCCCCCTCCAACAACGGACAACGGACAACGGACAACACAACACCTGTTCATTAGACCACCCCCAGTGGCCATTTACCAGCGAAAACTCTCATCTTTCAGAAGCAATTCACTCACGGACCTGCCCCTTCTTGCAGCCGCAGCCGCACCAACAGATCGTCGAGTGTCGCGCGGGCGGTTGGTTGTTCGGGTAGCGGCGATTCGGCCATGGCGGTTTCTAGTTCGGCGAGCAATCGCTGATACTCGCGCTCGTAGTATTCCAGCTGCCCGGTTTCGAGTCGCCCTTTCTCGGGCCCCTCGAGTTTGCGAGCGACTAAATCGTCGATGTAGGTGAGCTTCGCGGTTTCGTTCAGGCGCAGCAGGTTGGCTTCGACCTGGCCAGTTCGCATCAAATGGATCCCGGTCAACAACACTCGAAACGTATAGAGCAGCGGCTTCACCCGTGGTGGCTCCTCGCGACCAAACAGCTTCCACTGATTCGCGGCAAATCCCAAGTAGTGATGGCCGTGGTAACGGGTAATGCACTTCGCGGCAAGCTGCTTGAGCTCTTCGTGCTCCGGCGTGGTATGCACCACCAGCGGCGAAAGCAACTGCTCGAGCACGTAGCCATTCTTCTTGAGCATCAGCCCAAAGAACTTTTTCGCATCGTGCGTTACCAGGTCGATCTCCAAGCCATCGTACACGCCCGACTTTTCCACGGTTTCGTGGGACACTTCCAGCCCCAACAAATGGTCGAGCGGCAGCAGGTGCACCCCACGCAAATCGAAATCGGAATCGGGCGAGGGGAAACCATACAAGTGCGCGCCGCTGATCGTCGCAAAGACGAGCGGATAGGGATGGGCGTCGACGTGACACTGGAGCTTCTCGTTATCAATCGTTTGGGCGTTCATTGCACTTCGTCGTAGCTTGCTTGAGGACATCTAGCACTTCGTTTGGATCACAACCATAGATACCCGATCCCCACGCGGCATTTGCTTCGACCACAGCCCAGCCGAACCCCTCAATGATACCAACGTCGAGCACCACAGCCCTGGGGACCGTCACCCGCTGGTCGTTTAGTACGGACTCGGCAAAGTGCTTCGCATCACGCAACTCTTCGTCAGTGGCGGTGAATCCATCGAGCGCACTCAGTTCCCCCCGCCTCAAATAGGGAGAGAGAGTCCGCACCTGTGAGTCCAGACAGAAACAGCGAAACTCGGCTACCCACTCAACTGGAGTCGCGGAGAGCACCGTGGTCGTTTCACCATAGTCGGCTAACAGCGAGTCCACCTTCTCGTAGACCTTCGCCGGAAACGACTTCTCGTTTGGCGGCTTAAGGAATCGTGGCAAGTCGGCTTCAACGATGTCCCCCAAAGTTGTGAGTTCCACTTGCCGAAGACGATACTTTTCGGGAAGCTGCGGCAACCAATCGTCCGTTAACAAACTCAATTCAACACCCAACTGACTGGCTAAACTCGGCGCAAGAAGCGATTCGATGTAGACCACCACTCGGTCCGTATCGATCTCCGGCACCTGCAGACCGCGCATCCGTTCTACCGACCATCCACGCTGAATGGCGGTTCGCCAAAGAATCTGGTTGTCAACGGTGTTTCTCCACGACATCACAAGCGTGGTGGTATTCATGGCAATTCATTCTCCACGGCCAATCGCCGAGCCCGCACCAAGAACTCGTTCGCCTGTTCGTAGTCGGGGCGCTCGGGCAGGGTGGTCTCGGCGTTGGCTCGGTCGAACTCTTTGTGTAGCTGCTTGCGCCAGGCTTCGACTTCGTCCCACGGCATTTCGTCGTTCTTGATCGCAAACAGCCGCTCGCGGTGCTCGCCGACGTCGACCGGCACGAAACCTTCGCGGAGCACATGAATGCCCGAGAGGAGTAGCCGGATCAAGTGCATCACATGCTTAGGTTTGATGCGACCCTGATTGCGCAGCGCGGCTTGCATGCGTTTGAACTGGCTCATCACGTAGCCGTTGTACGTTTGGTAGACCAGTCGCGATAGAAACGCCTCGCGCATGGCGAGCAGTTGCTCGGCGAGCGGTGTCGCGTGCTCGACCAGCGGCGTGTAAAGGCACTCGAGGATATTCGGATTCCCCTTGAGGGCCATGACGAGGAACTTCTGCAGTTCCCAGTAGCACTCTTCGCTACCTTCGTTTTCCAACTGCTCGGGCACGCCGTACAGCGACCAGTGCAATTCGGCCGGCGGCAAATAAATGCCTCGGCGGTCGGTATCGGACTCCTCGGTATCGAGCCCGAACGCCCGCGAACCGACGACGCAGCGATAGATCACGCGGTCGAACAGCCCTTGGGTAGAGAGCGTGGGATTCGCCTGGTCGATGGCACCTTGCTTGTACTGCGAGAGCAACATCAGCTGGTGATGGCCGAGGAGTGCCTCGAAGCCATCGGGGAAACGAATGCGATAGGAATGATGCTGATCCCGCGGCGCCCGCACCACTACGCCAACCGCCCCGGCCGGGTGCACCGCCTTGCCATCCGAGCCCTGCACGCTCTTGAGCACTACCACCTGGGTGCCGATGGAGTAAATGAGGTTCGGGTTTTGAGGAGCGGGAGTCATGTGGTGGATGACAAGCGAAAGCGGCCTTCGGTTCGCAAGACTGGCGAAACCGATTGTAGCACGACACTCCGTGTCGTTGGACCTTGGAGAATGTCGATCGCACCGAGCCGTTTACCACCAGGCAGGGGTTTGCCCACTACTTACGACTCGGAGAGTCGTGCTACTTTCTTGTTTGTGTCCATAAGACATACTCACTTGGTTTCAGGTTTGCCTTCTGAGGATTTTCAGCGATGTAACAGCGGAAAAACTCAAATTGTTCCGCACTCCGTACCAAATGATCAAATGGCTCCGCTTGCCAAAAAGCTCCCCGTCGCCCCAATTGCTGATTGATTTGTCCTCCTGAGAAACGCAGCCAACTTTCCGATTGCTTGGCAAGCGACCAGCCACCGTGGAACTGGACCAGAAGGTGCACGTGATTTGGCATAACAACAAAGCAATCCACATCGTAACGTTCGCCGTTAAAATAAAGCAGAGACTGGCTTACGATCGACGCCAATTCAGGACGTCGCAAGACGCATTCGCCATGGCACTTGTCCAACGCAAACTGCCATAGCCGATTGCGAAGCCGGCGGTATTCACTTTGGATTGCTCTTGGCCATTGCTCGACGTGAGATGTCGCAATTGTTGCTGAATCGCCAAGTCCCTGCTCTCGCACCCATGCGTCAAGTTCGAATTGCCAGCGATCCACCACCGCGCGTGGCATTGAATCCTTCGTTCGAAACGTCACAAACATGGCGACGCCGGGTTGGAACCAGTGGGGAAGCTTCCGCTCGGCATATTGGATGTCCCCAGCAGGATCGAATTCCCGGAATTGAATAGGTTCCTTTTCCATAACAGGATTGTAGCACGACACTCCGTGTCGTTGGACATCGGAGACGGTCGATCGCACCGAACCGTGTACCATCAGGCAGGGGTGTGCCTACTACTTACGACTCGGAGAGTCGTGCTACTTTCTAGCGCCCCCAAACTCTTACGCCCTACGATTACTCCGCCGGCTGAAACACGCCGGACTCTAGATGACGATTCACTTTCCACTGCAGGTAAAAGACATTGAACAAGAACGTCCACAGGCCCTTAAAACGCTGGTTATTCGGAGCTTCGATTGGTAGCATCGCGTCGAGACCTCCACGAATCGCAAACGCCACAATCAGGGTGAAGACAATATGGACCTTATCCACAAACTGCATCATCGAATCGATTAAATGGGGTTCATAGACTTTGGTGAGAATAAGGTCAGTAACTAAGGCAAAGGTGAAACCGGTGACCGCCCAGTACGCCCACACGATCTTCATCGACACTTGCTCGCATCCAAACCTTCGATTGATCGCTATCGCATTTACATGCACCCAATAATTCATGTAAATGCCAAGCGTAAGGATAGTCAATGGTATCATCAACAACACGCTGCGACGCTTCAGCCCCCGCGATGACTTTCGGATTACGGATCGATTCTTGACCGAAGCCCCTAACTTCTGGGTTGAAGCAATGCGATTTTTGTCACGGGCCATCGATGCGATTCCATGAGACGAGGGAGCTGAAACACCTGGAACGACAATTATGTCGCTAGACGGTCGGTGCAGGAACCCCAGCACAAACACATTACTGCTGATTTCAGTAGATTACATCGACGCGCTTGGCTGCACCGCCTTGCCTTGCCAGGTGTCGCGGCGGGCGAACTCGGCGTCGATCTCGCGTTTGACCGCCCCTTTGTTCAGGCACCAGTCGGGGCCGACGAAGTAGTCGGGCGGGGCGTCGCCGCTGATGCGTTCGACCACCACATTCGGCGGGAGCAGCTCCAGGAAATCTACCACGGCGCGAACGTAGTCGTCCTGGCCCATTAGCGTGACTTCGCCCGACTCGACCATGTCGGCCAGCGGGGTGTTCTTCACGCAGTACAGGTTGTGCAGCTTCACCGCGTCGACCTTAAGCCGCGCAAGCTCGCGGGCGGTGGCCAGCATGTCGTCGTGCGACTCGCCTGGCAACCCGAGGATGGCATGGGCCGAGATCTCGAAGTTGCGGTCCTGGCTCCGCCGCATGGCGTCGATCATCGCGTCGTGATGGCAGCCGCGGTTCATCCAATCGAGCGACGCGTTGTGCATGGTCTGCATACCATACTCAACCGACACGTAGGTCCGCTCCCCTAACTCGTTGAGCAACGCGAGCACGTCGTCGGGCACGCAGTCGGGGCGGGTACCGATGGCGAGGCCGACCACCTGGGGGTGCTCGAGGGCTTTCTCGTACAACGGGCGGAGCCGATCGACGGGAGCGTAAGTGTTGGTGCCGGGCTGAAAATAGGCGATAAATTTTTCGCAGTCGGCATATCGGTTCCGCATGCGGACCAAACTTTGGTTGATTTGCCCCAAGACATCCGCCCTGGGAAGCCGCCTGCTGGGGCTGAAGCTGCGATTGTCGCAGAACGTACAGCCCCCCATGGCCACGGTTCCGTCGACGTTAGGACACGTAAAATGAGCGTTGATACTCACTTTTTGGACACGTGTGCCAAACATTTCGTGTAATCGGTAGCGAAGACTGTAATAACGGAGTCCCGATTCGCGCCAGGGTGGGATTTCGCCGTGGTTCGTAAGTGGTTTGGTTGACTGCAATTGCGTTCACGAATAGATTAAAGGGTTGGTATAAATACTGCGGATGCTTATTGTATCCCAACTTCCTACGTTCTGCTTGCGAGGTCAACCATGTACGGCTCCGACGCCGAATACGGTGAACTCATTCCCCAGGGCGGTGGTGACACCATCCCCCTGAAAAAGAAACAACTACTTGTGGGCCGCCGCGAGAGCTGCGACATCGTGCTGCGCTTCGCCAATGTTTCGGCCCATCATTGCCAACTATCCGTCGACAGTGGCTACTGGTTTGTGCGCGACTTGGGGAGTCGCAACGGCATTAAAGTGAACAACGTCCGCGTGCAGGAAAAGCGTTTGGACCCTGGCGACGTGCTGGCGGTGGCCAAGCATCGCTACGAGGTGCAGTACTCGCCGGCCGATCTGGGAGCGGTGGGTCCTCCGCCGGTCGACAATCTGTCGCAGGAAATCCTCGGCGAGTCGCTGTTGTCGCGGGCGGGGCTCGACGCCCAGCGTCGCGGGCGCGGAAGCGGGAGCACGCCGCGCCGGTACGATCCCACGAACAACGATGCCGGACAGATCGACACCCCCGACAAGCCGGTTTAGACGTATGACGGTTGTCGTTAGTTCGTCGCCTACTCGCACCTCGCCCAACCAATCCGGCTGGCACGGCGGCTAACCTATGTCTCGCAAGAAGAAGAAAATCCGTGCGTCGTTTCGCAAGAACCGCGAGGTGCGGACCCGCGAGAACGACCTAACGCGCTCGTTCGGCGAGTCCGACGCCGAAGACCATCTGAAGGCCGAACGCATCAGCGGAAAAGGCTCGTTAAGCCGTAAACGCACGGTCGCCGGCGGCGAGCTGATCGAAGACGAAGCAGGCTCGTACATCCTGCCCGATGTGGATACCACCATCTGCCGCGAAGGTCGAGTGCTTCGCGTGCAGGGTCTGGTGAGCATCGTTCGCGACGACCAGGGCCAGCAGTTCCGCTGCGCCACGCGGCGGTTACTCAAGACCCTGTCGACCGACCAGCGACATGTGGTCGCAGCCGGCGATCACGTCTGGTTCCGTCCCGAAGGGGATGGCGAGGGCATCATCGAGCGGGTTGAGCCTCGCCATGGGCTGCTGAGCCGCACGAGCCGGGGCCGCCAACACGTGCTCGTGGCCAACGTCGACCAGATGATCATCGTCGCCAGCGCGGCCGAGCCCCGCATCAAGCCGAATCTCATCGACCGCTACCTGCTCACGGCCGAAAAAACCGAGATCCGCCCGGTAGTCTGCATCAACAAAATCGACCTGCTCGACCCCGCGGAGCTCATGCCGCTGGTGGGGGTCTATAGCCAGCTCGGCTACCAGGTGCTGCTGGTCTCAGCCACAACAGGGCAGAACGTCGCTCAACTGCGGGCGTTGCTGAGCGATCGCAACAGCGTGCTGACCGGACAGAGCGGCGTCGGCAAATCGTCGCTGCTGAACGCCATCGAACCTGGCCTTGGCCTGCGGGTGCAGACCGTGAGTGCCGAGTCGCAGAAGGGTCGTCATACGACGACCACCGCTGAGCTGTTTCCCCTGGAGTGCGGCGGCCACGTGATCGATACGCCCGGCATCCGCCAATTCCAGCTGTGGGACGTGATTCCCGAGGAAGTAGCCGGCTTTTTCCGCGAGCTCCGCCCGTACGTGAGCCAGTGTCGGTTTCCCGACTGCACCCACACCCACGAGGCGTTCTGCGCGGTGAAAGACGCGGTGGCCGACAACCGGCTCGACTTCCGCCGGTACGAGAGCTATATGCAAATCCAGGCGGGAGACGAAGTTTAACCCCGCTGCGAACCGCGGAAACCTGCTTTTCGCCGCCGGTTTGCCCGATTCCCGAGGCCAGGTTCCTGCGATTTCCCTCCCGGGAATAGTTTGGCACCGGCGGTTCGAGAGATTATGCTGGAGAGATAGGGTGGACGTGCGCCGCTATTTAGCCTGGCGCTCCACGCCTCTTCCGGAACAATCCTACCCCCTGAATATCTGCCTGTCGGAGCGGAATCGATGCTGACTCACCTATCCCGTACTTCCCTGCTGTTCGCCGCTATTCTGCTGGCTGCCGGTTCCCCTAGCTGGGCTGACACCGAGGCCGAAACCACGGCTCCCGAAGCGGCTCCCGCGGTGGAAGAAAAGGCAACCGAAGTCGAAGAAGCTCCTGCCGCCGAAGAAGCGGAACCTGCCCCGGCGGTTGAAGACGTGGCCGAAGACGCGATTGTCGACCTTTTCGAAGCTCGCGAAGCGGGCCAAATCGAAGTGAAGTTCATCGCTAAGAGCGATCACGAAGGCCGTATCCTCATCACCAACAAGCTGCCGCACGGCGTGAAGGTCAGAATGCCCGAAGCGTTCGTCGGCGACCCGGTCGTTGCCCAGTTCGGCGGCGGTGGCGGCATGGGTGGCGGCGGTGGCGGTTTCGGCGGCGGCGGTGGCGGTGGTAACCAAAGCGTCGGCGGTGGCGGCGGTGGTATGGGCGGCGGCGGCATGGGTGGCGGCGGCGGCGTTTTCAGCGTTGCTCCCGAACGCATCACCAAGATCGAAGTACCACTGTTGTGCCTGGACCACGGCAAGAAGGATCCTTCGAGCAGCAAGCCTTACAATCTGCGTCCCGTCGATCCATCGAGCGATCGCCCCGAAGTCATCGAACTGCTCAAGGCTTTCGGTAAGGGTCAACTGCAGCACAACGCTGCCCAAGCGGCTGCCTGGCACTTGAACAACGACCTGTCGTGGCAGGAACTCGCTGCCAAGCTCACCGGCACCCGTCGTAACATCAGCCGTTCGCCTTACTTCAGCCGTTTCGAGCTACAGGCCGCTTACGCCTACGCCAACGAAGCTGCCCGCCTGGCGAGCGAAGCCGAAGTCACCACACCTGGCGACACTTACGAAAGCAAGTAACCGCGGCTACCGCGGATCAGGCAGCCGCATCGAGTATGCCCTTACGCAACTGCGTAAGTAGCTGCCGGATCTCCGCCCGATAGTCGTCGCGTTCGAGTCGCCACTTCGACTCCTCCGCCTCGAAGTGCATTTGCTGCCGATCAAGCTCCTGTTCGCGAGCAATGAGTCGGCTGGCCTGCTGTTCAATTTCTTTTTCGCGGCGGCGCTGCCATTCCTGGAATTGCGTCCGCCGCGTTTCTATTTGCACGTGCTCTTCGGACAGTTCGTTGCGGAACTGCTCCAGCTCGTCCTTGCGCTCGTACAGCTCGCGCAACTGCTCTTCGTAGTGATCGGCCAGGCGATTTCGCGTTTGGGCGATGCTTCGCGTCAGGCTCGCCGGCGACAAGGCTCCGGTGAGCTGCGCCCAGGTCTCTTCGGTGGCCAGACGCATTTCGAGCACTTCTCGCTGGCTGGCTTCCAGCTCTTGCCGTAGGTTGGTGAGCGATTGCTCGCGTTGATCGAGCTCTCCCTCGCGTTGATCCAGTTCCTTGGTTCGGCGAGCCACCTGCTGGCGGAACGCCTCCTGCTCGCCGATCAGTTTCTGGCGGTCGCTCCGCAGCTGTTCGGTCGCGTTGCGATATTCGTCGTCGAGTTCCTGACGACGCTGGGCGAGCTTCTGCGAGTCTTCCTTCAGCAGTTGCTCGGCCTGGTCAAGATACTTGGTGCGCGTTTCGAACTCGGCTGCTTGGACATCAAGGGCCTGCATCCGTTCGTGGGTAACGCCCATCTGCTCGAATCGCTTCACCGCGGTTTCGATCTCCTGCCGTCGCAAAGCGAGCTGCATCTCGCGACTCCGCAGTTCGGCATCGCGATGCTCGATCTCTTCACCCCGCCGATGGAGCTTCGCCCGACGGTCGTCAAGCTCGGCCGCTTGCTCGGCAATGTCCTGCCGCTCGTCGGCCAGCGAGCGATGCCGCCGCTCGACCGACTCTTCGATCTCCTTCAGATGCACTTCGTGCGCGGCGAGCCGTTCGACCTTCTGCTCCAGCTCAGCACGATCTTGCGTGAACTGCTCCAACTGTTGATACAGCGATGCCTGGCGGGCATCGAGGTCGCGTTGGCGACGTTCGAGCTCCGCGGCGACTTCCGGATCGAGCTCGGCCACCACGGGCGGCGGATTGTCGATCGCAGCTTCGCGCTCGTTGAGTTCTCGTTCGCGCTCTTCAAACCACATGCGGGCGGTGCGAACTTTGCTCTCGATGTCGGCCTCTTGGGCGGCCAGCATCGCTGCTCGGCGGTCGATGTCCGACTGGCGGCGTTGCAGTTGCTCGGCCAGTTCGGCCGCGTGCCGTTCGATCGGCTCCTGCGTGGTCGCCTGCGGCTGCAGATCGTCGCTGGCTGCTGCCGCAACCATGACCGGCTTGGCGGCTGCTGCTTCGGCGCGTGCCGGCCGAACCGCATGCGGCGCATCGATGCGCGCGGTGGTGTCTGCCGGTGATGAGGAGGGTTGGTCGGTCATGCGGTGAGTCCTTTCGCCGCAAAGTTCTACGAAGCGCAATAATGTATATGATCCCCCCAAATTCTCCATCGGCGGTTTTCGGGCTCCGCATGAAACCAAAAGTGTGGGATTAGTCCGATTAGGCAAAAAATAAGGCCCCGTCTTGGAACTCATCCAAAACAGGGGCCTTGGTAGCTGCTATCGCCAGGCGTGCTAGCAGGCTCGCGCTCGTATCCTCGGCATTAAACCTTGGCGGCGTCGATCGCTTGCTGCAGCTTGGCTTTGGGCTGGGGACCAACGAAGGTCTCGACCGGCTGGCCATCCTTGAACACCATGAGCGTGGGAATGCTGCTCACGCGGTATTGCTCGGCCAGGTTCTGGGAGTCGTCGATGTTCAGCTTGGCCACTTTGGCTTTGCCGGCGTTGTCGCTGGCCAGTTCTTCCACCAGCGGGGCAATCATACGGCAAGGACCGCACCAGGGAGCCCAAAAATCGACGAGCACAGGCTCGCTGCTGTTCAGCACTTCGGCTTCAAAGTTGTCGTTGTCGAGTTCTAACAGTGCCATGGTTCTTGCTCCTGACCACGCGGGGTTATTTGTTACTTGTCTGTTACGAAATGCTTTTCGGTTTGGTTCGCGCCTGGGGATCAGGGGAAACCGGCCGCCTTGACGCAAGTTGTTAACTGGCCTGATTATAGGACGCTCGCCCCTAGTGTCAACGCAAGCCGCAGCCGTTGCCATTCCCCAAAGCTTCCGTAATACTCCCTGAGAAGCTTACCTTATAGACACTCCAACCAACAAAAGGTTATCCCATGGCACTCACCCCCAGCACCATGTTGCCCCTGGGCTCGGAGGCCCCTGATTTCTCGTTGCCCAATGTGGATGGCACCACCGTGTCGCTGGCCGATTTTGCCGGGTCCCCTGCCCTGGTCGTCGCGTTCATCTGCAACCACTGCCCGTTCGTGAAGCACCTGGCCGACGAGTTGGCCAGTTTCGGCAAGGAGTACACCGAAAAAGGCGTGGCCGTGGTGGCAATTAGCAGCAACAATGTCGAAACCCACCCGGCCGATTCGCCCGAGCTCATGAAAACCGAGGCGGAAAACCGCGGCTACTGCTTCCCTTACCTGTACGACGCAACGCAGGAAGTCGCCAAGGCGTACCGAGCCGCCTGCACGCCCGACTTCTACGTGTTCGACGCCGATAAGAAGCTGGTTTACCGCGGCCAGTTCGACGCCACCCGCCCCGACAGCGGCAGCCAGCCAACCGGCGAGGATCTGCGGGCGGCGGTCGACGCGGTGCTCAGCGGCGAAGCTCCCACAAACGAGCAGCACCCGAGCATCGGTTGCAACATCAAATGGATCGCCGGCCAGGAGCCCGATTACTTCGGGTAGACGGAAGGGGGACAGGAGAACCTCCTAGTAACCTCCGCGGGGGAACCCCTTCGAAGGTCGCTTCCAGCAACCGATGTGATCTCGGTTAGCCACACGGTTGGCCGCCCCTGCCATGAATCACGGCCCGCGTGGCGGCGCGGCTACGAGCTGTTTTTTTGCCCCCAGAATCGGGAAATCGATTCGTGGGGGCTTTATTCTTTCCGTTCCGAGGCAGCCAACCTCGCTCAAGTCCTGTAAATCCCGGCACTTCTTTAAGCTTCGAAAAAACGCCCGCCGGGAGTTTTGCCCCCGCCTCCAAAAAGTGGGGGCACAACCATGCTCATCCCCCTCTGGTCGAAGCTGGCTGCAGTCAGCAGTGGTGGCGGCTGCATACGTATCTCCAGTCCCCTTGGCAGAGGACTCGGCTTGGAGCTTCGGGTTTGCTCCCCATTCTCTCTTCGCATCCATCAGTAGCATTCCTTTCTTTGGTGTAAGCCGAAACCGCTAGATCCAGAGTTGCCATTCCGGCGAATTGTTGATGACAAGCGGGCCAAACGCCCGCCACTTCAGAACATCGATAGGCAAGTTGCACTAGCGTCGGGGGTGTGAGTTGGTTGTCAGTCGTAGGTTGTCAGTTGTTCCTGGTTCGAGGTCAGGCGTTCGCGGAGTGCGCCATCGTTGCATACCGAGCCTAAGGCGACGGCATCGCGCAGCGGCGAAACTCCTCGCTTTTCATCGCACGGCCAACGGCGACTATCGATCGCACCGACCACGCGATGACATAGTGATCATTAATGCACATTTAGTGGCCAATTTCCACAAGAAAACACCCAGGATTCCCCACTATTTCAAATGACTGGGTGGATGCAATCGACGACGCGATCTCCAAGGTTCCATTTTCGATATTGCACCTACTTGCAATTGGATTGCACCGCGACTAGAGCGACGCAACCAAAAACCACTTGCAACTCAATTGCATTCTAGTCACGAATCGCGAGAGCCCCCTCCCCTCATGGTTCGCACCTGAATCGCCGAAACCACGGAATCGACCCATGCGACTACCACGAACTAGAGCATCGGCACTTCCCGTTGTCAGCGCGTTCTTGCCGTTGGATGCCGATCCGGGAACCGACACTCTGAAACAAACTTCGACACGACTTCCGCGGGCGCGATCTGGGACGCCCGCCCCCCTTCAATTCCCAGACAGTTTCATTCCTTTTTTTCTTGGAGTAGTACCAATGAATCGTTTGTTTGTTGGCGGCATGCTCGCCGCCTTTGCCGCCCTCGCCATCGGACAAGCTTCGGCCAACCCGATACACCTGTCGTTCGGTATCGACGGTCGTGAAGATGACACCACCTTCGATAACTTCATCACCCTCCGCGACCATCATGTCAGTCACTACCATGTCTACTTTGGAAACAACGGCACCAATCCGAACGGACACACCCCACTGCCGGTGGATGTCCTGCCAGGTAGCTCTGAATATGGCGAGGTCACGCTGGCGTCGATGAACATTTCGCCCGATGCAGAGTCGGACTACTTGATCCCCAGCACACCCGAGGGTGACTTCCACTTGGAGTTGATCGGAACCGCACCGGAGTTGAGCGTGGCCGTCGAGCGGGAAGGTGTTGTGACTCCGCTGCTGCCAGGAGGCGTCTACCACTTGAGTGTGACCGAGTACCACACGCTTCAATTCACTCTCGCCGAAGGCACTAAGCTGGGCCAGTATGATGCCGACTTTCGGATCGTCGACGAGAATGGGTATTACTTAAGCGAAGTGCCAGTAACCCCCACTTACACGTGGACGAACGACTTCTATGTTCGTGTGAATGCTATCCCCGAGCCGAGCACCGCGTTGCTTGCGCTGCTGGCGGTGGCCACAGGCATCGTTGTGCTGCGTCGTTAGCCTTCTGCCAATTCGTCGGTGTTGGGTGTCACTGCTGGGTAAGTCCACAGTGGCACCCTACGCCGTTAACCCTTTTCGTAGTACTGGTTTGATTTGCTTTGCTCGCAGGGCCTGTGTCTTGGTAGCAGTGAGCAGTTGTGGTACTCCTGGCGGTTTGGCTTGTTTTTTTCGTGGGTAGTTGCGGCTGGTTTTGTTTGCTCTCTTGTAGCTGTCGATGATGGCTTGGCGAAGCCTCTCGCACAGGCGTTCGTTTTTCTCCGTTGGATGCAGGTAATCACGCATCGTGCGGCGAAACGCCAACAGCAGCTTGGCGAAACTCAACTTTGCTGGTGTGATGCCTTGCTTCATCGCTTCGACCAACGCGAACAGCGACATCGCCCATAAGCCGAACAACGACCAGGTGATTTCGAGCTTGGCGTTCTCGGCTTCGCGAGAGAGGAGTTTTCGACGGTGAAAGGTCTGCTTGAGATGGCGATAGAATAGTTCGATGCCCCAGCGACGTGCATACAATGCAATCACCTGCTTGTCGCTCAATTCACGCCGAGAAAGGATATTGGTAACCAGGTAGACCGGCTGCTTGCCATCCGTAGCGACCACCAGTCGCAACACGAGCGGTTCGTTGCCACGCTTCGATTCCCGATCGGGCCATAGATAGACCGTGCCGGTCCATTCCCGTACATAACCAAGCTGTTTCAGCAACCGCACATTGGCTCCCACTCGCAGCAGGACGTGTCGGCCACTTTTGATAATCGCTTGCAGCCCTTCGTACCCCATGAATCCGCCATCGGCCGTTATCAAAGCCCCGGCTGGCAAGCTAGTGAGCATCTCCCGCAAGTGGACACGTTCGCTACTGTCACCAGGTCCGACCCGCCAGTCCCACGGCAATCCCGTACCGATGTGCCACATCGTTGTGAGCCAGAGTTGAGGCGAGTTGACTTTCTTCGCATCTTTGGCCTGCCGTCTCTTGTAGCGACTGTTCTTTACCCGTCGTGCGTGACGAATCGTCGAATAGGCTTGTTCGTGCGAGCGGGTGCGAGGCAATTCAAGGCGACTACCATCGACCGCGAATACGAGGTATCCCGCGGTGAGCCAGCAATCGGTCAGCGTCGCTTGCATCCGTTGTTGCAGCACTGACTGCAACAACGCGGCGAGCGGCTTCGTCCAGCGACGAAGGATTTTTATGAAGGCTTGGTAGGAAGTGGCCAGTTGCTGTTGCTCTTTATCGAGGCAGAGTAGTATCTTACGCACAACGAAAAAACGCTCGGTGAGAGTCTGCTCGTCCGACCAGGCCCATAACAGCGCGGCTGCCATTAGTGACCGAGGAGTCCAACTGCAGTCGTTGCGGAAGCGGATCGTTCGCCAACAGATTCCCGCCAACAACCAACGCAAACATTGCCGAAGGCACACGATATTCAGCCGCACTTGAGTGTCTCGATGTAACATGCCCGATTCCCTTCGGGTAAGTGATGGCCGCCCCTTCCTTGGTTCAACTGAAAGGATGGCCGAAATACGCTGTTACATCGAGACCTCTTTTTTAAGGCAAAGAAAGGGTTAACGGCGTAGAGTGGCACCCACCCGCCCCGACAGCGGCAGCCAGCCGACCGGCGAGGATCTGCGGGCGGCGGTCGACGCGGTGCTCAGCGGCGAGGCTCCCACCAACGAGCAGCACCCGAGCATCGGTTGCAACATCAAGTGGATCGCCGGCCAGGAGCCCGACTACTTCGGGTAACACCAAGCTGGCTCACCGAAGTGAGACCACCAAAAGAAGACCTGCGGGTCTGATATCACAGCCGATCTCAGGCCTGTTTTTTATTGTCAAACGGGTGACCTATAGCCCCCGCCCGCTCGACACTTTGCTAGCCGCGCCGCCTGCCGAGATAACCGGCACCGATCATTGCCGAGAGCAATAGCGCTGCTGTCTGGGGTTCGGGAACGTCGGTCCCTGGCGGCATGAGTAAGAAGCCGCGAGACTCGCCGAGTGGATTGGTTGCGAGACCAACAATCCATCCCCGGTCGTTGATGCCGTTGGCTTTTTGCAAAGTCCAACCTTCCCCGGTTTCGTCCAAGAGTTCGTTCAGGTTGTAAGCGATTCCCTCGGCATCCCAGACCACCGCAACTTCGGTGGTGCCACCATCCATCGCTAAGCGCATTGCTCCGACGACCCAATCCTCGCTATTGATATCAGCCGGCGGAGTGACGTAGCTGGCATCAGGTAGCGACTGCAAGACTTCGGGGTTATGGTCGCGCCAGACCACCGCGTGCGTCTTGTTAGTGGAATCGAGGGCCCACCCAAAAATCGTTCCTTCGTTGTTGATGCCGAGCGCGCGGGAGTAGTCGACACCATCGAAGGGACCGTCGAGCACGATGGCGGTTCCATTCTGCAAGGCCCACGCACGATGATCAGGAACTCCAGGCTGGTTCGAAACACTCTGGGTGTAACCAACAATTACTCCGTGGTCGTTAATTCCAGTTGCTTCGCTGTTAAGTCGCGACACACTTGGGTCGGTACCAGGAAAGCCGACAGGCAATACTCCCAGGGGATAGAACACACGGTTCTCGTAGAGAAACACTTGCGAAGTGTTCAACGGGTCTCCCAGGCTATAGCCGACGATCGTGCCAGAAGCGTTCATGTCGGCTGGGCGGGTCCAATCCTGCCCACCTGAAGCATGGCCCAGTAGTTCATAAGTGCCTGCCCGCCAGACGAAGCCTTCGGAGTCCGTAGGGCCCTGGCTGGCATAGCCATACACGTCGCCAGCCTCGCTGATGCCCAATGGCTGACTGTACTGGTATGGCAAATCGACCAGTGTCGGGTTGCCACCCTGCCAGACAAATCCGGTGAAGTGACCGCTCGCCCACCCTCGTACGGCCACCTGCCCAGCGTTATTGACGTCGATCCCTTCGCTATAGTTAAAGCCAGGCATCACGCCAAGATCGGTCAGCGAATAGATGGGGGCTGCTGTTACTGCGTTCCCAGCCATAAGCAAAAGGAACGTGGCCACCCCACCACGGAGACACCCAACAAGTCGATTCCGATCCACTAGCCCCCCTCCTCTGCCAACTGGCAAACTAGGTCGCGATGCGTATTACCAAAGATGAGCCTTCAGTATACCACGGGGGCACTCGCCTAACAGCTTTGGAGGGAAATATTTACTCCCAAGTCGCACCGATTTTGGTTGAAAATGGCCACTAGATATGATCGAATACACTAGTGAACTTATGTTCCCAATGTTCTTTGACAATCAACTAGAATGGAGCACTCGACTCGCGTCGCAAGCGGGCCGCGTAGGGCTACCGGTGCGCGCGGCCAGCGATGCTCGGGCCACTAGGCTGGTAAGTCACCGCTGAAAATAGATTCCCATCTGGGAATCTATTTCCGAGGGTCGCTCAGCCGCTCGATGACGCAACTCGTTACCTGGATGCAGGTTACCTACTGCGAGGAGCGGGAATTCAATTTTCCCATCCGATCGTGTTTGGGAAAGTGGGAATCTATTCGCAGTGCGACCGTGGGCCGGTGGCAGCGACTTAGTCCAACGACTTCTCGTAGATACGATAAGTTTTGTATTTTTTTCCGCCTGCTTTCTCGATGGTCTTCCGCGACAGGTCGTTCGATTCGAGCACCCACGAGAACTCGGCTTCCTCGATTCCATGGCGGAGCGTCGGCTCGATCAACCCGCGGGCGAGCGTGATACCGACCCCCCAGTTTTGATACTCCGGCAACACGTTCGCGCTGACCACCCGCATGCGTTTGATTTCTTTGCGGCGCGTCAGCAGCTTGAGGAAGCGGAAGGGGAATAGCCGCCCGTCCATCTCGCGGATGCGACCGTTGTAATCGAGCAGGCCAAAGATCACGCCGATCGGTTTTCCTTCGACCTCGGCAACCAGGGTGAGGTCGGGCACGATCATGTGCTTCAGCTGGCCTGCGAGGGTACTCATTTCGGCTTCGGTCAGTGGCACAAATCCCCACGTTGCCGAGAGCGCTTTGTTGTAGATGTTCAAAAACATCTCGACTTCCGCCCGGAAGTTCTTGCGATCCATCGGGCGGAGTTTCACGCCGAAGCGTTCGCGAATGCCTTCGTCGATCATGCGATGCTTTTCGCTCATCGATCCGAGCATGCTGACATGGCCGTAGTAGGCATACATGTCGTGCACTTTTTCGAAGCCGGCCGCTTCGATCAGCCGCGGGTAGTAGGTACGGTTGTAGGTCATCATGAACATCGGCGGCGTATCGAATCCATCGATCAGCAGCCCCCACTCGTAATTGATCGAGGGGTTGGTGGGCCCGCGAACGCCGGTCATCCCCTGGGAGCGAAGCCAGTCGCCGGCCTGCTCGAGCAACGGCACCGCGACATCCGGATCGTCGACCGACTCGAAAAAGCCGAAGAAGCCAAGCTTATCCTTGTACCAGTCGTTGTGCACCTGGTTTACGATGGCCGCGACCCGGCCGACGGTTTCGCCATCGCGCTGGGCGAGAAAGGTCTTTACCTTGCCTGTTTGGTAGAACGGGTGCCGGCGAAAACCGACGAGCCCCTTCTGCTCGAGCCGCAACGGAGGGACCCAATTGGGGTCGCCTCGGTAGAGTTGCCAAGGAAGGTCGATGAACTCGCGCTGCTCGCGGCGACTGGAAACCGGTATGATGCTTACGTTTGCCATGGTCGGAGTGTAGACGGACTGGGCAATTTGTGGAATGTCAGCCTTGAAACACGAACTCGAAAAATACAATGCCTCGTTGTTTGGTTACTGGAGCGACTGGATTCATCGGACCGCGGCTGGTGCCGGTGCTGCAAGCAGCCGGCGGCGATGTCGCCTGTTTAGTGCGGCCAACGGCTGACACGAGCCGACTGGAGCCGCTCGGCGTGCAGCTCGTGACCGGCGACGTGACGAAACCCGAAACCCTCGACGCGGCCGTCGCGGGGGTCGATTTCGTGTTCCACCTCGCGGGGCGGGTGTTTGCTCCGTCGTACGAGAAGTTTGCCCAGGTTAACGTCGCGGGGTGCAGCAACATCGCAGCAGCCTGTGCGATGCAGGCGAACCCGCCGGTGCTGGTGGTCGCTAGCTCGCTCGCGGCCGCGGGGCCTTCGCCTGCTTCCGGCGCTCACACCGAGCGGAACGAAGCGGCGCCGATCTCGAATTACGGTCGCAGCAAACTCGACGGCGAGCTGGCCGCCCGCGAGTGGGCCGCCGAAGTGCCAACGACCATCGTGCGGCCGCCGGTGGTGTTCGGCCAAGGCGACAGCGCCGGGCTGGTGCTGGCCAAAGGCATCCAGCGCACCGGACTGCACATCGTGCATCGGCCAGGGCTGCCGCTCTCGTTGGTGCATGCCGACGATCTATCGCAGGCGTTGTTGCTGGTCGCCCGCCATGGCGAGCGACTCGACCCGACCGACCCTCGCGGCACCGGACTCTACTACGCGGCCGATCCCACGGTTTCGTCCTACACCGAGATGGGCCAGATGATCGCCGACGCACTCGAACAACGCCTGCGAGTGATTCGGGTCCGCAAATGGGCCATGGCCGTCGCTGGCACCGTGGGGGAACTCACGGGACGACTCCGCGGGAAGGAGTCGCCGCTGAACCTCGACAAATTCCGCGAAGGTACCGCGTCGGGCTGGGTGGCTTCGCCGGAGAAACTGATGAACCAAACCGCCTTCGCGCCGGCCAAATCATTGGCCGAGCATTATCGCGACACCATCGACTGGTATCGAAAGAAGGGTTGGCTAGCAAAGTAACCGCGCCCGCTTGACCGGCAGCAACCCTAAGCCGCCCGCTTGGTGCGCACTTCGGCGCGACGTTGCAACTCGGCTTGCGAGATCAACTCGAACCGCGACTGCTCGTCGCTCACGCGAAGTTCGCGAAGTACCAGCGTTTGCTCATGGCACATCCGCGGCATGTAGAACCAAGCTTTTTCGAGCGAGGCGTCGTCGACATCGCTCGAGATGAGCATCATGTCGGTCCGCTGCAACGAGTTGGCCAACTGCGGCAACGTCGCTGCGGGGAAACCGGGGACGAGTCGCACCCGCGCACCGGTGAGCTGAAGCTGACGATGGGCGTGGATCAACGGCAACGGAGCCGCGCCGGCAGGTCGCTCTTCGAAGCAATCGAACCCGGTGTACGAGATCGGCGAGTCGGTGCGGTAGCGCTGGGCCACACGAATCAACTGCACCGCACGTTCGGTCGATCCGATGCCGACTTCAACAATGCGTTGAGGCGGTTGCTTGCGGATCTGCTTGTAGAGCATCCGCTCGTGTTGAGGCTGCGAGAAATAGGCCAGCCGTGCGTAACCAAACCAACCAATTGCCGCCATAACGAATCCCTCCGAATAACCTTGGCCCTATTGCGCAGTCCCTTGCGACGACCATCAACTGAGAAGGCACTGTGGACAGAAGGTGCCTACCAATTCGATCGGCTGAGACTAACACGCAAGTCGAGCCCGCTTCGGCGGACAACGGCGGAATCCCCCCGTCGCCTGTTAAGCTGTGCGGGAGAATTGAAAATGCAACGAAAAAAACACTCCTCGAAGAACCGTGGTTCCGCGAGGAGTGTTGGGAGTGTTTTGGCTCGTGAGCGGTTAGCTGCTCGAGTCGTCGTTCGCGTTGTGAATCGCTACGGGGATGGCAATCGCAGCACCCACCACAGTGGCAACGAAGAACGGGTTGGTGAAGGCCCGCTTCAACCGCCCGGTAGTGTGGTTCACCATGGGAGGAGCCGACCATTGGCCGCGGACCAGCGTATCGTCATGCACGACCAGCAAGCTGGTGGCTGCTCGCGGCGGAGCCGCTTCGGCGGTCCAAGCACGGCAGGCAACCACTCCGTTTTCGGTTTCGAGCTGATAAGCCGCTCCGGCGAGACCTCGGTAGCCGAAGCGTCCTTTGTGATCGGAGATTGTCGAGACCATCTGGCCATCGGGCGCGGTGAGTTTGACTTCGATGCCCATGGCGGGCACGCCTTGGGCGTCGACCACGTAGCCTTGCAGCACACCACCTTCGCTCAGTGCGACATCCACCGAAGAAGCGGCTTCCTCGACTTGCGGTGCCTGTTCCACAGGGGGAGCAGCGATGACCTGCTGCCCGGTAAGCAGCGCCATGACAGTAACTATCCGAACCGTGTAACCCAATCGCGACGAGCGAATCATCTTAGAGCCTCCAGAAAAGATCTAACTCCAACCCCTTAACCGAAGCCAATGCATGGCTCAGCAGCGGCGGATATTAGCGAAGGAGACCATTTACCAAAAGAGCAACCCCGCCGGTTGCAAGCAACCGACGGGGTGCGTTGTTCTGATTTGCTACGAGTGCTAGCTCATTAGCTGCTCGAATCGTCGTCCGAAGCGGTAATCGCAACCGGAACGGCAATGGCAGTAACCACTGCACCGGCGACGATCAGCGGGTGAGCTTGCATCCAATTGAGGACGCCACCACCGTAGCCGAGAGTGCCGAACTGGCCGTTTACCACGTCGGCGTTGGTGATCATCAACGCAGCAGGGCGAGCCATTGGAGGTGCCTGGCCGGCGTTCCACACGCGATAGCTGGCAACTTGACCTTGAGCAACCACTTCGTACTGACCGCCGCGCAAAACAGGGGCAGCGAACTTGCCCTGCTCGTCGGTAACCGAACGAGTGACTTCGCGACCATTGTACAGCATGGCGACTTCAACACCCTTCTGAGCAACGCCCTGGGCGTCGACCAGCTGGCCTTTGAAGTTACCTTGAGCGTCGAGGGCGACGTCCAAGCTAACGGGTGCTTTTTGCACTTGTTGAACAGGTTGAACTTGGGGTTCGGCAGCCAGCGCGGCACTGGGAACGATCATTCCCATGCACGCAATCGCAGCAGCCAAACGCTGTAGCGTAATGAGTTTCATGCAAATACCTATGACTTCCTTGGAGGGTATCAGGTGAGGCGGTTCTGATCCGCCAAGTAAACGAAGCACGATGCAGCTAGCAACCTGCGCATGCATGACGCCTACCATGTCGCACAATCGTTGCTCCTAGGGCGTATCGGCCATTCCTCGAACGATACTTCAAAGAGATTTTGAACCGAGGCAATTTGCGGAAACACACGCAAGATGCCTATTTTTTCAGAGGTTCCGGAAGTGCTGAATCAGGTGAGCTTGCACGTTGGGAACCGCCCGAGCCAGACGCTCGCCCAGGCTGCCAGGCACGGTGTTCGAGCGGATGTCGAGCAGGTACATCACCAGTTCCGCATGAGCAGCCCGCGGACCGTGGAGCATGAAATGAACCCACGCCCAGCTATGCCGATAGTCACGAGCGGTCATCTCTTCGAGCTTCTCGTGGCGTTCCAGCTCGCTGATGTAGGGAATGCCTTTGAAGGCGAGATCCCGCTTCAAAGGTCGCAAATGGGGATTCTTCCGGGCGCGATCTTCCTTTTTCACCTCAAAATACTCGGCGAGACCTTCATCCAACCAGAGCGGCACCATCGGCAAATCGCCATGCAACAAGGCATGCGTGCACTCGTGGCGCAAGTCGACAGGAAGCTCCTTGTCGTAGTAGGCAAAGATGTTCGACTGGTCGTCCTGGCGAACGTACAACGCCCGGCGGTAGGGAATCTGCGGGTAGCGTTCGGCAATGTAAGCCTTGTGCTGCTCCTCGCTAGCAAGCAGGTAAAGGTAGATGGGACTCTTCAGCGGACGCACTGCTAGCACCCGCTGCAGCTCCCGCTCGAGAGGGGGCAATTCGGCCAGCAGTTCTTGATGCTGTACGAGCGGAAACGCCGACTGGCAGATAAACGGGCCTACCTGGCGCTGGTCGACCCACGTCGGTGCGGCAACCGACGCGCGGGGCACCAACCACGAAGCGGCACCGGTAGCCAGTGCCATTTGGCAGAATTTGCGTCGCGTAAGTGCCATGCGCTAGCCAACCCTTTTCCAGAATCGCCATCCGCGCGAGGGCGGTTTGACCATCAAACGACCGGGATTCACTTCGCGACCTTCGGCCACTCGGCGTGGGTTGTCGCGACACATCGCGAGCGCTGCCTCTTCGCCGGCCAATTCGGTCGCCCGCTGATAGGCATCTCGGAACAACGGCCGCCTGGACTTTGGCCCATGTGCGTCGGTTGAGAGAAAATGCGAGCAGCCCGAGCGAACAAACTCTTCGGCCAGTTGCTGGCACTTGGGTCCAAACGCACCGGTCAAACTGCCAGTGGTCACCTGAACTAACCACCCTGCGTCCACCAGCTCGCCCACCAAACCGGGCTGGGCCATGATGCCGCGATTGCGTTCGGGGTGGGCCAGGATGCCAACCAGACCTCGCTGTTTAAGCAGCTGGGCGATCGGCTCAAGCGGAAAATAGATTTCGAATGGTTGCTCGACCAGCACATGCCGCTTGTGGTCGCCGAGGGTCATGAGCACGTCGGCATCGAGCAGCTGAGGCATATCGTCTTCGATGCGGATCTCACCGCCAGGAAGAACAACGAGCGGAATCTGATGGGCGTTCAGTAGCTCCTGCAGCTCGTTAGTCCGGCGGCGAATGTCGCTGGCCTCGTTCTGTCGCCAGATGCCCAACTGATGCGGGGTGACCACAATGGTCGAGGTGCCTTGCTCCACGGCAATACGAGCCATTTTCAAGGCTTCGTCGGCGTCGGCAGCGCCGTCGTCGATGCCGGGAAGCAAGTGACAATGGATATCGGACCAGCCAGTAGACATGGAGGGACTCGCAGGCAGAAAACAACGAAATCAAAAAGTTGCGCGTTCGAGCATGCGGAGTATAGAGATTCGCGGTGAGCGGTCAACGTCGGCCACGGGTAGTGCTAGCAGCGATGGCTCACGCCACGGGTTCCCGTTCGTCTTCCGCTTCGTCGCACTCCTCGTCAGATTCCTCCCACTCCCCTTGGTCTTCTTCGTATTCTTCCTCATAAGCCTCCTCTTCGGGGGCATCGTCCGCGGAGTCTTCCTCGTCCCAGGCTCCTTCGTCGTCGTACTCTTCCTCGTCGTACGGTTCGTCGTCCTCGTATTCCTCTTCGTACTCTTCTTCGTCTTCCTCCTCTTCGGCCGCAATCTTGGCCGGCGGGGAGTCGAGCAGCTCGACGGGGGTCTCCCCGTTTTGCTCGGCCTGGTCGTCGGAGCTAAACGCAATGCGGTTGGTCCGCTTCGGTGCTGGTTCGGGGGCGGGCGGGGGCTCGCTCGACTCGTCGCCGCCCGCCTTCATCGCTTCCCACTCTTCCATGGTGATGGTCACTTCGCGAGCCTGCGAGCCGTTGTACTGGCCGACGATGCCATCTTCGGCCATGAAGTCAATCAGCCGGGCGGCCCGACCGTAGCCGATGCCGAGGGCCCGCTGCAGCAGCGACACGCTACCGCGCCCTTCGGTCACGACGACCTCGATGGCTGCTTCGTAGAGTTCATCGCGATTCTTCAGGCTACCAGCGGTTGCTTCGACCTCTTCTTTGGTCTTGAGCTGCATCAGCTCGCCAGCGAACTGTGGTTCGTCGGTGCCGACGAAGTCGACCACGCGAGTGATCTCGTCGTCGGACAAGTAGGTTCCTTGCCCACGCAGCAGCATGCTCGTGCCTGGCGAGAGGAACAGCATGTCGCCATTGCCCAGCAGCTTTTCCGCTCCCATTTCGTCGAGAACCACGCGACTATCCGTGCGGCTGGCAACTTGGAAGGCAAGACGGGCGGGCAGGTTACTTTTGATCAAACCGGTGATGACGTCGACCGTTGGTTTCTGAGTGGCGAGAATCAAATGGATACCGACCGCCCGGCTCTTTTGGGCCAAGCGGATAATATGCTGCTCGACGTCCTTGCCGGCGGTCATCATAAGGTCGGCCATTTCGTCGGCCACGATCACGATGAACGGAAGCTGCTTGGGAATCTCCTCCCACTCCGACTCGCTCGTCGGTTCAATGCGGTCGCGCAGCTCCTCCTCGCCAAGCTGATTGTAAACGCTCACGTGACGCACCCCTGCGCGGGCGAGCAACGTGTAGCGTTCTTCCATTTTGTCGACCGCCCAGGCCAGGATGGCCTCGGCCTTTTTCATGTCGGTCACCACTGGATGCATCAAGTGCGGCAACTTGCGATAGCCCGATAATTCGACCATCTTCGGGTCGATCATCAGCATCCGCACCTCGTCGGGGCCGCGGCTCATCAGCATCGAGACGATAATGGTGTTGAGACACACACTCTTACCGGTACCGGTTCGGCCCGCGATCAACAGGTGAGGCATCGAAGTCAGGTCGACAATCATCGGATTGCCGGCCACGTCTTTGCCCAAGTACACCGGTATCTTCATCCGACTGGCTTTGCCATTGGTCTCTTCGATGACCTCACGCAAGCGAACCAATTGCCGGGTTTCGTTGGGCACTTCGATACCCACGGTATTTTTGCCGGGGATCGGCGCCACGATACGCACACTCGGCACCCGCAGCGCAATGGCCAGATCGTCGGCCAGGCCGGTGATCTTCGAAAGCCGCAGCCCTGCTTCGAGCTGTACTTCGTACTGCGCAATCACAGGTCCGGTCTCGATTTCGACCACCCGCACGTTGAACCCAAAGTTCTTGAAGGTGCGTTCGAGGATCTTCGCCTTGCGACGGACTTCCTTCTCGTGCTCTTCGTACGAAATATCTTCCGGAAGCAGCAGCAGCTCAACCGAGGGCAGTTCGTAATTGGCCTTGGGCTCGTGCCCCATGTCGGCCGCTTCGAGTTGCTCGATGATCGATTCGCGTTCGCTCTTTTGACGGGGTTTCTTGAGTCGCGGCCCTGTTTGCTCGTCGGTGTCCTGCTGGGCGGCTGGCGTCGACTCTTGCTCGGCTGCTTCTTCCTCGGCGGGCACCTCTTCCGATTCGTCGGGCTTGGCCTCGCCCGACAAAGCCGAGGCAATGCGGCTGGCAACTCGTCCCAAGGGGCTCTTGGTAGCCGACTTGGCGGCTTGTTCTTCGGCCTCAGCGGTGTCGGCGGCTTCCGACTGCTTATCGCCGGGCGTGCGGACCGTCAGCGGGGCGGAATCGGCATCCTCCTCTTCCTCGTCTTCGTAGTCCTCTTCCCACTCTCCCTCGTCTTCGTATTCGTACTCGTCGGTCTCGTACTCCTCTTCGTCTTCGAGTTGCACGCCGTTTTCGAGGTCGGTTTTCGGGCGCAGGGAGCTGGTGGTCGCCCGCCCCAAGGTGGCCAGGCTTCGCCCGGAGACTTTGGTCGTAGTCGCTGCGACTTGCAACACAAGGTAATCAGTGCAGAGCAACAGACCTGCTGCAAGCACCGAGAAGGTGAAGATCAGGGCCCCCGCCTGGGCAAAGTTAACTTGTAGCCAGGCTCGCCCCATTGCTCCCAGGTATCCTCCAGCACCGACAACCGGGCCGGGAGTCCAATTCGGCAGCAGCAACGATGCCAGCGTGCAGATGGCCACCAGAGTGAGCCCCCAGCCAACGGAACGAATGAGCCACTGATTCACAGAGCGCTGGAGCAGCGTTAAACCGGTGACGACAATCAACGATCCCAACACAAAGTAGGCACCGATGCCAAACTTATCGAGCATCTGGTAGGCCAACACCGCTCCCAGTCGACCGCACGCGTTCTGCGGCGATTCGGCCGGCGGGTAGACCATACTTACCGACTCCCCGGCGAGCGTGCAGGGGTCGCTGCGATGGTAGGTAATAAGCGACAGGCCCACCAACAACGTAATGGCCACCAGCGCGAGCGCTGCCACATCGAGTTGGCGATTGCGATTCTCAAACATAGGGACAGGACCGACCGCGGACTAATGGGGAGGACGATGCAGTGGAAGCGCCGGTCCATGGCGCAACAATATCCAGTCATCGAGATTCATCGTCCATCCGTGAGGTTCGCACCCAAGATTCCAACCGTCGGCGCTACTCACTTCGTGGTCAGTGCGACACACATAACGTGCGTAGCAAGTACAACAGCGCCAGCTAGCGCACCGCTGAGCGAAGAATCGGTGCAACCGATACAACCGGTCAGATTACCGTTTCGGTTTGAACACCATGCGGGGACCGAGGGCCCCGTTGCCGCGCGGAACGAGCAAAGCGACCAATTGCCCATTCGGGTCGATCGCTGCCCATTCCGGGTGCTCGGAACCATCGCGGTGGATCGACCGCCCGTGATGGATGGTTTCCACGTCAGCAGGTGTCAATTCGATACGAGGCAGCTTGGCGACCGCCCCGACGGCCGACTGCAGAAATGGCTCGGGACCTTGCTCCTTTATCTCATCCGGCGTGCAGGATTCGGCCACTTGGAACTCACCGATAGCGGTTCGCTCGAGCGCACTCATCACCGCCCCGGTTCCCAGCGCCTCGGCCAGGTCGCGGCCGAGCGAACGGATGTAGGTTCCGCTGCCGCATTCGATATCGAGCACCAGTTCGGGGTGCTCATAACGCACGACGCGAACCGAGTAGATCGTCACTGGTCGAGGGGCCAAATCGACTGCTTTGCCTTCGCGGGCGAGGTCGTAGGCCTTGCGACCTTTGATCTTGATGGCCGAGTAGGCAGGTGGTCGCTGCAAGATGTCGCCGGTGAACTCGGGCAGCTTGGCCTCGATGTCGGCCAGCTCGGGAACCGCGGCATTAGGCACCGGAGTCAGCTCTAGCTCGGTATCGTCGCTGGGGCTCGTGACTCCCATTCGAAACGTGCCGACATAGCGTTTAGGCATCTGCTGCAGGTGATCGATGAGCCGGGTAGCCGGCCCCACGCAAACCAGCAGCACCCCGGTGGCCAAAGGGTCGAGCGTGCCGGCGTGACCTGCCTTGGCCGGTCGTACAAGCCGCTGCACGCGGTTTACCACGTCGCGCGAGGTCCAGCCGGCCGGCTTGTTTACGTTGATAATGCCAAACATGGGTGTCTAAGGGGCGGTGGTCCGTTGTCAGTTCTCGAGTGAACATAGACAATGTGCCTTATGAACGAAACTCCCAACCCTATTGAAGTCCCCGAATTCGAGTCGCTGGCCGCTGCGGTCGAGTGGCTCGGGCTCGACATTTCCGAAGATCAACTCGCCCAGCTCGATGCGTATCGTCAGCTGCTGTGGGATTGGAATGAAAAAATCAATCTGACCCGGCATACGACGTTCGC
Source organism: Aeoliella mucimassa (assembly GCF_007748035.1). Classification (NCBI taxonomy): domain Bacteria; kingdom Pseudomonadati; phylum Planctomycetota; class Planctomycetia; order Pirellulales; family Lacipirellulaceae; genus Aeoliella; species Aeoliella mucimassa. Next base: position 4,454,638 of record NZ_CP036278.1, read on the forward strand.
CAAGTTCGCCGCCCGCGACTTGCTCGATACGGTCGAACTGGCCAAGCACCTGGAGCAAGGCGAGCGAGTGCTCGACGTCGGTTCCGGCGGCGGTGTGCCTGGCATTCCGCTGGCAATCTTACGCCCTGACCTCACGGTGTCGCTTTGCGATTCGGTTGGCAAGAAGTCGCGGGTGCTAGAAGACCTGGTAGCAAACCTGGCGTTGCCGATCACGGTTTATCCCGCCCGCGCCGAAGAGGTGCTGGAAGTCACCACACAAGGTGCACTCGTCGCCCGTGGCGTGGCGTCGCTCAAGAAAATGCTCACCTGGCTGGCTCCGCATTGGGATGCGTTCGACCGGCTGGTCCTGATAAAAGGGAAAGCTTGGGTAGAAGAACGGGGTGAGGCGAGACATTACGGCGTGATGAAAGGCCTGCAGCTTCGCCGGCTTGCCAGCTACGAGAGTCCCCTACTTGGTGAGAGTGTGATTCTGAGCATTACTCCGGCGGAAAACTAGGAAGAAACCGGGGAGTTCCGTGGGCGCTGGACGCGATTCCATCCCATGACTTAGACTTGAGTTCTGGTGCGGTAGGAGCTGGATTCGTAAGCTCCACCAAAACCACTAATTTTGTCCACTCTTCCCAGGGGAACAGCACAATGGCCGAAACGCCCGAAAAACCTGCTTCTGAAACCACTCCACCCGCCGAAGGCGCTGCTCAGCAACGGGCCCGCGTGGAAGTAACCGATAAGGACGCCATCTGCAGCTATGCGAACTTCTGCCGCGTAACCGGAACACCTGAAGAGTTGATTCTGGACTTCGGCCTGAACTCGCAGCCTTACGGGGTGCCTAGCGAGCCAGTGGAAGTGAAGCAGCGAATCGTCACCAACTACTACACTGCCAAGCGGATGCTGCAAGCATTGCACATGTCGGTACAACGGCACGAGCAAGCTTTCGGCGTGCTGGAAACCGACGTGCAAAAGCGCGTGGTTACCAAGTCGCAAGGCTAATCGCGAACCACTTATCGCGAAACGCCCAAGCCGGCCGTTGGCCTTCGGTTATACCGTTGCTTCCGCAGCGAACCGAAGGCCGATGGCCGTTTGCTTTTCTCACTAGCCTTGCTGCATCTGCAGAATCCGGCTGCGTTCCATGGCTTCTTCGGCCATGGGGATGTACTTCATTTCGCCGGTACCCGCGTACGCCCGCTGGTAGGTTACGCTCATGGCCGCGAAGCTGAACGGGTCGTTCGGTTCCAGCTCGCAGTTGCGTTGGGCGTGCGAGATGGCCTCGTCGTGCTTACCGAGTTTCTGGTACACCACCGCCAAGGCAGCGTGGGCCAACGAATAGTCTGGCTTAGCCTCGATGGCCGCTTGCAGTTTGGTGATAGCTTCTTCGAGCTTGCCTTCGGCTTTCAGCTTTTCGGCTTCGTTATAGAGTTCGATCGGAGTGGACATAATGCAATCGGAATAAAGTTGGAGGGGCAGACAACTTTGGCTCAAGGCCGGTGACCTTCCCGTTCATGCTAGCAGGACGAAGGCCAGTGAACTACCCGGCCGCCAGGTACCACATCTGGACGAATGGGCAAAATCGTTACGTTCCGTTAAGGGGGCATGATCGGCGCGGCCGATAACGATCCCATGATGGCCCCCGCCTCGGGGACCTTTGGCCATGGGGCGATTCCCGCAAACTCGCCGGCCATCGGCTACCACCAAATCAGGCCACCCGCGCGCGACCGCCGTTGCCGATGTGGCCCCTGCTAATGAGGGACCCGCAGTGATAATCCACCCCCTTGCCGAAGTAAGCCCCCGTGCCAAACTAGGCGTCGATGTCGAAATCGGGCCCTTCGCCGTGGTGGAGGACGACGTCGAGATCGGCGACCGTTGCCAGATTGCCGCCCGCGCTTCCGTGAAGAGCGGCACCACCATGGGTTGCGAAAACCTGATCGGCGAAGGCGCCATCGTGGGCGGTTTGCCGCAACACCTCCACCAACCCGAGAATCCCGGCCGCCTGATGATCGGCGACCGCAACATGATTCGCGAGAACGTCACGCTTCACCGGGCGTTCATTCCCGACCAAGCCACGATTATCGGTAACGATTGCCTGCTGATGGTTGGCTCGCACATCGCCCACGACTGCATCATTGGCAACAACGTGGTGCTCACCAACAATGCCCTGCTCGGCGGCCACGTCACGGTGGGCGATCGTGCCTACCTGGGTGGCGGAGCCGCGGTGCACCAGTTCTGCCACATCGGACGAGTCGCCATGATCGGCGGCCTTGCTCGACTCGACCAGGACGTGCTGCCCTATATGATGGTCGATGGCGAATCGAATCGCGTGGTGGGACTCAACCGCGTGGGTCTGCGTCGGGCCGGAGCAACGCCTCACGAGCGGACCCAGATCAAAGAAGCCTACAATCTGATTTACCGCAGTGGCTTCCACTTCGAGCAGCTGATCGAAGCCCTTGAAGAGCAATACGACGCCGGGCCAGCCGCCGAGTTTGCCCCATTCCTGCGAACCGGCACCCGCGGCTACATTCGCGAGCGTCGCGATCCTCCGAAGTCGTTCCGCCTGGTTCGCGAAGATCCGGCAGCCGACTCCAAGCTGATCGTCGAACCCGTAAAACAAGCGGGTTGAACCCTGGATACGCCATCGTCGGGAGCTGGAAGTCACGTTCTAGCTCCCGAACTGCTTTGGCCTCCGACAGTTCCGGCGGTACTCCAAGTCCGAGCGTCCGGTACTCCGCGCAGCGGGATGCTACCTCTCGGCAGGTTGCTAAGGCAGAGTCGTATCCACTCAACACAATTGGCTTGAGCGTGCGGCATGCGATCGCATCGGCTCAGGCGTTCGGATTCCGTTGCGTGACTTACTCAGGCATCTCGGCAGTCGGGCGGTTTGATGCCGGAAATCGGTTGGCACTTTGCCGGCTTGTTTTGCTAGAATACCGCGAAAACGCCCGCTAAACCCGCCATTCGACCGATCGCCCGTGGACGAACTTCCCCATTTCAACGCCGACGGCGGCAGCCACATGGTAGACGTCAGCGGTAAGCCTGTGACGCATCGGCAAGCCGTGGCTTCGGCCCGGGTGGTAATGCAAGCGTCGACCCTGCAGCTAATTCAGCAAGGTCAGGCCGAAAAGGGCAATGTGCTCGAAGTGGCCCGCCTGGCGGGAATCATGGCGGCCAAACGTACTGGTGACCTTATTCCGCTGTGTCACCCATTGCCAATTAGCAGCGTAAACATAGAGTTATTTGGAGAAGCACCCGATACGCTGGTGATTCGTTCGCAAGTTGGCACCGAAGGCAAGACGGGGGTCGAAATGGAAGCCCTCGTAGCCGCCAGTACCGCTGCCCTCACGGTGTACGACATGGTAAAATCGGCGGACCGCGGTGTTGTGATCGAGCGCGTGCAACTCGAACACAAGTCGGGCGGAAAGACTGGCGTATGGAATCGTGAAGGACAGGTCGATCGGTAATGGCCCGGCCTCCAACGCCACTTAAGTAGGGCGCACAGGACCCAGAATGACACGAGTCGGAACCACAAGCGAAACGAATCGAATGGCCGGAAGCGACCTTTTCGCAGTGGTCCGCGACGAACTCAGCACCGTCGAAACTCGCCTGCAGTCGGAACTGCAGAGCGACCATGGGCGCGTCGACGAAGTGGTTCGCCATGGGTATCGCCTCGGCGGCAAACGGCTCCGCCCTGCCCTGCTACTGCTGGCTGGCAAAGCCGTCGGCCCGCTGAACGACGCCCACGAAACGCTGGCCGTGGTGGTGGAGATGATCCACACCGCAACGCTGGTTCACGACGACATCCTTGATGAAGCCGACCTCCGGCGGCATGTCGATACCATCAACGCCCGCTGGGGCAACGAAACCAGCGTGCTGCTTGGCGACTTCCTGTTCTCGCATGCGTTCTACCTGGCGGCCACTATCGGCTCGGCCGACGCCTGCCAGCTCATTGGCAAGAGCACCAATCGCGTCTGCGAAGGCGAGATGCAGCAAACGCTCGCCGAAGGCGATCTGGAAATCGGCGTGGAAGACTATTTCTCGATCATCGACGCCAAGACGGCCGAGCTCTGCTCGTGCTGCTGCCACCTAGGCGCGTTGTACGCCGATGCCGACAAGGCAACCATCGAGGCCCTGGCCTCCTACGGGCGGAACCTCGGTATCGCTTTCCAGATTGCCGACGACTTGCTCGACCTGTGTGGCAACGAATCGACTACCGGAAAGTCGCTAGGACGCGATCTGGCGAAACGCAAGATGACGCTTCCGCTGATTCACGCTCGCGACTCCCGGGTCGATGGCCCACGACAAGCGTTCCTCGCGTTGGTCGATGACAAAACCGACCAGCAAGAGTTGATCGCCGCCCTGGCGGAGTCGGGGTCGATCGATTTCGCCCGCGATACGGCCGAGCAATACGCCTCGCAGGCACTATCGGACATCAAGAACCTGGAACCTTCGGCCGCCAAAACGTCGCTCGAAACCCTCGCTACCTTCGTGGTAAGTCGCCAGCGGTAATATTGCGACAGGACCTTGGTTCGCATGGATCAGGCTTTTCTTGTCGTCGAATTCTGCGCATGATAAGCGTAAGGTGAAGCGCTGGTCTTCGCCCATCCCAAGCATAGGGACACTGACGCATGAGCGATTTCGATCAAGGCCTGGGAACGGATAATCCGTTTGCCTCTCCCCTAAGCGACCTGGCCCCTCCCCTGCCTCAAGACCCTCACCTGGCAGATGCAGAGAGGATTCGGCAAGAGCATATTTCGCACGAAGCATCGATCAAATCGATGGGTTTCTTGTTTATTCTTGGTGGGGGCTTAGGTGTTATTTACACGGCCTTCATGATGTTCGGACTGGTGGTGATGTTTGCGATGGGGCCCGACCAAAACGTTCCTGGTAGTGTACTCCTCGTGATTCCGCTGCTTATCCTCTTTCTTGGTGGGTTGAGTGGATTTCAACTTTGGACTGGTCTAGGACTTCGCAAACTTAACCCAAAAGTTCAATTGCCAGCTACCGTGCTCGCAGCGTTCGGGCTGCCAGCGTTGCCGATCGGCACCCTGATCAGCATCTACTTCTTATGGTTGCTGCAATCGCAGAAGGGCAAGTACATATTCTCGCCCGAGTATCAAGAGATTGTTCGCCTGACTCCGCACATCAAGTACCGCACTTCGATCATCGTCTGGATCTTCGTCGGATTACTCGTGATCGTGCTGGCGATGGGCGTACTGGCCGCGGTGATCATCCCGATCGTCGAAGGCTAACCGACTAAGCATCGAACTGAGCGAGAATCTGCTCGGCAACGCTTGCCGGAGTGGAGTCGTCGACAAGCTCGATCCACCGGCATTCGCTGAGACCGCGAAACCAGGTGCCCTGACGTTTTGCGAAGCGGCGCGTCCGCGTTTTGATCTTCTCGATCATCGTCGGCTCGTCGCATTCGCCAGCGAGATACTCGAGCACCTCCTGGTAACCCACCGCCTGGCTGGCGGTGCGTCCCAGTTGCTTGCCATCGGCGGTGAGCTGCTTCACTTCGTCCACCAGTCCGGCGGCCAGCATCTGATCCACCCGATCTTCGATGCGACGATGCTGCTCCTCGCGTTCGCGGTGCAACACAAACACTCGGCACTCCTCGGCCGGGCGAGCGTCTTCGAACTCCAGCTGCTGGTGGCTGATTGGTTCGCCAGTCGAACGGAACACCTCAAGCGCCCGCACGATCCGGCGGGTATCGTTGGGATGAATCACCTCGGCGGCCAGGGGATCGACCGCGACGAGTCGCTTGTGCAGCTCGCCGGGAGCGAGTTCGGCGGCCTCGCGCTCGATTTGTTCGCGCAGCTGCCAGTCGGCCGGAGGCCCTTCGAAGAATCCCCGCATCAGGCACTTGAGCCACATCGGCGTTCCGCCGACGAACAACGCCTCGCGGCCCCGGCTACGGATGTCGCGAACCACCTGCTCGGCCGCATCCAAATACTGGGCAACACTGTACTCGTCGGCCGGGTCGCACACGTCGATCAGATGGTGCGGGACGACCTGCTGCTCTTCGCGACTCGGCTTGGCGGTGCCGATGTCCATGCCGCGGTAAATGGCCATGGAATCGAGCGACACGATCTCGGCCCCCAACCGCTGAGCCAAGTCGAGGCCGACGCGAGTCTTGCCGACCGCCGTGGCACCGGTGAGAAACCAACATTCATCAAGGAAAAAACTGTGCGACACGGGAAATCGAGGGTTCATTGTCAGGTACTGGAGCGCTATGTAGACTGTTAGGATAAACCTTTAGCAGCCCTTCCGCCACGCGTCACGTGAGTTTCGCTTGCGGCGAACCCTCTCTCGCCCTGCGAGCTGAGGCTAGCTTCCCCCTAGTCCCCCGGCAGTTTGCGATGTCCCGTCCCCTCGACCAACTCGAAGCCACGATTGCCGCCCGAAAAGCCGCCGGCGACGGAGAGTCGTCGTACACGGCCAAATTGCTGGTCGCAGGCGTGGAGAAAATAGGGTCCAAAATCACCGAAGAAGCCGCCGAAGTGGTAGAAGCCGCTGGCGAGCCCGGAGAAGAGGGCCGGCAACATACCATCGCCGAAGCGGGCGACGTGCTCTACCACCTGATGGTTTTGCTGGCCGCCCGCGACATTGCCCTCAGCGAAGTCGAACAGGAACTCGCCCGACGATTTGGCATGTCGGGGCTGGAAGAAAAGGCCTCGCGAGGTAAGTAACTCCCCTCGAACCATGCGAACCAACCTCCGGCTGAGATTTCGATGAGTTACTTCATGGTGGACGTGGAAGCGGATGGTCCCATTCCGGGAGACTACTCGCTCGTTTCGTTCGGCGCAGTACTCGTGAACCAGCGGCTGGACACCACGTTTTACGGGCGCTGCAAACCGATTTCCGAAAAATGGATTCCAGCCGCCCTCGAGGTTAGCGGACACACCCGCGAGCAGACCGAAGCGTTCGACGATCCTCAAACCGTGTTTCAACAATTCGGCGAATGGATTACCCAGCACAGCAACGGTCGCCCATTTTTTGTATCCGACAACAATGGCTTTGATTGGCAGTTTATCAACTGGTACTTTCATCACTTCCTTGGCAACAATCCGTTTGGTCACAGTTCGACGAATCTAGGGTCGCTCTATAAGGGACTTGAGAAAGACGCGTTTGTGAATTTCAAACACCTGAGACAAACCACCCACACCCACCATCCCGTCGACGACGCGAAAGGCAATGCCGAAGCATTGCTGCACATGAAGCAATCGATGGGCCTGAAAATAAGCCTGAAGTAAGAACACCGCACATCAAGCAGCGTCACCAGCACGCTCTCCATCGCAGAAAGAGAACATGAGCAATCTACGTATCGGGATTCCCAGCAAAGGTCGCCTGGCCGACGCGTCGGCTGAGTTGTTGAAGGAAGCAGGCCTACGTTTTCGCCGTCAGGACCGCAGCTTGTTTGCCAAAGTGAAGGAAATGCCAATCGACATTTGCTTCCTGCGGACCGACGACATCCCAGTGCTGTGCGCCGAGGGAGCCATCGATCTCGGCATCACCGGCGGCGACCTGATTATTGAGGCCGAGGTGGAAGTGGAACACCGCCTGGCGCTTGGCTTGGGAGGTTGCCGCCTGGCGATTTGCGTGCCGGACGATTCGTCTTACCAGACGGCCAAGGATCTCAATGGCACCCGCATTGCTACCAGTTTCCCGAATGTCACCAGGCAGTTTCTCGCCTCGCATGGGGCCGACTGCCATACCGTGAAGCTGACCGGTTCGGTGGAAGTGATGATCGCCCTCGGGGTAGCCGATGGCATTGTCGATCTGGTGGAAACCGGTAGCACGCTGGCAGCGAATCGTTTGCGGGTGCTCGACACCATCGGCAGCTACGAAACGGAGCTGATTCAGAACAAATCGGTCGGCGATACGGAGTTGGCCGACCGGATCGTCCGCCGGATCGAAGGGGTGGTGATCGCCCGCAGTTACTCGCTGCTGGAATACAACGTCGCCGAAGACAACCTGGCGAAGGTCGAAGCCCTCACACCTGGCTATAGTTCGCCTACGGTCAACAAGCTGGAACGAGCGGGGTGGTTCGCCGTGCGTGCGATGGTGCCTCGCAAAGAGGTGATCGACATTATGGAGAAGCTGGAAGCCGCGGGGGCCGAAGCGATCCTCGAGACCACAATCCAGAACTGCCGTCTGTGATTTGGCCTTGCTGCCAGAGAGCGATGCCATTAGCCTGCTGACCGTCGTTGCTTGCTCACGACAGCTTGGAGGCTTTTCCCATGCGGTATCAAGAACGGATTCTGAAGGTACTCGGCGTGCTACTGATAGCAGCCATTACTTTGCGTCCCTTTCTCGCTGGCAGTTCGCAAGCGTTGGTGCTTGGGCTACTGATGTGTCTGGCGGCGACGCTGTTGCTCTACGGAAGCTTGCTCGCGTCGAGCTGGGTCGTCTACCGATACTACTCCGCCGGTACCCCCAAGGTGCTAGCGTTCAACTCTCCCCGCGAAAACTCAGCGGACCAACATCACCGCCGCGCCGCGTAGCCGGTGCGGGGGATGGCATTGCCAGGAATGCGACGATTTCCTATCTTCCGCCGACTTATCCGTGGGGGGAATCGCCATTCGACTAGTAGCATAGCCGCAATACCGTCTCGATGCCCTCAGCTTCACCACCTTTCGCCGAACGTCTTCGCGCACTGATTGCGTTTGCAAGTGCGTCGCTTGCTCTCAGCATGGTGGGAGGATGCAAATCGGCGGAGAAGATGGTCGCCCCTTCGCAGTATCGCAACTGGCAACCCCAGTACTCGCTTCTGCCGACCGCCGAGTTCCACGGCTCGCAGGTCACCATTCGCAACGTGCGGTACTGCAAGTACCTGGATGGTGATACTTACGTCCCGAACTGGTACGACAAGAAAATCGACGTCCGTAACATTCGAGCGGTCGACTTTGTGTTGATGCCGTTCCCCGATGTCCCAGCGCTGGCCCACACCCAGGTGAGTTTCGAGATTGCTCCCCCTGGCGAGACTCCGCAGTACCTGGTAGTGAGTGCCGAGGTTCGCAAGGAAGTCGGAGAGGAGTACGGCCCGATCAAAGGCAGCGCCAGGCAGTTCGAACTCGCCTACGTGGTTGCCGACGAACGGGACAGCCTGTTGTCGCAAACCAACTACCGCGACCGCGACGTGTATCTCTATCGCTCCACGGCCACTGCCGAGCAGGCGCAGCGCATGTTTGTCGACATGATGGCGCGAGTCAACGGCCTGGCCACTCGGCCGGAGTTCTACGATACGCTTACCAACAACTGCACCACGAATATTGTGGATCACATCAATCGCGTCCAGCCGCAACGCTTGACGTACGACTATCGTGTGCTGCTTCCCGGCTTGTCCGACAAGCTGGCCTACGATCAGGGGCTCATCGAGCGTCATGGCACGTTCGAGCAGACCAAGTCGCAGGCCTATCTGAACCCTCGCACGGCACTCTACGACGGCAAAACCGATTTCTCGACCTTCATCCGGCGTTGAAAATCTGGGGGGTCTGTGTAAGACTTGTAGTCTAAACAGATGCCGTTTGCGGCTAGTCCGGCCCTTCGATTCTTTCCCGCTGGAAGTGTGAATCCCATGTCAGATACCGATCTGCTTTCGCCGTTAGGCCGCGTACCGAGTGGCATTTTCATCCTGACCGTTGGCACCGGCGAGCGGGCCACCGGCATGCTCGCCAGCTGGGTGATGCAGGCGGGCTTCGAGCCGCCGATGGTATCGGTCGCTGTGAAGCAGGGTCGCTACGTTTGCGACTGGCTTTCGGAAGGCCAACCGTTTGTGTTGAATCTGGTCGGCGACGGACAAACCGATTTCCTGAAGCATTTTGGCAAAGGCTTCGAGCCCGGCGTGCCCGCGTTCGAAGGCGTTGCGACCGCTGCTTGCCGCACAGGTGTCCCGATGCTCTCCCAGGCACTCGGCCATCTGGAATGCGAACCAGCCGGGCATCTCGACTCCGGAGATCATCGCATCTTCCTTGCCCGTGTCGTGCGGGGTGGAATGACTGGCGAAGGTCAGCCGATGGTGCATATCCGCAAAAGCGGGGCGAACTACTGAGTAGCCCATGACCGAGCGGAATATCATTATCGTCGGCGGCGGCATCGTCGGCCTGGCTACCGCCCTGCGACTCACCGAGCGGTTTCCCCAGCTGTCGGTGACGGTTCTGGAAAAGGAATCCGAGATCGCGCAGCATCAAACCGGGCATAACTCGGGCGTGTTGCACTCCGGCATTTACTACAAACCAGGTTCGCTGAAAGCGACCAACTGCCGCGCCGGCAAGCTGGCCATGGAAGCGTTCTGCGCGGAACACGAAATCGCGTTCGACATCTGCGGCAAGGTGATTGTGGCCGTCGACGAGAGCGACCTTCCGGCGCTTCAGAACATCTACGAACGCGGGCAGGCCAACGGGGTTCGTTGCGAGATGATCGGCACCGAGCGCCTGGCGGAACTCGAACCGCACGTTCAAGGCGTGAAAGCCATTCACGTGCCCGAAGCTGGCATCGTCGACTACGTGCAGGTTTGCCAGCGGATGGCCGAACAAATCAAGCTCGCAGGCGGCAACGTCGTGACTTCGGCCGAGGTAACTTCGGTCTCCAAGTCGGGCGATCAGCTTGTGTTCGGAACCAAGGCTGGCGAATTCACGGCCGACTTTGCAGTCAACTGCGCGGGGCTTTACTGCGACCGCGTCGCAGCCATCGCCGGGGCGGTTCCCTCGGTAAAGATCATTCCCTTCCGTGGGGAGTACTTTGAGCTGAAGCCCGAAGCCCACGGGTTGGTAAACAACCTGATCTACCCCACGCCTGATCCAGCCTTCCCGTTTCTTGGGGTGCATTTCACCCGCATGATCGGCGGCGGTGTCGAGTGCGGACCGAACGCGGTGCTGGCGTTCGGACGCGAAGCCTACACCCGCTGGCAGATGAATCCAAAGGAGCTGGCCGAAACCTTGTCGTTCGGTGGATTCCGCCGCCTGGCCAGCAAGTTCTGGAAAACCGGCATGGGCGAAATGTGGCGCAGCTTCAGCAAACAGGCCTTTGTTTCCGCGCTGCAACACCTGGTGCCAGAGATTCGCAGCGAGCACCTGGTGGCCGCCCCCGCGGGCATTCGGGCACAGGCGGTTCGCAAGGATGGCCAACTGGTGGACGACTTTTTGGTAGAGGAAACCGAACATTTTCTGCACGTGCTCAACGCCCCTTCGCCTGCGGCAACTGCGTCGCTGAACATTGGCAATCTGCTCGTCGACCGATTGGCCGATCGCTTGTAGTGGTTGTGTCAATTCTCACGACTTTCTCTTTCTAAGGTTTCGTGTGGCGAAAGTCACAATCTGGCGCTATTTCCGCCTGAAACGTAAGCTTGCTCAGTTATCCAATCCCCCAACGGACACCGTCGAACGATGGAGCCCGTCGAGCAAGCATGCACTGTCACTCCCGCTACGCGCCGCCCCGACTGCGAACCTTCGGTTATTCACTAATCGAGTTGGTCACCACGCTATTGGTGCTTGGTATCTTGGCAGGGGTCGCTGCGCCGAAGTACTACCATTCGCTTTCGATCGCTAATTGCGATGCTGCCGCTCGACGGATTGCCGCGGATATCAATCTGGTTCGCGCCCGCGGCATGATGATCGGCCGCCAAGGCGGCGAGACCATCACGTTCTACCCCGAGCTGCATCGGTACCAGGCGGTCTCCGATCCGGATCTCGATCGCGAAGACGAAGAATACTGGGTCGACCTGACCAGCACGCCCTATCCGGTAAAGATCGCTTCGGTCGCGTTTACCAACACGCTTGGCAACTCCACGCAAGGCTCGCTCCGCTTCGACATCTACGGAAACGCCTGGTGCGGCGACAGTGCAGTCGCCCCGCTCGCGTCTGGGCAGATCGTGGTTCAATCCGGAGTCCACCAAAAGTCGGTCGTCATCGACCCCGTCACCGGCAAAGCCTACGTCCCCTGATAACTGCAAACCACCTCCTTTCAAGTTCAAAATAACGAGTAACATGTTTCGCCGTCGTCCTGCTCATACACTCATGGAACTGGTAGTTGCGACTACCTCGGCTACGCTATTGCTGGCCGGTATGGGTTCGTCGGTGTACGTCGCTTCGCAGTCACTTGATCTGGCACAGGACGGCTCGGTTACCAATAGCCAAGCAACGCTGGCCCTCGATCAAATGGTTCGAGACCTGGAACATGCGCAGCGATTCAGCGAACGCACCGATAAGGCAATTACATTTACCGTACCCGACCGCGACAGTGACAGGTTTGATGAAGTGATTCGCTACGCCTGGAGCGGAACCCCTGGTGATCCACTTACCTATGAACTCAATCACGCCAGCGGCGGTATGTTGATCGAGTCGGTAGAGAATCTCGACTTCACCTATCTCACGCGTACCATCTCTGCACGCGAAATCAACTTGAGTGAAGACAGTCCCAAACTGCTCTATGTGGTGCAAGACTCCTCCAGTCCCAGTAGCAATGAATCCTCCTACAAATCGGCATTCGGCGACTGGGGTTATCGTGTCGAGTTGATTTCGCAGGGAGCTTCGAGCACGACATATGCCACAGCACTCGAAGATGCAGCAGTCGTGTTCGTATCGGGCGAGGTGTCCAACGGTAGTTACGTAGGTTGGATGCTTGCCAACCATGGTGGAGGGGTGGTTTCTGCATGCGAGTACACCGCCAGCACGCTCGGCATTACCGACGCGGGATACTTTCCTTTCAGTACGACCATTCGGATGGATGATACGACCCATCCGATCACCGAGTCCTTTAGTTCCGGCAACATAGCGATTGTCACCAGTAGCCTCCAAATTTTCGCACTCGCTTCGCCGATTGCTCCTGGAGCAGAGCTCCCCGCTTCGGCACTTTACTCTGGTTCCTATTACCCTTGTTTTCCGATCATCGAAGTCGGCAGTCAACTTACTACTGGCCAGAGCGCTGTTGGCCGCCGCATCCAACTGCCCTGTTCTGATTCGAGAATGCGACTTACCGACCTTACCTCCGAAGGCCTTGTGATGTGGCAAAAGTCGGTCGCCTGGGCTGCCGAGCTGGGCGACCCGAACACCCCCCGCGTACGATTCCGTGGTTACGGCGACTCGCTGGCCGAGACGGATGCGACCAGTCTCAACCTGCCGGTACCCACTGGCCATGCGACCGGAGATCTGCTGATTGCCGTGGTGGCGACCGACGGGCAGACCAGCTTCCAGAACGTCAACGGGTGGACCGTGCTCGTGAGCCAGTCCAATGACACTGCTCAATGTACACTCGGTATTTGGTATCGTATTGCCTCGTCCACGGAGCCGGCGACTTATTCCTTTCAATGGGATCAAAGCGAGCAGGCCTATGGTTGGATGATGCGATTCGACGGGCACGACGCGGTGGCTCCCATCCACGCCATGACCACCACTAGCGGCACCTCGACCTCTCCGACATCCCCTTCGCTCGCTACGAATGAAGAGAACTGCATGGTGGTGCGAATCGTCGGACTCAACAGCAATGCGATTAACACTACGGCTCCTGGCGTTTCTGGTCATAGTTCGATCAACATGAGTAGCAGCAGTAGTTCCCTGGATTCATCGTCGGGCGGGTCGGCCTATCAGTACTTGAGCCAAGCAGGCTCGGTCGACACCGCTTCGTTTGCCTTGCAGTCCGGCGCATCGGCAACGGAGTTCGTCTCCGCAAGCCTGGCAATCATGCCCGCGGAACAGGAGGAAGAGTAATGAGTGCTCCCTTCACACACCGCGCGGGTACAAGCCTGGCCGAAGTGGTCATCGCCACGCTGCTGGTCGGCGTGCTCTTGATAGCTGCCCTGGAAAGTGCAGGCAGCGCCGCCTTGGGCACCAGAAATCGGGCTAGCAACGTGAAAAGCACGCTGCTGGCACAGGAACTCTTGGCCGAGGTGATGTCCATGCCTTACCAGGATCCCGATCCGCGAGCGAATATTACCTTCGGTCTCGAAGCCGACGAGCTCTCGGGGCCCAGCGAACGAGCCAACTTCGACGACATCGACGACTACGACGGCTGGAGTGAATCGCCTCCCACGACTCGAGCGGGCATTCCACTCGATGGGTACTCTGGCTGGCAGCGTTCCGTGGTCGTCGTCAAACACATGTACTCTCATCCTGCGACAACTCTCGCCGATGGTGAACTCGACGATGGGCTGCGCAGCATTACCGTCAACGTGGAAGATCCAACCGGCAATGTCACTTCGCTTACTGCCTTTCGTACCGAACAAGGCGCTCTCGAACAGCCTACAGGACTCGACCGCACCATCATCTCCAACGTGACGATTGCGATTACTTCCAATGGTCAGACCGTGCGTTCGGGTGCTAACATCATGAATCACTGCACCGATTAGCGTTGCTTTATGCTCATACCGACTTCCAAATCTCTGAAAACAGGTCGCCCTGGCACGGTGTACATCGCCGTGCTTGGTGTTACGCTCACCGTGGCTGTGCTGGCTTCGGTAGCGGTTTCGATAGTTCGCATCGAACGACGCGTCGACGCCTCGCACGATGCGATGCGCACCAGTCATTGGCTTGCTCGCACGGCTAGTGAAAGTGCTATTATTCATGTCACTCAGGATCCACAATGGCGTACCTCGCTCGAAAGTGGGGATGAATCGACTCACTTGGAGCTCGATGGCGGCACCTATTTCTGGCGTGTGATCGACCCCGATGGCGATTTCGACGACGACCTCCGCGACTGCATTTGGATCGAAGGCATCGGGCAGGTCGGCGAAGCCCTCTCGGTCGAGAAAGTCAGGCTCATGCCGACCGGCACTCCGCTCAGTTGTCTGGAAGTTGCCATGCTGGTCGATGACTCCTTTGGTCTTTCCAGCGGGAGTTACTGGGTTCATACGATCATTCGCACCAATCAAACCGTCGCTTCGAACGATGATGTCGCGGTCGGAACCGGAAGTCGCGAGATTGACGGGGATGCCGAGGCAGCCGATTACGCTTCGGGAAATGTGACCGGCACAAAGACCTCCCGTGTCGCACAACGCGAACTCCCCAACGACGACTATCTTACCTACTACCAATCAGCGGGAACTTGGATTCCCTTGGACAGCCTTGAATCAGATGGCATCAACTACGAGATGAACGACAAGGTGTTGAGTCCTAATGCAAATCCCTACGGCGTACCAAACCCCGAAGGCATCTACCTCATTGACTGTCAGGGAAAGAATGTTGAAATCAACTACTGTCGCATCGTCGGCACGCTAGTGTTGATCAACCCGGGTTCGCAATCGGCCATCCCAGTGAGTTCTTCGTTGGAACCTGCTGTTCCGAACTATCCTGCATTGCTAGTGGATGGTGATTTTGCGTTAGCAGTTTCCGATTACTGGTATTCTGGCCTTTACGAGGATTACAGAAGAATCAATTACAACCCGCCGGGCACCCCCTACATGGGTGTCGACGACTACGACTACAACGACTACTATCCTGCTGGAATCTTTGGACTCGTTTACGTATCGGGCGATCTTCACGTCACGGGCAATACACTCATTTCGGGTGGTTTGATCTGCGGAGATTTCAGCATTTCTTCTAGCAAGACGCTCGAAGTGAACTACGACTCGGTCTATTGGGATAATCCCCCTCCAGGTTTCGCCAAAGACGATCCCATGCAGGTAATCCCTGCCAGCTGGCAACGCGGCACCTATTAGACGCTGCAAGCAGTGGCAACTTGTGGATCCGACCGATCCGGCTTCCCAGCGTTGCGGTCGTAGGCAAACGTCGGCTCGGTGATTCTCCTCCTACGGGGACTCCCCCCGACCTGCCAGATCCTCCAGCATCACGGCACGGCGAAACAAAACGGCGAAATAGATTCCCATCGCTCACGAATAGATTCCCAATTTTCCCACCGATGGGAAAATTGAATCTGCACGCACTCTGCAAAACCAGTGGTTTTCGGCTGCGAATAGATTCCCATTTCCCAAAACGCATCGAGTGGGAATCTATTTTCGCAGTGCCGGGCGGTCGCAAGTCGTTAAACTGTATGCATTTACATCACCACCTCCGCAATAGTTGCCCAAAATAGATTCCCATGGGTGGGTAACTATTTTGGGGAGGATTCAGGATTCGGGGGTCAGGGAGTTGGGATTTATGATTTCTGAATGATGATTTCTGATTGCGGGATGCGGAATGGGGAATGTCATGCTGAGGGAAGCTTCCAGCGCCCCGAAGCATCTAGCCTACCGCTTACAGCCTAGAGCCTAGAGCCTAGAGCCAATAAAGCTTCCAGCGGCTGAAAAATCTCAGATAGTCATTTCGAACGCGTCACCAACGAGTGACTCGTAGGATGCGGTCCAGGAGCTTCCAGCGACGCAGCCCCATCACCTGCATTACCAACACGCGCAGCAGCAAACGCCCACGCCGGCAATCATTCGCCTGCGCGTCGCTATAAGGCTGCCATTCAAACAAGCATCACATCTCGCAAACCTCCTTTCACTAAAAAGCCAACAGCCGATAGCGGATAGCCGACAGCCACCGATACCTGTCCATTAGAACACCACGGGTGGCCATTTTCCAGCGAAAAGTGGAGAGATTCCAACCCGTCCGTGGAAGAACAGCACCACCGTATTCCGAGCGGTTAACCGACTGCAGCGCGCAGCCGACTCCAAGGGCAATTCTGAAGGGGTTCGCAAGCTACGGTAGCGACGAACCGAGCGATTGCGATGCTCGCACTTAGTTGGCCATCGCCCGGGCGACCGCCTGGAAGACTCGGGAGACGCTCGCCTGATCGATCATCGCGGCCTTGCCCGAGCGGCGTCGCTGTGAGTCGCCCCAATTGCCTGGGTAAAAGCCTCGTTCGTCGCGCAATTCTTCATGCACGTAGCCGACGGTCTTGCGACAGGTATCGAGCCATTGCTGCTCGCCAGTCGTTGCGTAGACCTCCAAGAAGGCATCCACTAACAAATGGGCAAACCGGCCCGCATCGTTCATCGCGCCGGTCTCCTCATTGTACCATTTGGCCTTGGCCGCTTTGGCAATGCGTTCGGCTTCCTGCTTGTACTTCTCCTCGCCAGTAATCCGGTAGAGGCCGCAGTTCGCACGAATCATGAGCGCCGAATTGTAAGAGTACTTGCGGCGATCGACTTCTCCACGCATGTTGATGTTATCCCAGAACAAACCATCCTCATCTTGAAGATGCTCACAGGTCCAGGCGTAGAGTCGCTTGGCCGTCTCCAGATAGGCGGTCTCTTCCGTTAACTCGTAGAGCCGAATCGCTCCCACCATCGCCGGCGCATTGGTACAAGTGTTTTTGGACAACAGTTCCTTCTCGCGCCAGTAGATACCACCGCCGAGGCGGTCGTCTTCGCCGCTGATCACGAAATTGAACGTCGCTTTCGCCTGCTTCAGATAGCTGGCATCCTGCGTCACTTCGTAACCTTCGACAAGCCCCAACACGATCCAGGCGTTATCGTCGTAATAGCGATCGGCCGAACCAGCGTGTGGCGACACATCGTATCCGCCGATTCGCAGATGCTCGTGCCAGTAGTGATGGAGCGCCTTGACGTAGCCATCCAGTTGCCCGCGGTACTTCTCTGGCTGATTGCTGGTAGCGGCTGCCAGAGCGGAGAGCTGCACCCCTGCTCCCCACATGAATACCGGTTTACCACGAGGAGTGCTCCGCCAAGTGCTTACGTCTTCAAGGTACCAGTAGTCTTGCTCCACACGAAAAGCAGCTTCGACCGCGGCCATCGACTCATCCCCCCACTCCAGCACCGTGGCTTGCGATGGCAACTCAGCAACTGCTGCCGAGTGAGGGAGTACGAATACAATGGCTACTAACGGGAGTAGAATGCAGGGCATCCGGTGGAACATACAGGCTCGCATTTCATCTATCATGGCTCACGATCTCCGCACGCCTTCCTACGAAGGTGCGATCAAGCCATTATAGAGCCGCGACAGCCTAGTTACATCCACTATTACGAGCGTCCCTTTGTAACCTTTTCAGGTGCGGGAGTTACCACTGTTATAGAAAATCTAGCAGTGTCATCCGCATGATGGAGCTAGAAACCTGAAGCGAGGCTTGCAAGGCGTATTGTCGGCTGGTGAACTCGCTGATAGCTTCGGCGAGATCAACGTCGATTTCATCGGAGAGGGCACTTTGCAGCGCGATATTCTCGTCCTCTTGGCGGTTTTGCAAGCTCTCGAGGCTTTGAAGTCTGGACCCCAAATCGCTCCGGGCGAAGTTGATGCGATCGAGGTCGACATCGATTTGGTTGATCTCGTTCCCAATCGCGGTGAAGTCTTTCGCCTCCAGCGCGTCGCGCAGCCGAATGAGCGTGTTGAACACACTTTCGGTTTCGAGCGTATGATTATCACCCGTAGCAAGCGTTCCGGTCGTGCTCGTCGCCGATCCGTCCCCATCTTCGAAGAAGCCCAACAGTTCGGCTGGTTGCCCAGAAATTGTCATCGAGTCGGCCCCCGTGTTGTCCACCAACTCGATTCCGTTGCCGTGACTAACCAGCTGAACCGTTACCGCCCCTCCTGTCTGTGTGTTAACGATATCAATCACATCCTGAACCGTCGTCGCGCCGTCGAGATCGATCGGATAGGAAGTCGGTACTCCCAATGTGGTTAGCTCGATCTGAAAGGTGGTGACATCATCGGGCAGTACTCCGATGCCGCGATTGAACTCGGCTAACGAACTCGTCTCGCTCAACGTACGCACCCCGAGCTGAGTGGCTGTCGTGCCCCCCGACACTTCGCCGATCGAAAGATCAGCACCGCTGAGTCTTGAGCGGATGTTGATGCCAGTTCCCGAGCTATTGATCTCGACTTGTAGTCCGAGTTCCTGTTGATTCAGGATGTTCAACAGCTCTTCTACGGTAGTCGCACTACTGATATCGACTTCAACGGAATTTTCGCCATTGGTCACCAGCAGCCCCGAAGTAGTATCGAGCACTTCTCCACTACCACCACTCGTAACCGCCGTGGAAGTGAGAGCCACCACTCCGCTACCAGCGGTGGTATGATCCTCCGCGTCGCTATAGTCGATTTCGGCGGTGAATAAACCGGATGACTCGGCGTTGATGGCAGCCACCACCTGCGAGGCGGTCGAGACTCCTGCGTCGATCGATACCGTCAACGTTGCCGTGGAACCATCGTACACTGCGGTTTCGTTGCCGGCGGTTCCTCCATCGACAAACTGAATGGTCACCCCATTGAGCGGATCGGAGAGAGCATCGCTCGGATCGACGTTCGTGCCGTTTTGGGTTGCCCGCACAATGATGTCGTTGTCGTAGCCACCAGAGGTTACTGTTGCCGACGCCTTGGTCCCGAGCAGTTCCGACAGCGGAGTAGTCTTGGTTACCCGGGGAGTGATATCGCTACCGACCAGAGTATTCTGCGCCGAGGTGGTAAAAATACCGACATCACGGGCGGTGCGACCTTCGCCCACCTCGCTTACCATCACGAATTCGCCGCTGGGTGCGGTGAGTTGCAACCCAGTGCCAGTGATCTCCACCTGAATATCCGAATTGCTCGGTGCCCCCGCTTCCAGGTAGCGGGCGATGTCGCCTAAGGTCGCCGCGTTCGAGAGGTCGACGACGGTGCTTGTCGACTTGCCTGTCGAATCGATGTGAATAATCTCAACCGCGCCGGAGGATACTCCGTATCCCCCGTTGAGATCCTCCACCTTCGTATCAGCGGAGACATGAGGATCAAGATCGATATTGCCTAGCATTTGCTCACTGATACCGCCGAACACGTCGGTGCCGGGGATGTTTGTTTCGTACAGTGTTCCCGCAGCAACATAGCTGCGCAGGCTGGCTTCATTGCCTTGGTACTGAACGTAGCCATCCTGGTAATCGTAGGGCAACGCCTGCGAGCGCGATCCCGCAAAGAGGTACCGCTCGCGGAATTGAGAGTTCCCCATATCCACTAACTGTTCCAAGGCGCGGTCGATCTGGTCCATGACTGCTTGTATTTCCTGATCGCTGGATAGCGTCGAATCAACCCCCAGAGCTTCCGCCTTGATGCTGTTGAGAATACTCGAGACCTCATTGATCGAGTTTTCCGCTTCCCCCAAAAATAAAATACTATCGTTCAGACTCGTTTGCGTCTGATCTTGGCGTTCCAACAGTCGCTGCAGCGTCATCGCCCGCAGCGACGCAGGAGCATCCTCGCTGGGCGACATGATTCTTCGCCCGGTGCTGATCTGAGTTTGGGCGCGCAACAGGGCTAGCTGATCGGCTTGAATCTGCTGCGTCAACCGATTGGTTGAGTACAGATTGCTCACACGCGTCGTTGGAATGGGATAGATTGCCATATGCTTTATTGGCTAGCCTGGTTGCTCGCCCCTGCTCGTTTGATTGTCTTCTAGTCTTCGAGGCACTATAGGTTCACCAGTGTGTCTAACAGCTCCGAGATGGTCTGAATGTATCGGGCCGAAGCTTGGTATGCGCGTTGCAAAGCAATCATGTTCACCGCTTCTTCATCGATGTTCACCGCGCTCAAGGCCTGAAACTCTCCTTCTAGCGTCGCTTCGAAGGTGCGATAGCCTTCGGCAACCGATTTGGCTGCGGCGGAGCCTTGGGCAATACTATTGGCGAGTTGGCTATACTTATCCGACAGCGACGCCCCGCTGAGCGAATCGAGCGGCTGGGTGAAGAACTCGACCAAACGCTCCGCGTTGCTGGCGTCCTCCTTCACCCCTCCCAAGCTGGCTGCAAACTTGGCGGAGTTCTCAATGCCATTAAGATCCCGATTTACCCCCAGCGTGGCCGCTGAATTACCAGTGAAAAAGGTGTTGATGCCCAAGGCGGCAAGCACTCCACTTGTATCGTTCGCAAACGAAAAAGTGGTATTCGCAGCATCGGCGGCGATGGTCAATCCGCCATTGGCAGCAACGGTTGCCGTGACTCCAGAGACTGCAGATATTTCGGCAGCCAAATCTTCCAGCGATGTATCTTCGTCCAACCCGTTGAGATCGACCCGGATGGAATGGGTCTCTACGTTGCCGGTGTTGGTGTTCTGCACTAGGATCTCAAACGCCCCGTTCACCGGGGTGAAGTTCAAGCCCGCTTCATCCAACGGGGCCGTCGTGCTGATGACCTGATCTTTACTCGTAACGCTGTCGAACCCCTCAAGCCCCTGCCCTTGCGAATAGAGCTTGTTGAACTCGAAAGCCAAGTTGGCGGCCAGATCATCCAGGTCGTTCAGCACGCCGGTCACGATCTGGTCGCGACTCATGTAAAGTCCATTTAGCTCGCCCGCGGTCACCTCGAGTGCTGCATTCGTGTCGGCAAAGCGAATGATCGAAGCGTTGCGGCCGCCGTCGTTGGAATCATCGGCAAACACCTCGCGCCGCACCCCATCGGTCACGAGATACTCACCACCTACCGAGACAGTAAGCGAGCCAGTCGGTTGCTCCGAGACGCGAATATTAATCAGTTCGGCTAGCTTGGCCACCGCGTTGTCGCGTTGGGTTCGCAGGCCACCCGCGTCGCTGCCCGACAGCCCACCCCCTTCGATATTCACGATCTCCAGGTTTAGCTTGCGGATCTCTTCGCTGAGCGCATTGACCTCGCCCGAGATCTGATTCACTCGCACATCGAGCTGTTCGTGCAAAGCTTCAGCCCGCGAGGCGAAGCCATTGAAATCGCTGGCCAGCTTCTGCCCAGACAACACCGCCAGGTTGCGCAGCGACAAGTCCCCTGGAACATCGAGCACCGATTGGATCGATCCGAAGAAATCGCTGAACGAAGAACTGAGGTCCGTATCGGAGAGCTCTCCGATGATCTGTTCCAAGTCCCCGTAGGTACCTTCCTGTATCTCGGCACTCACTCGATCGCTGCTCGAGTTCCGCAATTGTTCCTGAAGGTACTTGTCGACCTTCTGAACAATGCCCTCGACCATCACGCCGAGGCCAAGCACCAGGTCGCCTTGCTTCTGGACCGGCGCGGGGGCGTAGACCACCTCTTCGCGGATGTACCCCGGCGTATTGGCGTTGGCAATGTTGTTGCCAACAACCTGTAGCCCCACCTGCATTGCTTGCAGCGTGTTGCTCGCCAGTTGTAGAGAACTAAATAGGGACATTGCGACAGTGAGAGATCAGAGATTAGTTACCAGATAACGAACCTTGCAGGTAGCCATTTCAATTTGCGTGATACTTAGACTTCCTGGTCCACCAACGCCCCGCTACGGCTGGCTGGAACCCGAGAGCCATAGGTCGCATCCATTCGCCCGCCGGTCGCGATGATTTCGATCATTTGCGACAAATGAATGAGCGTTCGCTGCACCAATACCCAATTCGTTAAGCTGTTATGCTGTAATAATCGGCTCTGGCGACTGGCTTGCTCTACTGTAGGCTCCAAGACCTCG
Source organism: Aeoliella mucimassa (assembly GCF_007748035.1). Classification (NCBI taxonomy): domain Bacteria; kingdom Pseudomonadati; phylum Planctomycetota; class Planctomycetia; order Pirellulales; family Lacipirellulaceae; genus Aeoliella; species Aeoliella mucimassa. Next base: position 4,476,942 of record NZ_CP036278.1, read on the forward strand.
CGCTGATCGGCTGGCAGCGATGCTGTCAGTGACCGAACGCTTCCAGCGGGCAACCCTTGGCCAGCTGCGGCATTCAGCAATTCCTGACGCTGGCTATGGCAAACCTCGAGTCGGGTGACCAACTCCCCTTCGCGGTGGTTAATCTGCTGCAGCTGCTCTAGATCTCCCTCGGCTAGAGCTTTGCGTTTTTCCGTCAGCAGTGCTAGCAAATCTCCCTGAACAGCCGACAGGGTGCTGAGCAAGTTGCTGATGCGAGCTTCCCAGTTCGCCGCGGGTTTGGTGTTCGTATTGTCGGTGGTAGCTGTCGTCATGGAAGATAGGACAATGGAGGCTAGAAACGGAACGGGAATGGGATTGGTTTAGAACCGACGCAGAGCATTCAGATCGTCCAGCGACTCGGCCGCTGCTGCCTGGCGGGCTTCCTCAAGCACCTTGGCATGATCGGGAAACTGCTGCTTGAACATCGGCTCGGCAAAGCGGTCGCCCGACTCGGTGGCCCACTCCTGGGCAAGCTGCTGGTCGAGTTGGCTTTGAAAGACCTCTTCGCCTTTGCCGCCGTGGAAGTATGCCGGTTTATCGACCGTTGATCGCATCGACTTGATCATCTGGCCGTAGAAAGTCTCGCCAATGAAGTTGCTGAAGGTGTCGTGAAGCTCCTGGGCCTCTTCCACCGACTTCGGCTGATTCACAGCCGACTTCTCAAAGCGGTTCGCCTGCCTATCGACCTTCGATAGGTCGTAGGTCGAGCTTGCTACTTGATTCACCAGGTTCATGGTTGAGTTCCTTGACCAAATCCGTTTGGTGTTACTCTACGATTAGCTTGCCATGAAGCTTACCGGCGGTGTTAATGCGTTGAATGATTTCGATCACTTCTTCATCGGAGACTTTCAGATTCTTGAGCTGCGCGACCAGGCGGTCCAAGCTGGGATTCGCAGAATCACTCGATCGCATCTCGGCAAACTCAACGCTGGTTCCCGCTTCGACGAGCACGTTGTCGGTGACGACGACGACGTCGCCGATTCGCACATCGCCGCTGATGACCACGGTCTTGGTGCGAGGATTGATCACCACACGAGCTTCTGCGTCTTCTTCGTTGATGTACATTTCGAGCAATTCGTAAGCGAATTGCACAGGCTCGCTATCGTAAGCCTTGGGAATACGCACTTCGATGTTGGTCGCATCTACCGCCCGCACATAGTTATTGATCGCTGCCAGGCTGTTTTCAGCCGGAATCGTATTCGACACATTGAACTGGTCGCCGTAGTCGCTGACGATGCGCTCCGAGATGTTCGCTGCCGTGTGGAAACTGGCGTGGTTGCGATCGAGTACAAGCGTGAGCCACTTGGCCCCGGCTCGCTCAATGTAAAACGGAGTGTACACGTCCTGTTCCATCTGGCAACCGTTATGAATGCGCCCCACGGTTGGCACGTCGACGTCTTCGACGTTCACCATGCCAGAGCAGAGAGCATAGACGGTGTTGTCCATGGGGTTGGGACCTTTGAGGGCAGCGAAAGTCAGGTGTCCACCTTCCAGGCTCTTTCCATTGATCGCAGCGATTGTGCAGTCGAGCTTCTCTCCCCGGCGAGCACCGGTTGCTGGAATCACGGCGGTCACGGTGACCAGAGCGGCATTCTTGATCTTCTTCAGTTCGTTGATCGAGCTGTTGTCGAGCACTCCGGTGTTGCCAACGGGGCTTCCCATCAATTCCATCGAGCGGGCGATCGCCTGCATGGTGGCCGCGTCGCCGGCTTCGCCGGTGCCGTTCAGGCCGACTACCAGGCCCAACCCACGCAACACGTTCTCTTCCTGACCTTTCAGCCGGCAGATATTTCGCAGTCTCGTTTCCGCCGTTGCCGAGTTGGCCGACCACAGCAGTGCCGTGGCGACGAGCAGGACAATCGTGCGATGAAGCAGGGAGAACGGAGTCATAGAACTAAGGTGCTTTGGAGGTTGATAGGAAGTAGAGGAACGAACTCACGCTTCGCTAGAACGGTTTGACACGACCGTACCACTTGCCGATCCAGCCACGAGCGGTTGCATCGCGAACGTGCCCTTGCTCGACCTTTTTGATCGACAGCTCAGCGATCGCGTCGCTTCGCACGGTACGATCGGGATTCACAAACTGGCGGGCGACGACTCCGGTGAGCGACTGCTGCCAGGTTTCGCCGTTGTTTTCCACTTGGCGATGAGCTTCGATCACCAGGTTGCCATTCGGGCGAATATCGACGATCGTCGCAGCGATGCGAAAGGTTAGCGAATCGTTCGATTCCAACTCCGTTTGCGAACGAATCTGGCTATTGATCGCACCAGCGATGGTCGGATCGCCTCGGCTTTGAGGAGCAGCGTAAATGTCGCTACCATCAAAGCCAAGCCAGTCCAACAACTGGGCGTTGTAGTTATTCGTAATACGGCTTTGTACCGAGCCGTCGCTATTCATCGCGGTGCGATAGTCGACGAGCACGGTGATGATATCTTGCTTGCTCAGCTCGCGTTGTGCCTCGGGGGGAAGTGGGCGGAAGATGAACGAGGTGTTCTCGAGCGTCAGTTGACCATTGCTCACCACGGTTCCATCGGGAGCCGTTTGGGTGCCCCCTTGCTTCGCGAGCAGGCTCCCTTCTTGAGCCGAGCATTCGCTGTGTGCCAGCACCACCAAGGCCAACAGAATGGCTGGCAAGGCAAAGGCGAGGACATCGTGTTTGCTGCTGGTTTTAGGCATGGTGCTCAAAGTTTCTTGGGGTGGTGTGACTTAGTGACGCTGCTGGGAGACTGGTGCGATTCGTTCGAGCAACTGTTAGCGATATCCGGCCGTTGCCTGCCCGGGAACCGGCGATGGTGAAGAGAGCGGGGTGCCGATCGTGGCCAGCTTGTTAGCCCCGACCACTCGCCCTACGAGCTTCTCGCGGCTACCGTCGAGCAATTCCACTTCAATCACGTCGCCCAGCCGGGCCGCACCAAGGGCCTTCGCCTGGCGACGCACGGTGATGCCACCGCCAGAGGCGATAACCTCGACCAAGGCGTTACGTTCCACCATGGTTGGTTGCAAGCAGCTCTCCATGGTCACCAGATCGTCGGCGCGGAACGAACGGCTCGCTTCCTTGCCCAACGCTTCTTCAATGCGATAGATCTTGGTTTGTCCAGCGGAGATACGTGCTTTGTGAACGGGTGTTTGTACCGCGACGTCCGCCGCGGTGATCAGTTGGCCTCGATCGATCGGGCGAATCGCGACCAGTACAGGGGTCATGTCGTACGAAGCAACAGGCAAGCTCAGTTTGAGCGGGCCACGATCGGTGGTGAACTCGAGCGAGATCGTTTGACGGCCAATCCACGGTTCGCGGCCACCAGAGATCACCAGCTTTCCCGATCGCTGTGCGATCAACTCGGCATAGCGTTTTGGAAGTTCCAAATCGACTTCCACCAAACCATACAAACCCGTTTGAGCTTCCAAATACTCGACTACCGCTTGTTTAGCTTCCTGATTGAGTTGTTCTTGCTCCACCGCGGTCAATCCAACCTGTTGACGCGCCTGAGTTTTCGGAGGAGTGTAACTTCCAGTCACAGGACCTGCGGTATAACCAATGCTGCGTCGCGGTGGTGCACTGGTGGTTGGTAGCGACTGGGTTTCCTTGACAGGTTCCACTGCTTTCTCCTGCCAGCCAATCATCACGCGAGGGGCTCCAGCAACATTCAGATCGCCAGTTTGGTATCCACGACTCACCAAAGCGTCGAACACTTGTCGAGGGGTTACATGACGCACCTCGCCAACCGGAGGTGCTACCCACAACGGAGTCAGCTTGAGACGCTGCAGTTGGGCGTAGGAGCCGTTTTGCACGTCGGCAATGTCTCCGAGCACAATCACCGACTTTACCGGCGTGACCTTCTCGCGAAGCATGATGTCAACGCCCGATGCGGTGTTGGCACTCAAGGCCAGCAGCAGGAGCGTAAGCAATGTTCCGGTGATGTGGCGAATGTTGTTCATAGTGAGCTTGGTGATTTACTCGTTAACGATAATTAGCGGCGAATATTGGCGACCACTTGCATGATTTCGTCACCCGCTTGGACAACTTGCGAGTTCAGCTCGAAGCCGCGCTGGGTGTTGATCAGGTCGATCAATTCCGTAACCGGCTCCACGTTCGAAGCCTCGAGAAACCCTTGACGCAGCGATCCGTAGCCAGGATCACCAGGATTGCCAGGAGTCGCGGTACCCGAAGCAGCGGTCTCGGCGAACAGGTTATCGCCCATCTTCAGCAGTCCATCGGGATTGATGAACGTCGCAATCTGAATGGTGCCGACTGACGACAGATCGGGCGAGTCGGATGTACGGTACTGCACGTTTCCGTCGGCCGAAACCACCACTTCGGTTGCTTCCTCGGGAATCGAAATCGAAGGTTCAATGCGGTACCCGGTATTCGCCGAGCCAAGCACAAGCTCGTTGTTGGCATTGATGCCGAAGTTGCCAGCCCGAGTGTAAACGGTCTGACCACTCGGATGCGCTACTTGGAAGAACCCCGAACCTTCGATCGCGAAGTCGAGTGCATTCTCGGTGGTTTCGAACGCTCCTTGATCGTGATCGCTTTGCGTGCTGGCTACCCGAACACCCAAACCAACCTCGATACCAGTGGGAGTGATGCTTCCATCCGAGTTCTCTGAACCAGGCACACGAATCTGGCGGTAGAACAGATCTTCGAAGTTGGCCCGGTCCTTCTTGAACCCAGTCGTATTGATATTGGCCATATTATTGGCAATCACGTCGAGCTTGGTCTCGAGCGCTTCCATGCCAGTGGCCGCGGTGTATAAGGTTTGTACACTCATGATAATGACTTGCTAAAAGAGGAGGTCTTGGGAACGGGCTACTAGCTCAACAGCACTCTGCCGATCAGATTGCTGCTCATGCTGTCTTGACTCTGCAGCACACGCACATTGGCCTCAAAGGCTCTGGTTGTTTCAATCATGTCCATCATTTGTCGCGTGGAGTTGGTTCCCGACATTTCGAGGAACCCGCTACGAACTTCACGCATGCCGGCTTCCACTGGCTGAACCTCAGCCAGTGGTCGGAACAGGTTGTCGCCAACCTTCACGAGGTCGCCGAGCGAACCGGGCCGCTGAAGTCCCAACTGAACCGTATTGCCAGCCTGGTTGATATCGCCGGTAGCCGAAATGGAATAAGGAAGCCCTGGTGTAAGAGCGATTTCGCTGCCGCCTGAGTCGAGCAAGAACATTCCGTTCTGGGTGACCACTCGGTTCTGGCTGTCGATCGTAAAGTTGCCTGCCCGCGTCAAGAACTGCTCGCCTTGCGCGTCCTGCACCTGAAAGAATCCATCGCCGACGATTGCCAGATCGAGCTGATTGCCCGTCTTCTGCAACCGACCAGCGGCGAAATCGGTGGTTGTATCGAATACGCTGACACCGCCGCCGACATCGTTCATCGAGCGATCGCCATCCAGCGCCTGCCCGCGCTGAATCGCTTCGGCGAAGCGAGACTGAAACGCGGCTACATCAGGCTTGAACCCAACGGTGTTCACGTTCGCCAGGTTGTTGGCAATTACCTCCAACCTGCGAGACTGCACCTTGGCGCCTTCAGCCGACATGTACATTCCGTATGGCATGACCGTATAAAGCGTTTGCTAGCGTCATGCCCCCCTGCACTCACTGCCCATCACTAAAGCACCCCTTGTGCCAATTCGTTGCGACCGCCACCATATTTACGTAAGTTGTTTCGCTACAATGATTAACACGTCGACGACAGCACTGCCAGCAGCGATTGTCGAGATGCGCAGAAGTTGCCGATCGGCGAACTTTGCCTGTGGTTCCTGGGTCCCATCGGCAAGTTTTGCCGCTAGCCCCCGCCGCCCGATATTTCGAGTTTTCCGATGACCAATTCCCCACAACGCGACTATGCGATCGAGGTTGTTCGCAAACTGCGCGAAGCGGGCTATCAGTCTCTATGGGCTGGTGGGTGTGTCCGCGACGCCCTGCTAGGCATCGCGCCGAAGGACTACGATGTTGCCACCAGCGCCACGCCCGACGAGGTGCGCCAGGTGTTTGGCAGGCGGCGGACTCTGGCAATCGGGGCCTCGTTCGGAGTGATCACGGTGCTGGGGCCAAAACCAGCTGGGCAGATCGAAGTGGCTACGTTTCGCACCGATGGAGGATACTCCGACGGGCGGCATCCCGATCAGGTGCAGTACTCGACCCCCGAGCACGACGCCCAGCGTCGCGACTTTACGATCAACGGACTGTTCTACGATCCACTCTCCGAACAGGTACTCGACTTCGTGGGAGGTGAGCAGGATCTCAAACTGGGGAAGATCCGTGCCATCGGGGTGCCCGAACAACGCATCGCCGAAGATAAGCTCCGCATGCTGCGGGCGGTTCGTTTTGCTTCCCGATTCCATTTTGCGATCGATCCCGACACCTTAGCGGCAATCCAAACGCACGCCAGCGAGATCAATCAGGTTAACGGAGAACGCATCGGTTCGGAGATGCAATCAATGCTGCTGCATCGCCATCGAGCCAGTGCGCTGGCTCTGCTTCGCGAAACCACGCTGGAGCCGCTGGTGCTGCCGGAATGCGCGAACTACACGGGAGCCGATTGGGAGGAATTGCAACGACTGGTCGACTCGCTCTCGGAGCCAACGTTTGCCACCGTGCTGGCCGCCTTGATGATCGACACGCCGGGCGAGGCTCGCATCGACACAATTGCCGAGCGGTGGAAACTTTCGAATCACGACAAAGACCGCGCGAGCTGGCTGCTTGATCACTTGCCGTTGGTGGTTAGGGCCACCTCCACACCATGGCCTCGCCTGCAACGAGTCTTGATTCACGAAGGGGCGGCCGAACTACTGACTCTGGCCACCGCCAAGCTCGGCGACGACTCGCCCGAGGTGAGGTTCTGCGCGGAGAAGCTACAGTTGTCGGCCGAAGAACTCAATCCTGCTCCGCTGGCAACCGGAGCGACCCTGATCGCGGCCGGGATGAAACCGGGCCCCAATTTCGGCACCCTACTCGAACAGATTCGCGACGCCCAGCTGAATCAGCAGATCTCCACCGTGGAAGAGGCGCTCGCGATGGCTCAAAGCCTTTGATAATGGGCAGCGGTGGCCACGGATGTTTCCTTATGCGATAGACGCTCCACCGTGGAAAATCGCGGCCATTCTGCTCTAATAGGGTCTTCGTCCAAAGAACACATCCAGGAACAATGCCCATGCTGGTTTCGATTCTAGCCGACTCTCCTCAACCCACCTTCGATGTAGGCTGGGCACTTTTGGTCGTGATCCGAGTGCTGCACATCACCTGCGCGGCCGCCATTTTTGGCGGCCTGGTCTACATCCACCAGATGGTCGCTCCACTCACCGAAGGTGCTGACGACCCCGCTGAAGCTCTCTACCGCGGACGTCGATCCGCGTGGGCAAAGGTAGTGATGATGGCGACCGCCTTCCTGATCCTGAGCGGGTTTCTTCAGTACTACTACAACATGACCGGGCATGAGGATTTGCCTCCGCTGTATCACGCGTTGTTCGGCATCAAATTTCTGTTGGCCTTTTTTGTGTTCTACGTTGCTGCCGGCACTGCGGGCAAATCGGCCCTGGCAAGCGATATGCAGAAGAACATCACCAAGTGGGTAAAGCTGGGAATCGCCGCGGTGCTGGTGATTTTTGTGCTGGCTGCCGTTATGCGAACTTTCCCCAAGGTGCCGCTGGCTGCCGAGGCGGCACCTGCTGCTGCGGCCGACGAAAAGGCAAGCCCGGATAATAACGACACTCCAATCACCGAAGAGAATAGCGAAACAAACGATGGATAAGAAAGCCAAAAAGCGAATTGAAGTCCTCCGCAAAAAGATCACCCAACTGCAACAACAACTGGCTGGTGCCAAACAGCAGATGGACGATCCAGCGGAAGTGACTCAGTACGAAGAGCAGATTGCCGCCGCGCAGGCCGAGATCGAAAAGCTCAAGGCAAGCTAGCCAATCCTGCCTGGCAGACGTCGGCTGGCGTTAGTTCACAAAGTACTCTTTGAGTCCTTCCAGCACGTTCGTCGCCGCCACGGCGGCCAGTATCATGCCCATCACGCGACTGATGATGCTGGCTCCTCCGGTGCCAATCACACGAGTAATGGCTCCGGCAAGCAACATGAACACGTAGGTGATTCCAACAACCACCAGCATCACCGCGACGGTGGAAACCTGGTCGGCGATGGTATGAACGTCGTTCTCGGTGAGCAGCACGACCGCCATCATCGCTCCAGGCGAGGCGATTGATGGCGTAGCAATAGGATAGATCGCTGTGTCTTGAAGGTCTTTCACTAGATGAGACTCTTCCTCTGGTTTGCTCTCGCCAAAGATCATGGTCAAGGCGAACAGGAACAGAATGATTCCGCCCGATATCTGGAAGGCGAGCAGAGGCACTCCCATGGCGAGTAGCACAGGCTCACCGGCGACAATAAAGAACAGCAATATGCCTGCGGCCGCCAAGGCCGCCCGCAGCGCAATGCGTCGCCGCTCTGCAGGACTCTGCGAGGCCGTGGAAGAAATGAACACGGGAATCGTTCCCACGGGATCGATCACCGCCCACAAGAGTACAAACTTGGTAATCACATCGGCGGCCCAATCCAACGCACCACTCCTCGCTTAAGCTTCAACTATTGCCAGAGCCATATTCGTTGCTTCCCATTCCTGCTTCCGCAAGTACTAGACCACGGTACCGGTCACGCCGTAATGCTTAAGGTAGAAACGGATGAAATGGACTGCCTCTTGCTCGCGGTCAAGGATACAATGGTAACCTTGTATTGGCCAGATAATTGCCAGCATGTGGCAAAGTGCACAACGTGCCTTACAAGGAGAACCGATACGATCACCCCAACAGATCGAGCGATTCACTGCGGGCTCGTTCTGGTGGGATTTTCCGGAGGTAGAGATGCCAGCGCGTTCCGATAACGACTCCCCCGAGGCACCAGCCTGGGTTTATTGGCTGTTCAAGCATGGCCTGAAGACCATCGTACTTGTATTCCTGCTGGGAGTACTGCTGATTGCGTCGCTTACCTATTGGTTGGATCGCCGACTCGAGCATCTCGAAGAAAGGATCGCCGAGAAACCACCCAAGAGCTACACCCCGCCGAACTTAGACGACTACGCCGCCGAGCCAATCGACGATGCCGATATTGCTCAACGTCACTCCGACTACGTCCCGGTTTACTCACACGTGTACTTCGATGGTGGCCGCCCCTTCCTGCTGGAAGCTACGCTTAGCATCCGCAATACGAGCGAGACCGCGTCGGTGTACATTGAGTCGGTGCGGTATTTCGATACCCACGGTGAGCTCGTCAAGGAACCGGTAACCAACACCATTCAGCTCAAACCGCTACAAACCATCGAGTTTGTCGTACCGCAGAAAGACTCCACGGGCGGTTCTGGAGCGAACTACCTGGTCGATTGGTTTTCGACCGATCCAGCGGTCGCACCACTGATCGAAGTCGTGATGGTCGGCAACGAAGGCACACATGCCATCGCCTTCCGAGCCGAGTCGGTGCGCGTTACCCCTTGATCACGCTAAGCCGCTTCGTCGAGTACTTCGGCTGACTTACCAGGAGTGTAGACGCCTGGTTGGTCGGTTCCGTCTCCATCCCAATCGCCAGCAACCGGCACATCGCCAGCTGCACCGAGTTCGAACACTCGATCCACCGCGTCCATCTCGCGATTGCCGTTGGAATCGATGGTCCAGCGACCGTCGTTGAACACACCGAGGTCGTCGATGCCATCGCCGTTCCAGTCGCCTACCACGGGGGTTCCGTCTCCACCAAAAGTCACCGCGGCGTCGACGGAAGTGAACCGCCCGTCGCCGTTGAGATCGAGGTTCCAGACACCGCCGCGGAACACGCCGATCGTGGCAATGCCGTCGCCGTTCCAGTCGCCCACCACTGGTTGATCACCAACAACACCATAGTGGAACACGTGATCGATCAAATCGGCACGCACCTGTCCCTCGTTCGAATGCTGCAGCAACCGTCGGCCTAAGGTGGCTTCGTCCACGCGTGGAGGAACGTTCTTGGCTTTCGGTGCCAGCGGGCCAGGATTGTTCTCTGCATCCGGCAGCCCTGGCTCGTGTTCGATGGCCCACGGATCCCCCGCCCACACGGGACCGAAGATGGCAATGTCGGTCTTGCCATCGCCATCAAAGTCGCCAGCAGTTGGTAGGTCTTGAGCATCGCCCAACTCGGCCATCAAGTCGCCCGAGTCCCACCGCCCGTTGTCGTTGAGATCGAAGTACCATTTGCCATCGATGAAGATGCCGATTTCATCGTTGCCATCTCCATCCCAGTCGCCGACCACTGGCACCCCACGGGGATGTCCAAACACGACCAGCGTGGCAAGCTCATCGATGCCGTCGTCGCGATTGTCGTTCGCGCTGAGAGTCCAGGTCCCCTGGTCGAGTTCCACCTGCTGCCAACCAGCCATGGAAAACTGCACCGAAGTTGTCTGCGACATCAGCTCCTCGGCGGCCATGGTGGACCGCGGGAATCCTCCATCGAGCAAGCTCAAGTGCCAGGTGTAGCCCACCACGCGGCTGCCACCACCGTAGATCTCGGGCGCTACCTTCTTAGGCGCTACCAATGGGAACAGTGGCTGCGTTTGTGCGAAGGTCGGTGGAGGGGTAATCAGCGAAGGTGGCTCCACCGGTGGATCCACAGGCGGAATCCAAATGCTGGTTGTCGTGATCTCGCTGAAGTTATTCTCCTGAGAGTGCTGCCCCGCTCCGACGGCGATGCGGAAAATCACGTCGGTGCCAAACATCACCCGCATTTGTTCGATGGCTGCTTGCTGCTCGGCCGTTTTTTCCAGTACGGGATTCGATGAACCTCCAGCCACATTGACCACCAAACCACCAAGGCTTCCTTCGGTGTCGATATGATCGATCACTCCATCCGGCTGGACTTCAACCACCGCGTAGGTGCCCGCAGGCAATCCCGAGAACTCATAGTATCCATAGGCGTCGGTCACCACACGAATCGGCCCGTCGCCGTAATAGCCTCCGAGTGTTTCGCTACCGAAGATGGGGTCGCCAGAGTAACCGTGTCGCAGTTCCAGTGTCACCCCGCTGAGCGGCTGATCGTCGGCGGTCCGCTGACCGTCACGCAGATCGGCCAGGTTGTCGGGTAGTTCACCAACCACCAAGATTGGAGCACCATCGATGTAGACGAAGCCCGATATCGTCGCTGGTGGCACTTCGCAGAAGTCGTACTCGATATGATGCTCGTTGGAGCCTACCTCGATATCTCCCATCCGGTCGACACCAAAGTACGAACCACCGCCGGTACCGATATGGTAACCACCGTTGAAGTAATCTTCGGGCTGGTGTTCGAACACCGTGTAAGCCCCCGGAGCAAGACCTGTGAACGAGTAAGCTCCGTTATCATCCGTGTAAGTGTAGTCGAGCAGATTGCCATTTTCGTCGAGCAGATCGACGCGGACTCCAGGGATTACCCCTTCACCCTCTTCGTGGATGCAGTCGCCATCTTCGTCCACATAGACATGGCCGCTAATACTACCTGGCAACAGTTCGCCGAAGTTGTACTCTTCCGCGACATCACCGAAGTTGATCACCGCGCCGGTGATGCGATCCACGGTACCGGAAGTCTCGTCGGCCGCGGTGCCACCGTGCGTGCCGGCGGTGTCGATACCGTCGATCCAGCCGGTCGGCTGCACTTCTCGCACCCCGTAGGTGCCGGGTGCGAGGTTCGTGAACTCGTAGTAACCAACATTTCCCGTTTCGGTGGAAGTGACCGTTGTGATGCCAGTCGGTACTCCGTTGGCATCCAGCAGTTCAACGACTACTCCGCCGATACCGACTTCGTTATCGCGGTCGAAGTTACCCTCGTTCGACTCGTCGTGGTACACCCAACCCGAGAGGGAGGGACCTACGTGCTCGCAGAAGTCGTACTGCGTGGCGTCGATGTTCGAACCGAGCAGGATGTTCGAGAACAGGCTATAGATGTCGCCGATGTCCGACTTCGTTCCTCCCGAAGTGCCGATCCGCTCGCCGCCGTCGTAGAAGTCGGTCGGCTGGTGCTCGCGAACCTGATACTCTCCAGGAGCCAGGTCGGTGAACGTGTAGCGACCTTCGCTGTCGGTATAAGTTGTCTGCAGCACGTTGCCTGCCGCATCGAGCAGGTCGATCTGCACGCCTTCGAGCACGTCCTGCGGTTGGTCGAAGTGACAAGCTTCGTCGTACGACACTGTCACCCGGCCGCTGATACTACCTGGCAGCACTTCGCCGAAGTTGTACTCTTCTGCGACATCGCCGAAGTTGATCACCGCGCCGGTGATGCGATCCACGGTGCCGGTGGTCTCATCGGCCGCGGTGCCACCGTGCGTGCCGGCGGTGTCGATACCGTCGATCCAGCCGGTCGGCTGCACTTCTCGCACCCCGTAGGTGCCGGGTGCGAGGTTCGTGAACTCGTAGTAACCTACCTTGCCCGTTTCGGTGGAAGTGACCGTTGTAATGCCAGTCGGTACTCCGTTGGCATCCAGCAGTTCAACGACTACTCCGCCGATACCGACTTCGTTATCGCGGTCGAAGTTACCCTCGTTCGACTCGTCGTGGTACACCCAACCCGAGAGGGAGGGACCTACGTGCTCGCAGAAGTCGTACTGCGTGGCGTCGATGTTCGAACCGAGCAGGATGTTCGAGAACAGGCTATAGATGTCGCCGATGTCCGACTTCGTTCCTCCCGAAGTGCCGATCCGCTCGCCGCCGTCGTAGAAGTCGGTCGGCTGGTGCTCGCGAACCTGATACTCTCCAGGAGCCAGGTCGGTGAACGTGTAGCGACCTTCGCTGTCGGTATAAGTTGTCTGCAGCACGTTGCCTGCCGCATCGAGCAGGTCGATCTGCACGCCTTCGAGCACGTCCTGCGGTTGGTCGAAGTGACAAGCTTCGTCGTACGACACTGTCACCCGGCCGCTGATACTACCTGGCAGCACTTCGCCGAAGTTGTACTCTTCTGCGACATCGCCGAAGTTGATCACCGCGCCGGTGATGCGATCCACGGTGCCGGTGGTCTCATCGGCCGCGGTGCCACCGTGCGTGCCGGCGGTGTCGATACCGTCGATCCAGCCGGTCGGCTGCACTTCTCGCACCCCGTAGGTGCCGGGTGCGAGGTTCGTGAACTCGTAGTAACCTACCTTGCCCGTTTCGGTGGAAGTGACCGTTGTAATGCCAGTCGGTACTCCGTTGGCATCCAAGAGTTCAACGACCACTCCGCCGATACCGACTTCGGTATCACGGTCGAAGCTACCCTCGTTCGACTCGTCGTGGTACACCCAACCCGAAAGGGAAGGACCTACGTGCTCGCAGAAGTCGTACTGCGTCGCGTCGATGTTCGAGCCGAGCAGGATGTTCGAGAACAGGCTATAGATGTCGCCGATGTCCGACTTCGTTCCTCCCGAAGTGCCGATCCGCTCGCCGCCGTCGTAGAAGTCGGTCGGCTGGTGCTCGCGAACCTGATACTCTCCGGGAGCCAGGTCGGTGAACGAGTAGCGACCTTCGCTGTCGGTGTAAGTTGTTTGCAGCACGTTGCCTGCCGCATCGAGCAGGTCGATCTGCACGCCTTCGAGCACGTCCTGCGGTTGGTCGAAGTGGCAAGCTTCGTCATACGACACCGTTACTCGACCGCTAATGCTACCGGGCAGCAGTTCGCCGAAGTTGTACTGCACACCATCGTCACCGTACGCAAGTACGACACCAGTGATCTTGTCGGCGATGCCAGTCGACTCATCGGCAGCCGTGCCACCATGGCTACCAACCGTGTCTTTGCCATCGAGCCAACCATCAGGCTGCACTTCACGCACTCCATAAGTGCCGGCCGGCAGGTTGAGGAACTCGTAGTAGCCTACTTTGCCTGGTTCGGAAGAGGTGGTCGTGTAAATGCCAGTTCCATTGCCAGCCGCATCGAGCAATTCGAGCGTAACTCCCCCAATGCCTTCTTCTGTCGCGGGATCAAACACTCCGTCGTCCGAAGCATCGTGGTAGACCCAGCCCGATAGAGTTGCCAGGGGAATCTGCGCTTCGTGCACCACGGCCCCGGCCGTGCGGTCGCTGTAGTCATGAACCGTGGAATAGGCATCGGCCGGCAGACCGAGATCGAGTCCGGTTTCCGACTCAGCAGTCGCCATATTCGTATCGAATGCATCCCAGTAAGTGGCTTCGAGCTGTAGATCGACGTACCCTTCGGCAGAGAACTGGCCGGTGAGCTTGCTTCGTTCGAACTCCGCGCCTTCGACCAGAGAGTTTACGCTATCGCCTTCCGGGTCAGCGAACTGGAGTTCGTCGACATCGACCGAGAATTTCAGCGACTCTCCTGCTTCGAACCCACTGAAGGTGATGACGATGTCGGTGCCACCATCGGTGACCGAAACACTATCGATGGTGATGCCGGTGGCGTCCACAATCGAGAGACCAACCGCCTTGAACGCCCCGCTGCCACCATCTTCGGTGTCGAAGAAGATATCGCCATCGGTCAGGCCATCGAGTCGTTTGTCGCCGCTGATGGTTAGTTGATTCAGCGTGGTACCTTCGGCACCACCGACAAAGGTTACTTGAATGACGTCGGGTTGGCTATCGTCGCCGGTGGCTTCTTCGAAGTACACGCTTCCGAGTAGCACCTCGGGAACCACCCCATCGGCCGATAGCATCTGACGAGGTTCCAGGGACTCAATTTGCCCTCGAACGGCTCCTCGTTGCTGCTTCTTGCGCGAGTGCTTTGTGGAACCGGTCGACGAATGGCGACGGCCAAATAAATGATGAATAAGTCCCACGTGCTTACCTCCTTGTTAGCGACAATGCGCTCTGCTCCGTAGTAGACGCCAAACGCGATTCCGTTCGCATTGACCGTCTGAAATTACTTTGTCGCCTCGACGGGGCGGGTGGCTGTTTTCGTTTCGGCCATCCGATCCAGATGCCATACTCGAATGGTGGTATCGAAGCTGCCTGTCACCAATAGCTTGCTGGTAGTATCCACAGCGAGCGAGGTGATGGTGCCAGAATGGCCTTCAAGAATCTTCAGCAACGACGCACTATCAACTCGCCAAACCTGCACGCGATTGTCGGTACCGCCGACCGCAAGTTCGGCGTCGTTCACGAAGCTCATGCAAAAGACTTTTGCTGGGCGAATCGGGATTTCCTGCTGCAGAATGCCCGACTGCAGGTCCCACAAGCACACTTTCGCTCCGTCGCCGCCGGTGGCAATCGTTTGACCATTTGGCGAGAAAGCTACTGCCCGCAACCGACGCGAGTCGGCTTTGATCTCGTGCAGCAACTCAGCTGTTGCCACGCGCCAGACTCGTAAAGTTCCGTCGGCACTCGTGGCCGCCAACAGGGTACCATCGGGGGAGAACACGACAGCCGTGTGATCGAACTTCGTTGCCGGCGATTGCATCGCGATACGTGTTTCCTGGCTGTTGCCTGCCGAATAGTTATAGATGCTCGGTGGGCAGCAGAATCCAGCAGCGGCAAACTGCACTCCATTCGGATGGAACGCAACGCATCGCATGGGACCGTGCCCCTGCTGGGTGACGTGAAGCAAATCGCCAGTGTGGATATTCCAGCACCGGCAGCAACAGTCGGCACCGGCCGAAACGATGGTCTCCCCATCACCGGTGATGCTCAGTCCCCGCACCCAATCGTGGTGACCATCTAATTCTTGGATAAGTTCTCCGGAGGCGGTATCGAACAACCGGACTTTGTGATCATCGCCAGCGGCCGCTAATCGCGAATTATCCGGCGACAAAACCACCGCAGTCACCACAGCGGTCCTGCGTTGTGGATTTGCATCCAGCGCGTCAGGATCGCCAAAGGGGATCACCCGCGCAGGGGCAATCGACGGGATTTCCACCGCCTGTGTCCAGGAACACCAACTGCTAGCAATCACCAGCAATGCTAGCACTCGTTGATTTCGTCGTGAATTGTTATTCGCATCCATGCGCGCAGGCTCCTCGGTAGAGACATTTCCTCCTCTCCACTATCGGCCATCAAGCTCGATGGCTTGCAGCGGAAAAGCGCGGAGAGTGAGGAATAGCGAGGGTTGAGGGAACCTAGAGGCCAGCACACCTAATGGCTTCGCCAGAATCCTGGCAAAATAAGCACCAGCACGGCAAATAACTCCAGCCGGCCAAGCATCATGAGAAACACGAACAGCAGCTTGGAGAAACCACTGAAGTTCGCGTAATTCTGCTTCGCACCCACGGTGCCGAGTCCCGGACCGATGTTATTCATGGTCGCTGCGACCGCACTCGCCGAATCGATGAGCTTGTTCTCGACAGGATGGCCCGCAATCGTCCAAGTATCCTCGGGCTCGATGGCTACCAGCGTGATCCAACTCGCCATGAAGATGAAGGTCACCAGTCCGAAATAAAGCAGAATCTGATTCTTCAGTTCCGAATCAGTCGTCACGTTGTCGCCTAGTTTCAGCGGTCGGACAACCGTCGGATGATACGATCGCTCGACCTCCATGCGGAGGATCTTCACAAAGAGTACATGACGAATCACCTTCAGCCCGCCGCCGGTGCTGCCGGCGCAGCCTCCTACAAACATCAGCAGGAACAGTAGTGCTCTAGCGAGTTCGTGCCAGTTGTCAAAGTCATGAGTCGCAAACCCGGTGGTCGTGACTATCGAAACGACTTGAAACAACACGTGTCGGAAGGCGATTCGCAACTCCGTGAGCACGGGGATGCGGCCTTCGGTATCAAAATCGTGATACTGTCCAATGGAGAGGATGAGGATGATCAACGTAACGAAGGCGATCCCCCCGATGTAGGTCCGCCACTCGATGTCGCGGAACATTGCCCCCCAGCGACCGATCAATACCAGATAGATCAGCGAGAAGTTCATGCCAGCGATGATCATGAACAACGACAGGGTGTAATCAACAAGCTCGTTGTCGAAGTGAGCGACGCTCGCGTTGTAAGTGCTAAATCCACCAGTGGCCATCGTTCCAAACGCATGACACAGCGCATCGAACAACGACATGTGCACGTCTTCCACCATCAGCAGAAACGTTAGCAGGATGTTCAAGCCCACGTAGATGGCGGCAAAATTCCAGGCAGTATGCTGCATGCGTTCCTGCGATCCCTCTTTCGTGGGACCGGGAATCTCAGCCCGCATGAGTGCTTTCCCCGCCGAACCTTGCCCCAGCACGGCGACGAACAGCACGATAATGCCCAACCCTCCGAGAAAGTGCGTACTCGACCTCCAAAACAAGATCGAACGCGGCACCAACTCGGGATCTTCGATATCGTTAAGCACCGTGGCTCCCGTGGTGCTGAAGCCCGATTGCGACTCGAACAGGCAATCGGCCACGGTCATTTGCAGCGGTTCACCATCGACTCGCTGCCGTGCGGTGCCGCTTAGCAAATAAGGAAACGCACCAAGAATGGTGGCCAGCACCCAACTCAGTCCGACCACGGCCATGGCCTCTTTGCGATACAGCGTCATCTGGGCGTTACGTCCCAGCCAGCGTAAGACGGCACCAACGAGCAAGCAGATGAGCATCGAGGCCAACAGCGCAAAACACCCCCGACGTTCAAAATGCTGAGCAACTCCCACGGCCTCAAAGGCCCAAGGCACGCTTCCGAGCATCGTAAAACCGATGAGCCAGGAGAGTACGCCGAGCAGTTTGGCAACCAGCGGATAGTTCATGAGAGGAACCTGACCTGATTATTCGTCACCAAACATTCGTACGGTCGCATCCACGTGCTCTTCGTCGACCATCACCACGACCGTGTCGCCCGGCTTCAGTCGGTCGTCGCCACCTGGGACGAAAGCAAACTCGCTGCGAATCACCGCGGCGATCAAACAGCGTTCCGGCAAACTAAGGTTTGCAAGCACGTTTTCGGTGATCACTGCCTTCTCGAGCACTTCGATCTCAAGCACGCTGATACCGCCATCGCCAAGCGAAGTGCGGGAGATCAATGGACCGCTGTTCAAATACCCCAGGATTTGCTTGGCAACCACTTCACGAGGGCTCACTGTGATATCGATGCCCAACTTGCCGACCACGTGGGCGTAGTCGGGACGGCTCACCAAGGCCATCACTCGTTTGGTGCCGATGTCGCGGGCCTCGACCGCTGCCATAATGTTGTTCTCATCGTCGCCGGTGCAGGCAGCAAACACATCGGCTGCTCCGACGCGTTCTTCCTGCAGACTATCGCGACGCGTCGCATCGGTGTTCACCACCGTGGTGCTTTGCAGCTGGCTGGCCAGAAAATTGCATCGCTCGCGATCCGACTCGAACAACGTCACATTGAACCGCTGTGCTTCTAGAATGCGAGCCAGGTGATAACCGGTTTCTCCACCACCAGCAATCACTACGCTGAGCTTGCCGCGCGAGTCACCACAAAAGAGCGACTTGATCCCATCTACTTCCTTGCGGGCGCCGATCACGGTGAGTCGGTCGCCTGCTTCGATACGATCCTCGGCCGACGCAATGCGACTCGTGCCTTCGTGGGTAATCGAACCAACCCGCACACGACCTGGCAGTTCCAACTGCCGAATGGTTTTGCCCACGCATTTCGCTGCCCTCGAGACGAGCATTTCGTGCACTTCAATCTCGCCGCGGGCGAGGTTTTCGACCACGACCGACCCTGGATGGCGAATACCTCTAGCCAGTTCCATGGCGGAGAGATGCTCGAGGCTGATGAGCCGATCGATGCGGAAATGCCGCTGGTAATCGAAGGTACTAAGATCGCGAAAAACCGGCGCGTACACTCTGGCGACGGTTCGACGTGCGCCCATCGCTTTGGCCATGCTCGCCGAAACGAGATTCACCTCGTCGTCGCCGGTCACGGCCAGGCAAAGGTCGCAACCAATCACGCCCGATTGAAAGAGCACACTCGATTGCGAAGCCGAGCCGCTGAGGCCACGGACGTCGAGGGTTTCGTTCACGTGTTTGATGTTGGCAGCGTTCGAATCGACCACGGTCACGCTGTGTCCATTGCGACACAACATGGCAGCGACCGAGTACCCTACGGTTCCGGCTCCCAACACAACAATTCGCATTCCTTCAACCTATGGCGTGGGTTTCGGTTTGCGGTACATACCGCGATTGCAACAATTCACAACGGTAGTCGCGACGCAGTATCAACGCAACGGGGCCACCCCCCAAGCAGGCGTGGACGGAAAATCTCTCGGAAAAAATACGTTACAAACAAACGCTTCCATGAGATCTGTTCGACCAAAAGAAGAGATTATTGGCCGCTATTTTCGCCCGCCGACGAGTCCTCCTCGGCCTCTCCGCCCGACTCGGTGTCAGACGGTTCTACGGATTCTGAGGGTTGTTCGCCCTCGGTCGATGGCTGCTCGGCTGCTTCAGCACCAGGTTCTTTTGTCGGAGTGGCTTCCTCTGCTGGCTCCTCAGCAGGAGCCTCTTCCGCCGACGCTTCTTCGCCTGCAGACTCTTCGGTCATTTCGGCCGGAGTCGACTCCTCTTCAGCAGCGGGTTCGGTAGCCGATTCATCCGTTGCTGGGGTAGAGTCCTCACTGGCGGGAGCTGACTCCTGCTCCGCATCGGACGACTCTTCAGCGGGCTTGTTTTTGCGACGTTCACGCTGGGCCAGCTCTTCGGAGAATTGGTCCTCGACATCGAAATTCTCGATGATGTCCCACAGCAGGAAATCATCGGGGAACGCATCCCCCTTGGCATTCAGCAGGTCGCGATAGTCGACAATGAACACCATCAGATCATCGCCGGTCGTGCCGTCGGGATCTCGCAACTCTGGGAAGTTTTGCAGCACTTCGTTCCACAACACAAAACCTTCGTCGTACAACTTCTTGGCGGTAACCGTGTCTTGGTTTTCCTTCCAAGCTTTCTTGCCCTCGAAGATCTTGCTACGTGCTTCCACCGCCGTGTCGGTTTGCTCAAACTCGGCCCGCAGCTTCCAGTAGTCGTAGTTGGCGTCGCTCTTATAGCGATCGGTAAAGATCAGATTGGTCCGCATGTCGGCCAACTTCTGCACCAGGATGCCGACTTGCTTGCGAAGCTCGGGATGCTCCGACTCCAGACGCTTAGCTAGTTGCAGGTCGTTGACTTGAATCGCCTGCTCGGCCTCGCCAGCCAAAGCCCATTGCTCATCGGTACGTTTATCTTCTGGCGTGTGGAGCGCGGTGCGTTGGGCTTCGCTCAACTGCGCGCGGCGTTCTTCCACCATCTTGTCTCGCAGTCCGGGAGCCAGATCCGACAGCTGTCCCTCCAACTCTTTTACTTGCGCTGCAAGCTCGTCCTCGTGTCCTAACTGCAAGCGACGTCCAGTGGAGTGCTCGATCCAACGATCGCCAAACTCACTCCAGTCGTCGGAAGCCACCTTCCAAGCATTTTGCCCCTTGGCAAACTCGCCTTCGTTCTCGATCGCTTCGGCATAGCTCATCTGCGATTTGGCCGGGCTGGAATAGAAGATCTTTTCGCTCTTCTTACCAATGCTCTTGCCATACTCCTGCACGGAGATGATGCCGTTGTTGTATTCCTTCTTCGATACGAGCCAGTTGTCGCGCTCGTCGCTGCCGGGTGGGGGATCGTCGCCGTGGAACTCGTCATCGTTCTTGAACAACTCGCGGTACTGCACCGACTCGTCGGCCCGACCGATCTTATGACCAACGAACCATCCGAGATCCCACCATAGCTGGGGAACCTGGCGATTTTCTTTATTCTTCTGGACACCTTGCTGTAGGAATTCGATTCCTTCGCGAACGTAATAGTAGCGATCGCGATAGTCGTCGAACTGCACCGAGACGTTATAGCTAACGTTCCACGACTGGAACTTCCAGAACGTAATGATGTTCGGTTGCAAGCGAGCAAGCTGCTCAAGCGTTGCGGTGAGGTTGGTCCAGTCTTCCTTCTTCTTGTACTCGTCGGCCTTGCGCCACAGTTGGTTCACCGCCAAGCCGCGGAGCCCGAGCGTAGCGAGCTTCATGGTTTCGCTGGCCGGGTCGATCTCGCCCAAACTTGCCTGACTTAGGCCATATTGTTGCTTTTTCTGCGAAAGCAAACCGCCACCTTCGGTAACGGTGGCCGGCCGACTGAGGAAAGCCAGCGGAAACAGCAAGATGACGATGCCCAAAAAGTAGGCCACTTTGCGTTGAAACGAAGCCTGCTTGTTCATTTCGCTACCTCACGATTACGCAACAGGAAGTATCCCACGACGGCCAGCCCGATCACGTAGGCCAGACACGTTACCAGTTGCTGGGCAACCAGATTGGCGGGGATATCAAATCCGTAGGCGACATAATTCGATACGTTGAAATCATTGAAATTGGGTAGCACGCTGGCAAGTGAGACCATCAGGAATTGCAAGCCATCGTCGATCCAACGCATGATTTGAATCGCGATATTCTTATCGCGGAAATCGGAGATCAGATTCATGTGCGTAACGATACGCACCAGGGCCTCGATGGGACCGCCACCCTCTTGGGTGCCTTGGGCGACGCCGACAAAGAAGTCGCGGAAGAAACCCAGCAGGATAAACGAGCAGGTGAAGAGCATCGCAATCGGACCGCTCAGCACGGTACTGGCCGTCACCGCGATGGAAATCACCAACACCATTTGCACCCAAATGCTCAGGTAGGCTTTAAAGAAGTTCCACACCGGCGACGCATCCCCCAAGTGGATGTAGCAGTCGCCTTGGGCAAAACCAAAGTACTGCGCCCGCTCGATGCATTGCACGACAACATCGATTTGCCCTTCGTCGTCGACCAGATCTTCGAGCAGATCGACCGGCTGGTTGTTCGTATCGGTGAGTTCGCGAGGGAAGTACTTTGTATCGATCGAGCCATCTTTGGCGTAGAAGAACTCGGGCTCGGTCTTCACGGTGCCGTCGGTGCTCTGCAGTTGAATGATACCTTCGATCGGCTTGTTGATATCGCCCTTCCAGGTACGGAACACTCGCACAATCAGCTCGATTGGCAGATACTTTCCATCCTCCGCATCTTCAATCAGCACACTCTCGTCGATTCCTTTGAATCGCCAGATTGCCGCGGCTTGCGTACTGCCTTCGATAAAGCTGCGGTAGCCCCACTCTTTACCAACGCTCACGCCACGTTCGACCTCGATGCCCTGTCGATTGATGAAGCGGATATCTCCGCCCAGTGGCACTCGGGCTTTCATCGTCGAGAGTGGAGGCGACACCACGTAGCGACCATCTTTCTCGGTAACCGTATGCTCGTGGTCGTGTTCATAGACCGCAATCACCTCGCCGACTTCGTTCTTCTCCAGCAGGTGACGATGCCCTTTGTCGTAGCTGGTGAACTCGGGTAGCTCTTCCTGCACCGCAATCGTATGCGTGTGGTTGAGCGCCCGGATGACGAACACGTAGCTACTGGCACCCATGATTAACAGCAACACGGTGCCGACCAGGGTGTACCCCAGGATACGACCGACGATGATGTCGATCGATCGCACTGGCTTGCTGACGATGGTATAGATGGTGCGACTCTTGAAGTCGTTCGGCAGGCTGAACACCGCCAGCAGCAGCGCAATCAGCAACCCCAGGTACGAGGTCGCGGTGAGCACGAAACTGAGGTAGAGCTTTGCCGGCTCGCGATCGGTCTTGAGGAACCAGCCTGCAAATAGCATTAACAGCAAAAACACCGCCATGGCGACCAGCACGCGGCGACGAAGGGCTTCCTGCATGGCAACGCGGGCGATGGCCCACACCCGGCGGGGCGACACGTAGAACAGCTCGTGCAGCGCGTTGGCAACCACACGGTAAACGCGTTCGCCAGCTTTGACCGGCCCGTACAGCACGGTGCCGATGGCTAGGCCCAGCAGCATGGCCAAGGCACCAAGCACCACGAGCACTATGAGAAAGTGCCACAAAGCGCCCCAGCGCTCCGTATCGAACTGCAACAGCCACTGTTCAAACGGCAGAAGCGGCTTTTCTTGAATCATTGCTGCGGGTCGGGAACTAGGGCCAAAAATGCGGGACCGACGAGTAAGACTTCGTCACGAATTAAGCGTTGGCGTCGCTCGACGCGGCAGAATCGGCCGGTGGGCTCTCCGGGTCTTGCTTCACCACACGGCGGCCAGGGCGAGCTTCGCTGTCGCGAACGATCGACAGGAACAACTCTTCGAGCGTGGTCGTCGGATTCTCCATCGACAATAGCTCGCCATTGTGGCGGGCGATGACGTCGCGAATCTCATTCTGGCAATCTTGCGAAAGGCCACGAGCCGAGACCTGAGTGACGTCTTCGACCTTTAGCAGGTCGTCCACCCGGCCCAGCTCTTTGAGCTCGCCTTGATGCAGAATGGCGATGCGATCGCACACGTCTTGCACGTCGGCCAGCAGGTGACTGCACATCACGACGGTTTTGCCTTGATCTCGCAGCTCGAGAATCCAGTCCTTCATTTCCCGCGTACCAATCGGGTCGAGACCACTGGTTGGTTCGTCGAGGAAAATCAAATCGGGCTCGTTGATCAGCGCTTGCGCCAGACCGATGCGGCGGGTCATACCTTTGGAGTATTCGCGGAGCTGACGCTTGCGAGCGTCGCCGAGCTTGACTTGCTTGATGAGCTTGTCGATGCGCTCCCGGCGAACATCTGGCGAGATGTTGAACAGGCGGCCGTAGAAGTCGAGCGTCTCTTCCGCATTCAAAAAGCGGTACAGGTACGACTCTTCCGGCAAGTAACCGATTCGCTCGTTTTTGGTAACATTCGTTGCCGGCTGTCCCAAGACCAGGGCTTCGCCCTCGGTGGGAAACAACAGGCCAAGCAACAGCTTGATCGTGGTTGTCTTGCCCGAGCCATTCGGACCCAGGAGTCCGAAAATCTCGCCTTTGTAGATTTCGAGGTCGAGCGCCTTGAGCGCCCGCACTTTTTGACGGCCCCAGAAGTCGCGGTAAACCTTGGAGAGGGCACGCGCTTCGACCACTACGTTGTCGTTGTCCGCCATTCGGGAATCCTCGTCAGAGTGGCCGATGATGGGGGTGATGGATCGTGGGATGAGCCGCTTCGCCCGAACGGGGCGAGAAGCTCAGACAGTTCGCCTGAAAAGTCGGTATGCAATACGCACCCGGCGATAGCATGGTTCGCGAACAATTGCGAACCGAATATGCTGGCCGGTTACCTACGCGACAAACCACTTAGTGTAAATCGTGGCTGGCGGGCTAGCAACCGGCCCAAGCCGTTGTCAGGTAACGAATTACACAAATCGGACCAGGGCGTATTTTTTGCGGCCGCTGCGGAGAACCATGACCGTTTCGCTGGCTAAATCGGCCTCGGTCAGCACGGCGTCCACCTGCTCGACCCGGCGGTTGTTCACGTAGGCCCCCCCCTGCTGCACGGTGCGGCGGGCCTCGCCTTTGCTCTTGGCCAAGGGAGTTGCCACCAACAGGTCGAGCAGCCCGATGCCGGCCGCCAGGTCGGTCCTTGGCACCTCGCAGCTCGGCACGTCCGCAAAGATGGAACCAAGCTCCGCATCGCTAACATCGGAAATCTCGCCACCGAACAGGAATTCGGTCGCCCGCTGGGCGGAGGTCAGCCCGCTGGCGCCGTGCACCAGTTCGGTGAGCGATTCGGCGAGCCGACGCTGGCTGTCGCGCTTCTCAGGAGCCTCTTCCCGCTTGGCATCGAGGGCTTCGATCTCGTCGTGCGGCAACTCGGTGAGCACCCGCAGGCAGTTGCCCGCGTCGGCATCGTCGACATTCAACCAGTATTGGTAGAACTGGTAGGGGCTCGTCCGCTCGGCCGAAAGCCACACGGCTCCCGACTCGCTCTTGCCCATTTTCGAGCCATCCGACTTCAGCAGCAGCGGAGCGGTCATGCCGCGGAGTTGCAGGCTGTGCATCCGCCGGCCGAGGTCGGTACCCGCGGTAATGTTGCCCCACTGGTCGCTACCGCCGATCTGCAGCTCGCATCCAAACGCCTGATTCAGGTGAACGAAGTCGTACGCTTGCAGCAGCATGTAGCTGAACTCGGTGTAGCTTATGCCAGCGTCGTCGCGTCCCAGGCGGCCTTTCACCGAGTCCTTGGCCAGCATCACGTTCACCGGGAAGTTCTTGCCGATGTCGCGGAGGAAATCGATGTAGCTGAACTTGCCAATCCAATCGAGATTGTTCACCAGCTCGGCGGAGTTGTCGCCCGACTCGAAGTCCAGGAACTTGCCGACCTGCGTATGAATCGCAGCGACGTTCTGCTCGAGTACCTCGCGCGACAGCAAGTTACGCTCGGCGCTTTTGCCGCTGGGATCGCCGATCATGCCGGTGGCGCCGCCCACCAAGGCAATCGGCTTGTGCCCCGCCCGCTGGAACCGGCGGAGTAGCATCAACGCGACGAGGTTGCCCACGTGCAGGCTATTGGAAGTGGGATCGAACCCGGCGTACACCGTGCGAGATTTCTCCTCTAACCAC
Organism: Aeoliella mucimassa; assembly: GCF_007748035.1. NCBI lineage: Bacteria > Pseudomonadati > Planctomycetota > Planctomycetia > Pirellulales > Lacipirellulaceae > Aeoliella > Aeoliella mucimassa. The sequence continues at coordinate 4,502,319 of NZ_CP036278.1, forward strand.
CCGCCGAGTCCCTCGTCGTCGGTGGTTTGGTGAACAAGATTCCGCCAGCGAAGATCGTCTAAAAAAGTCATAACTCGTTGTGTGTTGGTTTCGAATCTAACGATGAATGGATGCCCGACCTTCGTTACCGCCAGAGGTCGTCGCCCGCGAAGGGATGGGCGATGCCATCCGGCTTTTTGGGGGCGGCCGTCTTCAGTATTAGCTCGGCTAAGCGAAGGTCGCGTCGTGTTGTAATTTTGATATTCAGCGGCGAATCAGGCACCAGCGTCACCTGGTGACCGAGTCGCTCGACTAGTTGTGCGTCGTCGGTGGCCGGCTCACTACCTCGATTGGCGTAAGCTTGCTCGATGAGCTGGCGGGCGAAGACCTGCGGCGTTTGCGCGGCCCATAGTCCGTCGCGCGACACGGTCTCCGCGATCGCCGGCGTCTTGCCCGATCCCTCGGCACGCTTCAAGGTCGAAGCCACCTGGGTCGCCAGGATCGCCGCGCCCGACTTCTCGGCCGCTGCGAATACCGCATCGATCGACTTATCCTCCACGCACGGGCGGGCCGCGTCGTGGATGGCGATGTATTCCGCTTGGTCGCTTACCTTTTCAAGAGCGGCAGCCACCGAGTCGGTTCGCTCGTTGCCGCCGATGGCAACGTCGATTTCCATGAACGCCAGGTTCGCGCCGAACTTGGCGTTAAAGGCCTCGCGATCTTCTTCGGCAATCACCAGGATCGTCTGACAGACGTCCTTGCGACTGGCGAATCGCTCGACCGTGTGCAGCCACACCGCCCGATCGGCCAGCGGGGCAAACGGCTTTTTGTAGTTCTTATCGCCGAACCGCTGGCTACGACCAGCTGCTGGCAGGATGACAGTGAATTTGCTCATCCCGACAGCCTACCGTGCAGGCACCCGAGCGGCAATGTCGTCCAGCACCACGCGCAAGCCGCGGGCCGTTTCGGCAATCGGCAACGACGCCAAATCCATCCGGCGAGCGATCACCTGCTCCGGAGCAACCGGCACATGCATGAACGCCGACTGCACGCCCAACGCGTTTTCGACCGAAAGATGGTGCGACATATACAGGATCGCATTGCACAGGTAGGTACCTGCGTGGTGCGACACCTCGGCTGGCACTCCCTCGCTCCGCATCTGACGCGCCCACTCGGCCAACGGCAGCGACGACTGATAAGCGACTGGGCCACCTTCGACCAGCGGCCAGGCTTCTTCGGGTCGTTGATCGCGAAGCTTGCCGCAATTGATGGCGACCGACTCCAGATCGATGCGCGAGTTGCCAGGCGCTTGCCCGAGATGAATCGCGATGTCGATGTCCGATGTGAGATCCTGCCCGAGCCGGTTGGTCATTTCCGCAAAATCGACGGGGTACAAGCGGGTAACCAGTTCGATTTCGGCCGGCAGGTCGCGGGTAACTTCCTGCAATACCATCCAACTCGCGTTGGCGGACCAATCGTCGTACGGTGCATAGGCGGTTAGGAGCACTTTGGGCATAGTGAAAGCCTAGTCGCCATTTTGGCATTTTGCCAGCAAATTAAGCACCAGCGATCGCAAATATTTTCCCCCTTTGAAAACGAGTGAGGTTACTCAAATTGCCGATTCGTTAAAGCTTCGCCCCGCTCGGCTAGCGCGTCGTCGATTGCCTGGAGCACCTCGGGCGTGAGCTCCACCTGCTGGGCGACCGCGGTTTCGGTGATCTGATACGCACGCTTCGCCCCGCAAAGGGCCACGGTGATGCCAGGTTGCCGGATGGTCCAGGCGACCACCAACTGAGCGACCGACAGCCCGACCGGCTCGGCGATCTCCCGCAAGCGATCGACAAAATCGAGATTCTTGCGATATTCCTCCCCCTGGAACATGGGATACTTGCGCCGCGAGTCCCCTTCGGCCAGCTGACCATCGCGCGGCAGCTTGCCAGCGAGCAGGCCCTTCATCAGCGCCCAGTAGACCGCGATGCCGATGCCATTCTCTTGGCACCAGGGGACCGTCCGCTGCTCGATCCCCCGCTGCAGCATGTTGTAGGGAAGCTGCACCATCGACAGCGGACAGACCGCGTGAAACGCTTCCATTTCCTCCGGCGTCGCGTTGCTCAGCCCGGCCGAGAGCACCTTGCCCTGCTCGATGAGCTTGGCAATCGCAGCGGCCGACTCCTCGATCGGCCGCTCACGATCGGGCGAGTGCAAGTAATACAGCTCCACCCGATCGGTCCCAAGCCGCTGCAGGCTCTCGTCGCACTCGCGGAGCAACGTCTCGGGGCGGGCGTCGTTGACCATGCTGCCCGACTCGAAGTGGATGCCACCCTTCGTGGCGATCACCACCTCGTCGCGCCGCCCGGCGATCGCCTGGCGAATCAGGTTCTCGCTTTCGCCATGCTCGCCATACACGTAAGCGGTATCGAGATGGTTGATTCCCAAATCGAAACAAGCCTGGATCGTCGCGATGCTATCGGCCTCGTTGGCTCCGAGCGTCGTGACTCCGGCAATCGGATAGCACCCCAGCGCAATGGGAGCCACCGAGCAACCCGAGGTGCCTAACTTTCGACTTTCGACTGGCATCACACACTCCTCACAAACAATCGATTTGCAACCTACTTGGCAGCGAATAATCTACTCGGCTACTGAATTCCTAACTGGCGGCTGAATTCCTAACTGGCCACTGGCGGCCGACGCGGCGTATAGCGACAGCAATCCTCCGGGCATACATCGTGACTCGGGCCTAGCTCGCCGAGGGCCAAACGCTCGCACTCCGGCTGCATGCGTTCGAGCACCAGCTCGCGAATCATCGCGACAAACCGAGGATGGGTGCCAACCGTGGCCGCCCGCACGACGTTCACGCCCAGCTCTTCTCCCACCTGCTTGGCTTCGGTATCGAGGTCGAACAGCACTTCGAGGTGATCCGACGTAAACCCGATCGGCACGATCACCACATCGTTCAACTCAGGCTGCTGCGATTTGAGTTCGCGCAAGTGGTCGCAAACATCCGGTTCGAGCCAAGGCTGCATCGGCGGGCCGCTGCGGCTCTGGTACACCAGCTCCCACGCCCCGACTCCGGCCTGCTCGGCCACCAGGCGACACGCTTCGTTCAGTTGCAACTCGTACTTGCAGTTCTCGGCCATCGACATGGGAATGCTGTGCGCGGTGAACAACAGCTTGGCCTCGGCCCGCCGCTCCTCGTCGATCGACGCGTAAGCGTTGCGAACGTTCTCGGCCATCGGTTCGACGAACCCAGGATGGTTGAAGAACATCCGCAGTTTGTGCACTTCGGGCGCGCCGTCGCCGACCTCTTGCTGCGCGTCGGCAATGTTCTCGCGATACTGCCGGCAACCGCTGTAGCTGCTGAACGCACTGGTGAAGAACGCCAGCGCCCGCTTCACCCCGTCTTGCTTCATCTGCGTCAGCGCGTCGGGCAGCAGTGGATGCCAATTGCGATTGCCCCAATAGATCGGTAGCTCCACTCCGTTGGCAGCAAAGTCGTCCTTGAGCGCAGCGATCAACTGCCGGTTCTGCTCGTTGATGGGACTGACCCCGCCGAAGTGCTGGTAGTGCTCCGCGACTTCGAGCATCCGCTCACGAGGCACGTTCTTGCCCCGCAACACGTTTTCCAAAAAGGGCATGACCTCGTCGGGTGCCTCGGGGCCTCCGAACGAAACCAGTAGCAAGGCGTCGTACATGGATCGATGCAATGAAATGAGAGGAACGAAGATGAACATGCTCCGCGGAACGGAGCCTATCAATACGCGGTGCCCAGCGACGGGGGGGGCAGCACTGCACTCTAGCGATTCAGTTGGCCGTCGAACACCCGCAGCGAGTCGCTCGCCGGGGGCCGGTGAAGGGCTCCGGAGTTTTGCCCCCAAAACCGCGAAATCGATTCGTGGGGGCTTTATTCTGGCTTCACCAGCCTGGCGGACTTCACATAGAAGCTTGTTTTACCGACACTTTTTCGCGCGCCCCGAAACCGCCGTCCCACCATTTCGCCCCACCCCGGCAGCGAGTGGGGGCAAATGGCGGGTAAGTGCCCCATGCCGAACGCTGTTGCCTCACACTCAGCAATCGACGCTTGCAATCCATCCGACTCCCCCTGTTTTTTTACCTAACCAATCACCGAAAACCAAACCAACACATATACACTTGTACCCCACTCCGTTATAGCAGATGAGGTGGCCATTTCGAAGCGAAAAATGGTTAATCGGGCGGCTTTACGGAGGGGGCTAGGGTGGTGGTAATTGCGAGCGTCACATGAATAAATGAAAGTATCAAACACCAACTGTCGAAACGCACAAAATGACGCAAACCCTTTTCCACCAACTATTTATGGAATTATTTGCTACAAAGCAAAGGATACTGTTTGAAATTTGACGATAACGATGCCATAATTTGTATGTTGATGGGATTACCCATTGACTCCAACTTCAAAGAACAACCCCCTGCTAGTACGCGCTCCCAATCTATTGCGGGGTGGCTGAAACCAGGGGGTTCTTTTTATGCCGACAGCAATTCTAGTAGACGGTAGCTTCTTTCTTAAGCGATATCGCTATCTCCGGGGTTCGGCAACACCTGACCAAGTAGCGAAAGACATGGTCTGGATGTGCAACGAACACCTACGAGACAGGAGTCCGTCGACGGGTGGGAAGGGTAGTAGCAAAAAACGCTCCCTGTACCGCATTTTCTATTACGACTGTGCTCCACTCACCAAGAGGATCCAAAACCCTGTTTCGAAAAAGGGAATCGATCTCGGTAAGAGCGCAACAGCGATTTGGCGAACCTCATTTTTTGAGTTGCTAAAACGGAAGCGAAAAGTAGCAATCAGACTTGGCTACATTAATGGTGATTCGGCGGAGTGGAAATTGAGTGGTAAGAAACTCACCAAACTACTTCGCGGCTCGACGAAACTTAGCGAATTGAAGGACGAAGACGTTGTCTATGATGCGAAACAGAAGGGTGTTGACATCAGGATTGGCTTGGACATCGCTTCATTGGCCTACAAGAAGCAGGTCGATCAGATAGTCCTAGTTTCTGGAGATAGCGATTTCGTACCAGCAGCAAAGCTTGCGAGACGCGAAGGAATTGACTTTATCCTGGACCCAATGTGGGCCACCATTCGGTCCGATTTGCACGAACATATCGACGGCCTGCGTTCTGCCTTTCCTCGCGACCGCCAGCACCAAGAGCCTCAAGGCCAAAACGAGCAGTCCGCCCAAAACGCAGGCGGTGATGAATTCCCAGCAACAGATACCGCAGATCCTCAAACAGACAATTAGCGGTCCAGCACCGTCGTCAGACTCTCGATATCGACTTCGACCTCGGAACCTAGCACTGAAGATTCGCTGAAGAAGGCACCGGAAACTGCGGTGCAAAACCAAGCGACAGCCCAGAAAGCGGAAAACCTCGGGAATCTTGCGATTCCCGAGGTCTGCTTCCACTAAAAGTGACCCCTACGGGGTTCGAACCCGTGTTGCCGGCGTGAAAGGCCGGAGTCCTAGACCACTAGACGAAGGGGCCGTCTATTCGCAATTGCCCCAAAAGAGAGGCTTTTGCACCCGGGGAGGTTCGCTAAGAAAGGCCGGTGCCCGCTTAGCTGTTGTTACCACGTTTCGGGTAAGCAACTTGGTATAGAAAGCTAACGGCCAATCGTCAACCCACCCCAGCAGGTTGAACTACAGGTATCGGCAATTAACCACAAAAGAATTGAGCAACCGCTGCAATAATTTGAGCGGTGTTTACCGAATGGCAGGAAACTACTCAGCAGCGGCCGACGAATCGCCGGTCTGCTCAACATTTTGAGCCTGCTCAACATTTTGGCTGCGACGGATGGCCTCGTACACTTCGTTACGGTGTACCGGTACTTCCTTGGGAGCCTCAACCCCCAGGCGTACTTTGTCGCCACGGATTTCGACCACCACAATGGTGATATCGTCGTTGATAACGATACTCTCGTTCTTCTTCCGCGAGAGCACTAACATGGTTCGATTCCTTCATTTTGGTGGCCGGGGTCGGCTCGTAGGCCACCTGTCCGACTCTCATGTCTTACACGCATGCCGTCCCAAACTGCGGAAGGACGAATCCCCCCTTGACGACATTTTTCCTACCTTCACTCTACGAGCAGCTAGTCAATAGTCAAGCGAACGGCAAGAGATTGGCGTGTATTTTGCATGCCGGTAACGCCGATTCCCCGGATCCTGCGTCCACCAGGCCCAGAATCAGCGGAGACCCGCATTCACGACAGCCATTTTGCACGTTCCCGCCGGGGCTATTAGGCAAGGCCTTGCATGCCCTATAATCGCCGACTTCACAAGGAAGTCGCAGGACTACCATGGTCACAGCAATTAAAAAATCCTGGCCCTGGCTAGGGAATATCATCGAGACGGTCAGCACCGTTGCCCACGGTTTGTGGGTGACGCTTCGCATGTGGGTGCGGACCCTACGCCCTGAGCGTAAAGCCTTTACCGAGCTTTTCGAGTATCCCGAGCTGCCGGTGCCTGTTTCGGCCCGCTATCGGGGATTCCACCGCTTCGACCTGACCACGTGCATTGCGTGCGATCAGTGCGCGAAAGCTTGCCCGGTGGACTGCATCTACATCGGCAAGGAGCGGGTCGAAGGAGCCAAAGGCTTTAAGGTCACCGGCTTTACCATCGATTACAGCAAGTGCATGTTCTGTGCACTCTGCGTGGAACCCTGCCCGGTGGATTGCATTTTCATGGGGGCAAACCACGACCTGAGCTGCTACTCGCGCGATGGTTGCCTGGTGGACTTCTCGCGGTTGCCGCTCGATGTCGCTTGGGGGCGAGCCACGCTCAATCCCACCGCGGTGCACGAATCCAAACAAGTCATCGCGCCCGTCCACGGCGGGCCGAATCAAACCTCCGCTTCATAAACGTCCCCCGAACATCCCATGGCAACTCCTACCGAAATCGTTGGCTTCCTTGCCCTGTTCGTGCTGGTGGGTGGTGTCTTCTTGTTCGCGAACTTGCTGATCGGCTACTTCTGCCGGCCCAGCAAACCGAATGAAGAAAAGCTGGAAATCTACGAGTGCGGCGAGCCGACCATTGGCTCGAGCTTCGTGCAGTTCGACCTCCGATTTTACGTGGTCGCGTTGCTGTTCATCATTTTTGATGTCGAAGTGGCCTTCTTCTTTCCCTGGGCCACGGTGTTTGGCAAAGCGAACGAACTAGCGGCCACCAGTGCTCCGATCGTGGCGGCCGACATGGACAACTACGATGCCCCAGCCACGCAACTGTCGCCCTTTGCGGAGCAGAAGCTTCGCGAACTTGGCATCCGGCATCCGACGTCGCCGACGCTCACCGCCGAACAAGCCGAAGCGTTGCAGCTAACCACCGACCCTCGCGGTCAGACCAAAGCCGCGACCCAGCAGATGGCCACGCACATCGTGCGGACGTCGCTCGTCGACATCGCGGTGTTCTTCGCGGTATTGATGGTCGGCTTTGCCTACGTCTGGAAACGGGGCGACCTCGACTGGGTGCGGGCGGTTCGCTCGGTGCCTACCACGAACAATTCCACCCAAATACGGGCTGCCTGAGCCCCGCCTTTCAACCACTTTTCGTCGATTCCATGGCTGACTTCACTACGATCCACAAGGTTCTCACCGAGCGTTTCCCGGGCGCCACGATGCAAGCGGTGTCCGAGGCGGTCGATCCATGGATCGAAGTAAGCGTCGACGACTGGCCGCGCGTCGCTCAGTTCCTAAAAGACGAACCAACGCTCGCGTTCAACTACCTGAACTGCATCACCGGGGTCGACTACTGCGAACCGGATGAGAAGAAAGCAAAGAAGGTGAAGTGGCAACCTCACATCGAGTTGCTGTACCACCTGACGAGCTTGCAGCACAAACACCTACTCGTCGTGAAGCTCATGCTACCGCGCTGGCAGAACGACGAGCCCGAGATGATTCCGCAAGTGCCAACCGTTTCGAACATCTGGCGGACTGCCGACTGGCACGAGCGGGAAGTCTACGACCTGGTGGGCATCGAGTTCACTGGCCACCCCGATCTGCGGCGGATCCTCTGCCCTGAAGACTGGCAAGGCCATCCGCTTCGCAAAGACTACGAGATGCCGCTGGAGTACCACGGCATTCGCGGTCGTTAGCCATCCACACGAGTCGCCCCCACCTTTCACCGGCAGTTCATCCCTTCGCGAGTTACTTCGAAAAGCAACGGCATGTCCAACACCACGGCAACCAACACCATCGAACTCGATGTTCGTACCGACGAGATGCTGGTCAACATGGGACCACAGCATCCCAGCACGCATGGTGTGTTGCGACTGGTGCTGCGAACCGACGGCGAAGTCGTCAGTGAAGTGATGCCGCACATCGGGTATTTGCACCGGTGTGCCGAAAAGATCGGCGAGAACCTCACCCCCCGGCAGTACATTCCGTATACCGACCGCATGGACTACCTGGCTGGGATGAACATGAATCTCGGCTGGGCCTTGGTGGTCGAGAAGCTGATGGGCATCGAAGTGCCCGAAAAGGGCCGCCATCTGCGGGTCTTGATCACCGAACTGAACCGCATTGCCAGCCACCTGGTCGGCATGGGCGCCTACGGGCTCGACCTGGGGAGCTTCAGCCCGTTCCTGTACGCCTTCCGAGAACGCGAAAAAATACTCGACTTATTCGAAGACGTCTGCGGCGCCCGACTCACCTATAGCTACATCACCGTCGGCGGTGCAACCGGCGACCTGCCCCCGGGCTGGATGGAGAAGTGCCTGTCGTTTCTCGACCAGTTTGTGCCGGTGATCGACGAGTACCACACGCTGCTCACCAGCAACGCGGTGTTCATCAAACGGACCGCGGGCATCGGTATCATGTCGCCAGAACTGGCAATCAACTACGGGTGCAGCGGCCCCGTGCTGCGTGGCAGCGGAGTCGATTGGGACCTGCGCCGCGATGGCGAACCGATCTTCACCAAAATGTACGAAGGCTACGACTACGAGATCGTGGTCGAGCGCCGTGGCCAGTACCCTGCCGACCAAGAGTATCCCGCGGTGCCGCTCGAAGCGGTGCTCGGCGATTGTTGGCATCGGTTCTACGTTCGCATGCTCGAAGTAGTGCAGTCGATCCGCCTGGTGCGCCAAGCGATCGAAAAGTATCGCACCACCGAAGGCAGCATCGGCGAGCCGATCAAACTTACCCAGAAACTACCCGCTGGCGAGGCCTACCTCGAAACCGAGTGTCCTCGCGGCCAAATGGGATTCGGCATTGTCTCGGATGGCAATGCGATTCCCTGGCGTGCTCGGGCTCGTAGTAGCTCGCTCGCCAACTTGTCGGTGGTCCCAGAACTATGTCGCGACTGCCTGATTGCCGACGTCCCGGCGATCGTGGGCTCGCTCGACTTGGTGATGGGAGAAATAGACCGCTAGGTCTTGTTTCGGTCCACCTCGAACACCACCAGCAATCCCTCGACACTCGATACAACGTGTGCGATATTCACTGACAACTTCGCTTTAATCAGCGACCTGATCGCTGACAACTTACCGGCACGGAAAGCATCGTGGCTGAGCCGCTAAACAGACTATTCGACTGGATCCTGAGCTGGTTTGGAGGAGCTGTACCTCTAAACCATCCCATCGGATACGTGCTGGCTGCGTTGGTGTACGTATCGCTGGTTCTGGGCCTGATTGCCAGCTCATCGCTGCTGTTCATCTGGCTCGAACGAAAAGTCGCGGGTCGCATCCAGGACCGCCTGGGCCCCACTCGCGTGGGTGGCAAGTTTGGCTGGCTGCAAACGTTGGCCGATGGCTTGAAGCTGCTGACCAAAGAAGACCTGGTGCCGGGCGACGCCGATCAGATGATGTTCCGCATTGCTCCTTATGTGAGCTTTTGTGCGTCGCTGGCAGGATTCATCGCCATCCCTTTTGCCGGGCGTGATTTTCCGTTCGTCGCTCAACACCTGAACGTCGGCGTGTTTTTCGTGCTCGCAGTAATGGGGCTCGAAGTGTTCGGCGTGATCCTCGCCGGGTATGGTTCGGCGTCGAAGTGGTCGCTGTTCGGAGCCATGCGTGAGGCCGCCCAAGTGGTGAGCTACGAAGTACCGCTGGGACTCTGCGTGGTGATACCGGTGATGCTGGCCGGCTCGATGGACCTGGTCGTGATCGGCGACAAGCAACAAGGCTGGTTCACCAACTGGTACCTGCTGCACGATCCGTTCACCTTCCTGGTGTTCTGGGTTTACTTCACCTGTGCAACCGCCAGCGTGAATCGCGCCCCGTTCGACTTGGCCGAGGCCGAGAGCGAACTGGTGGCTGGTTTCCATACCGAATACTCCGGTCTCCGCTGGAGCTTCTTCTTCATGGCCGAGTACGGTTCGATGCTCGCAGTTAGCTTGCTGGCGTCGATTCTGTTCCTAGGCGGCTGGAACGGTCCGATCCCAATCGGCGACCTCCTCGGTCTCGGTGGCAACGACATCGCGGTGCTCGGCTATATCGGCAACTTGATCGGCCTGGTGAACGTGCTCGTGAAAGCCATCCTGCTGGTGATCGTGATGATGTGGGTGCGGTGGACCTTGCCTCGCTTGCGTATCGATCAGGTAATGACCACCTGCTTGAAGTACTGCACGCCGATTGCCGCAGCGATGTTCGTCGGCGCGGCTCTCTGGCACGTAGCCATGCCCGACCGCGTGTTCCTCGGCTTGCTGCAAGCCCCGGCCGCAAATCGCATGGTGACCGAAAAGCCGCTCGTCGAGCCCGAGCTCGCGACCCCGCCAGCCGAGGAAGCGTTGATCGCCAAGAACGAAACCAATCACTCGCAGGAGGGTCAACCATGATCTGGTCGAGCTTCCTGTTCCTGCTTTGCAGCCTGCTGGCTGGTGGATTCGCGATCGCGGTGGTGTTGTCGAACAACATCGTCCGCATGGCGTTCTACCTGGTGCTGTCGCTCTCCGCGACCGCAGGGCTGTTCTTCCTCGCAGGTGCCGACTTTGTGGGTGCCATGCAGTTGATGATCTACGTCGGCGGCACCCTGGTGCTGCTGGTGTTTGGTGTGATGCTCACCGCCCAAACGCCGTTCCTGGCGATGCGGACCTCGAGCGGCGAACTGCTTACCGCGCTGGTCGTGGGGGGAGTGCTGCTGTTCGTGCTCGCGTTCACCGTGACGAACGTGCCCGCCTGGCAACCCACGAACACCCCGGCCGTCGAGCGGAATACGCCGGTCGTTACGGCCGCCCCGATCGGCATGGCGCTCGAAGGGTACCGTGTCGATCAACTCGACCAACCCGACGCCGAGCTTCGCCAAGGGATGTCGGGCTACTTGTTCCCCTTCCTGATCGTTTCGGTCCACTTGTTGGTCGTGCTGGTCGGAGCCGCCTACCTGGCGCGGGCTCGACAGGCAGCTAACGACGACGTTACCAATTTCCCGAGCGAGGTCCGCGGATGATGCTGCTCGCCAGCCTACTTACCGAACCGATTGGCGTGAGCCACTACATGGTGGTGGGAGCAGTGCTGTTTACCTGCGGTGTGATCTGCATGGCCACCAAGCGCAACGCGCTCGGCGTGCTCATGGGCATCGAACTGGTGCTCAACGGGGCCAACGTCAACCTAGTGGCTCTCGGCAGCCCTTACCTGCGTGGTAGTGAGGGATCACTGGGACTCGACGGGCAGTTGATGGCCATGTTCGTGATCGTGCTCGCAGCGGCCGAAGCCGCCGTGGCACTGGCGATTGCCTTGAATTTTTATAACAGCCTTGGTTCGATCGATATCGACCGAGCCGACGACCTGAAAGGTTAAGGCGCTCCGCGTCCTGTTTTCGATATGACTCCTGAAAGCCTGCTTCCACTGCTACTCGGCATCGCCTGGCTCTTGCCACTGGCGTCGTTCGCCATGCTATGGATCGGCTTCTCGCTTCCGTTCCTGGCGGGCAAACGCCCCGGCTACGGAGTGCAAAAGGGGGCGGCTTATATCGCCATCGGAGCGATCGGTTCCAGCTTCGTGCTCAGCCTGATCTCGCTCATTATCTGGCTGGCCTACCACCCCATCGCAGCCGACGCCCACGGGCACGCGGGCAGCATCGCTTACTCGGGCGATTTCTACTCGTGGATCTCCATCGGCGATCTGCACCTGACCATCGGCTACTACATCGATGCGCTGACCGTTGCCATGTTTACCGTGGTCACGCTCATTAGCACCTGCGTGCACGTGTACTCGATGGGCTACATGCATGAAGAACTGCACGACGTGACCGATCACGAGGTCGCCACCCACGGCGGCGAGTTCCTGCATCGCGCCGGTCGGTACCATCGCTTCTATCAGTACCTGTCGCTGTTCTCGTTTAGCATGCTCGGCCTGCTGATCGCTGGCAGCCTGGGCATGGTGTTCATGTTCTGGGAACTGGTGGGTATCTGCTCGTACTTCTTGATTGGTTTTTACTTCGAACGCCGGTCGGCTTCGAATGCTGCAAACAAAGCGTTTATCGTGAACCGCGTCGGCGACTTCGGCATGCTCATCGGCCTGATGGCTTTGTGGTCGTCGCTCGGCACCTTGCAGTTTGGCGATACGCCCGCCGAGCAAGGGATGTTCTCGAAGCTTCGCCCGGCTGCACATCATCATGAACTAGCCCCCGCCGCCATGGTGGGCGAGTCGGCAACGCATGAGTCGCCCGCACACGAAATGGCCAACGAGTCCGCCCACGCGGATTCCGAAGAATCGAGCGAAGGCCAGCCTGGCTATTTATTGCTTTTCGTCGGCGGCGTCGGCATCTTCTGCGGTTGCGTCGGCAAGAGTGCCCAGTTCCCGCTGCACACCTGGTTGCCCGATGCAATGGAAGGCCCCACGCCGGTTTCGGCGCTGGTGCACTCGGCCACGATGGTCGCCGCTGGCGTGTATCTGGTGGGGCGTTGCTATCCCATCTTCGTGCCCGAAGCATTGCTGGTAATCGCGACCGTGGGGGCCATCACGCTGTTCCTGGCCGCGACGGTCGCCATCACCGCTTACGACATCAAGCGGGTGCTCGCGTTCTCTACCATTAGTCAACTTGGTTACATGATGCTCGCGTTGGGATTGGGTGGCTGGCTTGCTGGCCTGTTCCACCTGGTGACCCACGCGTTCTTCAAGAGCTTGCTGTTCCTTTGCTCCGGCTCCGTGATCCACGCGGTACATACCAACGACATGCGTCAGATGGGCGGGCTCCGGCACAAGATGCCATGGACCGCTTACACGATGCTGGTCGGCTGCCTGGCAATCATCGGTGCTGGCTTCCCCATGTGGGGCTGGGGCTTGTCGGGCTACTTCTCGAAGGACTCGATCATCGAGCAGGCGTGGAGTTTCTCGATCGCTAGCCCGTCGCCGACCTACAGCTTGCTGCTGTGGTTGCCGCTAATTAGCGCTGCGATTACCGCCTGCTACATGTTCCGCTTGTGGTACATGACCTTCACCGGCGAGCCGGCCAACATCGAGAAGTACGAACACGCGCACGAGTCGCCCCGTTCGATGGTCGCCCCGCTGGTACTGCTGGCCACGCTGGCGGTGGTCGCTGGTTGGAGCATACCTTTCACCGGCGGGCTGTCGCTCCCCGCGGTGCTCGAACAAGCCCGCCCCGCGGGTACGCTCGAAACCACGAGTGGTCACTGGCTCACAGGGCTGACGATTCCCGACGAGCATATGAGTCACGCTCCAGAGATCAAAGAACCTGCTGGCTGGGCCGCGTTTGGCTGTGCGTTGGGTGGTTTGCTGCTGGCAACCATGACCTACGTCTGGCGATGGCTGCGAGCCGAGGAAGTGCAAGACTCGTTCGCTCCCATTCATCGATTGCTGTCAAACGGCTGGTGGTTCGACCAGATCTACGATTGGATGTTTGTGAAAACAGCCCTGCTGAAAAGCAAGTTCTTTGCCGGCATCGATCGCTACGTGATCGACCCGCTGGCCAACGGCATCGCCCGCACCCTGACGGTACTGGCCAAACTGCTCGATCGAGTGGTCGACCGCGGTGCGGTCGACGGCTCGCTCAACGGGCTGGCTTCGCAGACCTGGAACCTGGGCAACTCGCTACATCGACTACAAACAGGCCGACTACGGCAATACGTGTTGTTCCTGGTACTCGGTACGCTCGGCTTGTTCGTGGCGGCCAGCCTGTGTTGGAAATACGCCTTGGCCGGCTAACGCCGGGCCGAACCGAACGTGATACGGCACTAAACAAAAATGAATCTTGATAACCCCGCCATCTTCCTGAGCCTACTCGTCTTCCTGCCCGCCTTGGCGGCAGCAGCGATTGCGTGCTTTGCTCCGAACGATAATCCCGAAGTCATTAAGAAAGCCACGTTCTGGACCACCGTGGTGACGTTCCTGCTGTCGATCGGCATGCTCTTCGGCTGGCCAGGCATTCAGTTCCAAGCGGGTGTCGACAGCATGCAGCACCTGTTCTCTGTCGACTGGATTCCCTCGTTCAACATTTACTTTGCCCTCGGCATTGATGGCATCAGCTTGCCGCTCGTGCTGCTGACCACGTTTATCTCGATGCTGGCGATGGGTGCCAGCTGGCCGATCGAAAAACACGTGAAGGCTTATTGCGTGTTGTTCCTGCTGCTCGAAACCGGCATGATCGGCGTGTTCCTCGCGCTCGACTTCTTCCTGTTCTACGTGCTATGGGAAGTAATGCTGCTGCCGATGTACTTCTTGATCGGCGTGTGGGGTGGCCCCCGCCGCGAGTATGCCGCCATCAAGTTCTTCCTGTTCACGTTGTTCGGCAGCGTGCTGATGCTGATCGCGATTCTGATGCTCTACTTCTCGAGCGACGTTCGCGACCTGCCTACCGCTAAACTGCAGGAGTTCCGCTTCAGCCCCGCTCAGATCGAAGCGATCGACGAAGCGACCACTCCGCAGCACACCTTTAGCATCATGGCCCTGCAAGAGCTGGGGCAGACCACCGACCAATTCAAAGGCAAACTGGCCGGCATGACCTACGAGTGGTGGGCCTTCCTGCTGTTGTTGATCGGCTTCCTGATTAAGGTGCCGAGCGTGCCGGTGCACACCTGGTTGCCCGACGCCCACGTGGAAGCACCAACGCCGATTTCGATGATCCTGGCGGGCGTGCTGCTCAAGATGGGTGGTTACGGTATTATCCGCATCGCTTATCCCATTTGTCCCGAAGCCGCGTACGATCTGGCTTGGCTGGTCTGCAGCCTGGGCGTGGTCAGCATGGTGTACGGAGCGTTTGCCGCACTCGCGCAAACCGACTTCAAGCGACTTGTCGCCTACAGTTCGGTGAGTCACATGGGCTACGTCGTGCTCGGCCTGGGTGTGTGGAGTGCCATGTCGCCCGACTACAATGCCGATTACTGGCGGTGGGGCATGAACGGTGCCATGTTCCAGATGATCGCTCACGGTGTCAGCTCGGCCGGCATGTTCTTTATGGTCGGCGTGCTTTACGACCGAGTGCATCATCGCGACCTCAACAAGTTCGGTGGCATTTTTGGCCGCATGCCAGTGTATAGCGGTTTGGCCGTTGGCATTTTCTTCGCTGGTCTCGGTCTGCCGGGGCTGTGCGGTTTTGTCGGCGAAGTGATGGTGGTGCTCTCCACCTGGAAGTACTGCATCGTGCTGGCCGTGATTGCCGCTTCGGTAGTGATCCTGACCGCAGGTTACATCCTGTGGACTCTGCAACGCGTCTACCTGGGAGCCGACTACAATGGTCCGCACCCCGAAGCCCTTACCCCGCTTACTTCCCGCGAGTTCCGCATCGCTGCTCCGCTGTTGGCCTTGGCCATCTTGTTCGGCGTGTATCCGCGAGTAGTGCTCGACTACATGGAGCCCTCGGTGAGTCGCACCGTGGAGCAACTCGCTCCCATGACGCGTAAGTTCGAAGCCAAGAAGGCGGAAGAACCTGCCGAAACCGAAATCGCTGCAACGACTCATAGCGATATGGCCAGTTAACTACTATTTCTCCCCTCGAACCTCCCTGCCGCAGCCTTGCAATCGATTGTTGACAACCTGGTTTCCAACACCTTTGGCGTGAGCCTTCCGCTCTACTGCCCTGAGCTGGTGTTATGCACCACGATCGTGCTGCTATTGCTGGTTCGGATGTTCGATCGCTTGACTCTGGTGTTGCCGCCGTTTGTGATAGCCTTGATCGGCACCGGCCTGGCCTTGGCCGCGGCCGCTCCGGTGGATGGCTTCGCCAGCCTGGGCACGCTCCCCTCCACCGAACTATTCACCGGCATGCTGGTGTACGACGGAGTGACCGTTTACCTGCGACTCGCGTTGCTTTTGTTCGCAGTACTCATGGTGCTGCTCTGCCGGCTTACCGACCTTACCGCCAAGTTCGATGGCCAGGACATCTACGTATTGATGCTCGGCGCGACGCTCGGCATGTGCATCATGGCGTCGGCCAACCATCTGATGACACTCTTCCTGGGTGTCGAGATGGCGAGCGTCCCGTCGTACGTGCTGGTCGGTCTGGTACGAAACAATCGCCGCGCTAGCGAAGCGGCCCTGAAATACGCGGTGTACGGAGCAGGTGCGGCCGGCATGATGCTGTATGGCATTAGCCTGCTGGCTGGCTTGCTGGGCACCGCTCACCTGCCGACTATCGGGTGGCAACTTGCCGAACTGGATCTGCCGGGGCTGATCGCCGGCGGTCAGGACCTTGGTGTGCTGGCCGCGCTGGTACTGGCTGGTCTGCTGATCGGTGTCGGCCTGGCGTTTAAACTTTCCGCCTTCCCGTTCCACTTCTGGTGCCCCGATGCGTTCGAAGGGGGGACGGCCGAGGTCGCGGGCTTCCTGTCGGTGGCTTCGAAAGCGGCTGCCCTCGCCCTGCTGGTGCGCGTGGTGATGGCCACGTGCCTGCCGATCGACACCACGGCCCCCGTGGTAGCCGAACAGCCCACCCAACTGCAAGTAGTAACCGTTTCGAACCCCACAGCGGCAAACAACACAGCAGCGACCACCGTGGCCGACTCGGAAGCGACCGATCCGCTCGGGCCGGTCCGCACGTACCTTACCACACTGATTGCCGTGGTTGCGTTGGTGACCTGCACATTCGGCAACCTGGCCGCGTATGGTCAGACCAACATCAAACGCATGCTGGCCTACTCCACCATCGCCCACGCGGGATACATGATGATGCCGGTCGCCGCGCTCGTAACATTGACCGGCGAGCCCTCCGGCGCCGCGCAGGCGCTCACCAGCTTGCTGGTTTACCTCGGCGTGTACCTGTTCATGAATCTGGCCGCGTTCTCAATCGTCGCCTTCCTGCGAAACGCCACCGGTAGCGAAAACATCGACGACTACGCGGGCATGGTTCGCTCGGCTCCTGCGATCACGGTTTGCATGGTGGTTGCCATGGCGAGCCTGCTCGGCATTCCTCCCATGGCTGGCTTCCTCGGCAAGTTCGCCGCGTTCGCAGTGCTGGCGAAAGTTGGCACACCGCTCATGCTTACGTTGCTGGTGGTCGCCGGTTTGAACACGGTGGTTTCGCTGGTTTACTACTGGCGAGTGGTGCGAACCATGGTGCTTCGCCCCGAACCAATCAGCCGCGGTCCGGTGGAAATCTCGCTGGCCCCCGTCTCGTTCGTGGTGCTGGTGACGTTGCCGCTGTTCCTGCTGTTCATCTTCCCTTCAGCACTCACCGACCTGGCCCAAGCCGCTGCCTCAGGAGTATTGCCTTAGCATGCAAGTTGTCACTCCGAAAGCTGTGTTGACCGAGTTGCTAGTGCTGCTTCGCCGGTCGTTCGTGCAATACCTGCGATACGCCCACGCGTATGGCATGCCAACGACGAGCGAAATCACGGATGTGATTACCGACATCCTGGCCGACCAGGACCTGTTGGCCGATCGCGTGGCCGAGCGTCTGGAAGCATCCGGCTGCCCGATTCCGAATATCGAGTTCCCGCTGTCGTTCACCGACACCAACGATTTGTCGATCGAGTTCCTGCTGCAACGAGCGATTCGCCACACGCAGCAAGACCTGGCGAAGCTCGACGCAATTGCTGAGCAACTCACCCGCCAGGCGTCGCTCCGTTCGCTGGTCGACGAAATCCGCGGCATGACTCAAGCCCATCTCGAGTCGCTGGAAGATCTCACCGCGGTGCTGGCTCGCTAGCCCGGCGAGCGATGTCTCTCTCGCAAGTGCGTGCTATGATGCTGGCTGGTGCCCGCTTGCAGCATCGCCTAGTACGTCTTTCCTGAAATCCATTCCGCTGCTATATGCTGCGGAATGAAAAAGCACATTGTTTGCCTGGACCACCAGGCCCGTGGAGGTTTGGAGCAGCTAGCACGCTCAGGCGCCCGCGCGGCGCAAGTGGTGCGTCGCTGCCAGATATTATTGAAATCGGACTCGGGATGCACCGACGAAGAGATCGCCGAGCATGTGGGCTGCACGACGCGCAACGTCCGAGCCGTCCGAAAGCGGTTCTGCGAAGAGGGCGTCCAGCGGGCGGTGTACGATGCGCCTCGCTCGGGCCGCCCCCCAGAGTTCACCAAGCGGCAGCAGCAACAGGTAATCGCCCTGGCGTGCAGCGAGCCGCCCGAGGGACGGGCTCGCTGGACGCTGGAATTGTTGTGCGAGCACGCGGTGAAGGAAGGCTTCGTCGATTCGCTCAGCGTGACGGAGGTCTCGCTGTGGCTCAAGGAACACGACCTGAAGCCGTGGCGAAAAAAACTTGGTGCGTGCCCAAGCTGAA
Source organism: Aeoliella mucimassa (assembly GCF_007748035.1). Classification (NCBI taxonomy): domain Bacteria; kingdom Pseudomonadati; phylum Planctomycetota; class Planctomycetia; order Pirellulales; family Lacipirellulaceae; genus Aeoliella; species Aeoliella mucimassa. Next base: position 4,520,939 of record NZ_CP036278.1, read on the forward strand.
CGACGAGTTCTGTGAGCGGATGGAGGACGTCCTCGAGCAGTACGAGAAGCCGCTCGACCCGAACGAGCCGGTCGTCTGCCTCGACGAGCAGCCCTATCAGAGGGTCGACGACGCGCGGCCGCCCGAGCCCGCGGCACCCGGCAAGATCGCGAAGCAGGACTACGAGTACCGCCGCTGCGGAACCTGCAGCGTGTTCGTGGCGGTCGAGCCGAAGGCGGGCAAGCGATTCGTTCAGGCCAAGCGTCACCGCAAGCGAGCCGACTTCGCCCGGTTCGTCCGCGACCTCTTGAAGCGCTATCCCGACGCAGAGCGGGTTCATCTGGTGATGGACAACCTCAACACGCACAACGAGAAGTCGTTGATCGAAACCTTTGGCGAGGAGGCGGCTCGGCCAATGCTGGAGCGGATTGTGTGGCATTTTACCCCCAAGCATGCCAGTTGGCTCAACATGGCCGAGATCGAAATCTCGGCCATACAGCGACAATGCCTGGGACGTCGGTTGGCTTCGCTCGACAAGGTTCAAAGCGAACTCTCCCACTGTTCACGCGACCGCAATCGGAAGAAAATCAAAATCAATTGGACCTTCCATCGAAAAGACGCCAAACGCGTCTTCCCTGAACTCTATAGGAAATGACTTCCGGGACGACGTACTAGTGTGCCCTGCCCTGCTGACAACCTTTGGCCCCAACGATACTGGACCCTGCCCAAGTGTATTTTGATACCCACGCCCATCTCGACCAGGACAACTTCGACGACGATCGCGACGAGGTCGTCGCCCGCGCGCATCAAGCCGGCGTGACGCACATTCTGGCGATGGGAGTCTCGGCCGCGTCGAGCGCCCGCTGCGTGGAGCTGGCCAGCCAGTATTCCGGAATGTACGCAGCGGTTGGTATTCAGCCGAATTACGTCCACGAAACCGACCCTGGCGACTGGGACCGCATCGTGCAACTCGCCCAGCAGCCTAGGGTTGTCGCGCTCGGCGAGACCGGCCTCGACCGCTATTGGGACGATGCCCCCTTCGACGTGCAACAAGATTACTTCGACCGGCACCTGCGGCATTCGCAAGCGACGGGGTTACCCTTTATCGTGCACATGCGCGAGTGCGAGGCCGACGTGCTCGAGATGCTCCGCGAAGCGGCCGCCCGTGGGCCGTTGGCAGGCGTCATGCACTCGTACACCGGCACCGCTGCGGGAGCGGCCGAGTCGATCGAGCTGGGGCTCTATGTTAGTTTCGCGGGCATGGTCACTTACAAGAAGTCCGACGAATTACGCGAGGTGGCCGCTACGGTACCGCTTGATCGCATGCTGATCGAGACCGATTCGCCGTACCTGTCGCCGGAGCCGATGCGCAAGATTCGTCGCAACGAGCCCGCCCACGTGGTGCATACCTGTAGTTGCCTGGCCGAGGTGCTCGGCACCACGCCGATGAAAGTGGCCGAAGCCACCACGGCCAATGCAAAGCGTTTGTTTGGCATCGACAAAGCTTAGAGCGCCCTTCAACTACGCAAAGCGTGCTCTAGTTGCACTTTTGGCAGCAATCGCTATTCGGCCAAACGTTGCATTCCCAAATCAACGCGTACAGCGAGTCGAAGAAGGTCTCGCGCGTTCGTTGCAGCTGCCAACACGCGTTCGTATCGCGGCAACGCGGAGCCATCGGTTCGCAATGGCAGCAGGGTTCAATCGGCACCCCACGCGGATCGATCACCTTCGCGGGGCGGTCGCAGGTGTAGCCCGACAACCGCTGTTCCATCGTTACGCAGCCAACGTTTGCTACCAGGAACAGCAGCATCAGTACCAACGGCAATCGACGAGTAGCCTGCATGAACAAAGAGCCTTGCACTAAAGATCGCATGAGAGACTAGCGGAGCCGGGGGCTATCGGTACTCGGCAGTTGGCCGATGCGGGTGTTGGGCGAGGTGTATTGCTCGCCGGCGTATCCGCCTTGGCACTGCGAGCAACCGCCCTGGCACTCGCTGCATCCGCCTGCCGAGTAGCCGCTGTAGCTGGAAGGTCCCACGTAGGTGCCACAGCGATTACAGGGATCGGTGCATTGCGGAGGATCGTTGTGCCATTCGCTCCAGTAAAGCTCGCCGTCGCATCCCGCACAGGCGGGGCCGAACAGGTCGTGCTTCAAGCGTCCCAGGAAGTTCACGACGCCTTCGCCGCAGCGTTCGCAGGGCACCGAACCGTCGCAGGGATCACAAGGATCGCCGCAGGTTGGTCCGCAGCCGCAAGCGGGCTCGGCAACGCAGCCTGGTTCGCAACCGCAGCCGGGGCCAACGTCGCTACAGGCAGATCCGGTGCAAGCTCGCAGGCGGAACGGCTTGTAGTCGCAGTTGCCTTGGTACCGCTGGAACGCGTAGCTACGTCCGCAAGCTCCGCCGCAGGCGTCGCCGCATCCGCAACCAGGTTCAGCCGCACAGCCGCAATCGGCCGCACACGTCGCCGGGGCAGTACAGCCGCAGTCCGAACCGCAGCCAACGATGCTACCGCAACTTCCTCCCACGTAAGCTTGGCAACCTACGGATAAAATCATGACGAGCGAAGCGCAGGTAGCGTAAAACGCACGGAGGCCAGACATAGCAGTGGCACCCTTCGTTGGTACAGTCAATCGGAATGGCTAGGCCCTCAAGCGCGCAATCGTTACGCCCCCCACGGACCGATACTTCGTGGTTTGTATCGTCACGCCCCCCCGCGTCGATTGATAAAATCAGTACAATCGACGGGAAACGACCAATTGCACTCCCCACACCAGGTGAATCATGCCCGAATCGATCGCGGTTTCCCGGTTCAATCACGCGGCGGTCAACGCGTCGGACGTCGCTGCTAGCGTGGCGTTCTATACCCAGGTATTGGGATTCTACGAAGTGCCGCGGCCGAGCTTTTCGTTTGCGGGAAGCTGGCTCTACAGCGAGGGCCTCGGCATGATGCTGCACCTGATTAACGACGATCGCTTCACGCCGATCGCGGAGCGCGAGAACACCCGCCGCAGCCATCTGGCATTTCGTGTTGCCGACATCGATCGCACGCTCGAGCTGCTGGCCGAGCACCAGGTGCCGGTGATCCAGCGACGCCTGCCCGACCACAACTACCGGCAGCTCTTTATCCACGATCCCGATGGCAATCTGCTCGAACTCGGCGAGTGGCCCGACGTGGAGCAGATGGATCTCACTCGGATCGCGCCGCGGTAATCGGTCCGTGCCGCGGTGGGCTCTGCCCCTTTGCTTTCGAGGCGGCCCGGGGGATAATCGGGTTTTCCCGAACATTTGCCCTTTACCCCGTCGAAGGTGCCATGGACCAAGCCGCTAAAGATTTCCTCGTTAAAATCCTCGAAACCCCGAGTCCTTCGGGTTACGAGGTTCCCGTCCAAGACATCGTTCGCAGTTATGTTGGCAAGTTTGCCGACGAAGTTCGCACCGACCTGCATGGCAACGTGCTTGCCTCGTGCAATCCTGATGCAGAACTGCGAGTGATGTTCGCAGGCCATGCCGATCAGATTGGGTTGCTGGTTACCTACATCGACGACAATGGCTTCATCTATACCGACACCGTTGGGGGTTGGGATCCCCAGCAGCTCATCGGCCAACGCATGACGATCTATACCGCGAATGGCCCCGTGCCAGCGGTGATTGCTCGCAAGCCGATTCACTTGCTCTCGCCCGAAGAGCGTAAGCAAGTAGTGAAGGCCAAGGAGCTGTGGCTCGACATCGGTGCGAAGGATAAAGCCGAAGCCCAAGAAGTGGTTGCCATCGGCGATCCGGTCACGCTGGAACTCGGCTACCAGGAAATGCGCAACAACATCGCCAACTCGCCCGGCATGGACGACAAGACCGGCCTGTGGGTTTGTGTGGAAGCAGCCAAGCGGGCCAAGGAGCGCGGCGGCCTGAAGGTCGGCGTGCACGTCGCCTCGACGGTTCAAGAAGAGATCGGCCTGCGCGGTGCAACCACCAGTGCTTATGGCATCAATCCTCACGTTGGTATCGCAGTCGACGTCACCCATGCGACCGACTGCCCAACGATTGAGAAGTTCCAGGAAGGCGACATCAAGATTGGTGGTGGTCCCGTGGTGTATCGCGGAGCCAACATGAATCCCGTGGTGGTCGACCACCTGCGTTCGGCGGCCGACTCGGCCAAGATCGACCTGCAGTGGGGAGCCATCGGTCGCGGCACCGGCACCGATGCTAACGCGATGCAGCTCGCCCGCGGCGGCGTCGCCACCGGCCTGGTGAGTGTTCCCAACCGGTACATGCACAGCGCGGTCGAAGTGGTTTCGCTCGACGACCTCGATGCTTGTGCCGACTTGCTCGCTGAGTTTGCCTTGAGCATTGCAGCCGACGCCGACTTCACCCCTCGGTAACCTGCAAGGCACTCTGCTGAGCCGACCTTATCGATGAAACGACATGCCCACCCACCTGGGGAAATCTCGATCCCCTAGGTGGGTGGCGCATCCAGTCCCGCCGCGTGCTACGATAGTAGCGTCATTCCTACCGAGGGCGGCGGTCACACCAGCGCGTTTCAACGTTGCCATTCCGGCTAGTTGCAGGTGAACCGCGGGATGAACGGCCACCGCGCAAGCATAGGAATGGGCAACTTGCACTAGCTTGCACGACCGCTTGGTGTCGTGCTGCCTTCTTGTTTCACGTACCAGCAGAGGACGAAGATGCTTGGACCAATCCGCTGTGGTGTTGCGCTGATGGTTTGCGCGGTAATCGGCATGCCATCGGCCGAGGCAAAGCCGGCCACCCAACTCACTGTTAGCGAAGGCTTTACCAATCCCCTTGGCTTTCACGACCCGACCCCAACGTTCAGTTGGAAGCTGCCGGTCGGCGTCAAGAAACAGACGGCCTATCGCATCACGACGACCGCCGGCGACAACACCTGGGATAGCGGATGGGTCGAGTCGGATCAATCGACGCTGGTTCCTTATGGTGGCAAACCTTTCACCTCCCGCGACAAAGTCACCTGGCAAGTGAACTTCCGCGACCAGGATGGCAAAGAGGCCGGCGCGAGCGATAAAGCCACCTTCGAGCTGGGCCTGCTCTCGAGCGACGACTGGCAAGCCAAATGGATCCGCCCTGCTCAGGACAGCGATCCCAACAAGGAGCCGGTCGCCTGGCTTCGCAAGCAGTTCGATAGCAACCGCAAGGTGACCACTGCCAGGCTCTACATTACCGCCCGCGGTTTGTTCCAAGCCAGCGTGAATGGGCAGCGAGTCGGCGACGACCATTTCGCCAACGGCTGGACTTCGTATCCCAATCGCCTCGACACTCTGACCTACGACGTGACCTCGATGCTCAAGTCGGGCGACAACACGTTGCAAGTGGAACTGGCCAAAGGTTGGTACGCAGGTCACCTGGCGTTCGCCGGCAAGTATGGCATCTTTGGCAATCATCCCGAGTTGCTCGCCCAACTCGAAATCACCTACGACGATGGCCAACGGCAAGTGATTGCCAGCGACGCCTCGTGGCAAGCCACCTGGCAAGGTCCGATTGTCGACTCCAGCATCTACGATGGCGAGCACTACGACGCCCGCATTCAGGTTGGTAACTGGGGCGACGTGCAAGTGTCCGACGAACTCGGCGCGGCCCAACTGGTGCCGAAGCCATTCGCCCCGGTGCGAGTCACCGAGACGCTGGCCGCCAAGAAGATCACGCAGCCTGAACCAGGGCACTACGTATTCGACCTGGGCCAGAACATGGTGGGCTGGGCCCGCATCGCCCTGCCGGCGGAGAAGGACAAGACCGTCACCCTCCGCTTTGCCGAAATGCTCAACCAGGACGGCACCATGTACACCACAAACTATCGCTCGGCCAAGTCGACCGACACCTACACCGCGGCCGAAACCGGCACCGCCAAGTGGGAGCCGACCTTCACGTTTCACGGGTTCCGTTACGTCGAGATTACCGGCGTACCGGAAGATGCGGAGCCGCAACTCGACTGGGTATCCGGCGTTGTGCTGCACACCGACCTCGACCGCACAGGCAAGTTCGTGTCGTCGCATGCCAAGCTTAACCAACTGCACAGCAATGCCATTTGGGGCCAGCGAGGCAACTTCCTCGACATCCCGACCGACTGCCCGCAGCGCGACGAGCGGCTCGGCTGGACCGGCGACGCCCAGGTGTTCTGCCCGACCGCGATGTTCCACTACGACTGCCATGCATTCTGGAAGAGCTGGCTCGGTTCGATGCGCGACGACCAGTTCGACGACGGGCGGATTCCGCACGTGATTCCCGACTGCTTGTTCGATGGCAATAGCCCTGGCTGGATGGACGCGGCCACCGTGGTGCCATGGGAGGTTTACATTCGCACCGGCGACACCGAAGTGCTGGCCGAGAACCTCGACATGATGGAGAAGCTGATCGCCCATTATCGCTCGCGTGCGACCGATGGGTTGATTACCGAGATCCCTGCGTTCGGCGACTGGCTGCAGCCTTACGCGAAGGAAACCCGCGGCGACACGCCGGCCGCGCTGATCGGCACCGCCTACTACGCCCGTAGCGCTCAGCTCCTCTCCGACTCGGCCCGCGTGCTCGGCAAAGACGATCTGGCCGACAAGTACGCTCAGGAGGCGGCCGGAGTTCGCAAGGCGTTTGCCGCGCACTACTTCAACAACGAAGGCAAGCTGCAAAACGCTCCGGAAACGCAAACCGCCTACGTGCTGGCCTTGGCCTACGACTTGATTCCGGCCGACATCCGCCCGCAAGCCACCGACAACCTGGTTCGCCTGGTGCACGAAGCCGATAACCACCTGCGTACCGGCTTCCTCGGCACCGCCCACTTGGTGCAGGTGCTCGACAAGACGGGACACCAGAACCTGGCTTACGAGTTGCTGCTGAAGGAAACCTATCCTTCGTGGTTTTACTCGATCAACCAGGGTGCCACGACCGTGTGGGAGCGCTGGAACAGCTACAGCCATAAAGATGGCTTTGGCGACGCTGGCATGAACTCGTTCAACCACTACGCGTACGGGGCCATTGGTCAGTGGATGTACGAACGCGTCGCCGGCCTGGCGCCCGATGCCGAGCACCCCGGCTACAAGCACATGATCGTCGAACCGCTGATCGTCGGCCCGCTCGACTCGGCCAAAGCAACGCTCGAAACTCCTTACGGGCTCGCTTCGAGCGGTTGGGAAAAGCAAGACGGCAAAGCGACGATCACGATTGTCGTGCCGCCGAACACGTCGGCCACGTTCTTGCCGCCGACGAACCAAGCGTCCGACGTCGTGTCGATCACCGCTCGCACGGTGCAGGATCGCATCGAAGTCACCGAGGGGGACCGCCTGACAATGGAGCTTCCGCCCGGCACGCACAAGTTCGAAGTGAAACTGCCTGAGTAAGCAGTCACTCTGTTGCTTTTGAAACCAACGCGCGCGTACCGAGCAGGCTAATGACTTGCTCGGCGCGGCGTTTTTTCTAGCACTGCCGGCAAAGCACTTCGAGCATCCCCAGGCAGAACTCTGGCAGATCGTCCGGCTTGCGACTCGAGACAAAATGGCGGTCGATCACCACCGCTTCGTCTTCCCATACCGCACCGGCGTTGACCAGGTCGTCCTTGATGCCTGGCGAACCAGTCACCCGCACCCCGCGATACACGCCGGCCGAGATGGGGATCCACCCGCCATGACAGATCGCAGCGATCAGTTTGCCATCGGCGTCGAACTCCCGCACAATCTCCAGCACCCGTGCATCCCGACGCAGCTTGTCGGGCATGAACCCACCCGGCACCAGCAGTCCCGCGAAGTCGCTGGGGTTCACGTCGGCGATGGCGATGTCGGACTCGGCTGGGTAGCCATTCTTGCCTTGATAGGTCACGCCCGCCGCCGGCCCGGCCAGCACCACTTCGGCTCCCGCTTCGATCATTCGCAGCTTGGGATACCAGAGTTCCAGATCTTCGTAAATGTCTCCAACGAACGATAGAATCCGCTGATCGGCCAAGGGACGACTCATATATACCTCCTGCTTCGATGAACAAACACGCTTCGCTATTCGCTACACTATATCGCATCAGCAACCCGCTCCGCGATAGTTGCTGCGGTTGCTTTTCGTTCTCGCACAGCTTGAGTACCGAATCATGGCACACTCTCTTCCTTCGATATTACTCGTTTCGCTGTCGTTTGCAGTAGCCACATCGGCTTGCCAGGCGGACGAACCACCGCTACCTCCGAACGTGGTAATCATCCTCTCCGACGATCAAGGCTGGACCGACTACGGGTTCATGGGACACCCCGAAATCCAAACGCCCAACCTCGACCAACTCGCCCGACGCAGCCTGGTATTCTCGCGCGGCTACGTACCGACTTCGCTGTGCCGGCCGTCGCTCGCTTCAATCGTCACCGGACTCTACCCCTATCAGCATGGTGTGGTTTGCAATGATGTCGATCGCTCGAACCGCGACGAGTCGGACCTCGCGCTTCGCGAGCAATTTCATCGTCATCCGAGTTTGATCAAACAGCTCGTTGCTCATGGTTACTTTGCGTTTCAGACTGGCAAATGGTGGGAAGGTTCCTGGCGCGACGCGGGTTTCACCGGCGGCATGACCCATGGCGATCCGCAGCGCGGCGGCCGGCATGGCGACCTCGGGCTCAAGATCGGTCGCAACACGCTGAAGCCAGCCACCGAGTTCATCGACCAGGCGGTCGCTGAGCAGAAACCGTTCTTGCTCTGGTACGCCCCGTTCATGCCGCACACGCCGCACACCCCGCCCGCGCGGTTGCTCGACAAGTACCGCCAGGAGGGTCGGCCCGCGAACGTTGCCCGCTACTACGCCATGTGCGAATGGTTCGACGAATCGTGCGGCGAGCTGCTCGACCACCTGCAGCAGTCGGGTGCGGCCGACAACACCATCGTCGTTTATCTGTGCGACAACGGTTGGGCGCCGGCCGCCGAAGGAGACTCCTCCGACCAACCCGCCGACTGGTGGCTCGACTACGCTCCCCGCACCAAGACCTCGCCCTACGAGCTCGGCGTTCGCACTCCGATCATGATCGCCTGGCCCAAACACCTGGCGGCTGAACAATCTCCGCACCTGGCCAGCTCGCTCGACCTGATGCCGACGCTGCTCACCGCCTGCAACATCTCGCCGCCCGAAAACCTACCTGGCATCAACTTGCTCGATCCGCAAGCGGTCGCGAGTCGCAAGCTGGTGTTCGGCGGCATCTGGTCGACTCACAATGCCAAGGTCGGCGATACACTTTCAACCCTGCAATACCGCTGGTGCGTCGGCGATCGCTGGAAGCTGCTGCTCCGCCATCACGGGCTCGATAGCACCCGCTACCGGGTGACCCACGAGTGGGATACCGACCCTGTGCAGCTGTTCGACCTCCAATCCGATCCCGGCGAAACCACCAACGTCGCCGACCAGCATCCAGCCCTCGTCGAGCGACTTACCAAGCAAGTCGACCAGGCGATTCCTGGCCAGTAGCTGCGTCAGATCTGAATCACTGTATCTCACGCAAACTCCACAATCGCCTTGATGACCCCATCGCGTTTGTGTTCGACGAAATCAAACGCGGCTTCCGTATCAGCGAACGCAAACCGATGGGTCAGCAGCCGGTCGACATGCGTCGGGTACTTGGCGATCAACTCCAACGCGGCCGGTACGCAGCCGCGCTGCCGACGGACGTTCACGATCGTGATCTCTTTGCGTCGCATCACGTGCGGTGCAAAACTCACCTCGTCGCACTCTGGAATGCCGACGATCATCAACCGCCCACCTGGCTTCAGCAGCTCCACCGCCTGATCGAGCGCACGCTGGTCGCCACAACACTCATAAACAATATCGAGCCCCGCCGGCTCGCGCGAGAGGATCTCGCGGACGACGTCGTCGCGATCGACGTTGCCCGCCCAGTGGGCTCCGGCCTCGACCGCCTTGTCGCACCGCGCGTCGACCTTCTCGGTGCAATAAATCGCCCGGCACCCCAGGTCAATCGCCGGCAGCATCACGCTATGACCGATCGGCCCCATGCCCAACAGACCAATCGCGTGCTCCTGGCGAAGCTGCGACTGCTGCACCGTGTAGACGCCGATCGCGAGCGGCTCGGAAAACGTCGCCATGCCGAAATCGACTTCGTCGCCAACGCGAAACAGATTCGTCTCAGGCATCACCATCAACTCAGCGAGCGCCCCCTCGACCTGGCCAGGGCAACCGAGGAACAAATTGTTCCGGCAAGTGTTCTCTCGCCCCGCAACGCATTGGTCGCAACTGCCGCACGACAGCGAAGGCTCAATCGCCACGCGGTCGCCGACCGCCACGCGGGTGACCTCCGAGCCCACCTGAATCACCGTTCCAGCACACTCGTGCCCCACCGTAAACGGGTACTCCACGACCTGATCGCCGATCCGCCCGGTCGTGTAGTAATGCAAATCGGAGCCACACACGCCGACCGCCCCGATGCGTACCAACACATCGGTTCCCCGCTCGATCACCGGCGCCGGTACTTCCATCGACTCCAACGTATGCAACGCACTCAATTTGAACGACTTCATGACTTCCACAGCTTTTTGAGAAACAGGAATAGCTTAACCCGATTGTGCGACTCCCACTTTCAATGCGTCAAGCAGCACCCATCCGCACTGCGGGCATCCCCTCGTTCGCAATAGATTCCCAATTTACCCACCGATGGGAAAATTGAATCGGCACGCACGCTATAAAACCAGTGGTTTTCGCGCCCGAATAGATTCCCATTCCCAAAAACGCATCGAGTGGGAATCTATTTTCGCGGCGGGAATCAATCGCAAGTCGTTGGTAGACAATGAGTTGCATCAACACCTCCGCGATAGATGCCCAAAATAGATTCCCACCCATGGGAAACTATTTTGGGATGGGAGTTGGGGGATTTCGGATTGGGGATTTCGGAATGCGGAATAGTGGTAAGCGGATGTCATCTTGAGGGAGCTTCCAGCGACGCAGCCCCACCAACCGCTTTGACAACCGCGCAGCAGCCAGCGCCCACGCCAGCAACCATTCGCCTGCGTGTCGAAATTGGCAATCAAGTGAATTCACAAACGGCTAAACCATTCCATCCTCCAACAACGGACTACTGACTACAAACAACGGACCAAACACACCTGTCCATTAGAACACCCCCGGTGGCCATTTTCCAGCGAAAAGTGGAGAGAATCGGGCAAGCCCGCAGCCGAACGCAGCACCACTCTCCGAGTGGCTAGATGAGGCGGAGTGGCTTGGCATGCCTAAAGGCAAAAGAAGCGACGCCTTTCTGCACCCTGCGATTCGGAGAATCGTGCCGCTTTGGCTTCCGCCAGCCGTAGAATTGGCCCTGGCACAACAAGACTACAAACTGGAAATGAGGATACCTGGCGATGACCGCTCTCAACTCTCGCCGAGCTCCCGACTCGTCTACCGTTTAGGGCTCTTCGTTGGAACACGCCTTCCTGTGTTATACTCGTGGTTCTTGTCGCTTCCGTTCATTCCGACTCCCACCACGAATGTTTCGGCATCGGCACCACGAACAGGTTTTCCCTGGAAGTACACGGTTGCCTTGTCTTTGGCATAGACGTCATTCAGTATCTTCAGCGACTCGTAGTCAGCCCCTTCGAGTTCTGTCGCTTCCCAGTAATAAGCAACACCATCTCGCGACCACGCAGGTACCCAGTGCTCCCTTAGGTCTTTAGCCATTAACCTTCCGTTGGCATTGCCAATCGGCATATTCCAGAAATCGATTTGCAGCACCTCGAAATGGTCGAGAGAATGAACCTCTAGTGGCTTGAGGCCGATATAGGCGCGCTGCGAGTCGACCGCGCAGGGAGTTTTAAGAATCCGAAACGATGCCGGATCTGCGCCTGGCACTTCGACACCATACCAGTACACCCGATTTTCATCCGCGGCATAGTCACCGTTTGGCGTGATAATCTTGAAAGTAGCGGGATCCGATAGGGGAATGGCCATCGCTCTGCTGATGTACCCAATATAGGCTTGATTGGCGTCGATGGCATAGATCGCGTTCACGTTCTTGCCATATTCGAGCGGCTTGAATGTCTTGGGGTCGGCCCCAGGAATCGGGGTAGACTCTCTACCAACAGCTGCATTCATTTCAACCATGACCGGCTTGCCGTTCTCGATCTGGAAACCAGGTTTGCCGCAACCGGCGATCGCGAATCCAGCGCAGAGCAAGCAGGGATACCAAACCATTCGACGAGTGATGAATCGGAATAAACTCTTCCTATGCATGCGAGTTCGCTTTCTCGTTACTTAAATACCGCCGCTGATCCATCGACTTTCAACCGTTTCGATTCTTCGGGATACTGTTCATGGAGCCACGCGAGCAGTACTTTCAATTCCTTTGCTTGCTCGGCATTGATCCATTTACCATTACTGCCAGTGGACGCGAAGTTAAGCACATCAAAGTAATCGCGATCTGTCAGGGGGTTTCGCCGATGGGGGTCCGCCCCCGCTTTGAGCATTGCGAGGCTAACGGCAAAGTTGTGGCCATAGCACTGTCCCTCGACCGGCAAGAAGCCGTCTGAATACCTTGCGGGATTCATATCAGCCCCATGGTCAATCAGTACCTGAAGACGTTTGATAGTCTCCTCGGAACTCTCTCCTGAATGCACACCTGTAAGCATAGCAATGGGTGGCCTTCCGGAAATCCCCATTTTGTTGGGCCCTGCGGGCAAGTTGCCATCTCCACCATGCTCAAACACAAGATAGAACTTCTTGCCGCCATAAATAGTTACTTGGTGAGTGACGGCTTTTCCTTGACCGAAGGCCAGCTTGCGAGTCTGTAGCGATTCGCCGGTGTAGAGGACATTGGGATCCGCCCCCAGTTTCAGGAGCTTCTCGAAGACTTCAGCGGAAGAATCCGGAAACGCCCACATGAGTGGCGTGACCCCATCCTTGCCAATCGCATTTACGTCGGCGCCGTTAGCGATCGCCTGATCGATGGCATGCAGATCGCTGTTCTCTATCGCCTTGCATAGAGCGAGGTCAGCATCCCCTTCAAAATAGTCCGATGCTCGCAGGCCGAGTTGCCCCCAAAAAGTACTGCTACGGTTACAGCCACCAATAACCACGAGGCACAGCACGATGGCTAAGGTGACCTTCCGCCCCACATGGCAGATGAACCCAACAGCTTGGCGGTGATTGGCTGGCCTCTCCTCCATGTTAGTTTCCCCTGTTGACGCTATGCATCGTTGCATCCGGTCGACTACCGAGTACGATGAAACAAACGAACCGCAGTGATGCGTGGCCGAACAACTCGGCGCGTGCGGTTAGATATTTTTAGTGTATAGTATCGGGGTGCAAAGCATCCACCGCTTTGCTGTAAGCTGAACAGTTGAAATTACCTGTCGTTCAATCACGCCCAGCCTCCCCGGGCACTGGCACCACTCCCCATCCCCGAATGAACTCCAACAATCCTTCCTATCGCTTTGGCATGCAGGAGTTGATGCTGGGGATATTGCTATCGGCGGTCGCTCTGGCCGCTCTATCGCAAGCGACTTTCGTTTCGAGCCTGGTGATTGCAGTAATTGGTTGCTTCTGCGCACTATGTGATTCGCTCGATCGCCTGGCAAAGGAGGAGTCGGGACTCTCCACGCTCGCCCGACTTGCTTGTCGAACCAGTTTTTTCACGATCGGTGCGACGCTGGCCATGGCGATATGGGTCGTTTTAATTGTCACCAACCTCCTTGGCTTCGGCATCCAGCTAGGTGGCTCGGTACTGCTGGCCTGCTACAGCACTACCATTGCGCTAGCGGCTTTGTTGGCGTTCTTGTTCCCTGCTCATTTCCGAATTGGCAGGTACATTGTCAAATTTCTGACGTGCCTATTGCCGAGCCCCTAGCCCGCTATCCCGATGGCTATCGCGCTCGCAGCCTGAGTTGACAAGGCTCCGGCTAACTCCTACATTTCGTTATATGGCGAAATGACGTAATGGACCGGCGACCATGCGAGACCTGCTAGCAATCACCAAAGCCCTGGCCGATGAAAATCGTCTGCGGGCGATTGCGCTCTTGCAGGGGCGGGAGCTTTGCTTGTGCCAGATTGTCGAGGTGCTCTCGCTTGCTCCTTCGACCATGTCGAAGCACATGTCGATTCTCTCTCGCGCCCGGTTGGTGGAGTCGCGCAAGGAGGGCCGGTGGGCCTACTTTCGGCTTGCCGACAGCGACGCTCCGAGCGAAGCGTTGCAGGCCCTCGAATTGGTGCTGGCCAGCGTGAAGCAAGACAAGCAGGCCAAGGCCGATCAACAACAGCTAAAGCAGGTGCTGAAGCTGGAACCCGAAGAACTTTGCCGCAAACAGGCGAGCTGCAAATGATCAAAGTCCTTTTTCTCTGCACCGGTAATTCCTGCCGCAGCCAAATGGCCGAAGGGTGGGCGCGACACCTGAAGGGGGACGAGATCGTCGCCTTCTCCGCAGGGATCGCTACCCATGGTATGAATCCTCACGCGATGGCGGTGATGAACGAAGCGGGCGTGAACATTGCCTCGCAGCATTCGAAGCTCGTCGACGAATTGGCCGATGTGGAGTTCGACTACGTGGTGACCGTGTGCGACAACGCGGCCGAGTCGTGCCCAACGTTTCGTGGCAACGCGAAGGTAGTGCACCACTCGTTCGACGATCCACCGCGACTGGCTCGCGACGCCGCCACCGAGGAAGAAGCCCTTGAGCACTATCGCCGGGTGCGGGATGAGATTCGCGACTACGTTGCGACGCTGCCCGAGTCGCTGCAGGAAGCAGGCGATGGCGAGTAACCCCAACCCTATCGAAAGCTGCAGTGCAGCAGCCTGCCCGCCAGGTCGGCTTGGTTTTCTCGACCGGTTTCTGACCTTGTGGATCTTTCTGGCGATGGCCATCGGCGTAGCGATCGGGCGTTTCGCTCCGGGCGTCGAGCCGTTTATCCATCGGTTTCAGATTGGCACCACCAACGTACCGATTGCGATTGGCTTGATCCTGATGATGTATCCGCCGCTGGCGAAGGTGCGTTACGAGGAACTCGGCGACGTCTTTCGCAACTGGAAGGTGCTGGGGCTCTCGCTCGTGCAGAACTGGGTGATTGGCCCGGTGCTGATGTTCGTGCTGGCGGTCCTGTTCCTACGCGACTACCCGGAGTACATGACCGGGCTGATTCTGATTGGCCTCGCCCGATGCATTGCGATGGTGATCGTGTGGAACGACCTCGCCAAAGGCGACGCCGAGTACGCGGCCGGACTCGTGGCGTTCAACAGCGTGTTCCAAGTGCTGTTCTACAGCGTCTACGCCTGGCTGTTCATTACCTGGCTTCCTCCGCAACTGGGGCTCGAAGGAAGCGTGGTGGAAGTTCGCATGAGCCAAATCGCCCAGAGCGTGTTCATCTACCTCGGCATCCCCTTCCTCGCCGGCATGATCACACGCTTGGTGCTGCTCAAGGCCAAGGGGCGAGAGTGGTACGAGCAGCGTTTCATTCCGCGGATCAGTCCACTCACGTTGATCGCGCTATTGTTTACCATCCTGGTGATGTTCAGTCTCAAAGGGGAGCAGATCGTCCGCATCCCAGGCGACGTGCTCCTGATTGCGATCCCGCTGCTCATTTACTTCGTTGTGATGTTCCTGGTGAGCTTCTTCATGGGGAGACAGATTGGTGCCGACTACTCGAAGACCACTACCCTGGCGTTTACGGCCGCGAGCAACAATTTCGAGCTGGCGATCGCCGTGGCCGTGGCGGTGTTCGGCATCGATTCGGGCGCGGCGTTTGCCGCGGTGATAGGCCCGCTGGTGGAGGTGCCGGTGATGATCGGCCTGGTGAGTGTCGCGTTTTGGTTTCAACGGCGGTACTTCGCTGCCGAGCAACAAGCGGAGTCGAAGCCATGAGTCACAAATCTTGCTACGGCCAGATGTTTCCCTCCGACATGGACAACCCGCCCGCGGATCGGCGCGTGAGCGGCAAAGTGTTCGCCTACGAGAGCCAACCGCCGATCGGTATCTGCGCGGCCAAGCGCGAGACGTTTGTCGACCAACAGGAGTGGGACGACTGCCTGGCGTGCGAGGAGTTCGATCATTGCTACCGCCTGTGCCTGGCTAAACTCGAGTTTGATCAGGCGGTTGGCAGCTAGCACCCTCTTTTCGCGACTATCACTAACTTGACCGCGGGTGAATGCCGACCTATACTTGCATAACGTTGCAAATACCCAAGAGCACGCTTTATCCCCCATGAACCGAGCCGAACGCGACAAGTACGAAACACGCACCAAGGTGCTCAAGGCGCTCGCCCACCCGGCGCGTTTGAAGCTGGTCGACGTGCTGGCCGAGCACGAGGAAGTGTGTGTCTGCGATTTGACCGAGACCATCGGCATGGACATGTCGACCGTGTCGCGACACCTCACCCAACTCAAGAACGCCGGCATCGTCGAGAGCGACAAGCGGGGGCAGATGGTTTTCTACCGCTTGCGGGTGAAGTGCCTGAAGAGCCTGTTCGGCTGCATCGAGTCGGTGGTGAAGTGCAACGTCGATAAGCAGTTGAACGTGCTCTCGTAGGACCCCAGCATTTTTTTAAACCAACACTTGCACAATCCCACAAATACGCAAGAACAGGTGGCGACATGAATCGAGAGTGGAGGATCTTTGCCGCGTTTCTCGGCGTGTTTCTGTTCGCGTATTTTGTGCCGCTCGCGACTCCGCAGTTCGACAGCCAGGCCGATCCGCTGGCGGCCAAGATCACCGCGGCCATCGTCGAGGCCTTCCTGCTGCTGCAATGGTACGCCCGCAACCACACGCTCGCCTGCGTGGTGCCGGCGTTGTTCATTGCTGGTGCGATCACTACCTTTCTGTCGAAAGAAGCGGTGCTCAAACACTTGGGGCCCAAAGCTAACAAGGCCGAAGCCTATAGCGTCGCGTCGGTTGCGGGCACGGTGCTGGCGGTTTGCTCGTGTAGCGTGCTACCGATGTTCGCCGGCATCTACCGCATCGGCGCAGGCCTGGGACCGGCTGCTTGCTTCCTGTACGCCGGGCCGGCGATCAACGTGCTGGCCATCTTTCTCACCGCCCGCGTACTCGGCTTCGAACTCGGCGTCGCCCGCGTGATCGGTGCCATGGTGTTCGGCGTCGTGATCGGGCTACTCATGGCGCTACTGTTCCGACGTAGCGAAGAGGAGCGCAGCACCATCACGCTCGCCCAGCCCAGCCCCCCCGCGTCGTCCCGCCCGCTGTGGAAGAACGCCTTGATGCTGACCGCCATGCTGGCGCTGCTCGTGTTCAGCGATTGGTTCAACCCTGGCGACAAGATCGTGCAGCTCGCCGACGGGCAGCAGTTCGCCGCGGTGATGCAGTACGAAACCGAAACCAGCTACGACTTGCGATTGAAGCAGGCGGTGCTTGGTCACGAAAGCTCCGACGTCGTCAGACTGTCGAAGACCGAAATTGCCAGCATCGACGATGTCGATACCTGGGTCACTCGCATCCACCACTATCGCTGGTACTTAGCGGGAGCGATGGGCGTGCTGGTCGCTGCGATGAGCCTGGCATGGCTCAGTCGCCAAGACTTTGCCGACTGGATGGGCAACACCTGGGAGTTCTCGAAGCAGCTCGTACCGCTCCTGTTTGGCGGCGTGTTCGTGGTTGGATTCCTGGGAGCTTTGATTCCCGAGAAGCAGGTCGCGACGCTGGTGGGCGACAACAGCCTGCTCTCCAACCTGATTGCTTCGGTCGTTGGCTGCTTGTTCTACTTTGCCACGCTTACCGAGGTCCCGATTCTCGAAGCCCTCATGCGAAACGGCATGCACAACGGGCCGGCGCTCGCCTTGCTGCTGGCCGGCCCCGCGCTTTCGCTGCCGAGCATCTTGGTGATTCGCAGCGTGGTCGGCAACGCGAAGACCGCCGTGTTCGTCGCCCTGGTGATTGTCATGGCAACGATCGCCGGCGCCGGCTTCGGCAGCCTTTATCCCACCACGCCCACCGACGGCCCTACCCTGGCCGCGACAACGATTTCTACCACTCAAACCTTGGAGACAAGCAGATGATCACCATTCAAGTACTCGGCACCGGATGCAAGAAGTGCGTTTCGCTGAAAGAGAACGTCGAAGCTGCGGTGGCCGAACTCGGCATCGAAGCCAACATCGTGAAAGTCGACGACATCAACGACATCGTGCAGTTCGGCGTCATGTCGACCCCCGCGTTGGCCGTGGATGGCGAAGTAAAGATCGTGGGCAAAGTCGCCACGCCCGAGGAAATCAAAGCCGCGATTGCCTGATGCGCCTTAAAGCCGGCATCAGTACTCTCGTTTGTTTTCACTTTTCGAGCGCGTTCCGTTCACTGCATCGCGCTCTCTCGTGAGGTTGTTATGAAGACTATCGATCGACGCACCCTACTCACTACGCTCGGCATCGCCGGCGGAGCGACCGCGCTCGGAGTGCACCAAGGCGCCGGTGGGGCCGACAGTCAGCCGGCCGACGCTTCGTCCCCCACCTGGCACTACACCCCGCTCGATCCGCAAGCCACGAGCGACCTCGCCTATCAGTATTACGCGGATGGTGGTTGCATGTACGCGGTGGTCACCAGCGTGATTCGCCAGCTAGCGGAACTTCATGGCGAGCCGTTCCGTTCGTTTCCTTGCGAGATGATGCGTTACGGGGCCGGCGGGGTCGGCGAATGGGGCTCGCTCTGCGGGGTCGTGAACGGAGCCATGGCACTGGCGGGCATGTTCTGCAGCGAGAAAGAGAAGCCCCGCCGCGAGGCCTTGGCCAGCGAGTTCTGCCAGTGGTACGAGAGCACCGCGCTGCCGAGTTTTTCGCCGGCCGAGCCATTGCTCGACTGCCCGGTGCCCAAGGCGGTTTCGGGTTCGGTGCTCTGTCACGTGTCGGTCGCCAAGTGGTGTCAGGAGAGCGGCTGCGAAGCCTTCTCGCCCGAAAAGAAAGAACGCTGCCGACGCCTGGCCGCCGACGGGGCGAAGAAGATTGTCGAAATGCTCAACGCCGCGCACCAAGGCACTGCCGCGCCGGCCCCCACGCTTAGCCCCGCCGTTGCCTCGTGCGTCGCCTGCCATGGCAAAGAAGACATGGCCAACGCCAACGGCCACATGAGTTGCCAAACGTGCCACGACATCGACGAGTCGCACCCGTGATGTTCGCCAGCTTGCATCCATAGCCCCTCACCTGAAAGGGATCGACCGATGAAACTCAAGTCGATCATCACGGTCGTTTTGTTACTGTTTGTCGCCAGCTCGGTGGTGATGCTCGTGTCGAAGGAACTGTCGTCCTCGCCGGGCGAGTCGCCAGCGGCCGCCGCGTCGCTGCCTGACAACGCGCTGGTGGTCTATTACTTTCACGGCAACATCCGCTGCCCCACCTGCGAAAGCATCGAAAGCTATTCACACGATGCGATAACCACCACTTTTGATGAAGAGTTGGCGAGCGACGCGGTGGTGTGGCAAGTCGTCAATTACGAACTGCCGGAGAACGCGCACTTCGCGACCGAATACGAACTCGTATCGCCGACCGTGGTCCTGGTACGTACCGCTGATGGAAAAGTGGCCGACTGGCAAAACCTGGTGCGTGTCTGGGAACTGGTCGGCGATCGCGAAGCGTTTACCGAGTACGTCGTCGCCGAAACCCGCAACATGCTCGCCCCCTCGTCGAGCTGCCATCCGGGGATCTAACAAGGAAATAACACTATGCCGACATCCCTTCTACTCGCCTTCCTTCTTGCACTCGGAAGCGCGGTGGCTACCGACGCCCCGACCGATACGACTCCAGCCGATAACGAGCCGGCCGCCGAAGAGCCAAATACCGAAGAACCAGCCACCGAGGTCGCGGAGCACGAAGTCGTGGCCATTTACTTCCATCGCACCCAGCGCTGCCCTACCTGCAAGCGGATTGGCTCGCTCGCCGAAGGTGCCGTGGACCAGAACTTCGCAAAGGAGATAGCGACCGGCGCGGTGAGGTTCCAGTACGTCGACTTCCAAGACAAGAAGAACGCGAAGCTTGCCAAGGGCTACCATATTACTTCGCCAACGCTGGTGCTGGTCAACGTGCACCAAGGCAAGACCGCTTGCTGGACCGCCATGCCGAAGGTCTGGCAACTGATTGGCAAGCCAGCCGAGTTCGAGCAATACGTCAGCGACGGAGTGACTCGCTACCTGAAACAGTCGCAGGAAGACGCCGAGCAGGAATATCAGAAGTCATTGGAGTCGGAGAAATGACGGAGGTCCTTGTTGCCGCTGCCACCGCCTTGTGGTTAGGCGTGTTGACCTCGATAAGCCCCTGCCCGCTCGCGACAAACATCACCGCCATCAGCTACATCGGTCGTCGCATCGATAACACGCGACACGTGTTGCTGGCCGGTTTGCTCTACACCATTGGGCGGGTGGCTGCCTACGTCGGACTGGCGAGCCTGCTACTGCAGACCGCCTTGTCGGTGCCAAGCGTCGCGCAGTTTTTGCAGAAGTACATGCACTTGATCCTGGGGCCGACGCTCGTACTGGTCGGCATGTTCCTGCTTGGGCTCATCGAACTCCGCTTCGGCGGGCAGGGCCTCTCCGAGTCGGTCAAGCAGCGGGTCGATCGACTAGGCATCTGGGGCGCCCTGCTCCTCGGTGTGCTTTTCGCCCTCGCGTTCTGCCCCACGTCGGCCGCGCTGTTCTTTGGCAATATCGTCGCCTCGCTCACGGTCGGCTCCACGGTGCTGCTGCCGATGCTGTATGGCGTCGGCACCGCCCTGCCGGTGCTCGGCTTCGCCTTGCTGATTGCCCTCGGCTCGAAGAAACTGGGGGAGACGTTCAACGCGATCACCGCCACCGAACGCTGGGTCCGCACTGGCACCGGGTGCATCGTACTACTCGTCGGCTGCCTGCTCACCATCCAGGCACTCTTGCAGTGAGATTAGCGGGGAGTCGCGCGGAGAGTCTGGTCGAACTGCAGTTGCCCCTATACACTTAGGTAGTGTGTACGCACCATGACAGAATAATTCTTGTGCCAATCTGGAGTTTTTGACATGCGCCCAATCGATCTCGATGGATTCTTGCCTGCATGGTGGGAAGCGTTGTGTGTGTCGCTGGTTGCAGCACGGAGCAACTGTCTCAGACTCCCGATGGCGAGTACCACGGAACAGGTGCGGTTAGCTACCCCTATGATGGAACGACTCACATTCAGCGTCGCGACTGGTACGACCAGGGGCATCTATCGAAGTCGCAATGGTACAAGCCAGATGGAACGAAAGTGGCCACCACGCATTGGGGCGACACCGGCGAAGGCATCGAATACTACCTCTACGACGATGGCAGTATCCATCGTATGGTACAAATGGAGGGGATGCTGGCCCATGGGGAAGGCTGGGTGTTCGATCGCGAAGGCCGGCGCACAGCGATTGAAACCTACACAGAGGGAGTGCTTGTGCAAGAGCAAGAACTGCTGAAGGTAGATTGAGATCTAGGTTCAGCCCGGGACTGGAAAGCACTGTTATGACAAACATTCCAAAGCCTACGAGAACTACATGAATCGCCACTACCTAATTCTTTCGATGGTACTGCTGTCGGCGAGTGTTATTGCGGCGGGTGGCGTCGCCAGCGTTAGATCTTGATGGCTCTGTTAACTCCACCACTCGTCTTCAAGCACGTTTAGTTCGTCTAGCCTCATATCCATTGGTAGTTGCTCGACTGAATCAATGTCATCATACCATCTTCCATTGTATTGTTCTGGAATGGTAAAGCCGATTCCCAATACACCATCGAGCACAAGGACACCATGTATAGCAAGTTGCTTTTGTGAGGCTTGCACTACTTCCCCCACAGTCATTCCTGGCAAATATCTACCTTTCCATTTTCCAGAGTAGGGTGGACTACACCAGAGTCGGACAATATGTTTGAGATCGTTTGCAATGATTCCGATCGTTCCGCCTTCCACTATCACATGGCTAAACCACTGTCCGCCAGTCGAATAAGAAGATTGTTCATAGCGCATGGACTGGGAAACCAATCGATCGAGAATTATCTGAAGGTCGTCACCGATGCAGATGTTAGCAACTGAACACCCAGGTAAGATGGGTGCTGTGAAATCAATTTGTAGTTCCATTTAGAATTCGCTATGGCCTTGTTGACTAACTCCACTCGAACTGTGGAAGCCCGAGTTGGGTGAATTGATTGATGATTTTACAGCGCAAGCGGGCTTCCGTTTGTTGGTTTTCGAATACTCGGTTTTTGAGATGGCTCCCAAAGCTTTGTTTCACTCGGTACATGGTCGTTTCCGCCAAGCTTCTACGATGATAGCCCACTTCCTCTTTCCAACTCCTACGCCCCTTGCGTCGAATCTGACGAATTGCCTCGTCCCGGGGCAAAGGCTCCTCCGCAGAGTTGCCATGTTGTTTGATCTTGGCGTTGTGCTGCGGCGGAATCACCGGCTCAATGCCTTCGGATTCCAGCCCTTCATAAACCTTCCACTTGTCGTAACTACCGTCGCCGTGAAACTTTTTTACGGGCTGCTCCACCTGCTCCAGCATTTCGGGAACCGCATCGGCATCGTGGCAACTGTTCTCGGTCAAAATCTCCGCCACAATCTCGCGGGTGTCAGGATTCACCGACAAATGCAGCTTCCGCCATGTCCGCCGCTTCGACTTGCCATGCGTCCGCATCTTCCATTCGCCCTCGCCAAACACTTTCATGCCGGTGCTATCCACCACGATATCGATGTCGCCCCTCTTGTTAGCGATATCGAGCGAAACATTCAGCTTGCTGGCTCGCTTGGCGAGCGAAGAATAATTGGGAATCGCTGCCTCGACGCCCAACATCGCCACCAGCGAGCGGCCGAATCCCTCAGTCTGCCGATAGGGAAGTTTCAGCAGTTCGCGAATCGTCAGCAAGCACTCGATCGCCGTATCGCTGAAGACAAAAGGGCGACCGACTTTTGTCTGGTCGTTAGGATGTTCCCAGTTCTCCAACGCCTCGTCGCTAAACCAAATAGTGATGTTTCCACGCTCGATGAGCGACTTGTTATACTCCTTCCAGTTCGTGACTTTGTAGGTTCGTTTTTCTTTCGTAGCCATGTTCGATCTCCGTAAAAAAGGTACGTGGTTCCATTCCACGTTAGTTTTTACGGAGGTTTGTGACTAATTGTTCAACAAGGCCATTCGCTATTCATTAGTTAACTAACTGGCCGCCGACGAATACCGGAGAGTCAATAATTTGGTCAAAGTTCATGAAGCCGTTCGGAGCAATACGTCCAAAGACGGTTTTTACTCCATCAACGATCTTATACACCTTCCAATAAGCTGATGAGTGTATACCACCGGCTGGGTGGCACTGTTAGCCATTCATTTTTGAGTGCCACTGCTGGCTTGTCGCGGACGACCTTGCCAGATCGCATGGCAGGATCAACGGCACGATCATGATCCGCCACGTTACCCAATGACCAGCAGTGTGTTGGATGTTTGGTGGGGGGCGTCACGACACTCGAAGAAATGAGCAGCCAACAACCCCCGGCTACAGATCTGCGGTAGCGCGTAGTCTAGGACGTGGGTAGCGGTTTCTAGCCACGGACGAACACCGATCATCACGGATGGGTTAGCCTGTTTGGCTTCGCCCACCTTTCGTCATGGAGGCCTGTCAGATGCTGGCGGGAGCCATCGTAGCACGATTCTCCGAATCGTCGGAAGTTGAGCGAGGCATTGCATCCAGAGCCCTTAAGTATGCCAGGCCGCTGCGTACTGCATACCACTCGGAGAGTGGTGCTACATTCTCCGACGCCTTCGGCTGCGGGCTAAACGATTCTTCTTATATCACCAGTTTTCGCTGGGAATTGGCCACCTGCGGTGTTCTAATGGACAGGTGTTGTGTTGTCCGTTGTTAGTCGTCAGTAGTCCGTTGTTGGAGGATGGAAAGATGTAACCGAGTGAACATGAAATTCGCTGAAACCATCTACCACGCAAGCGCGCTGTAGGAGCGGTCTCTGACCGCGATGGCCTTTGTGTTGGCGTTCGCTGCTGCGCGGTTTCAAAGCGGTGGGCTAGATCCTTCGGTCGCTGGAAGCTCCCGTCAGGATGACATTCCGCAATCCGCAATCCCAAATCCCCAATCGTGTCTCCTCCGGAAATAGTTTCCCACCCATGGGAATCTATTTTGGGCAACTATCGCGGAGGTGTTGATGCAACTCACTACTGTCAAACGACTTGCGATTGATTCCCACCGCAAAAATAGATTCCCACTCGATGCGTTTTGGAGAATGGGAATCTATTCGGGTGCGAAAACCACTGGTTTTGTAGCGTGCGTGCCGATTCAATTTTCCCATCGGTGGGTAAATTGGGAATCTATTCCCCCGGACGACGACTTAGGCCCGCTTTCGCGGGAATCCAGATTTCGGCCAGCCCAAAACGCCTTTACACCCCCCCTCCTCAGAGGGGATCCATGACCGATTTATTTTCCGCCTGCACCTCGTGGCGGACGGCAATCGTGAGCCTAGGGCTACCCGGGGGACAGGGCGTCGGAGACTACGGTAAATACAGTAGCTTTTCGGCGATGCAGCCAGGGTCGGAAGAGTAGTGGAAGCCCCGGGCCGGCTGTCAGCTTGCGACCCGCTAGCAGCGGCTTGCCGCACAATAGTTGATAATTCCGATTATTCACTTTGTAAGAATGGACAGTTATGGCAAGATATGAGATATTACTGCCACCTGTAGTTGGGGGAGGGGGATCATTCCGCCCACCCAACTCACCTTTGATTTTTGCACTAATACGGTTGTCGGCCGGAGTTTTTGGAAGCAACCGCTAGATTCTCAACTTTGAGGTAAGACTAATGACTCGCAATCTATCTGCCATGTTCCTTAGCATGGCTAGCGCTCTATTCTTCTCCGCGATTTCCGGTAGCACCGCGACTGGTGCGACCATCCCTGTATCGGTTTCCGGCTTCAACGCCGACGTAGTAGTGGAAGCGACCGCTACTCCCGATTTCGACGACGATGCATCTGGTTTCGACGTGCCCAACAACTGGGCTCTGTATGAGTCGGGCCTGGCTGGCGGTTCTGCTGGTTTGCCTGCTGGTGGTAGCTTCGTCAGCGACACTTACGGCACTTCGTTCCAGATGGCCGATTACAGCGAAAACAACGCCCTGCTGCTGACTTCGACGTTCCCAGTCGGTCAGTTGATGCTCGATACCCCTGAAGCTTACACCTCGATTCACGTGCTGGCTGGTTCGACCAACAGTGGTACCATGGGTTCGATGGTGGTGATGTACACCGATGGCTCCGCCATGGTGAGCGACTACGGTGCCCCCGACTGGTTCAACAGAACCGGTGGAATCACTGGTGCTGGCAACGAGTACGACTACGCCCTGCAAGGCATTGGCCGCGTTCAGGCTGTGGCCGGCAGCTCATCGTTCGACGATCCTGCTGGAAACCCCGACTTGTTCGAAACCATCGTCCCGGTTGATCCTTCGAAGGAAATCGCTTCGATGTGGTTCGTCCGCTCCGGTCCCGCCAACGCGGGTACCGCGACTGGTATCTTCGCCATCAGCGGCGAAACCGTTGACCAAAACAACATTCCTGAGCCTTCGAGCATCGTGCTGCTAGGCCTGGGTGGCTTGGCCCTCGCTTACCGCGGCCTGCGTCGCTAAGCGATTTTGGCATCTGCCAACACAAGAGACTGCAAATCACGCTTGGAGCAGTGGTATCCCCACTGCTCCAAGCTTTTTTATTGCCTTTCCCCAACGCACTTCATGGCATAGAATACAGTGCTCGCACATGTGCGAGGGCTTCTACCTTACTGGGGGCGAACAGGGTTCGACCGGATAGGCGAAGCGTAAGTGGCGTGTCGTGGTTGATCGGTGGCCCACGTAAAAAGCCGATCGCAACCTTCAATTGCCGAAGGTAACTACGCTTTGGCTGCCTAGATTTAGGCTGCCCGTTTGCCAGCAGCTCGCCGGAAGCAGCTGACCGAACGTATAACCCCCTCCGGACCGCTGCGAGTCATTGCTGAGCACGCTCGCGGTTAAATAAGTTCTTGGCTAGTGCGTTGGTAGCCCTGCCCGCGAGGCGCCCAACGTGCGAAATCAAAACTCGTAGGACACACACGTAGAAGCTTGCGTGGAGATATTACGGGACGCGGGTTCGATTCCCGCCGCCTCCACTTATCATTTTGCGTGCCAGAGGATGACTTTGGCTGTCGCGAGATGACGTAACCCCTGCAATCGCAGGGGTTTTTTAATTCACCCTCTTCATCCTCCTCATCTTCGCCATTGTCACTATTTGACACTGGTTGACTCGAAGAGACGCCTGTTCCGCTGCCAATCCGCTGCCAGTTTCCCTCGGTTGCTTCCTCCGGGACATTTGGAAGTGGCAGCTTCGAGAGTGCCTTCGCTTGGTCTGGGAGCCGGATGTGGGTGTACTTCATCGTCTGCCGAACATCGGTGTGACGGGCCAGTTCTCGGGCCTCGGCCAACGTAGCTCCGTTGCGAAGCAGTTCGGTGATGTGGGTGTGTCTGCCCGCCGCGTGGAAGTCGGCTGTCCCCTGTTCGTTCGTGTACGGGATGTCTGCCGCCTCAAGGTCGGTTTTGACCATGAGCCAGGTCTTCTTGCGGTCGAGATTCGGAAACAACAGTGCATCAGGCTCAACTCCATCGAGCCAAACCTCTAGCAATGCGACCAACTCCGGATGCAGCGGGAGGACATCTTCGCGGCGGTGCTTGGAACAAGCCGCCTCGACTCGCAGGACGGGCTGGTCGACCTCAAGTTCGAAGCTCCTGCTGGTCAGGCTGGCAAGCTCCTTTCTGCGAAGGCCTGTCAGATAGGACAAAAGATAAACCTGTGCCCGCATTGGTCCCGGATAGCCTTGGACGGTCTTTGTGCTTTCACGGGCAGATTTAAGGAGTTTGGCGAATTCATCCGGAGTGAGTGCCCGCCGTTTGTGTCGTACGTCGACTTGCGTGTTCAAACGCTCCAGGGCGACCAGCGGATTGCGGTCTAATCTGCCCATATCGACCAGCCAGTTGCAGAAGCCGTCGATGGCCTGCACGTAGTGGTTGTATGTGCGGTTACCAAACTTCTGTTTTCGCTTCATTTGGCGAAGAGCCGACGCGATGGTGTCGACTCGGAGGCTGCTAAGCGTTGTCGCGTTTGCCGCTTCAATTACGCGACGGATGCGACCTATGGTCAGCTTGACGTGCTTGGGAGTGTTGTCTGATAGGCTCTCCTCAAACTCTTGAAGATGCTCTTCGATAGGCGACATTTTGACTTTCAGTCGCCGCTCATCTTCTGGGTCGATAAGCCCGCGTTTGCGAAGCATCGCCTCTCGCTCATACTTCGCTGCAAGCTGCTGCGTGAGCCCCTTATCGGTGTATCCTTTCTTGGTTCGCCGCTTACCTTCGTGGTCATCGTACGAGAAATAGTAGACGGCGTTCTTCTTCCCTTTGTCACGGCCTCGTTTGAATACGGATGCCATCTCTACAACCTCCCCATGAGCTTGTACAAAGGCCGCGTGAACACGGCATACATCAGCTTGTTGATGAGAGAGTCGGTTGCAGGACAACCTTGCTCTATCCACGTAAGAATATCGCTCCGCCGCCAACGGACGGCACGCCCTACTTTGACCGATTTGGGTAAATCGCCTTTCGCCTTGAGACGCCAAATCGTCCGCACCGATACCTGAAGGCAGTGGGCAATTTCTTCCGCTGTCATCATCATAGGGGCATCTTGGAGCGAATCCGGCGTAGCCCGCTCTAGCGAGTCGTCGTTGTGCTCGTGTGCAGGTTCTCGATTCTCTGCCATAACGGCCTCGTCGGCTCGCAATGTCGGAATGGCAACGGTGGATTTGATTCTAGCGACGGAGTTTGGCTCCGGTTAGGTCGGCGGAGCGGTTCCTGGCGTGCGGAGGGGCCAGCGGGTATATTCTACACCTTGAAATCTCGATTGTCACCTGCCACTTTTCAAGGTAGGTTTGAAGCATGATACAACGCACCTCCCATCTAGCTAGAATCACGAGCCTCTTAGGCCAATTTCCCGTCGTTGGCATCCTAGGAGCCCGGCAGATTGGCAAAACGACCCTATCCAGAGCGATTCAAAAGGGCTGGAAAAGGCCGTGTCATTCGTTTGACCTGGAGCGTCAGGCAGACGTAGGACGCTTAGCGGACCCCGAACTGGCCCTCGGCCCTCTCAAAGGCCTTGTGGTCCTTGACGAAATCCAGCGGCTCCCCAATCTGTTTCCCGAGTTGAGAGTTCTCGCCGACCGCCGACCGATACGCACACGGTTCTTGATACTGGGCAGTGCGTCCCCAGACATGCTTCGGCAGGGAAACGAATCGCTTGCGGGACGCATCGCCTACTACTCGCTTGGCGGGTTCTCGCTAGACGAAGTCGGCGTGACGAACCATGAGAAACTCTGGCTGAGGGGCGGATTCCCCGATTCGTTTCTGGCGACGTCCAATGCGAAGAGCCAGACTTGGCGTCAGCAGTTCGTCTCAACATTCCTTGAACGCGACATTCCTCAGCTAGGAATCCAAGTCAGTTCCACGACCTTGAGGCGATTCTGGACCATGCTAGCCCACTATCACGGCCAAGTATGGAATGCCTCCGAATTTGGTCGGTCGTTTGGCGTCGCCGACAACACGGTGCGAAACTACTTGGATATCCTCTCCTCCGCCTTCGTCGTCCGTCAGTTGCAACCCTGGCACGAGAACCTCAAGAAACGTCAGGTCAAATCTCCCAAGGTCTATTTGACAGATAGCGGGATACTTCATTCCTTGCTGGGACTCAACTCCAAGGCGGACATCGAGGGGCACCCCAAGCTGGGAGCTTCGTGGGAAGGGTTCGCAATCTCTCAGGTTGCAGCCTTGCTCAATGTTCAGCCAAGCGAGTGCTTCTTTTGGGCGACTCATGCGGGGGCAGAACTCGACTTGCTGGTTGTGCGAGGGAGAAAGCGTTGGGGGTTTGAGATAAAGCGGACCTCGTCTCCCAGCATCACCCCGTCGATGCGAACTGCCTTGACGGACCTCAAGCTTCAACGCCTGTTCGTCGTCCACGCGGGCGAGCATTCCTTCGACATGGCAAAGAAGATACGGGCGATTGCTCTCACCGACCTGCTCGACGAACTCAAGCCGTGGTGACGGCTACGCCGCCTGCCGGAGACAGTTTTCGACCATCTGAGCGGCTCTTGCTGCGATACGGCTGAGTGCCGGGTCGCCGTGACGTCCCAAGTAGCCCGATTTCAAATCCGAGACAAATCTTTCCTGTTCTTCGATTTCCTTTTTAGGATTTACGTTTCTTAGCGTTGACTTTTTCACCCTGGGAGCGTTGACCTTTCCTCGGACGGGCGTTGATTTTTTGTTGCAGCATGACCGTCGGGCTTGAGTCCGACGCACCGATTGGTCGCGACGAACCAAAGAGATTGCTTGGCCG
This sequence comes from Aeoliella mucimassa, assembly GCF_007748035.1. Classification (NCBI taxonomy): domain Bacteria; kingdom Pseudomonadati; phylum Planctomycetota; class Planctomycetia; order Pirellulales; family Lacipirellulaceae; genus Aeoliella; species Aeoliella mucimassa. The sequence goes on from NZ_CP036278.1 coordinate 4,550,230, forward strand.
TCGACAAATAGTTGGCCGTAGGCGTTCTCATTCTGTTTCACGACGGGAACCGTATTCAGAAAACCGCGTTCTATCAGTCGACGCATCATTCGGCATTGCGATGCACGGTGAACGCCGGTCCACTCCTGAAACTGAGCGTATGTGAAACGGGCGTATTGTTCTTCGGACTTTAGCCTGGTCATTGGCTTGCGTTGCGGGATGCGACGCATGAAATAGGCGAAGCAAAGCAACGCCTCAACGGTGGTCGCTCCACCTGAAGCGATATGACGCAGCACCTTGCGGGCGACGGGCTTTTCATGGGAGGACGCGGCAGGGTGCTCGGACTGGGAGTTCAACTCTAGCTGGAGCCTAGGAAGATGCCGATTGAGTGCTCGGGCTGCGTCGCCGATTTGACCAGCCGTAAGACGGCGATTCCCCTTGCGATGCGAGTTCCAGTTCAGAATGCGAGCAAGTTGCAGCCGATTGCTGTTGGGATGACGAGCGGCAAACTCTAGGCGTGCCGCAAATACGCGTACTTCGTTGCGGCGAAAAATGCCTAAGCGGTAGCCTTCGAGTAGGGCTCGAAGTTGCGTCTCTTCGACTCGGGCGTAACCACCTTCAAACTGCCAATAGCGAATGTTGCTCTTGTTTCGTTTTCCTCGTGCCATGACTCTCCATGCGATTCGCCGTGCCGCCTTACAAGAGACGCACCGGTCTTGTACGACTTGTGCCGTTTGACCGTTGACTATGCGTGGAGATTCCTGCTACTGTCGGTTTAGGGATACCGGAACAGTCGTTCCAACGCATTTGCCAGTGTGTTGACCATTGTCGTGGCGGTCGACGCTACTTGTTCATAAGTGACTCCAATTGTTGGCGACGGAATGTGCATCCGCCGCACGCGTTAGTTCAGAGTCACAGTAGCACTCGCCCGATGGGTTTGTCACTACAGCAAATCGGCGAGGGCGGGATGTATCAGAATCCGCTTTTTCTCTTGCTTCGGCTTTAGCCGAGACAACTCCCATGCCTCGACGTCACACCGGCGGGCATAGCGGATGCGTCCCCGCTGCTCGTAAGGGAGTTCTCCGGCCAACATGGCTGCAACTACGGTGTCGCGACGCATTCGCTGCTCTTTTCGTATCTCTTCAACAGTCATCCATCGCTTCTGCTGCATGGTGTTCTCCTGAATCCCGCAGAGAAACTGCAGGCAACGGGTTGAACGACGAGCGGCCAAATACGCTACAATGAGCGAAGCGTTGTTCGACTTGGAGTACAACGCTCCCTGAACCGCTCATCTTGGCTCTTTCGATGGCATTCGACAAGTTTACAGAACGTGCCCGCCGCATCGTCGACTTCGCCAGGGAAGAAGCTACGCAATTAGGTTGCGACTACGTCGACTCAGCCCACTTGCTGCTTGGCATGCTTCGTGAAGGAAGTGGCGTCGCCGGTTGCGTCCTGAAACACGAGGACGTCGATGCCAACAAGGTACGTGAAGCCTGCGAACAGCACCGCGAAGGCACCGACATTTCCTTGGAGGAGTTCGAGTCCCGCTGCTTAGCTCAGGTAGACTGGCTGGGCCACAATTACGCGGGCACCGAACATTGCATCTTGGCGATATGCAGTCTACCCGATTGTCTTGCAACACAAGTGCTCGCCAAACTCGGAGTGACCCCGGAGGAGTTGTGTCGGGAAGTGTTCTGCTTGCTCGGCCATGAAGAGCAATTCGAGCTTTGGCTGGACGGGCAGCAACGTTCGCCGCGAGACATGAAGGGGGAAGAGAATGTGAGCATGGCCGACTATGACTCGGAAATTACCTTCCCTTGCTTCGCAGGTTGTAGTGGCTACCGCGAGGAATCAGAAGTCTACCTGACTGAATTCTCAAAGGAAGTGGCAGGCAAGCTTTGCATGCCCCTATTCGCGACACGGCATTTGGTTGAAGAATACCATCAGAACGACTACGTACAGCATGACAGTCGTGAAGAACTCACGATACACGCCTTCGAAGCCGGTGACGAGCTTGCCGATTACTTTTTATTCCGATGGGTTCATGGAGCTGGCGACATATTGCATTACGTGCTATTCGACGGCTCGTTGAATGATATCGTGGTGCCGAGGTTGGTCTCTCGGCTCATTTACCACTACGACAGTGACTCTTTGATAAAGTATCTTCGTCATTCGCCATTCTATGACGGAGTACCGGATGCAGTCGAAGGCGAGGTGTACCGGCGATTCCCCACAGAAAGGCTGCCTTTCGACATCGGCCCATTTGTGCTGTTGCCGGGGGGGAACATCCGGTTGCCAGAGGGGCGGTTTATAGAATCCGATGGAAGCGGGCAACTCTGCCTGCTCGACGATGACAGGGCTATTGTTAACCTGATTCTCGCAGGTTCGGAAATGACTTTCTGGGGCGGCAAGATGCAGTTCGCTCGCGGACAATGGCCAACGCAGGTCGTGTTCAGTTCGAAAGACACAGGCAATTGGGAATACAGTTTCGACCCTGAGAAGGGTTGGGAAGAACGAAGGCTCGCGGGTGAGGCGTCAGTAAATGCTAATGCGGACGCACCGGCTGGATTCATGCGTTGCCAAGTGTGCGGCCTTTGGAATGCCGTGGATGCACTTGAATGCAAGGTCTGCAAGGCCGACCTAACAGTGCCGCACTGCAGCCGGTGCGGAGCGGAACTCGAAGAGGAAGCGGACGGCTGCAAAGCATGTGAGGGCGATTAGCCTTATGGGCATTCTCAGTAGCCCATATCGAGTTCCTGAGCCTGCTGTGCCAGCTCATCGAGAGAACGCTTGCGTTCCCGGTCGATGCTGTGCTTGTACTCCATGAGGTCCTTGTAGAAGACAACGCAATGCTTCCCTCTGTGTCTGCAGGGAATGGCGTGAAGCTGCCGAATCAAGAACGCGTGAGACACTCCGATGAGTTCGGCTGCTTGCTGAGTCGTGAGTTCGGGATTCTCAGGCATCTGTACAGGCAAACAACTGCGGGTTCATTACTGTCCGTATGCAGTAGACCCTCGGTCAGGTCTCCTGGTTCGGGTATCGCTCTCCCAGCACGGACATTCCGTAGGAAGTCCATCTTCGTCACGTAGAGTTGGAGGGCAGTCGCTGGTTGCCACCGCTTATCGCGTTGGCTGGGAGGCCGGTGGTGCAGGTCGGCCTCAAGGAACCTTATTCGGCCTCGGAAGAACCGTTCTGGCCATTCTGCTCGTACAAGTACGAGTGAACCTGGTCCGCTACCTTGATGAGGAGCGGCAGGTCCTCGCGAGCAAAACTCGCCGAACCTCGCCACGAATCTCCGTCCTTGTAGAGGGCGGTGAACTGGACCTTGCGAGGAGCGTTGTCGCCGTTCTCAAAGACGGCGGCCTTGATGCGTCCGATTCGGACTTGATGAACGGGTCGATTATTTTCGGCCATCGTATCATCTCCTTTCTGACTCGTTGAGTCACAAAGTAATAACGGAACAAACAGGACCTAGGCGGCGAGGCTCAACAACGACGCCGCTTTCTGGTCCATAACAAGTCGGTCACCGGCGTTTTCATAACGACCGGCAATCCTCGTCAGTGCGTCCACCACGCCGAACACGGTGTACGGCGTCCGCTCACCGGCCAACTGCACGACTTGCTCCGCGATGCGGGAGCTAACGCCTTGCTTGGCCAAGAGCTTGTGGACTTCTTCGGCGTCCTCGCCGAAGGGTGTCGCCATCGCCTGGCGGATGCCGCTGGCGAAGCTGTCGCGACGTTCGTCGCGTTTCTTCACCAACTGGGCAATCGCCAACCGGACATCGTCCAAGGCATCCTGGACGTTGCCGATATGGCGACGCTTCAGCTCGACCACCTCGATGGCGTCCCAGACGATATGATTCTGGCAAATCTCTTGATACCAGAACGTCTGGACGCCGACGCTGCGGCGGCCTACCTCCGAGTTCCACACAAAGAAGCCCGGAGCGAAGTTCTCTCCACCAATTTCTACCCAGCCGTCGGGGTCGATGCCGAAGGCGAACATATCTTGTTCGCCCGCATAGAGTCCTGTGGCTCCACCCATGCCAGTGGGCGGGGGCGTGAAATCGGGGGCGGCCTCGCGGACCGCCTGGAGAACTTCCGCGTCAAACAGACGCGAGTACGTCGAGCTGTGAACCGCCAAGGCGGTGTCGGCTGCGGCGTACACCTGCAGGGGCTCCCGGGAGTGGGGCATCGTGTCTCGAAAGACACGCGACGCCGTCTCGGAAGTGAGTTTGTTGACGGTGTCCTTTTGGACCCCGCACAACTTGCAGAGCTGAGTAAAGCTCCAGTCGCTAAGGGACAGATTGGGAGTTTCCGCATCTTCCAGTTGCATCCGCAAGCCCTCAGGCGTGTGCTCAATGCAAAGTTGCTGCGAAAGCTGCCAGTGTTCGCTCGACCGCTCACGCCTAGCTTGGCAGTGAGCGAGCAAGCTGTCGAACGAATTGAACCGCTCGTCGGGAGTGCGACTAAACAACTCTCGACTCGCTCGGGTCAAATTCACCATTTTGAGTCTCCTCTCTACTTGGAAAGAGTGCGTGGATGAAAATCCTTCGCTTGAGCCTCTGCACCACCGGTCCCATCAAGCGAGCGACTCGCCTGATGCGGCCAGTGGACTGGTGACCTTCTACTCGATACGAATTGGGAAAGAGCAAGCGAAGTCAGTTTGCTGCCGAAGCGGCTCGCCGAATGTGAGCCTCGGCCAAATTGCAATCCGTGCTGGGTGGCGAGGCTTTGTTGCTTTCTGCAACGGCGTGCTGCTCCATCCATTTCTCGGTGAACTCTCCGGGATTGTTCTGTTCCATGAATTGAATCGCCCGGCTCATCACCTTGCCCAACGCGGACGCATGCTTCTGCCCGAAGAACTCGGTGTATTCCCAACTGTCTTTGCCCGTCCGCTTGAAGGCTCGCGTGAACGCGAACGTCCAAAAATATTCGCCGCTCTGTTGTTTTCTCGGCATCAACGTGATTCCCACGGGGCCTTCCCAGAATCGTTTGCAAGGTAACTGTGACATAGTTGCTTCTCCATCGTTGTTGAGCAAAATACATCGCCGGTCGACAGCGGCACTTCCTCACTCGCGGCTGCCGACTGACGATGTCGTTCGTGTGAGCATTTCGCCTGTTATGGGGGGCGTCCTACTCGCGTGACTTAATTTGGCAAGATTGTGTCACACGGGGAGCAGCGGTCGCCATAAGAATCTCGTCGCCGACTGCAAACCTTGCAGAGCGACTTCTTGGATAGGAGGTAGCTCCCGGTAAACGTGGCCTTACCAACCACGCTAAGGGGAGAACGTTGCTTTTCTCATGCTGCCTGTCCGTAGAGCCGGATACGCCGAGAGGTGTTTGTCCGGAACGACGGAGGCTCCGTGAAGTAATCCTGTCGTGTGCGTCGTTCCTTTGTATCGAACGTCGCCACACAGCAGAGTAATCTCACGGTTCTATCCGATGCTAGGCGTTGAATAGGGGCGACTCTGAAAAGCCTGGTGTGTTTTTTCACATTGGGTTGCTGCAGGCAAAGCGGGTGCAAATCCCGTCGACGGGGCCTGATTCCGCCATTGGCGGACGGTGCAACGTCGCGAGCGTGGGGACCTGCTGCGTGGCGACACGCGGCATCGGAGTGATGACAAGCTCCGGCGTCCTGGGAAACCAGGCGGGGAATAGCTCAACCATGAAAGGCGAGAAATCGCTTGCTCGTAAGTCAACAGAGAGACGGTGCCGAACCGGGACAACTTTTCAAAGCGGGATACCCTGAGCTTGTATGTTCGTACGGGGAAATCAGCTACTCCAAAGAAGTAGCTGGAAACTGCGACCCGCCTGGCGGCGGGCACGTAGCTTTGAGAAGCGGCGGCCTGCGGGCCGCTCACCAACGTGACTCTGTGTCGATGTCTGTAGCTAAAGAGGGAAGCTCTTGCGGGGCCGGGGATTAGCTCCCGGTGTCTGGTTTCGTCAACCAGGTGCTTGAAAACCGCAAGAGTGGGAGTGTGCCGCAAGTAGGTAGTCTGCCCTCGGGCGGAGCGATGCGACGGGCGAAGGCCCATCAAGATTGCCTCGACAATCTTCCGTGCAAGGCAGTACGGGCTCGTTTGGAATTTGGTGGCTGGTAACCACCGAGGGGTCTCGCAAGAGACCAGGCCAACGACGAAAGCGGCGACGGGCTTTGTGCCTGTCCAAGAAAGTCGCGGTGGCTGGCTACTTTGGTAGCAAGCCGCCACTTCCTTGGGTGGAAGCTCAAGGTGCTAACGTCACACGAGCGGCTTGGCCGCTGCTGGTGTGACGTATTTGCAGCGACACGGCTAGCGGGTTGAAGGCAGTGATAGGGGCGACTTCCCTAGGGAAGTGGTTCTCGCACGGTTTTGTCTTCCAAGGTTAGCGGGCTTTTCGGATGGTTTGTGCCTGACAACAAATCATCCTCTTGACGAGCATGCGTGGGTCTTGAACGAGTTCAAGGTCTATCGTGGGTCGAAATAGTCCTCACGCGAGCCAACCTCGGTTCCATCTGCTTCCTTGTGCAGTGCCCACAGGGTTGCGTTCATTTCAGTTGATACATTGAATCCTAGATGCTCGAATGTTTTATGCAATTCGACGAAATGCTTCTCGATTTGTGGGGCACCACGTACTTCCTGTAGCTCAAAGCCCGGCTCACTTGCAAAGGTTTCATCAGCGACGCACTCAAAGTATCGCTCAGAGACCTGCCATTCAACCGTGCGAATGCGGAGGTGCAGCTTTACTGGGTCTTTGTGTTTCTTCCTCCAATGCGGTTTGGAGAACGTCAGGTATAGTCCGGAGTACGGGACGAAGGGCAAAGTGATTTCGCCTTCGACGGTCAATAGTCGATACTGCTTGTGTTTGCGGCGAGGGTACTGAGGTCCAGGCACATGTAATCGGAGCTTGACCGTGTGTTCACACGACGTGATGCGTTCTGTCGTACGACAATCGTCTGGTTTTCTCGTGTTCGTCACGATAACGTACCTTTCCAGTAGTTTCCAATTAGCATTCCAAACTCCGACTACGGGGCAATCGGCCGCTACCTTTTCTACCTGGCTACTTCCAACAATGAACATACACGTAGGTGATTATTTCGCAGTCGTGGCTCCCGGCACTCAGAGCGGCTGACACTCTTGTGCAACATCTGCTGGAGATGCTCCATAACATGCCAAATGCCGCGATGGCATGACGGGATGTTAGGAGTGCAAAAAAGAGGTCCAACCTACAAGTGCGAAGCCACGACGCTCGAAGGCTTCATTCAACAACTCGCCGTGGGCTACGTTGCCCGCCGCTACTTCTTCTATGTTAGTGGTCGCGTTCCCAAGCGTCTTACGCCTCAAGAGCACGACGCACGGTTGCTCGACAAGTATGGCGTGGCAATCAGCAAATGGTCACGGTACCGACGAACGAAGCGAACCGGTCCGGGCGGCAGACCGCTGGCCAACGTGCAATACATTCGCTATCGCGATTTCTGGGTCTTACTGTCCACAGCGGGCTATCATCGCTTCTTTCAGGAACACGTCCAACTTGCACCTGGCGGGCTGGCCACGATTCGCCAGTATCAAGACGTTCGCCAGACGCCGGTTGTGTTCGGTGGATACACCATTGGCCATAATGGCAAAGCGTCGGTGCGTCTTAGTCGCCGAGCGTATCGGGAACTGAAAGAGCAGTTTCTTCAAGTTGCTTGCCTTCATCGCACCACGGACCGGCTGGAGCAAGAGTTCCGCCGCTCTCCTTTTGAATCCTACGGGGGCGTGACGCGACAGATGTTCGCCCTCCTGAAGGCGGTAAACAAAGCTCGAAAGACCGCTGGGCTTTCGCCCGTCCCTCGCTCCTGCGTGCGAGTCAAACGGAAGGCGGTAAAACCATTCGAGCCTGTGAGTATTCGACTAGCCGCATAATGGAGGACAAACATGGGAACGATAGCAATCGAGAACAAACAAGCTAACTGCGAGGTCGTCGACCTCTTCGATAGTGAGATGGCTCAATACGCCGCTGAACTACGCCGCGAGGAGCAGCGTAGTCGCCTGATGCGACGGGCCGAAGAGGTGGCCGAGATGCTCGACCGGCTCGACGGCAAACTCAGCGTTGACCGGGAGCAGGCAGTCGCGATGCTGGCGGAGTACTCGGGTTTGCTGGACCTGGTGGTGGAAGACATTCGCTCGATTCGCGACATCGACGAGACGTTTGGGGCCGAATCACGACGGATGCCAAAGATTGCTCGCCTGGCTCTGCAATTGGAAAGAGGCATCGCCTATCTGCAGGGAATCTTCTCGGTGGTCAGCAGCGGCGAGGTCCTGCCGGTATACAACTGGAAACTGGTGCATCGCGACGTGCAAGAAGTGCTGGGCACGTCGCTAGAACTGATTCGCTTGCCTGAACTGGTCGCAGAGCGGCAGGCAGCTTGATAAGACAGCGTCAATGCAAACGCTCACTGCTTTCGTAGTAGCCACCGGCGGCCTTAAATCTTCGAATAAGCCGGGAAATGAGGTCGTTGGCGAGCGACTGATGGTCCAACAACTGCTTGCGGACGATACGTTGCGGCTCCGGCGGAGAGGAGACCGGGTCATCCAATGAATGACTTGGCATCTGAAAGCTGTTTGGCTCAGACGACGGGATGCGACCAAACGACTTATCACGCATGTTCGCGAGTTGTAACCAGGTGAAGAAGGCGGAAGCCTGCCTGAAGGCTTCGAGTGAGGAGTAAACGCTCTCAGAGAAGGCGAAGAAGCCCGATGCACGGTCCAACACATTCTGCTCGTCGACGACAAAACTCCGTAGCAAGCCATGCGAGAAGCGGTCCCGCTGGTGCTGGGAAGTCAGGGAATCGGCAAGGATGATAGTGCCGTCTGCGTAGATGGACACCGATGTGTCAGGAGAGTCGTATTCGTCGCGACCCTGCCACAGGCAGAGGAAATCCTCGCCTTCACGGCATCGAACACCTTTCTCACGGTCAAATAGTCGCGGCTGTGGTCCAAATAAAAGAAGCTGTTCGAGCTTTTCGCGGAAGGAGGCTTCACTCAAGTCGTGCGGTGAAAGATACTCGTCGACCTGCCGTTCGGGGATAATGGCCAAGCGGCATTCAGGCTCACTGCGACGGCTCGATTCGTCGCTACTTATTCTTGACTCGAACTTCTTCTGTGCGACGCTCGCATCAAGCCCACCACCCAGGGAGGCAAGCGAGAGGTCGTTGAGAGCCTGGACTATCAAGTCCTTCAATTCGTCGGTCGATTCGTAGAATGCGAGCATCTTGCCATGCTCATAGCTCTTGATGGAGTCGACAAATTGTTTCTGGTCGTCGTCCAGGGCTCCCTTCATCACGAAGCAGAGCATATCAAGGCCTCGCCTCTCTGCTTCGCGAAACTCTTCCTCTGTGGGAGAATGCCCCGACTCGACGCGATTGCCGTATCGTTGACCGAAGATACCGACGTAGATGTGACTCCGGCGTACTCCCTCCAGGCATGCCGTCTGCGGGGTGGAGGCGGTGGCACCAAAGTCTTCTGCCATAACCGGCTGGTGGCGGAGGGTCTCGACAGCCCGGCGAGCGGCTGCCCGCTCTGCGGCGAAGCCCCTCATCACAGAGCTAATGAAAACATTCTTCTCATTCATCTGGAGAGTTCCCTCCGTGGAGCACCTGGTTAGCGGGGCTTTACATGCGTCGTGCCACGTGGCGAAGGATTCGGCCTGGCTCGATGTACTCGCTGTGACACTCAGGACAACGGACGGGTGCGGTGGGAAGAACAAGCCGCTCGGCTTCTCCTTCCTCGAATACTTCCTTCTCGAACCGACATCCGCAGCGTGTGCATTTGTACTCTTTGAGGACCATGAAACGCTCCTTGCTTCAGATTCATCGTGTCTGCCAAAATGGCGGCAGATTACTACGTATACAGATGTACCGCATATTCTGTGCCAAACCCGTCCTGCAGTTGCCGCTACTGCTCTGTTTGATTCGGCTTCTGCTTCCGCCGCCCGGTCGCCGTTGGTCCTCACCCTACGTCTGGGACCGACGGCGACTGCGGCGGCGGATACACCTGCCACCCCCTGCTTTTGTCGTTCGCGAGTCCCGCAGGTCCTCGTCAGCCAAGTCATGTGAAATCGTCACGAGAGGTGAATTTGGCCCCGTAGACATCGACTGAAGATTGTCGTCACTCTTCTTCATCGGCGAGGTCATCTTCATCGACGGTGAGCAGCACGAGCAGGCTATTCATCACCGGTATCGAGAAGTAGTGCTCGCAGACATACGTCGACTCAAGGCTTGTTGCGTCATAGGTTCTGAACCAATCTCCGACGACGCCGTCTTTCGTGCGATTTGACAAGTTACCATTCTCATGCTCTTTCCAAGCCAATAATGCAGTTTCAGGCAGGTTGCTACCTCGTTCACCTGGATAGCAGCCCGCTTCGATGAGCGGAGTGGAGCAAAACATCCAGGCAAGTGACGACTGCCGGACGCAAGCGAGTCCACAAGGAAAATGAGATAGTTGCACTGTACGAATAGCAGTGCTCAGCATGGATGTTTGGAATTCTGAGGCTACCTGCTGGATGAGGTCGAAGCTTGGTTCGGTCTTGTTTACCCTTGGGGAGAACAGCCAGTTCGGCATGAGGAGTCCTGCGGCAAATGCGTCGGCTTCCCGCTCGACAAGTTCGTCGCTCTTGAATTCGGACTCTGAGCCGTGCGAATTACCGCCACCAATTAGATAAGCACGGTGTGGTTCAAGGTAATAATGGGCAAGTTCATGGCCCATCGAAAACCGAGTGCGTGGATGGTGTTCTCCGGGGAATTGGCCTATGTCGTATTTAGTGTTCAAGAAGATTAGAAACCGGTTGTGCTTGCGATGATACTCAAGCTGTCCGTCAAAGGCGTCGTGGAAGTCGCCTAGAGTGAACTTGAGCAAAGGGTGCTCGGAGCGAGCAATGGCGAACGGGTCTATTGGCAAACCATTTTGATGTGCCACTTCCGCGACTTCTTCGCCTTTCCGTTCCGCGTGCCCAAGTCGCGAGTTAATCAGATTCCAAGTCGTTTTCGTCATCGTCGTGTTCTTCAAGTGCTTTCTTGCGAAACTCATCCATCCGTTTTTTGATTTCTTCGTCGCTGTCCCCTTTGTTGCGATTAAGTTGAAGCACCCCTTCTTCAACGCTCGACGTGTCGACATCAGCAAGCCAATCGAACAGAGGCTCTGGCTCAGAAGCATGGCTTTCGCCACTGCTAACAGCATGCACAATGGCGTCTATTTCATTCTCAGTAAGTGGCTCCGGCTGGACCGCCTCAATCTGCCGCTCCAATTCAGCGGCAGAAGGAAATGTCTTTTCGACACGTTGATATCTGCGGACAAGCTCACGCCAAATTGAGTTGTGCTTTTCGCTCATGGTTCACTCCGCTATATGCTGAGGGTCAAAATGACCCATTTTCTTCAATTCTCGCTCAATCGTCGCTCGTGCTTTGTTGCGTGAGACGTAAATCGAGTTTTTCGAGGTTCCGTGCAATTCCGCGAGTCTCTCGCCGTCAGCGATATCGCCACAGGCTAGGTCAGCTTCGATGATGGCCCTTTGCAGCTTTGGCAGTCGTGATAGGACAACCTTGAAGTCGCGGACCACCTTTTTTTCTTGCTTGGTGGGTTCGTCCTCGCTCTCCGCCTTGGCAAACTGCACCGCCAGGAATTCCTCATCAACCAGAGCAAAGTCGGCACGGTTCTCTGCAATGAGGTCTCTCGCCTCGTTGAGGGCAATCGCGACGAGCCAAGTGCTGAGTTTCGCTTTGGCATCGTCATAGCTGTCTGCGTGCTTCCATGCCTTGGTTGCAGTCCTGAGGAGAACTTCCTGGACCTCGTTCTCCGTCAAGGTGTTCCGAAATACCTTTCGGAGCATTCCTTTTACGACCCCGCCATGCTTGCGGAGTAGGTCGCGTATCGCGTCGTCCCTCACTTCGTCTAGGTCATCCGTAAGATTGACCATGATTCGGAGGTCATCTTCTTCGTCGTCAGTCATGTCCATTTTGCCAACTGTAGTCGCATTTCGAGGCCTCCGATGGTGATACCATCGCACCTTAACCGGCCTGGAGAAGCGATTTCCAGTTAAGGTCCCGAGTATCACGAACAATGAATTCGCCGAGTACGGGGTCTCGCCCCAAAAAACAACGGCTCCGAGTTAAGGTGTCGCAGTATCACTTATAGGGAAAGCAGACCGGCTGCCTTCCAAAGTATCCCTTTATTGGAGACCTGAAATATGGCCAAAAAGCACTGTGGTGGCAAACCAGCTACCGGCCCAAGAACGGTCCCGGTCAAACCGCACAAGCGGTCGACGCCGGGAAAAACGTGTCATGGGCCAGGGAAACCTGGGCCAAAGACTGTGCCCGTGAGACCGCACAAGCGGTCCAAGCCGTAGCCTGGAGAAGCCATCTCGCTCCACGCAGAACGGACCTGCCCCGACAGAGTCGGGGTGGTTCGGGCTGTATTCCGGTCCTTAGGAGAGTTATTGAAATGAAGTTACAAGGTGCAATTATTGAGGAGCAGGGCGTTCGCTTCGCCATCGTCGTGGTCAAGCAGAACGTCGTGCAGAACCACACTACCGCAGATGAGACGATTCAGGCCTGCCGCCCAATCTTCGCCGGGATGCCGGTGATTCTGATGGCTCAGGATTCTCGTGGTACGCCGACCTATTACGGTCGTCAAGACATCGCGAAGTTTATGGAAAACGTTCCGCTCGATGCAGTTCGCTGGAAGGAATTCACAATTGGTTAGAAGGATGAAGCGATGAGTGTAGTAGCAAAGAGTCGCATTCGCGGCAATTTCGAGGGCTGGAAGGGCAACGGCACTTACGAACTCGAAAACGGACAACGCTGGGAGCAAACGCGATACCGATATCGCTACCGGTACAAGTATCGCCCCAAGGCAGAGGTCATTCGCCGTGGTGGTCGGCACTATCTTTACGTTGAGTGCATGAACGAGCCGATTGAAGTTCGCCGGGCGTAGACATCTGGTGAGTAACATCCACCTGGACACGATGGTGCGTTCACAATGCGTCTAGTGTAAGAGGGCAGTCTTCTGAGCAATCGTCGTAGCCGCCTGCAGCGGCATCATGCTCACCAGAGTGGCCAACAAACGCAGCACACTCCACGCCGACATGCGAAAGTCGGTCTTCGTTATCTCCGCCACGGCGGTGGCGATTCCCAGCAATTCAAACAGCTCGCGACACAAGACTTCCCGATATTCCTCAACCGTAAAGCCAGCGGGCACAACCGGCTGGTCGAGCGTTTCGTGGTACTCCTTGATTTCATCGAGCAAGGGACTCATCCGTAGCATTTCAAAGACCGTGTCCTGAAGCGAGCTGATGCTCACGTGCTCTGACTGACGAGCAATGAGGTGCAGGCCCCGACACGCCAACAGCAGCTTGACTAACAGGGTCGCGGGCAATGGAGGCTGATAATTCGAGAACAGGGTGGTGAGCGTCGCGGTCTCGGGCACCACGACCACCAGGTCCAGCTCTCCGCGTCGATAAAGCAAGAACAGTTTGACGAAGAAGCGAGGTCCAACCCACCAGGGCGAATTCGGGGGCCGCACAAAGAGGTGGTGGGGCAACTTCCGCTTGTCTTCAAACGGATTGTCTATCGTTTCGAGCAGGTCCCGCATCGCGGTGCTATTGAGCACGTTCACCAGGTCAACGCAATCGTGGTCTCTCGCCGACGGGTATTTCCAGAAGAGGCTGTTCCACAAGTCCACGCTGACCTCACAACGAAAACGAAACCCTGCCTCGCGAGCGACGTCGCTACAGTCAATAAGACGGCCCGCGAGGCGGGCGGTCTGCAACCGCTTGTGAGTATTGATGATTTCTCTGCGTTTGTATCGTCTCATGCCTGGTCCCCCTCGGTCGTTTCGAGAGGTTATGGGCGGGTAGAGGCCGAACGTGATGTTGCTAGGTCGCATCCTCGCCCCGAGAGAAGGTCCGCTCAGATGTCAGGCGGGCACGGCTTTGCCGCAGCGGGCCGGGTGGCCGGCGGGAAAGCGTCAAAGCCGCCCGCTGAACGATTCGCGGACGGACTTATCAATGGAGGAAACGACCATGACAACTCGCAAGTTCGACAACTCGGCTATCGACCTCTCCCAAGAGCGTCTCTCCCAGCACGTGAGCGAATACTCGTTCGAAGAAGCCCTAGCCAATGGGCTGCTGGTGAATGTGACCAGTTGGGTGCGGCACGAGATGGGTTTTGGCACCAGCCGCTACAACGTGAAAATCGCCGTGACCGCTAGGCTATGGAAGACCATTGTGAGAATCTCACCGTTGGCCAAGGTGTGGCAAACGGTAGTTGGTCGCGGCAATGACGTGTTGTGGCTCGCGGCCTACGCGATGCACCGGGCCAGACAAGTCGGTGAAGACGCAGCCAACTTCCAATGCTTCCTGCCGACCGAAGACGACTGGGGCAGCGAATGCGTCAAGCCGCTGCGGGTCGAGCTTTGCGATGAGCAGGGCAAAGCGGCCATTGTCATTGGTTACGTGGAGGAGTTTGCGATGCTATAGCCGAGGAGGCGTAGCAAGAAGATGAGGGCGGGGGAGTAACATCAGTTCTCATCGCCCTCATCGTCTTGGTCGGGTAGATAGAAGGTCTCTTCCTCATCGTCCCAGAGCATCTTGCTGAGGTCATGCTTCTTTTCACGGCCTTGGTGCTCGGGCGTCTCTGGCTCGTTCGGCTTTGCGGGACGAGGCCGGAGAGGAGTAGCAGCTTCTCCTCCGCGAAGACTGACGGGGCTTTCAGGTTGAGGTGCCGCCGCAGGGGCTGGCGGAGTTGAAGTCGCTTTGGGAGGGAGAGGTCTGGTGTGGTCGTCTCCATCGAATTGAAAGCCGAGTGCTTGTAAAGAGCCAAACAAGTCCCTGGGAGGGCGGAACCGGCCTTTGGGAGTAGGATAGACGTCCTTTTCTGAAAAGCGAAACGTTTGACCGGCGACCTTGTAGCAAATCTCCGTCGCACTCCACAAGCGTTCGTCGAGTTGCTTGGGAGAATGGAACTGGGTGTTGCCGTAGTAAACGTCACGCGGCAAATGGCCCCGATAGGGCGGATGCATAGGTACATCGAAGTAACCAAACACACCACTTTCATATTGCGGTACTTCCCGGTCGGCGGATGCCAAAGGAAGCTGCATAAATACTTCTGCTGGTACGGCAGGTCGAGTTAGTCGTTGGAAAGACTTCGTCTTTGAAGTGCCAACGCTGTGACTGGAAGGAGCGTCTTGTTCAATCGCGGGTGATTTGGACCGAGACTCGGAAGTTGAAGTGAGTTCGACTAGAACGTCCTGGGCACCGATTTGGT
Organism: Aeoliella mucimassa; assembly: GCF_007748035.1. NCBI lineage: Bacteria > Pseudomonadati > Planctomycetota > Planctomycetia > Pirellulales > Lacipirellulaceae > Aeoliella > Aeoliella mucimassa. Next base: position 4,565,485 of record NZ_CP036278.1, read on the forward strand.
CGGACATCCATCGTGCCGTCTCTGCACTTTTTACACGCAAGTAGGCTCGGAACCCACATGCCCCAAGGATGCCGTTCGCCGACTTGCCGTAGATGTCCGACAGGGTCGCAATGTCGTGAATGCCCAGGGCGATACTGAGGCCCAGGCCGGGAGCAGTCTCCAAGGCGTGCTCGATGACGGGAAGTCGCCCAAGCCGTGCAAACTCATCGAGAATCATGAAAGTGTGGTGTTTTCGGGTGCGGGCGTTGTCGAGCAATTCATGGAACAAGAAATAGAGAATTGCCTGATTGATGGGTTGCAGGTCCGCGTGATTGCGAAGGCTGTTGCCAATTACTAGCCCTTTGGATTGATGGTTGACCCAATGACTCAAGCTGAGTCGAGCACTGGCTCTGGACCATGCCGTGGCGACGTTCAGATAGCGTTGAGAGCACGCGTCCAGGTCACTGAGAACGTTTTGCTGAGTCTGGCCATCTCCTTGAATGTGGGTCAAGTATTGACCTCGTCCTTCGTCTGTGGAGCACAGCACCGAGCGGATATTCTCCCGCTTGATGGAAAGCATGAGGTCGAGAAACGTCCAGCGGTCACCAGCACACTCAATGAGAGTGCGTATCACCGCCGTGAGAAGCTGCCTCGACGTTTGCAGGAAGTAGTCACGTCGTGCGTGACCGTCACCAGGTATCAAGATACCAGCGAGGGTGCTCGCCGATTCAGCATCGACGTCCTTGGCAATGTCCCAGGCAACTCCACGCGAGTCGTAGGCGTTAAGCAGGTAATAGAAATGCGTGGCTGTCTTTCGTTTGCTGGAGGGGTGAAGCAGCGGAAGCAGGTCGCCCTTGAAGTCATAGACAACCGTGCGGACCGCTGGGTTCAAAAACATGCTTTGTAGGAAGAGTCGAAGGATGGTAGTCTTTCCACTTCTGGTCGTCCCCGTCACTAGAAAATGGCTCTTCCGTGCATCGGACAATCGGTAGCGTAGCGGTCCCCAACGGATGCCGTCATCGGGGGAAGCTTCTGAGGAGAATTCGAGAATCTCTTGCTGAGCCAACCTAGAGCCGCTGCAGAAGACATCCCCGTTGGGGAGTCGTTCTCGCTGTTTATATCCGTGAGGCAGCGGAGTCTTGGGAATGTCCGCGTCTTGGAGGCTCTCGGTGATGCAGTCCGCCAGAGCATTCCATAATTCCATCGATGGTTCAGCTCCTCCTTGGTAGGCGAAGGCAAACGGGTTGCGTTGCGGGTTCGTATGGTCCGTGGCGGACCGTTCGAATCTGAACCTGGGGCGTTTGTTCTTGAGGAAGGGAAGGACAAGCGAATTCGTGACCGCACAAGGGCATATTCTTGTGTGTGCCAGCTTGAAGAAGTTCTTTTGGCGTTGAGCTGCAGCCAGTTCTCGCGTTTTCTTGCTATACCACCCGGCGACGTCACGCCAGTAGTTTGGAAAACCCTCGGCGAAAGCCTGTGCCGGTTCAGAGAAGACTCCTAGTGACTCCCAAAACTCGGTGTCTCCGTAATCGTAAGGCTTGCCGTGTTCATTCGAGAGCTTATAGAGCAATGCTAACTCCCCCATACGTCCCGACGCACATGCCGTGCGTCGACTTGGGTTTGCGTAGTCGACTGGCCGATTTCTTGAAGGTACTGTGCCTCGCGTTGCGACCAGTGTGTGTTCAGGTTGATGTCATGGACTTGCTGGTGCCACGCGGCCTGATGCTGCGTCATTGGATTGGATTGCTGGAAGACGTGTGTTGTAGTGGCAGGAAACAGCGACAAGCCATCGAGACCAGTGTAGACCTGGTTGGGAGGCGTATGAATGGTGGGAGCTTGCGGCTGCGATGGTTGCCATTGAAAATAATCCGGTTGGGATGAATCACGAGGTCTTGTTTCTGATTCGAAGTTCAACGGATTGACGAGAATGCTGTCTCCGATGGCCTCTTGGTGCCTGCGGCGGCGGAGTTTCTTCTTCCATATGGCGTACGCGAACTCAATGTCGGGTGACTCGTCGGCGGTAACGCGGTGCGTTCTTTCGCTGCCGTCAAACTTCACTTCGTACGCACGATTCACCGTGTCGACGGATGTGACTGTGCCGTAAGAGTTTTTCAATATCAATCGGCCTTGTTGACTAACTCCACTCGAACTGTGGAAGCCCGAGTTGGGTGAATTGATTGATGATTTTACAGCGCAAGCGGGCTTCCGTTTGTTGGTTTTCGAATACTCGGTTTTTGAGATGGCTCCCAAAGCTTTGTTTCACTCGGTACATGGTCGTTTCCGCCAAGCTTCTACGATGATAGCCCACTTCCTCTTTCCAACTCCTACGCCCCTTGCGTCGAATCTGACGAATTGCCTCGTCCCGGGGCAAAGGCTCCTCCGCAGAGTTGCCATGTTGTTTGATCTTGGCGTTGTGCTGCGGCGGAATCACCGGCTCAATGCCTTCGGATTCCAGCCCTTCATAAACCTTCCACTTGTCGTAACTACCGTCGCCGTGAAACTTTTTTACGGGCTGCTCCACCTGCTCCAGCATTTCGGGAACCGCATCGGCATCGTGGCAACTGTTCTCGGTCAAAATCTCCGCCACAATCTCGCGGGTGTCAGGATTCACCGACAAATGCAGCTTCCGCCATGTCCGCCGCTTCGACTTGCCATGCGTCCGCATCTTCCATTCGCCCTCGCCAAACACTTTCATGCCGGTGCTATCCACCACGATATCGATGTCGCCCCTCTTGTTAGCGATATCGAGCGAAACATTCAGCTTGCTGGCTCGCTTGGCGAGCGAAGAATAATTGGGAATCGCTGCCTCGACGCCCAACATCGCCACCAGCGAGCGGCCGAATCCCTCAGTCTGCCGATAGGGAAGTTTCAGCAGTTCGCGAATCGTCAGCAAGCACTCGATCGCCGTATCGCTGAAGACAAAAGGGCGACCGACTTTTGTCTGGTCGTTAGGATGTTCCCAGTTCTCCAACGCCTCGTCGCTAAACCAAATAGTGATGTTTCCACGCTCGATGAGCGACTTGTTATACTCCTTCCAGTTCGTGACTTTGTAGGTTCGTTTTTCTTTCGTAGCCATGTTCGATCTCCGTAAAAAAGGTACGTGGTTCCATTCCACGTTAGTTTTTACGGAGGTTTGTGACTAATTGTTCAACAAGGCCATTTGAATGCCTGAATTACGTGCAACATCGCGTGCCTGGTATTCGAGTCTAGCGTCGGCCAAACATTGTGAAGCAGGTGCAGCTCGCGGATGATTTGCAGGTCGAAATCGGAGCACTCGCTACAGTGACAATCGGACCGCTGCCAGCCCTTTTTCGGGTGCACAAAACACCTTGTTTTTTAGGGTGAAATGCGTGGCGGACTGCGGGTTCTATTATACGCATTCTAAAGAAGAGCTGCGCGCTTTCTATTGCGCTTTCCTATTCCCCCCATCATAATGCGACTTTCCGAGAACATGGAGGTCGCGATGAAAGTGGCGGGGCATCTTCCGCTTGCGGAGTTAAAGCGATTGGAGCGTGTGGAGAAGAACGTCAATCGCTCCAAGCGGTTGCGGATTCTGATCTTAGGTCACGAGGGCTGGACGGCCCCCGCTGTGGCAGCCGCTGTTGGGCTATCGCGACGGGCGTGCCAGGAGTGGGTCGCCCGATACAATCGACACGGGCTGGCGGGGCTGGACGACCACCGCGGTGGGTCGTTGAACCTGCCACTCACAGCCGACCAAGAGCAGACGTTTCGTGAGCGTCTCGCGGCAGGGCCAACGAGCGAAGACCTTGTCTGCTCGTTGCGGGGCAAGGACTTCCAACGCATCTTGGCCGAGGAGTTCGGCGTGAGGCGGTCGTTGCCTGCGGTGTACTGGCTGCTACACCGATTGGGCTACAGCTACCTGCGTCCCAGGCCGCGTCATCGCAAAGCAGACCCTGAAAAGATCGAGGCGTTCAAGCGGGAGTGGCCTGAGCGAATCAAGGAGATCGCCGCGGAGCATCCCCATAAACAGCTGCGGGTCTACTTCCAGGACGAATCACGGTTCGGACAGCAGGGGACCAACACCAACCTGTGGGCCGAGCGGGGCTCCCGACCGACCGCCGTCCGTCAAACCGAATACGAATACTTGTGGGTGATTGGGGCGGTCTGCCCGGAAACCGGACACGCCGAGGGCCTGCTGAGCCCGCAACTGAACACGAAGATCATTAACTCGTTCTTGGAATCGTTCTCCGAAACGATCCCCGAGGGCGAGCACGCCGTGATGATCTGGGATGGCGCCGGCTTCCACACCAGCAAGGCAATTCAGGTCCCAGAAAACGTGTCGCTGGTGCAACTGCCGCCCTACAGCCCTGAACTTAACCCAATCGAAAACCTCTGGCATTACCTCAAAAGCCACTTCTGGAGCAACCGGGCCTACGACGACTACGATGACTTGGAAGAAGCGGCCATGACCGCATGGCGGACCGCCGTGCTCAACGAAGAACTCATCAAAACCGTCTGTGCCGCCCCGTATGTTGATGGCGGCTCAAACGCGCAGGTTTAAATTAGAATGCGTATTAGAGCAGGTGAATATCGCGTTACGCATTCTCTTTGTTTGCCCCAAGTCCTCACTCTCGGCGGCGGGAAACGAAACCCGTAGCCCTGGCTTTGAGGCTTCAGCGTTGTCTCCGGAATGGTCGCGAAAATACCGAGGTCTTACTTTATCGCGTGCAATTCGGCACGCAACGATTCTTCTTCGTCGGGTTGTCTAACCTCTTACGTTTCCACTACGCAAGAGCGGCGGTAGGGAGTTCCGAGCTATGCTTGTAGCCGCTGGAGGGAGTGGGGATAATAATCGAATAAATCAGTCATCGTTCCCTTGCCGACGGAGCACTCTGATGAGCCACTTCTCACGACGCAACTTCGTGTTTCTGTCCTCAGGCGCGGCAATTGGAAATATGGTCCTGCCGGGACTTGCAACGGCGGAAGAGGCACACGCTGAGGGATTCTACTTCTCGCATTCAGGACTGGTCACGGGGCAGCCGAAGCCACTGAAGCATAAGTCGATTCCGGGCTTTCTCAGTGCAGAGCAAATCGCTCCCCATCACACAGCTCACTATGGTGGGGCACTGAAGGGTTACACAGCTGCGGATGCGACCATTGAAGCCTCCGTCAAGAGCGGCGAAAAACTCGACGCGGCGGCTTATGGAGCATTGAAGCGAATCATCAACAGCAAGGGCAATAGCGTCGTACTGCATGAGATGTATTTTGACGGATTGACGCCGACCACCATGGAACCGGCTGCTGACGTTCGTTCAGCAATCGATGCCAGATTCGGCTCGGTTGAAAAATGGGCGGAAGACTTCATCGCATCTGCCAAGGAGGCCGCGGGTTGGGCGATGTTGGTCAAACATCCAGTAAATGGGAAGCTTTACAACGTCGTCAGTGACGAACACGCGATGGGCATTCTCTGGATGGCAGTTCCCCTGGTCGTCATCGATACCTACGAGCACGCCTTCTACATTGACTACGAAAATCGGAAGGCCGAGTACGTCGAGAAGTTCATCGAACACATAGACTGGAACGCAGTGAACAAGCGATTTGCGTAGGCTGCTCACGACTGAGGGGGTTAGTTTGGGCACGCAGCGAAGCTTATGGACGCAACGGACCAAGGTGTCGCCTGATAGGTCTCCGGTTGCTATCACCGACAATCGTTTCTTGCAGAGTTAACGCTGAATCTGCCGATACCGAAGGGGATAGGGCCGCCCTTTCCTGCTGGGCTGCTGTTGACCGTCGAGGTCCACCGCACTAATATTCCCTAAGTTGTCAGTTCGCCTGGTCTTACGTAAAGCTCCGATGTTCCGTCGTTCCATATCCTTGCTTGTACTTGCGGCCTATGCCGGTGCCCAATGGGCAGCGTTACCGCACGCACACGAAGGTGGTTGGAGCGACAATCATGGGTCAACGCCCCACATACACTTGGCCTCGCTAGCTGATGATAGTCATCGTCAGCATGGCCACGGACACGACCACTCTCATCAAGGCCACTACCATGATGGTGGGCATAGCCACGAAGCCGACCAGGTAGCTGCGAACTCACCGGACAGTCAGACACTCGGTTCGATTAGCGTTGCAGCCAGTTCGGCTGAGCATGATGACGATGCCGTCTACCTGCCCAATCTAACGACGACAACCTTGCGAGATGACGCTGGCGTTAATTGGCTTGCGGCAACCGTGATGTTGATATCGCTCGACCAATTGCAAGTTCCTGCCCAGCTGGCGGAGGAACCTTGGTTTGCTGAGAATAGACCACCGCTCCGGGCTGGCGGCTGCGCTCTCTATCTTTCGCTACGCACTCTGCGTATCTAGGTCGACGCCTACGACTGCTCGTTCGTCTCACACTCTTTCGTGAGACGTCTGCATTAGGTTCTGAGTCGATTCTCTGGCTGGTTATCGGCCATATCCGCTTGGGCATTCTTCGTTGGAGAGTGTGATGTTTCGTAGGTTGCTGGTTTCATTAGCCGCATTGTGTGCCATCGCAGCGGTGGGCGTAGGGGTCTGGTTCGGCTACCAGCAGTGGCAGTCGGAACCCGCAGCTTCATCACCGGTCGAGGAGGCGTCCCTGGGTGCCGTGAAAACCGAAGACGGCAAAGTCATCGTCAGCGACCGTGCTCAACTAAACTTGGGACTCACGGCCAAGCCGCTGGAGACCCGCGTGTACTGGAAAACCATCACGCTGCCGGGGATGATTGTCGACCGCCCCGGCACGAGCGACCGCGACGTGGTGACGCCCGCCGCTGGAGTCGTCACTCAGATTTACCACGTGCCGGGTGACTTGGTGCAGCCGGGCGAGCGACTGTTCACGATTCGACTTGCCAGCGACTCACTTCAGCAGACTCAGGCCGAATTATTCAAGGCCAGCGAGAACATCAAGCTGGCCGAGGCCAAGCGGCAGCGTCTAGTGAGGGGTGGCGAGGGAATCCCACAAGCAAGAGTCATTGAAGCGGAAAGCGAAATCGCTCGCCTCAAAGTTGCCGTCCAAGGGTATCGCCAAGAGTTGCTCAATCGCGGTCTCCCCAACGCCGAAATCGACGGCATTGCTCGTGGCAAATTACTAAGCGAACTCTCGATTGTTGCCCCGCGACTCGACTTTGCGGGCGATGCACCCAAGTCGGCAGAAGCTTTGGGATTTGAGCTGCATGAGTTGCTAGTAGAAATGGGTCAGCAGGTGCAGGCGGGGGCGACGCTCTGTAATCTTGCCAACCACCAACTTCTCGCTGTCGAAGGAAAGGCGTTTCGCGACGAGACAGCCCTGCTACAGCGAAGCCTCGAAGAAGGCTGGCCGGTAGAAGTCGATTTTCGCGAAGGAGCAACGACGGCTTGGCCCACCTTCGACCCGCTACTTCCCATCAGCTACATCGACAACTCGATTGACCCGGTCAATCGGACATTCAGCTTTCTGGCGTTGTTAGAGAATCAGCACAAGGTTGTCGAGCGGGATGGGCGTTCGCGACTGCTATGGCGATTCCGTCCTGGACAAAAGGTGCTGCTTCAAGTTCGCGTCGAAAAGATGGAGGACGTTTTTGTCGTGCCCGCTGATGCTGTTGTTGCCGACGGGCTGGAGAACTACATCTTCACGCAAAACGTGAACACGTTCGAGCAAGTCAGTGTGCGAGTTCTCCATCGAGACCGCGAAACTGTGGTGATAGCCAACGATGGAGCGTTGGAGACCTATGAGCGGGATGGTGTGCAGAAGACGTTCGCCGCAGTCGCTCAGAATGCAGCAGCCCAACTGAATCGTATGACCAAGACAAAATCGGATGGCTTGCCCCCTGGATATCATATCCACGCCGACGGCAGCCTCCACAAGAACGAAGACGAGGACCGGTAAGGACACCTATGCTCAACGCAATCATTCGTACCGCCCTTCGTCAACGCACCCTCGTGCTCGTCATCGCGATAGGGGTGTTGGTTTACGGTGGCTACTTAACCACCACGATTCCTATCGACGTCTTTCCTGACCTCGACCGACCCCGCGTCGTGATTCTCACCGAGTGCCCTGGCCTTTCGCCCGAGGAAGTCGAAACGCTGGTGACTCACCCCATCGAAACGGCCCTGCTGGGAGCATCCGGGGTGGAGGCGGTGCGTAGCCAGTCGAGTCAGGGGATGAACGTTATCTACGTCGAGTTTGGCTGGCGGACCGAAATTCGCTCGGCACGACAAGTCGTCATGGAGAGGTTGGCCACGGTGCCGATGCCCGAGGGCATCCGCCCACAGATGACGCCCCCCGCTTCGATTATGGGACAAATCCTGCACGTTGGTGTTCACCACCGAGACGGACCAGAGGGAGGTCGTTTGACGCCGATTGTGGGGACCGACCTCCTCGCCGAGCTTACCGACGAGAGTGAGCTATCGGTCTGGAATCCACTTGAGCGGGACGACCTTGCTACTTGGGAACGGGTCTCTTACGACCAGCTGCAATGGGAGGGGACTGCTGAACGTCCAACGGCGAGGTTCGTTGTCCGCAACTCTCCCCTTACCGCGACGTTTCAGACACCGCTTGAGTCACAGATGGACCTGCGGACGACGACCGACTGGGTCATCCGTCCGCGGTTGCGAAAGCTATCCGGCATCGCAGAGGTCATCATCATGGGGGGCGAGGTGAAGCAATACCAAGTGCTCATCGACCCTCGTCGATTGCAGGAATATGACGTCACGCTGCAGGAAGTAGAGCAGGCGATAAAGGAGAATAACCTCAATACGAGCGGTGGATTTCTGAAAGAAGGTCAAAGTGAACGCCCGGTGCGAGTCATCGGTCGCCTCGGTCCGCTTCCGCTGCAAGTGATTTCCGAGCTGCTAAAAATCCCGGTCAAGCCGAACGCCGACCGGACCGTACTGCTTCACCATGTCGCGGAAGTGGTCGAAGGGCCTGCCCCTAAGCGGGGTGACGCAAGCATTGATGGCCACTCAGGAGTAGTCATTACCATTGTCAAGCAGCCGCACGCCGACACACGTCTGTTGACCGACCAAGTGAAAGCCGCACTACGCGAAACAGAGTCGACTCTTCCGGCTAACGTCGTATTCAATACAGACCTGTTTCAACTCAAGAGCTTCATAGACCGTGGCATCTATTATGTCGAGGAAGCGTTAGTAGTTGGTGCGGTGCTAGTCGTCATCGTCTTGTTCTTATTCCTCCTGAATCTTCGCACCACCTTCATCACGCTCACGGCGATTCCGTTGTCGCTCGTAATGACGACCATCGTGTTTCGTTTGATTAGCTTTCTCACTGATACAGAACTGTCAATAAACGTCATGACGCTGGGCGGCATCGCCGTTGCGATGGGCGAGTTAGTGGACGATGCCATCGTCGACGTCGAGAACATCTTCCGTCGGTTGAGCGAGAACAACGCCCGAGAAAATCCACGTCCTTCGCTCGTTGTCGTCTACGAGGCGAGCCGAGAAATCCGCTCCGCCATCGTGTTCGGTACGGCAGTGGTCATTCTCGCGTTCATGCCGTTGTTCGCCCTCTCTGGTGTAGAGGGTCGGCTCTTCATTCCCTTGGGACTGGCGTACATCACTTCGATTCTCGCTTCGCTTCTGGTCTCGTTGACCGTCACGCCGGTCCTTTCCTACTACTTGCTCCCCCAATCGCGGGCCACTCATCGTCACCAAGATGGCTTACTTCTCCGCGTGCTGAAGTGGGGGGCGAGTTATCTGATTCGCTTCAGCATGCGGTACGCGGGCATTTTGCTCGTCGTAACCTGGGGGCTGGTTGGCTTTAGTGCGTGGCAACTTACTCAGTTGGGTGCGGACTTCTTGCCCAAATTCGACGAAGGAAGCGTGCAAATCAACGTGGCACTCCCTGGCGGTTCTTCACTCAAGGCGTCGAATGATGTCGCGGCGGTCATCGACCGGCAACTCATGGCGATGCAGAAGTCGCCCGAGAATCCTGACGGACCGGTGCTGCATTTCGCCCGTCGCACGGGCCGAGCCGAGTTGGACGAACACGCCCAGCCGGTCAACGTTGGGGAGTATATCCTCACGATGAACCCGCATTCGGGCATCGGTCGCGACGAGTTCTTGCGACAAGTCATCGCAGATTTGCGAAATGAAGTTCCGGGAGTGGAAATCGATGCGGAGCAGCCTCTCTCGCACCTCATCAGTCATATGCTCTCCGGGGTCAACGCCCAGATAGCGATTAAGTTCTTCGGGCCTGACCTCGATAAGCTGCGGGAATTGGCAGAGGAGGCCCGCGATGCTCTTGTAGAGATTGAAGGAGTCACCCCGCCCATTGTCGACCCGCAGCAACGTGTCGACGAGTTGCACGTGGTTCTGCGTCCCGACGACCTTTCGGTATATGGGCTGAGCCGTGCCTACGTTGCTGAGTTTGTGCAGACGGCCCTCAAGGGCGAAGCGGTTTCACAGGTGTTGGAAGGGCAGCGGAGATTCGACCTCGTCGTCCGCCTTCAAGAACCTTACCACTCCGACCCGGAGTTTCTTAAGGAGTTGCGTCTCGACCTTCCCAGTGGGCAGGGACAAGTCCGCCTGAAGGACGTCGCCGACTTCCCCGCAGCGGCTAGCGGACCGAATCTCGTCAACCGCGAGAACGTTCAGCGTAAGCAAGTCATTCGCTGCAATGTCAGCGGTCGCGACCTAGCGAGTGCTGTCGACGAAATCGAAGAGCGTGTCCGTCAACGCATCGACCTTCCAGAAGGTTACTTTGTTGAGTTCGGCGGGCAGTTCGAGGCACAGCGGTCAGCGACGCTGATGATTACGGGACTGGCCAGCGTCTCGCTGGCAGGCATCTTCGTTGTACTGATGATGCTGTTTCCTTCCACTCGTATCACGCTTCAAGTCCTCAACGCAGTGCCAACGGCATTCATCGGGGGCGTGATGGCCCTCGTGGTGACCGGGCAAACGGTCACCGTTGCCAGTCTCGTCGGATTTGTGTCGCTTGCTGGTATCGCAGTACGCAACGGCATTCTGCTTGTGACCCACTACTTCTACCTATTGAAGGAAGAAGAGCTGCCGTTTTCACGCGAGACAATTCTACGCGGCAGCTTGGAACGATTGTCACCCGTGCTAATGACTGCGATTACAGCTGGCATTGGACTTCTTCCATTAGTGCTAGGTGGACATAAACCGGGCTTAGAAATCCTCTATCCGGTAGCCACGGTAATCGTCGGCGGTTTGCTGACTTCGACCTTCTGTGAATTCTTCCTGCACCCCGGCTTGTTCTGGAAGTTCAGTGGCAAAGATGCGGAGCGATTGGTGCGAAGTGAAGGCTCCGATGCCGACCTATTACGAGACTCGGAATGAGAAATGGTGCAATCGATGTACCTAGATGTTTGTTTCCTCTAATCGAAGGAGTGAGAAAATGGAGCGATTTTGCATGTCAGTTTCGTTAGCCCTAGCAGTTGGTCTGCTTGCATTCGTGGGCTGTTCCAAGTCGCCTGATACCCCGACGCCCCCCACGACGGGACCTGTCGCCCAAACGCAATCCAAACCAGAAGGGGAGCACACGCATGGTGCTGGGCCGAACGGCGGCGTGGTCTTCGACCTCGGCAGCCATCACGTTGAGTTTACCGTCGACCACGATGCCCAGACTTGCAAGTTTCTCATCCTTGGACCCGATGAGAAAACCCCTTTGCCGGTTGCCGCATCCGAGTTTGTGGTGCGTATTGCCGAGACGAAAACCGCCGACGGCACGATTGTGGAACCAATGACCATCATTGTGGAACCGGTCGACCCGGTGGATGGCAAAGCGGCTGAGTTTATCGGAACCGACCCCGGAATCGCGAATGTCGCGGATTTTGCAGGGAAGGTTTCTGGCCAGGTCAACGGAAAGCCCGCCAGCGGCGAGTTCGACGAAAGTGCGAGTGGAGGGCATGGGCACGCCCACACCCCACACGACGGCATGGTCGCGGCTCTGCTCAATGAGGCCGGTTCCACGGTTGGTTTCGTCGAACTGAAGTTGCACGACGACAAAGGGGATTTGGAACTTTGGCTCGCAAAGGACCGCGAAATCACCCAGCCCATGGACCTCCCAGTGGATACCGAAGTACAGGTCACTTTTGCGGACTTTGGTGACAAGACCGTCACGCTAAGCGTGCGAAACAAAGAAAAGAATGAAGACGAAGACGGGACTCCGAATCTGCGAAACGGCAAGACCAACTACTTCATCTTCCCAGGCGATTCCGGGCAAGACCCGAGCTGGTTGATGGGGAAGCAGTTCAAGTCGGCAGTGACGGTTTCCTTGAGTGCCGACGGCGTAAATTACACGTCAGAGCAGTTCACGCTAGTGCCCCATACGCACGCGGATGGGGAGGGGCATTCTCATTGAGAGGCAGCTCAATATGATGGGGTACATTTTGCGGGTAGCGATAGCGGTGGTCACCATCGTGGCAGTATCGGAGTTGTCAAAAACTCATCCACGGTATGGTGCACTGCTGTTATCGCTACCGCTGACCAGCATTCTCGCTCTCGGCTTTAGTTGGCAGCAGCATCACGACTTGGTGTCAGTCTCACAGCTCGCCAAGGACACGCTGATTCTCGTGCCGCTCGGGCTGCCGTTATTCGTTCCGCTGGCTCTGGCTTCCCATTACGGCTGGAATTTTTACGCCGCCTTCCTAGCCGGAATAGTCCTTGCAGCTATTACAGTCGGAAGCTGGCTCGCTTTTAGTGCGTGATTAAGTGATACCGTCGATACACAAGGAAGAAGCGGTGTAATGCGTACAAGGGGAAGGAGCCCCACCTTTGAATAAGAACCAGTATCAAGACCGCCTACGGCGGCGGACGCTGCTCGTTGCCGTGCTGTTGGCTACTGCAGTGGTGCAACCTGCTTGGGGGCAGTCTGAGGACGTACCCTTGCGGCTAGAAAACCCGCTGGGCATGACGCCTTCGCCAATCGAGAGGCTTCCACCCCATGATAGCATTCCCGTCGATGCCTCAGAGAAGGGTCTGACGCTAGCAGATTTGGAAGCGATTGCTCTATCGCGGAACCCCTCCATCGCCCGTGCTGCCGATTTAGTGGGAGCTGCACGAGGTGCGTTCGTTCAAGCGGGCTTAGGCCCGAATCCATCGTTCGGCTATGACGGACAGCAACTTGGGAGTGGAGGGTTGGCCGAGCAGCACGGTGTCGCGTTCGGGCAGGAGATTGTGACCGGTGGCAAGCTTCGCCTCAGTCGTGCAGTCGCCCGGAAACGTATCGAGTTGGCTGAGCAGCAGTTCGCCGCCCAAAGGCAACGTGTACTCACGGATGTTCGGCTCGCTTACTACCAGGTCCTCGTCGCTCAACGACAAATCAATCTGGCCGAAGAACTGATACGTGTGAGTGCTGAAGGGACACGTGCTGTTGATGCTTTGTACAAGGCCGCTGAGGTGGGGCGAGTCGATATCCTCCAAGCACAGTTAGAAGCCGAGCAGGCACAGATAACGCTCCACGCCGCAAAGAATCGATACGAGTCCGCATGGAGAGCTCTGACTGCGGTCATTGGGGAGCCTAATCTCAACCAACAGTCCTTGCTTGGTAACCCCGCGGCAGTCTCCAACGAAATGCAGTTCCAGGCCGTTCTTACCGAGTTGCAGAACCGGAGCCCTGAAGTGAGTGCGGCGTTTGCCGAATTGGAGCGTGCCCGATTCGCGGTGGATAGAGCAAGAGCCGAACCGATTCCCAATGTCACGGTGCTCGGCTTGGTGAACTGGCAAGACAACGGCATCGGCGGCAAGCCAGACGGCGGCGTGGCGGTCTCGATTCCCATACCACTGTTCAATCGGAATCAAGGTGCGATTGCACAAGCTGAGCGTGAAGTAGCGGCGGCTCGCAATGCAATCGACCAAGTGGAGCTAAGCCTGCAACAACGACTGGCGGCGGTTTACGAGACGTATGCCGTGGCCCGCAATCAAGTAGAACGTTATCGAGAAATAATGCTCCCCGCCGCTAATGAAGCCCTCACGCTCTCCCGCAAGATGTACCAGGCAGGCGAATCCAACTTCGTTGCCGTTCTCACTGCCCAGCGTACATTCGCCCAAACCAACAGCAACTACCTGGACGCCGTACTACGCTTACGGACAGCGGAGGCACTTATGGAAGGGTTGCTATTGTCGGGAAGCTTGGACGGAGGAGAGGGCGTGGGCAACCCGGCTAATACGTCAACTCCGGACCAGAAGGGCATGATGGCTCCTTTGCTGCTGAATCGCTGAGAAGTAGCACGAACCGGAGGCAACAAATGCCCCAAGTTCGTCAGCCCGTTAATCCGACTAGGCGACCGAAACTGCTGCGGTTCGAATCCGCAAAGAGCAAGGTCTTGCTATATGCACAACAGGTCTGGTTCGAACCTCGTGTCGGGCTCGGTCACGAAAGGCACATGATGAGTTTGATGGAATTAAGAATCTCGCGTCGGGATTCGGCAGGTAGATTTGGCCATGCCAGATGGAGTTGATGGAGTTCCCAGGTCAGTTCGAGGCTTGTATCGGGGCACTCGCCAGACTGACAATCGGACCGCTGCCAGTCCGCTGCCAGCCCCTTTTGCGAAGCACAAAAGCCCTTGTTTTCTAGGGTGAAGTGGCACTCCGTCTGCGGGTTCGATTCCCGCCGCCTCCACTTGAGTTGTTTTCAGACCTGCATTGTCTCGCATCATCGCGACTCTAAGCGATAGAGACGAGGAGCTCGACCGGGCTTCCTGCCAACTTCGGCAGGCGTGACCGGCAAGAACCTGATTGCAGTCGCCTTCAAAAGGAAGGTTGCGGGACACACAGCCCGCAGCCTTCTTTTCGATGCCCGCGATACTTAGCCGAGCCCAGCTTCAGCGGTCGCAAAATTAGTGAAGAGCCCTCCTCCCTTTCTTCAACTCTCTCACTTGCTGTCCAAATACGAGAATAGCGAGAAGACCATCTGCACGCTTTATGCTTGCAACCTACTACTATGTTTCATATCTTACTGCAGCGTAATACTGCGAAGGGCTTACGCTCCTATTCCAATTACACACCACTATCGAAGCTGGGGAGACCTCGAATGCCATTGGTGAACTGCGATAGCCCAAGACTTTCGGACAGCGGCGGGAGCCATATTCTGTTACGCCGCTACGGTCGGGGCGTAATCGGTTTCGAATGCTTCAGGGGGGGTGTAACCCAGCGACGGGTGGAGTCGCTGGCGATTGTAGAACATGTCAATGTACTTGAATACGCTCAGGCGTGCTGACTCAAGGTCGGCGTACTCATAGTGCTTCGTCCACTCATGTTTCAGACTCCAGAAGAACCTCTCGGCAACCGCGTTGTCGTAGCAGTTGCCCCGGCGGCTCATCGAACACTCGATGCCAAGTGTCTGCAAGGTCCGTTGATAGCTCTCACTCGTGTACTGACAACCGCGATCACTGTGATGCAGCAGTTCGCCAGTACGTGGTTGTCGTGACTCGATGGCTTGACGTAACGCATCGCTCACCAGCGGGGTGGCCAGCGAATGACTCATCGACCAACCTACCACCTTGCGGCTAAACAGATCAACGACGACCGCCACGTACACCCAACCAGCCAGCGTCGGCAAGTACGTGATGTCGGTCACCCATTTCTGGTTCGGACGCTCCGCATCGAAGTCCCGATCCAAGACGTTCGGCGCTTGCTGTTTGGACGGATCCGCCTTGGTCGTCGTCGGCGTGAACCGCTTACGGACTCGGCTTTTCAGGCCCATTTCTTTCATCGCAGAAGCCACCGTGTTACGACAGGCCGTCTCCAACTCCTCGTGTTGCTGGAGTTCGTGAGCGATCTTCTGGGGACCATAGATCGTGTCGCTTGCCTCGAAGACCTGCCGTACGGACTCGTGAATCTTGGCCGTCCGCTCGGAGCGTTTACTTCGCGGACGGTCGACCGAGTCGTAGTAGCCCGATCGACTGACCTGAAGGAGCTGGCACATCAGGGCCACCGGAAAGGAGTCGCGGTGCTCGCTAATCCAGGCGTACTTCATGTCGACTCCTTCGCAAAGTACGCCGTGGCTTTTTTTAGGATTTCTCGTTCCAGTTCGGTCCGCTTGAGTTGTTTGCGGAGCCGAGCGATCTCGGCTCGCATCTCCTCGACCGTGGCGTCGTCACCGCACGGCTCCGGCGGGGGAGCCAATTTGGCGTGCCAGGCCCGCAGCGTGGCATCGCATACCCCCACCGCCTCGCAGGCTGCCTTGAACGAATAACCTTCCTCAACTACCAGTCGCACCGCGTCTCGCTTGAACTCATCGCTATACGTCGGCCGCTGCCGCTTCGCTTGCTCGTCCATATTTCGGACCTCCTATGGGAACCATTATTCCGGCTCCCGCCACTGTCCGAAAGTCTTGGGTTATCGCAAACGTCAAAGTAATCGAAGGTGTTTTTACCACCGAACAGAAGCAGGACATTATTCGCAAGGTCACAGATGCGATGGTCTCGATCGAAGGTGAGAACATGCGTCCTGTTACGTGGGTAGTAGTTGAAGAAGTAAAAAGCGGCGACTGGGGCATCGGTGGCAATCCACTGAGCACTGAAGATGTCAAGAAGTTAGCCGCTGGTGCGTGAGCAATGCATTGTCGCAAGAATAGAGAAGAAAGAACCACTGCGGCGCTGCTGTACTACGGGTGCTGGTGTTCGCGTATGTCATAAATGGCGTTTAACAACCCCACCCATTCTGCCGTTTACCTCGGTGTCATCCGTATTTGGGCCTACTTCGCCAAGCAGCGACCACTTTGCATTAACCATGCGGCTTGTCCAAACGTTGTCAAAAACCCAGGCTGTCCATCCCAGCTTGTGCCTCTCCACGTACTCGATCAGTTCAGTACCAAACTCGTCGGCCGTGCCGTGTACGACGCGATCAGCCCCTTGCTCAAATCCCCACTCTGATACGAATACGGGGACATGATCGACAATAGGATCGAGGACGTCGGCGATTCTACGTCCTCGGTCGTGGCCCGGGTAAGTGTGCGTAATATATGCGATTGAAGGTGGATCGTTTACCGGATCCTGTACAGGATGTGACGCCGCCCCGGCCATTTCTAAACAGTAGTTCGGGCCACCCACTAGTATGAGATTCTCGGGAGCGTGAAGTCGAATGCGATTGACGAGTGGCTGAGCCATTTCATCCTTCCAAATCAGCCAGTCGTACGGCCCTTCCCATAAATCGGTTGGAAGCGGCTGAACAGGCTCATTGTAGATATCATAGATGACGTTGGAGTAATCCTTGAACTTTGGCGCTATATAATCCCAGAATTCGAAGGCCTGACTCTTTTTGTCCAAGTATCCAAAGGATGGGTTACCATCCACAAGAGGTTCACCGTCAACGTAGTGCATGTCAATGATTGCGTAGAGACCAACTTCAACGCAGTAATCAACCAGAGGCTTGAGATAGCGGTGATAATACAAGTCTTGTTGGTGGAGAAACCCATACCCGTACCCGTAAAAGTCCTCAGGAGTCACGGGGATGCGTACCACCTTGCACCCCAGGTTGAAGAAAACCCGATCGACAACATCTAAGATACTAACTCTGTGCCGATCCCGATAAATAACTTCTGGATCAGCAATGTTGACGCCCTTCAGCACGATATCGTTGCCGTCCAAATCGACAATCCGAGAGCCTTCAGTCTTAAGTCGAGGTAGAAATACCATTCACTTCTTCCTGTAAGTAATCTTCGAAGGTAGGGGCGGATTATGGAGGCAACATGCCCCCCAGATCAGCTAATTGTAAACTTCACTTCTCCACATACAATCGAATCAGCCTCTTATATTGCGACTCTTCAACAGTGAATGTCAAACATAGTTGCGTGCTCTGGATGAGACGCCTCCCAAGATGAGTCTCTGATTGCAGATAATATGGGCATTCAACGCTGGCAATCACAAGATGTAGTTCTCCGCGAGATCAGGACTATTCAGCAAGATGATCTACACGCTAGTCCTTCAGAAATACGGACATCCCTCTTGGCTACACCTTAACGCCCTGCATGTCGGCGGTCGCCCGATCTACCCGGTGCCGCATTTAGAAGGCAATCCCCATTTGTCCAGATTCTCAAACAGCGTCCTAAAGAGAAGCCCAACAACTAGGTTGTTCAAGTCCACTCTGCGATGCGGCCCATAGTATCCACAGTGTCCCAGAGAATTTCCAATAAAGCAGAGGCTATGGATGGCTCATTCCAGTCCCACAGCAAGATACAAAAGAAAGGTCCACCGAGATCAATCGGCAGACCTTTGACTTGCTGGGAATCGAGGAGACTAGGCGCCCGCATTTTGCCGCTACCGATCCAATTCAGACTAGTCAGCGTTATTTACCACTACTCATCTCTAAAAGTAGTGGTCGCGGTTCGAGCCGTCAAAAGCGGCCTTTTTGCATGCAGCAACGCTTGAAGAGTCGTCTGCTGCCGCAGGGGCAGAGATCGTTGCGGCCGAGCTTCTCCTCAAGGAGCTTGCTGCCACGTACGATTCGCACGCCTGCTTTAACCTTCGTCTCGGAAGGATAGCCGCGGCGTCGCTTGCTCATGATCTCGAAAGGATGCTTCGCATGAATGAAAGGAGCACATTTCACACCTCACTTTCTTGGTACGCAAAAGGCCGGTTCATCGACACGACGGGACTGACACACGGGCACCAGTGGAGGTTCGCTACGAATGCAGAAAAGAGTATGCCCCAACTGGCACCCGGAGCACTACCGAACAGAGAGTTGTATCGTGCAAAAGCTATCCATAGAGATAGATGATGAGAAACCGCGCGAAGCCTCCGCCACGATAGCCATCAAGAAGACACCCTTCGACTACTCCAAGTTAAAGTCCTTACTCAGGTTCTCTTGCCCCACAGTAAGCTTTAGCGGGGTGAAGCGTGGCTGGGTGTACTTGCTTGGCACCTTTACCGGTGGAGGTGGCAGTGGGTCACCTTCCTTCCAACCCTCCGGCGGTGGCGTTGAAGTGACTACTACCACGCTATAAGAACCAGGCGGTACCGAGGCGGTATAGCTGCCCGACGCGTCGACAGGCACGCCGATTGGCTGCCCTTCGTCGGTGGGAAAGAACGTCACCGCTCCGGTGCCCATCGCCTGCCCCGATACGCTAATGGTGCCGCTCACTTTGGTCGAAGCACTATCGGCCCCACAGCCAGCCAGCAAAGTCAAGGAAAGCAGATAACAGAACAGACTTAAGCGACTACTCACTGACAACCTCTTCGCCGTTCCGTGAGCCAAGGGCCACGTACACATCCAGATCGAGTTCATCCGGCAAGAACGCGACGCTGCCATCTCCGTAAACAAAGTTCACCCCCCCTGGGTGGAAACTACCGAACGGCAGGTCGTTCACCGAGATGCTACGCGCCGAAGTATCAAGCACATCGGGTCGATCGGTTGCATTGTTGTGTCCCACGTAACAACTGATGTTTAAGTCGTGATTAAGTGGAACCGCTGCAGTGATGTTCTTCATCGCAAACAAAGCGGTCGTCGGCTGAGGTCCATCGGGTGCACCGGCCGCCCGGTTGCGACCTTGCGGCGGGTCGGTGGGGCTTCGCCAATAGGAACCAATCATCCAAGCGCGAACACCGTACCAACGCTCGCCAATCATTAGGGTGTTGCTTAACCCGTCCGATGCTTGGCGCAACTTGACGGGCCAGTCCTGAATTAGCAAACCATCGTAATTGTTTTGAGCAAAGGTCGGATCCGAAACACCAACGCAATAAGCTCCCGTTTTTTTGCTACTGAAACACTCGCCGGTGCGACTGTAGTAGGAACCTGAAACCCCGGCGTAACTCATTTGCCGGCGATCAGCGGTGAGGTACTTCTCCTGCTGCTGCTTGATGTCTCCATCGCTTGGGCAGTAGTACATCGGCATAATCAACGCATTAAGCTGATCCATGGCCGATCCATATGCGTCGCCGCTGGCGGCGAACACGTCGATGGCATCTTCGCTTACCACGCTCCCTTCGCAATAAGGGAGAATCCAGACCGGCCAGCCCAATCCACTCTGCTGCTGACCTGCAGCATTCACTCCACCAGGTGGCAAATGCCCTTTCGCCGATTCGTAGTTGAGGCAAGCCAGTCCGATATTCTTTAGGTTGTTCACGCAACTGATGCGTCTAGCCGACTCGCGAGCCGATTGCACTGCTGGCAGCAAAAGCGCTACCAGAATGCCAATAATCGCAATGACTACAAGCAACTCAACCAGGGTGAAACCCAAGGAGCGTCGAACAGAATCCTTTGGCGTTCTGTGCACAGGTTACCTCGATGGAAGAAAATGGATGGACTACGCGGAAGACTACGACCGTCGACGGCCGATCCATATTCCGCCGACAGCCAATGCCAAAAGAACTATCGTGGAGGGCTCTGGCACGTTGGCCACGACCGCTCCGCCCGTCAGCTCATCCTGGGGACCTTCCAGATAGATGTTGTCGAAGTAGGTGTGGGCTGTCGTGTAGAGCGACGAAGGACCACCAAAACGCAGGTTGTTAAAGCCATAATTTAAGGCAAAACCAGCGTTGGTTTCCTGATCAAAGACAAGCGTTGCATCGACACCAGGTTCTCCGGTAGCGTTGTTAATGCCGTCGCGGTTTAGGTCCACCGTAGCTGTGATCGAGGTCGCGGTGATGGTCGCTTCCCAGCGATGCCAGGCATCGCCAAATTCAGAGCGAATCTCCGACTGAGTGACCGTGCCATCTTCATTTAGATCGTAGGAAGGGTCAAAATCAAAGTACTGCCAACCAGGACTACTTCCCTGCCAGAGCGCGGCACGCATGGCAAAACCACGGCCTTCGCTGTTGTATAAACCAAGTTCCACCAAATCGAGATCGCCGGAACCTTCATAAACATTGCGCAGACCGAGAGTATTACGCTGCAAGCCGGAATCGACAAACATGTCGACGCCAACCACTACAGGCTCGGTCTCTGATGGATAAACGGACCCATCCACCGTATTGTTCGGATTGAGAGTCTGCTGATAAACAACGATGCCATCCGGCACTTTTGTAGGACCAGCAGAAGAATCCGTGTTGCTGTAGTTGATCAGATGCTCGACCACGTTGCCCTGCCCAGTTGGCGGAGGTCCGCTGCCGAAACTCGACTTCCAGGCAGTGTAGTCAGTTGAGTCGACGGTGCCATCGAGGTTGGCGTCGCCCATCGCTTGGCTAGCACCCGTCGCACCAAGGTTGTCGCGCCAGATCGTGTAGTCGGCGAGATTAATGATGCTGTCGCCGTTAAAGTCGGCATTGGGATCATTAAGTTGTGTCAGCTGAAATTGAGCCTCGACTTCGGTCTGCGTGCCAGGCGAATAGGTACCCGCTACGCCAACCCAATTGTTATGAAACTCGGCGTCGCTCGCGTACGACTCAAAGTCTTCGTCGACGATCACGACAGCAATCGCCTGGCTTGAGTAGACGGACAAAGTGACTGCTAGTACGTCTTTCCTGAAATCCATTCCGCTGCTATATGCTGCGGAATGAAAAAGCACATTGTTTGCCTGGACCACCAGGCCCGTGGAGGTTTGGAGCAGCTAGCACGCTCAGGCGCCCGCGCGGCGCAAGTGGTGCGTCGCTGCCAGATATTATTGAAATCGGACTCGGGATGCACCGACGAAGAGATCGCCGAGCATGTGGGCTGCACGACGCGCAACGTCCGAGCCGTCCGAAAGCGGTTCTGCGAAGAGGGCGTCCAGCGGGCGGTGTACGATGCGCCTCGCTCGGGCCGCCCCCCAGAGTTCACCAAGCGGCAGCAGCAACAGGTAATCGCCCTGGCGTGCAGCGAGCCGCCCGAGGGACGGGCTCGCTGGACGCTGGAATTGTTGTGCGAGCACGCGGTGAAGGAAGGCTTCGTCGATTCGCTCAGCGTGACGGAGGTCTCGCTGTGGCTCAAGGAACACGACCTGAAGCCGTGGCGAAAAAAACTTGGTGCGTGCCCAAGCTGAACGACGAGTTCTGTGAGCGGATGGAGGACGTCCTCGAGCAGTACGAGAAGCCGCTCGACCCGAACGAGCCGGTCGTCTGCCTCGACGAGCAGCCCTATCAGAGGGTCGACGACGCGCGGCCGCCCGAGCCCGCGGCACCCGGCAAGATCGCGAAGCAGGACTACGAGTACCGCCGCTGCGGAACCTGCAGCGTGTTCGTGGCGGTCGAGCCGAAGGCGGGCAAGCGATTCGTTCAGGCCAAGCGTCACCGCAAGCGAGCCGACTTCGCCCGGTTCGTCCGCGACCTCTTGAAGCGCTATCCCGACGCAGAGCGGGTTCATCTGGTGATGGACAACCTCAACACGCACAACGAGAAGTCGTTGATCGAAACCTTTGGCGAGGAGGCGGCTCGGCCAATGCTGGAGCGGATTGTGTGGCATTTTACCCCCAAGCATGCCAGTTGGCTCAACATGGCCGAGATCGAAATCTCGGCCATACAGCGACAATGCCTGGGACGTCGGTTGGCTTCGCTCGACAAGGTTCAAAGCGAACTCTCCCACTGTTCACGCGACCGCAATCGGAAGAAAATCAAAATCAATTGGACCTTCCATCGAAAAGACGCCAAACGCGTCTTCCCTGAACTCTATAGGAAATGACTTCCGGGACGACGTACTAGAAACGCATAAAGCAAAGAGGTTCTCATGACATTACCCCAAGCGGAGACGAAAGGCCTGACGATCGACAGTACAGCAAGCGAAGAAACAGCAGGGTGACGTTGCGTTGCTTACTGAGAACCGAAGTGATCGGTCCACACCAGCAATCGTAACTACTTCCGTCATTTGCTCCGAGTAAACTTGGCGCACCTTTTTCATCGTTTCGCGCAAACATCATTCATGTCTGTACAACCTGCGCGTTCAAGCACTATCGCATGGCTGGAGTACGCTCTACGCAAAACGGAGCAAACTTCCCGCAATATTAAATGCCATTCCAAGTACAACTTGGCTATGTTGGCTAATGGGGAGGGGACTAGTTCCACCGCATCAACAGCCTTGTAGCACTAGTCACTTCTTGGTTATCGATTATTAGTCACCATCATCTTGTTTAGAGCTTCATTAGCAGGAGTAGCCTCATGAGATTACTGAGATTGACCCTACTCGCACTCGGTGCAGTTGCCTGCACTTCGGTGCTGATGCCGCGTTCGCTGAACGCTGCAACGATCGTTATGGAAGACTTCGAGACTTATGCCGATACGGCTGCCATGCAGGCGAATTGGGGCGTCAACGAAACCGCCACTCTCGATACAGTAACCGGCAATCCTGGCCAATCGGCTTCGCACACAGGTGGTGCCGTAAGCAGCTGGCAATCTGCTTTCTCGCTTACGCCAACTGCCGATGAATCGATCGTACTAACGGCCGACATCTACGACGATGGCACCAGCATCAACGAACGGATGACCGTTGGACTTCGCAATGGTGCCAATCCATTGTTTGAAATGGGCCACTACAATTCCGGTGCTCATTATTCAGTTCGCATTCTGAACATGTATGGCAACGAAGGCTGGGTACCTATCTCGGACGGTCTTATCGCATCCTCCGGACAACCAGCTGGGTGGAACCGGTACGAAGCTACTTTCACTGATACCAGCCTGACCGTGACGATCGACCTAGTACGTCTTTCCTGAAATCCATTCCGCTGCTATATGCTGCGGAATGAAAAAGCACATTGTTTGCCTGGACCACCAGGCCCGTGGAGGTTTGGAGCAGCTAGCACGCTCAGGCGCCCGCGCGGCGCAAGTGGTGCGTCGCTGCCAGATATTATTGAAATCGGACTCGGGATGCACCGACGAAGAGATCGCCGAGCATGTGGGCTGCACGACGCGCAACGTCCGAGCCGTCCGAAAGCGGTTCTGCGAAGAGGGCGTCCAGCGGGCGGTGTACGATGCGCCTCGCTCGGGCCGCCCCCCAGAGTTCACCAAGCGGCAGCAGCAACAGGTAATCGCCCTGGCGTGCAGCGAGCCGCCCGAGGGACGGGCTCGCTGGACGCTGGAATTGTTGTGCGAGCACGCGGTGAAGGAAGGCTTCGTCGATTCGCTCAGCGTGACGGAGGTCTCGCTGTGGCTCAAGGAACACGACCTGAAGCCGTGGCGAAAAAAACTTGGTGCGTGCCCAAGCTGAACGACGAGTTCTGTGAGCGGATGGAGGACGTCCTCGAGCAGTACGAGAAGCCGCTCGACCCGAACGAGCCGGTCGTCTGCCTCGACGAGCAGCCCTATCAGAGGGTCGACGACGCGCGGCCGCCCGAGCCCGCGGCACCCGGCAAGATCGCGAAGCAGGACTACGAGTACCGCCGCTGCGGAACCTGCAGCGTGTTCGTGGCGGTCGAGCCGAAGGCGGGCAAGCGATTCGTTCAGGCCAAGCGTCACCGCAAGCGAGCCGACTTCGCCCGGTTCGTCCGCGACCTCTTGAAGCGCTATCCCGACGCAGAGCGGGTTCATCTGGTGATGGACAACCTCAACACGCACAACGAGAAGTCGTTGATCGAAACCTTTGGCGAGGAGGCGGCTCGGCCAATGCTGGAGCGGATTGTGTGGCATTTTACCCCCAAGCATGCCAGTTGGCTCAACATGGCCGAGATCGAAATCTCGGCCATACAGCGACAATGCCTGGGACGTCGGTTGGCTTCGCTCGACAAGGTTCAAAGCGAACTCTCCCACTGTTCACGCGACCGCAATCGGAAGAAAATCAAAATCAATTGGACCTTCCATCGAAAAGACGCCAAACGCGTCTTCCCTGAACTCTATAGGAAATGACTTCCGGGACGACGTACTAGGGGCCGACGGCACGATCGATGGTTCGATCACTTCCGTTGGTAGCCCTTCGGCAACTCCGTTCGTCGACCTCCGTTTCGGTGGTGCGTCGGGTCTGTCGTCCGCAGGTGGCGGGGCCTCGTTCGATAACATTTCGTTGGTGACCGCCCAGCCGGTTCCCGAGCCGAGCAGCGTTGCCCTGTTGCTCTTGGCTGGTGGCTCGGCCCTGGCCCTGGCTCGCTCGCGAAAGAGCTAGTTTTCAAGGGTTTCTGGCACATATCGCACGTCCCGAGCACTCCCATTGAGTGTTCGGGACGTTTTTGCTTTCTAGCGTTTATGTTGCGGACTAACAGGGTGCAAACCAAGAAGACAATTCGCGCCCGATGTTTCGACTCTTTGCGACTTTGAGATTTTGATGATAGAGAAAGTTGTTGACCAGCTTGTTCGCGTACTTAGCAGTGATCGCGTCCGAGGTATTCTTCAGCAGTCGATGCCTCTTGGATTTCTCTTGCTGTTACCGGCGTTCAACGCGCGAGCAGAGTTTTCGGACTTTCGCGGCTTGTGGGTATCGCGTTACGAATACAGCATGTCGGATCCATCAAGCGTCGAGCAGATCATGGCCAACGCGGCCAGCGCCGGGTTCACCGATGTGATGTTTCAGGTGCGTGGGCAATCCGACGCTTACTACAACAGCAGTTTCGAGCCGCGCAGCGAGCGACTCACTGGTCGCTGGGACCCACTAGATACAGCAGTCACTGCAGCTCATTCCAACGGGCTAAAGTTGCACGCCTGGGTCAACACGATGCCGCTCTGGCGAGGTTCCTCGCTGCCAGACTCTTCGAACCACCCCTACTACAATACGGATCCGAGTTTTCGTCGCCAGGACATCGATGGCAACTACGAGAGCCCAACCGATGGCACGGCCTATCCCACGAATGGTGAGTATGCCAGTGTCAACCCGATACTGCCGGAGGTCCATGATCACATCAACAACGTGATCACCGATATCGCTTCGAACTACGAAGTGGATGGCGTTCACTTGGACTACATTCGCTGGATCGGTAGCCAAACGTTTGATACGCTTCCGCACGATGCCGAATCGCACCAGTTGTTCTTGGACTCGTCTGGTCTCGATGCCGGCAACTCGCGCAATTCCAGCACTTATCGCAACTTCATCAAAGATCGGATCACCGATCTGGTCGGTTCACTAAAGACTTCAATCGACTCAGTAGAAACCAATACCGGGCGGTCGATCGACCTGTCGGCCGCAGTGTGGCGTGATCCCGATGTTGCGGAATCGGATCGTTTGCAAGATTATCGCACGTGGATGGAGAACGAGTTGCTCGACATCGTAATGCCGATGATCTATTTGACCGAATCGAACGACCACCTGTTTCTTCCCAACCTGCTCAATACGCTTGATATCAACAGCAACACGAGAGTGGCTCCGGGATTGGGCGTTTACCTTCACGACGATTCCAGCGGTGGTGTCCCGCTAACCATCTCGCAACTCCAACGACTCTACGACAACGGGGCCGACGGGGCTTCGATGTTCTCCTACTCCTCGCTGTTTGGCAGCGATCCGCTGGCGAGTGAACGCCGCACGGCGATCTCGGTGTTCTACGACTCGCTAATCCCGGAGAGCCCCACTTCGCTCTCACCCAACACAACCATCCTGGTCGACTTTGAACTGGACGAAGGCACCTTTGACGCCTCGCCCACACTGTCGGGAAGCACTACCGGAGTGAACTCGGCGACCGCCGATCGCACCGACGCCGAAGCTCATCTCGGCCAATACTCGCAGCAACTCGTGATTGATGGTGCTGGCTCGCAGAATTGGTTCGTGCGACATCTCTCAGGCGTGGGGTCTCCTGCGGCCAACACGCCAATTCCGACCGAGGGCTTCTTTGGCTTCTGGCTAAAGACCGACGCCCCCGGACTTACGGTCGCACCAGTATTCGATGATCCAGGAACCGGAGAGCGGGGCGTCGAGCAGGCGATTCTCTCCGACGGGGAATGGCACCTTTACGAATGGGATCTCTCCGACGAAGAACAATGGACAGGATGGGTCGGAGGAGATGGCACGATCGATGGAACAACCGCCACGCTGGACTCCATTCAGTTCTTTGGAACCGGCGACGCTGTGATCTATCTCGATACGATTGCGTTCAATCCATTTGGCAGTCTCGTGATCCCTGCCATCGAAGGCGACTACAACGGCGATGGGTTGGTGAACCTGGCTGACTACGATGTCTGGAAGGAGTCGTTTGGATCGGCCACCGACTTGCGTGCAGACGGAAATGGAGATTCCGTGGTGAATCTCGCCGACTATGTCGTGTGGCGAGACCGCGCGGACGATGGCACCACGGCAATAGCAGGTGCCAATGTTCCTGAACCGCAAAGCTTAGCGCTGGCAACCCTGCTGATTACGTTAGTAGCAATTGCCAGGCAAAGCCACTCAGACCACTCCGTTACCAAGTAGCCTCCCCTGCCCTACTACCTACTCTTCGTTGCGGGCGACCAATAAAACGACCACCGCGACACCAATCAATGCGATGGAACTGTAACGCATGATCGCCGAAATCGTTCCGGGCGAATCTCGTGCGCTCTCAAACTCCTCGTTCAACTGGTTATATTCTTCAAGCTTCTTCTCATACTGAGCCTGTAGATACTCAGGGCTTTGCCGAGGGTCACTAGTAGGGTTCTGCTTGGCCGCTTCGATTTGAAACTGCAGCATGTTTGTCTCTGCTCCGAGATCGGAGAGTTGCTGGCTTTTCTCTTCGGTCCAAGCACTACTGCCAGACGCCAGAGTGCCCCAGAGGAAACTCAGAACCAACAAAAGAATGCCTACGATCACTGCGATGGGAGGTAAGAGCGTCTTCATATACACCGAGAAGCAGGGGGAAATGAAATACAGAAGAAGTGAACTAGTTGCTTTCGCTCACCACCAATCCATCGTTGATACAGACGCGGCTTCCTAGGGCCACCGCGTCGATTTCGTCGGCCAACCAGGTAACACTACCATCGACGTTCGCAGCGTTCACGCCACCGATGTGTTGGCTACGAGGAGCGGCCGTGGTATCGCCACGAGTCCAGCAAGGCATTCCCTCGAGATCGGCTTCGGCTGAACTTGGGCAAGCATACAAGTCGTCACGCGGAATATTAGGCGACACACCTGCGTTGGGAGGCAACGCAAACCTGGCCCAAATTGGATTCGGAAAGTAACTGGGGGGCGACGACCCCTGGTTGCAGATGCGAACGTTGGAATCGGTGCCATGCACGTCGGCTCCCAGGATGCTCGCCCCGACCCAGGCGATGGCCCAGGCGCCACGCTGATCTTCCTGGTTCTCGCGAGTGCGAACCTCGGTGATCATCACCGTGTTCGAGGTGCCATCGTCGATCTTACTTAGCGGCTGCTGCTTATGGATCATCGCTCCCTTGGCGACATTCATGCACTCAGCATGCTCGGGACTCACGTAGGCTGCGTAATTGCCCTTTGCCAGCATGGCTACTGGAGTCGTCGATCCGCGAGGCCCGTTGATCACAAACGTCCGCCCACGTGCTTGATCGGAAGGGCACAGCAGCACTTCAGGCTGAGCCAACTGGGGGGCAGCTTCCGATTGCGAGAAAATTGGCAACTCCAAATCGAATTGATCGAACAAGGCTTGCTGTTCAAGATGGGGAAGAATCCTCACCATCCAGCTCGCCTGCGTACCGGAACGCAAAGTGACCCCTCGCCCGTTCTCTTCTGCGTCGGTCGCTTGGGGCATTCTTCCGGTGGCCGATTCGTAGCTCAACACCGCTAGCGCTAAATTATGTAGCTGGCTTTGGCACTGCACACGCCTGGCTGCTTCGCGAGCCGACTGCACAGCGGGCAGGAGCAAAGCGACAAGAATGCCAATAATGGCAATCACTACCAGCAGTTCAACCAACGTAAACGCTTGGCGTTGTGAAAGTCGATTTTTGGGATAAGATCGGTTCGTAGAACTGAGGCGAGGTCGTGCAGACATCGACGCTACTCCATTCAATAAGATGGCCGCGAATGGATTTGCCCGCCTCACATGCAAATCCCTGTCAGGTGTTCAGCATCCTAGCAAGGCCGCCACGACGATGCCATGACATTTGCGCATACCTTCCACTCCCCTGCGCAGACGATTGGGAGAGATACAATCCAACACTTATAATTCCTGCGGACCTCGGCACTGGCCCTTGTTTTTCAGAACGATTCGCGTGAAATGGTGTATAAGGTAGTGCTTACCATTGTTTTTCAGGAGTATTCGAATGTCGCTTAGGTTGCCCATTTCTTGCGTTTGCATTCTCTCAAGCTTAAGCCTCTCCGCGGGCTGCTGGTCGGGTAAAACCCAAATCGGACCGCCTAGCCTGAGTGCCTCTGGCGCCGCTTCACAAGCGATGGAACTGTACGACAGCGATGGCAGCGGCAGTCTCGAAGCAGCGGAACTCGATAAAGCCTCCGGCATCAAAGCGGCGATGACCCAACTGGACAAGGATGGCGATGGGGCCGTAAGCAAGAGCGAGATCTCAAGTCGCGTCAGCGAGTGGACTAGCTCGAAGCTTGGTCTTTCGAGCCTTCGCTGTCGAGTCTCCCAAAATGGCCGACCACTATCGGATGCAACCGTGACGTTTGAGCCCGAGCCGATCTTCGACGGGGCGATCAAAGCAGGCAGTGCGGTGACCGATGCCAATGGCATTGCCAATCCGTCGCTGCCGGAAGCCGATCTTCCCAACCCACTGTTTGGCGGTCTGCGAGTCGGTTTCTATAAAGTAAAAATCTCGAAAGTGGTGAATGGCAAAGAGACGATTCCCGCGAAATACAACACCGAAACGACTTTGGGACAAGAAATCGGCCCTAACGCTGAGGGCCTGGGCAAAGACTTCTTGGACTACAAGCTCACGAACTAATTCGGTTCCCACTAGTTGAAACATTGGTCGACATCCAATTCGAGCCATGAGTGGCAAGTAGCCGCCCCTGGCTAAAACACAACCAGGCGGATCTGCTTCCTCCAGAAGCAGATCCGCCTTTCTTGTTGGTTGCTTGGCGTTCGAGTTAGCTCGAACGCGAATAGTAGGTACAAGCCCCTGACGGTGGCCTGCAATGACGAGACCGCTACATGGGGCGACTCAATGCTTGCATCAATCAGCACTGAGGACTCCTAGAAGCGTCAACAAAAAAACAGGACTCAGCTCCCGAAGAAGCTAAGCCCTGCTGGTCATGGATATCATTGAGGGTCAGCCAGCATTAGGCAACTGGCCTCGCCAACTTAGGGCATTTCGACAGGATTACCATCGAATCGCTCCGCCAAGTTCGCGTGGATCACCGGCTCCACATCATACGCGATGGTTTGCACCGATCCATCGCACATCGACACGTTGAAGCCGCCAGGGTGAGCACTACCGAACCGATACTGCGGGCTGTGTCGGCCGATCGCTGCATCCTGTGTTGGTTGGTAATTCGCAGCCGCAGCGGCGCTCACATTCTCTCGATAGGCGACTCGAATCGTGTCCCAGTCGAAGCCCACATAAAGCGATTGATTATCACCAAAGTCCAGCTGGGCAGTGTCGGTGCCTGATCCTTCGTAAGCATTGAGATCGAGGAACTTCTCGCCGATCAGGTAGGTATTAGAAGTACCATCGGTGATCTGAGCGGGCTTGATCTCGCTGGCGATGTGAATCACCCCGCGTTGGCAGTTAAGATAGTCGGACGCGTTACCATCTCGAGGCGAAGTAGGAGGGGTGCAGCGAGTGGTCGGCCGAATGGTCGGTTCGCCCCCACTACTGGTGTAAGACGTATAGGTTTGACCATCCGTGTACCGGCTTGTGCCTGCATTCGCAGCGTAGTCGCTTTTGGCGACGCCTTGGGTTTGCGAGATGGAGGCCAACCAGTTCTGCTGGCGAACTGAAAGCCAAAGCGATGTGTAAAGGCGAGGGGTACGACGCGAAGGGCAGTTGAAAGTGCCCACAGGAGTTTGATGCAACTGAATGCTCATCGGCTGCCACTGACCACTGTTGCCGGTGAGTCCTTTCCCCAAATCACGCAACGATTGTTGCTCGATGTAAGCAAGAATGCTGTAGGGCCAGCCACCGGGTTGCGACTCGCCATAGCCACGGTCAGGGTCGCCGGTCCAGTCGTAGTCCCAACCACCCGAAGGGAGGGCGCCGTGGGTATCCATGTGCAACAAGCATCCGAGTGCTAGCTGCTTGACCTGATTCGAACATTGAATGCGCCGTGCTGCTTCGCGTGCCGACTGCACAGCGGGCAACAGCAGCGCGACCAAGATTCCAATGATCGCGATCACGACCAACAGTTCCACCAAAGTGAAACCACGCAGGTCATTTCCCCGTCTTCTATCCATTACGTTCCTCTACTATCACTCGCGGCACTTGCATCCGAGTTGCGCGGGGCTAAGCGTCGCCGCGATGCTTGAACACAAGTTAAAAAACGATAGAGCCGTGGGGGGTCGAGATGACCACCCACAACTCTCAAAACTTAAAGCACTACGACTTGGCTTGACGGGCCTTGCGAACCACAGCCAAACCGAGCAGCGAGAATCCACCCAAGACCAATACCGAAGCTGGCTCGGGCACATTGGCCGAAGCAAGGCCACCGGAGAGCTGCGTAACAACCATGTTGTCGAAAAGTCCAAACGAGTAGTACACGAGACTACCATTTGGCCCCACAGTCTCGGCAATCGAGTTGAAGGGATCCATATACGTGAGAGCAACGTTGCCGCTGAAGTCGGTAACGATCTTCTCCGTAATTGAATCTTGATTCACGTATGTGTTGTCGTAGGTGAAGGTACCAATTTGAGCGGTCACACCGGTATCGGCATCCGTCACTTCGACCAATGCAGTACCCGCGTCGGTGTCGACGGTAAACTCAAAGGTGACCCAGCGGAATGCCAGTGTGCCATCCTTCGTGGTACCGGTTTGCTTGTCGGGAAACAAGTTGGTCTGTCCCGCTGGAGGACTTACACCGGGGAAGATCTCTTCGAGATAAGTATTGGTGTCCGCATTGTCAGTCGATAGCTCTTCGTAGTAGAGATCATTCACCTGAGTATTGCCAAAGTTCTCTTTCCAGATGTCGTAATCTCCGGCATCGACAACTCCACTCGAATCCAAATCGAATCCAGTACCGGCGGTTTCAACGACGGTGCCAAGATTATCACGCCAGAGGGTGTAATCCCCCAGGTCTACCTTGCGGTCACCGTTGAGGTCGCCTGTAAGAGTCAGTGGGAAGTTATGGGTTGTGTACCATTGTTGCTCATCATCGCCATACATTTGCCAGTCACGCGAACCACCACCTTCGCCGCTAACCAGCAGACCAGCACCGTCGAGAGCGACAGGGTCGGTACCTACATCGTTGTCGTTGTCGTTATTGGGATCATAACCAATGAAACCACCGGCGTACTCGGTCGATCCACCACCACCGGCGGGGAAAGGTCCAACAGTATTCATCCACAGATCAAACTGGAAGGAGAAATTACCCGAGAACGACTGCCCCAAGGGATACACTGAGATTGCGTTTGCTGCACCGAAGTCAAAGTTTGGGCTGTAGTTAGCATTCGCTTCGAGCATCAATCCAGTGGTAGGGGCGTCGCCAGGCTGGGTATTCGGTGCTTCGGGAATAAAGTAAGGGCTCGCGCTGTAATCGAGACCAAACGTGGCACCATTGTTCAACGGATCGGCAGTGCTGCTGGAACGAATCAGATTGTTTTGACCAAAAGCTGCGTCGCTTTCCATATTCGAGCGAAACAGCACCTGTGCGTTCGCGACTTGAGATACACTCAATACTAAGAGTATCGCACTAGCAAATGAGGCGAGTTTCATGACACATGACCTTTCCGATGTAAAACACTAAGACGAAAATCTATTTTTGTTGCCAGTTCAGCCTGTTTATCTGAACGCCGCCTCGAATTTCATTCAGAGCTATCTACACGCTCACTGAACATCCATTCCAATCACAAACAAACAAATGACTCTGCCAAGCATCTCGACCAAGCACTACTGAGATGCAAGCTTCTTAATTTCGTATTCCAACTCTGTTTGCCGTCCGTCGACCACAATCTCGTAAGGAGTCGACTCGGCGTGCCGATATTCGGGAGCAATCAACCATTCACCTCCCATGGGGGAAGTCATTACGGTGAAGACCACTTTGTACTTCCCTTTAAACACCCCATCTCCTGGTCGGAGCGTGAACATTTCGAAAGTTCCATCATCTTTTATCTCGCCAGTAGCCGGTTTGCGTATCTCCGCAGGCGAATCGTCCGTTGGCTCGAAGCGAACCATGCGGACTCCTCCCGTAATGGGCTCGCCGCTGGCGTACTTCACTTGCCCACTAACGGAGGCCATGGGGTTGTCGCTACACCCACCGAGGGCAGCAACTAGCGTCAGCATTAGTAGACAATTGATTGTTCGCATAAGTTACAATTACCGCAATAAACTGGCGTTATCCAAAACAGTTCTGAGCATTCGCTTACCCGCCAGGGCGAGGACGAACCACTACGGTTTGGGTATCGCTGGCTCCTCCATCGGCGCTGGCGACCATGTGATCCCAAGGCGAGCAACAACGCGAGCCAATGCCAGCCTTCGTTTCGATGGTGTCTTCGACGAATGATACTGAACCATCCACCATAGCTACAAAAACGCCGCCTGTGTGTAAGCTGCGGAAAGTCGCTTGATCGATGGCATCGGTGCTGCTCCCACCATAACAGGGCATGCACTCGTTCAAGGCCTCGGCGCTACTACAGTTGAAACCTTGGCCGGCAATGTCGTCGGCGTTTCCGCCACAGTAGTTTGGCCCTGAGTCGTCGCTATTGAATCCGTTGTGAGCTACCAGGTTGCCACCGGCGTGCCCGAAAGCCCAAGCACCTCGAGGATCGCGTTCGTTAATGCCGGCCCGAATTTCGCCAACCATGATCGTATTGGAGGTACCATCGGTCACCTGGCGCAATTTGATCGAAGCATTGGGTCCCATGACGCCTCGCACAAGGTGATGGATCGATTCTTCCGGTCCTTTGCCACTGTTGCGACCATTCCAGCCGGGACTATTGGGTCCTGTGATCAGCTGACCATTGGTCTGGGCGTTTACCGAGCCCTTATAAAGCGGCCCCAGCCCGACACTGCCAGCGTAGTTGCCACGTGCCCAGTTACCTTCATGACCGATATAGAGCGTGCGGTTGTTGCCAGAGTCCGATGGACAAAGCATGACGGGAATCTCGGTACCCCGTTGTTGCAAATTCACCGCCGACTTCATCGGTACGACTTCACCCGTCGAATCGTCGCGAAGTGTGAGTGAGTCGAACAGCGGTTGATTCTCCATGTAGGGCAAGATTGAGATCACCCAACTCTCGCCGAAGTTTGTATTGGATTGAATGCTGGGTGAAATGAGACCGTCCACCACGTTCGGAAACTCCATGGCGGCGGGAAGGTGGCCATTGGCTGACTCGTAGTTAAGCACAGCCAACGAGATATTCCGCAGATTACTCTGGCATTGAGCGCGGCGAGCCGCTTCGCGAGCCGACTGCACCGCAGGCAACAGCAATGCGACAAGAATGCCAATGATGGCGATGACGACAAGTAGTTCCACCAGCGTGAATCCGGCGGGCGATCCATTTCTACCGTCGTGCGAATCAAGCGTGTGTTTCGTCATAACTTCCTTCGCCTAGCTGGTTGAGAGCGGGCTGGTTGTAGCTATCGATTCAAAGCGCCTGTTTCAACTTCCAGTGTATCTTGTCCGTTCAAAAACCGCTCTCGTAAAATGCGTGATTATTTCTCGGCATTGCGCACACAAAATCTCACATAGCTTTCTAAACCAGGGCCTGCAGCTAGGTTTTACCCAGGCCACAGGCCCTTGGAATGAAAACATGCGGGTCTTATCACACGCGAACTAGCAGCTGCGACGGTAAGCCAGTACCGTACCAGCGGCAGCGGCCAACAGCATGACTACCGACGATGGCTCGGGCACCGTGTTGACCACTACGTTGTCGAACACGCCGAACGACAAAGCGGCATTGTCCGACACCGAGCTGAACAGGTCAGCGTAAAGCAGGGCCAGATCGCCTTCAGTCGAAACGGTATCGCCGATGCTCGCATCGATCGTCCCCAGGGTTACCGAACCACCCAATTCGCTGGTGATATCGAACTTGGCAGTTCCCGCGTCAGCGTCAGCAGTGACCAGAACAGTAAGCCACTGGAAGCCTGCCGCACCGTCCTGAGTAGAACCAGTTTGCTGAGCGAAATTGGCTTGCTGCAACGCAGGAGGTGCAACGCCAGGGAACTCCGTTACAAAAGGATCGCTGGCGCTGTTATCGCCAGTGACCAAAGGACCGTAAGTAGCAGTAATTTCCGGAGAACTGGAGTCGTAATCGAGCCATGCGCCCTCTTTGTACAGACGCCAGTCGCTGCTCGAGCCACCTTCACCGGAGGCTAGGAACGAGGCACCATCCACACCGGCTGTCGTGCCATCGTGACCGACTGCACCACCGATGAACTCGGTCGATCCGCCGCCACCGCCGGGGAAAGGACCATTCGCGTTGATCCACATATCGAACTGAACGGTGTACTTACCACTCAGCGAGAGACCAGGGCTGGCTGCAACGATGTTAGCCGCACCAGCACTCATGTTTGCCTGAAGTTTCAAGCCCGTGGTAGCAGCTCCACCAACACTGTTGGGAGCTTCAGGAATGCCATCGGCACTATAGTCGTAGCCGAATTCGTAAGCGGTATCAGCAGTTCCATTAACAGTCCAACTACCCTCGGCATCGAGAGAGTCGGTAAAAATCACTTCCGCCGAGGCGGGCAAGTAACTAAGCACTGCAACCGACAGCGCAGAGAGAAAGTAACTCAATTTCATTGGGTCGTCCCTTCTAGATGATGGTCTAAGAATTGAGAAGTCGACAAGACAGAATCACGGAGGTTCAGCTATGCCTGTGTGTTCAGTAGCATCAGATAGCCGTGAACGACTAATAGGACGCCCGCCAACCGAACATGTAAATTAGAATAATCGCAACGTTACAGAATAAGCACCACTTCTCACGCATTAGTTTATCTGTTTTGCGCAAAACATTAGGGCGGGCCTAGGTTGACCGCATTCCCCTGGTAAGCCTTAAGTAAAAACCGCATGCCAGACAACGAATAGTCACGGATTGCTGCAGTTCCTTGCGGGTTGCTGCCGTTGTGACTTTGGTGTTGATCGGTCGCTTTCCAGCCTCTTCAAGCAACACTTTATCTTGCGTCACAAGTCTTAAATACTTGGTGTTGCGCAGAGCAGCGAGAGTCACGTTTTGTGACAGTTTGTTGGTGGAATCACTCTTACAGCATGCGCTACACCGCATCCATGCAGCAGTGCGCACTTCGTGAGTTGCTGGTTGAAAGAGACACCGCCGGCCATGATCGGTGTCGAAACCATCGGGATTTCCAGGGAGGATTATCCGGGAAAAGCACCTCTACGCCGACTACATAGAGAAGCGTTTCATCGCTGAAGTAAGCTGATTTTCTATTCTCCACGGGCTGGCAAGAGGTGAATCCACTGTAGCGTGCTCCGCTTCGATCTGTTTCCCTGAATCACTCTCCAATACGAGTTCGATGGAGTCGCGCTTTGTTGCCAAAGTGGAATAAACCGCGTCGAGCACCTCCAACCGAACCGCGGCACTCCGCGTTGATGCGACATCTTGCTCGGAATCCCCAGCCTGGGTGGAAGCGGAAAACAACCTGCGGCTTTTGACACCCGCGATAGAAGCCCATGCTGCTGCAGGCTGAGATGAGCTGTTGGTGGATTTGCTTGCGTTTGTACTCACCGCCAGGCTGGGAACTGGAGCCTCAGGCGCGGCATTGGCTGACAATGGTGCAACTGGTGTTTGCTGCGAGTCGCTATCCTCGGCGATGTCGACCACCGCTTGCTCTTCGTCTCCAGCCTGGGTTCCGCTAACTACAGGCGAAGCCACGCTGGCTGGCGGAGCGATGACCATGCCAATCTGACTCTTCCAGATTTCGTAGTCCTCGATGTCGATGATGGTGTTGCCGTTCGCATCGGCAACGTCGCCTCGTACCACGATGCTTCCAAGCTGGTCGCGCCACACGGTGTAATCGCCGAGTCCCACGGTACCATTGTCGTTGAAGTCGGCCAGCGAAGTCGTGGCTCCAGAGACGACCAACTTCACCGAATCGGCCGAGAGAGTCTTCCCCGACTCGGTCGAAGTCGCTGTTAGGGTGACTTCGTGTAGGCCCGCGGCAATCGGGAATGATCCCAGTGAGACCCACTGCCCACTTTGTATCGACTGATTGGCATAAAAAATCTGAGGGCCGAATCCCGTATCGATCGTGTAGACAGCCTGCGTCGTACTGGTGCTGGTGGTGACCCAACGGACCAACAGTTCCGCCTGCCCATAAGCGTCGAGATCGAATTGCCAGGTCGCCGCATTCGAAGGCTCTGCCGCGGCGGACTGGAAAGTCGCGTTGACTGCCTGCGACGAACGCACTGTCGACCAGCTTCCAGACGAAGTGAACTCGGGATTGGCACTCGAGTTATCGAGCGACTCCTCAAACTGCTGATCGGCCACGGTTGATAGCCCAAACGCAGCGAGAATTCGACGGATCGCTTCGGTGCGATCACTTGCCGACATCACGCTTTCGATCGGGAAGCCAAGCACGACAACGTCGCCGGAACCTCGGGAACCTGCTGCGTAGGTGCCAGCTCCCCCACCAGTCGAGTAAGTGGCAATCAAGGTCGATCCACTGCTGGTGGTTAGCACGTCGGGGTAGTCGACATCGTAGAACTCCGAGCCATCGTCGAAGCTCAGGTCCAGACCGTCGAGCAATCCCCCGGCAACTCCAGAGGCGACGTACGTATTCGCATTGTCGGCCGCGTAGGAAGCTCTCAGCACGTTCTCGAAAAAGTCGCGTCCATTGTTGAGCCAATCGAGATCCCAAGCAATCTCGGAGCCTGAAGCGAAGAAGTTCCCACCACCAGCGATATATTGCGATACGAGGTTTTGCTCTGTCTGGTTGAAGGTATCGTCGGCACTCGATTCTTCGCCCGACATCCAGATCACCGCGTCATAATCGGTCAGATCGACTTGGCCAGAGATCACTGCTTCGTTACTGGTCGAATCGATTGCCAGCGTACTTGCACTTTGCTGAATGGCTGAAGCTACGGTGACCAGGTAGTCGCCGGAGTTGCTCTCTTGGGGGCGTACACGCTGGACCGAGTCGGTGTACGGAGAGTCTTGTATGGGATTCTGCGATCTCCCCAGACGGTCGAATCCGTTGACGATGAGCACCCGCTCTTCTGCAGCCAGCGGTTTGGCAGCAACCACCTGTGAGCCAGGAGAGGCTCCACCTTCGTTTTCCGCTACGACTTGGAAGTAGTACGTTTGCTTGGGGTCGAGTCCCGTGAAGGTGTAGTCGAGCGTATTACCACCAGAAACATAGACTCCGCCATCGAAGCCATAACCGTTGCTCGAAGCATAGACACGATACCCGGTGGCTGCGTCGCCGAGGGCTTGCGATACTTCCGCGGCATTCCAATGCACTGTGACACTGCCTGCCTCGTCGCTGGTGGCCCATACTCCATCGACCGCTGCCGGCAACACGGTGGCGGACGTGGAGTTACCATCGACCGTGCGGAAATACTCTACCAACCCCTGGTAAGTCGCCCGAGCAATCGCGTCACGAACATTCGGATCGCGCAATAACTCGATATCTAATTCGTTGTCGTGGTATCCCGTTTCAACGATCGTCGCATCGAAC
This sequence comes from Aeoliella mucimassa, assembly GCF_007748035.1. Taxonomy (NCBI): domain Bacteria; kingdom Pseudomonadati; phylum Planctomycetota; class Planctomycetia; order Pirellulales; family Lacipirellulaceae; genus Aeoliella; species Aeoliella mucimassa. The sequence goes on from NZ_CP036278.1 coordinate 4,603,848, forward strand.
TCATCGTCGATGTAGTTGTTGTTGATTTCGCCAAATTCAATGTCGGAACGATCGAGCGTTACGCTACGCCCACGATCGTACCAATCGTGTTCAAACTCTCCATCGAGCGACACGAGGTCGTCGTTGATTTCCGACGCCAGCGACAACGCTAATTGATACTGGTTGGGAGTTTCTGAACTCGCACTGTTGTTGCCATTGTAGAGTCCGATGACTCCACGCGCGCTCCCTCCACCGGCGTTGGTATGGAAGCTTACGAAGACACGATCGGATAATGTGCCAACATCCTCGTTGTTCATATACGCAGCGTAACGTGGTGCCAGCGATACACTGGCCGACCGATCGGAGGAAGACGCTCGATAAGCACTCTCTGGGATGCCCTGGCTGCGTTCGACGTGCCATTCCACCCAGTACAGTCCCGCTTCGTCTTCCCGTGATCGACCCGAAACACCATTCCCGCGGTCGATGTCCCCCATTCCATTGCCGAAGCGAATCATGTCGGCGACAACTACTTTTCCCTGCTCGCTCGACTGATTGCTGATTTCCACATGGCCGCTCGATCCCGCTTCGAAATAGTACGTGCCAAGATAAACTAAGCCACTCCCAACGCGACTGTGATCAACGGTAACTTCCGCTTCGCCGCCGGAGTAATGAATGCGGTAGAGCTGATCGGTTGCGCGATTTGTCGAAGCGACCACCCAGGTGTAAATCGGATAATAACCAGACTCGGGAAGATCGGGCTGGTAGCGGGCGACGGAGGTCTCGAATTCACTGGTGTAGGCGTACCGATACGGCACGTCGCCAGCATCGCCGTAGTAGACAGATGAGTTGGAATCGGTCCAGGTGCCGATGAACGACACGCCAGCGTCGTCGTTGTCGAGTACTGCCTCGTTCGGTTGGTTGCCGATTGGTCGCAGCGGTACGACGGTTGCTCCCGCATTGAACAGGTAGTTCGCAAACAGGGTCATCTGATCCTGATTGCCGAGGTCTTCGATCATCTCGGAATCGATGACCGTACCACCACCGATGCTAACTTCTTCAGGGCGCTGAAATCCCCAGCCGGATCCATCGTCGGTGTAACCGTGACCGCCGTGGATGTAGACAATCTTGCCATCGAGACCGCCGGTGGGAGTATAGGCAGTCTCTGTCACCCCGAGTGCAGAGAGAGCCAAACGCGACTCCAATGGTTCGATCGTTGGCTTTCGATCTCTCGACCCTGCAGCACTAGTAGTGGAACCAACGGTAAATAGAGAGGAAACCACAATTGCCATTGATTGGCAAATGGTCGTGAACAGCAATTGGGTTCGCCGCATTGCTTCCGCTATCAGGTTATGGGGACTCAGTGAATGGAACCGCATTCTCGCCGCCTCTATCGCTGTTGCTCGTTACTTGCCCGCTGCCTTTCCAGGCACGCGTGGATCAGCAACTGCTGTAAGTTGTCCTCGACCGTTCTTGATAATGGCCTGACTAACTCCCCCGCTGGGAAGTGTCCGGATTTCGTGACCACGGTTGGCAAGTTCCTCTACCAATTCACGTGGCATCGAGTCTTCCACTCCCAATTGGTTGGGACGCCATTGGTGGTGGTATCGAGGTTCGCTGAGTATTTCCTCGGCCGGGTACTGAAAATCGACAAAACGAATGATCCCCAAAACCACTTGGGTAATGATCTTCGGACCACCGGCCGCGCCGATCGTCATCACGGGCTCGTCTTTTTGGTTTAGCAGAATAGTCGGACTCATACTAGAAAGTGGTCGCTTGCCGGGTGCGATTGCGTTATTTTCTGAGCCAAGCAAGCCAAACGCGTTGGGCTCGCCTGGATGAATGGAAAAGTCATCCATCTCGTTATTCAGCACCACACCGGTACCGGGAATTACCACGCCAGAGCCGAACGACGTGTTCACGGTTGCGGTAATTGCGACCCAGTTTCCGTCGCTATCGGCCGCGGTGATATGAGTCGTGTGCCTGCCGAACAAATCCTGCCGCCACTGAGGGGGTGTGCCATGGCTCGGTACGGCTACCGCCTTGTCGAGATCAATCGTTTCACTCAATTCGCTGGCGTATTGCTTGTCGATCAGGCCTTTGGGTACGTTCACGTGGTCGGCATCACCGAGCCAATACGCGCGATCGGCAAACGCCCGGGAGAAGACCTCGGATACCAGATGAATCTTCTCGACTTCCGAACGTGCTTCAATTGCCTTCAGGTCGTACTCCTCCAGCATATTTAGCGACTGAGCAACATGCACTCCACCGCTGCTCGGCGGCGGAAAACCGACGACCTTGTAGTCGCGATAGGTCGACATGACTGGCGGGCGACTCACCGCTTCGTAGCTGGCGAAGTCGGCCGCGGAGAGCATTCCACCGTTAGCGGCCATCCACTTTTCGACTTGTTCGGCATACTCTCCCTTGTAGAACCACTCGATTCCATGGTCGGCCACCGACTGCATGGTGTGAGCCAACTGGGGCTGCTTGAAGTGATCGCCGGTAGTAACGACTCGGCCGTTTGGCTTGAAGTAGACTTGCCGAGTGCCTTCGAATAACTTGAGCTTGGCTTCTTTGGCTCGCAGCACTTCTCCCAGATGTTCGTCGATCACAAAGCCATCGGTGGCCGCAGCAATGCCTGGCTCGAGCAATCGCGACAGGGGCTTTGTGCCATGTAGCGAGCGGGCCTTGTCGTAGGCCGCCAGCGCGCCGGGCACGCCTGCTGCGAGCGGGCCTGTTTGACTCGCCTCGCCATTTGGGACTCCGTCGACCATGAACATATCGGCCGAGGCCTTGCCGGGCGCGCGTTCGCGACCGTCGATCGCGACAAGCTTGCCATCGGCTGTGCGAATGAGGATTAAGCACCCGCCGCCGATGCCCGAGTTGTGACCATCGACCACGGCAAGTGTTAACGCGGCGGAAATCGCCGCATCGATGGCATTGCCACCTTCCTCGAACACCTCGGTCGCAGCATCGGTCGCGATGGGGTTCACCGTCGCAACCACGTATTTCGACCCCGTAAAGGTGTCGGCAAGTGCCTTGTCTGCTGCAATCCACGATCCGCCTAAAATCGCGATTGCAAATACCAATGAAGTTGAGTTAGTCATCCAAGCTAAGAATCGAGTTTTCAAGTGCGAAAAAATCACGGTTCGACCTTGCGATTCAATAGGCGAGAAATTGTGAACGTCGTTTTTGGAACTCGGCCAAATCGGCCTCATAAATACCCTTGAGCTCTTGTGGACCTGCGCCGCCGACGAGTGCATCGAGCACCGCCCGATTGGAGAGCAGACGATTGAATCGCTTGGATTCCCAATCTTCCGAGTATAATTCAACAAGGCTCGATCCAATGGCCCAAGCCAGATCGACAGGGCGAAATTCGTCCCAATCGGTGATGACGAAGTTCACCCCGCCGCAGCTTTCTCCCTCGAACTTACTGGCCGTGGGAGTGAATTGCACCGGTAGTACCCGCACTCCGGCGAGTTGGTAAGCGTTGATTTTCTCGGCCAACTGATTGCCGTCGATCCAGGGAGCACCGAGCACTTCGAACGGCGTGTCAGTGCCTCGGCCAACTGAAACATTCGTGGTTTCGAACAGCCCTACTCCGGGATACAGCACTGCTTCGGTGAGCGAACGCATGTTTGGCGAGGTATCGATCCACGGCAAACCGGTCGAGTATTGATAGTCCTCGCGGTGCCAGCCTTCGGTCTTTACGACGATGAGTTCTACGTCGATCGATTTTTCCGATTTTATCATTTGTGCCAGTTCGCCGAGGGTCATCCCGTGACGCACGGGAATGGGATGAAACCCGACGAACGATTCGCTGCCAGAGTCGAGCACTGGCCCTTCGACCAACTTGCCTCCAATGGGATTCGGGCGATCAAGCACGACTAACGTCTTGCCTTGTTCGGCTGCGGCCTCCATGGCCAGCCCCATGGTGGAGAGATAGGTGTAGAACCGGCAACCGATGTCCTGAATGTCGAACACGATGACATCGACTCCATCGAGCTGCTCCTTGGTCGGCTTTCGGGTTTCACCATATAAGCTGTAAACCGGCAACTTGGTCGCCTCGTGGGTGGTGTCGCCGATGTTGGCGTGATCTTCGACTCCCTTCAATCCATGCTCTGGGCTGAAGAGGGCGACCAGATTCACCTCGGGCGCTTCGGCCAGAATCTCGATGGTCGACTTCCGCTGCGAATCACAACTCGTGTGATTTGCGATCAATCCCACGCGTTTTCCTTCGAGCACGTCGAAATGGTTAGCGGCCAAGACCTCGATCCCGAGTTTTACCGGCCCCTGGGCCACTTTGCCCTCCGAAGACTCGGCCGGTGCTTCTGGGGTGGAGTTGAGGCAGGCCGAAGCGGCAATCGTTCCGATGCGTCCAGCCAGGTCGTTCACCTCGCCCTTGCCGTTGGGATGCACCCGGTTGGAAAGGAAGATGACGAACAAATCGAGTTCGGGGTCGATCCACATCGAGGTGCCAGTGAATCCGCCGTGGCCGAACGCTTTGGGGCTCATGGTTTCGCCACGATTGCGAGAGTAGACGCTGCCCATGTCCCACCCCAAGCCACGTTTGTTGCCAGCAATTTCGCGAGGGGTAGTCCACTCCCGTAAGGTCTGTGGCAACACGACACTCACGTTGTTACGTTGGCCGTTGTTAAGCAACGTTTGGGCGTAGATGGCCAAGTCGTCGGCCGTGCTGAACAGCCCTGCATGGCCAGCGACTCCGCCGAGCTTGCGAGCCCGCGGATCGTGCACCACACCTTGCAACCAGGTGCCATCGACTTGCTCGGTGATGGCCGCCCGCTGGCAGAGCTGCTCGTTCGGATTGAACATGGTTTCTTGCATGCCGAGCGGCAGAAACACTTGCTCTCGCGAGTACTCGTCGAGCGGCTGGCCCGACGCCTTCTGGACAATTGCTCCTAGCATCAGGAACCCAAGATCAGAGTACTTGAAGACTTCGCCCGGTTCGGCGACTGGCTCCATCTCACAGATCTTGAGCATCGACTCCATGGTGTCGTCGGTGAACTTGTCGGTAGCAATCACCGGCGCCAGCCCACCAGCATGGATCAGCAATTGCTCGACCGTGATGTCATCCTTCCCGTGGGCTGCGAATTCGGGAAAGTACTTGGTGACCTTGTCACGAAGTCGCACATCGCCGCGCTCTACTAATCGCATGATGCTAGTGCTGGTCGCAATTGGTTTGGTGAGCGACGCCATATCGAACACGGTGTCGAGCGTCATCGGCTCGACTTCAGGCTGCAGGCTGCGGTTACCGTACGCCTGCTTGTGAACGATGCTGCCATGGCGGCCGACCACCACCACACAACCTGGCATCTTCTTCGCTTCTAGCTGCTCGGCGACGGCGCGATCGATGTCGGCCGAAAAGCCTGGTCGCATGGCCACGGCCGAAGCAGCCGCTTGCGGCAGCGGTTCGGCGCTGGCTTGGGAGCTTACGAGTAACAAGGCAGCAACTGCTGCCGCCCAATGTAGCGGGCGTCGTCTATATGATTGGTTCATGATTGAACTGTCTCCGAAGATGAAGGCGAAAGCTTGATTAAAAGCACGCCCGTTAGCAGAGTGGTTCCACTGCCAATGACAGGAAACCAGAATCCGTTTACTCCATTAAACAGGGCTGTTCCGGTCACACAGCCCCCTACGGCCAGCGCTGCGATGGCTTGCCAACTCTTGGCCGTACCCATCGAAAGCCCCAAGAAATAAAGGCCTAAAAGCAATCCGGCCGAGAATCCGGCGATCGCCAACACTTGGTCGACAATCGCCATGTCGGTTACCCAAGAGTAAGCCAGCAGGGCCACTCCCGCTTGAGCGATCGTGAAGAACAGAGTCGTCACGCGAGCCGCCATGAGCCCTGCTGAGTCGGACATTCCGCGAGTCCAAGGCGCGGCTAGATCGTCGAGCAGAGAGCTGGCCGACGAGTTCACCGAACTCGAAAGAGTCGACATGGCAGCCGCAAACACCGCGGCCAGGATCACTCCACGCACACCGATGCCGACGTCGTTCACTACGAAGTTGGCAAGTGCCTGGTCGCCGGCAAGATTTAATCGCGCGGAATCGAAGTGCGAGAAGTAACAGGCCAGCCCGATACCGACGCAAAGGAACACCGCAAACTGTACCATCACCAAGGGACCACTGAGCGCTAGCGCCCAGCCAGCGGAGCGTTTATTTTTGGCGCAAAGATATCGCTGCACGATCAATTGGTCCGCCCCATGCGTAGCCAAGGTCAGAAAGGCTCCGCCGAACAACCCCGACCAGAACGTAATATGGCTAGCATTCGGATCGAACGAAAAATCGAGCAGCCGAGAGCGGCCCGTCTCGTTGGCGAATTGGACGATCTCCGATAGACCGCCAGGAACTCGATTTACAATCATTCCGAGCACAATCAGTGCTCCGATCGTATAAACCACAAACTGCAGGCAATCGTTCCAGACCACGCTCTTCACCCCGCCGAACAAGGCGTAGCAGCCGGTGACCACCGCGATGACAGCAACACATACTTCTGCTGGCCAGCCGATGGTCTGCTGCAACGCCAAAGCGGTGAGGAACAGTCGCAGTCCATCACCAGCGGTGCGGGCGAGCAGAAAAATCGCCGAGGCTGCCTGACGGGTGCGGACACCAAAGCGTTGTTCAAAAATCGCGTAGGCGGTGACCGGTCGTCCTGCAAAATGCAGAGGTAATAGGATGGCCACCACGATTAAACGGCCGACGATGTAGCCAACCGCCAACTGGAGGTAAAACAGGTTTCCCCCCGTTACAAACGACTTTCCCGGAATACTCAGGAAAGTCACGGTGCTGGTTTCGGTTGCAACGATCGAGAGCAGCAAGGCAAACGCGGGTAACTCGCGTCCCCCGAGAAAGAAGTCGGTTTGCGAGGTTTGCCCTCGCCCGAGCCAAATCCCTAACCCCGTAGTCGAGAGCAGATAGAGAGCGATAACCCAGTAATCAATGGCATGCATGCGGCAAACAGCCCAGGAGATGGCAGTCGAGACTTTGGGTTAACATTCCTCGCAGTGTCGCCGGAACTCACTGCACCAAGGGACTCGCCCTATCCCTTTGGCTGAGTCCCACTTAGGACCAACATAAAAGGGTGCCAGAGCCGGGTCCATAGTTGAGCAAGCGCAAACGTATATCTGTTTTGCGCATTGGCAGTGAACGCTCTCGATTATTTGTTTACACTGAGACACGTTCGACAGTTTTTACAATCTTCCAGGCGGAGAAATCGTTTGGCATGCTGGATCATCTAACAACCGAGGCACGAAATCCTGCATCTGAGATGCTCGATTCTCTCTCGCCCCTAGAGATTGTGCAGCTCATTAGTTCCGAGGATGCCAAGGTTGCATCGGCGGTCGCAGAGCAAGCTACGTCTATTGCTAAGGCGATCGAAATGGTCACCCCCCGTTTAGCAAACGGCGGGCGGTTGATCTATTTCGGCGCTGGCACCTCCGGCCGCTTGGGCGTGTTGGATGCTGCAGAGTGCCCACCGACGTTCAATGCCGATCCGTCGCAAGTGATCGGTCTCATCGCTGGCGGTAAGCAAGCCATCACCACTGCGGTGGAAGGTGCCGAAGACAACCCCGCGCTGGGAGCCAAGGACCTGGAGAATCTGAACCTGTCGAGCAACGATGCGGTAATCGGAATCGCTACCAGCGGACGCACTCCTTACGTTTTAGGCGGTTTGGAGTACGCCCAAACCGTTGGTGCTTACTGCATCGGCCTGGCGTGCAACCGCGATGCGGAACTCACCACGCGATGCGACTTGAACATCATTCCGGTGGTCGGCCCCGAGATCATTAGCGGCTCTACCCGCATGAAGGCTGGCACCGCGACGAAGATGGTGCTCAACATGATCAGCACTGGAGTGATGATCCGACTCGGTAAGACCTACGGGAACCTGATGGTCGACCTGCGAGCCACCAACTCAAAGCTACTGGCCCGCGCGAAACGAATCGTCGCGACTTCGACCAATCTATCGGAGTCAGAAGCTGGTAAACTACTCGACGAGTGCAACGGCGAGGTGAAGACCGCCATCCTGGCCTCGTTGGCCAACCACTCTCCCGAAAAGGCGAGAGAACTGCTGGCTGCCAACGACGGACACCTGCAACACGCGATTAGCACCGCTTCGTCGACCAATGGTGTCGCTGTAAAGTAGGGCGAGCAACCACAACGCTTTCTGCATGGATTCTGCGAGTTTGAAAAACCCAACCGACGACACCTCTCGTGATTCGGAGAGCAGCCTCTGCTTGGTGGTAGATGGAGGGGGCACGAAGACCAATTGCCAGATGCTTCGGCAACAGGGAGCGGAGTTCAAGGTGCTGGGAGTCGGCAGCACGACCGGATGCAATCCCGCCGAGTTAGGTATCGAAGCCGCGGGTCGGGCCATTCTGGCTGCGATTCGCCAGGCGACTGCCGAGGCAGGCATTAGCGATCTCTCAGCAATCGATCGAGCCGCCCTGGCTGTGGCCGGTACCCTGGACGACACCATCCGCAGTCAACTGGAAACGCAACTGGCCGCGCTCTTTCCGGCGAAGGCCTGCCGCGTGTTTCCCGATGTACTGCCTTACGCCCTTCACGGGCCAGATGTGGAGCAATCGGTTGCGGTCGTCGCCGGCACAGGCTCGGTAGCGATCGCTCGCCAGTCGCTTAACACCTACTCCCTGGTGGGGGGCTGGGGCTACCTGCTGGGTGATGAAGGCAGTGGCTACGCCATTGGGCGCGAAGCCTTGCGTCTGGCTCTCATGCAACTGGAGACGGGCGTGCCGATCTCGCCGCTCACCGATCGAGTGCTGGGGATGGTGCAGGCCAAATGTGCGGCCGACATCAAACGTTACGTCTACGGTGGCGAACCTCCCCGACGATCGATTGCCGCCGTGGCGCGTACGGTCATCGAGTTACAGGCGGCCGGAAGCCCCGAGTGCGATCACCTTCTCGACCGGGCTGCGACGTCGCTGGCCAGCCTGGCTCGGCGGGCGGCGTCGATGGTGGATACTCCTTGGGAGACGATCAGCATCTCCGGAACCGGCGGCATCCTCACCGCAGGCGAGGTGGTCTGGGGCAAGTTCGAAAAAGCCCTTCAAGTGCTAGGGCATCACGGTCCCGTCGAACAACTCGACTGCAGCATGACCGCTTGTCGCCAACTACTTGATCGCCAAGTATTTGCCGCCCCATTCAGTATTCAAAGTTAGCAAGGCATCGCCATTGCTTCGCTTAGCAAGCTAAGAGCCCACCCAACGCAGGTTGCTTGCAACCGGTTGTCTCGGGAATCGAAAGCGGCAGCTTCCTCAGATGGCGAATCGCCAACCAGGCAAAGCACTCGGCCTCCAGCGTATCAGGGTTGAAGCCCTGCTCATCGACCGACTTGACTACTTTGAAGTACTCGGTGAACTGCTCCATCATCACGGGGTGATGAACACCGCCGCCGGTGACCCACACCTGCGTGGGGGGAGCTGGCATCAGAGCAACAGCCTTGGCAATGGCCTGCACGGTCACCGCACACAGCGTAGCTGCTCCATCCTCGACGCTCAGCCCCGAAACGTCGACATGATCAAAGTCGAAACGGTCGGCCGACTTCGGCAGTGGCTTCTGGAAGAACTCCGTCGAAAGTGCTTCGTCGACGAGTGACTGATGCACCTGGCCTTGCTTGGCCAGTTCGCCATCCTTGTCGTGTGGCAGCCCAGCCATTTCCTGCACCCATTCGTCGAGCAGACCACAGCCAGGACCGGTATCGCCAGCGATGATTTCGTTGTTCGGGCCGAGCCAGGTGATGTTTGCCACCCCACCTAAGTTGAGCACCAAAGCCGGCAAATCGCCTTTGGCAAACAAGGCTTGGTGGAACATGCTCACTAACGGAGCCCCCTGACCGCCGAGCGCCATGTCGTGACGACGGAAGTCGAAGACCACAGGATAGCCGGTCATCTCTTTCAACAACCAGGGATTCCCGATTTGAAGAGTGATGTCTTCGCGTGGGATATGCCGCACGGTATGGCCGTGAAAACCAATGACATCCACATCAACGGCGGTTTCCCCCAGGTGGTCGACAAGGTCTTTCACTGCCTGAGCGTGATGCAGGGTCACTTCCTTTTCAACGCGCAACAGTTCATCGGTCGGCACGTTATGATGCGAGGCTTCCAGCAAGCGACTGCGAAGATCTTGCGAGTATGGCAAGGTAAGGCCGCCGTAAAATTCGACCTTATCTTCCCCGTCGGAAACAATCAGTGCGGCATCCACACCGTCGGCCGAAGTGCCGCTCATCAGTCCAATTGATTTGTAAGTCTTCTTGTTTGCCACTTTGATTGCTAATCAGTTCAGGGGGATCGAAATTGCCCAAGGGATGATACCAATCAGGCGAAAAATGCACATCTCGGGGCGATAAATATTACCAGACCCAATCGCCAGAGATGAAAAAAATCTCGTTTTAGCGCATACTGCTGGAGATTTCCAGAGTAAGATAAACTACTGGATCACACGGGATGCTCCCGAATGGGGCCTGCCGCCGGCCTACCAAACGGTGGTTGATGCATTACCTTCCATTATAGACGACTGCCGAGTGATGAAGAAACTGGGCAACGAGACCTCCAAACTTACTTTTCGGCAAATAGCGATCCTCATCGAGACGGAGTCGACGTGGGGCCGTAAGGTGATTCGTGGAATCGCTAACTATGTCGAGAAAGGGATGCCTTGGCATCTGCTGATCGATCCGCGCGACCACGAGCATCGCTCCGCGCTTCCCGACGGTTGGCGCGGCGATGGTGTGATTGCCCGCATCGCCAATCGCATTCAATGCAGCCAACTGCTGGCCACTGGTCTTCCGATTGTGGACGTCGACGACGTGTTTACCGACGCCCCTGGTGTTGCGCGAGTCAATACCGACGAGGTGGCCTTGGCCGCACTTGCCTTGGAACATCTCACTTCGCGTGGGTTCACCGACTTCGCTTACTTTGCTCCTCCGAGTCATCGATATAGCACCGCCCGCGGTGATGCGTTTGCCGAAGCGGTGAAAGAAGCTGGCTACGAGTGCCACCACTACCGCCCTGGCTACCGCGCGGGCCGAAAGATTAGCTGGGACGAACAACAACGGCGCGTAAATCGCTGGCTCACCTCGCTTCCGCGCCCCGTAGCGGTGTTTGCGGTGGATGCGTATCACGCGCATCAACTTGCGGAGATCTGCCACTTCTCCGAAATCCGCATCCCCGACGAAATCGCCATTCTGGCAGGCGATACCGACGACCTGCTTTGCGATGTATCGAGCCCTCCCCTCTCCTCGGTGTCGATGGCGAGCGAGCGGATCGGCTACGAAGCGGCCGAGCTGCTTCATCAGATGCTAGAGGGCGAAGCGAATCCCAAAGAATCGCGTTTGGTACGACCGCATGGGGTGACAAGCCGCCATTCGACCGATGTGTTGTCGATCGACGACCCCTTAGTGGTGCAGGCGCTTCGTTACATTCAACAACACGCCCATCACGGCATCGGGGTGCAGGACATCCTGCGCGAAGTCCCCATTTCGCGTCGCAGCCTTGAAATCCAATTGCGGTCTTACCTCGGTCGTTCGCCGGCTGAAGAGATACGCCGAGTCCGCTTGGAACGTGGACGCGAACTTCTGGGCAAACGCGAGATGTCGATTACCGAAATCGCACTCGCTTCGGGCTTCTCGGATGCCACACGATTTGGCATCGCGTTCCGCAAGCAATTTGGTTCGACCCCGCGTAGCTTCCGCAAAACGCTGTTTGCAGAATAACGCGAGCGCTTCCGCCAAGACGCTTCCTTGTGCATGCCACCGTTGCAGGAACTTCGCGCGATCATTCGGCTGCCGGCTGGCGGGCGAAACCATTTCTTGGATGCCCCATTTTTCGCTGGAAATTGGCCACCCGTAGTGTTCTAATGGACAGGTAGTGTTGGCTATCGGCTTTCAGCTATTGGCTGTTGGCTGTTGGCTTTTTGGTGAAAAGGAGGTGATTGAGAGATTTAAAGCTTGCTGTGAACTCGAACGTTTAACGACGCGCAGGCGAATGTTCGGTTGCGTGGGGGTTCGCTGCTGCGCGCGTTGGTAAAGCGGTGGTGGGGCTGCGTCGCTGGAAGCTCCTGGCCCCACCCTGCAGCCTCCTCCAACGTCCAACGTCCAGCCAAAATAGTTTCCCACCCGTGGGAATCTATTTTGGGCACATTTCGTGGAGGTGTTGATGCAACTCACGACTGGTAAACGACTTGCGATAAGTGCTCAGCGGGAAAATAGATTCCCACTCGATGCGTTTTGGGAAGTGGGAATCTATTCGAGCGCGAAAACCACTGGTTTTATAGAGCGGGCGAAGATTCAATTTTCCCATCGGTGGGTAAATTGGGAATCTATTCCTCCGCTGTGGGAATCTATTCTGCCAAGGCGAGGAGCTTGGCTGCAGAATTGGACACCGACTGGTGAGCAACTGGCCCCAATGAATACCCATCGCCGACTGGTGATCTGCCGACTGTTGCGATGCCTAGCCGACGGGGCAACAAAGGCTCTACGGACTACTCGACTGGCTTAGTCGAATGGGGCTACTCGAATGAGGTGATGCGCTGGCCATAAAAAAACGCCACTCCGCCGCGATCGGCGGAGTGGCGTGCTGCCCAAACGGAGATGGATTACTCCTCTCCGATTTCCAATCTTAGTCACTCCGCTAGAACTAACAAACGCTTACGCGCAATAGTCTCTCGATTTCACGCAGAGATACCAATTCGGGCGTGCAAGCATAAAGGGGTAGTCGCTATGCTTGAAACACGGCCATTTTGCCGACTGATTCGCATCCCCCCAATGAATAGCCCCTGCCGTGAAATCACGCCTTGCCATCCTGCTGCTGGTCCTCTGCTCAATTCCTGGCCTGTGCCTGGCGGGTTCGCCGCCGCCGGTCGCCCGCGAGTTTCGGGCAGCCTGGATCGCGACCGTGGCCAACATCGACTGGCCCAGCAAACCTGGCTTGTCGCCCGAGACTCAACGCAAGGAACTCATCGAACTGCTCGACCTCGCCCGCGATCTGAAGATGAACGCGGTAGTGTTCCAGGTACGCCCAGCCTGCGACGCCTTGTACGAGTCGCAACTCGAACCGTGGTCGGAATTCCTGACCGGCACCGCAGGCACCGCCCCCGAGGATGGATACGATCCGCTGGAGTTTGCAGTAACCGAAGCCCACGCGCGGGGACTCGAACTGCACGCCTGGTTCAACCCGTTCCGAGCTTCGCATCCCTCCGGCTCCAGCAAACTCGCGGCCGACCATATCAGCAAAACACAACCTGACATCGTCAAACAGTACGGCAAGTACCTGTGGCTCGATCCAGGCGAACCAGCGGCGATCGATCATAGCTGCAAAGTGGTGCTCGACGTGGTTCAGCGATACGACATCGATGCCGTGCACTTCGACGACTACTTTTATCCTTACCCCATTACCGATGACGAAGGCAAAGAGATCTCATTCCCCGACGAAGAGAGTTGGGCGAAGTATCAAACGAGCACTCCCGCACGCAAACAACTCACCCGCGACGACTGGCGTCGGCAAAATGTGAATCACTTGCTGGAGCGACTCGCGAAAGAAATCAAAGCGGCCAAACCATGGGTTCGATTCGGCATTAGCCCCTTCGGCATCTATCGCCCAGGGCAGCCAGAATCGATTCGAGGTTTCGACGCTTACGACAAGCTGTACGCGGATTCGCAGAAGTGGCTCGTCGACGGCACGGTCGACTACATGAGTCCTCAACTTTACTGGCCAATCGAGCAGAAGGCTCAGAGCTTCCCCGTACTGCTCGAGTGGTGGCAGCAACAGAATCCCCACGAGCGACACATCTGGCCCGGCTTGTTCACGTCCAAAGTGCTCGCCAACGGAGAGGGCTGGCCGACGAGTGAAATCGAGCAGCAAATCGAACTCGTCCGCAAGCAAAGCACCGCTGCGGGTCACATCCATTTCAGCATCAAAGCGATCAAGGAGAATCGCAGCGGATTGAAAGATCTTCTCGCGAGCCAAGTTTACACCGAACCATGCATTCCGCCCGCAACCACTTGGTGCGATGCACCCGACTCCGCAGTGAACAAGCCGCACGTAGTCGTCAAAAACCAAACGGAGGGTACGAGCCTGACCATGAGCGTCGACCAGGGGAATGTTCCTTGGCTATGGCTCGTGCAGGTCGAGACCGATGGCACATGGATCACGAAAGTCGTTCCCGGCTCCGCAGCAACTTGTGTGCTGGAACAGGAATTAACTTCCGCGAATTCAATCGTCGTCTCCCCAGTCGACCGGCTCAATCGCATTGGCAAGCCCGTTCCCAAATCCGCCATCGAATACCGATAGAAAACTCGTGACTGACAGTAATCCCACCGACGGTTCACAAGCTTCCGTTAACCAAGAAGCCAGCAACCCGTACGAATCTTCCGCGGTGTCCGCTACTTCGCCAGAACCGAACAGCACTCCGGTTGCAGAGAGTTCTGCTGGTGCGTGGTCATGGGTACCTAGCTTGTACTTTGCCGAAGCGGTTCCCTTCGAATTGGTGATGACCGTCTCCCTGGTGTTTTACAAAGGGATGGAGGTCTCCAACACAGCGATCGCAGCTTACACGAGCCTGCTCTACTTGCCGTGGATGATTAAGCCGATCTGGAGTCCTTTGGTCGATGTGCTGTGGACCAAGCGAAGCTGGATTGTTGCCATGCAACTTACCATCACGCTTGGCATGGCCGGCATCGCCATGTGCTGCGGTAGTACGTCGTTCTTCATGCTGACGCTCGCTTGTTTCTGGGTCCTGGCCTTTGCTTCGGCGACGCACGATATTGCTGCTGATGGATTCTACATGATCGGCATGAGCGCCCATCAGCAGGCGATCTTCGTCGGCATTCGTAGCACGTTCTACCGATTGGGCATCATTGCCAGTCGCGGATTGCTGGTGATGCTGGCTGGCAAGCTGATCGAAACCTCGATGCCGACGAGCGACGCCTGGTCGCGGACGTTCTATCTAGCCGCTGGAGCGTTCCTGATAGTCGCCGCCTACCATGCGATCATGCTCCCGCGACGCGAAAAAGCATCGTCCGACGAGTCGGCAGAGCCGATCCTCCATCAACTGGTACACACCATCGATACGTTCGTCAGTAAACCTGGCGTCTTGATTGGCATTTGCTACATCTTGCTCTACCGTTTTGCGGAAGCACAACTTGCCAAAGTGGCTCCCCTGTTCATGCTCGATGATAGGGCATCGGGGGGGCTGGGGCTCACGGAAACCGATACCGGATTCATCTATGGCACTGCAGGCGTATTGATGCTGGTAATCGGTGGCATCCTCGGAGGTCTCGTGGTTGCCAAGCAAGGTCTCGGCAAGTGGCTCTTACTGATGGCCGTGGCGATCAATCTGCCGAACCTTGTCTACATCGCTCTGGCTTATTGGCTACCCACCAACATCTGGGTGGTAACCGGCGCGGTCGCCATCGAGCAATTTGGCTACGGCTTTGGCTTCGCCGGATACATGCTTTACATGCTCTATCTGGCGAAAGGGGCTCACCAAACCTCTCACTTCGCGCTGTGCACCGGCATCATGGCAACCGGCATGATGCTGCCCGGCATGATCTCTGGCGCGATCCAAGAGTGGATTGGCTACCAGTGGTTCTTCGTGTGGGTCATGGTGGCCACGGTGCCGAGTTTCCTGGTGACCATGTTGGTTCCCATCGATCCGAACTTCGGCAAAGCCAGTGCAGAGTAGAGGTTGTCCCCCAATGCGAACGATACAACCACTTCGCAAGGAGGATGCTCCCGCGCTGCTGAGCTTGTGGAACTCGGTAGCCGAATACGACCGGCTTACCCTGCCGTTGCTGAATGAAAAGATCTGGGGCGACGTCGATTTCGACGCCCAACTCTCCCTCGCCATGTTCGAGGGGGAGCAACTCGCTGGCTTTGCCACTGCTGTTTGCCGACAGACCCCTCAGCAAACCACTGGCATCATTAAATTGCTCGCAGTCGATGCCGACTTCCAACGCGATGGTGTTGCCAGCGAGCTTTGCCAGGCACTGGAAGAACGCTGCCAAGCGCAAGGTGCCATCGAAATGCGGGTCGGGGAGTCGGCTCCTAACTACCTGACTCCGGGAGTCGACACACGCTACAAGGCTGCTGCGGAGCTGTTCCATGCTCGACAATACGTCGTAAAAGGTCAGGCCTGCAACATGCAGGTCGATCTTGCGGAGTGGTCGCACCGCAACCTGCCGAGCCAAGTCCAAGTAAACAATACCGACAGCATTACCTATGCGAGGGCGACTCCCGCCGATGAGCCGGCCATTCGTGACTTCCTCGAACAACATTGGCCAAGCTGGTGGGGGGAGGTTTCCGTCGCGCTGAGCAACACTCCCTCGACCCTGCACCTTGCGATGGATGGAGATCGCGTGATCGGGTTTGCTGCCCACAATGCGAATAACCGCGGAACCGGTTGGTTTGGTCCAATGGGCACCTGCCCACAGTACCGAGGTCGTGGCATCGGTGCTAAGTTACTCGCTATCTGCCTGGACGACATGTACCAGGCGGGTTATCCGACGGCGACGATTCCGTGGGTTGGCCCTGTGGAGTTTTATCGCCAGCAATGCGGAGCGGTGGTCTCCCGCGAATTTGTTCGTTTTTCCAAAACACTCGTTTGAAATTGAAGATGCCTAACAAGTCGATTGAAATGCCAACCTCGCTCGAAGAGAAAATCGGGCAATTAATCAATGTTCGCATCGGGTCGAACCTACCACCGGTTCGTACAGTGGATGCGGACGCCGAGCGCATTGCTCAGCTCATCAAGAGCTGCCCCATCGGCGGCCTGACACTCTTCAACGGAGTC
Organism: Aeoliella mucimassa; assembly: GCF_007748035.1. Taxonomy (NCBI): domain Bacteria; kingdom Pseudomonadati; phylum Planctomycetota; class Planctomycetia; order Pirellulales; family Lacipirellulaceae; genus Aeoliella; species Aeoliella mucimassa. The sequence continues at coordinate 4,620,645 of NZ_CP036278.1, forward strand.
TGGCCGACGACCCGCGACGTGCTTGAGCATCTCCAATCGCTCGCGACAACACCGCTGCTTGTGGGTTCCGACATCGAGCGCGGATGCGGACAACAAGTGCATGGCGTGAGCGTGCTCCCGCACGCAGGCGCGTTTGGAGCTGCAAGTAGCGTGGCGGAGGAGACCAATCCTTCGCTAGCTTACGAATTCGGTAAGGCGACGGCCATCGAAGCTCGACTGGCTGGTATTCAAATCGCCTTTGGTCCGGTAGCCGACACAAACACGAATCCCCGAAACCCGATTATCGCCACGCGGGCTTTTGGAACGGATCCTGGGCGAGTCTCGCGTCTAGTTGCCGACTATGTGCGAGGTTGCGAGTCGCAACAGGTCGCTACGAGCGCTAAGCACTTCCCTGGCCATGGCGATACCGAACAAGACTCGCATGATTCGCTGCCACAGTTAGGCCGCGATCAGGCGTCGATTCGCTCGACGGAGTTGCCCCCCTTCGTGGCGGCGATTGATGCAGGTTGTTCGATCGTGATGACCGCTCATGTCGCGTATCCCGCGTTTGATCCGAGTGGTCTGCCGGCCACGCTTTCCGCGCCGATCCTCAAAGGGCTCTTGCGCGAGTCGCTTGGCTTCGAAGGAATCATCTGTAGCGATAGCCTGCTAATGTCCGGAGTCCGCGATCGCTTCGATCACGAAGGCGAACTCTGTCTGGCCGCGCTGAACGCAGGCATCGATTGGCTGCTAGATGTTGCGGACCCCATCGGCGTGATCGACTACTTAGTGAAATGCGTTCGCGACGGGCTACTCGATGAATCGACCGTCGACGAGTCGGCTTCCCGAATCATCGCACTCAAGCAACGTGTTTGCCAGCCGCTTCCCCCGCAAAGCGATTTCGAAATCCAACGAGAATCGATCCTTCAACTTGGCCAACGAGTGGCGACTCAAGCGATCGATTCCTTTCAGTCGAGTCCTACTGTTACACTAGACCGCACGAAACCAACCACCTGCTTGCTGGCCAAACCATTTGTCACCTCGATCGATCCACCGGAACAGCCGTTGGGCAAAATCGTCCGGCAACAGTTCGATCAAGCGGAGTACTTCGAGCTAACGCCCGAAGTCGATAGTTCGACCATCGAAGCCGCCCGGCAATCGGCCACTTCGAGCGAGCAGGTGATACTGGCGATGATCGTCAAACCGGCCGCCTGGCATAAATTTGGCCTGCTCGACGATCAACTGGCTCTGTTCCAAGAACTCGCGAAACTGCCGAACACCGTAGTCGTGTCGCTCGGCGTCCCCGGTATCCTCGATAAGTTTTCCGAATCCGCCCCGCGGTTTTGTGCGTTCAGCGACGTGCCGGTTTCGCAAGCGGCCATCATCCAGCGGCTGCTAGGCATATCATGCCGCCCCGCGTGACAACCGAACTTGCAGTCGCTACCCTGATGATTGCGCGATAAGGATAAAATGTTGCGCAGCTTTCGCTTCAACTCGCCCGCATCGGCCTTTACCATCAACTTGCTAGGCGCTCGGTACGGGCTCAGTCCCCCACAATAAGAAGAAGTGTAATCCATGGAAGCTCGGCGAATCGTCATCCTGACCGAAGGCCATTCGAATCCCATCACGGCCAAGACGGCAGTTAGCGTGTTGCGTTACCGCCCCGAGGAGGTTGTCGCCCTGCTCGACTCGACCCAAGCGGGAAAGACGTCTGGCGAAGTGCTGGGCTTTGGTGGCGACACCCCCATCGTTGCGAGTCTAGACGACGCGGATGCCCCTAACACACTGCTCATCGGAATTGCTCCGATGGGTGGTAAGCTGCCGGCCGCATGGCGCGATATCATCCTCGACGCTCTTGGTCGCGGCATGTCGGTCGTCTCTGGCTTGCACGACTTCCTTTCCAACGATCAGGGATTAGTCGATCGCGCTGCCGAGAGTGGTGGCACGATCTTCGACGTGCGTAAGAACAACGAGCGCGATGTTTCGCATCGTCAAGGCTTGCGCGAAGACTGCCTGCGCATCCACACGGTGGGACACGACTGCTCCATCGGCAAGATGGTCGCCTCGATTGAAGTCGCCCGCGAACTGGAGCGGATGGGGCACGACGCCAAGTTTGTCGCGACTGGCCAGACTGGCATCATGATCGAAGGCGACGGCTGCCCGGTCGACTGCGTGGTCAGCGACTTCTTGAACGGAGCGGTAGAGAAACTCATTCTCGCGAATCAACATCACGACATCTTGTTGTTCGAGGGACAGGGTTCGTTGGCGCATCCTCGCTACTCGGCTGTTACCGCGGGCCTGCTGCATGGGTGCTTGCCACACGGTTTGATCATGGTCTACGAAGCAGGTCGCGAAACGATTAATGGCATGCCGCATGTGCCGCTTACTCCGCTACCGAAGTTGGTCGAGGTGTACGAAACATTGGCTTCGATTCATATGCCCACCAAATTGATCGGCGTTGCCGTGAACAGTCGCTTGCTAAGTCCCGAAGAGGCCGACGCAGAATGCCAGCGCGTCAGTGGTGAACTCGGCGTGGTCGCCTGCGATGTGTTCCGCCACGGCGCGGCGCCGCTCGCCAACGCGGTGCTCGAATTGCAGAAAGAGCTGATTGGCAGCTCGGTCGCATCTTCCAACTAAACAGGCCTTAGCTACGAAAGCGCACACTCTTGGACCTTGCTTATCGAGTTTACGAACTTCCCTTACGCCATACGTTTACTATTGCGCGGGGATCGACGAACGTCCAACCCACCTTCATCGTGCAACTGCACGAATCGGGGGAATACGGCTACGGCGAAGCGACCACCAACTCGTACTACAATGCTTCGGCCGAGCAGATGGCCAGCGCTGTGGAACGCGTCCGCCCGCTGCTAGCCAGTAGTTCGGCACGTGATCCCGAACCCCTGCTGGCCGAACTAGCGTCTCAGTTGCCCGAGGACTCGTTCGCCTTGTCGGCCCTCGACCAGGCGCTGCACGACCTGTGGGGCAAACTGCTTGGCAAGCCGGTGTACGAACTCTGGGGGCTCGATCTGTCGACCGCTCCTCCGTCGGACTACACCATCGGCATCGATACGATCGACACGATGGTCGCCAAACTCGAAGAGATGCCAGGCTGGCCGGTTTACAAGATCAAGCTCGGCACCGACAACGACATCGAAATCGTTAAGGCACTTCGCGAGCATACGGATGCGACGCTTCGAGTCGACGCCAACTGCGGATGGACAGCCGAGCAAACCATCGAGTACTCGCCGATCTTGAAAGAGCTGGGGGTCGAATTCATCGAACAACCACTTCCAGCCGACGACCACGAAGGGGCGCGACTCGCCTACGAAGGGTCGGCGTTGCCTTTGATCGCGGATGAAAGCTGCGTGGTCGAGTCCGACGTCGAAAAGTGCGCCGGCAAGTTCCACGGCATCAACATCAAACTGGTGAAGTGCGGAGGCTTGGCTCCCGCTCGCCGCATGGTAGCAAAGGCTCGCGAATTAGGGCTGAAGCTCATGGCTGGCTGCATGACCGAATCGTCGGTCGGCATCTCGGCTCTGGCGCAACTGCTACCGATGCTTGACTACATCGACATGGATGGAGCGGTGCTTCTGGCGGAAGACATTGCCGAGGGAGTCAAAGTGGAAAAGGGAATCTGCCACTTCTCCGATCGCAATGGCACCGGTGCTCAACTGCTGACCGGACCGCTGACGTAATTCCACCAACCTACTCTCTACCAAGCCGAGACTATGCTGCATCCACGATACACCCAGCACCTGATGCTGGCGGCTGCCCTGCTGCTTACGACCTGCTTCAGCACTTCGACCAAGGCAGAATCGCCGGAAGCCTCCAGGGACCAGAAGCCTGTGCCGTCGGAACTGGAGAAGTTGGTTCTTCCGCTTATCGAGAACCACCGCGGTGAAGTCGGGGTGATGATTCGATTCCTCCCGACCGGCGAGACGTTCGCCTACCGGGCGGATCAGGCGATGCCAACCGCCAGCCTGATCAAGTTCCCCATCATGATGGCCACCTACAAGGCCATTCATGAAGGCAAACTGAAGCTGGAACAACCGATCACGCTCAAAGAAGACGACCAGGTTCCCGGCTCAGGGGTACTGACGACACACTTCTCGCCAGGGCTGCAGCTCTCGTTGCGAGATGCGATTCAGCTGATGATCGCCTTCTCCGATAACACTGCCACGAACTTGGTGATCGACCAGGTTGGCATCGAGGAGACAAACCGCTTGATGGAATCGTTGGGCTGCGACGAAACGCGGCTCAACTCCAAAGTTTACCGCCGCGATACCTCGGTGAACCCTGAGCGAAGCCAGAAGTATGGCCTCGGCAGCACCAGCTGTCGCGACATGATTCAGTTGGCCGAGTTGGTGAGCAACGACGAGTTCCTTGGCAAGGAAGACTGCGAACAAATCCTCAAGCATCTTTACGACTGCACCGCCAAGTCAGGGGTACCGCGACTCCTCCCCGAGAGTATTCGAATTGCCCACAAGACCGGCTCGGTCGGCGACTCGCGTACCGACGCGGGACTGATCGATACCCCCAAAGGCAAGATCGCCTTCTGTGTACTGACCACCAAGAACGACGACCACAGTTGGGACGATAGCAACGAGGCCGAACTGCTGGCCGCCGAAATTGGCTTGATCGCCTACAACTACTTTGCCGGCGATGCCGAAGCGGCCCCTCCGGCGATTGCTCGCACGCTGAAAATCGGCGCAGCCGGCGACCTGGTCGAAGGCCTGCAACGCACGCTGAACGTGCGGCTGAAGCCGTCGCCGAATATCTCGGTCGATGGCGACTTCGGCCCCAACACCGAGTCGGCAGTGATCGCCTTCCAGAAACAAGAGTCGCTGGAACCCAATGGAGTGGTTGATCGCCAGATGTGGAAAGCCCTCGGCCCACTCGTGGACGAATCGGAAGCCATCCCCACGGTTGCGGAAATCGCTGCGGTGAACGAAGAGAAACTACCCCGTGAACCACTCACCGGTCCACCGATCGTCACCTGCCCTGCCTGGTGCTTTGTCGACGTGAAAACTGGCACCATGCTCGCTGGCGACAACGAACATATGATTCGCGACCCAGCGAGTACTACGAAAATCATGACCGCTTACTTGGTGCTCAAGTACGCCGAAGACCATCCTGAAGCACTTGAGAGCACCATCACCTTCTCGCAACGCGCCGACGACACTTCGGGGTCGACCTCGGCCGTAAAGGCTGGCGAGCAGCTTACCGTTGGCGAATTGCTTTATGGATTACTGCTTCCCTCGGGCAACGACGCTTCGGTGGCCTTGGCCGAGAAGTTCGGTGAGTTGATTAACCCCGATGGCGAAGGGGATAGCTACGACCGCTTCATCGCGGCCATGAACGACACCGCCAAGGAGCTTGGCATGGTCGACACCGGCTATCGCAACTCTCACGGCCTGACCGCCCGCGGTCACGTGACCACGGTTGCCGACATGGCCATCCTCGGCCGCAAAGCATTGGAAAACGAGACCTTCCGCAAGATCGTGAGCACCCGACGATATCTCGTCGAGGTCGAATCGGTCGTTGGTTACAAACGACAGATCGTTTGGAAGAACACGAACCAACTGCTACAGCGAGAAGGTTACCTAGGTGTAAAAACGGGCACCACCGGCCCGGCTGGGGCTTGCTTGGTGGCTGCCGGCGAACGCGATGGTGTAGAAATCGTAGGCGTGGTACTTGGCTCAAGCTCCACCCCCGCTCGCTACGCCGATATGCGGAATCTGTTTCGCTACGTCTGGTCGAACGAACTACACCTAGGCAACAAGAGCGAAGTTTCCACCACAGGCGCACCTTCAGCCGACGAGTAGGATGATTATGCCGAAGCACAAATCCCCATCACCAACCACTCGTCTGTGGACGTGTGTGCTGGTCGCGGCCTGCTGCACGCTGGCTCCCTTCGCGTTAGCCGAAGACGAGCAAGACAGCACGCTCGACTATGGCAAGCCGATTGTCGTTTCCGAACGAGCAAAGAAACTACACGCAGAGTCGCTGCTCATCGACGGGCACAACGACATGCCGTGGGAGATTCGCGACAAAGCCAACGGCGACTTCGATCGGCTCGACATCTCCAAGTGGCAATCCACGCTTCAGACCGACATTCCTCGACTCCGCCAAGGTGGCGTCGGCGGTCAGTTTTGGTCGGTTTGGGTGCCTGCCGACTACGCGTATCGCAACATCGCCCGCGACGAGACCATTCGCCAAATCGAATTGGTTCGGGCGATGATTCGTCGATACCCCGAAGCGTTTGAGCTAGCGCTCACCTCCGAAGATATCACTCGCATTCACTCCGAAGGCAAGATCGCGTCGCTTATTGGTGTCGAAGGTGGCCACTGCATCGAGGGTTCGCTCACGAACCTCGAACACCTCTATAGCCTGGGCGCGAGGTACATGACGCTCACCCACAGCGACACGATTCCCTGGGCCGATTCCGCGACCGACGATCCAAAACATGGTGGACTCACTGATTTTGGCGTGCAAGTCATCGAGCGGATGAATGAAATCGGCATGATGGTCGACATCTCGCACGTGTCGCCCGAAACCATGCACGACGCCCTTGATGCCTCGAAGGCTCCGATCATCTTCTCCCATTCGTCGGCCAGAAGCGTAGCTGACTCGCCGCGCAACGTGCCCGACGAAGTACTGAAGCGGCTGAACACCAACGACGAAGATGGCGTGGTCATGGTCAACTTTTTCTCTGGCTTTCTCGTTCCGGAAGCCATTGAAAATTACAAGGAGCTGTTCGAGTTCCGCAAACGGGTAAACGCGGAGATGACCGAACAGGAAGCCAAGGCCGCAGTGCGACAATGGCGTAAAGAAAACCCGATGCCGCGCGGCACGATCCATCACCTGCTCGACCATATCGACCACATTGCCGAAGTTGCAGGCGCCGAACACATAGGAATTGGCTCTGACTACGATGGAGTCTCCACGCTCCCTGCCCAACTCGACGACGTGACTGCCTACCCTTATATCACTCAGGGTTTGATCGACCGGGGATATAGCGACGAAGAGATTCGCGGTATCCTCGGCGGAAACTTGCTGCGTGTCATGCGCAAAGCCGAGCAGGTTGCCGAGCAGTATAAGAGCGAACAGTAAACCACTCCTTTCCAACCAGATACCGATTGATGCGTGAATTCCCCTTCGAAGACCTGAGTCCAACCGATCGGCATTTGCTGGACCTCCACCACCGCTTTCGCATCTCGCCCGCGAATCCGGGAGAGTTGCGTCAAAAGGATGTCGCTACCTGGCTGAAGGGCTTCGAACAAACATCCGCATCGAATCGCGAGAAACATCCAGTCCAACTCCGCACAGTTGGCAAGTCGCACAATGGACAGGAAGTGTACCTGGCCACGATCGGCACTGGTCCGAACAAAGTATTCATGTGGTCGCAAATGCATGGCGACGAGCCTACGCACACGGCCGTGCTGCTCGACCTGCTCAACACGCTAGTGAGTGGGCAGGAGGAAGTGAACGGCGAGCTAAAGCTCCTGGAAACTTGCACACTGCATTTGATGCCGATGCTTAATCCGGATGGGGCCGACCTCAACACCCGTGAGAACGCCCAAGGCATCGACATCAATCGCGATGCGGTTGATCTGGCAACGCCAGAGGGACGAATCCTGCGGCAAGTAACTCTCGATTTAAAACCCAACTTTGGCTTCAACTTACATAACCAGCGGGCGAACAAGGTGGTAACCGGCACCGAACAGGTCGCGGCGATCAGCGTGCTTGCCCCGCCGATCAACGACGACGACACGGTAACTCCCAGTGTGAAGCTGGCACGTCAGCTCGCATTAGAGATGTTTGCTGTTGGCACGCGTCTGCTCAAAGGGCACGCCACCCGCTACGAAGCAGGATACATGCCGACCGCCTTTGGCGAGTGGGTGCAAAACCAGGGAGCTAGTACCGCGCTGCTGGAAGCGGGCGGCTGGCCCGACATCGACAGCCAGGCCAACGACCTGGTCGAGTTGCACTACGTTGCATTGATGACCGCATTGATTTCGATTTCGCAAAATCGCCTTCAGGAGATTGACGCCTCGCGGTACAAAGAATTGCCGCTGAACCAAGTACCCGAAGAGTAAGACCAAGAGTTTCGCATGCTTAACAAAGTCTGGTTTTGGCTAGCCGTTATCGGTATCACGTACGGATTCGCAAAAGGCCTTTACGAAGAAGTCGTCGATTCGCGACAGCCAGAAACCGCTGTGGTGAGCGAGTCGAAAGATCCCGCCTCGGCCGATACAACCTCATCGACCACCGAGGAACAAAGCGAAGACGAGGTGCGAGAACGGGGGCTTCTGGCCAGTGGTCAACGACTAACCGAATCGGCTTTGAATTCCGCTAAAACAGCCGTCACACTCTGCATTGGTTTGATCGGCATCATGGCTCTCTGGCTAGGCCTGTTGCAGATTGCCAACGACGCAGGTCTGATCGAGTCGCTCGCCCGCCTGCTCCGCCCCGCGATGCGATGGCTCTTTCCCGACATCCCTGATGGTCACCCAGCTCAAGGGGCCATCATCATGAACCTGTCGGCCAACATGCTGGGACTCGATAACGCAGCGACGCCGATGGGTCTCAAGGCCATGCAAGAAATGCAGGATCTCAATCCTGAGCCCGATACAGCAACCAACTCGATGGCCATGTTCCTGGCGATCAACACGAGCAACGTCACGCTTATTCCGTTCGCGATCATTGGTTACCGCGTGCTCTACAACAGCAGCGAACCAACGCAACCCATTGCGGGGACGCTGATGGTTACCTCGCTGGCTACTATCGTGGCGATCTTTGCTGCTCGCATGCTCTCCAAGCTTCCGATGTATCAAACATCTCCGGTAGCCGCTGCAGCAGAACCTACTTCCGAATCCACTGAAGAGTAACAGGAGAACGAATCATGTGGACGATGGAAGTGGTCAATCAATGGGCCATCCCCTTTTTAATCCTGGGCATCCTGCTGGCTGCTGCACGCCGTGGGGTACCGATGTACGAGTCGTTCGTCACCGGAGCCAAGGAAGGATTCAACGTCGCGGTCACCATCATCCCTTATCTTGTCGCCATGCTCTTTGTGATTGGGCTATTGGTCTCGAGCGGCTTTTTCGAAGACGTCAAGAACATCCTGGCTTATGGACTCACTGCAGTGGGCTTTGGTTCGCTTGCCGAATCGCTTGAGTTGTTACCGCTGGCATTTACCCGCCCGCTATCAGGCACCGGCGCCCGGTCGGTGTTGATTGAGATCTTCGAGGAGCACGGCCCGGATGGATTCCTGGGCAAAACGGCCTCGATCATGCAAGGCAGCACCGAAACCACGTTCTACATCCTCACCGTTTATTACGGCTCGGTTGGCATCAAGAAGATCCGCCACACGCTCCCCGCCTGCTTAATCGCTGACGTGGCCGCCATGATTGCCGCCCTTGCCTTAGGAATCGCACTCTACTCCAGCTGATGACCACACTTACTCCCCCACCCGTGCTATCTGCCGGTGACGCGATCAGCATTATCGCTCCCGCAGGCCCAATCAATCCGGACGCCCTGGAGCGTGCTGTGGCGATACTGCATGCACGCGGGCTGCGCACGAAAACATATCGCGACCTTACGAGTCGCTACAAATACCTGGCGGGCACTGATCGGGATCGCGCGGCCGAGTTCAACGCGGCCATCCACGATCCCGAGACCAAAGCCATTCTTCCTGTTCGTGGGGGATATGGCGTCGTTCGCATTCTCGAACATCTCGACCTCGGAGCATTGGCCAATACTCCCAAGCTGCTTTGTGGTTTTAGCGATATCACCGCTTTGCATACTTCGATCAACCGCCATGCAGGGGTTGCGACCATTCATGGGCCAAACCTTCAAGATGGAATCGGGCACGTCGACGGCCTCGATGAATGGGTGGCCAGCTACTACTGGAACGCCCTGATGGGCGAGCCCTGCACCACTCCACCGATGGCCGCCGAAATGCCACGGCCGCACTTCATGCACTCCGGTAGCGCATCTGGCCCCTTGGTCGGTGGCAACCTAGCAGTGTTCACCGGTTTGATCGGCACTCCGTATCTTCCCAACACTTCAGGAGCCATCTTGCTGCTAGAGGATGTTGGCGAGGAGGCGTATCGTATCGATCGGTTGCTGTCACAGTGTCGACTTGCTGGGCTCTTTTCCGAACTAGCCGGCGTGGTGCTTGGTCAATTCACCGCGAATCCAAACGAAGAACCGATCGACGACGAGAGACTGAGTGAACTGTTCGAAGAGTGCTTCGCCCCCCTCGGCATCCCAGTGCTGGCGAACTATCCGGTTGGCCATATTCGCTGCAATCTGCCAGTACCACTCGGCACACGTGTCGAACTCTCTGAAACCGCGGGGCTGATGATTCCCAATCGACCCGACGTGCCACTAGTAAGCAGCTAACCCAACTTGCACCGCCCCACTTTAGAACGTTATGAACCGATTACTGACGACTCTCCTGGTTACGACCTTGGTGCTTGCAAGTCTCGCTCTAAGCGTTCGCGCTGAGCAGCCGATCCAGTTCGCGAAGGCACTGCAACCGGGCGATACAATTGCCATCGTCGCCCCCGCAAGCCCCTTGGACCGTGAGCGACTGGTTCGCGCAAAACAGCGACTCACCGAGCTTGGCTTCAAGGTTCGCATGCCCGACGAGGTGTTCCGAGCGAACGACTACCTGGCAGGTAGCGACCAGCGCCGTGCGGAGGAATTGATGGACGCGTTCACCGATCCGGAAATCGATGCCATCTTTCCCGGCACCGGTGGCTACGGCACCACTCGAATTCTCGACCTGCTTGATTTTGAGGAGATTGGTAAACATCCAAAAATCATGATCGGCTTTTCCGATATCACCGCCCTGCACATCGCCATCCATCAGCGAACCGGCCTCGTGACCTTCCATAGCCCAGTACCCGAATGGGGTTTGGGTTCGCCGGAAAAGCTTGCTCCTTTTGCCGATCATTACTTCTGGCGGGCGCTGCTTGCTGAGAAATACAGCGTGCCAGAGGATCCCAACATGTGGTCGAAAGGCTACGCGATCGAGGTAACCTCCGGTCACCCCGAAGTCCCTGCTCCCACTATTTTGGTAACGGGCAAAGGAACCGGTCGAGTCATTGGTGGCAACTTGTCGCTCGTGCATGCGTTGATGGGGACTCCATACGAGGTCGAAACCAAAGGTCGCATTCTGTTTCTCGAAGACGTCGGCGAAGCCCCCTACCGGGTGGATCGCATGCTGCAAACGCTGAAATCGGCCGGTAAACTCGACGATCTTGCCGGCGTGGTTCTCGGCTCGTTTACCCGTCGCAAAAACGAAGATACCGATGGCGAGGAGATTTCGATCGACGACGTGTTTCACGATTTCTTCTCCGACGCCGACTACCCGGTGCTCATGAACTTTCCTGCAGGCCACCAACGTAACAATGGCACGATTCCCATGGGAGTGTTGGCCGAACTCGACGCTACAAACAAGCGACTGACATTGCTCGAGAACCCAGTAACTCGCCCAAGCAGCGATACTCCCTAGCTACTCTGTTATGCATCACGCTGTTGCTTTCCGCTCTTCTCAATAACACTGACAACCTGAAACGAAGACACTGCTGATCCTTCGCGAAGGTGTTAAGTTCACGCAAACAGACAGCTGCCAGGTGTGCGATTCATCGGGCTTTGCTTCCGATTGCGATCTTAAAAACCTTTGCGTCTCGCTATAGCTACGCGAGTCGATCCCGAGTACCATCTTCGTAGCTTGCTAGCACCAGTCACGACGGCGAGATATTTGTGGGGTCGTGTAATGGCTTTATTCTCTTGAGTTTTAACTCACAAATCGGATAGCACGCTGAGCAGTACGCATCGCTTCCAACGATTCATCTTGTGATCGCACATCTGAATGAATCGACTCTTTTCGTAAACCTAACTCGCAAGTCGAACACTCCCAATGGACAAAGGAGCCCGATCCATGACGGAAGGTGATCGACAAATGCCCGAACCAACCCATGTGGTTGGCATCGGAGCTTCCGCGGGAGGTCTCGAAGCCATCCAAGGAATTTTTCAAAACATGCCAATCAACACAGGCATGTCGTTTGTCGTCGTGCAACACCTGTCTCCAGACTTCAACAGTCTGATGAGAGAAGTGCTTTCTCGTTGGACTTCCTTACCGGTACTAGAAGCCGAAAGTGGAATGCGACTCGCAGCAAACATTATCTACTTAATGCCTCCCAAGTCGGAAATTGTCGTCGTCGAAAGTTGCTTACTACTGAAGGAACGAGATCCACAAGCTCCTTTTTCACTACCGATCGATCACTTTTTCCGTTCACTTGCTCAGGACCTAGGCGGGCGATCGATCGCCGTTGTCCTCTCTGGCACTGGCTCGGATGGCTCACGGGGAGTCGTCGATATCCATACCGCTGGCGGACTTGTCATCGCTCAGAATGAAGAAACGGCCAAGTTCTTTGGCATGCCTCGTAGTGCGATCGAAACGGGCGTGGTCGACTTTGCCCTAGCTCCTGAGGATATCCCTCTAGCGATCGAGCAGTACGCTGCCGACCCTCCCATCGCCGACATTACCGACTCGTTGCACGCTGCAACTTCGGAGCAGCCGAACCTGCAGCATATCCTCACTCGTTTGCGAGACGCTTACGGGCTCGATTTTGGCTATTACAAACTAAGCACAGTAGTTCGTCGTGTCGAGCGGCGGATGCTAATGCAGGAACTCACTCACATTGCCGATTACATTGCCCATATCGACTCTCATCCCGATGAGCTTGAATTGCTCTATCGCGACCTATTGATAGGGGTCACTACTTTCTTTCGCGATCGACATGCGTACGAACAACTGGCTACCAAGGGCATACGCTCGCTCATCGACAATGCCGAAGAGAATAGCGAAGTAAGAGTTTGGGTTGCCGGCTGCGCGACTGGCGAGGAAGCGTACTCTCTGGCCATACTATTCAAAGAGCAACTGGCGCTCTACGAAAAGCAAGTTCGTATTCGTCTATTTGCCACCGATGTGAACCAAGAGTTCCTCGATACAGCCAGTGCTGGAATCTATTCAGAAGAATCTCTATCGGAGGTAATCCCTTCGCGGATTGAACTTTACTTCCGCCGCGACGCACGAGGATTTCGCGTTAGCCCCGAACTTCGCGAGTCTATAGTCTTCGCGCGTCACAATCTCACTAAGGACCCTCCTTTCACCAAGATCGATCTCATCTCTTGTCGCAACTTACTGATCTATTTGCAGCCTCATATACAAACCAAAATACTTTCTTTATTTCACTTTGGGCTTCGCACCAACGGACTTCTGTTTTTGGGGGCTAGTGAATCTACGAGCGAATTGTCCGATGAATTCGAAACACTCGATACGCATTGGAAGCTCTACGAGAAAAAACGGGATGTACGTATCGCCGCCGACAAACGCTGGCGGTCCATGACACCGAATCGAAGCACGCAACCAAACGGACTACCGTCTGTCAGCAACAAAACAACTCCATTCAACGACCCCTTGCTACTAAGCACGTACGATGTGCTACTCGAATCAGTAATGCCCCCCTCCCTGTTGATTTCGGAGGAAGGTTCGTTGCTTCATACTTTTGGCGACGCTGGCAAGTACCTTCAAACAGAGCATGGGCGAACGACGATTGACGTTTATCAGCGACTCGTCGGCGACCTTCGCATCTCGGTCGCCGCGGCAGTGCGAAAGGCTTTGAACAGTGAATCCCAAGTTACCTACACTGGAGTTGCGGTAGATCAGAGTGACTCCCAGGAATTGCTCGACATCTCAGCTTTGCCGATCCGCGACAATCGGCGTGGCGTGCATGGAGTACTCGTTCAATTCCAGCCTTCTCATGCAGCACAACACTCCCCCTCTCCTGCAACACTTCGTTCCGACAACCTTTCGGCCGAACAAGTGCTCGCCCTGGAAACAGAACTTCGATTCACCAAGGAAAACCTTCAAGCGACCATTGAGGAACTCGAATCCAGCAACGAAGAACTGCAAGCAGCCAATGAAGAACTGGTCGCTTCGAACGAAGAACTGCAGAGCACTAACGAAGAACTCCATTCGGTGAACGAGGAACTGTATACGGTAAACGCAGAACACCAGTCGAAAATCACCGAGCTCTCCGAACTCACACGCGACATGGACAACCTGCTGCACAGCACCGAAGTGCATACGGTGTTTCTTGATTCCGAAATGCGCATTCGCAAATTTACACCGAAAGTTGCCGATACGTTTAGTTTTCTGCCGCAAGATGTAGGTCGTCGTATCGATACGTTCAGTCACTCAATTGAAGTTGCCGAGTTGGCGGATCGCATTGAGCATGTGATTTGCACCGGCGAACCCTTTGAACAAGAAGTCCGCATTCGCGACAACGGCTGGTTCCTGCTGCGGATACTCCCTTATCTCGATCCGGAGGATGTCACCACCACGCGGCGCAGCGTATTGCTCACGCTGGTCGACATCACTTCTTTGCGTCAGGCACTCGAAGAACTGGAACAGTCCGTCAAGCAGCGAGATCGTTTCCTGGCCATGTTGTCGCACGAACTTCGCAACCCCCTTTCTACCATATTAAACGCCACGCATGTGCTCTGTTCTAGCAACGATGACTCTTCCAATGAGCATGCGGCAAAAGTCATTCAAAGGCAGTCGACCCACATGTCGACGTTGCTCGACGACTTGCTCGACGTATCGCGCGTTAGCCAGGGAAAAATCCAACTTCAAAAACATCCTTTCGAATTGCAGCATGCAGTAAAAGTGGCCGTCGAAGCGGTAACGACTCGCTATCAAAAGCGAAGGCAGCAGATCCACACGCACTTGCCGACTTCCTCGGTGTGGATTCATGGTAGTGAACCTCGCATCCTGCAAGTGATCACCAATCTATTGACGAATGCCTCGAAATACTCCCCTTATGATTCCTTCATTGACCTGAGTATGGAGACCGAGGACAACGAGGTGATCGTGAGTGTCAGAGATCATGGGGTGGGAATTGCCAAGGAACATCTCGAGAAAGTGTTTGAACTATTTGAACAAGCGGATCGCACCTTGGATCGGGCGGATGGTGGGCTCGGGGTTGGTTTGACATTAGTAAAATCACTGGTTGGCTTGCATGGTGGGAGTGTTGCTGTTACTAGCGATGGCGAGGGCAAAGGCAGTGTATTCTCGTTTCGCTTACCGACGTGTGAACCCGATGAATCAGCGGAAGTCAACGAATGCGAACCACCAACCAACGCTGGTATCCAGAAGATTGTACTTGTGGAAGACAGCGTAGATGCCAGTCGTATGCTGGCTTTTCTACTCGAAGACGCGGGCTTCGAAGTCTCCACTGCCCCCAACGGCGAACAGGGACTCGAACTAATTAAGCAGAACCAACCCGAAGCAGCCATCATTGATATCGGACTCCCTGGTTTAAGCGGTTATGATGTCGCCAAACGGCTTCGCGCCGACTCTTCTCATCACCAACCTTTCCTCGTCGCACTTACAGGCTATGGTCAGCCAGCCGATCGCACGAATGCACTTTCTGCGGGTTTTGACGAACATCTTGTCAAACCAGTTGATCCTGATTTATTAACGCGAATCCTCGGTGGTCGTCCCACCTAACGCAATATACTTAAACTGCCCACACAGAAACTCCGACCAAGATTTTCGGCAACCCGAAAAACGGTATTGACTATATTTGCGAGATCGATTGTAGTTAGCTCCATAGTCGATCATTGCCTATGTATCTCCTTAAGTCGGTGGTCGCCGTTCCGCAGGATGCGGCAAACGGCTTGAGCACGGAAGAGTAAGCCTCCCGGCATATACTTTGTTGGTTCGTCATCGTCCTTTCACAGCTAAGAGCGTTGAGCCGACTTTCCGGGTAGGTATTCCATTCAGCTGCATCGACATGGAGAAGGCCATGCTTATTCTCTCGCGACAAAAGGACGAGAAGATCAGGTTTCCTGACCTGGGCATTTCTGTCCAAGTGATCGACATCCGTGGCTCTCGAGTGCGTCTGGGGGTGCATGCTCCTCTCGAAGTGCGTGTATTGCGGGACGAATTAAAGGACCACAAGAAAGGTGCCGGAAGCAAGCAAACTGTTTTTCGCATCCCCCAGGAGCTGCGGCATGAGATGCGAAATGCACTCAACGAAGTCATGCTGATGCTCCATGTCTATCAGACCAAGCAGGAAGCCTGCCTGGCGGCGAAGGACTCTTCGGCGAAACAATTGGATGCGAATCTGGCTTTCGAAACAATCATCGATAAACTCAAGCAGTTTGCTGCTCACGACTCTTTAACTTCAGGCAAGTCGGAACCGCCCCCACAAGCCATCCAGCCTGCGAATGGTTCGCGGATGCTGCTGGTGGAAGACAACGCCAACGAACGTGAGCTACTTGCCGGTTTTCTTCGTATCAGCGGTCAAACGGTCGCCACGGCGGCCGACGGCACCGAGGCCATTGAGTACCTGGAACGCGAAACTGCTCCCGATCTCATGCTAGTCGATATGCTCATGCCGAGATGCGATGGGCGGACGCTCATCAAGCACTTGCGTTCCAAGCAACGCTTCGACGAAATGCAGATCTATGTCACGAGTGGACGCTCGGCTAGCGAGGCGGGACTCGACCAGGAACAGCATCGCTTGAACGGTTGGTTCCTGAAACCGCTCGATCCTAAATTGCTGGCAGAAACTCTGATCGTTCAGAGTCGTAACGCCTAGCTGCTGGCTATCTCTTTCAACCAGAGACGGCAGACTAGGTCGTGTTGACATTTATGTAGCGTAGATTTTGTCGAAATGGTATCACGGTGTCGTCCCCTACCTGCTCATGGAGGAGCGAATAGATGCGACGGCACGAACTGACAGACGAACAATGGTTGAAGATTCGAGGCCATTTGCCTGGCAAATCCGGCGATCCCGGTCGAACCGCGGCGAGCAATCGTCGGTTCGTGAACGCGGTGTTGTGGATCGCCCGCACAGGCGCGCCGTGGCGCGATCTTCCCACTCGCTTTGGCCCTTGGAATTCGGTATTTCAGCGTTTCAATCGATGGTGCAAGCGTGGCGTCTGGCGGCAAGTCTTGGAGACTCTGGGCGAAGAGCCCGACTTGGAGCACTTGCTACTCGACTCGACAACGGTCCGAGCCCATCAACACGCAGCGGGCGTAAAAGGGGGCTCGGTGGCGAAGCCATGGGCCGCTCGCGCGGAGGTTGGGGAACGAAAGTCCACGCCGCGGTAACGGGCGATGGCCGCCCGGTTCGTCTGACTTTGACGGGTGGCAACCGACACGACATGCACCAAGCAGAAACGCTGCTGGAAGGACTAACTCCCGAATACGTCGTCGCCGACAAAGGGTATGATTGCCATTGGTTTCGCGATCAGATTCGTCGCCAAGGCGCGAAGCCGGTGATTCCGACTCGCCGTGGGTTTCGACAGAAAAGGTACGATCGCACACGCTATAAACTCCGAAATGTCGTGGAGCGGTTCTTCAACCGGTTAAAACACTACCGTAGGGTCGCTACACGATACGATAAAACTGATCGAAACTACGATGGATTCCTCTGCCTGGCGTCACTCATGATCAGCTTGGCATGAATGTCAACACGACCTAGTGTTCTATCGTTCGATAGTACCTCCCTTCGGTTATGGCTCTTCTTCAGCTGCTTGCTCATCCGCGGCGTAGATGAACTCCAGGTCTGTTCCATCGAGACCTAATGCGGCTGTGTAATCGGCCAGGGCTGTAAAGAACTCTAATTGCGACTCCACGAGTCCGCCGGCCGCTTCGGCTTGCTGCTGCTCTCGCAGGTTCAGATTGAATAGGGTGCTCTGCCCTTCTTCGTAAAGGCGCTGTTCCGCCTCTCGCATTCTTGCTGCCAGCTCCAAGGCTTCACTATTCTGCTCCACCCGTTCGGCCGCAGCGACCAGTGCTGCCCGGGCGATTTGCACCTCGGTGGCGATTTTCTCTTCTGCAAACTGCAGCTTCGAACGGAATTGAGCGAACTTGCCGCGCAGTTGCCGCACTTTTCCCAGAGCCTTGCGGCGCTCGAGGGGAACGGAAACCGTGAGCGTGGCTTCGAGTTCCGTCTCCGACTTATCTCGCGACTTGGTGGCCGCTCCGATGTCCTGCCCCACGAACACGCCGGCGTCGATGTCGGCTCGCGTTTCGTTGAGTGCTTGCTGGTAGGCGACCGACAACTGCCGACGCACCACTTGCAACTCCTGCAGTTCAGGGCGGTTGTCCTGGGCCATCTGCACATCGGCATCAAAGGTTAGCTCATTAGGTGTGTCGACTTTTGGGAACCCTAGCCGCAGCGCCGGGTCATCGTACACCACCGGCGTGCCGCTGCTATCACGCAGGAATAGCGACAGCTTGTACCCAGCCTGGGCGAGCTTTCGGCGGGCGAGCGTGACTTTCGACTCCCGCGACACAATAATACGGCGATTGTCGACGATATCGATTTCCGCCTTCTCGCCTTCTTCAACCTGACGCTTCAAGTATTTCGCTCGGTCGATACCGAGCTGCAACACATCCTCGGCAATGCGAAGGTTTTCTCCGGCTGCGATCCAAGTCCAGTAGGAGTGCATGCCGTCGCGAATGGCCATTAGCAGCTGGGCCTGAATAAAAGGCTCTACGCGGTTGCGTTCGAGCTGGGCTCGCCATAGCTCGGCCCGATTCGCGTCGATCGCCCAGTCGCGACCGATCGGAGCGGTGAGCGAAACACCAAACTCGCCGAGGTCGTTTGTTTCCCGTTCCTTGTACCACGGCTCAAACGATCCGCGACCGAGCTTGTAACCCGCGGCGACTTGCCCGCCCCACATCGTATCGCGTTTGACTCCCCACTTGTGCCAGTTGTTCTCGTAATAGTCCATCGGCTGCGCATTGCTGTAGCCGTCGAGCTTATGATCGAACGCCCCGCTGGCCGACAGCGCCTCGCCCGAGGCGATCACGCGACTCGCTTCGGCTTGTTGCACCAAAGGGAAATGATTACGAACCGAGCGAATCACCGCAATGGCTGCGGGCGCTGCTGGAGGACCAAGTTCCACCACTTCGGGCGACTCCAGCTCGGTGGGCTCTTCCACCGTCAAATCAGGCTCCTGCGAATCTAATTCCATCGGTTCTGGCAACGCGACCGGAATCGGTTCCGCGTTCACGACATCCTCGCCGTCGGTGGTCGACTCGTCGACCACCAGCGAAGCCGGTGTCACCAACTGGTTGGGTATCTCCGGGTTGCTGCCTTGCGTCTTTTGAAGGGTAGTTGGCTGAGATGTGGTTGCTAGCGACTTCGACACACTTGGCACAAACAAGTTGCGCGTGCTGCTGCAACCGACTGCTAGTGTCAGCAGTAGCGCGATGTAGGTCAGCTTTTCGATACGGTGATTCAAGTGTAATGCCCCACTGCTAGCACGCCGGTCCCCGAGTCCATCGTTAAAGAGGGCCTATCCGATACTATCGGTAGCCTAGATGCCCGAAAGTCACCAAAGTTTGACCAATCGGTAAACTTCCAAGCCGGCACGAAACGGGACACGCACGCACGTTTATTTTGCCCCCAAAATCCCCAAATCGATTCGTGGGGGCAATTCTTACGTCGCGGCCCATCGCAATAACTCCTTTCCAGTTCTGAAGTTGTGACAATCGCTATCGACGTAACTCATTTCAATTGCCTCCAGGGTGGGGGCACAACAAAAAACCAGTGAACATAACGGTGCGGAATCACGCCAGCCTCACAGGCAAAGCATGTTCATCCGAACACCTACTATTAGACCAAGTAGGGGCAGAGATTCAACCATTATTTTTGGCCACTTTGCCGCCAGCAGAACGACTGGAGCGTTGGCAAAGTTCCTATTCAGGCTACTTCTTCAGAACCGCGGGACGAACGGCCACCACGCAAGAACATAGCCATGCCACTTACCCTAGATTTTGATCTTGGGGGCCTTCGGCTTTTCGGCGGCTTCCTTCGATTTTAGCGAAGGGGGGAATCCGTTCATGCGACGCCAAACCTCATAGCCCAGTGGCACCTTATCGAGAAGCACCCACCCGTTGGCTCGCACCCCCTGACGGAGATAGGGATACTTGGGCCACGGCTCATCCTCGGGATCAGGCAGAATAACGACACGGAACTTACCCATTCCATCGTCGGTGGCATCAACCAAGGCCACCTCGCCACCGAAGGTTCCCACGGCCACCGAGGGCCACCCCGAGAACTGCACTGCTGGCCAGCCTTCGAATTGCAAACGCACCTTGCGTCCAGGCGTGATGAGCGGCGCGTCGTTACCCGCGACCCACACCTGCACTGCCGGTTGTTCGGTCCGTGGTACGATACGACAGAGTTGATCGCCAGGCTTTACGATCGAGGCTGTATCAAACACCGTGAGATTCATGATATATCCATCGCGCGGAGCGACTACTTCTTGCGTGCGTTGCACGGCCACCTTGCGTTCCTGGTCGAGAAGCTTCGAACGCTTCTGATTGATTTCTTCATTGGTCTTGTTGATATCGATCTCGGCTTTGGCGACTTCGGCCCGCGACTTCTCGAGTTGCGAGAGCACCTTGTTGATCTTGGCTTGCCACTCTTGTCGCTTGGCTTCGCGTTCGTTCTTCTTGCCAGCGACCCCGTTGGTAGCGTTCTCGACCTCTTGCTCGGCCACTTTCACGTAGGCCATCGCATCGCGGTATTTCTGCTCGGCTTCCTGCTGCTTGAGTTGCGATTCGATCCCATCGTTAAACAGGGCGGTCTTCCGTTTGTAGTCGGCCTCGGCCTGAGCCAGCTTGGCCTGGGCGGCCACCAGCTTGTTGCGTTCGGCCTCGAGTTTATTGACGGACTGATCGACGAAGTTATCGTACGCTTCCACCAGTTCATCGCGAGCAGTTCGCATGGCCAAAAGCTCTTCGGTGGTAACATCCACGATCCGCAGATTGTTGTCGCGCAATTCCCGGGCGCGTTCCAGGCGATCTTCCGCTACGGTCACTTCGGTTTGAGCGTTGACCAGCTGTTGTTCGAGTCGCGAGAGGTACAACGGATCCTGATCCTCGATGCGGAAGAGCAATTGCCCTTTGGTCACGTAGGCATTCTCCTGCACGCCTTCTCCACGCTCGGCAATCCGTCCCTTGATGGGAGCTTGCACCGGTTGCGGGCGTTCGAACGGGTCGAAGGCGATCACTTCGCCGTTGCCGCGGATCGATTGCTGCCAGGGTGCGAGCAACATGACGCCCATCAGAATGAACATCATGGTGAGTAGCACGCGGCCTAAACGCCGGACAAACCGCGCAGCCCGTGCTAGTCGCAGAGCGGGAAAAGCCTGCTCGTCGTAGGCGGCGTCGCTGAACACGCGTTTCTTGGCGACTTTATTAGCAAGAGTACTCATGGTAGGCTCCCTGAAAATCAGGCAATCGCTTTCGTGGCGTGAAGTTGTAGTCGACGATCAAACTGGGCTGCAATCTCGGGCCGGCTAGTCATGACCACCACGGTCCAGTTGGCCGCAGGCGATAGCAGCAGATCGATCGCCTGCGAGAGTTGCTCGTCGGGCAATGCGTCGAGCAATCCATCGACAATCAGCAGTTGAGGATTTCCGGAGATCGCCCGAGCGAGCATGAGCAACTTCTGCTGCACCGACGATAGGGGCCGCCCGTTCGGTAGCAGATGGGTCTCCAGACCATCGGGCAACTTGTAGACACTCTCGAGCAGCCCGGTTGACTCAAGTACCTTATGTGCCTGGTTAACGGTAACGCCGGGCCTTCCGAGATGTAGGTTCTCAAGAATACTGGCCTCGAACAATTCGACCTCACCAGCCACCGCGACCACCGAGCGAAGCACGTCGGGACGCAGGTCGCGAGGTTCGCACCCTTTGATCTCCACCCGACCAGCGGCTGGCGATTCGAGTCCATACAGCATGCGTGCCAAAGTCGACTTGCCGCTGCCGGCTGCGCCAAGAATCGCGACTCGCTCGCCGGCGGCTATCTTGCCCGTTAGCGAGTGCTGAACGAGGAAGTCGCCCGCGTTGCCCCGCACCGAGTGAAACGCAACAGGCAAACCATGTTCGGTGTTCAGCGTGTCGACGATGCCCGAGTGACGCTCGACAGGCAGGTCGAACAGGACACCGAGCTTATCGACTGCGGCCACCAGGTCGTAGAATCCTTCGAGGTGCTTTCCAAGCTTGGCGAGCGAAGAAAGTATGGTAGTGACAATCAGCTCGGCCGCGACGAGTTGCCCCAGTGATAGTTGCCCTTGAATCACCAGCCAGCCACCGACGCCGAGCAGAATGGTGCCTGCGACCGCCTGCAATCCGAGGGTGAACACGATTTGGCGGAACAGAATGCTAAAGTGCGCTTGCCGAATCTTCAGGTACTGCGAAGTCAAACGATTCGCTCGATCGAACGCGTACTCGGCCCCTCCGTCGGACTTGAATCCGGTAGGACAGCGAATCACGTCCTCGAACCAGGCGGTTAGTTTGTACTTGAGTTTCGACTCGTCGATTCCGGAGGCAATCGCCCCGCGACCGAGCACTACCAGCCCCACGCCGACGATGATGATCAGCAGGAAATCAAAGCCCAAAAGCCATGGATGATAGAAGGCAAGCACCGCCATGCCGACGAGGGTAGCCAGCACGATGCTCACCCCATCAAGCAGCAAGTTAGCAACTACTTTTTGCAGCGTGACGACATCGAGGAAGCGATTGACCAACTCGGGCCCGTAGTACTTGCCGTGCGTGGCTCCTTCGACTCGCGGCAAGCGATACGCCAAGTCGGCTGCGACGCGGGCGAAGAGTCGCCGTTGGATGATTTCGGCCACGTAGGTCTGCATGGCCTTCATCATCGCGGCAAATGCGAGAAAGCCGAACAGCAGGATTGCCAGTACCAGCACTGGTTGTAGCAACCGGCCAAAGGCAACCGTATTCACGAGTGCTTCGACACCAATAGGGGTCGCCAGATTCAACACCCCCGCTACGGTGGCGAACACCAAAATCATCCAAATATCAGGCCACTCCGGACGCACGATGCGGAGCAACCGACGAATCGGACGATGCTTCAGTTCGCGAGCGCTATCGACATTGGATAGCTCGGGATGCTCGACCACCACCCAATGGGCGACTTCGCCATGCGCACCCGCTTCGTCCACGAGTTGCTCGAACTGCGGCTTCGGCGTGAATCGCGAACCTTCGAACGGGCCTTCGGCCAGATAAATACCCTTGCTGTTCCCTCCGACGATCACCTGCAGACCATGTGAGTCGGTAAATCCCCCCGCCAGCTTGGCTCCGTCGGTCGCGAGTTCTGCGATTTGATCGGTCGTAACTTCCAGAGTCTGAGCGCGTAGCGCAAGGCTGTTGCAGCACTCGACGAGCCACTTCCCCCACATCTGACGCGGCTCTCCCGGCCAGGCGGTTTGCACTTCGCTGAGTAATTGCTCGGCCCGCAACAACTCGATGTCGACACCACACTCGCGACAGATGCGAACGAGCGTAGCGGAGAGCTTGGTCTTGGGTGAAGCTTCGAGTAAAGACGTCATGGTCGATGCGATCAATGGGTTGAACGATTACGTTGCCAACTGGCGTGAAAGTTAGCTCTGGCTTACCTTGTTCGAATCATTTGCCACCAGACTCAGTAGCTCCGCGATGGTGCAATGCGATTCGATAGGATGCCGCAGGTGTTTGTCGAGCATTACTCGATACTGGTTACGCCGACCAACGCGTTGACGTTCGAGGAATCCCTCTTCCTCCAACTCCTGCACAATCCGCTGCACCGCCCGCTCGGTGATGCCGACCCGAATCGCGACCTCGCGAAGCACCATATCGGGATGGGTCTTCAATTCCAAAAGCACGTGGGCGTGATTGGTTAGAAACGTCCACCGCGGCCCAGGTGTTGTTTCAGCAGCAGGATGATTGGAGGGAGTATTCACGAGGATTCTTGCCGAACGAAAAAGGAAATGAACGCTTGCTAGCTAACAGCGACACTGTTTACATGAATAATAATACACGATATTGTTTTCGCAATTATTACGTCGCACGATGAGTTGAAAAGCGGAAAACACGCGGTTTTTCGGTATCTCGAACTAGCCAGGATCGCCCAAGGAAAGCGGCTTTCCGCATCCCTGCAAGTTTGCGCAGCCAGAAAAGACGCTCCGGAGCCAGCGAATCGGCATGCTGGCCGAGAGTTTTGGATGGGGGGAGCGATAAGCTCTCGCGGCGAGTTTCGGCTACTGGAGCTTGGCGAACACGGACTCGGGCAGGTGGGGAGTCGCCCCCGGCTGCGAGGCGACGAACGCCCCCATTTGATTGGCCAGCGCCACGCGGTCGGCGTACGACCAACTGAGCAACTGCGAAGCGAGCAGCCCCGCCCCACAGGCATCGCCCGCCCCCACGCTATCGGCGTTCGGGTGCCGCTCGAACTGCGGCACTTCGGACGTGTAGCACTCGCCTTCGGCGTACAACGCGGTACCTTGTCGGCCTCGCGTCACCGCGACCCAGGCCAGATCAAAGGTCTCGATCAACGCCTGAGCGGCGCGATCCATGCTTTCAGTTTCGTTGCCAGCGAGCCCGAGCAACTCCAGCACGATGGGCAGTTCCTCGTTGTTGAGCTTCGCCGCCGAGGCGAGTTCGAACGACCCGCGGAGCACTTCGGCCGAGTAGAAATCTTGCCGCAGGTTCACGTCGAACAGTTTGAACGCCTGCTCTGCGGTGGTGAGAAACTGCCTGATCGACTTCTGACTCGCTTCGCAGCGTTGTGCAAGCGTGCCGAAACAGACCGCACTCGCGCTGCTGGCCGCTTGTTGCCAGGCTTCGGTGAACGCAAGGTAATCCCACGCGACGTCCGATTGAAACTCATAGGTCGGCTGACCATCGCCATCGACCTGCACGTCGACGCGCCCCGTGGGATGTTGCGAATCGATCTGCACCAGTTCATCGGAGACTTGATGCTCGTCGATGAGCGAGAGAAAAGTCTTGCCAAGTGCATCGTCGCCCACCGCGGTAGCGATCAGCCCCTGCCCACCAAGCCGAGAAACCAACGCCCCTGCGTGCACGGCCAAGTTCACGGGGGCTCCGCCAAGCTGCTGGCGGTCAGGAAAACAGTCGAAGAGCGCCTCGCCCAAACCGATGATGATGGGGCCCGACAGATTTTCGTTTGCGGATGACATCATGTCCTCTAGCGTTCGTGTCCCTGGTCCTCAATGGCACCGCGGGACGCTTAATCGAATTTCTACGTGAATAGTACCGCCTTTCATCATAACGGCTAGCCAGCAGACTGTCAGCTTGCAGCGCAGCAGACAGCCTGGCAATCATCGCGAGCGACTTGTGAAATCGCGATCAAGGCTTCTTATTACCGCCGGAACCGTCGTCGAGGTCAGGATCGAAAGTCCGCTCGCCCGGCGCTTCGGCCTCTGCAATATTCGCCGTCCACAGCGCATCGGCCTGCTGCGGCGTGAGCGTCGCCATTGGCAGCGCGGCTTCGCCAGCAGCGTACTGCAGCAGCGATTCGCGCAACTGCTCGGTCACCGGCGACTGGCGATCGAGTGGAATACTGCACACCAGCAGCCGCCCATGCTCGACGCGACATTCAAAGATCACGCCCAATCGCCAGTTGCGATTCCAATCGTCAATCGCATAGACAATCGGCTGAAGATCTTGCGGGGCGTGGGTGAGATTCACGGATCGCACTCCGTTGACGATGGAAGTCCATTGCCAGTCGCAGTGACTCTCTGTCGGAAAACTCGCTAGCGCGGGATGCTCGGCCTCGCACAACATCCCCAACATGGCGTCGAACCGCGGGAGCGGATTGCGAGGTGGGCGGACGGTCATCTGGATATTCCAGAAGACCGGCGTCCGCCGCATTCTCGGCGACTGCGACTCGGGCAAATCCCGCTCGCCGGGATTGAACAACACGGTCCCGCCTTGTGCTAGCTCCGCTTTCGCTTCCGACCAACGACTGGTGAGCAACACCTCCTTTGACTCCGTTGTCGGTTGCGATTCGGGATACAACCAGAAATTCCAGTCGTTCTCGATCGAGGTCCCTTCGAGACCAACCACCAATCGATAAGTGGCTGGGGCAGGCAGTGACTCAAGCTGGCACTTCACCTTCCCGAGCGGCTGACACTTCCCGCGGGCGATGTCTCTCGCTTCCCATTGCCCAGCGGCGAGTACGTTGCCCCCAGCATCCATCACCTTCCAATAAGGCTGCGCACCGTTGAGCGTTTGCTCTCCGAAGTGGTAGAGCTCCGCATCGCACTCCAGCGTGTCATTCGTCTGGAATATCCGCTGATGCAATCGCACTAATGGGACGGTCTGGCTGTGGAATCGCCGAAACTGTTCGGCGGTGACGTAGCTCTTTGGGTCCCAGAAGGCATCGAGCACTCCGATCAATGCGGTTCCTTGCCCCAGATAGTCGCGGATGTCGAGCATCTGGTGCCCTGCCAAACCGGGGGTCCGCAAGTTGGCCTCCAGTTCTTCCTTGTAGCAAGCCAATTGGAACTTGCCGGAAGCCTCGGCAAATGGCTTATTCAGATCGGCCACCCCGTTGCGTTCGGCGATGTAACGAAAGATGCGATAGTTCGACGGCTGCATATAGCCTGTGAACTTGTCGATCACGTCGAAGTCGGGATAAGCACACCATTGGCCAATCTCGTGGGCCAGCACGGGGATCTCCACCCCTTCAAGCGCGGTGCGAAAATCCTTACCGAACCATCCGGACTCGTTGCGAAGTTCCCCTTTGCCGAAGCGAACCAACCCAGCAAACTGTGGCCCGCCGAACACTTGCTCGGGGCGATTCCAACCAGTGCCAGCAGCATAAAGTCGCCGGGGATCACGCTGATACCAACGACTCGCCCACTCTGGCGTTACTTGCGTGTAGCGACCCGACGGTTCGTTCGAAGGCGAGAACATCACGAACGAAGGATGATTGCCATATGCGCGGAGCAACAAGGCGGTTTCTTCTTCGAGGAACTTCGTGAAGACTCCATCGGGATAGAACGGAGACCATAGCCCGCACTCTGGTTGCAGATAAAAACCCAACTCATCGGCCGCGGTAAACGCCGCTTCGGGAGGACAGCATGAATGGAAGCGAATGCCATTGAGCCCAAACTCCTGGCAGCGCCGAATGATCTGCTTCCACGACTCGACGTCGGTCGCCGGATACCCCGTCAGAGGAAAGTCGAGGCCAAAATGCGTCGTGCGAAAGTTCACCTCGCGCCCGTTGATTAGCGGAGTAGTGCCTTGCCAGGTAATCTCACGAAAGCCGAACGTCACTTGCTGCGAGTCCGTCCCTACCGGTGACTCGAGCAGCACCTGCAATTGCTGCAAGTTGGGTGCGTACTCGCTCCAAGTCGAAGCGTTTGGTTTCAGCACGACTTCGACATTCGCCTGCCCGCCGTCGTGTTGCCAGTCCACCTGCTTCTGCACACCCGCTACGGATACAACTCCGGTGCCGGCTTCGCCGGTCAGATTGCCGATGGCGATGGCCAGACGCACGGTCTTGTCTTCTACGTTGGGAAACGCTTGCACATCGGCCAACCAAACCGGAGGAGTCGCCCGCAGTTCGATGCTTCCCGCGATTCCATTCCAGGTGGCTCCCAACGCGTCGGACACCGCGTGAGCATCGGGCGTGTGCCCGTTGTTACCTTTCGGATCGCTGACGATCATTCGATTGTCGAGGCGTACTGTTAAACGATGGCTACCCGGCGAGAGGATGCCCAGCTCGAATCGATGCGGAGCAACCAGGCTCCGCTGCGTATCGATCTCCTGATCGTCGATCCACACGGTCGATTGCCAGTGGGGCCGCTCCAGAAACAATTCAACACGCTGGCCTTGCCAGTCGCTGGGGGTGTGGATCACACGCTGGTACCAGGCCGCCCCCAGATAATGACGAATCGGCTGAGATAGAAATGGCACCTCTACACGCCCTGGCTGTGAGAAGGCCTGGCGTAGTTCCGGTGACTGTAGCTTCCACCACTCCCCACCGAGACCGAGCACCCAAGGGGTGTCGGTGGTGATCTCGTTACCATACCCCTGCGATTGCAGGATGCCTGGCAAGTCGATTTGGTCGGGCAGCGTGCTTGCAAACCATCGCTCTGCGATCCCAATATCGTCGCGATCGATGGCAAAGTTCCATGTGCCTGCCAACTCAGCTTTCGCCGAGGAGCCATCGCTTGCATTCGTGGGCTCCATTTGCGAAAGCAACACGACTGCCATCAACGCAGCAAGACCAACAAACGATAAGCGAGCAGGTCGAACACCTGTTTGAATCAAGAAGAGATGCATGCAAAACGCCTGGATTCTAGGGGTAATTTCGATGCCGTGGGCGACTCGCCTGACTTTCATCAAGGCGTGCCCACGCGAGAACCACTAGCAGCATTTTACCATGAACTCGGTCCAGGCCGGCTTGCACCGAGATTCGCCGAACGTGCTACGGGCGAACGTACATCACCAGAGTCGGCATCACCGGCTCGATCGCGACGAAGTCGGCATCCAGGGCCTCGGAACTAGCAATGGCTTCGAGATTCGAGGCCATCACGATATCGTCGAATACACAGGGCGATCCCCCTTCGCTCGTACGCAGCTGAATGCGATCGAAGAGAATGTTGTTATGCATGGTTTCGACAAACGGACGTGTTTCGCGAATGTTCGCAAATGGTACGTCGCACCATACTGCCACTTTGTCGGACCGCTCGCCAAAGATGATTTGCACCACCCATTGTTTCACGGAGTTGTCGACCTTCAAGTGATCAATCGCAAACGTATTGGGATCGGCATCGAGTTCCATGTGATTGATTCGGCTGCCGATATTCACGACGGCCGACAAGGTATCGCGATTATCGGAATACCCAAAGAACAACGGTTCCTGCACCAGACGCTGGTCGCCAAACATCAGAGCCAAACCAGCCTGACTACCGAGATGCTGTGGGTAGACGGTTCGCGATTTCCAGGCGAGCCAAAGCTCGCTGCCGGAACGTCCGACATGGCCTTGTTCCGTAAGCACCCCAGCCCTCGCAAGTGGCGAGTCGGCTGAAGTATCGAGATCGAGAAATACCTCTTCATCTTCGCCAACCACCAAAGAGCCAGAGGAATACAGGTGATGGTCGCTGAGATCGCCACCGAACACGAGGGATTGATCCGCTCGAATCGTTTGCTTGAACGAGAAAGCGTAACGTTCTCCTCGAGAGGGCATATCGAACGATTGGTACCCCAACAGTCCGGGAGTGCGCTGCAACGTGAAGAAACTGACTTGCTGGGTAGCCTCGGCCGAACCATGACGCGCCCGACGGATCGACTCAATTTCGTCAGGGCGGATGAACTCTCGGTCGTAGGGAAGCGTTTGCACGGTCCACATCAGCTCGCCATGGCTAGCCACGTACCCAGCCCGTCCGGCATTGATGCGTCGCGAAGCAGGAGCCGCCCCGTCGGTCGGTGCCGAACCATAAAGTTCGGCGACTCCCTCATACACGGCAACGCGGGTATCTCGCTGCGGACCAACGGCTACGCCGAACTCAGTCCCTAAATCAATCACGCGGGCGGTGGGGGTCACGACCACGAGTCCGGTCTCTCCCCCTTCGACGCGTGCGGTTAACTTGCCGGAGTCGAGAAAAATCTGCCGCGCACTGCCGAACCGCAACTCCGCGGGAGCTTCGACCACCATGCGACTTCCATCGTTCGTGGTAAAAGCGAGGATCCCCGACTCGACCACCAACTTGTCGTCGATCTGAATATGGGTACCACTATGAACGTCGCGATCTGGCACGCGAACTTCGAGCGCCTCGGTCACGGTGGCCACTACCACAGGCTCCGGAGCGAAATCCGCCTGAGGTTGAGTGCTGGAGCTCGCTGCGGCAATAGGAACGGGGTTATTCGTTGTATTCCAGGGATATCCGCGATACGCGACGACGGCCAGCATGAGGCTGGCTGCGAGCGCAAGGTACCAGTTGGCTATGCGACGGGGTTTGTGGACTTTCGGCCGCGCGGGACAAGGCACCAACTCGGGTCCATCGATTCGATGAATCTTGGCTTCGCGATTACAGCCCAAAAATAAGCTAGGCACCGACATCCAGTGCTGAATGTGCGAATGGATGATCGCCAGCTCGACGATCGTCTTCGCGTTGTCTGGATCGTTAACCCACTGCGACAGTGCTTGCTCTTCAGCGGGCGATAGCTCTTTGCCATCGAGATAGGCGTTGAGAAGTTCGAGAGATCTACTCATGTAGTCGGCTCCTCCGTTTTCTGCAGTCGCCGATGGATGCAGTTGCGCAGCGCCATGCGAATTTGCGACAGACGGGAATAGACGGAGTTGATAGTCATTTTGAGTCGGTTGGCGATCTCGCCAGTACTCAAACTCTGCTTATAGCGCAACTCAAGCATCGAGTGCGACCGTTTCGGCAAAGAGTCCAAGCAATGCTCCAGCGATTCCAGGTAGTCGTCGACTTGTGTTTCTAACTCGACAAGAGTGCTTTCGATCTTGTAGACGGTTTCGACATCGAAAAGCATTCGCCGATCACGTCCACAACGACGGTAGTATTCGTACACGCGGTTGCGTGCAATTCCTACAGCCCATTCGAGAAAAGGTCGTTCCGGGTCGTACTTCTCGTAATCCTTGGCGATCGCCACCGCGGTCTCTTGAATCACGTCTTCCGCATCATGCCATGCGGGGACGAAAATTCGCACGTACGCGCGGATTCTGTCGTACGATTCTGCCCACTGCGTGGCAAAGTCGAGACGGCGCTCGGATGGGTTACGGTCGTCTACCGCCATGTAAGCACTCCCATTACCTGTATGTGGAGTAACCCCCAGAAATCTTAATCGCAATCTATCAAAGAAACTCGACTTCCAGAGCACCTGCACCGCCTTTGCAAAGACGGGAACAGCGGATGCAACAGCTTCTCGCCGCGGGAACAAGCGAGCGTATCGCGATCAGGAACTCCCACACCGAATCACGGAGTTCCTACCTAAGGAAGAGCTGTGGTTCTGGCACTCCCCAAGAGACACCATAACACGTCGCCTACTCATAAGATTGCAGGGGTTCGGCAGAGATTCAAGACGGAACCGCCATAACTAGATGCGGATTAGTGCGGGTCTGACTTAAGATAACGATCTTTTTTTCAAATTTCGTGAAAGCGGATTAAGATTAAGAATTATTCCCACCATAAACATACAGCCAGTGAGGGGTAGGTAGTTCGAGAAGCGGTAGCTTAGCTTCTCGAAATCCTCTTGCTTGGCCCCCTACTCATATTACTTTTTTCCGCACGTTTCGGCTTTTACGCGACTAACAAGGTGGTTTCTGAGTGTCGCACCACGGCTTGGTGCGCAACCGTTGAGGCTATTCAGCCGCAAGATAACGTGTAGCGTGCGTGAGTGATTTGGCGGGAGTTTACTAGGTGGCTTCTCTAGCGTCGTTCATACGACTGGCATGTGCTATTTGCTGCTTGGTTGCGGTTTCTACGGAAATGGCAGCCGAGGAGACTCAGCGTATGCTCACACCTTGGGGCGAGACGCTCGACACCAATCAGGTGCTACCCGAGTACCCACGCCCCCAAATGGTTCGTCAGCGTTGGCAGAACCTCAACGGCCAGTGGGACTTCGCCCAAACCGATCTAAGTGACGCAAAACCCCAGGAATTCAACGAATCGATCCTGGTTCCGTTCCCCGTAGAATCGACGCTTTCCGGCGTGCAGCGTGCGGTTACCCCCGATCAAGCCGTCTGGTACCAGCACGAGTTCAAAGCCGACCACCAACCAGGCGAACGACTACTGCTTCATTTCGGAGCGGTCGATTGGGCGACCACCGTGTGGGTAAACGGCACCGAAGTCGGGCGGCACGAAGGGGGATTCGATCCCTTCAGCTTCGACATCACCGATGCCCTTGCTGAGTCGGACGTTCAAACCGTTCTTGTTCGGGTAACCGATCCCACCAACCACGGCGATCAACCACATGGTAAGCAATCGCTCGAGCCAGGTGGCATCGTCTACACGGCCGTCACCGGCATCTGGCAGACCGTCTGGCTGGAACCGGTTCCCGCGACTCGTATCGCTTCGCTGAAACTCACTCCTAAGGTGAAGGCCGGCGTGCTCGAAGTGATTGCCGAAGTGGCTGGCGACACAACCGACGACTTGGTGCTTCGAGTCACCAGCAAGACAACCGCTGGAAAGGTGATCGCAGCTAGCGGCCCCGTTGGCAAGCCTCTGGAGCTGCAAGTTCCGCAGGCACGCTTGTGGTCCCCCAACGATCCTTATCTCTACGACTTAAGCGTGGAAGTCACCACCGCTGGCCCTGGTAAGTACCAGGCAATAGACCATGTCGACAGTTACTTCGGCATGCGAAGCGTGAATCTGTTTACCGATTCTCAAGGCCAAAGTCGCATTGCCCTGAACGGCCGCGAACAGTTCTGTCTGGGTCCGCTGGACCAAGGTTGGTGGCCCGATGGTCTCTACACGGCTCCCTCTGAAGAAGCCCTCCGCTGGGATATCGAAACGGCAAAGAAGCTGGGGTTCAACACCTTGCGAAAGCACGTGAAGGTTGAGCCTTCGCGGTGGTATTACCTGTGCGACAAGCTGGGCATGCTCGTCTGGCAAGACATGCCAAATAGCGATCGGGCGATTGGTCCCAACGAGCAAGACCTGATTCGCAGTTCCGATTCGGAGCAGGGATTCCGCAAGGAACTGCAAGCGATGATCGACACGCTTGGCAACCATCCTTCGATCATCGTTTGGACCCCCTTCAACGAAGGTTGGGGGCAGTTCAAAACGAACGAGATTATTCGCTGGATTAAAGATTACGATCCCACCCGCTTAGTCGATGGCCCCAGCGGCTGGAGCGATCGCGGCGAGGGCGATTTGATCGACATGCACAGTTACCCGGGGCCCGACATGCACGAAGTCGGTTCAGGGCGTGCTTCGATTATCGGTGAGTTCGGCGGCCTGGGACTCGTGGTACCAGATAACCTGTGGTTCGAGTCGGGAAGCTGGGGATACCAGACACTCGAATCGCAACAGGAACTCGAAAATCAATATCAGGTGCTTCTCGACAACGTTTGGCTGCTAAAACGCGAAGGGCTTGCTGCGGCGATTTACACGCAATTGACCGACGTCGAAGGCGAAGTGAACGGTTTCGCCACTTACAATCGTCGGGTCTTAAAGTGTGATCCGCAAGCAATCACCCAGCTAAACAAGCGGCTCTACGCTCCTGCCCCCAATTTGCAAGTACTGGTACCAAGTTCACAGGATGATTCGATTGCTGGCGAGTTCTGGAGCTATACCACCGAAACACCTGCCAAAGATTGGACGGCGGCCGACTTCGACGACTCGAAGTGGCTCAGAGGCCAAGCTGGATTCGGTTCGCCCAACACACCAGGGGCAACGGTTCGCACCGAATGGAACACTTCCGACATTTGGCTGCGAAAGGAAGTGGAATTCACCGCACCGAAGAACGGCGATTCGATTTACTTTAATATCCATCATGATGAGGATGCGGAGATCTATATCAATGGCCGAGAGGTCTTGAAACTAGCTGGCTTCACGGCCGATTACCGCATCGTTGAAATTCCTGAAGAGTCTCGTAAACTACTACTATCCGGTAAGGCTGTTCTTGCTGTTCACTGCCACCAATCGATTGGCGGGCAGTATGTCGACCTAGGTCTTATCGCTTTACACGCCGCCGACGACGGCGATGAACTTACTTCTAATCTACCGGACCACCCTTCTGCTTTTGGTCCGTAGCTGAACTCCGATCTTGGGTCGCCAAGTCGCGTAATGCACGCACTTGCAGCAACCGAACATCTAATCGCACTTACGTATTTACTCCTATTTACAACCTAGCTTACTCGCTTTGACGAAGTTCCAATCTCTCACTCCTCTACCCGCAAGGAGGGCTCCAATGACTTGCTCTCGTATGCTACATGCTTCCATCCCGTTTTCTATCGCTCTCTCGGCCTTGCTGTCGTTGGTAACAACCGCTCAGGCCGATCTGGTAAACCGCTACACGTTCAACTTTGCGAACGTCGCTGACTCGGTCGGTGGTCAAGACGGCGAACTGGTCGATCCATCGAACATTGCCTATTACAACGATGGTCAGGTCTACTTAACCAACAATAATGGTGCGAACTCGAACCAGGACTTTTCGAATCCCTCGACCGTTGGTGCTTACGTGAATTTGCCGAACGGACTGATCAGCTCGGCAGCCAACAATGGCGACTTCTTCGAGTTCAGCCTCGAGTTCTGGGCCACGGTCGAAGAAAATCGCGACTGGGCACGCCTGGGCGACTTCGGCCATAGCAACGGTGGTGAAGACGTCTCCGGTTCGGGCTCCGAATCCGACTACCTGATCGTCGTACCCCGCACCGGTGGCAATATTGTCGATCCGATTTCGGGCAACGCTGGCAACTACTTTGCCGCATCCACTCACTCGCTCACTGGCCAAGAAGACTTCGTTCCCGATCCCAATGGCCCACTCAGCACTGGTGTCGAGCATCATATCGTTGTGTCGGTGGACCAGTTCGATACCACCGCTGGTGCCAATGGAACGCTTAACCTGTACCTTGATGGCTCGCTTGTTTCCACCGGTCCGGTCGAAGACGAAGGTTTTGTCGACTTCACCTTCATTCAAGATGTGAACAACTGGCTTGGTCGCGCCCAATGGGGCGACGCGTTGTTCGACGGCAGCTACAACGAGTTCAGCGTTTACAGTCACGCCCTCGACGCCACGGAAGTTGCCAATAACTACACTACTGGTCCGGTGGTTGATGCTCCTCTAGCGTTGCCTACCCTTTATGTCAATCGCGAAGATGGCACCATCTCGGTAGCGAACGACACCGGCGCCCAACTCAACCTGCTTGGCTATACCATCACCTCCGCTTCGGGCTCGCTTGATCCCATCTCGTGGACCTCCATCGATTCCGGCTCGTTCGATCCGAACGGCACCTGGACCGAAACCTCCAGCACCGAGATGTCGATCGGCGAAACTGGCACCGGCGACGGTGGCCAGATTGCTGCGATGAGCGATCAGTCGATTGGTGCTGCGTGGAACGTGTCGCCTTACGAAGACCTGGTATTCACTTACACGCTTGCTAGCGGTTCGAGTGCTGCTGGCCAGGTCGTATACACCGGCTTTGATGGTGCGATTGCCGCGGCCGACCTGAATGCCGACGGAGTGCTCGACGCCAGCGACTTCGACGCCTTTGTGGCTAACGTTCATACGGACTACACCGTGAACTCCAGCTACGAGAGCTTCCTTCACGGCGACCTCGATCGCGATGGCGATACCGATTACTACGATTTCCGTCTCTTCAAAGACGCCTATGTGGCCGCTAACGGCGCAGAGGCTTTTGCCGCACTCGTGAGTGGGAACTCGGCAGTGCCAGAACCCGCCAGCGTGGTGCTCCTCGCACTCTGCTTGGCTCCTTTGGCCTACCGCCGCGGTTAAACCACACACCACGATTTACTTCACACATAGCGGAGACATTTATCCATGATCACTCAACGATTCACCAAATGCGTTGGCCTCTGTGCCACCTTAACGTTCTTCAGCATGGCCTGGCTCTCAACCACGGTTCAAGCCGACACGGTCGCTTACTGGCGGTTCGAAAACGGCACTGCCGACGAGAATGTGGAACACATCGCGGTCGATGGCAACACCTACTCGGCCGACGTTCCCGACGTTTCGGGCAACGGCAATGATCTGTCTGCCTGGGTTACCGGCGACTTCGCCGGCTTCGCCTATCGCAGCGATGTCGCCTCGTCGACCATTGCCGCTACCGGCGAAACCAACAATCTGAGCGTGCAAAACACCGGTAGCTCTCCTGGCATGTTTACCGGTGCCACTGGTATCCAAACGATCGCTCCCGCTCAGTTCAGCGTGGAAGCCTCGATCAAGCTAGAAAATGGCGGCTACCGCACGTTTATTGGCCGCGACAGCCAGGG
Organism: Aeoliella mucimassa; assembly: GCF_007748035.1. Lineage (NCBI taxonomy): Bacteria > Pseudomonadati > Planctomycetota > Planctomycetia > Pirellulales > Lacipirellulaceae > Aeoliella > Aeoliella mucimassa. The sequence continues at coordinate 4,656,470 of NZ_CP036278.1, forward strand.
CGTTGCCACCGACAATCCGGATGTTGCCGCAGTCTATTTCCAACTGCTTCCAAGCAATGCTCTGGCCTTCAAGTTTGCCGATCAAGATGGCTATTTCCACGAAGCCATTTCACAACCCGGTATTGTCGACACCTGGCAATTTGGTGAAGACGATCCCGCCTTAGCAGATTGGTACCACGCCGCCGCGGTGAGTGATGGCAGCACACTCTCGGTCTATCTGTCAAATGGGACAGAGGGCACAGGCTATCAGCTTGTTGCTCAGACCGATCTCACCGCGAGCGGCAGTACCAACACTGGACTCACGGCCGGTGCTGGTGATGGTGGCGACTGGGATGCCGGCAACTGGACTGTCGGACGCGGCATGTACGGTGGTGGTCATGGCGACCGTGCTTATGGCTACATCGACGAAGTTCGCATTAGCGACGACGCGGTTTCGATCAGCAACCTGTTGCACTTCCAAAGTGGTCAGAATCTGCAGATCGATGTCGACACCACCAGCGGTGCGGTCACCCTCCGCAACGAGTCGCCTTCCGCCATCACGCTTGATTACTACGAAATCACCAGTGAATCCGGCGCATTGTCGGTAGCCAACTGGAATAGCCTGGAAGACCAAGGCATCGTGGCCAACACCCCTGGCGACTTCAACAGCGATGGCGAAGTGAACCTGGGCGACTACACCGTATGGCGCGACAACCTTGGCAGCACCTACTCGCAAGCCGACTACGACGTGTGGAAGGCCAACTTCGGCACTGTTGCCTCTGGTGGCGGTTGGGCCGAAGCAGGTGGTTCGGATGCTAACATCCTCTCCGAATTATTGCTCGAAGCAGCCGGCACCTCAATGCAACCCGGCACCTCATATTCCCTCGGTAACATCTACAACACCGCCATGGGTGGCGAAGACCTGAGCTTCACTTACGGTCGCCCTGGTTCTGGCCAGTTCATTGGTGGTGTGAATTACATATCTGGCTCGCTTAGCACTGCCTCGGTTCCCGAACCCAGCACGATTGCCTTGTTGGCAACTGGTTTGTTGGGCTTGTTCTACCGCCGCAGTCGCTAGCACAAAGGATCTTTGGTCTCGATGGGTGGACTCCCTCCCAATTCCAAAGGGAGGTCCGCCTGTCGGACAAGTACTACGAAGGAGGGTTACAATCATGTACGGCCTTGTTGAACAATTAGTCACAAACCTCCGTAAAAACTAACGTGGAATGGAACCACGTACCTTTTTTACGGAGATCGAACATGGCTACGAAAGAAAAACGAACCTACAAAGTCACGAACTGGAAGGAGTATAACAAGTCGCTCATCGAGCGTGGAAACATCACTATTTGGTTTAGCGACGAGGCGTTGGAGAACTGGGAACATCCTAACGACCAGACAAAAGTCGGTCGCCCTTTTGTCTTCAGCGATACGGCGATCGAGTGCTTGCTGACGATTCGCGAACTGCTGAAACTTCCCTATCGGCAGACTGAGGGATTCGGCCGCTCGCTGGTGGCGATGTTGGGCGTCGAGGCAGCGATTCCCAATTATTCTTCGCTCGCCAAGCGAGCCAGCAAGCTGAATGTTTCGCTCGATATCGCTAACAAGAGGGGCGACATCGATATCGTGGTGGATAGCACCGGCATGAAAGTGTTTGGCGAGGGCGAATGGAAGATGCGGACGCATGGCAAGTCGAAGCGGCGGACATGGCGGAAGCTGCATTTGTCGGTGAATCCTGACACCCGCGAGATTGTGGCGGAGATTTTGACCGAGAACAGTTGCCACGATGCCGATGCGGTTCCCGAAATGCTGGAGCAGGTGGAGCAGCCCGTAAAAAAGTTTCACGGCGACGGTAGTTACGACAAGTGGAAGGTTTATGAAGGGCTGGAATCCGAAGGCATTGAGCCGGTGATTCCGCCGCAGCACAACGCCAAGATCAAACAACATGGCAACTCTGCGGAGGAGCCTTTGCCCCGGGACGAGGCAATTCGTCAGATTCGACGCAAGGGGCGTAGGAGTTGGAAAGAGGAAGTGGGCTATCATCGTAGAAGCTTGGCGGAAACGACCATGTACCGAGTGAAACAAAGCTTTGGGAGCCATCTCAAAAACCGAGTATTCGAAAACCAACAAACGGAAGCCCGCTTGCGCTGTAAAATCATCAATCAATTCACCCAACTCGGGCTTCCACAGTTCGAGTGGAGTTAGTCAACAAGGCCATCATGTACCCACAAAAAGTTAGTCTCGCACATCGGGGTGTAAAAGGATTTACCCTCGTCGAATTGCTGGTGGTCATCGCGATCATTGGCATCCTCGTGGCTCTGCTGTTGCCGGCCGTGCAATCGGCCCGCGAAGCAGCCCGCCGCGCCGCTTGCACGAATAACATGAAGCAACTGGCGCTCGCCAATCTCAACTACGAATCGGCCAATCGTCGCCTGCCCTATGGTCGCAAGTACGACTTGTGGGACGCTTACACCTGGACCGCATTGGTGCTTCCTCAAATCGAGCAGCAACAGGTCTTCGACAATTTCTGGACCCTTCCCGAAACACCGATCCGCACCTCAGGCGTTGCGAACTACACCCCACTGGCAGACGACCCCCGGATTCGCTCCAGTCGCGAAGCAATTATCGATGGCTTCTACTGCCCAAGCGACGACACCCCCCAACCGAACGAAATCGGCACTCCCGCCTATGGTTTCTATCGTGGTAACTACCGTGGCTGCACCGGCAACGGCGACATGTACGGCGACCGACTCACTGAAGCTGAGTTCCGTGTGTTCCGTCTATCGGATGGTACCGATACAAGTCCCTTTGGTCCGGGCGTCTTTTCTGTTAAATCCGAATCGGGGGTCGACCGTACCCCCGGAGACATGACATTCACTAACCGCACCTTCGAATGTCGATTGGCTCAAATTGTCGATGGCACCTCGCAAACAGTCATGCTCTCCGAAGGTATCGTACCGACGATTCCGGAATGGGGTGGAGCCCTCGGTGAAACCGTCTATGGCAACATGGGGGGAGCACTGTTCTCTACCGCAACACCACCGAATTCGAGCATGCAAGACCGAATCCATGGACCTTGTCCCGCGGACCAAGGCGACAACGACTATCCTGCACCTTGCTATCCTCGCACCGTTGGTCTGCATCCCGGAAGTCTGAAACCCGCTGGAGCTCGTGGTTTCGCCGCAGCTCGCAGTTATCACCCTGGTGGGGTCGTGGCAGCCATGGCTGATGGCTCGGTGAAGTTCGTCCAGGACGACGTCGACTGGATTATCTGGCGGGCCGCTGGAACGCGTGATCAAGGCGAAGTAAATGGCTCGCTGTAACTCCCTTTCATAGCAGTGCCATGATGGCCTGCTATTCCCTATCTCTTTCAGTCATTTACCTATGAATATCAGATTCTGTTTATTGCTGTTGGGGGTCTCGCTCGTAGCGTCAGGCTGCGGCGGCACCCCCTCGATCTCGGGTACCGTTCAATACGAGGGGACCCCTGTAGCAAATGGGAACATTACCTTTACCTCCGTCGATGGCAGTGGTACTCCGGTGGCCAGCCCTATTAAGGATGGCAAGTACAACATCGAAGAAGCCACCGTTGGGGAAAAGAAGGTTTCTATCTCGGGTTACGAAATCCCGGAAATCCCCCCCGGATCGACCGAGCCAGTCGAAACCATCGACACGGTTCCTTACAACGCGGTTGGCAATATGCAAACCGTGGAAGTAAAGAGCGGATCGCAGGTAATGGATTTTAATCTCACCGCTCCCGCGAACTGAGTACTGTGAGATCGAATGTAATTGTAAATGTGCATTTATCGGTTTTTGTATTGGTTGTTGTGAGTGTATGAGTTGCTACTGTTGACGACTTTCATCCTTTTCTTTTCACCTGGAGAGTGCTCATGCGAAGAATGCTTTGGACCCTAATCTTAGGGTATGTTTCCCTGTATGGCGTCGCTGTAGACGCTAGCACCATCGCCTATTGGCGATTTGAAGATGGTACCGCGGATGCTGATCTCGAGCATATTGCGGTCGATGCTAACACCTGGTCGGCCGACGTCATGGACGTGTCGGGCAACGGCCATCATCTTTCTGCTTGGATCACCGGAGAATATGCGGGACACGCTTATCGCAGCGATGTGGCCGCTCCCATCGTTGAGAGCACCAGCGAAACCAATAAACTGAGTGTGCAGAACACCGGTAGCTATCCTGGCATGTTCACCGGCCCGACTGGTATCGAGTCGTTTGCCCCTGCCCAGTTCACCATCGAAGCTTCGATCAAGCTCGAAGATGGCGGCCATCGCACGTTCGTCGGACGCGACAGCTACGGCGCTGTGACCGATAACGCCGCGGTTTCGGCACTTTACTTCCAGTTGGTCCCTGGCAACGCGATTGCCTTTAAGTTTGCCGACCAAGCTGGTTTCTGGCACGAAGCGATTTCGGCCGAGAACATTGTCGACACTTGGCAATATGGTGTGGATGATCCCAACGACGCGCTGTGGTATCACGCCGCTGCGGTGAGCGACGGAAGCACTTTGTCTGTCTACCTCTCGTCGGAAGAGGATCCCAGCAACTATCAACTCGTTGCACAAGCCGACCTGCTCGCTAGCGGAAGCACCAACACCGGTCTGAGCGCTGGTGCAGGCGACGGTGGCGACTGGGATGCAGGCAACTTCACTGTTGGTCGTGGTATGTATGATGGTGGTCATGGCGATCGCGCTTATGGCTATATCGATGAAGTTCGCATCAGCGACGTTGCATTGTCGCCAGGTGAGCTGCTCAATGTGCCAGAACCAGGCACGATGATCTTGGCTCTCTTTGGTGTCGCAGCGGTTGCCGCGATGCGTCGACGTTAAGAAAATGGGAACCCCGCCCGCTACTGTCGGAACGTAGCGGGCGGGTACCCTGCCTTGTGAGAGGGCGGGGACGAGCAGGGCAGCGGTCACTGCGTCGAGTGAACTCCGGCGTAGTAACAGAGAAGACAACATGAACAATCCATTCTTTCGGTGCATTGGTTTGCTGATAGCAACTCTGCTTGCTGTCGCCATCGATGACTGCACGGCCGCCACCTTTCCGCGGCAAAATCTCTCTTCAAGCCAGGGATACTACGAAGGCTTGTACATGGTGGTCCGAGACGTCGACGCGGCCCCGCTCAGCGATACGCGCATCGGCCAGATCGAGGCCAGCGAAATACTCACCCGCGAGTTCTACGCGGCCAGTTCCGGCGGGACCTTCGACTTTCACTACGCCCATATTCTCGACGTTCCGCTCGTGCTCAACGACGACGGTACCCGCGACGGCGACTGGGCCGGCGATGCCCAATCGTACGTCCGCACGCACTATGGCATCGAGCCGAACGACTTCCATTCCAAGGTGTATGACCTGAGCGCGACCGAGCCCGATCCCGACCAAGGCTGGTCGGGCATTGCCTGGGGCAACAGCACTGCGCTGCAAGAAGACATTACTTCGAACTGGGGACAGATTGTGGTCGACCACGAACTCGGCCACCGAGTTGGTTCCCCCCATTCCGGAGCCTGGCGGGCGCGAAACGATAACAACTTCACTCCCTACGTGTACGACTACGACGCCGAGACCTACGTGGAATACTCGGCCGATACCGACAGCGCCCAGGCGATGCCGTATGGCATTAACTACGACGAGTACGGCGACCCCTACACGGTGATGGGCAACATCTCGCGAGGTCAGTTCTCGGTTCGTGAGAAGCTGACCAACATGGATTGGCTCAGCTCGGAACAAGTACCCGATCTCGATCAGGTCGGCGATGGGGTCTATCGCATCTACGCCCACGACGAATTGCAAACCACCTACAATCCGCGACTCGATATGTACGGGGTCGAAGAGACCTACGCGAGCGACAAACTCTACGGACTGACCTTCACCCAAGAGGGAGAAGAGTTCAATCGCAATCGTGGAGCTTTTACATCGACCTCCAACACCATCACCTTGGAATACCGCTCCGGCACCGACGGGTTGCTGTTCTATTTCGACAACGCCTTGCTCGACGTGAATCCCGAAGGGGGTACTGATCGCAATAATCGCGAGCGTGACCTCGAAGTTGGCCTTTCGCTGCGTCAGCTCGACCTTGGAGTTTCGATTTACGAATCCTCCGGCGATGGCGACGACTTCCTGTCGCACAATCCCCCTGCCCCGTCGGCCCCCTGGGAGCTGCTGACCGAGTGGTACGAGTTCCTGGTACTCGGCCTCGGAAGCGACGAAACCGGTAGCTACATCGACTTGCGAGTAGCGACCGTGGACTACGTGTTGGAAAACAGTCTGGCGGGCGATTTGAATGGCGACGGTCAGCTCGATCGCGCCGATTGGCTGACGTTGGTGGCGAATATGCATACCGATGTTTCCAATCTGACGAAGACCGAGCGCTACCTGCACGGCGATCTCAACTTCGACGGATTTAGTAACTACGACGACTTCGTGCAATTCAAACAACTCTATACCGATGCGTATGGTGCTTCGGCGTTTGCCGAAATGATGCGGGTGCCGGAGCCCCACGCCGGGCTGCTGATCGTGGGCATGATTCTCGCCGCACACACGCTGGGCTTCCTCCGCTCGCGATAGATTCCCAATTTTCCCACCGATGGGAAAATTGAATCTCCGCCCACTCTACAAAACCAGTGGTTTTCGGCCTCGAATAGATTCCCATTTCCCAAAACGCATCCGATGGGAATCTATTTTCGCGATGGGAACTCATCGCAAGTCGTGTGTCTGTATGCATTTACATCAACACCTCCTTTGTTATTGCCCAAAATAGATTCCCATCCATGGGAAAGTATTTTGAGTTGGGAGTTGGATGTTGGGAGTTGGAAGTTAGAAAGGGCAGTAGCGACTGTCTTAAAGTTCAAGTCTCTTTGGAGCATTTCCAGTCCGTTTTTGTTTTGATCATGGCATTGAGTATCAGCAGTAGTTTTCGCATGCAGGCGGTGAGAGCGGTCATCTTGGCTTTGCCTCGCTGCAGAAGTTGCTGGTAGTGTTCGCGGATAATCGGGTTGTGCTGGGTGGCCACAAGAGTGGCCATGTAGAGTCCCTGACGCACCGCCGCTCGACCGCCGCCAATCATACGCTTGCCACGCAAGGTTCCGCTGTCGCGGTTGATCGGTGCCAGCCCTGCCAAGCGTGCCACTTCGCGACGATTGAGAGTGCCCAACTCCGGCATATCGGCGAGCAAGGCCGCCGCCGTCGTCGTTCCTACGCCAGGCACCGTGACTAGCAGCGACGAGCGTTCTTGAAACTGAGGATCGGCTTTGATGAGCTGTTGAATCTGTTGGTCGAGCTGCTCCAGTTGTCGTTGGTAGAAGTCGATCGCTTCTTCGATCGACTGACGCACCTGCTCATCTCGCTGCGTGCCTCGCCGATTCTTTTCCCGTGTCAGAGCATCACTCACCTGCTGACGACGAGTTCGGAGGGAGCGGAGTTTTTGCTCGTTTTCCGAGGGTTTTTGGGTTTCTTTGGGCTGCATCAACACGGCATAGCGGGCGATCACCAGCGCGTCGAGGCGATCGGTCTTGGCGAGCTGACCTTGCGCGCGGGCGAAGTCGCGAATCTGACGTGGATTGACGACACTCACCGCAATCCCTTGCTCGCGAAGGAAGTCGACTAGCATGCGTTCACAACCTCCCGTGGCTTCCAGGCAGGCGTGGGTCACCTGATGCTGCACTAACAACTGCCGAAGTTGCTGGCATCCTTCTTGACCGGCAGACCAATGATGCATCTGCGGTTGCCCCGCAACGACGATGTCCCAGTGGTATTTGGAAACATCGATCCCAATCCAAGTACTTTGCAAATGGTTTTCCATCGATTACCCTTCCTTGCATATGCGAGCTTGTTAAAACAGCTCTGGCGACTGTTCGGGCTAATGCGACAGGCGGCCGGCCGGCGATCCAGCTACGAGATCGGTCTCGTGAGGACCGAGGGTGGGACGATCTACCGGCGGCCGCCGTCTTCTACTTCGTTCGCTACGCTCACTCCGCAGAAGACGGCGAAATCGTTGATAGCACCACCTCTGCAAGATACAAGGGTGGGTCCAGGAGCTTCCAGCGACGCAGCCCCACCAACCACTTTACCAACACGCGCAGCAGCGAACGCCCACGCCGGCGAACCATCGCCTGCGCGTCGATGCTGGCATTCAAAGCCCCCCTCACACTCCTATACCATTCCATCCTCCAACAACGGACAATTGACTACGGACAACTATCACCTATTCATTAGAACACCATAGGTGGCCAATTACTAGCGAAAACTGGAGTTTTTGAGAGACCATTCCAATGGCTCTGCAACGTGGAACGGCAGCCAGTGTGGATTTACTCGCCGTGAAACGCGGGTCCAGAGGTATCAAAAACCGGGACTCGATCAGCTTTTAGGAAGCTTTGGCAAGCGTGCATCGATTAGGCATTCGCGCCAAACAATTCGAATTGCCTCATGGCTGTCGGAATTTGGACAAACTGTCGTGGCAAGCCCCCTCTAGGGTAGTCTTTTTCTAGTTAGTTCCTACGCTCGTGGTATTACTGTTCCTGCGTAACCAAGTGTGAGTGGCGTATAATCAAGCCTCAGTGATAGCACGACTTTACACTCAAGCCGACCTGCATTGTGTACACGCATTACTTTCCATCTTGCCCCGTTGATAGTCCGATTGAGCCGCCGGTGCCGTTCGGCCATGTGGGATTGTCTGGTGCGGTTCCGAAAAAGTGTTCCAAGTGCCGCCATCTGTTTGAAGGCGAGTGCACGCGGTTTATCGAGGAAGTTGGCCGCTTTCTGCACCTCGACCACGGCCCGTGTGGAATCGATGGTCCGACGGACCCAGTTGAGTACGAAGACGAATTTGTGAAAGGCAAGGTAACCGTTCCGCGAAAGTGCTCACGCTGCTTCCACTTGGCAGTCGATCCGGTATACGGCTTCCACTGCACAAAGGATGCCACCAAGTGGGGGCATGCTCATCGCAGTCTCGATTGGGGGGCGTGGCGTCCCGACCACGTATACCTCCAGTTGCCGCCACCCAAGGTGACCACCAAGGCTCTTTCGGAGCACACGTTTGCCAATGACCAACTGGCCTTCATCAAAGAACATCGCAGAATAAATCCAGGGCTGTCTATTCAAGAGGCCAAGGCAGACTTTGCACACTTTCGCCGTGTGATAGAGGAATCTGAGCGGTAGAGCGTTCCTCCTAAAGCTGCCTAACTATCCGTTGGGCAACCTCTGCAAACGCTCAGGGAGAAACCTAAGATCATTTCGGAGTGAGGGATCGGGCAGTCTTACTTGTCTGTATGACCGATGCTTACGAGGCCCTTAGAGCGACGACTTGCCTGCGATTCAATTCCAAGCGATTCCGCTAGTGCATCGGGCAGTAGAAAAACCCCACGCCCAACGTCATTGGGGGTAATTGAAGCAGCGTCTGTAAAGCCAGACACCTCTTCGCCGACGAGTGCCAATTGGAATGGGCACGATGCGAATACCGATGTAGCAATCGAGATGTAAGCAGAATCAACGCTTGCCATCCACGGATTTGTCTCTCGTTCCAGCGGGTAGGCAACATCGAAAGCAAGTTCTAGCATCCCCGTTGGCACGCACAGGTCAAGCCAATCTGATCCATCAGATTCACGCACAACACATGTCAAACAGCCAAGTTCGGCTTTTCCCACAGTGAGTACGCCGTAGTGGTGTACAACAGTGCGTTCCTCAATTTGAAAGTCTGAACATACTCCTCCGAACTCGCTGCGGTTAGTCCACGATCCAAAGAGGGGAGGTTGTGCCCAAATTGTACGTAAGGCTTCTAGAAGCAGTTGGTCGTTTCCCGTTGCTCCAAGTTCCACGCATAGTTCATAGTATGAACCATACCAACTCTCAGTTGTGCGGAACAAATCTCGATTCATGTCTGCACGACTAATCCCATACTTGTGCGACGAAGTGAGGCAGGAAGGTTTCTGCGAGCTTCTCAATGCTCTGGTGGTGCGTTCTCGCGTTTGAAGCGAAGGAACGCAGTGTGAAAGCGATCTTGAAATCCCTGTTGCACATGTTCGTCTAACGTAAGTCGGCAAGTTTGATCCAAAGCCGATAACTCCAGCAGTAGCCCAAAGAAGGCGTCCAGTTGTAGCGGACCCCACTCAGCCCCCATTCGGTAGTCTAGTGCAATACACTCCTGAAATACGAACACGCCCAAATCAGGAATGACAGTCCCCCTAGCCTCAATTCCACCAAGAACGACGTGGAACGGTTCCGCCTCATCGCACACTACCAGGGCAGCGGCATTTGGTACGGAGTTCAATGGGTGCTCTTGTTCATCCGTCTTGGACCAAAAAACAGGGCACTCTGTCACGGTAGACTTCGCACGACTTATAAGTAGCTCATACGCTCCTATGATCGCATCAGGATTAAGGTTCTCGAAGTACACATCTGGCAGGGAACCATCGTCCGTATCGAACTGGTCGTGAAGTTGTTCCCAGAGCCAAGTTGTATTACTCATCGCTCGGCACCCTCGGCTTCTGCCCTACCGAAAGGGCATGAGACCGGCGTTGGTTGTGAGGCTTTTCAACACCCACCTGCATCTAGTCCGAATCACGCCGGTGGAGTTGCCATTCTACCCAAGTCAAGCCTGAGATAGAGGACCGCGATCCCGCATTAAGGGCAAGCACCCTCTAGACGTAGTCTTTTTCCAGCCAATCCCTACGCTCGTAGTATTGCTGGTCGTGCGTATTCAAGTGTGAATGGCGTATAATCAAGACTCTGTGATAGCCCGACTATACACTTAAGCCGACCTGCATTGTGTACATCCATTACTTTCCATCTTGCCCCGTTGATGGTCCGATTGAGCCGCCGGTGCCGTTCGGTCATATGGGATTGTCTGGTGCGGTGCCGAAAAAGTGTTCCGAGTGCCGCCATCTGTTTGAAGGCGAGTGCACGCGGTTTATCGAGGAAGTTGGCCGCTTTCTGCACCTCGACCACGGCCCGTGTGGAATCGATGGTCCGACGGCCCCGGTTGAGTACGAAGATGAGTTTGTGAAAGCCAAGGTAACCGTTCCGCGGAAGTGCTCACGTTGCGTTCACCTAGCGGTCGGTCCGATCCACGGCTTCCACTGTACGAAGGATGCCACCAAGTGGGGCCACTTTCATCGTGGTCTAGATTGGGGGGCGTGGCGTCCCGACCACGTATACCTCCAGTTGCCCCCACCCAAGGTGACCACTAAGGCTCTTTCGGAGCACGCGTTTGCCAATGACCAACTGGCCTTCATCAAAGAACATCGCAGAATCAATCCAGGGCTATCGATTCAAGAGGCGAAGACCGACTTTGCCCACTTCCGCCGTGTGATAGAAGAATCTGAGCGGTAGAGCGTTTCGTCCAAGGCTTCCTGGCCGTTAGGCAACTTCTGCTGACGCTCCGCGAGTGACCAAAGCACCATTCGGAGGGAAGGAATGGGGGCAACACGCGTAAGTGCTTGCATCTGAAAGCGTCACGATGCACGGCGTCTGGGGTCGTAATAGAGCGAACTGTCCTTGATTAGTTCGCCATCGTTAAAGGCCAATTCGAGCCAATCCTTCACGGCGTTGTGCGAACATTCCATTATTGGGCAATTGTCAGCTTGGAAGCTCCAGAGCCGCCAAGAATCGAATCCATCGGGTTCGCCGTTGTCGCCCCAATCGAAGTCAATAACAAGATCGTTGATTTTCAGTTCTACGCCATAACCATGTGCGTAGATACCGATTCCGTTCAACTCTCGCGCTTCATGTAGACCATTCGCAGCACAGTAGAACGACCACGCACGATTGGATTCGGGAAGTGGAATGGCCTTGTTGACTAACTCCACTCGAACTGTGGAAGCCCGAGTTGGGTGAATTGATTGATGATTTTACAGGGCCTTGTTGACTAACTCCACTCGAACTGTGGAAGCCCGAGTTGGGTGAATTGATTGATGATTTTACAGCGCAAGCGGGCTTCCGTTTGTTGGTTTTCGAATACTCGGTTTTTGAGATGGCTCCCAAAGCTTTGTTTCACTCGGTACATGGTCGTTTCCGCCAAGCTTCTACGATGATAGCCCACTTCCTCTTTCCAACTCCTACGCCCCTTGCGTCGAATCTGACGAATTGCCTCGTCCCGGGGCAAAGGCTCCTCCGCAGAGTTGCCATGTTGTTTGATCTTGGCGTTGTGCTGCGGCGGAATCACCGGCTCAATGCCTTCGGATTCCAGCCCTTCATAAACCTTCCACTTGTCGTAACTACCGTCGCCGTGAAACTTTTTTACGGGCTGCTCCACCTGCTCCAGCATTTCGGGAACCGCATCGGCATCGTGGCAACTGTTCTCGGTCAAAATCTCCGCCACAATCTCGCGGGTGTCAGGATTCACCGACAAATGCAGCTTCCGCCATGTCCGCCGCTTCGACTTGCCATGCGTCCGCATCTTCCATTCGCCCTCGCCAAACACTTTCATGCCGGTGCTATCCACCACGATATCGATGTCGCCCCTCTTGTTAGCGATATCGAGCGAAACATTCAGCTTGCTGGCTCGCTTGGCGAGCGAAGAATAATTGGGAATCGCTGCCTCGACGCCCAACATCGCCACCAGCGAGCGGCCGAATCCCTCAGTCTGCCGATAGGGAAGTTTCAGCAGTTCGCGAATCGTCAGCAAGCACTCGATCGCCGTATCGCTGAAGACAAAAGGGCGACCGACTTTTGTCTGGTCGTTAGGATGTTCCCAGTTCTCCAACGCCTCGTCGCTAAACCAAATAGTGATGTTTCCACGCTCGATGAGCGACTTGTTATACTCCTTCCAGTTCGTGACTTTGTAGGTTCGTTTTTCTTTCGTAGCCATGTTCGATCTCCGTAAAAAAGGTACGTGGTTCCATTCCACGTTAGTTTTTACGGAGGTTTGTGACTAATTGTTCAACAAGGCCAAGTGGAATCGACAAATCGTGAAGCAATGTATCTACAGCGAGGTCCTGTGCCCTACGGAAGCGGTCAATCAGATTGTCGAGAACCTGATGCATGACAATCACTGTGTATGGGGGTGTACGTAGTATTTTGAATAACAATGCACCATTCGGAGCGAGGAAGAGAGCGAGTGGCTGCGACTTTGGCACATTACTGAGTCCAATCGTCATCAACGGGCGTGAACTGCGACGGGATTTCTATATCTCCTAGTTCCAACATTGTATCTCTTTGGGTCTCCAACTCGATTTCACGAAAGTGCTGAATTAAGTTCCGGAGCATCGTGGGGGAGACATCTGCCTCGGAACCATCTTCGTAGACTTCCGTGACCTTGAAAGGCAAGTCCCCTGATTCAATCGCTTTTGCGATCTTTACAAGCTTCACGCGGTCGTCCTCCCATGTAGTCGTAAAGGGAGTGATTTCAACTAATGGAAGTCCGCTGTTTAGATGGTTCAGAATTGTGGAGACCGGAAGATCGGTGAGACTTCGAAGTTGCTTAACGATGTTGGCAGAGTGCGACTGGTCTACTGAGCTAAAGCGTAGCCTTGACATGGACTTGCATTGCCTCGCGTAGATAAGTACGAGCTTCAATTTCTACCGGTTGCACCAAATCGCTTCGATCACAACTTTCGTTGTGGCGTCTATCGTAATATCTAGGTTGCCGCCCATGCGGTCTGCGTTGGTCCTAACCATCCACGTGGGTACGAACTCACCATTTTCGGCAGGATACTCATCATCGAATACTACGTCTACACAGCGGTCGTCCCACGGCAGGTTATTCTCAATGGCGTGCTTCTCAGCGATGCGAAGAGCGTCGTCCTTCGTCATCGCAATACTCTAGGTACAAGAAACTCCTGACAAGCAAACTGGGCAACTAGCGTGTTTTGCAATAGACCTAACTTGGCTTCCACAAACACCGCATGTACCAGATTGGCACAGCGGGCTATCATCCGCCCAATTCCCTTCAGCTGGTAGTCCAATGAAGTCGAATGACCACGGTTCCTCTGTGACTTGCTGGGCGTCGGCAAGCACTAGGTGCCCTCGCCAATCAGGGTGATCGGAGGTAGACCGGTTTGCGACTGCCTTGTAGAAAAACTCTGCGAATTGCTTATCCGTGAGTGAGTCCAGCCAGGCGATGATTTTGGTTTCGTCCATAGGTTCGATTGTAGCGGCTCTCCGCTGGAGTGCGTAACCTATGCTTTCGGTATGACTCCTGCCCAACTCAGAACCCGCCTGGAATCGAACCTCAAAAAGCATGCCTCTTGATGGTCCATCCACGTTGGGCGATCCGCAGGGCATAGCGGACTTTGCAGCTAAGAAAACCTGCCTGCTGGGCTACGGGACAGGGGAGCTACTCAGCCGAGCGGCGAGAGTACGGTTGTGGTATCCACTCCACGCTTCAGCGTCTCTGTTGCGAACCCGTGCCGAAAGTCATAGGCACACAGGCTATCCATCTTGGTCTTCTTTTTCAGCCTGCAAAACGCACTGTTGATAGAGTCTTTCGTCCAAGGCTTGCCATTGCTGTTAAGGAAGATTGGTCCCGCTGGCTTACGAAGAGAATAAGCGGGAACTCTTCGCTTCCGCGGCATGCCCGGTGGCCGCCCAGTTGTACGGATACAACCAGACGAAGATAACCACAGGCCGGAGACGCTAACTAGCGTCTGCCAAAGAACTTAAAAGAAGTGGGCACGACAGAACTCGAATCTGTGACCTCTTGCATGTCAAGCAAGCGCTCTAACCAACTGAGCTACGCGCCCTCGGGGTGGGACAAAGCCAGCGGCCGGGGCCGTGGTTCGTCCGAGTCTCATAATATATCACGCTTTCTGTGATTTGCCAGTGGGTTCTCCCCCTCGCAATTCGCGGCAAATCGGCTGTTTTCTGGTCTGCCAGCTAGTCGCGGGGCGTTTCGCGGCGGAACCGACGCAGCTTCTCTCGCAGGGCCGCATTGGCGGGCGAGAGCGACTGGTGGGGCCCTTGGGGGGCCTCGCTTGGCGATGCTGGTTCGTTGATGCTGGGCTCCGAGTTCGCCCCCCTCTCGGAGTTCGATACGGGCCCCAAGTTCGACTCGGGTTCGCGGATCTCTTCGTCTGCTGCATCAAACCCATCCGCGATCGCCTGAATCGCCTCGATTTGCTCGGCGACCTCCGGCAGCGGATCGACTACCTCCGGCTCGGTCGCTGGAATAACGACACGTGGCTGCTCGGGTGGTTCGGGTTGCTGGACCGTGGTGGAATCGTTTTCTCCCGATTCGTCCGCCGGGTCACAGGCGATGGCCAACTCGGTTGCTTCCGCGGCCGAGCCACTAGCGGGGAACAAGGCCCCGATCGGTCCGACCAACAGCGCGGGCAACAAGATAAGATCGCCGACGAGCGCTGCGGCCAGAATGGTAACCATCAAGTAGCCGAACTGCTCGGTCGGGGTAAAGGTGCTGAAGGCAAACACCGCGAGTCCCAAGCCAGCGATGAGCGTGGTTTGCACCATGGCGGTCGCACACCGCTCGTAGGCTTCCATGGTTGCATCGTAGCGATTGAGCCCACGATGCAGACCTCGGCGGAACCAGCTGACGAAGTGAATGGTATCGTCGACGGCCACGCCGAGAGCGACGCTCGCGGTCATCATGATGCCGATATCGACAGGAATGCCAAACCACCCCAAAGCTCCAAACACCACAACCAGTGGGAACAGGTTGGGAATCATCGCTGCCAGCCCGCCGCCGATGCTTCGCAGCAGCACCATCAGCACCAGGGCGATCAGCAACGTGGCCATCACCAGGCTCTCCTGCAAGCTCACAAGCAACTCGCGCTGTGTCTTGTAAACCAGCGGCACCACACCGGTGTAAGTGGCCGAAATCTGATTGACGGAGTCGCCGGTCTTGGGCACTAGGTAGGTACAGTCAATCTGCTTGGCCTTGAGCTGTTCGGCCAGGTCTTGATGCAGCGTGAACACCGCCTGCTGGCTGGCGAGACGATCGGGCGTTTTGGCCAACGACTCGGCCATGCGCTCCGGCGTGGTCACCCACAAGCGAGCTTGTCGACTACCGGTCATGGCCATCGACTCTTGCAGCACGTCCGCCAGCATGGCGTCGGTCGTGGAATATTCTTCTGGAATCACCATGCAGAGCCGCGAAGTGCCTACATGAATCTGCTGGGCCGAGAGTATTTCAACGAGTTGATTTCGCACCTGATAAGCGTCGATCACTGGCTGCACTGCTTCGCGCAACTCGGCCACGAACTCGCCATAGTCGATATCGTCGAGGGCCGCGATGCGGGCACTCATCCGCCATAGTTCGTGTGGCGGTGCTTCGAGCGAGGTCGCTTTTTCCCAACGCAGGAACTCGCCGAGTTCTTCGCGGCTATCGTCGATCGCTTGGCTCACGATATAAGCATAAGTCTGACGATTCGACGGTGAGTTCGACTGGAGCGGTTCGGGCGAGAAGGTCGCCGCGCTCAACACTCGACTCACTGGCGAGAGTTGTTCGATCTGATGCGAGACTCGTCGCGCCATGCTCAGGCGTTCGAACGTGGTCATTGCATAGTGCTGGCCATCCACGTCGGGAAGATCGTTTACGCCCCGGCGCTGCGTCTGAGGCACCGACACCACCACTTCCATCGGCACCAGGTTACCGAGGTGATGTTCGAGCCAAGTGTAGTCCTGCACCAAATCGCATTGCGGATCGAGCAGCTTGATGAGCTTTACCGACGATTCGATTCGTGGCAAACCAATCGCGAACCCAACCATCAAAAG
Organism: Aeoliella mucimassa; assembly: GCF_007748035.1. Classification (NCBI taxonomy): domain Bacteria; kingdom Pseudomonadati; phylum Planctomycetota; class Planctomycetia; order Pirellulales; family Lacipirellulaceae; genus Aeoliella; species Aeoliella mucimassa. The sequence continues at coordinate 4,673,123 of NZ_CP036278.1, forward strand.
GACACATGCCGAGGTGACCAGTGCGTAATGGCGGCCAATGAACGAGGTACAAGCACGCGCCCAAGTAGGGAGCGAAGTACCACCTCCACCATTTTTCGGCGATTCAATTGGTGGAGCAAATCGATGGAGCGCGACCGGCAACATCGACAGCAAGATGCCGAGCGTTACCATCACGCCGATGGCCGAGAAGACTCCGAACTTTTCGATCGGCAAGATGTCGCTACTTGCGAGCGAAGCCAGACCAATGGCTGTAGTGATGGCGGCCACGCCGCATGGCATCAGCGCCATGCGCACTGCCCGCTCCACTGCCCCTCGGCGGCCATGTTCGTGTACCGCGTCGCGATAGTAATTCACCAGGTGAATCGCGCCGGAGAGAGCCAAGACGTAAACGACCGCAGGCATCGACATGAGTATGGCGTCGATCTTACCTAGCCGTGGCGTATCGGCACCGAAGCCGAGCACCTCGACGGCGCCGTAGTAGTAGACCATTGCCAGACTAGCGCCGGCCGAAACGATGGCGACAAACAGCACCATGCCGGTGAGTCGTAGGTTTCGGAAGCAAAGGTAAGCCAGCACCAAGCCGACCAGACCAGACAAGCCGGCGAGAGTTTTGAGGGTGCGTTCGCCTTCGACGTCGATCGCGACGTTATCGACCGGCGGACCACCGATGTGTAGTCGTTCGTGCTCGATCTTCATGTCGTTGGTCACGATACCAACAACATGCTCGATCGCTTTGCGCATCGCGGGATTGCTTGCCCGCGAGTACGGCGACAGATACGCCATAAGACAAGTGGTGCGCGATCCGTCGTCCTCTCCCGTGGCCGGACCGATCATCGCCCCTTCGAGTCGGGCGATGGCTACCGATCGCTCCAACTTTGCCGGCGCGGTAGTTAGCTGATCGATGAGCTCGGGCCCCGTCGTCACCCGCGTGAACATGTGACGATCGGGATGCGGCGCAACATGCGCTAACTCTGCCAGCTCTGGCGTGAGTGGTTCGGTTCGTAACCGACTAGCTAATGCTTCGAGCTGAGTGGTATCGGACAGCGTGCAGCCATCCCAGGTCACCAACACAAATGCTTCGGTACCGAATTGATCGCGAAACCAGTTGAGTTCGGTCGACTCCGTGTAGCTGGCAGGCAGCCAGTCTTCCACGTTGTTCGTATTCGACTCGAGTGCTTTCCGCGCCCCGCGTGGCACGATCGCCACCATCAGGGCTACCACCAAGGCGATAGCCAGGTAATTGGGGATGCCCAGAGGGCTGCGGTCTAAAAACGTGGGACGGTCCATCGGATCTGACGATTGACTCAGGGTGGTGGGCCAGGAGCGGGCGGTGAACTCCAGTATCTAAAGCCAACGCCCGCAGCGATAGTGTCGGCCTACCAGTAACTTTCGAAACCGAAGATCGCACCGTTATAGAACGGGTCACCCGTATAAGGGAAACGTCCTTCGTCAGGCGAAAAGTTTGCCTGATCGGGAGCCGTTGCCACGCTGGTAATATACATCATCTGCCAGCCCGCACGCAGCGACAAGTTTGGCCGCAGGTGATATCGGGCGACCAACCGAAACTCGCCGACAAAAGCCAGACTCGATTCTCGGTTTTCCACCAAGTAGCTGTTATCTGCACTAATACCAGAAGTCGCAGTGGCATCGGTCACTGTCATTCTTGAACGTGCCTTGGCATCGTTTAGGAATGGACCACCCTTGCCGAGGATCTCCACGTTCCAGCGATCATTCTCAAACAACATGCTACCACCGATTTGCATACCGAATAGATCGTTGTTGGTATAGATGTTGTAGCTGCCATCTTCATTGTTCAGACTACTGATATTATCCGCCGTCCAATCAAGATGCTCTTCCAGATCGACGTAACGCAGACCTGCGATAAATTGACGGGTAACACCCTTGTTTGCACGCCGCACCCACTCACCATTCGGATTGAGCATCATGCGGTCGCGCCCCATACGTTCCTTGACCAGGTAATTCACTTCAAAGCTACTAAGGCTACTGTCGTAGTAGATCGACATCGATTCTGCACCGTCGAACGCAGTATTGAAATGCGAGATCGAGGTAGGCACGAACAGTGTCTGACCGCCAGTAGAACTCGTTAGGGTGTCGCTTTGGCTGAAATCCGATCCACCGAAGGCGGAGAACTCGACCGTGTGATCGCGGTTCTTCATATCACGGAACAAGAAGCGACCAAGCGTAAAGCGAACGTTTCCACCCGCACCTGGGTCGGAACGCTCGACATGCAGACCTTTGGTCGAAGCCGAGTCGGAACCAAACTCCACGTCGTCCCGTTTCCACATACGGTTCAGAACGACCGCATCGATTTCGGTGTACCACCAACCACGGCGAAGCCAGGTGCCGGTGCTCTCGGTAATCGCAGGGCGGCAGCCCCACATGTTGACACTGTCGTTAAGGTCGGCGTAGCTACCGTAGGTTGACGGTGCTCCCACCCCCTCTTCGGTGATAATCGAATCTTCCACCGAGGGGCTGGGTCCAACCAGCTCCTCCCCCGGAGGTACCGACTCGATCAACGAGGGATCGGCCATCGTTGGCTCCCCCATCGTTGCAGTGGGTGGCATAGTCAGATCCTGAGCTACGGCCACGGGAGCAAACAATAGGGCGAGAGCCCCACAACAAGTGATATACGCAGTAGTATGCCTGGTCACGGATTGATTCTCCTGTCGTCCCGTGCCCTAATTTCTATTCGGCGATCAGCTGTCGTAACTCGCGATTACGAGCGGCTAAGCTCGTGAGCGATGACAACTGTCGCCCCCCCGGGGACGCGCGGTGAGTCCACCTGTGGTGGTTCATCGTCGTTTGAGCATCGTCAATACAGGAATAACTGTTAGAATCTAGTGAATCAGCAGAATCCATAGAACTGTCAGGTTCGTTAGCATCACCAAAGTTTACCAAGCTTGCCTTGTCGATCAGGGCGAGCCGAATCTCTCCTCGCCAAATCAGGGAGCACGCCGGATGTCCACGCCTCTCGAATCGTTGATCCAATGTGGTACCAAGCTCTGGCTCGACTCGGTCGACCCCGACCTGGTAGCAGAAAACCGCAGCCTGGGCGCTACCGGCGCTACTTCGAATCCGATCATCATCTCCGACCTAGTGAAGACCGGCCGTTTCGACGATATGCTGAGCAAGTTGCTAGCAGCTCCTGACTCCACCGACGAGCAAGCCGCCTGGCTGCTTACCGACCGCATCGTGTCCGACGCCCAGCGGGTGTTTGCTCCTGTGTGGCAAGCCACCGGAGGCGACGATGGCTACGTGAGCTTCGAACTCGATCCGCTGCTGGAAGACCCCGAGGCCGACCTGCCCCACGACTATCGTGTGGAACAGTACGTCGAACTTGGCAAGAAGTGGAGCAGCCAGCACCGCAATCGCATGATCAAAGTTCCCGCTACACCAGCTGGCCTGGAGGCTCTCGAGCCGCTGGCTACCGCAGGGGTGCCGTTGAACGTGACGCTCATTTTCACCGAACGACAGTACGAGCAGGCGCGCGAAGCCATCTACCGGGGTGCCAGCCACCGTTCGACGGTCGAAGGGGTGAAAAGCGTCTACAGTATCTTCATCTCACGGGTGGACGTTTACACCGAGAAGCACGTGCCAGAACTGTCGCCAGCCGCGCAGGGCATGGTGGGCATCGTCAATGCACAACGTATGTGGGCTGCTAACCAGGAGTTCTGGGCGAAGAAGGAATGGCCTCTGAACCAAGAGATCGTGTTCGCCAGCACCGGCAGCAAGAAACCGGAAGACCCAGCCTGGAAGTACGTTGCCGCCCTGGCTGGTAGCGACATTCAAACCAATCCGCCGGCTACGAACGAAGCGGTCCAAGAGAGCGGTCTTACGTTTAGCCGCACGGTCGATCAGCTTCCCCCTTCCGAAGTGCTGGCAGAGATCGACGAAAAGGTGGATATCGACCAGATGGAAGAGACCCTCATGGCCGAAGGTATCGCGAAGTTCGCCGCCCCGCAGAAGGCGTTGCTCGAGCTTATTGCCTCGAAACGCGAGGAACTTGTCTCGTAGCATCCCCCACCTACTAGTCTCACACGCCGAGCCGCATCCGGCCGGTCCAGTTCGCCATTCGAGGCGGCTGGCCGGTGGGCTGCGGCTCGTTCGTTTTCCCCGAATTACCGCTACAAACTGCAGTTTTCCACGATTTTGGACGATACCAAGGATAGATTCTTGACTTAGTTTACGAACTTACATACCATTGCGTAGGCTGCTACCGAGCGGCCACCTACTTGGGTTGCCCAACGGAGCATTGGAACCATGAGCCACGCTACGATGAATTCAACGCCTACTAGCCAAAACGGTATGACCCTGGAACCCACCCCCGAACTGCTCGAAGAACTGGCCGAAGCGAGCGCCCGGCTCGAAACCGCCACGCCCGAGGAGATCATCGCCTGGGGAGCGGAGCGTTTCGGCAGCGGCCTGACCATGGCAACCGCCTTCGGCCCCGAGGGCTGCCTGATTCTTTCGATCCTCTCCCGCGTTGCGCCCGAAACATACGTGTTCAATCTCGATACCGGCTATCAGTTCCAAGCGACGCTTGATCTTCGTGATCGCATTGCAGAGAAATACGGCCTGGAAGTCGAGATGCTTCGCCCCGAGTTGTCGGTACCCGAATACGAAGCCGCCCACGACGGTCCGCTCTATGTGAGCAATCCGAACCAGTGCTGCTTTGACCGCAAGATCAAAGTGCTGCACCGAGGGCTGGCTGGCCGCACCGCTTGGATGAGCGGTATCCGCCGCGACCAAAGCGCCGACCGTGCTCAAGCCGCCATCGTCGGGTGGGACAAGAAGTTCAACCTGGTCAAAATCAGCCCGCTGGCCAACTCGACCAAACAGGAAGTGTGGGGCCGCATCGTTAAGGAAGAGGTCCCTTACAACCCCATGCATGATCAAGGCTACCCGAGCATCGGCTGCTGGCCTTGCACGCGGGCGGTGATCGACGGGGAGACCGACGAGCGCGCTGGGCGGTGGAGCGGCACTGGCAAAACCGAGTGCGGACTGCACTCGATCGATCAGCAAGAAGGTAGTGGTATTTAACGATCTACCGTACTGTCATGCAATGAGTTTCGCCTGTTATCGATAGACTACAAATCCTCTCCCCTACTGCCTGATACACCAGTGAAGCTCAGCGCCAAAACCGAATACGGCTCGCTTGCCATGCTACATCTTGCCGAGCACTACCCCTCGGGAGAGCCAGTGCAAATTCGCAAGGTGGCTGCCGATCACGATATTCCCTGGCGTTTTCTGGTGCAGATTCTGCTGGAACTCAAACGAGCCGGGCTGGTCACAAGTACCCGCGGGGCTGCGGGCGGATACCGCCTGGCACGCACCCCCGACGCGATTAGCCTGGGCGAAGTGTTCGAAGCGCTCGAAGGGAGCGATTCGACCGACACCGACCAACCACCTCCGACTACCGGCTACCGAGGAGCACTGCACTCCGCCTGCCGCGACGCCCATACCGCACAGCGAGAACGCCTACGGGGCATTTCCCTGACCGACCTGCTAGAATGCGCGGCCGGCCGCCGGGCTCCGATGTGGTACATTTAGGCTGCTTTCAACTCCGCGATTGCCCTTAAATTTCCGCTGCTGTGACAGGCAAAACGAGCATTCGCTCGCTGGGAATAATCCCCTTTGGTGCAAGCGATCACTTCATATTGGCAGGCTAGCAATCGGACTGCATTTCACGCTTCGCTGTGGCGTCCAGACTGTGGTTCGTGTTACATTGGCAGGTAGACCGTTCAGGGTAACACTGGTTCCATTTCCGCCTTATCAAAGGGTCCTCATGCGTTCGCAACTCTCTCGCTACATCGTTACTGGTGTGTTGATGGTTCTCGCCTGCTGTGGGCACTCTTTCGCTACTGCTTGCTCTTCGGCTCAGTTCATGTGGGGCGACACGTCGGTGATGATTCGCAGCTACGACTGGCGAATCGGGAACGCTTTGATCATCATCAATAAGCGCGACATGGCGAAGCGGGCGTTGTCGTTCGACAATCCTGCTGAATGGACCAGCAAGTATGGTAGCGTCACCATCAATCAATACGGGCGCGAACTACCGAACGATGGCATGAACGAGGCCGGCCTGGCGGTAACCTGCCTGTGGCTCGACGAATCGGAATACCCCGCCTCGGACGAACGCCCATCCGTCAGTACCGCGCAGTGGATTCAGTATCAACTCGATACAGCATCGACCGTGAAAGAAGTGCTTGAGAGCGATAAGCATATTCGTATTACTCCGGTTGGTGGTGCTAAGGTTCACTACTTTGTTTCGGATGCCGAGGGCAACTCTGCCGTCATCGAGTTTGTCAAAGGCAAGATGGTCGCACACTCTGGCGAGTCATTGCCAAACCGCTTGATCACCAACAATCTATGCAGCGTGAGTGCTGAGGACTTGACGCAGGTGCGCGGCTTCGGCGGCGACCGGGCATTGTCGAACGATAGTGCGTCGCTTAGCCGCTACGCCCGCCTGGCTACTTTGCTCAAGAATTTGAAGCCAACATCGCAACCGTTTACTCGTGTCGGCTTCGATATGCTCGATCGCGTGAAGCAACATGGTACCCAATGGCAAATCGTATACGACCTGAGCGACAAGCAAATTCATTTTCGCACGCGCGAGCACCAACAGGTCCGCACCGTGGATCTTGCAGACTGCAATTTCTCGCCTTCCACGCCGACACAAGTGCTTGATATCGATGCCAAACTAAAAGGCAACGTAATCGCCGAGTTCAAGGAATACACCCGCGAAGCGAATCGAGCACTCATTGAATTCTCGGTAGCCAAGACTCCCCTTTTGGAGAACATTCCACGCTACCTCGTCAATGTGGCTATTGCTTATCCGGAGTTCAACTGCAAGCCAGCCGAGGTCCCTGTGGCTGCTGGCGGCGAGTAAGCAACTTATCCAGTGTCGCTCGTGCCTGTGTTGTGATTAGCAGAACGGGAGTCGTTCCGTTGTACGTGATGCATCACGTCTTGAGGGGCCGAGGGCCAGGAAGGAGCTCCTGACCGCCCCAAAACCCCAGACCCCCGACCCCCATTCCAATAGCCTCCGCCCGGCAATAACGCTGCAGCACCACCACGACACCATTCGTAGTGGTGCTGCACAACATCAACCCCGCGGCTCGAATCGTTTGCCACTCCGACAAATAATAAGCAACATGCCAGCTAAAGAATCCAGCCATAGAGTGCTAGAGCTTCTGCCCCAGAAGCAACGCTAGCGGTTTACAGTGTCACCAGCAGGTGACAGGTTGATTCGCAACAGAGCAATCTCGGAGGGCGATCAAGGGTTGGGGGGGACTGCTTGATACCTCATCCGAGATCACTCTTGTTGAGAGAGGAAGAACGGCCCCAGCGCGTTCATCCTCCACAGGCTCCTCGCTAAAAGCCCTGCCCCGGTACTTTTAGCGAAGACGTGTGTATTCTGAGTGAGTGCGGTATTAGGTCGTCGCACCAGGTCGAGCAGAAGTCTCGAAATCGCACCAGTCGTCAAGTACGTTGTCCATGGTATGGACTACGTGTTGCTGCTGAGCACGACCTTCGGCAGAGCTGCTACCGGTCGACGTTCTTTCGGAATCGACAAACAAAAATGGCAAGTCGGAGACGCTGGAATAGCTGTGGTGGGAGATGGAGCGCATGACTAGCCTGCTGTCCGGACTTGGACGGTTGGAGCATTGTCCGGTAACCAGGCTGTCTCCCCAGAGAGAGATCCACGGCTTTGCGTCCCTGCCTCGCGGCAGGTTTGCCTTTGTCGGTCGGAGCTGCTGTGCGCGAAACGTCAGCAGAGTCCGCAGCGAAAGGGAAAAGAAACAGGAAGGTGGATGAGTCGTGAAGTCGCTTGCTTCACTACTTAAAACTAGGTTACTTTTCGGTAGCTGTCCAACCAAAAGAGAAAAAACACAAAGATTTCCGTCGGTCTTCCGAAGCCTTTAAATGGCGTTCGACTCGCGAGTCGTTCCCCTTTGATAGCTGCGTACACGAGCAGGCCGCCCAATGGCCCGCACGTGCGGTGAGCTTCCACGAGACGAGACGCTGCACCGAAGTGCAGTCCCCTGCTTAGTCGACGAACTCAGGCTCGACGAGCTCGGGCAGCACGCCGGCTTCGTAGCCCCGTTTCAGGAACTCGCGAACCGCCTGGCGGCCACGGTCGCCGAAATCGCGGGTCCAGTCGTTTACGTACATTCCCACGAACTTGTCGGCGCGGGAATCATCGAGATCGCGGCCGTACTGCAGCGCGTAATCGAGGGCTGGCTTGCGATGATCGAGACCGTACTCGATGCTCTCCTTGAGCAATCGCTGCACTTCGCTGATGGTCTCCGCCCCAAGGTCCTTACGCACCGCGTTGGCTCCCAAAGGCAGCGGCAAACCAGTTTCCTGTTGCCACCACACGCCGAGATCGACAATCAGCTTCAGATCCTGATCGCCGTACGTAAGCTGCCCTTCGTGGATGATCAGGCCAGCATCGATGGCCTTGCCATCGTACTCGCCGGCGACCACAGCGGGGATGATTTCGTCGAACGGCACCAGAACGTAGTCAAAATCTTGCCCCAAGCACAACCGCAGCGACAGGAAAGCGCTGGTCAGCTTTCCGGGAACCGCGAGGGTCTTGCCGGTAAGATCCGCAACGCTCATCTCGTCGCGGGCGACGACCATCGGGCCGTACCCGTCGCCCATGCTGGCCCCACAGGAGCAAAGCATGTACTTGTCCTGCAGGAACGCGTAGGCGTGGATGCTCACGGCGGTGAGTTCCAGCTCGCCGCTGAAGGCCCGCTGATTAAGCGTTTCGATATCGACCAGTTCATGCGTGAATTCCAACGGGCCTGTCTCGATTTTGTCCTTCGCCAGGGCGTAGAACATGAAGGCATCGTCTGGATCGGGGCTATGGCCGACGCGAATTGGCTGCTTGGTGACCGTCATCAAATCAATCTCGGGCGAGCGGGTTAGACTACGAAGGTTACAAGTACCTGTAGCCTAGCCGCGATTCGCCTGATTGACGAGGGGCGCTTGCTGCGATTGGTGCCTCGAGATGCCTAGGCCTCGAACGAGAACCCAGATTCCACGGCATTTGGCTCGCTGGCCACTACGTGCGGAGCGACGATGGTCGTGGATTTCGGGGGCTCCTGCTCTTGGCTCTGGTGCACCCGCTGACAGGCAAGCTGCCAGGTTTCGCGTTCGAATTCGAGAATCCGCATCACGTCGGCCAGCTTTCCTCGATCGCCATTGACGTAAGCCGAGGTAAGCGTGCTGAACAAGTAGAAATAGAGTTCGCTTAGCTTCTGGGTAATTTCGCTCTTACCGCTACGAACCCCAGCCAGCAGCTCTCCCACGATTTCGATGGCTCGCACCAAGGCCTCGTTGGCGAAACCTTCGTTGTTCTTCTCCCACTGCTGATCGGCTTTAGTGCAATAGCGAATCGCCCCCTCAATCAACATCAGGTGAAGCTGAGCAGGCGAGGCGGTCATCACCTTCGATTCAAGGTAGACATTGGCCTTAGCTTGCGACATATCGGAAACCTTCCGTGTGGGGGTCAGTGCGGGTCGAGTAGGTTAGTTGTTATTTCTACTAATCGGCTGGATAAACTGAATGGAATCAAGCAAACTGAGATTCGATTGCAAGCCAGCGATCGTTTCTTCCAAAGCGTAGAACTCGTTAAGTGTGCGTGTCCGCTCGAGATCGAGCAATTCGGTCATACTTTCGATCTTGGCTTCGTTTGTTTCGATGGTTGCGGTTAGCGCATCGTATCGCCGGGCGATCAGGGCGTTGTCTCCACCTGCGAGCTGATCAATGGCCGCCTGCACCTGATCAACGACACCAGTCTTGTCCAAAGTGAAGAACTGCTCTAACTCGCTGGGGCTCTCCTCGAAGGCTTCGGTGAGCTTGGCCGTGTCGAGTTCCAGCTCGCCGTCCTCGTTCATGCTGATGCCGACCGACTCGAGCGTTCGGAATTGATTGCTGCTACGAAACGCATTGGTCAGCACCCGCGACATATCAGTTTCGATCCGCAGCATCTCGCTGCGGCCGAAAAGGATGCCGGTTGTCTCGGCTTCGGCATCGAACGATGTCAGTTCCGCCATCACGGTACGCAACGAGTTGAACGAGTCGACAAAGTTCTCAACGGCCGAAACCATTTTCGAGGAGTCCGAGCCAACTTCGACCGTTACCGGCGAACTGGAGGCTTTCACCACCGTGACTGTCAGACCTTGAACGACGTTATCGAACTTATTGTTGCTGGAAGTCACGACGATACCGCCCGTCGCGGCATTACCGTACTGCAACACCGCATCTTTGGGGCGTGTTGCGTCTTGCATCGAGAAGTCGACGAGCGACGAGTCGATCAGCAACTCCTGATCCGCCCCCGTTTTCTCCGAGGTAATCGAAAGACGATATCCGGTACCATCGAAGAACGAGCTCGCGGTGAAACCACCGTCGAAGGCATTGATTTTCTCTACCAACGCGTCGAGTGCGTTCTGTTCGGTTTCCGTGGCAGTGAATAATCCCGAAGCGTTGATCGATTGCTGGCTGCCATCTGCTTTGGTCGATGCCTCGTTGGTGAGCTTCAGCTCCGCGGCCGCGGTGCCGGTGCCGACATCGCGCACAGTGAGCGTTTCGGCTCCCCCTTCGGAATCGAGCAACCGCAAGCCGGTGCCAGCAGAATTGAAACTGGCAACCACGTCGACCCCTTTGGCCGTGGCTGCGTCGTTGATTTTGTCGATCACGTCCTGCACGCTGAACGCTTCGTTGCCAGGCTGGTTGAGTTGCACAAAGAACGACTCGCCATTGCTGGCGGTCACTTCCATCACGCCGAGCGTGATGCCGTTGCCATCGTTCAACGAACTCAGGGAAATGCCTTCGGGCACTTCCAGCTCACTGAGATCGATCGACAGGCTCGTGCGGCCATCGATGATCTGTTGACTGCTACCATTGGTGTCGGACGATGCCGAAGCGATGCGCAGGTCGGCCGCGGCGTTGCTGCCACTGATGTCGGTGATGGTCAGCGTTCCGGTGCCGCCGGCCAGATCGGTGATGAGGATGCCATCGCCCGTGTCGTTGATGCGTGCCTCGACATCGATCGACATGGCGTTGATCGCGTCGATCACGTCGCCGATGGTCTCTGCCTCGGCATTCGAATTATCGAGGCTCACCGCTCCGACGTTGCCAGCGGAGTCGGTAACGCGAAAGTCACCTAGCCGAACCCCTTTGCCTCCGTTGAAATCGGTAAGCAAAGTCGACTCACTTACGACCTGTCGATTCAGACTGCCTGAGTTGATAGTACTTACTGCGTCGTCGACAGCGATACCGAGATTCGCGGCCGTGGTATCGGCGCTCGAGATCACCAGATTATTCGATCCACTCGAGTTGTCGGTGATCTGAATGCCATTGCGAGAGCTATTGATCGAAGCGGTAACGTTCGCGCCCGAATCGTTGATCAATTGGACCACATCGCTGAGCGTCTCGGCAGTCGACAAATCGATTCCCGAGGTCGTGACTCCCGCCGCATTAGTAATGTCGATGCTCGTGAGCTCGGCGATCCCCTGTCCGCCATTCAGTGAACGGATCAGCGTGTCCTTCAATCCCGACAGAATCCGGTCGCCGGAAATCACATTGCCGGAAGCGGTTCCCCCCAGCCCGAGATCTTCGACAAGCGTCCCGGTGCCCGACACACTAAACGACACCGCGCTACCACCGGAGTTGTCGGTGAGCTCGATGGCCTGTTTATCGCTGGAGATTGCCGCACTAAGTTGGGTGCCGCCAGCTTCGTTAATGGCGTCGATAATCTCGCCAAGCGTCGAGGAGCCGCTGACGTCGATCACAATGTCCGTGTCGTCGGCCAAGGTCACCGTTAGTGCATCGCCGACGGAGTGAATTTGCACTCCGTTGCCGTCGTTGAGCGAACTAAGCAAGGTGCCGCTATGCAGATTGTAAATATCGGATCCGGTGACCGAATCGGAAGCGGTGTTGATGCCCGACAGTCCCAGACTGGCAGCCGTTGTGCCGAGGCCGACTTCCCGCACGCGGAGGTTTCCGGTGCCACCCGAGTTATCGGTAAGCACCAGCGAGTCGCCACTCACCGACGCGGTGATGTCGATGTCGCCGGAGGAATTGATCGCGTCGAGCACATCGTCGATTGAGATTGCCGATCGCAGATCGATTTCGGCCGAGCTTCCGCTACGATCGGTGATGCGAATCGATCCCTGCACGACCCCTGTTCCGGTGTTGAGCTCGCTGAGTCGAACACCGCCATCCACATGGCCTCCCACGCCGATGGTAAACGATCCACTGGACAGCTGGCTTTCCACATTCGACAACGAACTGCTGACCGCCTGGTGCGTCGTGGCGGTCTGCAGTGTGGTAAAGGTGTACGTGCCTGCTTGCGGCGGTGTCTGCCCGTTCTTGGCAACCGTTAGCAGCGAAGTATCCGTCGAAGAAACGGAGGTCGAATTGTAGACACTCGAAGAGGTCAATCCCGTGGCGGAAAAATGCATCGCCAGCAGCATCGAACTTACCTGTTCGAGCGCAGTGCGTTCCACCGTGAGGGCATCGGTACGATCCTGCAGGTTATCGCGCGGTGTCCCCGCGATTTTCATAAGCTGATTCACGGTATCTTCGATTTCGATACCGGTGATCAGGCCCACGCTGGATTGAATTGATCCCATACTGGTTAACGCGAGTACGAGTTGGAATGAACAGGCTTCACGCCAGTTGGCTTCACAAATGTAGCTCAAGCAGGTGCGAGCAACGCTAGCACGCAGCTTATGTGCAAAAGTCTATCGAATGTATCGACCAGGTAAGACAGGAACCTGAACCCCATCCCGCAGCAGCGGCAATCGACGCCAACCAACATGTGTTTTATGGACAATCAGGAAGGATACATAACAAAACCGGTCCGGTTCTTGCGAACCGGACCGGTGTGAGGTTTTCAATTATCGCGAGTGTTTTAACCCAGCAGCGACAGAGCGTTTTGCGGGTTCTGGTTCGCGATGGCCAACACCTGAGTACCCGACTGTACCAGAATCTGAGCACGAGTCAGCGAAGCGGTTTCTTCGGCGAAGTCGGCGTCGCGAATCGAGCTTTCGGCTTCGGTCAGGTTGGTCAGCGTGTCGTTCAACGCGTTCTGGTTGGTTTCCAGAGTCGTACGTTGGAACGCACCCAGTCGACCGCGAAGCGAGGTGACCTGGTCGATCGCCTCTTCCACGATGCTAGCAGCCGTGGTGGTGTCGGTTGTCAAGTCGGCCGAGCCACCGGTACCAAGCTGATAGAGCTTGCCGCTCACACCACCCAGGCGGGCGGTGTTCACGCTACCGATACCCAAGCGGGCTTGTTGGTTCGATACTACGTCGGGACCGAGTTGGAACAAGGCACCACCACCAGTGATGCTAAAGCTAGCAGTACCGGTGAAGGCTGGGTCGATCGTTGCCGACAGGTCGAGCGTGGCGGTGTTGATCGACAGTTCGTTACCGTCGCCAGTGGCCGACACACCATTCACATTGGCCACGATGTCGGTACCAGTGTCACGGGCGTCGGTGAACAAGGCACCGATGTCATCGATCACACTGACTTCCACCGAAGCGCTGGTTCCGTAAGCGTTCGAGGTCAGCTCGAGCGTGGTGCCGTTCACAGTGGCACTCACACCAGTCGCGTCGCTCACCAGGTTGATACCCTTGGCCACGTCGGCGATCACGGTGCCTTCGCCGAACGAAAGCACTTCGGAGCCGTTGGTACCCGAGAGTTCGAACACCACGTCGTTAGCCAGACCACCACCGTTGTCACCACCGGTGAGCGTGGGGGCCGTGCCAGGAGCGGAGTCACTTGCTTCAACGTAGTTAGTACCCGCAGCGGTGAAGCCGCTGGTCGAGTTCGTACCATCCAAGCTGGCAGTGAAGCCATCGATACCACTAATGGCGTCGATAATCGCTTGGGCGGTCACGGTGCCAGTGATGTTGATATCGATGCTGCTGCCGCTCGTATTCAAAGTAGCGGTTGCCGTATTGGCAGTACCACCACCTTCGGTCACGTTGATCGCGAAGCCATTATAGGTGGCTGTATTCGCATCGGTAGTGATGTCGATAGCCAGCGTACCGGTAGAACCGGCCGAACCACCAGTCAGGGACACCACATTGGCAATCGATGCGTTGTCGCCAACGGCGGCGTCGAACGTCAGGTTGCTAGAGAACGCCGCGTCGGAGACTTCTGCAATACCCGAGTTAATAGCCGTGGCGATCGAGTCGAGGTCGCCCGAATAGTCGTCGCCGATGGTCACAGTGTAACCGGCGGATGCATCACCTGTGACAACGACACCCGAACCGCTCGCACCCGAGGCGAAGGTAATGTCGAAGTTCTCACCGCCGGTAGCGGTGGCACTAAAGGTGGCCGGTGCATCTGTTGCAGCGGCCGAACCACCAGTCAGGGACACGACGTTGGCGATCGCAGCGTTGTCGCCAGCCGCCGCGTCGAAGGCCAGGTTGCTGGAGAACGCTGCGTCGGAGACTTCTGCAACACCCGAGTTGATTGCCGTGGCGATCGAGTCGAGGTCGCCGACATAGTCGTCGCCGATGGTGACCGTGTAACCGCTGGATGCATCACCAGTGACGACTACACCCGAACCGCTCGTACCCGAGGCGAAGGTGATGTCGAAGTTCTCGCCGGTTGCATTCGTGGCGCTAAAGGTGGCCGCCGTGTCTGTTGCAGCATCGATACCGCCAGTAAGCGACTGAGTACCGAACGTGGCAACATCGCCGGTGGTGAACACACCACCAGGAGTGCCCACGGTGGCGATGATGTCGCCTGCACCAACCCCGTTACCACCGTCGACGAAGCCGTCTACGGCCGTCTTAATCGTGGAGAACTGAGTGGTGCCGTCGTCGATTGCGATCGTCAAAGTGGATCCGTCGAACGTCACGACAGCGACGTCACCATTACCATCCTGGCCGTTCGTGAACACGACATCGATGTTGCCGTTGGTTCCGTCAAGACCACCAGCTGCGGTCGTGGCAAAGGAGATATCGCTGTTCGCCAGGGTCACAGCCGAGAGGCTCGACTGCTGGGCGTCGTTGTCGATCGCAAAGCTGCCGCCCGCGGTAACGGTCGACTGGGTCAATGCGGTGTCGACGGCGAACGAGCCGCCGGCCGATACACTCGAGGCCGTCGGGGTCTGTGCCAGGGTAAGATCCAGGTCGGCAGTCGCTTGAGCGGCGGTCGACGTAGCTGGGAAGCTGGTGACGTCGATCTGAGCCTTCGTGGCAGCGGTAGTGACGCTAATGTCAACATCTACCGAACCGGTCGCACCCAGGTTAGCCTGGTCGATCTGCAGGTTCGAGACGTTCGCGAAATCGGTATCGCTCGACGAGGTAATGAAGTCGAGCGAACCATCGAGCAGACGACGACCTTGGAAGGTGGTGGTCTGGGCGATACGGTTCAAAGCTTCCAGCGACGAGTCGACCTGAAGCTGATTCGCTTCGATCTGCTCATCGGACAGAGCACCCGAGTTCGCGGATTCGGTCACGAGACCGCGAATGTCGTTCAGCAGGGACGAAACCTGTCCCAAAGCACTGTCGGCCGTGGCAATCACTTGGTTCGCGCGGTCGGTGTTGCTAATAGCTTTCTCGATCGCGGTGATATCACTACGTAGGTTTTCGCTGGCAATCAAACCGGCTGGGTCATCTTTACCAGTGTTGATTCGCAAACCAGTGCTCAGACGCGTCAGCGATTGCGACAAGCTTGCGTTGGCCTGACGTAGGTTGTTGCGGCCGACGAGCGAGCTGACATTGGTGTTAATTCGAGTCATTGCAAACACCCCTAAAAAAACAAAAAATGTTCCGAAGTTGGACCGGACTGGACGGTTAATGGGGAGTGAACGACCCCGGCCTGTCTCGCTAGTCACTGTCGCACTTTGGTCACCTATGACCGCCGTGCTGAGCAACACTAGGTTGCATTTAGTACACGCGGGGGGTTTTTCCTAAAAAAAACTCCACCGTGGTTGGTCTGGCTATTTCGCGTATCCCTTGGTGCGAAGGCCTGGCGACAACGGAATACGGTCCCGTTGCCTAACCAAAGCTATCGACCTGAGAAAATAGGTGCTTTACGCCTGTGTAGAGTTTTCGTCGTTAATCCACAGGTGCGAGCCGTGCGATCGTCACAATCCGTACAATCGCACTAGTTTCGCTGTAATAACGCGGAAACGTGCAGCGCGGAGAGACGCTCAAACTCAGCGAATATAGAGTCGCGCGACTATTAATAGAGAACGAGGCGTTTCGAAATCGATTCGCCTGACGCACGAAAGATACAGGGAGAGGTAGCTGCCCGACTTATTGCTTGGGCAACTGCTGGGCATCTTCGGGCTTGATTTCGGCCGCCTTGCGATTCTCGCGTTGAATCGCTTCGTACACCTCTTGGCGGTGCACCGGGATCTCGATGGGGGCCTCGATACCGAGGCGCACCTTATCGCCTCGAACATCGACAATGGTCACAACCACGTTGTCGCCAATAATGATGCTTTCGTCGCGTTGTCGCGATAGAACCAACATGGAAGGCTCCTTGCCTGGCTCCCGCAGCTCCAGCAGCGGGTTGCCCTACTTCGTTATATGGCGGTGGTGGACTTGGTAAACAGAGAGATCAAAGACGTTGAGTTTCCTAGAGCGAGCTGTCAGCCGATCAGCGAGTGACCGTGCAATTTGTTTCGCAACTAGGCTCTCTGTCCAATCCTTCGGCCCCAACTTGATCGTTGCTGTAATGACACTGATGAAGGTGGGGTTATGCGGCCCGCAGCGGTACGTACCCGGCAGCCCCCGTCGTTCCGGTCGCTGGCAACGTTAAGCGGAACGTCGCATGGGAATGGTAGCTCCCAGCACAAACTGTACTTCGTGATCGTTTTTGGCCACCACTTGCCGACCCCGGTTATTCTCCAGGTTCACCACAATCGGGGCCTTCAAATTCAATGTTAATGTATCTTCATGGCGATTCAGGATGGCTAACACCTGCAGCGACTTCATCGAAGTGCTACCGAGCGGTGCGATGTCGCGACTGCTGACCCGAATCTGATAGTCTTTCACGAACCGGCGGGGGCTCACCACCGCCAGGGCGACTTCCGGACGATCGAGCGACTGCAGCCAGGCCAACGAATCGTTGGTGATGTCGGCCAGCAGTACCCACTCGCGGCACTTCTCCATTCCGATGAGCCCTTGCTCGAATCGCAAGACGTCGACCTGTTCAATCGGCACATTTCCAAACCGAGTGGTCATTACGTACATGGTCAACCTCCTGGCGAAATCTTCGATGGGCTGCAAAAAACCTACCGGCAGCGCGAAAAGCAAGCGTGCCTGATTATTTCCATCGGCCACTACAGCAGAAGCATTCCAAAAAATCGTCTCAAGTCGACCCAGTATTGTTGGTAGTGCTAGCATCGAGCTTGTTGGTTATCACGCTTGCGGACCATGGGTCGCCATCAATAGCACTCAATCACGGCAGAGCGAAACGTTGGCAAAGGAGCCGCCCCGCCTGTTTTCGGTGCGGTCGGCTTATGACAGGTTTGGCGATTCCTACCAACCGAGAGGAGGGAATTCCCCCTAAATGCAGGGGTTTTTGCTAATCGGACTCCCGAAACTTTCGGCCACCTGCTCCTCCTGGCGGGCGACCGCATTGTATATGAGAAATGTGAAGGCGGTTTTTGGATCACCCAGAAAGTCATCCTCGGAGCCCTAAACATGAACAGTCTGAAAGGTAATCGTGACGAAGCTCAATTGATTCTCGGCAGAGACGCAACTCCCGAAACGGGAGTCTACCGTAGCATTCCCACCAGCTCCCTGGCGATTGGCAGTTCGCTAGCCTGTGCGATCTACGATCCAGACGGAGTAAAACTGATTGCTCCGAGAATTCCGATTTCACCGCAACTTCGCAAACGACTCGAAGCTCGCAACATCGAGTCGGTTCTCGTCCGCGATGAGGACTACCACAAGCTGCACCACTTGCAGGAAGAGGAAGATCCTTCCGCACTTTGCTGCTCGAATTGCCAAACCAAGCTTCCGCTGCACGAGAGCCCCGACGATGGTTGGTCGCTCACCTGGCTCTGCCGGAAATGCCATAAGCAGTATCGCGGACAGTTGGATCCCGACCTGGCTGTCTCGCTGATCGATAACATCGTGATCGAGAAATTCCCGATCGACTGGACTCGCCTGCAGCATCCCCCCACCACCATCACGCGGGCGATCAACGACCTTGTTCCCAAACCGTATGCGGGTCCCGAACGCCGCGCGAACACCCGCATGCGGATCTCGCTGCCGATTGCGGCCGTGCCGGTGGACGAGTCGTTCGCGCAAGTTGGTCCCGCAGCCTTGCTGACCACCAGAGACATCTCGACCGAGGGCATCGCGCTGTTGCACGACGAGCCACTGCGGCCCAAGTACCTGGTCATTGAGTTCCCGGCCCGCGATCGACAAGCGGCGCTGCAGATGGTGGTGAAAGTACTCCGCTGCCAACCAGTCGGAGAACTGTTCGAGATCGCCGGGCGCTTTGTGATGCGTCCCGAAGAGTAGGCGATCCGCCCTCCCCCTCCCGAACCGCTGCCCGAATGGCCGCAGAATTCCCATCTAAATTTCGGAAGATTTAGGTGGGAATTGGCCACCCATGGTGTTCTAATGGACAGGTGTCAAAGGCTGTCGGCTTTCAGCTATCAGCTATCGGCTATCGGCTATTGGCTATTGGCTTTTTAGTGATTGGAGGTGATTGAGATGTGATACTTACATTCATGTCGGACTTCTGGCGACGCGCTGGCGAATGGTTGCTTGCGTGAGGGTTCGCTGCTGCGCGCGTGGTAAAGTGGTTGGTGGGGCTGCGTCGCTGGAAGCTCCTGGACCCACCCTTGTATCTTGCAGAGGTGGTGCTATCAACGATTTCGCCGTCTTCTGCGGAGTGAGCGTAGCGAACGAAGTAGAAGACGGCGGCCGCCGGTAGATCGTCCCACCCTCGGTCCTCACGAGACCGATCTCGTAGCTGGATCGCCGGCCGGCCGCCTGTCGCATTAGCCCGAACAGTCGCCAGAGCTGTTTTAACAAGCTCGCATATGCAAGGAAGGGTAATCGATGGAAAACCATTTGCAAAGTACTTGGATTGGGATCGATGTTTCCAAATACCACTGGGACATCGTCGTTGCGGGGCAACCGCAGATGCATCATTGGTCTGCCGGTCAAGAAGGATGCCAGCAACTTCGGCAGTTGTTAGTGCAGCATCAGGTGACCCACGCCTGCCTGGAAGCCACGGGAGGTTGTGAACGCATGCTAGTCGACTTCCTTCGCGAGCAAGGGATTGCGGTGAGTGTCGTCAATCCACGTCAGATTCGCGACTTCGCCCGCGCGCAAGGTCAGCTCGCCAAGACCGATCGCCTCGACGCGCTGGTGATCGCCCGCTATGCCGTGTTGATGCAGCCCAAAGAAACCCAAAAACCCTCGGAAAACGAGCAAAAACTCCGCTCCCTCCGAACTCGTCGTCAGCAGGTGAGTGATGCTCTGACACGGGAAAAGAATCGGCGAGGCACGCAGCGAGATGAGCAGGTGCGTCAGTCGATCGAAGAAGCGATCGACTTCTACCAACGACAACTGGAGCAGCTCGACCAACAGATTCAACAGCTCATCAAAGCCGATCCTCAGTTTCAAGAACGCTCGTCGCTGCTAGTCACGGTGCCTGGCGTAGGAACGACGACGGCGGCGGCCTTGCTCGCCGATATGCCGGAGTTGGGCACTCTCAATCGTCGCGAAGTGGCACGCTTGGCAGGGCTGGCACCGATCAACCGCGACAGCGGAACCTTGCGTGGCAAGCGTATGATTGGCGGCGGTCGAGCGGCGGTGCGTCAGGGACTCTACATGGCCACTCTTGTGGCCACCCAGCACAACCCGATTATCCGCGAACACTACCAGCAACTTCTGCAGCGAGGCAAAGCCAAGATGACCGCTCTCACCGCCTGCATGCGAAAACTACTGCTGATACTCAATGCCATGATCAAAACAAAAACGGACTGGAAATGCTCCAAAGAGACTTGAACTTTAAGACAGTCGCTACTGCCCTTTCTAACTTCCAACTCCCAACATCCAACTCCCAACTCAAAATACTTTCCCATGGATGGGAATCTATTTTGGGCATCTATCGCGGAGGTGTTGATGCAACTCGCTACTGACAAACGACTTGCGATTAATTCCCAGCGGGAAAATAGATTCCCACTCGATGCGTTATTGGGAATGGGAATCTATTCGGGCGCGAAAACCACTGGTTTTATAGCGTGGGCGACGATTCAATTTTCCCATCGGTGGGTAAATTGGGAATCTATTTGCCCAGCGTTGGGAATCTATTTGGGGCGGTGGGTATCTATTCGTCCCATCTCCTGCTGCCCCCCTCCCCTGCTGGGGTTACGCTCGTCATGGCCATGGCAGCCAACCGCGTGACGAATGCTTTATAATCGGTGCCCGATTCCAATGATCCCATTACTTACACGACTGGCAACCAACCAAGGAGGCCCCTACTGATGAAGTCGCTAACGAAGGAAATCTGGCTGAACATTCCCGACCGGCGAGCGATCGTCTCGTTGCACCGTGAGGTCGAGAACCTCGTTGCCGAGAGCGGGGTGCAGGATGGCCTGGTGTTGGTGAACGCCATGCACATTACCGCCAGCGTGTTCATCAACGACAACGAGTCGGGCCTGCACGCCGACTACGAGCGGTGGCTCGAGGAACTGGTGCCGTTTAACGCGGGGAGCGACCCCGCCCGCGGCGGCTACCTGCACAATCGCACCGGCGAAGACAACGCCGACGCCCACCACAAACGCCAGATCATGGGCCGCGAAGTGGTGGTCGCGATCACCGACGGCCAACTGCACCTCGGCCCGTGGGAGCATATTTTCTATTACGAGTTCGACGGCCGGCGCAAAAAGAGGGTGCTGGTGAAGATTATTGGGGAGTGAGGTCATGAGTGATTGGTATGTAGCAGTCGCAGTGCGAGACGTCTCTTCTAACCGTGCTGAATTGCTTGCACAGAGTGTCGTGGAGGCTCTTGCTGGCGATGGTATCATTCAATCAGTGCTAGACCCGGAAGCTGTACTGGGAGGCGTTGGCGGCTACCGCCCTGGGCCAAGAATTGCGGAAGTCTACGAGCGACTCGTCACCGAAGTCGAGTTTTGGAGACTCGTCACAAACGGAATGGAACCTTGCATTGGCAGATGGGTCAACTCCTTGGGATTCACCTGCCTTGATGGATTCACATGCAGCGAGTGCAACCAGAAATTTGCCCCTGGTGATGACTCGGTAGCCGGGCCTTTTGCTGGGGCAATCGGCGAGTTCATGATTGGTGTGGACGATCCGACTGTGTGCTGTCCGAGTTGCGGCGCCGCACATTCCGTACGAAATTGGCTGACAGTTCCACATTTTGGTTTCGTTAACCTTGCATTTCAGTTTTGGAATTGGCCTCCCTTTGGGACAAGCTCTTGGAAAGTGAATATCCCGGCTATCGTTCAAGAGGTAACCGACCATCAGGTGATTGTCACACATGGGCGGCTATGAACTGATTCGCGTGACCGACGTTCTCGAAACCACCGAAAGTCAGTGTGTTACACCATGTGTTTATCCAACGCCATGAGAGACTTGTTCAACAACAAAACATAAGGCCTAGATGGTGACCGCAAGCGATGGTTCGAAGCAAAAAGACGGTCTACTGTACGTAAGCGTGGCTTGGGAGAGCGGAAGTGAACGAGAATAGAATTGTGCTAAACCGATTTTCCAATAGTGAATCAGCTCACCGATATGCAGAAAAATGGCCGGGCGAGCCCGCGTGCCTTAGACTCTACGAAGACGGTCGCCAGTGTGGCGGTTGCTCGTTTTTCGCTCCATGGGAGACCGACTGGGGCCTCTGCTGCCATCAACGATCCAGGCATTTTACTGAAACCGTGTTTGAGCACTTTACCTGCGACAGCTATGTGAATGAGGGATGGGGCCCCCACAGCTTCACGGAGGACGAGGATTGTCACTGTCGGTGTGAGGGAGAAGGCGAATGACATCATCCCTCACACCTCCCGCATTGTTCCCGAGACCACGAAAGGCAGTGTGTTGCGTCGAGTCTGGCCAACGCCATGAGCATCGCTGCGAGTTCATCTATCAACGCCAACGAGTCGGCCTAGACGCCGCCGCAGAGGAAGAGGGCAGCACGGATTTTTTCGAGAGATCAAAAACGAATCGTGTCCAAGAGTGAATTCACTTCAAAGACTCACCCCCCGGAAATCTCCATGCGGATCGGTATCGATTGTCATGCGTACGGATCCATTACCCATTCCCCCAGTCACCGAGAACCGGAGTAGTTTCATGGCAATCCGCTCCACGCGATCGTGTTGTCAGCGAGCAATCGGTTGCAGGTCGCTGCACTCGATTGCAGGCGCGAGGTTACTCGCCCCAGAGCGTGGCGACCACTCGGCGCGGGGTCGCGTGATTGCGGTGCTCGACCAGGTAGATTCCTTGCCAGGTGCCCAGTGCCAAGTGTCCATCTTGTACGGGAATCATCAACGATGCGCCGAGCAACGAACTCTTCACGTGGGCCGGCATATCGTCGGGTCCTTCGCAGGTGTGAATGTACGGAAACGACTCCGGCGCGATCGCATTCATCGACGCTTCGAGGTCGACTTGCACGTCGGGATCCGCATTTTCGTTGAGCGTGAGCGCGGCCGAAGTATGCTGCAAAAAAAGATGGAGCATGCCGCAGCGCAGGTCGCCGATCTCGGGCAGCTGGTCGACAATGTCGCGAGTGACGAGGTGAAAACCGCGCCGTTTCCGGGAAAATTGCAGGTTCCGTTGAGTCCAGTTCATCAAGAAGGCCTTCCGAATGGTCGATAAGGGTACTCTTATCCAGTCGTTTCAGGGTGGGTTCTACCTTGCTAGGGAAGATAGGGCAAAGGGGAACCTCTCTTGCCGGACCCTTGACAATTGTCTATTTCCCCTACTTGCGACGACGGGATTCGCGGGTGTGCGATGCTATCACAACGGAGCAGAATCGCACACCAATTGGCTTTAGTTTTCACCTAACCGACGGCTATTCTTCGCCAAGTAGCAGGGTTTGTCAGGGCATGCAAAAAACTACAAAAAACTCCCTACAAGTACCCTTGCAAAAACTTGACATCTGGATTTCTCCAGTAATAATCGTGCGATCAAGTTAATCAATTCTTCACTCGAGCAGGGGTGAAACACCAACACCCTGGTGGCTGCTTGAGTAGACGTCCGATCGTCCCCCACGAATCCCGCCTAAGGACGATCACCAGCAGTAAAATGTGAGAGAGTATTATGGCAGATTCCAAACTAGACAATGTATTCGACGCCATCCTGAAGTATGGCCACGACGAGGACTTCGTGCCCCGCGTGGATGCGTCGTTCCAGCCGACCGAAGCCCCTGCTGGCTCGCCTGAGAAGCTGGAAATCCTGGCCGAACGCGTACGCCAGGGCCATCCCCTGTGGCACGACGAGGACCGTTTCGATTATTCGGGCCTGACCGGCGCTGTTCGTCCTCGCGACTAATTCAGCAGCCATTCTGGCTCCCGACGAAGTTGCGGGAGTCAGTATCGATAATGAACGACGAACGCCGCAATCCAATGATTGCGGCGTTCGTTTTTTCATGAGTTATCCGCGTGGAGGTTCGCTGGAGATTTCGACTCGCAGCAGCCTCCCGCCGAGTTACTCGGCGGGCTTGAGCTCGACCCACTCGCTATCGCCGACGTGCTTGCGGCGATCCATCGACACGCCGCCTAGCATCAGCAACCGGCCCGGTCCGGCGGGCAGTAGCCGGTGGAAGAAGCGAGGATCCGCAAACTCGTGGACCTCGATCCACTCGCTGCCGTCGTTGGAAAGCTGGTAAAGCAGGCCGGTGCTACCGCTTGCGTAGAGTTTGCCTTCGTGGTTCCAGGCCGACACGCCGAAGCCCTGCATTCCGTCGCCGGGGAGCTCGGCCAGCGAAGTCCACTCGCCGGTTGCCAGGTCGAGGGCGAACACGTCGCGCGAGATGTCGTTGCCGTCGTCGATGCCGCCGATCACGACGAGCTTGCCAGGCAGGTACGAAGCAGCCATCGCTCGGCGGATAAAGGTCGGCTTCGCCAGCGGCTTCCAGCCTTCTTCGAGGTTTGCGAGGTCGAGCTTCCAAGCGGTATCGTGCCACTCGCCGTCGGTGCCGCCTTGGAGGTTCCAGCCGCCGACCACGTACAACGAGCCGTCGATCACGACCGCGTCGTGCGAGCTACGCGGTTCCGGCAGCGCCGGCAGCTTAGCCCAGGACTTAGTCTCAGGATCGAACATCGAGACGACGTCGGTCGAGTACATGTCGGCGTCTTCGTCCTTGGCATTGCGCGAGAACACTCCGCCGACGCGGATCAGCTTTCCTTCGAACGGCACTACCGCAAAGCCCTGCAGCGGGACCTCGAAGGGGAGCTCTTCCCACTCGCCGCCGGCGAGCGGCATCCGGCGGAAGTGCGTGGAGTAGTTCTCCTTCGTGTGCTCGTGGGTGCCGCCGATGTGACCGCTATACACGTAGACGTAACCATCGCAGGTCGCTGCGCCGAAGCTTGTCACCCCTTCCGGAAGAGGAGGCAAAGCCGATTCAACGGTGGTGTCCGCTGGGTCTTCGGTATCCATCGATGGGGTTGGTTTCTCCGAATCGGTCGACGCGGCCGTGGCTTGGGTACCCTCGGCGTAGTCGAAGGTGAGCGTCAGATAGTGCGACAGCGAAGTGTACTTTTCGCCGTTCTCTTCGCCCTCTTTCTCTTCGGTAACGTTGGCAATGAAGCCCAACGGTCCGCTAGCTACATGATAGAATTTCACCGTGCCGTCCTTGCCGGTTTCCTTCTCGGCCTGATCCCCAGAGGGATCGATCAGAGTGACCGCGACTCCCTCGAGCGGCTCACCATCCCGCGTGGCGGTGAGCACGATGCCTTTTTTAATCAGCTCTGGTCGAAGGTCGAATACGAAACCGTCGGCCGGCTTAGCGGCTTCGGCGGCGGTCGCGGCAGCCAGGTCGCCCGCGTAGTGCTTCACGTAGTAGGTGAGCAAAGTCCCGTGGTAGTTGCCATACGTGCAAACCGAGGTGAGCACTCCATTGCCGACTACACCGGTGTCGCTCTGCCGGCCGATGAACTCTTCGTTCTCGACGGTCTGGAGCGTCAACTTCTGAGGAGTTGCATCGGCCACCTGCAAGGTGACTTCGGCCTTGGTAACCGCCTCGGGGAGTTTATAGTCGGGCGTTTGGGGCGACTCGGCAAAGAACAACAAGGCGCGGCCTTCGCTATCGGACGACATCCAAGTGAAGTGCGAATGGGCCATTGGAGCCATTGCTAGCAACAAGGCCATGACGCCGAGCCATGTTTTCGTTGGTTGATTCATCAGTTTCTTTCCGTTGTGGGTGCGTGCCGCGGAAACGGCGGGGCAGGTTTGGTAAGTGCCGCGAGGCTCCACCTTCTGGGTGAAGCCCCGCAAACGGGTTGTTCCATGGTAGACGGCTGGCCGAGAAAGTCGACCTTTGTTGGCCGCTACTCTATGATTTCGCCTCCTGCGGTGGTGGCCATGCCGTCGAGTACCTCGTCGGCGGTCTCTTCATCCACCATGCGAACCGATCCATCGACAAACAGCATCATCACGCCGCCGGGATGATCGCCGCGAAAGGTCTCCCATTCCAGAAAACCATTGATCAGCCGGTCGCTATTAAACACGCCGGCCGTGGAACACCACGAAACACCAGGATAGGCGTAGGCCCAGCGGGTGGTGCCGCCGGCAGTGGTGCCAGTGCCGGCGGTGCGGTCGGCATAATTCAGCAGACCAAAATCTAGCTCGCCCGCCAGGAACGTTTGCGACGTGCCATCGGCCGAGGTGATTTTGGCGATGGAGGTCTTGCCCCGTACGGGATCGATGATCGCTCCGTTATGCGTATTGGGATCGGGCTCGCCGGTTTTTACATTTACCGGGTAGCGAGAGTAGCCGCTACCGGTGCTGATGCCATAGCTGGCCATTCCATTTGGGCGCGAGCCATCGAGTGTCGACATCGTGGGACAGACGAATACTGGTAGCACCATCTTCGACAGCTCCTCGTTCGCTCCTTCGTCGGGGCCGAGCGTGAAGTCGTAGCGATCCATCACGTTACCGAGTTCCAGGTAAGGAAGAATCCAGACCATGGCACCGGTGTTATGCTCATGCCCTTCTGGCACAGCCGGCGGCAGTCGCTTGAATGCATCGTTGTGCTGATGCATCGCCAGACCGATTTGCTTCATGTTGTTCTGACAACTCGCGCGGCGGGCCGCCTCGCGAGCCGCCTGCACGGCCGGTAATAGCAAAGCCACCAGGATGCCGATGATGGCAATCACCACCAACAGTTCCACCAACGTAAAGGCGTTTCGACGCAACGTGCTAGGCATTTCCATTCCCTTTGCTAGCCAGGTACATGCTTCCACCTGCGAGTCCGATAATCACCAGCAAACTACCTGCAGTGGCAGGTTCGGGGACCGACTGCGAGCTAGCAACACCACTTGTGAGCGTGCTCGATCCTAGATTGTCGCGCCATAGAGTGTAGTCCCCGAGATCAACGATGCCGTCGCCATTGCCATCGGCCGGAGAGTTAGTCGCGCCGAATTGCGAGATCCAGTACTCGTAATCACCATGATCGACCACACCACTGCCATCATAATCGCCCGGCTGGCTAATCACCTCACTTGCCATGGCAAGCGTGTCGAGGATGACTTCGTCGAGGCTCATCGACTCTGCCGAAGCATTGAACTCCAGCAAGAAGCTCGAAGTACTAACACCGTCCAGATCCCAGGCGAAGAGTGTCGTTACCAACTCGCCACCAAATCCACCGAGTTCAATGCGACCGAGTTCTGCTGTGCTGTCGGGCGTGATGCCTTGATCCCCGTCGTCGTAGGATAAACGAACGGACGAGTAGTCGAGCTCGCTCCCTTGGGTGACGACTTGCAGCACCACCGACGTACTGGCTCCGGCCCCCAGATCGATCGCCGGCATCGTGACATCAAAATCGGTAGCTGCAGAGAATGAGTAGATATTGCCGCTAGAAGTAAGGAAAGCAACCGCCGGGTCCGACGTTTCGACCACATTGGCCTCGGCCGCGTTGTGTTGGCCAACGTCGGGCAGGTTGTCGCCCCCCTCGGCTGAGGTGAACATATCCCAAGCGGCGTAGCTACTATTGGCGTCGCTTCGCGACCAATTACCGAACGGCCAGTCTTCTGCATCAGGCGTAATTCCGAGCGCCTGGACCGAAGCTGGCAAACCGGCAACAAGCATTCCGATGAAAACGGCCTGCCACCAGCGAGTACGATTGAAGTATTCCATCACGAATATCCTTTCAACGTCATCCGACTCAAGATTTCGTTGTGAAGAGTGGGGCACCGGAACATTCCGATGCCCCACGTTGCTGCCCATGAACACATGGGAACTTGTTACATAGCTTTAAACGTTGGCATTCAGATCGAAGCGGCGACGCGCTGCGACGACGAGTCCACCAGCACCGATCAAGGCACACAATGCAATGCTGGTTGGCTCTGGCACAGGATTCGGTTCGGCGTAAAAACCAAAGGGACGAATTGCGGTGTCGATCGACAACGCGGCGAGGCTCATGTGAGCCCCCGAAGCGGTGAACTCGAGCGTGAGGTCTTCGACGCCGGCAACGCCATCGCCAAAATCGGCATAAGGTACGTTGAACAGCATCCAGGTATCGATCTGCGAACCACCAAAACCACCAAGCGCAACACGGTCGATTTCAGCGGTATCGACAGGGGCCAGGCCATTTAGCAAAACACTGGTGTAGTCCAGCTCGGTACCGAGGGTGCTGAATTGAACCACTGCTGTGATGTCGTGCTGCGGGGTCGGCACATCGGCTTCAGGAATGGTGACCGTGAACTCAGTCGCACCGCCGGGGCCATAGATGTTGCCGCTGCTGGTGGTGAAAGCAGTTCCGGTGTTTTCAGTCAACGACGCGGTGCCATTGGGATTGATGTCGCCGACGTCAGGCGTATTGTCGGTGGGGTAGGCGTCGAACACTCCCCATTCTTGATAGGTGGTTCCACCATCTCCCCGTGTCCACGACTGTGGTTCAACAAAGGCTGCAAAGGTGGCTGCTTGGAAACCAAGCGAGGCAATCAGGGCGATCAAGGTGCAATAGATTTTCATTAGACTTCTCTTGAGTTAAATCAATTACCAAACAGGTACTGGGTAAACGGGTTTCAGAAACAAAGCACAACGCGTGAGATGCTTCCGGATCAGATAGCAGCAGCGTGTCACCTGACTCGGGGACATTTGCCGCTCATAAGGCGGGAGGGGGTGCAAGCTCCTTTCTTCGTTAGCCCGGACACCCAGGCGGGCGGGGTGAGAGCCGGCTTCGGCGGGGAGCCGCATGCTCGGCGAGGGGTACCCTGGCTGGCAATCTTGCTATTCCAAACGAAGAATGGCTGGCTAGGTGTTGCGACTGCGTCTCAATAGCAATAAGATAGCAATTACGACTCTCGTGTCAACCTTCCCCGTTTTTCCAAGAACCCTATAAACATAGTGGTTTTTTTATTTCTCTCATAAAAAACAAACCATGAGTTGTGAAAAATCTCCAAACGAGTCCGTTGCCCGACGCGCCGTTGAGCTTCATCAACGTGGATTTACCAAGGCTGCCATCGATATCCTGGAGGTCGAGCTTCAGGATCACCCAAACAGGGGAAACCTCTGGCAGCTCCGAGCGGAACTACTGCACCACCAGGGGCGTTTCGACCTGGCGCTTGAGAATCTGGAGCACGCCTTGTTGCTCGTGCCGCTCCAGACCAAAGGGCATCTTCTATTGGCCGACTGCCATCGCCGGCTTGGGCACGACGAGCTTGCAACTCACATCTACTTGGAGCTTGCCGAGCACACCGGGTTGGAAGACAACGACCTTTGGCAGCTATTGAGAGGTCTGGCAGCAACCGGCAACTGGCGACAGGCGGCCGAAGTTTGTCGCCGCGAAGTACAGCAGAAACCAGATGACGATCGCCTGCTGTTTTGCTTGGCGCAATCGCTCGTACGGTTGCGTCAACCAGCGGAAAGGGTAGTGCCGCTGCTCCGGCGTGCGATCCACTTAGCTCCGTGTAATTGCCGGTATCGGGTAGTGCTCGTCCTGCAACTACTAAAGCATCACCGTGATCAAGAAGCGTACGACGAGTTGCGACAGATCACTGCGACCGATGTCGATTCGATATGCTGCCGGGGCTGCTTGCATCGCTTGCTGCAGTTGGCCCTTTCGCAAGGCGACGCTGATCGTGCCGAAGCACTTGCCAGGCATCTGGCGGAAGTCAACGAAGACCAATCGCATCACGAGGAGGATCTGCCGTGAGCGAAAGGGAAGATCACAAAACACCCACACCGAACGAGCCAGAACAGCGTATCGTAACGTCCAGTGAACTGATGCAAGGGGGACGTACCTTGCTGATTGAACACACGGGTCAGATATACCGTCTGACGATTACGAAGAACGACAAATTGATCCTACAAAAATAGTGCTAAAACGAAAACGGGCTGCCCAATGGTGGGCAGCCCGTTGATGTTTAACTGGTGAGCGCAGCTCGCTTACGGAGCCAGTTCTTTGCCGGGAGGAATCTCGGCTTTGCCCGGTACTGCAAAGCGACCATAAGACCGACTCGAGCGATTGTACTCGGTGGCAAAGGCGTCGGCATCTTCCGGGGTGAACTTGTAGTCGATCGTACGCTTGAACTTCTTGTACTCGTAGACGTGCACCACGTAGTTGGTCACCGGTGCTTCGCGACCGTACTCATCGACGTCCGACGAGGACTCGGGGGCGTCGCTCGAGACCTCTTCAGCCTTGGGAGCATCTTCCAACTCGCTGGGAGCGTCGGCGACGACCTCCTCCTCGACTGGCTTGCTCTTCGGCTTGGCAGGTGCCTTCTTAGCGGTTTTAGGGGCCGCCTTCTTCTTTGGAGCGGCGGGCTCTTCTTCGACCTTTTCCTTAGGCTCCTTGGCTTTGGTTTCCTTAGCCTTGGTGGTCTTGGCCTTCGCCTCTTTTGTCTTCGACTCTTTAGCGGTCGTTTTCTTGGGCGCAGCAGCCTTCTTGGCCGGAGCTTTCTTGGCCGGGGCCTTTTTGGCCTTCGACTGCTTTGCTACCGGTTTGGGCTCAGGTTCTTCTTCCTCAGCCTCCTCTTCAGGCTCTTCGTCTTCGTATTCGACGTCGTCTTCGTACTCGTCCTCGTATTCGTACTCATACTCTTCCGAGTCTTCGTACTCATCATCGTCTACGAATTCGTAATCGCCATCGTACAGATCGTCGTCGTCTTCGACAGGCATGGCAGCAAAGCAAACAGGGAGTTGGGAGTAGGATAGCCTACGTTTTCCGCCAAATACTACGCTCAGTCGAGCATTTGGCGGTTGGGGCAAGAGCGAGGCCCACACGATAATGCCCCAGTATCCGGGGATTTGGCTTCGCCGTCAACGTGGGCACCGGGCCAGTTTGGCAGGTTTTGCCCGGTTTTTTCGCCGTTCGCCCTAGCGACGCGAGTTATCGCTGGCGTCGTTTTGCACCACTTGGCTGCGGGCTACTTCCAACGCCCGGGCGAGCACCTGATCGTCGCCGTCGCCGCGATAGGCGACTGTTTGAGCTCCCTCAGGCGAACCGTTAGCACGTCGCACGACGATATCGGGCTGTACTCCGACCTTGCTGATTGGTTGTCCTGTGGGAGAGAAAAACTTGGCCGTGGTCAGCCGGATGCCGGCTCCAGCATGCCCCAGCGGGAAGATGCCTTGAACCGAACCCTTGCCGAAGCTGCGTTCGCCGACCACGGTACCGCGACGGTTATCGTGGATGGCGGCGGCAAAAATCTCGCTGGCACTGGCACTTTGGTCGTCGATGAGCACCACCAGCGGCACCCGCCAGGTGCCAGCCCGATGGGCGGTGTAGTCGAAATCTTCGCCGGCACTGCGACCGCGGGTCGAGACAATGCGTCCCTGAGCCACGAACTTATCGGCCAGTTCGACACTAGCGGTTAGCAGACCACCCGGGTTGCCACGCAGGTCGAGCACCAAGGTCCGCATGCCTTTGGAGTGCAGGTCCCAGAGGGCCTGTTCCAGGTCGCGGCTCGTCGTCTTCTGGAACACCGGCACCCGAGCGTAGGCGACCCCATAGGCTTCGTCGATAATGCCGACTTCTTCCAGGCTGGGGACATCCACATGCTCCCGACGGACGTTCACGTCGAACGGGGTGCGAGTCTTCGGCATGGCGATCAGGTCACCAGTCTTGGCGACAGCGTGAGGGGGCACCACATGCACTTCCACGTAGGTGCCTTCTTCGCCGGTCAGCATGCCAGCGGCTTCGTCGGTCGACATGCTGGTGATCGTTTTGCCGTTGATGGCAGTGATGATGTCGCCACCTTCGATGTTGGCCCGCTCAGCAGGGCTGCCGGGAATCACGTTGACGATCTCAAGCCCACCCGAAGGAGCGGCTTTGAGCTCGACGCCGAGTCCGACGAAGTTGCCTTCGATCTGCGAGTAAATCTCTTTGAGCTGGTTGCCGGAGAGGAACGACGAGTAATGATCGAGTCCTTCTGCAGCGGCCGAGGTGAACTCCAGAGCGACCGCCGAAGGGCGAAGCTGCACTCGTTGGTTCGCAATTTTAGCTACTTGGCGGGCGACGCTCAGGGCTTGCTCGCGAGTGGTAATCTGCTGCGAAAGCGGGCCATAAATCGCCCGGCGGGTTTCGAGCAGTTGATCTTTATCGGCATAGATATTGTTGTGCCGCAGGAAATTGGTCTTGGTCAACGCGACGTCGAGCGACTGCACTCCCCGACGGGCAAGGCTGTTCCAAGGTGGATTCACCACATAGTGCGAATCGATTTTGAGCAACAACTCGTTATACAGGTCGTTCGCATCGTTGCCATCGAGAGTCGAAACCGCGTCGAGATAGCTACGATCGACATACCGGCGCTCTACCCCGTAATGCAAGCGAGCAATGTCGTACCGCTGGGCCAGGCTGCGATCTTCGGGATGCTTGCGAACTGCTTGTTCGTAGTGAGCGAGTGCTTCGCCCCAGCGATGCTCGCCTTCGAGCTTGCGGCCAGCGGCCAGCAACTGCGAAATCTCTTGAGGCAACGCTTCGCTGGCAATCGCGACCGATTCGCTTTGTGCCTGCGAAGATGTACCGCTTACGACAAACCCGAGGATCAGGCCGACCGCAGCAGTCAATTGAAACAAGAAGCTATTGGGCGTCTTACGCATACTAAGTTCGTTCCGTCTATCGCGAGAGTGCTCTACGTCAGCGGTCGAGACGACTTGACGATGAAGCCGAGCGGGGCAGGATGCTCCCTTGGTGGCGGTACCATCCGGGGCACAAGCGAATATAGGACGCAAAAACAAGGCAGTCAAAAAAACTAAGCCAGTTTTTTCCTACGCTTTTGGCCGCGGTGTGCCGTACGACCCGCACAAGCGCCGCATGCGTCGCGACGCGTCAATTGCTGGGGCCGCTCGCAGCAGTTCGCCGGAGCCTGCCGACCGTGCCGATTCTCCGGACTCCGCCGGATTCGTGGGGCACGACCGCTCTATGGTAATGGCGTCTTGCCAGACAGGCCGGGACCTCACTATCACCGACCAACCGACGCCGAAGGAGCAAGAAAAGCAAGACAGCCGCTCCGTGGCGTTGGTTCTGTTACGCAGTCGATTCGCCGAGAGTTCGCGAGCGGGCGAAAATCCCCTCACCGGTGATAGCACGCCCCCAAAGACCGAGGAAAACCGCCGCCAAGGAATAATCCGCTCCAAGCTACGGCTGGGCGATCGCGGTCGTTGGCGACCAAAACTGCCCTGCCCTGCTCTTCAGAAACAGCCGCACGTAAACCGGCTCGCCGGAAGTGGTGAGCGGCAATTCAAAGCGATGCTCGCCCGCTGCACCTTGCTCCAGCGTGCGGAAGTGTTGCCAGCGGTCGGCAAACGTCAGGGCTTCCTGCGTTCCCCAGTAGGCGGTGACCTCGCTCGACTCCAGTTCGCCTTGCAAAGTGTAGCTGCCGCGAAGCACGCCCGCTTGCTGTTGCACTTCCAGCAGCTTCACTTCAGCAGGAACCGAATGCAACGTGGCCAGGTGTCGTGGTTCGAGGTACGGAGCTATTGCGACTGGAGTCGCGTTGGGATTGGCGATCCGCTTTTGTTCCGCGGGGGTATATAGTTTCCAACCACCAGCGGTGAGTTTGAAGCGGCCATCGTCGGTACACCCGCGCTCGGTGTCGGTGAGCTTCGTCGCCCGATCGATATCGCCGTTGCTCATCTGGTCGAGCGGGAACCACTCGCCACTGGTATTCTCAACCCACCCGCGATAACGCATGGTGCGTGGATAGATGCCAGTTCGCTGGCGGTTCGGCGGGCCGGGCACCTCAACGAATCCACCGACCCATAGCGATTTTGGAGGACGGTTGCCGTTGTATTTGTTGCCGATGCTGAAGAGTTGCCAGCGATCTTCGTCGGCCAGATAGTAGTAACTGTAATAGGTGCTGTAGGGATCGCCTGGCTCCATGCGTAGAGCAAAGGCTTGCCGCTGCGATTGATGGCCTTCGAGTGGTTGCCAGCCGCGGACCTTTACGCCGGTTCCCTCGTGACTGAACCCGCCGAACTCAGCGTCGGGGTTGCCGATCGCGAGGAGATGCGACAATCTGTCGATGGCTGGTTCCTGACCTCCACGCTGAAACGACCAGAGCGAGAAGTTAAAGCTGGTCCCCACACGCCCGTCGGCTTCCCACGAGGCACCGTAGTAGCCAAACGGGGTTGTCACCGGACTGTAACAACCAAACTCGCCTGGCACCGCATCGAGTTCCATCACCCACAACTGGATCGGCCCGGTTGCTTGCGAACTACTAAAGCGGGCATGGGCGGCCGCGGGTCGCCATCGCTGACGGAGCACCGCGCTGTCGCGGGCGGCTTCGCCCGAAAGCACCACCTGCTGCAGGCTCAGTTTACCTTGAGCATGCTCGCAGGTGAGTCGAATCGTTTGCTGTCCGAGTTGCGACTCGGTGATTTTGGTCGACACACTCAGCTTCGCCGTAGCGGAGTCGACCGCCAATGGATGTTGCTCCGAACCGATGGTGAGCATCCAGCGACTGACGGAGTCGTCGGCTGTGAGGGAGAGGTCCACCTTCAATTCGCCAGCTTGGCGAAAGAGCACTCCCCACTCGAAACTGTCGCCAGGTTGCCATCCTTCGATGTTCGCAAACGATTTGCCGCCATTGAGTTTTTCGGGGTCCGGTGCTGCGGATTCACCTGTCGCTCGCAGCTTGCCTTGCCGAAAAAACGCCTCGTCGGCGGTGAGATAGAGCGATCCATCCAAAGTGGTTTGCGTGCGGTAATAATCCCCCGTATGATCGGGCACGGGGGTGAGTTCCACGCTCGCCGAACGCTGGCCAGGCAGCTCCTCCGCCGTGCAGGGACGAGCGGCTCCAGTGCACCAGGCAAGTACCATCGTGAGGGCCAAACAGAGGAATGCGACGCGAGATTTCATGGAAGACGCACAGTACTTGGAAGGAACGGAACCATCACTGGTAACATTAAAGGTCTTCGTACCGGTTTTCTGTCGTGAAAACTCAAAATCACCAACCTGCCTTGGCGGTTTAGCCGTAGAACGAAAGGGCATTCCTGCATCGTGCCGAGCCAAATGGCCAGAGACTGCCTATAGTGCTGCAAAGCGCACCCGAACGGAAACTCATTTGGATTCCATTGAAAGGAGCGAGTCATGTTAAGCCAACTCGAAATCGTCGCGACCGGCAAAATTTTGCACGTCAAAGCGACTGGCAAACTGACCAAAGAAGACTACGAGACGTTTGTCCCTGCCATCGAACAACAAATCAAAGAGCACGGCAAGCTGCGGGTTCTCTTTGAGATGCACGACTTCCACGGTTGGACAGCCGGGGCTTTGTGGGAGGATGTAAAGTTCGATTTCGCCCACTGGAGCGATGTTGAGCGGTTGGCCATCGTTGGCGAATCGAAGTGGGAAGAAGGCATGTCGGTATTTTGCAAGCCCTTCACAGGAGCTAAGATTAAGTACTTCGATCAAACAGACCTCGACAAAGCCCACGCCTGGATCGTTTCCGACGAATAGAGCCTATGCTGAATGTAGTTATCATTGTGGTCGCTCTTGGCCTGGCCGGCTATTTCGCTTTTTCGAAGCGACTGGCCGGCTCCAACGAGTGGCAAGCCACGCTCACGCCGCTGGCCTCGATTATGGGCAGCGGCTTTCTTATTAGTGCGCCGTTGTTAGGTGGACTGGTGGGGAGTTCGGCCGTGTTCTGCATGGCAGTCCTGCTGGCAGTTGCCTATGCGGTGGGAGAGGTCATCCGCTTCAACATCCGCCATTTCGAGCCGATCGAAAACAACGGGCACGGCGCTGCCCAGTCGGTAGCTTTTCTCTCGCGAATGGTTCTGGCAGGGGCGTATTTCATCTCGGTGACCTATTACTTGCAGCTGCTGGCTGCGTTTCTGCTCAACGCGATTCATGTGCGGAGTCAATTTGCCGAGAACACGGTCACTACCGTGTTGTTGGTCGTGATTGGTGGCGTCGGCACTTGGCGTGGGCTCGGCATGCTTGAGCGGCTCGAGAAATACGCAGTCGCGCTGAACCTCGGCATGATTGCTGCTTTGCTGGTCGCCCTGGCGGTACACAACAGTCAACTTGCGATGGCAGGTTCCTGGCATCTGCCTGACATGCAAGTGGATTTCAACGTGCACAGTATCCGTGTGCTGCTTGGTTTGCTAATCGTGGTCCAAGGATTTGAAACATCGCGTTACCTCGGCGAGGAACACCCTGCCGATCTGCGCATCGTGACTATGCGAAACTCGCAGTTGATTTCGGCGGCGATCTATGTGGTATTTATCGCGTTGGCGACCGTGTTGATGAGCAGCAAACTTGGCACCGATGTCACCGCGGTAGTCAACATGACACAACCAGTTGCGTTAGTGCTCCCCTTTTTGATTTCGATCGCTGCGATCGGCAGCCAGTTCAGTGCGGCTGTGGCCGATGAGGAGGGCGCTGGCGGATTGATCGAAGACCTTACCGGAAGCCGACTCCCTGTGCGATATGCGTATCAGATCATCATGGCCATCACCATCGCTCTCACCTGGGCGACCGACGTGAATCGCATCATCGCCTACGCTTCGCGGGCGTTCGCGTTGTACTACTTACTGCAATGCGTGGTAGCCGTGGTAGTTGCCTGGCAGCAGTCCGATCTCCCCAAACGCAAGACTTACCTGGCTGGCTTCTCTACCGTGGGGGTTCTGTGCTTGCTGGTCTTCGCGTTTGGTCTACCTGCCGAATAATCCCTCGCCCAGCATCGGCTACGCAACGCACTCTTCGGGCGCGTAGCGACTCTCCGGCGAGTCTTCCAACAAAGGGTCTTCGGTATCGTCTGAGTCGACATTCGTACGATCCATGCCCGATAGGGTGCCGTACACCGAGTAACAAACTGGCACCAGATACAGCACCAGCACGGTGGCGACCATTTCGCCGAACGCAATGCTGGTTGCCATGGGAATGAGCAATTGTGCTTGGAACGAGGTCTCGAGCAAGATCGGTAGCAAACCACAAATCGTAGTCACTGTGGTAAGCAGCACAGGCCGAAAACGTCGCACTCCTGCTTCGTGCACCGCCACGTTCAGCGGCAAGCCTTCCCGCACGCGATGATTGATGAAATCGACCAGCACGATCGAGTCGTTGATGATGATACCGGTCAGGGCAACCAGGCCGAACATGCTGAACAGTGTAACAGGCAAGCCTTGCAACGCGTGCCCGAACACCACTCCAACGATGCCGAAGGGAATGATCACCAGGATGATCAAGGGCTGGAAGTACGACTTAAACTCAATTGATAGCAACACGAACATCGCCAGTACGGCGACACCAAACCCGGTGAACAAGCTGCCGAT
Source organism: Aeoliella mucimassa (assembly GCF_007748035.1). Classification (NCBI taxonomy): domain Bacteria; kingdom Pseudomonadati; phylum Planctomycetota; class Planctomycetia; order Pirellulales; family Lacipirellulaceae; genus Aeoliella; species Aeoliella mucimassa. The sequence goes on from NZ_CP036278.1 coordinate 4,710,055, forward strand.
CGATTCGGCGGTTTGCTCCTGCTGACCTTCCCACCGCACCGACACATGCGGAAACTCTTCCGAGAGTTCCGGCACCACTTTGCTCCGCAACGCCTGAGTGATTTGCCGAGTGTTGCCGGCCGTTTCGTCGACGTCGGACGACACGGTAATGCAGCGGAGCTGGTCGATGCGCGTGATCACCGAGTAACCGCGGGCGATGTCGACCTCGGCCAACTCGCTGATCGGGCGTTCGATTCCATCGTCGGATCGCACCCGGATTTCGTCAAAATTGGCCAACTGGCGGCGTTCTTCGCGGGGATACCGCACCATGATCTTCACTTCGTGGCGGCCACGCTGCACCCGCATCACTTCTTCGCCATAGAAGGCCGCCCTCACGGTCTCGGCCAAGTCCGAAGTCTTCACACCGAGACTGGCGGCTTCCTCGCGAATGCGGAAACGATACTCCCATTTGCCAGGCAGCGAGTCGTCGTTCACTGCGTAGGTTCCCGGGAAGCGGGCAAGCTCTTCCTTGCACCGTTCGACCATATTCTCCAGCTCGTCTTTATACTCCGGCGCGGCGAGCAACTTGAACTCAATGGCCGTGGCGGCAGGTCCTCCGCCGCGCGACGAGATGGTCAGATCCTCGGTGCCGGGCACGTCGCCGACTTCCTCGCGCCAGGCTGCAGCAATCGCTTCGCCCTTGATGGTTCGCTTCTCTGAGGGTAGTAGTTCGACTTCGACACTGCCGACATGGCTTCCGCTGCCGCCGCTGGCGGTAACCGCTCCAGGACCGCCGCCCGAGACCTGCTCGCCGACCACCCGGTACGACAACTCGGCAATTGGCTCGCCTTGCTCCTCGTACCGCTTGGCGACTCGCCAGAATGCGTCTTCCACGTGCTTGGTCCAGCGATCGGTCACCTGCTCGGGCGTACCATCGGGAAACTTGACCGAAGCGAGTAGCGTGTTGCCATCCAATTTGGGGAAGAACACAAACGGAGTGACCCCCGATCGCACGAGCCCCGCGGTGAAAATCAGCATGGCTACACAGCCCGCTAGAAAGATCGTGCGGTTACGCAGCACCACGGCCAGCGTTGGTTCGTAGACGCGAGAGATGTACCACTCAAGCGCACTAGTTGCCCGAGCGTTGAGCCAGTGGGCGACCGGTACGACCCAGGCAAACACGTAGAACACTACGTGCAAGATTTTGAATAGCAGGTTGTCGCGATGCGCGAGGTGCATCGGCAGAATGGTCACGCTTTCGATCAGCGAAGCGGTGAGCATCGCGATAATCGCAACCGGCATGACCGCCATGAACTTGCCCATGATGCCCGACACAAACAACAGCGGAGCAAAGGCAATAATCGTGGTGAGCACCGAGGCAAACACCGATGGCATCACTTCTACGGTTCCATCGAGTGCTGCTTGCAGCGTGTTTTTGCCCATCTGCCGATGAGCGTAGATGTTCTCCCCTACGACGATCGCGTCGTCCACTACGATGCCTAAGGCCATGAGAAAGCCAAACATCGACAGCATGTTGAGCGTTTGATCGGTACCCAGCAGGTAGGTGCCGGTAACCATGAGCGTAAAGGGAATGCCCATGGCTACCCAGAACGCGAGCCGCAATTCCAAGAACAATACCAGCAACAAGAACACCAGCACCAGACCTTGCCAGCCGTTCTTAATTAGTAGATTAAGTCGACCTCGTACCTCAACCGACTCGTCGGCCCAGGTCACTAGGTCGTAGCCTTCCGGCAGTTTTGCGTCGGCGACGTACTCTTTGACTTGATCGACCGCCTTTAACAGGTCTTCGCTCATGCTCCGCTGCACCGAAAGCAACAATGCAGGGCGACCGTTCACACGGCTGAGCGATGCCGAATCGACGAACTCGTCGCGCACGTTGCCCAAGTCGCCCACGGTGAGCACCGCCCCGCCCGAGGAAGTCACCAGTGGCAGCTTGGCGATCTCGGTTCCTGTCGTCCGGCGGTTGTTCCCCCGCAGCAGCACTTCTTGCGACGAACCACGTATCGAACCAGCCGGCAACTCGCGATTCTCCCGCCCGATGACTTCGGCCACCTGCTTGAGGGTCAGCCCGTGCGAGCGAAGGGTGTCTTCTTCGATTTCGATGTCGATCTGGTAATCGCGTGCACCAGTCAGGTCGACTTGCGAGATCTCGTTATAGAGCAACAGGTCGTTGCGAATACCTTCGGCAATGTCTCGAAGTTCCAATTCGGCCTGGGCTCCCTCTTTGTCTGGGCCAAGCACGCCGATACGAATGGCCGGCCGCCGCGCGGTCACCAGGCGAATCTCCGGCTCCTCGGCTTCGAGCGGAAAACTCGGTATGCGATCGACCTCGCTACGCACTTCGTCGAGCACGCGATCGGGACTCCGCCCGCCGGTCTCGAGTTCGAGGACCACGCTACCAGAACCTTCAGAGGCCGACGCTGTGACCTTCTTAATACCTTCGAGCGAGCGAACCGCTTCTTCGATCTTCTGGCAGATTCCCTCCTCCACCTCCTGGGGAGCGGCCCCGGGATAGGGCACGCTGATCAGGATCATGTCTAGATCGAACTCGGGGAACGACTCGCGGCGCAAGCTTGAGAACGAAAAGAACCCGACGACGAACACCGCGATAATCACGATGTTCAGCCCTGGCGAGTTCTCGATGGCCCAACGTACTAGAGATTTCATGCGTCTTTATGAACCTCAACTCGCTGGCCTTCGCGCGGGGCCGCCATCGGCGAGACAATCACCTGATCTCCCGGCATCGGTCCTCCTTGCGCCCCGTAAATCACCGCTCCCTCTCCGTCGCGACCAGCCAGTCGCACGTTGGTAATCACCAATTCGCCATCACGCACCACCCATACCTTATTACCAGGCTGCAAACCTTGTTGAGGGATTCGCACCAGGGTGGTGTTGGGAGTCGCCCGCACTCGCACTTCGACAAACATGCCGGTCATAAGCGTTGGCAACGATCGCCGCGGGGCGTCTTCGACCGCCTGCGAGTCGACTTCCAGGCGAGCCTCGAGCGGGTTCTTCACCTGCACTCGGCAAGGTGCCATACGAGTTTGTTCGTCGATGCCAGCCGCTTCGTACCGCTGCAGCACGCCATCCCATACATAAGAGGTCGCTCCCAGGTCGTAAACCACTTCGACCGGAGTCGCGGGGAAATCAAACGCGCTGACTCCCTCCGCGTCGCCATCCGCGGGATTCGACGACTGCCAAAGCCAGTTCATTTGCGACATATAGAGCTTGCAAGCAACTTCCACCTGCGAGGTGTCTTGCAACACCACCACAGGCGTGCCTTGCTGCACGTAGCCATCTTGCTCCACCTCGTCGCTTACGACGATACCTTCGATCGGTGCGTAGATCTCGCATCGCTTGAGATCGAGTTGGGCTTTGTCGAGATTCACCTGCACCAAATCCCGGACACTCTCCAGGCGGGTGCGTGTCGACTCTAGCTCCTGCAGGCGGTCACGCTGGGTCTCCAGCGTATTGCGGGCCGACAGCTCGTTGCGGCGGGCGGTATCAACCTCCGCGCCCGACACCGCGCCGGGGTCGTTTACTTCGGCATAGCGTTTCAGTTCGCGTTGGCGAATCTTCAGGTCTTCCGCGGCCAGCTCAATCTGCGTTTTCGCGTTCTCGACTTGAACTTCGAGTTCCTCCAGCGTTCCCTTGGCCTGCGTCAGTTCCTGCTGCAGTCGATTGACTTCTAGTTGATAGTTGCGCGAATCAATCCGCAGCAGCAATTGCCCCTGGCGAACCGTGCGGCCGCCGCGACATTCGTCGGCCTTGTACTCAACGCGTCCGCTCACCTCGGCCGCGATCTCCACCTGGCGGTAAGGCACCACGACGCCATCGACCGAAAAGGGGATGCCATCGTTTTGCTCCTGAGCAACGGCCACCTCGACAATCGGCACCGGAGCTTCAGGTTCGGCACCGCGGTGGGTCTCTACCTTGCCCATCATCAAACAGCCCCCGACGCCGGCTGCCAGCAAAGCTATCGACGCAGCGGTTCGGAACAAGATCTCGAACCACCTGCTGGTAGGCGCACTTTTATCGCTGCTGGTCATCTGAGCAAGGAGCCTTTTGAGAAAGGCCAACGTGGTTCCGGGTGGGAGTCGCCTTGACTATTCGACGACCGGCTCTTAGCCTAAATTTAAACAGGCGTTTAACTGGCAGGGCCTTTGATTACAGCCCTTTCGAGAAATTAAACACCTGTTTAATTCCATGGTATCGTCCTTTTTCTGAAGGTCAATCGAGATTCGCCCGATTGGTATGAAATGAGCCAGGATTCCCGTCAACGGTTGCTGCAGTCAGCTATCGAGCACTTCGCGGCCAAAGGCTACGAGGGGGCTACGGTGCGGGATATCTGCGAAACCGCTGGGCTCAACGTAAACGCGGTGAAATACTACTTTGAGGACAAACGTACGCTCCATGCCGCGGCGGTGACCGAAGCCCACCACCTGGCGATGCAGGACAAACCTTTTACCGAAATACCAACCACCGGCACCCCCCAAGAAAAACTCAGGCAATTCATCCATCAAACCATGGGCATTGTCTTTGGGGGAGAACGCAGGGATCAGCCACATCACTTGCTGCTAGCACGCGAACTGACCGACCCTAGTGAAACGACAGCGCAGTTCTTCAAAACGTTCGTTAAACCGCGATTCGACTTTCTCGAGCAAACATTACAGGCTCTTTTACCGAAAGGCTTTCCAGGCACCGAACGTCGGTTGTTAGTGCTCTCCGTCATCGGGCAGTGCATGCATTACCGCGTTGGAGCCGAAGTCGACAAGTTCATGTTCCCCACGGGTGAATACGAAAAACTAACGGCCGAACGAGTTGCCGAGCACATCTATCGAGTTACCTTGGCTGCCATCGAGGGCTATCAAACAAGTTCACAATCCGAAATCCGGTCAAAGCCCCCGATCTGACTGGCGCTAATTTAACCTCGGCCTGCTACCAGCAGGACGAACGACAAGGATGTCGTTGCTATGCGTCTGTGCGCTCACCTTATTATCTGTACGCTTGCGGCCTGCCTTTCGGGCTGTATCGTAGGGCCCGACTACTTTCGCCCTCACACCGAGGTCCCTCAGGAGTGGCGCCCGGACGAAAGCACCACCGCTGAGCTTCAAGCCGAAGCCTGCTGGTGGCTCGGTTTTGGCGACTCCACGCTCGACCAACTCATGAGCGAAGCGGTCGACAATAACCTGTCGCTCCGCGAAGCGGCACTTCGCATTGCTCAGGCTCGCTACCAACGCTGCGTCGTACGCGGCGATCTGTTTCCTCAGTTCGATGGCGAGACGGCCTACAACTTTCAGAAGCAACCCACTACTGGCGGGCTCACCGGCCAGCTCGTGGGCGACGACGGCGGCGGTGGTGGCTTCCAGTTCGACGATACCTTCGATCAATACTCCATGGGTCTCAACGGTAGTTGGGAGATCGATATCTTCGGGCGACTCCGTCGCAACGTGCAAGCCGCCCGAGCCGAAGTGTGCGCCAGCGTCTGGGCGTATCGCGATACCATGGTGCTGATGCTCGCCGAGGTTGCAACAAACTACGTCGACGCTCGCGCCTTCCAGCGCCGGCTCGCGATCGCTCAGGAGAATCTCAAAGCTCAGCAGCGGAGCCTGGAGATCACCCAAAAACGATTCGAAGCCGAGCTGATCAGCGAACTCGACGTCGCTCAGGCTCGAGCGAATGTCGAAACCACTCGCGCCGAGATTCCTACGCTCGAAATCGGCTACCAACAAGCGGTCAACCGGTTGAGCGTGTTGCTCGGTCGCGCACCAGGCTATGTCGACGAGCTGCTCTCCGGCAGCCAGCCGATTCCTCAACCGCCAGGCGAAGTTGCAGTCGGCATTCCGGCCGACCTGCTGCGTCGCCGCCCCGATATTCGCCAAGCCGAGTACACCCTCGTCGCACAAGTCGCTCGCATCGGGGCAGCCAAGGCCGACCTGTTCCCGAGCTTGTCGCTCACTGGCTCGTTCGGCGTGCAATCGCAACGCGTCAACAACCTGTTTACCGATAACAGCATCTCGGCCAACGTGGGACCCACGCTGCGTTGGAACCTGCTCAACTTCGGGCGGGTTCGTTGCAACATTCGCTTGCAGGACGCTCTGGCCACCGAGTACGTGGCCGCCTACCAGCGAACCGTGCTCGAAGCAGCCGAGGAAGTCGACAACGCGTTGATCAACTACACTCGTCAGCAAAAACGTCAGTCCGCGCTCGCCGATAGCGTCGCGGCCCTCGAGCGGGCCGTCGAGCTTGCGGTTACCCAGTACCAACGCGGCACCGTCGACTTCCAGCGAGTGCTCGACTCGCAGCGGTCGTTGCTCCAAGCCCAGGACCAACTGGCGACCACCGAAGGGGAAGTAACCGCCTCGCTGATCGAACTCTACCGCGCCCTCGGCGGCGGCTGGGACTGCCCGCAGCAACGTGAACAAATCGTTGCCGTGATCCCACTCGGCGAGATCGAACTGCCGACCACTCCGGAGCCGGTTCCGACCGATGCTGTGGAAGGGCTCGACGCCCCCCAGCTACCCACCGACCAACCCGAACCAGCCAACGCTCCGCTGGAACTCGAAGAGCCAACACTGGAACCCATGCCGGAGCTGGAGAATCCGCTGAAGCTAGACGACGTACTGCTGCTGCCGACCGTTCCGGAACCCATCGAGTAGCCAGCACAGCTCCCGCGCCCAGGCGTGGCTCGATTGGCCTAACCTGTCCCACGATCCTACGCTGCATTTGCACGAGACGAATAGATTCCCAATTTACCCACCGATGGGAAAATTGAATCCGCGCCCACTCTACAAAACCAGTGGTTTTCGCGTGCGAATAGATTCCCATTTCCCAAAACGCATCGAGTGGGAATCTATTTTTGCGGTGCGCACTTATCGCAAGTCGTTGGTAGCTATGAAGTTGCATCAACACCTCCACGGAAAGTGCCCAAAATAGATTCCCATGGGTGGGAAAGTATTTTGGTTGGGAGTTGAGGGATTTCGGATTGGGGATTTCGGAATGCGGAATGTCGTCTTGAAGGAGCTTCCAGCGACTGAAAAATCTAGCCTATCGCTTACAGCCTAAAGCCCACAGCTTTAACAACCGCGCAGCAGCGAACGCCTACGCAAGGGCCATCGCGGTCAGAGACCGCTCCTACAGTGCGCTTGTGTGGTAGATATTTCAGTGGATTTAATGTTCACTCGGTTACATCTCTCCATCCTCCAACAACGGACTACTGACCACAAACAACGGACAACACACCACCTGTCCATTAGAACACCACAGGTGGCCATTTCCCAGCGAAAAAGGGGACAATGGGAGAAACCGTTTGCCCCGCAGCCGAAGGCGTAGGCTCGCGATGTGGACCACGCGAAACACCTGAATTCATTCGCAGAGATCTGTCGGGTATAAGAGCAGAATCGACTGCCGTCGGGCACCGGCAATCGTACCGCCCTAAAACACTCCATCCCTTAGGGGTGGACCTCGGGCTCCCTTCAAACATCATCATGTTCTCAGTCGCCCAAAGCCTCGCCACGAGGAGTTCTTCATCGTGGCTTCTTCTGTCCGGAGAACCTAACTAACAAGGATGGCTGCTACGCGCCATATCTACTTAGAAAAAAGTGGGGGATTTGCTTACTTTTCTTGCTACCTCTGCGAGAAAGTTCCCCTAAACCAGCAGTGCGTTAGCTTATCTGAAGGGCGGCCTGTTCCAATTCGTCAAATCCGCGATCTGGAGGTACGAGTATGCGACGCTTACCCGGTTTCCTGGCTCTTTTGGTTCTCCTGTTTGGCTCGGCGACCTGCCAAGGTGACGACAAGCCGAACATCCTCGTCATCTGGGGCGACGACATCGGCTGGTCAAATGTCAGTTGCTACGGCAATGGCATCATGGGCTATACGACGCCGAACATCGATAGCATCGCTCGTGGCGGAGTGCTCTTCACTGATCACTACGCCCAGCCATCCTGCACCGCGGGGCGGTCTGCATTCATCACCGGGCAGTATCCCATTCGTTCGGGCATGACCACCGTTGGACAGCCAGGCGACACCCTCGGGCTGCAAGCGGAATCGCCCTGCCTGGCTGAGTATCTCAAAAAAGCAGGCTACCGCACCGGCCATTTCGGCAAGAATCACCTGGGCGACCGCAACGAGCATCTTCCGACTGCCCATGGATTCGATGAGTTCTATGGCAATCTTTACCATCTCAATACTCAGGAAGAAGCCGAGCAACGTGACTACCAAAACTTTGGTGAGAAGTACTCGGGCAGCCTCGAAGCGTACGAGAAGAAGTTTGGCACTCGTGGTGTGATTCATTCGTTCGCGACCGATACCGACGACCCCACGGAAGACCCTCGTTTTGGAAAGGTTGGCAAGCAGACGATCGAAGATACCGGCCCGCTGACTCAGGAGCGGATGAAGAACTTCGACGCTGGTGAAGTCATCCCCAAGGCGCTTGGGTTTATCGAGAAGGCCAAAGAAGCGGACGAACCGTTTTTCGTATGGCTCAACACCACCCGCATGCACCTTTACACTCGCATCGATGACGAGTGGCTCCGCAAGGTGGAGAAGATCACCAGCGAGAGCGATGTGCATGGGGCGGGCATGCTGCAGCATGATCATGATATCGGCCTTGTGCTGGATGCCTTGAAAGAGATGGGCCTCGACGAAAACACGATCATTGTCTACTCCACCGATAATGGTCCTGAACACTCCTCTTGGCCTCACGGCGCGACCACTCCGTTCCGGGGCGAGAAGATGACCACCTACGAAGGTGGAGTGCGTGTGCCGTGTGTCGTGAAATGGCCAGGCCACATCCCAGCCGGCACCCGGCTCAACGGCATCCAGGCGCATCAGGACCTGTTCACCACGCTGGCCGCTGCGGCCGGCATGGACGACATCGCTACCACGATTCGCGAGGAAGAAAAGCAGTACATCGATGGCGTGAACAATCTCGACTACTGGACAGGCAAAAGCGATTCGTCGAACCGCGACCACATCTTCTACTACTACGAAAGCAAACTTACTGCTGTGCGGATGGGCCCCTGGAAGTTCCACTTCTCGACCAAAGAGGACTACTACGCGAACGTGGTGCCGCGCACCGCGCCGCTGGTGTTCAACATCCGGATGGACCCGTACGAAGGCTACGATAGTGCGGACTCCTATGGCCATTTGATGCAAAAAGTATCGTGGTTGATGCAGCCGATGGGCGAACTCATGCAAGCTCACCTCAAGTCGCTAGCCGAGTACCCACCGGTACAAGGCGGCAAGTCGTTCGATATGTCGAATGTCGTCGACGAGTTTGTCAAAAAGGCAAAGCAGTAGCGAGTGCATCGCACCACACAGCCAGTCACTGGTTGCTCCTTTCAGTCGTAGCACCCAAGCGGGCGAAGCTCGCCTTCTTGGGTTGCTATGGTTGATTTCCGATTGCCAACGGAGTCGGCGAGGCTGCTTGTCCACTTCGCCGACTCTGCACGGCGTCTACAGGCGATGCTGCTGGAGAAGCACGTCCGGCAAGAGCGTTGGGCATCCGAAGGCATCTGCCCCATCGGCGAAGCTTGCGCCGGTGGTCTCGTGTGATGCCCGCTTACGTGAGAGTCGCCGGTGAGTCGACGAGGACTACCGGCGAGATTTATAAAGTGGAGCGAAAGGGAGTCGAACCCTCGACCTCTGCATTGCGAACGCAGCGCTCTCCCAACTGAGCTACCGCCCCAGGCGTCTCCGTATTCTATGCTTTTGTTTACGTTGTGCAAGCGAGCCTCCAGGGGGTTGAGCTTCGGCAGTGAGCGATATGGCTCAGGCAACTCGGCCGCCGTGCGGGGGAGTGAGATGTCCCCTGCCGGGGCGGATGGCTCGGGGTCGTTCGCGAATAGATTCCCAATGTTCCCACCGATGGGAAAATTGAATCGCCGCCCACGCTACAAAACCAGTGGATTTCGCACCCAAATAGATCCCATTTCCCAAAACGCATCGAGTGGGAATCTATTTTTCCGCTGCGCACTTATCGCAAGTCGTTTACCAGTAACGTGTTGCATCAACACCTCTGTGATAGTTGCCCAAAATAGATTCCCACCCATGGGAAACTATTTTGAGTTGGGAGTTGGGCAATTTCGGATTGGGGATTTCGGAATGCGGATTGTCATCTTGAGGGAGCTTCCAGCGACTGAAAGATCTCAGCCTACCGCTTACAGCCTAAAGCCTAGAGCCAATAAAGCTTCCAGCGACGCAGCCCCACCAACGCTTTTCCAACGCGCGCAGCAGCGAACACCCACGCCAGCAAACCATCGCCTGCGCGTCGCTAGTCGTTCGAGTTCAAGACAAGCATCACATCGCGATCACCTCCAATCACTAAACAGCCGATAGCCGATAGCCAACGATCACCTGTCCATTAGAACACCACTGGTGGCCAATTGCCAATGAAAAGTGTGGCGATTTGAGAAATCGCTTGGGAGGTGGCAGAAGGGGTTGATCTGGCAGGCGAGAAGCCCCGATGCATCTGACGGAGGGCGATTCCTTATACTCGTGGGCCCCGGAATAAGCAGCCCACTAAAGTTGGGGCGGAAAATAGTACTATGAGCACGGCTGACGATGGCTCGGGAACTACAAATGAAAACGCAAGATCACCACTTGGGCGGTACTCTTTTAGCTGATCACCGGGGTAGAGTGGGAACTGCAAACTCCCGCCTTGATATCCGGTCTCGCGACCATCGATGAAGGCTCCGTAGTCGTTGTAGCCTGTAGGCCCTGATCCAAATTGGTTGACTACCAACCCATAGTCTTCGTTCAGGGTGAACTCAAACGGATCGTCAAACACTACCGTACGCCAATCAGGGGCATCTATCGGTACATCACTCGCTAGTAACATTCCACTGGTAAGAATCTCTGAGTCCAACGTTCCGTCTGGTAGCAGATCGCGAATTTCGACCGTTGTATCCGCAGCGTTGCCATGGCCAAACACCACGAGGCGTACCGCCAATATTGTGTCATTCGATTCAGAGACGAACGTCTGCGTTGTACCATCCCCAAAATCGCTCAGCAGATTGAACTGCAGTTGACTCTGTGCAGAAGCACTTTGAAGAATCGACTGTGATCCAAAAAGGAAGAGAATCAGTAGCCTGAACATGGAGAGATTCCGTAGTCTATCAAGAGGGGTGCAATTACTTGACATTCTACTATAGCTGTGACAAGCATGCAAAACATCTTTGCAGTGAACCTCCTATGTAGAAACCACCAAGGTCTGGATTCATGCAGGGTGGCGTGCAGGGGTTAGGTGCAACAGCTACCGCTTAGTTAAGAGGATGCCTAAGGGTTTCTCGGAGAAGGGGTTGCAGTCGAGACTAGCTGACTCCACTATGCCCCCCTCCTGGGCAACAGCCATGACAAACGAGGAGAACAAGCAGATGCAAACAGCAAAGCAATGTTTCATCGAGGGTTCCCATGCAACTGATACGTACGAAACACGGATGATCCGTACCCATTCTTACCACGAAGCAGAGAACTCTGTCGAGTCATCACCCTCCTTGTATCTTGCAGAAAGGTTGGTATCAATAACCGAGCCGTCTTCTGCGGAGTGAGCGCAGCGAACGTAGCAGAAGACGGCGGCCGCCGGTAGATCGTGCCCTCCTGGGTCCTCACGAGACCGAAATTGTAGCTGGATCGCCGGTCGGCCGCCTGTCGAAGTAGCCCGAACAGTCGCCGGAGCTGTCTCATCAACAAGCTCGTATAAGCAAGGAAGGGTAACCGATGGAAAACAGTTTGCAAAGTACTTGGATTGGGGTTGATGTTGCCAAGCATCATTGGGACGTGGTCGTTGCCGGGCAAACCCAGGTGCATCACTTCCCTGCCGACCAAGAGGGATGCCAGCAACTTCAGCAGTTTCTCGCTCAGCATCAGGTAACCCATGCCTGCCTCGAAGCGACAGGAGGCTACGAACGAATGTTAGCCGACTTCCTTCGTGAGCAAGGGATCGTGGTGAGTATCGCCAACCCACGTCAGATTCGCGATTTCGCCCGTACTCAAGGCCAGCTTGCCAAGACCGATCGTCTCGACGCGCTAGTGATCGCTCGTTATGCGGTACTGATGCAGCCCAAGAAGACCAAAAAACCCTCGGAAAACGAGCGGAAACTCGGTTCCCTCCGGACACGTCGGCAGCAAGTGAGCGATGCTCTGACGCGGGAGAAAAACCGGTTGGGTACACAGCACGATGACTTGGTGCGCCAGTCGATTGAAGAAGCCATTGACTTCTACCAACGACAGCTTGAACAGCTCGATCAACAGATCCAACAGCTATTACAAGCCGACGATCAGTTTCGAGAACGCTCGGCACTGCTGACCTCGGTGCCTGGCGTGGGGGCAACGACGGCCGCAGCCTTGATCGCTCACTTGCCAGAGCTGGGATCGCTTAATCGTGGCGAGGCGTCACGTCTTGCAGGCCTGGCACCGATTAACCGTGATAGCGGAACCTTGCGAGGCAAGCGGATGATTGGCGGCGGCCGAGCGGTCGTACGCAAGATGCTCTACATGCCCACTCTCGTCGCGACCAAGCATAACCGAGTCATTCGCGAGCACTACCAGCAGCTGCTGCAACGAGGCAAAGCCAAAATGATCGCCCTTACCGCCTGCATGCGAAAACTACTACTGATACTCAATGCCATGATTAAAACAAATTCCACCTGGAATGACCCCCGGGAGACTTGATTTTCAAGACAGTCGCTACTCCGAACACAACACAGATTGCGGCAGCCGCTGGAGGCGATGGATCGGCTGCGCAAGTCTTTGCGAGCAGGGTTACCCACCATTCCCCCAAAAAACGGTTGAGCTGGAAGACTATTGTTGAATCGCGTGACCTCGCACGCGTTCGTTATTGCTCCACTGACTTCCGTTCGAGACTGTTTGTGCCCAGAAGCTTGAGAACTCCGGCGCCCCTCTACAATTGATCCACCGCAGCACCTGTCTTTTCGTGCAAAGCCACTGGCTGCTGGGCAGCACTGGATGCCTGCTGGTTCTAAGGTCTCAAACAAAAAAACCCCAGGCGACGAAGTGCGCCGCCTGGGGGAATTGACTCGCATCCATTAAAACTCTTCGAACGCGCCGTAGTCGGCTCCCACGCCTACCAGTTCCATGTCGTCTACGTGATCGACCACTGGTGTGCGTTCGATCGGCCTGGTAACGGCTGGGCGGGGCTTTCTGCGATGCTCGGAGATGGGGGCTCGCTTTGGCGACTTCGCCGAGACCGTCGCTATAGGCATCGCGGCATCCGTCGGTTCGTTCTTGCTAAGATTGAACTGCGAGACCACGGTCTGAAGAAGTTGCGATTGGTTCAACAGCGACGATGCCGTGCAACTCATCTCTTCCGTTTGAGAAGCGTTGTCTTGAGTCACGTGGTCGATCTGCGTGATCGCTTTGTTGATCTGCTCGATACCGGCGGTCTGTTCGCTGCTGGCTGCGGCGATTTCCGCAACGATATCGGTCACTCGCTTGACGCTCGTCACGATGTCGCTCAGAGTCTCGCCCGACTTGTTGACCAGTTCGGACCCCGCTTTCACTTTGTCGACAGAGTCTTCGATCAACCTTTTGATCTCCCGAGCGGCTGTGCCGGAACGTTGGGCCAAGCTGCGAACCTCGTCAGCGACGACGGCAAACCCGCGTCCCTGCTCCCCAGCCCTGGCGGCTTCGACCGCGGCGTTCAAGGCAAGCAGGTTGGTTTGGAAGGCAATCTCGTCGATCGTGGTAATGATGTCTGCGATCTTGCGAGACGAATCGCTGATTTCCTGCATCGCTTGCACGGCGTGGGAGACGACTTCGCCCCCCTGCTCGGCCGTTTTTCGCGAGCTATTAGCCAGCTGATTCGCCTGCTCGGCATTGTCGGCATTCTGCCGCACGGTCGCGGTGATTTGCTCGAGGCTCGCGGCGGTTTCCTCCAAACTCGAAGCCGACTCTTGCGTGCCCGAACTGAGCGTATCCGAAGCTCCTGAGAGCTGCTGTGCTGCTGAAGCGACCGAAGTGGAGATCGTTTCGACCTTGCGAATGGCACCGCTAAACCAACGCGAAATCCATGCCGCCATCGCCAAACCAGCGATGCAGTTCACAACGAGCACGATACTGATCACGATCAATGCAGAAGTGTAAGCGGCAATACCCGCACTTGCTTCGGAGTTGCAACCATCGCGATTGAATGCGAGTACTTCGTTGATGGCGTCTTCTAGATCCATACGAGCTGCAAACAACCCTCCCAACAACAACTCTTTCGCTTGGCTCTTGCCCCCTTCATCCAAGAAGGTGATCATCCGATCGCTTTCGCCAAGATACTTAGTTAAGCGACTCCCGATTGCATCAACATTCTTTTGCTCCTCGTCCGACGAGCACAGTTCGCTCAGTTCTTCATAACTGGCATTCAGTTTCTGGGCACACTCGTCCAGCGCTTTCTTGCACGTGGTGATTTCTTCATCGGTCTCCACCATGCACAGTTTGAACGTGTAGACCCGATGGTTCGAGGTGTTCGTGCTTAGCAGATTCGCCTGCGCACGAGAGGGAATCCATTTATAAGTCAGTGCTTCTACGTTGGCGTTGAGTGTCGATAGCTTGGAGATGGCTACCAACCCCATGACAATCATCAGTATCAGCAGCGAGGAGAATGCAGCAAATAGCTTTGCCCCCACGCTTAGTTGTTTGAACCAGGCCATTGAAACAAATACTTTCTGCGTCTATCGACGCGTTTGGTTTATCAAATGATGAATAAGATTTCGCATTAAGCAGCAACGACAGCACAATCGAAGTCCTGTTTCTCGAACACTCGCTCCGCATCCAACAGCAGCACGATCCGGTCGTCCATCTTTCCCAAACCAGTAATGCATGACTGTTCTTTTGTGGACGCCAAGTCGGGGGGAGCGGCAATCGAATCCGTAGCGATGTTCAATACATCCGACACGGTGTCGACGACCAATCCGCCGACTCGCCCATTTACATTCACCACGATGATGCAGGTGAATTGGTCGTATGGTTTTTCAGGCATCGAGAAACGAGCGCGCAGATCGATCACAGGAACAACGGTTCCACGAAGGTTAACCACTCCGCACAGATAGTGCGGGGCATTGGGAATAGGAGTGACTTTGGTGTGTCCTTTGATCTCCTGGACCCAAAGAATCTCTATTCCGTACTGCTCTTCTTGGAGCGTGAAAGTTAGATACTGCGTGCTATCGTCTGTGCGGCCCAAACCCTCAATGGGTTGGTATTCTTCAGACACGAACAGAGTCCCCTCAATGGTGGCAGAAAGTGGGCGCAAGAACGGGGATCCAACGCGGCCGTCCACCTACCGGGCCGGGTCGGCATCCAATCGCTCTTTGTCTTGATTCAGAAGTTCCCGCAACCAATCGTTGCGGCACAAAACCGTAGGTTTGAATTACCACCCAGTCAATGCGCTTTTGCTAGATGCATTACACTACGACTAAACAGAGCACATCTCCATCAGTACTCCCCCCTACACAGAGGGGCACCACCGCTACGCCTGGTCACGACATCCGACACAGTCGTTGTTCACGCCACTCGTGCTCCCCCAGATCGGTGAATTGTTGATCGATGAGCTTGTGGCGAGGGAAGTTCCGGACACGCCGGGGCGGAGCAGGAACTCTTGGAAGGGTGAGATGAGCAGCCCCCCCGAGAATCAACGTGGCGACGAGTAAGGGGAATTCGTTATCGAGAAGGTCCGACGATCACGCGCGCTACCCAACCACCCCTTGGATGGGTGGCTTATGACTGCACCACTTCTACCACCAGAAGCCGAACGTAGAGATAGAGTGCGCGCAGGCGGTCACCTCATCGCGGCGTCATCCTATTCAGCAGAGCATTAGCATGGCCGGGGCGACGGCTAGCGCGCGATCATTCTGTCGGTTCGCCCAGCAAGAAACCGTTTAGCAGCTGCACACTGCGGTTCACTTCGCCCAGGCTGCCGAGGTAATCGAGATTCGACTCGAAGTAGGTTCGCTGCACGGTGAGCAGCTCCAGATAGTTCGACTCGCCCGCCTGATAGCTTTCGCGGGTGAGCGACAGGTTCTCTTCGGCCCGCTGCAGGATGCCCCCTCGATACGCATCGGCCTGGGCCTTGGCGGCCGAGTACTGGCGGAGCTTCTCGGCCAACTGGCTGGTGAGCTGCAGCTCGTACGCTTCGAGCCGGCGCTGCGCGGCGGTCAGCTCGTTGCGAGCCTTGGCGATGCCACCCTGGTTACGATTCCAGATCGGAATCGGCATGCCGACTTGGATGCCAGTCACGGTGTCTTCGGTCGAGTCGTCGTACTGAACCGACACTTGGGCGCTGACGTCGGAGATTGGCTCGGCACACGCCCGGGCCACGGCCGCCCGCGCCCGCTCGACATCCATCATCAACGCAGCCAGCTCGGGACTCCCCTCGAGCAACATTTGCCGCGAGGTATCCCAGTCGTACGCCCAGCCGAGCGATTCGAGATCGGCCTGCACGTCGCGACGCGCTGTGGTCGGTTGCCCCATGGCCACGGCCAGCTCGCGCCAGGCAGCGTCGCGATTCGCTTCGGCCTGGCGAAGCTTCACCAGGATGCGATCCGATTCAATCTGGGCCTGCAGGACGTCGAGCCGGCGGGCTTCTTTGGCGTCGAACAGGTCGCTCACGGTCTTGGCCGCTTGCTTGCTGACGTCGACCAGCCCGGTGGTCAGATCGACCTGGCGCTGCGTGAGCAGCACTTTGTACAAGGCAATCCGCACGCGAGTGCGAACGCGCAGCATCTCGGCGGTGAGCTGCTGCTCGAGCACGTGCACTTGCTGCGAGGCCACCTGACGGTTGAGCTGCAGTTTGTTGCCACGGATAAACTGCTGCCCGACGTACAGACCTTGCTGGCCCGCGTTGCCTTCGTTGCCGACTTCCGAAGCGGTGTAGCCAGCCGTAGGATTCGGCGCGAGCCCCACCTGCAAGCATTCGCCTCGGGCAGCGCGGATCATGGCCTGCTGCTCGGCAATGGCCGGGTGCGACGCAATCGCAATCGATTCGGCCTCTTCCAACGTGAGCGGCTGCGGAGCATCGAGCATGGCCGGGGGACCGGACACCTCGGTGGGCATTTCGAGCGGTTGCCCCAGAGCATTCGAGGCGATAAGCAAAGCGCATAAAACTGTCAAACAACTGCGCACGGTGTTCCCTCCCTGGAATTCGTGGATGCGTGTTACCCCTTTCGGATCGACTGGCTTCCAGAATCAAACAAAGCTCCCTGCGCCCGCATAGGTTGCCAAATGCCAGCTGGTAGATAGCATCGGAAAACCGTGAACTTTGGCGGTGTTACCCGCGTATTCGTATCTACCGTACTATTTTAGCTAGCAATCCTCTGGAGCGGCTCAAATCTCGCTGACGCTCTCCCTAGGGTATTGCACGATACATACCACAGGTGCCATTGCGCACCCGATAACCCTGCGTAACTCCATGCCCCCCGAGAGCCGATGTTTCGGGGGTTCGTGAACGATTCATAGCTCCGCCGACTGGCTGGGTCGCGCCCAGCCATCCTGCCCCACCAAACACACACACGGCGAATCCACTTCAAGGTGACTAAACATGGCTAAGACGCAATTCCTGCACTTGTCCCGTATCCTGGCAACGATCGCAGCCAGTTTGTTACTGATGAGCACGGTCGCTCAGGCACAGGATGGCTTGCAGGACGCCGTGGACTCGGCGATCTCCGAAGGTTACGACGCCTTGGAGCAAGAGAATTACGAAGGGGCCCGTGACGCCTTTACCGAAGCGATTGCTGCTTCAAACATCGACCCACGACCTTACATTGGTCGCGCCCGTGCTTTCGCCGCCCTGGAACTTCCTCAGGACGCGATGAAAGACTTCAAGCAGGCGATGGACTTCACCAACGGTTCTTCGGAACAACTGAAGGCCCTGCGAGCCGAAACTCAATACTATCGCGGGTTAATGTACATGGACCTGGGCAACCAGTTCATCGGCACCGCCCTGCCCGACCTACAAGCCGCTTACGAAGCCGACCGCTCGAACCTTGAGTATTCGTTTGCCCTCGGTAAGGCGTATGCGTTGTCGGCCCAATTCGCGCCTGGTGCTGCTCAGCAGGCGGAACCATTGCTTACCGAGTACCTGGAAGCAAATCCTGACGACGCTGAAGCGCTTCGCCTGCGCGGCACCGCGTACGCGGGCATGAGCAAGATCGAGGAAGCCACGGCCGATCTCGAGAAAGCCATTTCGCTTGATCCTGACGATCACTTGAGTTACGTGACGTTGGCGACCATCTACATCGCCGACGAAGACTTTGGTCCCGCCATCGATAACTTAGAGACCGCGATCGAAAAGTACGTGCCGGAAGAAGGCATGGAAGACATTCCGTTCGCCCAAGCCTACCTGACGCTGGCTTTGGTATACGAAGAAAAAGGCAAAGCGGAAACCGATACCGCAGAAGCCGAAAAGGCTTACCTCGGTAGCATTGAAACTTGCGATACCTTGCTTGGCCTGCTGCCCGAGACCGAGAACTTCGACGCCACGCGTGCGGCCACTTACTTCCGCCAAGGCGTGAATCATCGGTTGCTCAAAGAGTACGGCAAAGCGATCAAAGCATTCACCGATGCGATCGACCTGAACCCCGAAATGGGCGAGGCCTATTTTCGTCGCGCGATCTGCTTCGCCAAGATGGGCGAGAACAACCTGGCACTGCGCGACCTGACCGACACCGAAACCCTCAACTACGGCGACGCCCGCGCTTACCTGTGGGAAGGCATGGTCTACGCCCAGATGGGTGAGTATCGCGAAGCAATTCGTTCGTACAACAAAGCCATCTCCTATAGCAATCGCTATCTCGATGCGTACCTGAATCGGGCGCACGCTTACTTTCAACTTGGCGATTACGTTTCGGCGATCGAAAGCTTCAACGAGTGCATCCGCCTGCAACCTTCCGGGGCGGTATACTACTTCAAGCGTGGACTTTGCCAACAGAACCTTGGCGAGAACGCCAACGCTATCCAATCGTACACCAATGCCATTCAGGTGGATGAGCAGTACGTGGATGCCTACGATCTGCTGATCCCAGCCCTCGAGCAACAAGGACAGGCAGAGCTGGCGAATCGCTATCGCGAGAAGCGGGCGAGCATTACCCAGTAGTGCGACAATAAACACTACGGAAGGTTTCAAAAATCGTGGCTAGCAACCCGCTCGAATCGCGCCGAAACAGGCGCTTCGTATTCGTGCAACTGTCGCTTGGATGAGGCCCCCTCACCTTGCGGCGCGAGCCCTTGGCTCTATACTAGCCTGTACACGAGTTGTGCTAACTCGCGATCTGGGTAACTCCAAAGCATCGTCTGGCAAAGTTACCTGTCGCGGACACGTCTGGCATTAAACCCACGAGGTGCTACGGTGGCTGCAACTGAGCCGTCGTTCTTAGTTCGTCACGAATTTCTGATTCGTCGACTTCATTCGCTGACCGGTATCTTCTTCGGCGGCTTCGTTTGTTTCCATTTATTGGTAAACGCAAGCGTGCTGGGAGGTCCTGGAGCGTTCCAGAACATGGTCCACTTTATCCACATGCCTGGCAGCATCCTGCCGCTCGTGGAATGGACCCTGCTCTTCGCGCCGATCTTGTTCCACATGATCGTCGGTCTGGGAATGACCATGGGCATGCTGCCCAATAATAAGAACTACCCCTACGAAGCAAACTGGCGGTACACGGTACAACGCATCACCGCGCTCTACCTGTTCTTCTTCATCCTGTACCATGTGTTCCACATGCATGGCTGGTTCCATTTCGACGCCTGGCTGCACTTGGCCGAGCGATGGGGCGGACACGTCTTCTCGCCCTACAATGCATCGTCTACCTTGAGCATGGCACTTAGCAATACGCTGATCGCCCTGCTCTACGCCCTCGGCGTGCTGTCGGCTGCCTTCCACTTCTTCAACGGCATCTGGACCGCAGGCATCACCTGGGGTATCTGGACCCGCCCCGAAGCTCAGGCCCGCGCCTTGAAGGTCTGCCTGGGTGCGTTCGTGGTGCTATCGGTTGTTGGCCTGGGAGCCATCTGGGGTGCCCGCCAAATCGATCCGGTAGAAGCCCTGCAAGTGGAAGATCGCATGTACGAGGCCAAAGTCGAAGACGGCCTGATTCCTGCGAACGAGCACAAGCGGTACGAAGGCGAGCTGCGGGAGGAAGCGGAAACGCTGAGCCTTCCGAGCGTGGAAGTGGGCGAGTCGGAACCAACCTCAACGAGCGGAGAGTAAACCAAAATGGCCAAGCAACGTGTCCTCGTCGTAGGTGGTGGTCTTGCCGGTCTGGCAGCCGCCATGAAACTTGCCGAGCTGGACATTGCCGTCGACCTGCTTAGCCTGGTGCCGGTAAAACGCTCGCACAGCGCCTGTGCCCAAGGCGGTATCAACAGTGTGAACGACACCACTCGCCAGCTCGGCGACAGTGAGTATCTGCACTTCGACGATACCGTTTACGGTGGCGACTTCCTGCAGCATCAGCCGCCAGTGAAGGAAATGGCCGACTGGGCCCCACGGATCATCGACCTGATGGACCGCCTGGGCGTGCCGTTCAACCGCACCGTGGAAGGCTATCGCGATCAACGCCGGTTCGGTGGTACGCTCTTCAAACGAACCGCTTTTGCCGGGGCGACCACCGGTCAGCAGCTGCTCTACGCCCTGGACGAACAGGTGCGTCGCTGCCATGCCGAAGGTAAGGTCGAAATCTACGAAGGTTGGGACTACCTGGGACCGATCGTCGACGACGAAGGTCGCTGCCGTGGAGCGACGGCCCAAAACCTGGTGACCATGGAAATTCGGGCGTTCCCAGCCGACTCGGTGGTGCTTGCCACCGGTGGTTGTGGTTTGCTGTTTGGCCGTAGCACGATGAGCATGGCCTGCACCGGTAGCGCTGCCAGCCGTAGCGTGCAGTACGGTGCGAAGTACGCCAATGGCGAGTTCATTCAGGTGCATCCCACCGCGATTCCCGGTGCCGACAAGCTTCGCTTGATGAGCGAAAGTGCCCGCGGCGAAGGTGGCCGCGTATGGGTTCCACGCACTCCTCAAGACTCGCGTCTTCCCCGCGACATTCCCGAAGAAGAGCGTTACTACTTCCTCGAAGAGCGGTATCCTAAGTACGGCAACTTGGTGCCTCGCGATATCGCGACCCGCGAGATCTTCAATGTCTGCGTGAATGAAGGCCTGAGCGTCGAAGGCGACAAGCAGTGCGTCTACCTCGACCTGACCCACATTCCGCGGGAAGAACTCGACCGCAAACTCGGCGGTATCCTTCACATCTACGAGAAGTTCCAAGGCGTCGACCCCCGCGACCAGCCGATGAAGATCTTTCCCGCGGTGCACTACTCGATGGGCGGTCTGTGGGCCGACTACGAGCGTACCGCTGCGGGTGGATTGAATCCCACGTCGCCGCGTAACCACGTGACCAACATCCCTGGTCTCTACGCCATCGGCGAATGCGATTACCAGTACCACGGCGGTAACCGCCTGGGTGCCAACTCGCTGCTGTCGTGCATCTTCACCGGCCTGTTTGTCGGCCCCTGCATCGCGACCGACCTCGCCTCGCTGGGTGCTTCGGCCGGCGATGAGCAGTTCGACTTGCTGATGCGTGCGGAGCGTTCCAAGAAGGAAATGGAACACAAGCAACTGCTCGACCGCCCCGCCGGCGGCGAGAATCCTTACGTCATCCACCAAGAGCTTGGTCAGGAAATGACCAAGGCCGCCACGGTGGTACGTCGCAACGATCAACTGCAATCCGCGGTCGACAAGATCTACGAACTGCACGAACGGGCAAGGAACTGCTCGCTGTCGGACACCGGCACCTGGACCAACCAGAACGTGATGTTCACCAAGAGCTTGCTCGACATGTTCCCGCTGGCGAAGGCCCTGCTCCAAGGAGCCCTGGCTCGCGACGAATGCCGCGGTGCCCACTACAAGCCCGAGTTCGACATGCCCGGCATCGAGTCGGAAGACCCAGCCGAGCGTCGTCAACAAGCCGAAGCCTGGTGCGACAAGTTCGACGCCAAGAACAAGAAGTGGCTGAAGTCGACGATTGCCACCTTCGATTCGAAGGGCGATCCGACACTGAGCTATGAAGATGTCGATACCTCGCTCATTCCGCCCCGTCCACGCCTGTACGGCATCGTCGGTGGCGACATTATCGAACAGGTTTGGAAGGAACGCCAGCAAAAAGCCTCGCAAGCCGAACCGGCTGGGGCCTCGAGCTAAGGTCCGCCCCGATTAAGCTTGGCGGCTACCATACCGCGTCCTACAATTTCCTATACACGCCCAAGATTACGCCAATTGTCCTGAAGGCTCGCCATGACAGCTTCCGCCACCCAGCGGCAATCATTCGACGTCCGCATTCTCCGCCAGGCCGGTCCCGGTCAGCAGAGCTACTGGGAAACGTTTCGTATTCCCTACGAGCCCAACCTGAACGTCATTAGCGTGCTGCAAAAAATTGCCACGATGGCTCGCACCGCCGAAGGCAAAGAAACCACGCCAGTCGCCTGGGACTGCAACTGCCTGGAAGAAGTCTGCGGCGCCTGCACCATGGTGATCAACGGCCGCGTTCGGCAGTCGTGCTCGGCCCTGGTCGACCGCTTGCTCGAAGAGCATGATGGCGAAATCGAGCTGCAACCAATGACCAAGTTCCCCGTGGTTCGCGACCTGATGGTCGACCGCGGTCGCATGTTCCGTGCTCTGGAACGCGTGAAAGCCTGGGTGCCTGTCGACGATTACTACGATCGCGGTGCAGGTCCCAAGGAATCTCAAGAGTCGCAAGAACAACGCTATCCCCTGTCGGAATGCATGACTTGCGGTTGCTGCGTGGAAGCCTGCCCCCAATACCTGAAGGTCGAAGCGACTCGCCGTCCAAACGAATCGATCGAAGAGCACGAGGCACGCCAGACCGAAGCCGAACAAGGCAAGTTCCTGGGAGCCGCTCCCATCAGCCAGGCGATACTGTTCAACGATCACACAACTGGCGGCATGATTTCCGACCAGCGTCTGGAAGCGTTGACCTCGGCCGGCGGCATCCAGGTCTGCGGCAACTCGCAAAACTGCGTGTCGGTCTGCCCCAAAGAAATCCCGCTGACCACCTCGATCGCTCGTGCCGGCCGCCAGGCTACTTGGTACAGCTTCAAGACAATCTTCGATCGCTAAGCGACTTTGGTGCGTACACTATCGTAGAGCGAGGGCTACTCCGTAGCTTTGACCTAGCCGATAGTGAAAACCACATTTCCCTTAGCGACCGCATGCACGACAGCACCCCCCGGCAATCGACCGAGTTGCTCATCGGCAACGAACCACGCCGCACCACGCGACTGCATGTCGCGGTGTCCATTATGGGTGCGGTGCTAGTCTCGCTATTACTGGTGAACTTGGTCGCGTACGCCTCGCCCGAGACTGCCTCGCAGCTATCGGGAAACTCCAAAGCAAGTAACTACCGCTGCACGACGGGCGGATGCTGCTCGTCCTTTACCCCGGTCGGCATGCCAGAGTCTTGCTTTCTGGACCCAGCCACCGCACCACCCGCCAGGCCGGTGGACGACACCGCACCTGCTCAGTAGGTCGCTCGCGGCGACACCTGCAGGTCTGAGTCTAGGCCGCTTTCCGATCCGAAGCGGCCGGTTTAGCAGTCGGCTTAATGAACCCGTCGTCGGTCACGTCGTCGAACCGTACGGAGACCTGCTTCGAGATACCAGATTCTTGCATCGTGACCCCGTAAATGGTGTCCGCTCCGGTCATCGTCTTCTTCGAGTGACTCACCACCACGAACTGCGTCGACGACAGGAAGTCGGACAACACACCAACGAACCTGCCGATGTTCGCTTCGTCGAGCGCGGCGTCGACTTCGTCGAGAATGCAGAACGGGCTCGGCTTGCTGCGGAACATTGCCAGCAGCAAGGCCACGCAGGTCATGGTCTTCTCGCCACCCGAGAGCAGCGAAATAGTACGCGTGTCTTTGCCAGGCGGGCAGGCTCGGATCTCGACACCGCATTCCAGCGCGTCGTCCCCTTCGGCATCCTCCAGCAGAATGTCGGCCTCACCGCCACCGAACAGCCGGCGGAACAACTCCTTGAAGTGCCCGCGAACCGTTTCGACCGTGGAGAGGAACAGCTGACGGCTTTCGCTGTTCAGCTTCGACATCAGCCGCTCCAGGCTGGCCTTGGCTTGCGACAGGTCGTTGTACTGGGCCGAGATCGACTCGAACCGCGATTCAATCTCTTCCAGTTCTTCTAGCGCATCGACGTTCACCGCTCCGATGCGATGGAGCCCGTCGCGGATCTGGTTGATCTCTGTCTCGATCTGCTTGCGATCGATCGCGGGCCGCTCGGCGGGAGCCTGTGCAGCCACGGTCGGCAGGTCGATCTCGTAATCTTCTTGCAAGCGGTCTACCAAGGCTTGTCGCTGATGTTCGAGCTTGGCCAGGGTGACCTCCAACTGCGATCGGCGGGCTTGCGATTCGTCGATCTGCCGCCGGGCAGCTTGCAGCTTCTTGTTCAGCTCGTCGCGTTGTTCGCTAATCTCTTTGCGCTTTACTTGGTGCAGTTCTCGCTGCGGCAACAACTCCTGCAACTGGGTGTTCAGCTCCGCGAGCTCCGCTTCCAACCGCTCGCGTTCGCCGCCGAGATTCTGGAGCCTGGTCTGCAAGGTTTCCGCATGCTTGCTCAGCTCCTCCAAAACTTCGCTCGTCGCCCGTCTCTCGGTCGCGTGTTGCAGCGAGGTTCGTAGCATCTCCACTTTGCTTCCCAGCTTGGCCAGTTCGAGCTGCTGCTGGTTTTCCTTCTCCACCAACTCCTTGCGAACTCGCGAGGCCTCGTCGAGCCGGGCGGAAAAGTCTTCGCGGAGCGTCGCCAGGCGGGCGCACTGCTCTTCGAGCGTGACAATCGCCGCGCGGGTGCGTTCGATCTCTTGGTCCAACGATTCGGTTTGGGCCGCTTGCGACTCGACAAAGCTCCCAGCCTCTGCGGCTCGCTTGACGTTCACTTCGCGCTGCGTTTGCAGCACGGCAAGACGTTCGCGAGTCGCTGCCAGATGCTGAATCGCCTGACGATTATTCTCAAACGCGTCGGAGGATTGCTGCTGAATGCTGGTGATGGTCGCTTCCAGCTCCCGCTGCTGTTTGGCCAACTGATCGACGTCAGTTTTCAGCTCGACCGCTTGGGCTCTCAGCTGCTCGATGTTTTGCCGACGAGTTAGCGACGTCCGCGCTTCGTCGCGCAGGCCAGCAACGATGGTGCCATCGGCCCCGACTACATCGCCATCGGCGGTCACGAAATTCAGTCCGGTCTCCATGCCGCTCAGTCGATGGGCGGTAGCGAGCGAATCGACCAGCCAGGTGCGGCCAAGCAACCGGCGAATCAATGGTTGATAGGGAGCCTCGCTATCGACAAACTGATCGGCCCGTCCCCACACGCCCGGTTCGTCGGAGAGATCGAGCTGGTCGATAGCAGCCGGAGGCGATCGCCAGTCGAGCCGCATCATCCTCGCTCCAGGGGGAAGCTCCCCAGCGTGGTCGAGCAGGTTCACCGATGAAGGTACCAGCACGTACTCGGCCAGCGCTCCGAGCGCCGCCTCGATGATGGGAGCGGTATCGACATCCACGTGCAGCACGTCGGCAACCAACTGCGGACGAATACCGAACGTTTGCGAAACAAACTCTCGCACCTGCTGACTCGTCGCTTGCTGCTGACGATCGATCTCGCCGATGAGTTCGATGCGATGCTTGCAGGCGACCAGCTCCGACTCGGCCCGCTGATGTTCGCGACGCACTTCGTCCAGGCGTCTCTGGCTGGCTGCCAAACGGTCGCGCGACTGAGAGAGCTCCGCTTCACTGGAGTTCGACTCATGCTCTGCGCCAGAGTGCTTGGTGGTGAGTTCTTCGATCTCCTGATTTAGCTTTTCCAACTGCTCGCGCAAATCGGCCAGCTCGGCAATCAAACGAGCGACTTGCTCCTTCTGAGCTTGCTGTCGATCGATGTTCGACTCGAGCTTTTGGCTCATCAAATTGCGGCGATTCTCAGTCGCGGCGTGACGCTCGGCGATGTCCTGAGCTTGAATTTCCAAACGCTCCACCAGCGTGGTTTGCTCGTGCAGACGCTGGCTAGTATCGGCCAACACGCGGCTGTTTTCGTCGTAGTCGCTCTCGGCGACTTCCAATTTGGCCGCCAACGAATCGCGATCGGCCCCATCCGTGGCCGGCGTCGCTTCGGCCGCGCGGCGCTGCTCTTCGAGCGATTTCAGGTTGGCTTCGAGGTCCTGCTTGCGGCCATCAAAGCCGTTGAGTGTCGCCTGGCAACTGGCGATGCGTTCGCGAAGCGTGGTAACTTGCTCGTCGCAAGCATCGTAGGCCGCTTGGGCGTTGGCCAGTGACTCAGCCAGTTTCGGCAACTGGTTATCAGCCTCCTCCATCCACTCTCGACGGGCTGTGTCGTCGGTCTGGAAGTTGCCCAGCTCGCCGGCCACGTTATCGATGCGTTCCGATAGCCGAAACCAGTCGGCAATGCCGATCTCGGTGCGGAGCTCCTTGAGTCGCTTCACTCCTTCGCGATAACGCTGCGCCTTACCCGCCTGCATGCGGATGCTTCGCAGCCGACTCTCGACCTCGTCGACGATGTCCGACAGTCGCAGCAGGTTCTGTTCGACTCGCGCTAACCGGCGAGCAGCGTCCTGACGTTTGGCGCGAAAGCGACTGATGCCGGCGGCTTCTTCAAAAATCGCCCGGCGATCCCGTGGCGACGCTTGCAGCAGCGCATCGACCTTGCCTTGCTCGATGATGCTATAAGCTTCGGTGCCGATACCGGTGCCAGCCAGGAGGTCGCGAATGTCGCGCCGCCGACAGGCCGATCCGTTGATCAGGTACTCCCCTTCCCCGCTGCGATACACCCGGCGGGTGATCGCCACCTCGCGGCCCAGGCGTTCGCCGCCGTAGTTGCCATCGCGGTTGTCGAGTACCAAAGTGACTTCCGCCATGTTCAACGGGCTGCGACTGCCAGACCCGTTGAAGATCACGTCGGTCATCTCCGATCCACGTAGGCTTTTGGCACTTTGTGAACCGAGCACCCACTTAATTGAGTCGACTACGTTCGACTTGCCCGAACCATTCGGCCCCACGACGACCGTAATGCCCTCGTGGAACTCGAATCGCGTCTTGTCCGCGAAGCTCTTAAAGCCAACAAGTTCGAGCGCTTTGAGCATCGGAACGGAACATTCGGGAACATAGGTAGCAAAGCGGGACGGTCGCAGGCGTCCAGAAGTTTACGACTTGTACTTAAACAGATCGGGCAGCGGTGTGGCCAGATCAAAATGCGAGCCTTCTTCGACTTCGCCTTGATCGTCCCCTTCACCATCGCGTTGATATTCGCGACCTGGCTTGGGCAACGCGTCGACGCGGAGTCGCGAATCGAGAGCACCACACTTCTTGGCGGCTTGCAGCACCTGCACCACGTCGGGGTAAGTGCCTTCGAGTTCGACGATGGTGCGAATCAGCTCGTCGATTTCGGGCTCAATCACCCGTCGTTCTGGTTCGCTACCCCGCTTCAAGCGGCTGATGACCAGCTGATTGTTGCGAGTACCGTTGACGATAAGCCCCGAACCAGCTTCCACCAACAATGGCAGCTTCAGCGGTGGTTGCTCACCAAACAGTACGATTTCAGGACGCAGGCTGTTGGTCACGTGTACCATCGGAGGACCTTGCACGCTGTTCAGGCGGTGGTAGCTAAACGAACCATTCATGTCGAAGCCAGCAATCGCTGGGTCATGAGGATTCATCGCCCACAGCGAGCGGAAGGCGCCATAACGCGTTTCAGCGCTATCGGCCGACAGCAGGCTATACAGTGCGTTGAATGCTTCGAGATCGTCCATCGCACTCAATGCAGCCATGGCATTGATGCGGAACGCGGGCTCGTCGCGAGCGACTTGCGCCAGCACTTCCACGGCCGAGGTGTCGTCGAGGTAGGCCAAGGCTTCGGCGGCGTAGAATCGTACTTCGGTGTCGCTCGAGGCCATGCCTTTTTGCAGTAGTTCGATCGCTTGCGCGTCGCCCAAGGCTTCGAGTTGCAGCGCCGCTTTGGCAGCGGTAAGCGGGTCGAGTATTTGCTCGGCCAATACTAGCACGCGTTGCTGCTGCTGGTTGCCAGTTTCGTTCACGGCAATACTCTGCAGCACGCGAACGTAGCGGCCAATGTTGTCTTTGTACCGAGGGTGGACCGAGATCTCGACGTACTCGTCGTTCTTCGGATCTGCAACGCCTCGCTTGTGACCTTCGATTCGAGTGTGGAAGCGAAGGTTGATACTTTTCGCAAGGCGTGTTGCCATTTGCACCGACTTGTACCGGTCGTCGATCACGAGTCCCATCGGGCGCGACTTCACCGCGACACCGCCACCGAGCACACGACCGCGCGTGGCGTAGGGTTCGTCCTCTTCGCCAGTAGCACTGGGGTCGACCAGAATGGCACCCTCGGCAACACCGAGAATGTGGCCCGAACGAATCTGCTGACCGAGCACGGCCAGTTCGGTCATGCGCGCCGACAACAACCAACCGCCACGAAGGCTGGTGGTTTCGCTACGTGTGGGGGTTCGCACTTCGACGTCGAAGCGATCGCCTTCCTGAATGCCGGGACGCAAGAAACCTCGCACGAGCACCAGCGACGTGCTAGTCGACGCGAGCAACTGCTCCGCATGTTGAATGTTGTGACGGTTGATTTCGGCCATTAACGCTGCCCGCTGAGGAGTGGGAGCGGGATCTTCGCCGGTGCCGTCGAGTCCGGTCACCAACGAGATGGCTTCGATCTTCACGTAGTCCATGCCAGAGGGATGCGTGTACTTTCCAACCAGATCGGGCGCTTCGTCCGATAGGTCTTCGAGTGTTTTGGTTTCCTTCTCACGGCCAGGCAAACCAATGTAACTCATGCAGCCCACCGACATACTGATCCCAAGCAAGCAAACCACCAACAGTGGTTCTGGACCAGAGAAGATTCGTTGCGATAAGCGTTCCCGTCGCATCATGCTGGGGTGCTCCATCCGGCAACCGTGCCGGCGTAATAAGGATGCTAACTCGTCGAAGCTCGCGTTGCGCTTCCTGCGCGTAGAACTTCAACGCAAATATAAAATTCGACGGCGGAGATTACCTAGAGTAGAAGATGCGGTCAAGGCGATCCGGCAACTTTGGCAAAGTATTTGCTCGTGTCTGCTAGCACTTG
The DNA here is from genome assembly GCF_007748035.1 of Aeoliella mucimassa. NCBI lineage: Bacteria > Pseudomonadati > Planctomycetota > Planctomycetia > Pirellulales > Lacipirellulaceae > Aeoliella > Aeoliella mucimassa. Next base: position 4,739,227 of record NZ_CP036278.1, read on the forward strand.
TGCTCTGAACACGAGCTTCGCACGCCACTGCAATCTCACGGAGGATCGTAGCCACCAGGGTTCCAAGGATGACAGCGGGCGATACGTTTCACTCCCCGCCAACTGCCGCGTAGAGGGCCATACTTGCGGACTGATTGGATGAAATACTCGCTGCAAGTCGGCTGAAACCGACAGTTTTTGCCTAGCAGTGGGCTAATACCGAGCTGATAGAAACGGACCATGCCGATCAGAATCATCGAAGGCAGCTGTGCTAGCAAGCGAAGAAATTTCACGATCGCTTCCTCTTCGGAGGTCGGCGACTTGTGAGCTTAGCCAACGATTGCTGAAGCTCCTCGAGGGTCGGAACCGCCTTGGCTCGGGGCAAACAAACGAGATCGACGTTGGGCAGTTCGTGCTGCGTGAGCCGAAAGGCCTCGCGAAGCAGTCGCTTCCAGCGATTCCGCGCGACCGCGTTGCCCACCTTTCGCGACACCACCAATCCCAAGCGAGGATGCTTGCACTCGTTCGGCGCGACATACACCACGAGTCGCTCGTCGGCGCGACTTCGCCGCACGGCAAAGACTCGGTCGAAATCGTCCTTCTGGAGCAGGCGGTGGGTTTTCGGAAAGGTGTGGGCCAAGGTTTCGCTACGCGAAAAGGTAAAACGTGAGGGTTTAGGAGGCCCACCCATTCTAAAACGATTGGCCCGCTGCCCGCTACGGAGCCGCTAGCACAGGGAGCCATACCACCTACCAGCAATGGAGCGGAAAGAGACTTCCAAAACAGTGCTTTACTGACGTGGCGGGGCAGTAAACGACTGGTTTGCGGTGCGACGGGGCACCGAAATCGGCCGCACCATCACCGCGTCGATATCGGCCAAAGCTCCCCCCTGCACTGCCAGGTGCAGCTGTACGCTGCTCGTCTGATTCACGGTGCGAACCATCCGGAACGGTTGCCATCCCGCGGTGGTCGGCACTCGCAATGCCAGCTCCTGTCCGCCAAGGGTGTCTTGAATCAACAGTTTGCCGTTTGCCTCGGCCGAGCCCACCACTCGAATCCAACCAGTGATCTCCACGACGCTGCCCGCTTGCAGAGGAACTCGCGGAGAGGTTACCCATACAACCGACGGAGGATCGTCGTCGCTGGTAAACATGGCCTGACTCGTTGGTTTAGCAACCAACCGCAAGCAGGCGCGACCATGCTGGGGATCACGCGGCGAGAACTCCACCGCGGTGTCGTGCTGCGAATCCGCGTAGTCGGTGTGGACCCACCCGGCCGATTGCGTTGAGGCGAGGTCTTCAAAATCACCGCCGACAAGCAGATTCTGCCCACGAACCAGGCTGGCAAGCGCCGGCTGCAGCGCCTGATGCGTGGGGAGTAGTCGCAGGTCGTACTCCGTGGGAATACTGGCAAAACCGGTGGTCGCGGTAACGTACTTGAACAGTTGCTGGCGAGCTTCCGCGGTTTGATCGCTGGAGGTTTGGGCCAACTCAATCGCATAAGCGTACTTGCGTGAGGCTAGCAGTTGATCGCACTGCTCAAGTCGCTGGCGAACCGCGGCCACGCGCCCAGCGAGGGCCTTCGCCTGCGGGTTGAGCAACTGTTGCATTACGGTTTCGAGCTCCATGACGTCGGCCATGGCCAGCGTGCGTGCTGCCTGAGCAGCCTGAGGAGCTTCGTTGCCGAGTCGGCGTTCGATCTGGGCCAAGGTCAGCGAGTCGTCGGTCAACACCACCCAGCGAGGCGAAGCGATACGAGTAAGTGGCACTTGAAAGCCGCCGGTTACTCGCTCGCCGCGCAGCGGGACCAACCCCGCAGGCGTCAATAAATGGGCTTTGGAGTTCTCCGGCACGCCGGCCACGACGAGCACCGGCGAGGTGCTAGCTGGTTGCTGCGATGGCGGCTCGCCCGGCAGAAAAACCAGCCGCGAGCGACCGAGCTGCCAGGCAATCGACTTTTGGTTCGAACTTCGTAGTTCAGCGCCGGCGATGCGCTTGCCGGTAACCAGCCATGGCTCGGCCAGCATGAGCTCGCGATTGAGCAGCCGCAGTTGCTCGCAGAGCCGCCTGGCTTCCGGCGAACTGCTCGCCAGTCGGCCAGGAGTACGCACCAGCAGCCCGCGATGCCCAGCTGCCATGGTTGCCAGCAGCGCCTGACGGATTTGCCATGGCTCGTGCCACCCCAAGTAGCGGGCGCTAGGTGCCAGCAGTTCGGCTTGTTCGCGAGCAGCGTCGCTCCACCCCAGCGAAACGGCCACCCACGGAGAGCAGCCAAGCACAGGGGCAAGCTTTTCAACGTCGCCAACATTGGCGTCGCCCGCCAAATCGATCTTACGCGGACGGACCAGCACGTCGGTCAGCTGGGCGAAACGTCGGGGACGATCGCTGGCTCCCACCACAATTGGCCGCCGCAAGGGATCAGCCCGTCGTACGGCTTCGCACTGCGAAGTCAGTTGATCGAGTGAAAGTGCCGTGTTTTCCAGTCCGAGCGACCAGGCGAGCACGGTTTGCCAAATCGAATTCGGGGCGATCTCGACCAGTCGATCGAGCTCAGGGGGAGGACAGACCACCCAGAGCTTCGCCTCGCGGGCGGCCCGCAATTGGGCTTCGGTGGCGGGGCTTGCGAGGTAGACCGTGTTGAATCCCAACTCGGCCAACTCGGAAAACGACTCGCCATGGTACTCAATCGCCCGAGGTACCAGCGGCTCGCCAGCCACAGAAATGGTAGTGCCGTGCCGGCGGACTTCGACCGGATCGAACGTAATCGGTTCGCTCTGCTGGTTGCCAGGAGCACTAAGCATGGGGCCATCGTTTTGCGGTGCCGAGAGCAAAGGACCCGCTGCGGCAATGCCAGGCTGCGTGAGCACGCCGACCACCTGCATTTGGTCGACTTCCACCAAGGTCTCGCCCGAGCCCCCTGGCACCACAAGCACCACGCGATCGACATAGGCTTCACGGTCGTCGACCTGGACGTTGGGGTTGGTACTCAGGAACCGGGCCTGGCGCGTAGCCAGTTTGGGCACACTATCGAGCCGTAGTCGCTGCCATTGACCAGCATTGGAGTACCGCTGCCCAACCACGGTGGTTCGCAGCGGCTGGCCGGTTTCGGAATCAATATTTCGCGGAAAAACCACCTCGGCAGCCAGCTGGACCGCGGCTCGGTTGGAGCGCATTACGACTTCGATCGCCAGTTCGTCGAGCACCGGCAAGTGCTCGACCTGGTGTTTCAGATGAGCGCCGTAACCCGGAGCGATTGTCATCACCACCCGCTCGACCGACGCTGGTTTCTGCGAATTCGAGAGCTGCGTGCGGAGCTGAGCTACCTGGCGAACATTGGGAGCCGGCTCGAGCTTCCAGGAGACCATGGGGCCGTCGAAGCCTTCGTCGACCACGACGTCGGCCGCGTGGAGCCTGGGCCCGCTGAGAATGAGCCCTACGAGAACCGCCAATACCGCGCAGCAGCCAGCCGAGCGGCGAAGCCGCCCGCAACAGGGCACTGGCTCGAGCATCGACCAATCCATACTCAGTTCTGACGGTGACCGTCGGGCGTTCGGTATCGGGGGCCAGGGGTGGGGCAACTTGCGCGTATGCGCAATCCCAAGTGTCCCCGCGCGGTTGCAAAAACGCCACAACGATTTCTAAGGGGCTACATCGACGTAAGTCCAGCTTGTAGCAAGGTTTCCGCCACAACCCCAGATCAGTTTGATGCTTTTCTCCATCATCGGCACGAATGTAAGATTGCCGATGCCAACCTGTTGATTGCACGTAAGTTGTTTGTGTATAATCGGTTGCGGGCGGTCCGAGGGACCGTGGCGATCAGTTGTGGCGCGCGGCATGCATTAGTACCGAGCATCCCCCAACCCTGGAGTTTGAAGATGCCCGAACTTACGCCGAATGCCACCACTGCTAGCGAAGAAGTCCCCGCCGATGTCCGCCAACTTGCGGAGTTCATCCACGGTTTGCCAGATCACTATTCGGAACAGATTCTACCGGTGCTTGACCGCGTGCTGGAAAGCACCAAGCGTCGTCGTCGGATCCTGACGCTGGTACAAGATGCCTTGGGCCAACTCCGGCTTGATATGAAGTACTTGATGTTCGACCTCGAGGCCACCCGCCGCGAGCGAGATACATACAAGGAGCAGTTGGAGAACGAATAATCACGGAACAGGTGATCAACACGAGCTCGCGGGTAGTCCCGCGAGCGTAGTGATTGTCCTCCTCGGCAGTTGGTCGTGGGTCCTTTCTAGCGACCGCGACCGATTAGCCACCCCCGATGCGGAAGGGAACTAGGGTATTCCCTTTTGCGAATGTTTGAGTGACCTTTCAGTGCTAAGCCGCGCGGACGCTGCCCACCCGCACCGCCTTGGCAATGGACGAAGATTTTCGCGCTATGTCCACCGTTACAACTGCGGATGATCTGGAACGGCGCGCCATGGAGGTGGGCATTCTCGACCATCGCCAATTACAAGTGGTTCGAGGAGAGCTAGGCACCCGTTCGCCCGACCTGGCTACCATGTCGCAAGAGTTGCTGCGCCGCAACTTACTTACCCAGTACCAGCTCGAACGGTTAGTCAAAGGCTTACAGTCGGGCTTCTTCTACGGCAAGTACAAGGTGCTGTATTGCGTCGGCGCGGGATCGTTCGCCCGCGTGTTTCGCGCAGTGCACGTCGATACCAACGAGGTGTTTGCCGTAAAGGTGCTCCGCAACCGGTGCATCACCGAATACGCCGACTCGTTCCGTCGCGAAGGGGAACTCGGCGCTTCGCTGAAACATCCCAACATTGTCCCGATTCACGAAGTCTATTCCAAACGCGATGTGCACTACATTGTGATGGACTTCATCGAAGGACGGAATCTGCGTGAATTCACTCGGGTGCGTCGCGTGTTTGCGCCGCTCGAAGCGGCCAAAATCCTCGACGGCATGCTGGCTGGGCTCAACTACGCCTTCCAGCAAGGTGTGTCGCACCGCGACTTGAAGATGTCGAACGTGCTTGTCTCAAGCGAAGGCGAGTCGAAACTGCTTGACTTCGGTCTGGCGGCGATCGAAAGCGACGTCGCTGGCGATACCGGCGTGAAACGTACCGTGGAGTATGCCGCCCTCGAGCGCGCAACCGGAGTGCGTAAAGACGATGCCCGTAGCGATATCTTCTTCGCCGGGTGCATTTTCTACCATATGCTAAGTGGTCGCTCGCCGATGCCTGAGGGTCGTGATCGGGCAAAGCAGTTGAGTAAAGAAACCTTCCAGAACATTCCTCCCATCGCCAGCGTTGCCCCGAAGGTGCCGCCGACGTTTGCCAAGGTGATTAACCGGGCGATAGAGTTCGATCCCGAAAAGCGGTATCAGACTCCGCTCGAAATGCTCACCGATCTGAAGATTGCTGCCAAGCGTCTAGCCGAGCGTGGTGCAACCCAGAGTGTGAAGAACGAACTGGCGAGCAACGAAGGCCATAACGAACAAGGCGAGCCACGCCGGTTGATGGTGGTGGAGTCGAACGTAAAGATGCAGGACGTACTCCGCAATCTTTTCAAGCAACATGGCTATCGCGTGCTCGTGGCCAGCGATCCCGAGCGGGCGATCGATCGCTTCTACACCGACTCCGACGCCGCTGAGGTGGTACTGTTCAGTAGCGGTCATAATGGCCGCGCAACGCTCGAGGCATTCAACCGCTTCGCCACCGAATCTGGCACCCGCGATATTCCAGCCATTCTCTTGCTGGATGAGGCACACGCTACGTGGGAGCCAGAAGCCAACGTCAGCGATCACCGATTGACGATCACGATGCCGATCAAGCAGCGTGAATTGCGTCAGGCAGTTCGCAAAGTGCTAAGCCGACAAGCGGTGTAAACGCCAGTTCGGCCTTTGCAAACCTGCAGCTAGATCTTCGCTGTTTTAGGCCGGTCGATCGCGTCTGGCTTCAAGCCACGATTCGCGTTTGCGGCTACTTTTTCTCGGTAAGCTGCCGATCGGCAACCCAACGCTTTGCCGCACTAATTGCCTGGCTGGCGGAGGGAAAATCTCGTAAGTAGCCCACTCGCAACTTCTGCGGGCCATAGATGCTTACGTGATAGCGAATCGCGTTAATCGGCGAGTTCGACTTCATCGACATCAGCTCAAAGCGGTAACCATCGTGGGTTACTTGATCGTCGTGCTGCACCCCGATGCGGCGGCTTTCGCGGAACTTACCCAAATCTTGCTTGTGGGAATGCGATCCAAAAAAGAGTGCCATGCTGCAGGCCTCGCGATACGAACTCGAAATAAGAGATCAGACTTCAGTATGATCGGCGCGCAGTACCATCGCTATTGAATCCCACTGAAATGCGATGCATTGCTAGCATGCGAATGTCGCAACATGCGAGTTGAAGTGATTATTCAAGAGTCACCGTCATGGCGGATTCGCCAGGCCAATCGCCCCAGCATGCGAAAGTAGAACATACCGGCAATCATGAAGGGAATCGCCGCTAGCGAGATCAATTCAGGCGAGTAGCGATTCAGCAGCATCACGGTCCCCACAAACAGACCAACCACGATTGCTGATAGCAAGTAAAACTGCAACCAGCTTCCTGCGCTTTTCGTCATACTCCGCAACACGCCTGGCATCAGCAGCGACCAGGGAGACAAGGCTTCGAGTGTCGACAGATGGACCACAGGAAAGCAAACCCACATGCTCGCAGCGATGCCAAGCAGTTTGCCAGCCACGTCGGCCCCGGAGGCCCACGCGATGAGGTAACCGAGAATACCGGAACTCATTACTCCGATCGCCATGTAGAAAGACTCTCCCATCCAGTCGACCGGATTATTGACCGGCCACTCCTCGATGCGGTCATTCCCCTCCGAACTCTCGGTCACCACCTTGATGGCGCAGGCCGAGGCCGAGGCCAGGCCGAGCATGATCATCGCCGCCGTGGCGACCATAATAGGCAATCCAACCACGGCACCGTAACCGCTAAGAATCATCGGATACACCCACACGGCCACCGTAAAGAAGAAGGCCAGCAGGATGCCAATCGATAGACAGCGACTCACGACCCCCGGCCCGGTGAGAAAGGCCTTCCAACCAGTGAGCAACGGCCAGGCATTCATCTGGGGTCGGCTCTTGCGGTTGGTAACAACTCGATTCATCGCGGCCAGCTGCTCTTCTGGCGACAGCGACTCGAAATCCTCGTACCGCGAGTAGATCGGCGGCATCGACGGTGCAAACGACTCGTCGACTCGTACCTCCTCCACTTCCAGATCGGGCTCGGCGGGGGCTGGCGGGAGCTTTGGCTTAGGTGCTTTCACTACCGTTGCGTGCCCGCAGTCGGGGCATTCGATCGCTTGGCCAATCATCGCCGGTTCGACGTACTGCAGGGTCTCACACACTTCGCAGCGAACCGGCACTAACGCTTTTTGCTGCTTCAGCAGTTCAGTTCCCCAAGGCTGCGAGTCGCCATCCCACAACTCGTACTGCTGCCCCAGCATAGCGGCTGGCATTTTCGTAGGCTCTTTCGGCTTGGGGGCCGGCAACTTGGTCTTCGTGTTGCAGTCGGGACAAGTCAGCAGCTGCCCCACCTGGTCGTGCCGGCCATAGAGTCGGGTGCCGCAGAGTCGGCAATTCACCCCCACGAAGGTCGGCCCACTCGGCTTCGACGTCGGCTCGGCGACCGCGTGCACTTCGAACCCCGCCTTGCAATTCGGGCACCGAGCCTGGCGCCCCACGTGTCTCAGGTCCACCTTAAACCGCGTACGACAATGCGGGCATTGCGTGGTGATGGTGGAATCGGACATTTTCTTTTCAAACCTCTGGCCAACCAACCACCTGCGGGGGGACGCCGAAAGCCGCGGCATCGAGTATAACCAAACACTCTGAGCAGCGTCCAAACACTCCAGAAGTAACCCGTCATGTGGATGAACATCGAAGGCCACGACCAACTCGCCCAGCGGTTTGCGCACGTGCTAGGGGAAGGACGCCTGGCGAGCACCTATTTGTTTGTCGGACCCGGCGGAATCGGCAAAAGATTGTTCGCCCGCCGGTTGGCCGAGTGCCTGTTCTGCTCGCAGTCGATCGATAGCGACCTGACCGCCTGCGGGCAGTGCGAGTCTTGCCGGCTGATGGCGGCCGGAAATCACCCCGATTTTCTCGAAGTTGGCCTGCTGAAAGACAAACGCTCGCTGCTGCTTGAGCAGTTTATCGGCGACAAAGCGCATCGTCACCAGGAAGGGCTGTGCCACGACATCTCGCTGCGGCCGTACCTAGCCTCCCGGCGGGTCGCGGTGATCGACAACGCGGATACGTTTAACACCGAAACGGCCAACGCGTTGCTGAAAACCTTGGAGGAGCCGCCCCCCCATTCGCTGCTCATTCTGATCGGCACCAGCGAGTCGAAACAGTTGCCGACCATTCGCTCGCGGTCGCAGATCGTACGGTTTGCACCTCTGCAGCCCGAGGTGGTCGCTCGGTTGCTGCTGGAAACGGGCGAAGTGGATAACCCGCAGGTGGCGACCACCGTATCGGAACTGGCCGAAGGCAGCCTGGATCAGGCCCGCGCAATGGCCGACGAGCAACTTTGGCAACTGCATACCACGGCCGTGGAGTTGTTGGATCGCCGGGTGCTCGACAGCGTGCGGCTGGCAGAGGTGGTTCACGAGTACTCCAACGCGGCTGGCAAAGACGCAGAACCGCGCCGGCAAGCGATGCTCCGCGTACTGGGCCTTGTCGCCCGACATTACCGCCGACAACTGCGACACGATCCGAACTCCCCTGTCGCACCATACTGGATCGCGAAGATCGATCGCTGCCTGGACGCTGAAATGCACGTGGTGCGGAACGTGCATCTGCAAACGGTCATTCAAGCATGGGCCGACGACCTGGCTCGCGCGTAGGGATCAGTAAAGAATTCAACGCAAAACCCCGATTGAATCGCCGAATGCATTGACAGCGATTCGAACCCTGCATTAGACTCCACGGCCAGTTCTTTCAGGCGGGTAAACTCATCACTTCGGGGTCGTTGCACCTTCTATCAAGTGTTCGTTTGGGCTTTCAGTTTCCGTAAGGAGCAGTGAAGTTTCGAGCGGGCCACTTGTTGCGCTACACTCATTCGATCTGACGACGCTCCACGCTATGGATCGCCCTTCCCATTTTGACTTTGTTACGCAGACTGAGCCAAGAGGACCAGCAACATGGAAGACCCCAGCGTCATTATTTATATCGTGCCCGTCGTCGCAGTCGCGTCGTTAATCTACGCGATGATCCGGTCGAACTGGGTCAAGCAACAAGACGCTGGCACCGATCGCATGAAGATGATCGGCACCTGGATCTCCGAGGGAGCGATGGCCTTCCTCTCGCGCGAGTATCGCTCGTTGGCGATCTTCGTGCTCGCGGTCGCGGTGATTCTGGGAGCTTCGAACCAGGCACTCGGGGCCGAGCACCTGACCAACTGGATGGTTGCCCTGTCGTTTGTACTGGGTGCCTTTTGCTCGGCCTTGGCTGGTTACTTCGGGATGAAGACTGCCACGTTGGCCAACACCCGCACCGCCTCGGCAGCACGCAGCGGATTGAACTCCGCGCTGCAGGTCGCGTTCACAGGTGGCTCAGTGATGGGGCTGTCGGTCGTAGGGCTCGCCCTGTTGGGATTGGGAGTCCTCTTCTTCGGCTTCACCCGTGCTTATCCCGAATCGCTGCAGGGTGGAGACCCTACGATGCTGGTGCTGAACCTGCTGTCAGGCTTCTCGCTCGGGGCGTCGTCGATTGCGTTGTTCGCCCGCGTCGGTGGAGGCATCTTCACCAAAGCGGCCGACGTTGGTGCCGACCTAGTGGGTAAAGTGGAAGCCGGCATTCCCGAAGATCATCCCCTGAACCCTGCAACCATCGCCGACAACGTGGGCGATAACGTCGGCGACGTCGCCGGCATGGGTGCCGACCTGTTCGAGTCGTACGTCGGTGCGATTCTGTCGGCCATGATCCTGGGAGTCGCCTGGTACGACGGGCTCGAAGCGGTCCGCCCCGGCAGCGGAATGAACGCGGTGTACCTGCCATTGGTGGTTGCGGTCATCGGAGCCGTTGCGTCGATCATCGCCTGCTTCTTTGTCCGCACCAGCGAAGGAGGCGATCCCCAGCAGGGACTCAACCGCGGCATGTACGTCGCTGGCGGTCTGCTGTTGATTGGCACCATCGCCGCGCTCTACTACGGCATCGGCAACGGAGTGGAGGTGCGCGACATCTTCACTGACGAAATACTCCGCTACGGATGGATCGATGTGACCGTCGCAGTGCTGGCGGGCCTGGGTGCGGGGGCTGGCGTCGGCATGATCACCGAGCATTACACCGCCTGCAATCGCTCGCCGGTGGAGAGTATCGTCTACGCGTCGCGTACCGGCCATGCGACCACTATCATCCAAGGCGTAGCTGTCGGCATGAACTCGACCACGGCTCCGATTCTGGTGATCGGCGCGGCGATCCTCGTCGCGTATCAGTTTGCCGGGCTCTATGGCATCGCCCTGGCGGCAGTCGGTATGCTCTCGCCGCTCGCGATACAACTGGCGACTGACGCTTACGGGCCGATTGCCGACAACGCGGGCGGCATCGCCGAGATGTCGCACTTGGGCCGCGAAGTGCGCAGCCGCACCGACAAGCTCGATGCAGTGGGCAACACCACGGCCGCCATCGGCAAGGGCTTTGCGATTGGCTCGGCCGCCTTGACCGCGCTGAGCCTGACAGCGGCCTTTATGACCAAGATGCATGGCACCGTGGAGATCAACGCGGTGCATCCTCAGGTTCTGGTTGGCCTACTGGTCGGCTGCATGCTTCCCTTCCGCTTCTCGGCCATGGCCATGGTAGCGGTCGGTAATGCTGCTCAGGACATGATACAGGAAGTCCGGCGACAGTTCCGCGACATCCCCGAACTCCGCCCCGCACTCGACGCTGCCCAACGAGCCGAAAGCGAGGAGCGGGATCCCTCGGCGGAAGAAGCAGCGTTGATCGCAGCCGCCGACGGCAAGGCCGAGTACGCCCACTGCGTAGAGATCGCCACCGGTGCAGCCATCAAGCAAATGATCGCTCCTGGACTGCTGGCGGTGATCGTGCCGATTCTGGTCGGCTTCTACTCGCCGAACATGCTTGGCGGGCTGCTAGTAGGGGTGACCGTATCGGGCGTCTGTTTGGCGATCTTCCAGGCCAACTCTGGCGGGGCCTGGGATAACGCGAAGAAGCAGACCAAGGACGAAGGCCAAGGCAAATGGGGGGCCGACTACGAAGAGATGCACAAGGCCACCGTGACTGGCGACACGGTGGGCGACCCGTTTAAAGACACCTCGGGGCCATCGATCAATATTCTGATCAAGCTCATTAGCGTGGTCGCAATGATTATCGCCCCCATGCTGTATGCGGTACACAAGGACCGAACCACCGACGGCAGTAGCGTGTCTAACAATACAAACACCCAGGCTCCGGCCGCGGCAACTGCCCCTGCGGAGGAATAATTCTTCGCGGAATGGCAAAACGCCCGAGATTTGCTGGACTTTTCAGCGAGGCTTGGGCGACGTAAAATAGATACTCGTGGCGACATTCGTGCTGCCGCGAAAAAGAAGCTGGAGAGGTGGCTGAGTGGTCGAAAGCACCGGTTTGCTAAATCGGCGTACGGGTCAAACTGTACCGCAGGTTCGAATCCTGTCCTCTCCGCTCCATGAACCCTCGCCTATCTGTTGGTCGGATAGGTGAGGGTTTTTTGTGCGCACTCCGGTAACCTGCCCTCGATTCAAGGCCGTGTCCGGTCGAGTTGCCAGTACAGGTGAGTAGCCGATGGTTTATAGCTTTCGCCCGACACATACTGCCCCAGTTGGGGGCTCAGAGCCGCCATTTTTCTCCGATTTGTTGGAAGTGCATCCCTAATAAATGGTACTCAAGAAGCGCCCTCAAGCGGCTTCGGCCATTCGTCCTACCATGTGTCAAGTGCCGAAGCCAGCACGCCAGCATGTGCCCAATCGCACAGCGTGCACAGTTGGCGATTCGATTTGTACCGCTTTTTCGCACACTCTGTGCGGACGATCTCTGGCACATGAATTGCATTAGGCGTTTCGCGAGTCTGTGTTCTTTCGCGAACCGACTCGGATCTTCTACTCCTATCTTGGCTCGCCAAGTGTCGGACTCGTGATTCGACCCTGACGCTGCCTGATTTGTTTAACACAGAGGTTGTTCCATCATGGAGTGCCACACCCTTGCCAACTTGACTAGCAGTTGGCACCAATCGATTGGTCTTCTGGCTGCCGAGCCTATTGCGACAGGCGAAGCGGCCACTCGTACGTTGCCACTCTGGTGGCACATCACCTGGATCTGTGCCGCGGTCGCGCTGGTTAGCGCGTACGTGTTCTATCGCTGGATCGTCCAGCAGAGCGAAGGCAACGATCGCATGAAGGAGATCGCCCAGTACGTGCGTGAGGGAGCTTATGCTTACCTCAAACGTCAGTACCGCGTGGTCACCGTGTTCTTTATCGCCGTGTCGGCCATTCTCGCCTTCATGGCTTTTGGCTTGCACGTGCAGCACCAGCTGGTTCCGTTCGCATTCATCACAGGTGGCTTCTTCTCGGGCCTGGCCGGGTTCTTCGGGATGAAGACCGCGACGATGGCCTCGGGCCGCACCGCCCAAGGGGCGAGCGAATCGCTCGACCGCGGTTTGAAGGTCGCCTTCCGGGCAGGCTCGGTGATGGGCCTCACGGTTGTTGGTCTGGCGATGCTCGACATCAGCTTGTGGTTTGCTTACCTCTATAAGTTCCATCACGTCGTCTTTGGCGGCGAGCCGATGACGCTCGAGACCATTACCGTGGTCATGCTCTGCTTCGGCATGGGTGCCTCGTCGCAAGCGTTGTTCGCTCGCGTCGGTGGCGGCATCTACACCAAGGCGGCCGACGTTGGTGCCGACCTGGTGGGCAAGGTGGAAGCCGGTATTCCGGAGGACGATCCTCGCAACCCTGCGACGATTGCCGATAACGTGGGCGACAACGTCGGCGACGTCGCCGGCATGGGTGCCGACCTGTACGAGTCGTACGCCGGCTCGATTCTAGCCACGATGGCTCTCGGTGTCGCGGCGGTTAGCTTCGGTGGTCTGCCTGAAGGCTTTACCGACGAACTCTCGGCCAAAATGGCGTTTCTGAGTGCCCCAATGGTGCTCAGCGCCCTCGGCATTCTGCTGTCGCTGGCCGGCATCTTCCTGGTTTCGACCAAGGAAGGAGCCAGCATGAAAGAACTGATGTGGGCCCTTAACAAAGGCATCTGGGGTTCGAGTGCGTTGGTGATCGTGGTCGCTGCGATCGTGCTGCCGATGTTGCTTCCCTCCGCTATCGCGTGGGGTGTAGTCGGCGCGGTGGCCATCGGCTTGATCGTCGGTCTCACCATCGGTTACGGAACCGAATACTACACCAGTGCTGAATACAAACCAACGCAAAGCATCGCCGATCAAGCGGTGTCGGGCACCGGTCCTTTGGTGATCGACGGTGTCGCGGTTGGTTTGATGTCGACTTGGATTCCCATCGCCGCGGTCTGCATCGGCATGCTGATGTCGTTCGCCTTGTGCGATGGCTTCGATAACCTGGCGATGGGTCTCTACGGGGTTGGTATGGCCTCGGTCGGTATGCTCTCGACCCTCGGCATCACCCTGGCGACCGACGCTTATGGCCCGATCGCCGACAACGCGGGTGGTAACGCCGAAATGTCGGGCTTGCCGCCTGAAGTTCGCAACCGCACCGACGCCCTCGACTCGCTTGGTAATACCACCGCTGCGGTCGGTAAAGGCTTTGCCATTGGCTCGGCCGCTCTCACGTCGCTGGCGTTGCTGGCCGCGTACGTGGAAGAGGTTCGCGTCGGCCTGCATCGCGAAGCGGCCGCCGTGTACGAGGTAGTGGATGGCGAGGCGTACAACGTCGAGGATCTTGGCTACGGCAAGTACGGTATCTTCCTGCCGGGTGCCGACCAAGGCCATCAAGAGTCCTACACCATCAGTGCCTTCGAGAGCAACGAAGACTACGCGGTCGAAGTTATGGTGGATGAAGAACCGGTCCATCTGGTGGTGAATCACCAAGGTGGTGCGACCAAGATCGAGACCGAGGACGCAACACTGCTGGCGCTGCAGAGTGCACCTTCGGCAGGACTCACCGACTTTATGAGCTACTACGACGTTACGCTGATGAATCCCAAAGTGTTGGTCGGCACCTTCTGCGGTGTGCTCATGGTGTTCGTGTTCGGAGCCATGACGATGAAAGCGGTCGGCCGGGCTGCGATGGCGATGGTCGAAGAAGTTCGGCGGCAATTCCGCGAGAAGGCCGGCATCATGCAAGGCACCGAAACACCCGACTACGCTCGCTGCGTGGCCATTTCGACCGCAGGTGCTCAGCGCGAGATGCTGCGACCTTCGATGCTCGCGGTACTGGCTCCTGTGGCCATCGGCCTGCTGCTCGGCGTGAGCGGCGTGATGGGTCTGCTCGTCGGCGGCCTGTGTGCCGGGTTTGCGATGGCCGTGTTCATGGCCAACGCGGGTGGTGCCTGGGACAACGCGAAGAAGTTGATCGAGACTGGTAAGAATGGTGGTAAAGGCTCCGACGCCCATAAGGCGGCTGTGGTCGGCGACACCGTGGGCGATCCGTTCAAGGACACCACCGGCCCGTCGCTCAACATTCTGATCAAGCTGATGAACATGGTGAGCATCGTGTTCGCTGGTTTGGTCGTGAAGTTCGCCCCAGTCATTGCTGCTTATCTTGGCATGGGCCAGTAGGTCAGCATTTCCCCTATTCAATATCGCTTGGAGTTTTGCATGGATACTCATCTCTATCTGATGTGCTACCAGACCGAAGCGTTAATCGCCTCGCAGCTGGAAGCAACGGACTTTGGCTCTTACATGGCGATCGGTACCCAGAAGAAGACCTTTGGCAACACAGCCTTCTTCGAAATCGACGCAACCCAGTGCCTGAATGAATTCGGGGTTAGCTCGCTCGAAGAGCTTTGCAAGCCTCATTCCGATGGCTCGCCGAAACGCAGTAAGTACCTTAGCGTTTACCGGGTGCTCGAGCGGGTGCCGCTCAGTGCGTTTGGGAAACTGCACCTGGTGACCCGCGACGGGCGGGTGCTGTCGCTCGAAGGCCAAACCCTCGAACCAGGGGCCAACGTCGCTGGCGACGGCCCCTATATGTACGCCGAGCTCTGCCCGCTCACTCCGCGGGTGGTCTCGCAATTGAATCCGTATGACTTCTGCCAGAAGCTCACCGACCAGTCGGTGCAGGTGAGCGTGCCGAAGCTCTTCTTCGCCCACACGCAACTCAAAATCAAGGACGATAGCCTGGCAAGTTACTTGCCTTATCGGAATCCTGAACATGTGGTTGCTTGCGTCCGTGAAGTTCAGGATCGCACCCAGAAGCCGAGCAAGACGGTCGATCGCAACCCGCCGTTGATGGCCTTCTATCGCACCGTCGATAGCGGCTTCTATCTCGGCGGCAGCGAAGGCGTAAAGTTCTATCCCTTCCCCGACACGAAGACGCTCGACGCCGAGCACCATCGCTGGTGGCGATCGGCTTCCATGGGATAAACCCAAGTAGTCTATTCAGGCGACCTCCCAGAAGGTTGCAGCGGGCAGAAGGGAATCGCTCGCTGCAACCTTTTTTCGTCGACTCTCGGCTTCGACAGGGGGGGGGAGAATGGCCTCGTTTTCGCGCACCAGCAGCTCGTCGCCCCCGCTAGCCTGCCAGGGTGCCATGACGAGTAAGAGCCTTTCCCGCTGACCTCTGCCGCGGGAGTGTTAAGAAGAAATGAAGATCCCCCGCGCAATAGGTGCGGGTTACTGCTAATATGGAGGTTCTTGGTTCGACCAGCTTGGTCAACGGAATGTAAGAAGAGCGTGTATAGAGGCGGCACCCATGCGTAAGCGGCTCAAGTTCGAGGCCTTAGAGCCTCGTGAACTCCTGGCGGCGGATTTGATCATCACCGAGTTTCTGGCCTCGAACGATGGCATTCTCGAAGATGGCGACGGCGATCCTTTCGATTGGATCGAGATCTACAATCACGGCGACGAGAGTGTCGATCTGCAGGGCTACCACCTGACAGATAACTACGACAATCTCAGCAAGTGGAGCTTTCCTACGAGTGCTGTGCTGGATCCCAATGAGTTCCTGGTGGTGTTTGCCAGCGGCAACGACTCCCTCGATTCCGCCGGCAATTTCCACACTAACTTTTCGCTATCCGACGATGGAGAGTACCTTGCGCTAGTCGACCCTAGCGGCTCGGTACTTTCCGCGTATGGTTCGGCCACGACCGACTACGGCCCGCAAGACACCAACATTTCGTACGGGGTGGGCTTCCTTACCGAAACATCGATCTTGGTTACTCCCGAGAGTACCGTTCAATACCTGAGACCAAGCAATGGTCTCGTCGATGGCATCTGGATGATGCCAGATTTCGACGACTCGACTTGGCAAACGGGTACTGCCAGTTTGGGCTACGAACTATCGGGTAGCAACTATGCCAGTGCTGGTTTGCTCGACACGGTTCTCCCTGCCGGCACGCGTTCGGCCTACGTGCGGATTCCTTTCCAGGTCGACGATCCTTCGACCCTGCTCACGACGCTGCAGATGAAGTACGACGATGGGTTCATCGCGTACATCAATGGCACTCGGGTCGCGAGCGCATCGGCGCCGGAGACTCTGAATTACCTTTCGACAGCAACCGGCTCGCACGATGATAGCCAGGCGGTACAGTTTGTCGACTTCAACATCGCTTCCTATACGGATCTACTGCATGAAGGAGAGAACCTGCTGGCGATTCACATGCTGAATAGATCGGCCAGTAGTTCCGACATGCTGGCTGCGATTCAGATGCCAGCGTTGTTGGGCGATCCGATCGACCTTCAAGATGTCGGGCAGCTAACTTATCCAACGCCGGGACAACCGAACACTCCCTTGCTGGCCTCGGATGTAATCTTCTCGCAAACCGGCGGGGTGTATTCCGAAGAGATCATGCTGGCACTTAGCACCAGCGATAGCAGTGAGACCATTCGCTACACCATCGACGGTTCGGATCCCACCGAAGCCTCGTACCTGTATACCGGTCCGTTCTCAATGAACCGAAGCCGACAGATTCGGGCGCGTTCGTTCGGGGCGAACGGAGAGTTAGGGCAAGTTCGAGCCGAATCGTATACCTTCGCAGTTACCAGCGCGTCTTCGTTTAATTCGGATCTGCCGATTATCGTGCTCGAGAACTGGGGCGGTGGTACTCCTGGCACCACCGATTTCGAAACGGCCGCGTTGAATTTGTACGAAGTCGATCCGGCCACCGGACGAGCGAGCTTCGACAGTGCTCCCACGCTGAGCACCTTGATCGGACAACACCGTCGCGGCAAGAGCACCGCAGGCAATGCGAAAACCAATCTTCGCGTCGAACTACGCGACGAAACCGGCGAAGACAAAGAAGTGTCGTTGCTTGGTATGCCTTCGGAGTCCGATTGGATTCTGTACGCCCCATTCACGTTCGATCGGGCGATGCTCCGCAATACCTTGTACTACGATCTGAGCCGGCAACTTGGCAAATGGGCCCCGCGCATCCGCTTTGTCGAAGTCTACGCCAACTTTGAAGGGGGCTACCTATCTTCCGATCAATACATGGGCGTGTACGTGTTGATGGAGAACGTGAAGCGCGATGGCGACCGCGTTGACATCGATGAACTGACTCCTACGCAAAACAGCGGGTCGGCCATTACCGGTGGCTACATGGTGGTGTCCGACACCCCCGACTCCGACACGCCCGGTGCGGCCACCTGGAGGACCGATCGCAATAACCCCACGCTAAACGATGCGATCTTCATTAACGAAGAACCTGAGTACGAAGACCTGTCGCCAGAGCAGATCGACTACATTCGCGGATACATTCAAGACTTTGAAGACGCCTTGTACGGGCCGAATTCCACCGATCCCGAACTTGGCTACGAAGCCTACTTCGAGGTTGATACCTCGATCGACCATCACATTCTGCGACTACTCTCCAAAGAGCCCGACTCGTTGCGTTTGAGTACCTACCTGACGAAAGAACGCGATGGCAAACTCGCCTTTGGTCCGGTTTGGGACTTTGATCGCTCCTCGGGCCCCGATAACGACGCTCGGGCAGCGGATCCCCAAGGCTGGTACTTGCCTGATGTCGATTTCTTTGAGTCCGACTGGTGGGGCGAACTGTTCGACGATCCCGACTTCGCCCAACGTTGGGTCGACCGCTGGCAAGAACTTCGCAGCAATGTGCTGAGCGACGAGAATCTGCTGGCGACCATCAACGGGCAGGCGGCGCAGATTGCCGAAGCCCAGGCCCGCAATTTTGTGCGTTGGTCGGGCTACGTCGTGCCGAACAGTGGACCTTACGCCGACCCAGCGCTCACTGGCTGGGAAGGCGAAGTGAGTCATCTCGCGAACTGGGTCGTCGCGCGGGCGAACTGGGTCGACAAACAGTTGATGATGATGCCAGCGGTTTCGATCCCGGCCGGCAATGTTCCGGAAGGGCAAACCATCACGCTGCAAGCCGATTCGCAAGACACTAGCATCTATTACACCCTCGATGGCAGCGACCCCCGCGACGAAGGGGGGGCACTTTCCCCCTCGGCCATCCTTTACACTGGCCCGATTACCGTGAACGGTACCCTGCAGCTCAACGCCCGCAGCTATGCGAATCCGCTGGGCAAACCATTGAGCAGTAGTTACTACCTGCCTTACTACTCGCCTTCGAATATTCTTGACGGCGACGAGAATACGCAGCATATCAATCTAGGCGGCGCCGGCTCCGGCCTGATCATCACGCCGGAGTATGGCCTCTCCGTGGTGCAGAGCTTCGTGATCAACACGGTTTCTTCGTTGTACGGAAGCTATCCCACGAATTGGATATTGTACGGCACGAATAATTCGATCAACAGCACCGATAATAGTACTGGTACCGGTGAACAATGGACCTTGATCGACTCCGGCAGCCTTCAGGCCCCAGGACGGTCGTACACGTCCGAAGCAATCACTGTGGATAACACCTCCACCGCGTATTCCTCTTACAAGCTAGTGTTTTCCACCGTTGCTAACAGCAGTGACTTTGGGATTAGCGACCTGAGCTTCTATCAGACTCCCGATGGCACAGGCACTCCAGTCCTGTCGCCCAACGATCAAGTACTGGCCATCCACTCGGCTAATAGCCAAATGGTCGCGGTGAACACCGGCTGGAGCAGTTTGGTTTCGAACGTCTACTCCGCGGCCATGCCGGCCGACGCGACAAACCTGCGGATTAGCGAGCTGCACTACCATCCTGCCGAACCAAACGCGGCCGAACTACAGCTGGCTCCAGGTACCGAAGACAACAACTACGAGTTCCTCGAGTTAACCAACACGAGCGGCCACACCATTAGCCTGACCGGCGTGCAGATCTCTGGCGGCATTACCTACGATTTCAGCACCAGCAGCGTGCTCACGCTCGCGCCGGGCGAGTCGGTCGTGGTGGTCGAAAACCTCACCGCGTTCCATGCCCGCTATGGTGAGTCGATCTTGGTTGCTGGGGTGTACGATGGCAAGCTCAGCAATGGCGGCGAGCAGATCACCGTAACCGATATTTACGGTCAGACAATTGTCGACTTCACCTACAGCGACGATGCTCCCTGGCCTGACAGCGTGGATGGCGATGGACCTTCGCTCGAAGTGACCGATCCCTTCGGCGACTACAGCTTCGCTGGCAACTGGCATGTAAGTGCCTCGACCGGTGGCACACCAGGTGAGTTCTTCACGGTGTCTGGCGACTTCGATCGCAATGGCATCGTCGACATGGACGATTACCAACTTTGGAAGTCGACGTATGGTTCCACCACCATCCTGGCGGCCGATGGCAATCAAGATGGCACCGTGAGCCTGGCCGACTACACCGTTTGGCGCGACAACCTGGGAGCCACCGTGGCGGCCCTCGCCCAATTGGCGGGCGTCACCGACTCGGCCCCCACCCCCGCAACCGAAACGGTACCGGGAACTACGCTTGGCGACACCTCGACAGCAGCTGCCGAGACTGCGTCGGCAGACTCCAGCGTACTGGTTGTTTCGACGAACTCCGCCGAGTCCGAAAGCAGTGCTGCGGTAGATGCTGCGATGGCGATTGCCGACGAATCGGAGCCAACCACCGTTTCGAATAGTAGCCAACAACAGAAACTGGCTGCCTCGCCGCTGGCGACTTCGCTCGATCGCTCATTGCACCAATCGGCCAAGCCGCTGCGCCGCACCCACTTCGACGCGACCCCCGACCAGTTGCCGACCCCCGCGCTCGATCACCTGCACCTCGTCGATCGAGTGTTGGGCGAACTCGAGCAGAAGGACTGGCTCGACAAGTCGGCCAGTAAAGGGCAACTCCCCCGCCCGCACCAGGCGCCTGCTTCGTTGGCTGACAGCACGTTAGCCGAGAGCTCGCTGGCCAGCAGCAATAGTCTGGCACAGCAGGTATTCACGCAAACGCAGCGGCAAGCCCGCCGCGGACGCTAACCCACTGCGGGCGACCGGTTCGCAACTCGCCTCCAGCAACCGCACATTCCTTCGCAGTGTAAGCGTCACAATTGTGGGCAGTTTGCTTAAGCTGCGTACTTTTGCCAGTAGTCTTCCCAGCAGCCGCGTTGGCTGAGGTAGAGGGCGCGGAGGTGGCACACGGCGTTTGAGCCGTGCTGGCTCCAGCGCATGCCGCTTTGCTTCAAGCGCCCCGCCACGACGGTTTTGCACGCGCTCTCGACCGGGCCGCTGCCGATCTGCCAGCCGTGGGCCACGTAGCGGGGGTAGTTCATCTTGTGCTGGTGGTTTTGGAAGTATCGCAGGCAGGTCGTATAAGCTTCGCGTTGAGCGGAAGACCAGTTGGTCTTCTCCAGCGACTGCAACATCCACACGATGCTCAAGCCTCCTTGGTGCTTCAGCCGGTGACACCACGATGCCAACTGAGCAGTGCGATGCTCCTCGTCGTCCGGATAGAGCGACTGGCTTAATTCCACCAGGTACTCACTCGCGTGCCAGAAGTCGAGGATCCGCTCCGCACGCGGGAAGTGCACTCGCAAGAACTCTTCTAAACCAGCACCGCCATCCGAGATCGCGATCTGCTGCTCTGCCTCGTCCCACCCAACCGCGGCGGCTTGGCGACGCAGTTGCCGCCCAAGTTCCGGGAGTTCATAAAACCCCGATAAATACCGCACCGAATGCGGGTCGGGCGAGCGAGCATCCTGCTCGCTGTTTATGTTGTAAATCATGCCGACGTACGCCATGCGGCCCTCGGCCTGCGCGCCACGAGGGCCTTGCTGTCGCACGCCTGTGGCGTCGAGACTCACGTACGCGCACGTCTTGCCATGCGCATCGCGTTGCCAGGCGAACGGCTCTGTGTTGCCAAACGTCTCGCCTTCGGCGAGTAACGTTTGGAGACGCTCGCCAGCGTCTTCGGTGACTCGTTCGACGGTCGACTCGCTGACTTTCAGTCCACACAGTTTACGAAGTGTCACTTCGCTCGACTGAGCGAAGCTCGTTTGCACGCCGGCGATGCTCACCACCTGGGCCGCGGCCGGACTAAACTTTCGCTTGCCGAGTCCCAACGTTTTGTCCCGCGGAAACAATCCGTGACGGCACCGGCGGCAGTGGTAGTAGTGACGCCTCACTTGCAGTGGGCCGAGCAGGCTATCGACCCACCGCGAGCGAACGTTCACGCAGCGGGCGTCGCCATTGCAGGTCGGGCAGACGCAGCTAGCTTTCTCGTACCCGTCCCTTTTTTTGTCGCTCGTTGGCGACTGTTTCCAAGGCCTTGGCTCCGAGTGCATGCACTCGGTCGCGGAGGTCGAACTCCGTCTGCCCAAACAGATTCGAGTCGTCCTTGCCAGCGAGCGCCTTCGCGATCCGCCGGCGTTCCTGCTCGAAGCAATCTCCCAGCAGCTCGTAAACTCGCTGCTCCTCTTCGTTTAGCTCGATTGGCTCACGCGGCGAATAGGCCATGATCATCTCCTGGCGTGTGGCAAAATAGGAAGAGTCACCCGGCACAATATATTAGAACCGATTTCATGCCTACTTTCGAGACGCTTACACTCCTTCGCAATTCCCGCGACTTTTCACTGGGAATTGGCCACCACCGGTGTTCTAATGGACAGTCACTGATGGCTGTCGGCCTTCAGCTATCGGCTGTCGGTTTTTAAAACGAAAGGAGGGTGTGCTCGGATGTGATGCTTGCGGTGAGATCGAACAACTAGCGACGCGCAGGCGAATGGTTGCTTGCGCGGGCGTTCGCTGCTGCGCGGTTGTCAAAGCTGTAGGCACTAAGCTGAAAGCGGTAGGCTAGATGTTTCTCACTCCCAAATCCCCCGGCCCCTCGCCCCTGAACCCTGGCCCCTCCCAAAATACTTTCCCATGGGTGGGAATCTATTTTGGGCTCTTTTAGCGGAGGTGTTGCTGCAACTCACTACTATCACACGACTTGCGATAGATTCCCACCACGAAAATAGATTCCCATAGAATCGTATTTCCCAGTTTTGGGAATCTATTCACGATGATCGTCGCGGCCAGACGAAGCGGGCGACTACAGACTCGACGCCAGGAATCGACGTTTGCTCAGCGTCGGTGGCAGTTCGCCGAAGTTGTAAGCGGTAGCTTCGACGCCCGATCCGATGGTGATATTCGAGATATCGTCGTCGGCCACGCTGCCGCCGGCCGAGCCCGCGGTGTCCTGCCCATCGGGATAGAACGCCGGATCGGTTTCGGTTACCTGATACGTGCCAGGCAGCAAGCTACTGAACTGGTAGCGACCATTGCTATCGGTGGTAGTCGTTTGATTGACAGCCGCCGAGGTGAAGTCGATTCCGGTCAGCGTGATCGTCACCCCCGCGATAGGAGCCTCGCCCGGATCGAAGACACCATCGTTATCGGAGTCGACATAGACGTAACCTTCGATCGAAGAGGTCTCGACCGCCACGGTGGACGAGGCCGCCGCGGTGTTGTTCGCCGAGTTCGATTCGGACTCGGTCGCAGTGACCGTCGCGGTGTTGGTGATGGTACCAATGAAGTCGTTATCAATGGTTACCGAGACAATCACCTGCGTGCTCGCTCCTGAAGCAAGCGTGCCGAGGTTGTAAGTGAGCACTCCGCCGACGTTAGTGTCGGGCGATGGAGTCGAGCTACCAGCGTTGAACGTAACGTCGTCCGGCAACGTGTCGGTCAGCACCACGTTGGTTGCAGTCGATGGACCATTGTTGGTGACATCGATGGTGTAGACCACCGTGTCGCCCGGCGCGACGTCGGCATCGGCATCGTCGTCGACCTTGGTTACTTGGAGGTCGATGAGTTCCTCGACGCTGGTGGCCGCGGTGTCGCTGTTGTTCGACGTGTTCGACTCGTTGGCCGCAGCGACACTGGCCGTGTTGGTGAGCGTTCCGGTGGCGTCGTTATCGACCGCCACGATGATGGTCACCGTGGCCGAGGCTCCCGGTGCCAGATCGCCGAGGTCGGCGGTCACAGTACCCGAGCTGTGCGACACGGTACCAGTGCCAGAATCGCTGCTGCCGGAAGTGAAGGTGACATCCGCTGGAAGCGTATCGGTGAAAGCGAGACTGTAAGCGTTCGACGGTCCGTTGTTGGTAACTACCGCTGTGTAGGTGAGAGTGCTGCCAGGCGACACGGCCGCCATGTCGACATCCTTCGTAATCGTGAGGTCAAACCCATAGAAACCAAAGTCAACAGCCAGATTCGTATTCGCATCCGCATCGCCATCGGTGGTCGGCTCGGCATCGCCTACCAGCGTGATCGCCTGGGTAACAACGCCGAACGTCGAGAGGGCGTAGCCATTGTCGTCGTCGTCGACATTATCGTCGGCATCGGGAGCGACTCCGCCCGACTCGTTGCCGGTGGACGAAACCAGACCTTCGAGCGGCTCACCGCTATCGAACAACGATTCAGCGATCCGCAAGATGTAATCGCCGGGGGTAAGGTCCTCGAACAGGTAGTTGCCCAACGAGTCGGTGGTGTCCGTTGCGAGGAGTACGTCCGCTCCGTCGCTGTAAGTAAAGATATCGGTGAAATCGGTTTCGCTGTTGTCGCGAAGGGCTTGGAATACAGCATCCAAGTCGATCGGGGTGTCGTCGGCGGAACCATCGTCGGTGCCGATGGTAATCGTGAGTGTATTGCCAACCAGCGTTGCAGTAGAACCAGAAACCGGCAATGCGTTATTTTCGGCAAACGCAACAGTCAGATTATTGCCGCTGGCTCCGACAAACGCACTTGTTCCGTTGAACACAAACGTGCCAGTTGGAGTCGAACCGAACCCGTTGAATGTAGCAGTCGCATCGGTCTCTGCGGTATCAATTGCAAACGCGGATCCGCCTGTCACACTGCCTGCAATCGCGGCTTGGTTGAGTGTGAGATCCAGATCGGCCGTCGCGGGCGACAAGGTCGAGGCACCGCTATCGCCACCTGCGAGCGTAGGGGCTACGCCGGGAGGCGAGTCGCTGGCTTCGACATACGAGGTACCCAACGCGGTAAAGCCAGCGGCAGAGTTCGTGGCATCGAAACTCGCCGTGAAACCGCTGATACTGCTGATCGCATCGACGATATCTTGAGCAGTGACCGTGCCAGTGATGTTGATATCGATGCTGCTACCACCAACATTAAGTACGGCGGTTACCGTATCAGTGGAGCCTCCCCCTTCGGTGACGTTGATGCTGTAGCCATTGTAGGTTTCGATATTGTCGTCGGTGGTGATATCGATGGCCAAAGTGCCGACCGCCCCGGCCTCGGTTCCACCGGTGATATTCACCACGTTGGCAATCGAAGCGTTGTCGCCTTGCGTCATATCGAGCACAAGGCTTCCAGAGCTGAAGGATGCGTCGGAGATCTCGCTGATGTTTGCGTTGATCACAGCAGCGACCGAATCCAGGTCGCCAACGTAGTCTTGCCCAATCGTCACCGTGTAGCCGCTGGAAGCATCCCCCGTAATGACAATGCTCGACCCTACCCCACTCGCAAAACTGATATCGAAATTCTCGCCACCTGTGGTGGTCGCCGAAAAAGTGGAGGCTACGTCGGTCTGGGTATCCGCTCCCCCACTAAATGTAATGGTCGCTCCGCTGTCTGTAGCAGGATCGTAGTGGCCAGAGACATCGCCGGGCGTGTAGTCGCCGCTGCTATCAGTATCCTCATACAGCGACACAACCACGTCTTCGATGCCGGTTTCGCCGGGGTCGAGGACTCCATCGTTGTCGAAGTCGGCGAATACCTGATCGCCGATGCTCATGCGATTCAGTACCGAGAAGTCGGCCGTCTTGGTGGTGTATCCCATGACGCCCACGACTTCGATGCGGGCGTCGAGTCCGTTGATCGAAGGATCGCGGAAATCGAGTTCGACCTCGATAGCGGTGACATCCGTGAAGTCGATACCGGTGCCGAGCACATTTTCGGTAAACGCGGTGAACGGAATGACAATCTGCTCGTCGGCATCCCCGTCGATCAGGCCATCCTGATCCTGGATGCTCACCGTGGCTTCGGCCGAATTGCCACTGCCGCTGGTCAGGCGAACCGTGACCTCGGCGCCCGGTTTCGAATCGGCACTCACATTCAGCAGCATGCCGAAGTTGTTGCCGCTGTCGGAGAAATCGAGACTCAACCCGTTTTCGTCGACCGCGTCGCCATCTCCATCCGCTCCGTCCCAGGAGACGCGGGCGATGCCTTCGGTACCGCTGCTCGACTCGAGGCTCAGGATGTTGCTTCCACCGAACTGCGAGGTGAGGCTCACGTTACCCACAGTGGTAGCTTCGACATACAGGTCGCGCACTCCGCCATCGGTGGCGTTCGCCCCATCGGCCGACGACGCATCGGTGGTGCCGGTGTCGCTACCGGATCGCGAAGCGGTAATCGTCTGGACGGTGCTGAAGTCGTCGATCGTCAGCCCGGTAGCTCCCATCGCTTCGCTAGCATTGAAGCTGATGGTTTGCAGGTCGCCGCCGGAGAGCACCTGCTGCCCGGAGGTCGGGGTAATCTGAACGAAGTAGGTCCCCTCGGTCAGTCCGGTGAAGGTGTAGTTGCCGCTAGCATCGGTAGTGGTCGAGTCGACCTGGGCGTCGGTTGCCGCACCGTCGAACAGGCCGTTCGCGTTGCCATCGCGATAGAGCGTGACCGGCAAGGCCGCCACGACGACATCGTTGGCCGTATTGCTATCGTTCTGCAGATCGTTAAGCACGGTGCCGCTAATTTGGCCCAAGTCGGAGGCCAGCAGTCGGCGGTCTTCCAAACGCTCGATGTGCAAGTTCATCTTGGCGAACTCTCAGAGGATTTCAAGGATAAGTCGACGGAGCGACAGCGCGCGGGGGACAAGTGCTGGCAGTCTGCTAGCGCGCATGTCGTTCGCGCTGGCAAATTACTGCACGCTTACCTTATCGCCAAATGCGCCCTGGTTAGGCCAATCGAACTCGTCGCAACCTGTGAACTTAGAGCATCGCAGCGAAGAGAAACACCTGCGAATCAGGTGCAGTTTAGAAGCGGTAGTCGAGTCCTACATTCAGTCCATGTGCTAGCAGTGGGCTGTCGTGCCACTCGAATCGTGGGCGGCTGGCACCCTCGACTGGCGGCGTTACCGGAGGCAGAAGATTCGGATTTACATCGAGGTCGATGTGCTCGCCGGGCCGGGCCACGTTGCCCCAGTAAAGCAACGTGTAACCGACAGTCGCCTGCAGACGCGGGGTTATTTTGTAACCCAGCTTGGCTCCGATTTCGGGAATCGCCGAGAAGACATCCCGCTTGTAGGTACCAATGTTGCTTTGCAGTGCTAGCAAGCCACCTTCTTCGGTGTACGAGTTGGTTCCGTCGCTCACGGTGGTTTGCCCAGCCACGTTCACCCGCTGGTGCGTGTTACCGAGAGCCACTTTGCTAAGCAGCGAGAGTGTCCATTTTTGCGATTCCCATTCCCAGATAAAACCAAGGTCGCCGCCATGAAACTCGTTGGACGTATCGAATCGATCGTAAAGATCGAACGTCCCAGGGCTGGCGGTGAGCAAGGAGTTAAGGTTTTCTCGTACGAGAATCCGCTCGTCGAGCGACAGATAACGATAACCGCCGATGAAGTCGATGCGCGACACACACGACGGCGAAACCACCGGCATGCAAGGATTGCAACTGGTGCAGGTGCCACCGATCTCTTTGCAGCAGATTGCTTTCCGCAAACGCAGTCCGGCTCCATTAAATTCGCTGTTGGCATAGACCGAAACGGTTCCTTCCACCACATTGGGGAACGACACCAACTCGGCATCTTCGGCCGCGACCAGCGGATCGCCGACACCATCGATGGGAGCCATGTTAAAGAACGGGCGGGCCAGGATCGGCGAGCCGCCGGAGCCGGTTGCTCCAAAGCCCACCGAGTCGGTCTCGAAGAAGAAGGCATCCCCTTCGAGGGCGATGTCCTGATAGTCGTTGAACCAAGTGCCCAACGTGAACTTCATGCCGTTGCGACTACCGTCGAGAATGTCGCCACCGCCGAACAGCACTTGGGTGCCCGGCTCGCCGAGCACGCCCGCGTCGGCCTGGGCGGTACCATTGGGGCTCGTCGTCACCAGCGGCGGAGCATACATCCCGTCGAACCACCACAGCAACCACTCGGCACTACCGTAGAACTGACCACGTGCGCCGCGACCACAACTGGGGCCAAAGCTGGTTTGGGGCATCAAGTAATAAGGGCCGCAGGTTTGGCAGCCGTCGTAACTGTTTACCATGCCGCCTATCGAGGGACCGATGTACTGCCCTCCATTGCAGTTCGGACAATTGGTGGAAACGGTTCCGTAATCATCGATCACGACCGGAGCAACCTGGGCAGTGCGGAGCGTCGGACTATTTGCTTGCAAAGGCTTCACCGCTTGTTGGTGCTCAGCTTGCTGCACCGGATAAGCGGAGGTTGGCTGCATCGATGGCAGCAATAACTGTGTTGCCAGCAAGGTGTCGCCGGTATCGCTACGCACCGCGACGCGCTCGCCGACGTAAGATTGCAGGTCGATGCCGCCGTTCTGTTCGACATAACGCTGGACGGTTCCGTACTGGTCGGCCAACGCAAACTCAGGCGTACCATCGCTAGTGTTTGGATTGCGAATCAAAATCGCTTGCTGCATCGCCCCCGTGCCCGGATTAGCGGGCGTCGGCATCAGAGTTGGAGCAGGCGCATGGTACGCGGCCGGTTGCACCGACTCGGCGGCCAATTGTTCCAGCGAACGAATCGGTTGTGCATTGCGTTGCGGCGACCATTGCAGTGGCTGGGCCTCGGCTGGCATCAGCGAAACACCACACAGCACGACCGCTGCAGCCATGCAGTTAGCAAGTTGAATTCGAACGTTGAATCGGGGCGACGATTCCATGAAATAGCTCCCAATCCGGTCTCTCGCGAGACCCTCCTACGAAGGCCCGCATGAGCAAAGCAGATAAGCGTGTTGAATGAAAAGTCCGTACGAAAAGTTAGCGAGCAGG
Organism: Aeoliella mucimassa; assembly: GCF_007748035.1. Lineage (NCBI taxonomy): Bacteria > Pseudomonadati > Planctomycetota > Planctomycetia > Pirellulales > Lacipirellulaceae > Aeoliella > Aeoliella mucimassa. The sequence goes on from NZ_CP036278.1 coordinate 4,767,661, forward strand.
CTTGTATCAAAAGCAGGTAGAAGCTGCAACGTCAGACCGCAAAATCGGCACAATCGTTAAAGTCGGCACGGTTCCCAGGACGAACCAACGGATGAAGTCCGTACTTAGAGCTGGAGTGCTAGCACCCGTTATTAATCGTTAGCGAGCTTGGAATACGTATGCTGTCCCGCTTGGCATCCCTGACATTGCTAGTCGTGCTGACTCTCGTTGGCACCGGCTGCAGTTCCACTTTTTACCGTCGTCAAGCCGATCAGGAAGCCAATTGCCTGGTCGACGAGAAGGCGATTCCGGCCGAAGGTGTCCCTGGCGAATACCGTATCGATCTTGACCCTCGCTCTCGCATGTTCGATCCGTTCGATCCCGATTGCGAACCGATGCCGCCGGACGATCCCACGTCGGCCCGGTATCTGGAGTGCGTCGATGGTAAGCGAGGATCCTCCGACTGGCGGAAGCTGCCGAAAACGTCGTTCGTCGACAACCCAACCTGGCAGGACTACCTGCCGCGCGATGAAGCAGGTAAGATCGCGCTCGATCAGAAAGCGGCCATGGAGCTGGCCTTGGTGCATTCCACCGACTACCAGCGACAACTCGAAAACCTCTACCTCTCCGCGCTCGACGTGACCTTCGAGCGATTTCGATTCGACACCCAGTTTTTTGGTGGCTCGCAAATCGTCTACCAAAACGATGGTTCCGCCCGCGGTGGCGAAAGCACCCTGCATGTCGCCCCTTCGAGCGCGGCCGCTGGCCCTAGCATTAGCGGCAATCGTTTCCGTGCAGAAACGCTCACCGCCACCGGCGGCGAGTTTGTCGTTGGTTTTGCTAACTCACTCGTCTGGCAGTTCTCCGGATCGGATAACTACAACGGATCGTCGCTTATCGACTTCAGTCTGGTTCAGCCCTTGCTGCGTGCAGGAGGTCGGACCGTGGTGCTCGAACGTTTGACGATTGCCGAACGAGCCTTGCTGGCGAACGTGCGAATCATGGAACGCTACCGCCGTGGCTTCTACGTCGAGACCATCACCGGGCGAAGCGCGGGCTCTGGACCGTCGCGTCGTGGTGGTGTGTTTGGTGGGGCCGGCCTCGAAGGCTTTAGCGGCGTCGGTTCCGGCGGCTTTGGCTCGGTCGGCGGCGGTGGTGGTGGAGTTACTGGCGGTGCCGGTGCCGCCCAGGCGGGTGGCTTCGTCGGTCTTCTGCAAGATCAGCAGCAACTTCGCAACCAACGAGCCAACGTCGCAGCGTTGCGAGCAAGTGTCGCTCAGCTGGAAGCTACGTTCGAAGCTGGGCGGATCGACCGTTTCCAGGTCGATTTGGCCCGTCAGGCACTATTCAACGCTCAAAGCGTGCTGCTACAGCAAGAAAACGGCTATAAAGCGTCGCTCGAGTCGTTCCAAACCGATCTTGGCCTGCCCCCTGAGTTAGAGGTGGTGATCAACGATCCCTATCTCGATCGCTTCAACTTGCTTGATCCTGAGCTGGAAACTCTGAAGCAAGACATCGCGATTGTGCTCGACACCCTGCGTACCCGACGAGAAGAACGTCGCGAGGCCATCGAGGCGAACCGCCCGGTAGCGGGCAACATCGAGCAGGATGTCGAAGCCGTGGTGGTTGCGTTCGCAGACCTGTCGCAAGCCATCACCACGCGCATTGCCGAGGTCGACGCCGACTTCGTGAAGCTCGACGAAGTGCTCCCTCAGCGTCGTGAGTCGCTGGAACAGTTGATCTCGCGCACCGAAGTCATCCAGGCAGAAATCGATACGTCGCTGCTAAGTGTCTCTCGACTCGATGATTACATTGCCGGTCGACGCGAAGAAATGGAACGCCTGCGAGCCACGCTCACCGAAACGCAGGAGCAAATGACGGGATTTGCTCAGAATCCACCGGGGGATCTGGATGCCCGACTGAATAAGACCATCGAGCTCCTGAGCGTGGCTTCCAGCGAACTGCTTGAACTGTCGCTGCTGCAAGCCAGCGTGCGACTCGAAAGCGTTACGATCGATCCAATTGAGATCCAGCCAGAGCAAGCCTTGGCCATTGCCAGCGCGTATCGGCGCGACTGGAAGAACGCCCGTGCAAGCTTGGTGGACTCCTGGCGACTGCTGAAGTTTAACGCCAACGACCTGGAGAGCGACGTGAGTCTGGTGTTCAACGGCGATATCGGCAACGTAGGTCAGAATCCGTTCAACATCCAGGACGACAACAGTTCGCTACAGGTTGGCCTGTCTGTCGATGCTCCCATCACCCGACTGGCCGAACGCAACGTCTACCGGCAGTCGCTTATCGAATACCAACAAGCCCGTCGGGGATACTATCAGTACCGCGATGGCATTTACCTCGGCCTGCGTAACACCCTCCGCCAACTGCGGTTAGACGAAGTGAACCTGGAACTCCGCCGCGCCGCGGTGCAGCTGGCGATTTCGCAGGTCGATCTGACGCAACTGCGGCTAAGCGAACCTCCGCAACCGGGCGAGACGGCCGAATTTGGCAATACCACCGCTCGCGACTTGGTGCAGTCGCTCTCGGATCTGCTGAACGTCCAGAACGACTTCCTTAGCGTGTGGGTCGACTACTCGGTGCAACAAATGTCGCTTGAGTTCGACCTAGGCATCATGGAAGTCGACTCGCAGGGCATGCGAGTCGATATAGGAGTTCCCTATACGGAATATTTGAATAACTTGCCGGTCTACCCAAGCGATCTGTATCCCGGCATGGGAGGGGCTCCTTCTGACGAAACCCAGGATGCGATGGAAGTACTGCCGACCGCCGCACCGTTGCTGCGGGACGCAGATATCGAGGCCGAGCCGATGCCAGCGGAGCCGATCGAGGTGCCAACGCTGGAAGAAATGCCGATACTCGAGCAGCCCGCCGAGATTGAACCCTAAAAAAACGAGGAATCCGCGGTCTCGTTCCTCCTTTTCGGGGTTACATCCAGTAGGGGAGGCTTGTGCCTGCAAGTCGCCAAATGCCGGTGTACGATGCTTTCGTACCAAGAAGTTCTTCTGGCGACGAGCGGCCAATTGCCTATAATAGAATCCCCTTCCTCATATTCCCTCCTGCAAGGCGGCCCTGCCATGTCTGTTCCAATGCTCCGAACGCCCCGTCATGGACTCGTTCAGGTTCTACTGCTCGCAGTTCTGGCTATTGCCGCGGTGGTAGGTGGCATTTACTGGTACCGCTCTTCTGGCGATAACGGCTCGGCCGATCATTTGGTGCTCCACGATGTGGAACGTAGCGACTTTGTGCTTTCGATCACCGAGCGTGGTGAACTGGAAGCGGCCGGCGTCACCGAGATTCGCTCGGAAGTCAAAACTCAAAACCAGCCTGGTCTGGCCATTCTCCGCGTGGTGCCTGAAGGTACTCACGTGAAAGCGGGCGACTTTCTGCTGGAACTCGACTCATCGGCCCTCGAAGCCGAACAAACCACGCAGCAGAATGCGGTAAATCTGGCGGAAGCCACCGTGGTGGAAACTCGCAACCTGTACGAAACCGCCCTGATTGCTAAGCAGGAATACATTGAGGGTACGTACATCCAAGAGCGTCAGGTGATCGAGAGCGAAGTATTCGTTGCCGAAGAGAACTTGAACCGCGCCCGCGAGTACTACCAGTTCAGCAAGAAACTGGCCGCGAAAGGTCACATTAACGAACTGCAGCTAGAGGCCGACAAGTTTGCCGTTGATAAATCGGTGAAAGAACTCGATGCCGCCAAAACCAAGCTGACTGTTCTCGACAACTACACTAAACCGAAGATGGTGAAGCAGCTGGATAGCGACATCGTCATTACCGAAGCCAAATGGGGTTCGGCAAAGAAGAGCTACGAGCTCGAACTGGCGAAACTGCAGGAAGTGGAAGACCTGATCGCCAAATGCACGATCTACGCCCCGAAAGATGGCGTCGTGATCTACAACAACGATGTCGATCGTCATGGCAACGAAGACTGGATTGTCGAAGAAGGGGCCGAGGTGCGTGAGCGTCAGGTCGTGTTCCGGCTTCCCGATTCTTCCGCCATGCGAGTGGAACTTAAGATCAACGAAGCCTTGGTGCAATACGTCAAACAGGGCATGCCTGCGACGATTGTTCCCATCGGTCTCGACGGCCTCGAACTCCACGGCAGCGTCACCACGGTGAATCGCTACGCGGAACCGGGTGGCTGGATGCGTGCCGACGTGAAAGAGTACAAGGCTTTTGTTTCCATCGACGAAGAAGTGCCGGGCTTGCGTTCGGGCATGACTGCTTCGGTGACCGTGAAATGCGACTACATTCCCGATGTGCTGATGGTGCCGGTTCAGGCAATTCATCCCCACGGTAGTGACTACTACTGCTTGGTCCGCTCTGGAAATAAATGGGAAGCCCGCAAAGTGAAGTGCGGTCCGACCAATAGCGAGTACTTTGTCGTCGAGGACGGCCTGGAAGCAGGTGAAAAAGTTTCGATGAATCCGCGTGAGTACATCGCTGCGGTCGACCTGCCTGATCTCCCCAAGCAAGCTCCCAAAGTAAGAGACGATATGCCAATTCCGCCTGGACCTCCAGGCCCAAGCACCCCGGTCGCCTCGGCCGACGAACCTGGTCCTACGCAGCCCGATTCGGCTCCTCAAGCTACGCCAGCTAACACGACGACGTCGACTAGTACGACCTCGGAGACCGAAACTACCTCGGAGCAAAACACCGCTATCTAGCGGCCTTTTTCGATTCCCCGTCTGACGCCTTCTGCCCTGACCGCCTCGATGCCCACCTCCCGGACTGCTAACGGTACGCTCGCCGCTAGTATTCACGACCTGCACAAGCAATACGTCCTCGGTGGCGAGACCGTGCATGCGCTGCGAGGCGTCTCGTTCGACGTGCCGGAGGGAGATTACGTTTCGATCATGGGCCCATCGGGCTCAGGCAAGAGTACCCTGCTGAACCTGCTGGGATGTCTCGATACGCCGACCAGTGGCAACTTTTTTCTCGGCGACCTCGACGTTGCCAAAATCGACGATGACCAGCGAGCCGAAGTCCGTTCGACATTGATCGGCTTTGTTTTCCAGTCGTTCTACCTTCTGCCAGCCCTCACAGTGGTGGAGAACATCGAAGTTCCACTGCTTTACAGCGGTCGGCTCACCAAGGAGTCGCGCGAGCGGGCAATTAGCCTAGCCGAGCAAGTGGGACTTGGCTCGCGTCTGGAGCATCGCCCTACACAACTTTCCGGTGGTCAGCAACAACGCGTGGCAATCGCCCGCAGCCTGGTAAATGACCCAAGGTTCTTGCTGGCGGACGAACCAACAGGCAACCTCGACTCGAGCACCACGGCTGAGATTCTCGCCTTGCTCGATGCATTGAACCGCGAGGGGCGAACCATTTTAATGGTCACCCACGAACCAGAAGTCGCCGACCACACGAAACGCAAAATTGTGCTTCGCGACGGCCAGGTACAGATTGACGAGAGGTTGCGCGGATGATTGCCTGGCTGCGTGCAATTCGACTCAGCATCAAAGAACTGCTGCTCCACCCATTGCGTTCGTCGCTCACGGTGCTCGGTATTTTCATCGGTGTTGCCAGTGTAATTTGGCTCCTGGCCATCGGCGAAGGAATCGGCCGCAAGGCGGAAGAACAGATCGTCGACCTCGGAGCCCGAAACATCATCCTGCGAACGGTAAAGCCATCGGGCGGGCAGGAAGGGGGCCGGCTGTACGGAATCACTCGCGACGACCTGCAGCGGCTTACCAACACACTGTCGGATGACCTAGATCGCATTGTCCCCGTCCGGGCGATTACGCAAAGCTTTGGGCGCGGTTCCCGCGAACTCGAAGGCCGACTGGTGGGAACTACTGCCGGATACCTGGAAGTGATGCGGATGGAAATGGAGGAGGGGGGGCGGTTTTTCACCCCCAACGACGGTAAAGAGGAACGCAACTACTGCGTGCTCGGGCCCCAGGCTCGTGCTGAACTCATCCCGTTTGGCGACGCAGTTGGCCAGAAAGTCCGCATTGGCGAGGAGTTCTACGAAGTCATCGGGGTGATGAAAAACAAGACTTCGCACAGTTCCGATAACAAGTCGCTGAAGCCCGAGGATGTTTCCAAGGACATCTACATCCCCATCGAAACCTTTTGGCGTCGCATCGGCGACATGATCGTAATCCGCGCTCGTGGGCTCTTCCAGCAAGACATCGTAGAGATAAGTCAGGTTGTGCTGGAGGTGACCAGTCAGGACAAAGTGCTCGACATGGCCCAGGTGGTGGAGACCACCATCGCCAAAGAGCACACGATGCCCGACTACTCCATGACCGTACCGCTGGAACTACTGGAGCAAGCCCGTACTACTCGGCTGCTGTTCATTGTATTCTTGGGGATGATCGCGGCTATTTCGCTGGTAGTCGGTGGTATCGGCATCATGAACATTATGCTGGCCACGGTCACCGAGCGGACCCGCGAAATCGGCATCCGTCGGGCGTTGGGAGCAAAACGTCGCGACATTACCCGGCAGTTTCTAATCGAATCGGTCGTGCTGTCGGCCGTGGGAGGTCTGCTAGGCATCGCGGCTGGTCTTACCTGCCCGCTGCTGGCTGGGCCGCTGCGCAGCTCGCTGCTGTACCTGTTTCCATCGCAGATGTCCGCCTTGCCCGAGGAAATCCGCGACGTCGAACCGCTGCTGGTCGGCTGGTCGATTCCGCTGTCGTTGATCATTGCCGTGGTAGTCGGCGTGGTGTTTGGAGTCTATCCAGCGATGAAAGCGGCCAAATTGGACCCGATCGAAGCCCTCCGACGGGAATAATGCTGGCTGCCCCCTGGATGCCTGGCCAGACGCTTGTTATACTGCCGGGCTAGCGAAATTTAGCTCATTTCGAGGAATCTGGTCATGGCCAAGAAGAGTGGTGGCAAACGTAAAAAGAAGGTTGAAGTTGTATTCCTGGTCTGTGAAGAGACCGGCGATTACAACTACACGGTCCGCCGTAAGGTGGGTGGCGAGAAGCTAAAACTGAAGAAGTTTTGCCCGCGCCTGCAACGCCACACATTGCATAACGAAAAGAAGAAGTAACATTGCGAACCATTGGTTTGCTGTCGCGGCAGGCAATCTATGCGCCGGTCGCACTGGCTTCTGGTTGGTGATGTTTCTCCCATTTCTTCTTCGATGACCAAGCTCTGGCGCATTGCGAACTACGATTCGGCGCTGGTAGAACGTCTCGCGATCGCAGCGAATGTCCCTCCGGTCGTTGCGCAACTGCTGATCGGCCGTGGCATCGATAGCCCCAAAGTGGCCCAGCGGTTCCTCGACGCCAAGCTGACCGATCTTCGCGATCCCGATCAGCTGCCCGGCGTCCCCCATGCGGCCGAGATGATTTTCGCCGCTGCGAAGGCCAAGAAACGCATCGTCATCTACGGCGATTACGACGCCGACGGCATGACAGCCACTGCGATTCTGATGCGGTGCCTGCGGCTGCTCCACGCCAACGTGGAGTTCTATGTTCCTCACCGGCTTGAGCAAGGCTACGGGCTGAACTGCCAGTCGCTCGACGAGTTGCACTCGGCCGGCACCGACATGGTGATCACCGTCGACAACGGCATCGCCAGCCTCAAAGAGGCCGACCACACAAAGCAACTCGGCATCGACCTGGTGGTGACCGACCACCATCAAATGGCTTCGCGACTGCCGGAAGCCGTGGCGATCGTCCACCCTCAACTCCCAGGCTACGATTACCCGTTCCCTGGCCTGTGCGGCGCAGCAGTCGCTTTCAAACTCGCCTGGGCGCTCTGCCAGCTCGCTTCTGGCGAGAAGCGGGTGAAGCCCGCCATGCGTGAGTTTCTGCTACAGGCGACGGGACTGGCTGCGATTGGTACCGTTGCGGATGTGGTTCCGCTGGTCGACGAGAACCGAGTGCTGGTGCTTCACGGGCTCAAGGCTCTGTCGGCGACACCCACTGTCGGTGTCGCTGCCATGGTGCGGGCGAACGAGCTAGATAAGAAACCAGCCCTGGCGAGCGACGACATTGGGTTCACCATCGCCCCCCGCCTGAACGCGGCCGGACGACTGGGACAAGCTGAACTGGCCGTAGAACTACTGACGACCGACGATCCTCAACGGGCTGCCGAGCTGGCCGAGTTCGTCAACGAGTTGAACCTGGAGCGACAATCGCTCGAACGCAGCGTGCTGCTCGCCGCCCGTAAGCAGGCCAAGAACCGCTTTAATCCTCAAGAGGATTCCGCCTTGGTGCTGGCCGATCATGGCTGGCATGCCGGGGTGATCGGCATTGTCGCAGGCAAACTCGTCGAACAATTCCATCGCCCAGTCGTGCTAATCTCGCAGGACAAGCTGGGCATAAAACCAGGAACCGGGTCAGGGCGTAGTGTTCCGGGATTCGACTTGCATCGTGCGTTCAGCGAATGCAGCGAGCAACTGGTGAGCCATGGTGGCCATGCCGCTGCGGCTGGACTGCGGATCGAAGACCGCCATATCGATCGCTTCCGCGACGAGTTCTGTGCGGTTGCCACCGCTGAGATTTCGGCCGAACACCGCACGGCTCAAATCGATATCGATGCCGAAACGGCATTTGCTTCACTCACGCGTCAGACCATCACGCAAATCGAGAGCCTCGCTCCGTTCGGGTGCGGAAATCGTCGCCCCACGCTCTGCGCCCACGAAGTGCGTATGGCAGCCCCCCCGCGTACGATCGGCTCCGGCGGGCGGCACTTATCGCTTGAGCTCGAACAGCACGGCGTCCGCCTGCGTGCGGTTGCGTTCGGCGGTGGCGACTGGCTGGAAGATCTGGAAAAAGCCAGCAGCGGCAACATTGCCATTGCCTTCAACCCGGTACTCAATCACTTTCGCGGGCGGGTGAGTGTCGAAATGCATCTGGTCGACTGGCGCCCCGAGTAACGCTGTTCCGTCTCCCGAAGATCGCGTGCTTCAACCTACCAGATCCAAGGCACCAGACGCCAAGTGCGATGGGTGTACTCTTCGTAACCTGGGAGATTCTGGCTTAAGAAGCGTTCCTCCTTCACCACGCGCGCTAGTAAACCAGCGGCTGATATAACGGCAAAGCCCGCCGCCCACCACGAGGCGGTCAGCAGAGGAACGCCAATGAGTATCAGGAGCGTTCCCAAGTACATGGGATGACGCACGACACGGTAGAACCCCTGCTCGGTGAGCTGATGCGTTTCGGCGAGATCCACGTAAGGGGAAAAGTGGTATCCCAGCTGAAAATGGCAAATCACACGCAACAGCACCCCCGCACTGGCCAGCGCAGCTCCGGTCGCAAATAGCTCGGCTCGCAGGGTTTCTCCGCGATAGTACCACTCGACGATGCCGCAAACGAACATAAGCCGATAAGGCAGATTCACCGCACGAAAGGTCCACTCGGGGGTGCGGCGCCGACGGAGGGCCCCGGTGCGCCACATGGCGGCCAGTTCGGCAAGCCCCTGCACTAACAGCAGAAGTGCAGCAAATATAACCGGCAGCTGCTTCATGACCTCGCTACGACTAGAAAAAAAGATAGCCTCGGCCGATCTGGCCGAGGCTATCTAAAAAGCTTAGCGATTACTACCTCGACGTAGTAATTCGATTATTCCTCGGACTCTTCCTTCGGCTCTTCCTTCAACTCTTCTAGAGTACCGCCAGGAAGCTCCTTCTTGGCAATCACTTCGTCGTAGGTCAGCGAGTCTTCTTTGTCGGAATCGACCTTCATCTTGCCAACTTCTTCAAGCACCTTGGCAATCTTCTCTGGGTCTTTCTTGTCGTCCTTGCTCAACTTGCCTTCGAACAGCTTGCCATAGGCATTGCGATTCGACTTTTTCTTTCCTTGGTGGCACACCAGACACTTGCTGCTACCCTTGGCAGCCAGCTTCTCGTATTCGGCCATCTCTTCCGACTCATCGTCTTCGTCGATGTACATTTTGACCCACTCTTTGTGGAACTCCATGAACCCGAAGGCACGTTCGGTTCCCACAGATGCCAAGAACACGAGCAGTAGCGTCACGTAGAATTGTCGCATCAAGGATACCTTTCTCAGTCATCAGGAAGAAACTGGCCCCCATGGCAGATGGGGGCCAGCTATCGTTCTAGTTACATCGCTGACAAAGTAGGGATGACAGGAGTCGAACCTGCACTCCCGAAGGAACTGGAACCTAAATCCAGCGCGTCTGCCAATTCCGCCACATCCCCTCGTCAGCTGACATCGTACTACTTTAGCATACCGGTCGCCTGGGACAATTCCCTTCATCCAAAGACGCCAAAAGCGACCGAAATGTTCGGTTTATACGACCTGCGTTTTCCCTGGTTCTGGAATCGGGTAACGGCCTTCCTCATCCGGTACTACCGGCGGGGTGGCATCCCAGGCGTATTCCTTCGGCGAAAGATCTACGCTCGAATTCATCGCTTCTTCCCAGGTAATCACCTTTCCGGAGTAGGTGACCATCCGCCCCAGGATGGCGGTCATCGTGCTGTGAGCACCATACTCTGCTTCATTCAGCGGATTTCCGCTGCGAATGCTGGCAAACAGGTCGTCGTGCTCTTGCTGGTAGGGGTTTACTCGTTTGCCCTTGTAGCGATAGAGCTGCTCGCCATCTTTGCCGACCAGCACACCGCGACCGACTTCGGTGGTACCGTTGGTGCCGTGAGCATACTCGGTTACCTGGCTCCAGCAGCCCGGAATGTGTCGGCAGCAGCTCAGCATCGTCGACCCATCGGGGTAGGTGTACTCTACCATGTGATGATCGAAGATCTGGCCGTACTCTTTGCCAGTACGCACCTGACGACCCCCCATGCCCTGAGCCTTTTCGGGAAGCATGCCCTTGACCCAGTTACCGACGTCGAGGTTATGGATGTGCTGCTCAACGATGTGGTCGCCGCAGATCCAGTTGAAGTAATACCAGTTACGCATCTGGTATTCCATCTCGGTTTGCTCGGGCTTGCGAGGAATCATCCAGACGCCGCCGCCGTTCCAGTAAACGCGAGTCAGGCCGACTTCGCCGATGGCTCCGTCTTGAATCTGCTGCACCGTGTTGATGTAGGTAGGATCGTGGCGGCGTTGCAGACCAACACCAACGCCAAGTCCCTTTTCCTTCGACACCTTCGCAGCTTCCAGCACCTTGCGGATGCCAGGACCATCGACGGCAACCGGCTTTTCCATAAACACGTGCTTGCCAGCCTTCACGGCCGCTTCGAAGTGGATGGGGCGGAAGCCGGGAGGAGTGGTGAGGATCACCAGATCGATGTCCGAGTCAATCACCTTTTGGTAGGCATCGAAGCCCACGAAGCGACGCTCCTCAGGCACGTCGACCTTGTCGCCATGATCCTGAATGTTTCGGCTGTTCAGGCTACCTTCCAAGCGATCGCTGAACGCATCGCCCATGGCAACAAGCTTCACGTTCTCGCCGGTCGACAACGCCTGGCCAGCGGCCTGCGTACCACGACCACCACAACCCACGAGACCAATTTTGATTACGTCGTCGCCAAACGGGTGAGCCGCATTCACGATGCCGTTGGCCCCCAGAGCCAAACCAGCAGCAGCAAGGGAGCTGCTCGCCAGGAACGTACGACGATCGTGACCAGCGTCGTTATTTTGCTTCGAAGTCGCTTGCATGTCAGATACCTGTGATAGAGCTTCGTGCCAGGAATTCAGTAGCGGTGAGATGACCACCTGACCGCTGAGGCGAGAATCCGACTGACAGAACCTCGGGAAAGGAGGGGGTAAAAGGTGGGTGGCCTGTTTGTTCAGGTGGCTTATGCCTAAGGCAGATTCTAGCCCAAGCCGATGCGCGATGCAAACTTATCCTGCAGCTCTCAGCACACGTGTGTAAGCGTCTCGAAAGTAGGCATGAAATCGGTTCTAATATATTGTGCCGGGTGACTCTTCCTATTTTGCCACACGCCAGGAGATGATCATGGCCTATTCGCCGCGTGAGCCAATCGAGCTAAACGAAGAGGAGCAGCGGACTTACGAGCTTCTAAAGGAGGCTTGCGACGATGACATTCGTCGCATGGCCAAGTTGTTGCACGACAAGGACGACTCGAATCTGTTTGGGCAAACGGAGTTCGACCTCCGCGACCGAGTGCATGCACTCGGAGCCAAGGCCTTGGAAACAGTCGCCAACGAGCGACAAAAAAAGGGACGGGTACGAGAAAGCTAGCTGCGTCTGCCCGACCTGCAATGGCGACGCCCGCTGCGTGAACGTTCGCTCGCGGTGGGTCGATAGCCTGCTCGGCCCACTGCAAGTGAGGCGTCACTACTACCACTGCCGCCGGTGCCGTCACGGATTGTTTCCGCGGGACAAAACGTTGGGACTCGGCAAGCGAAAGTTTAGTCCGGCCGCGGCCCAAGTGGTGAGCATCACCGGCGTGCAAACGAGCTTCGCTCAGTCGAGCGAAGTGACACTTCGTAAACTGTGTGGACTGAAGGTCAGCGAGTCGACCGTCGAGCGAGTCACCGAAGACGCTGGCGAGCGTCTCCAAACGTTACTCGCCGCAGGCGAGACGTTTGGCAACACAGAGCCGTTCGCCTGGCAACGCGACGCGCATGGCAAGACGTGCGCGTACGTGAGTCTCGACGCCACAGGCGTGCGACAGCAAGGCCCTCGTGGCGCGCAGGCCGAGGGCCGCATGGCGTACGTCGGCATGATTTACAACATAAACAGCGAGCAGGATGCTCGCTCGCCCGACCCGCATTCGGTGCGGTATTTATCGGGGTTTTATGAACTCCCGGAACTTGGGCGGCAACTGCGTCGCCAAGCCGCCGCGGTTGGGTGGGACGAGGCAGAGCAGCAGATCGCGATCTCGGATGGCGGTGCTGGTTTAGAAGAGTTCTTGCGAGTGCACTTCCCGCGTGCGGAGCGGATCCTCGACTTCTGGCACGCGAGTGAGTACCTGGTGGAATTAAGCCAGTCGCTCTATCCGGACGACGAGGAGCATCGCACTGCTCAGTTGGCATCGTGGTGTCACCGGCTGAAGCACCAAGGAGGCTTGAGCATCGTGTGGATGTTGCAGTCGCTGGAGAAGACCAACTGGTCTTCCGCTCAACGCGAAGCTTATACGACCTGCCTGCGATACTTCCAAAACCACCAGCACAAGATGAACTACCCCCGCTACGTGGCCCACGGCTGGCAGATCGGCAGCGGCCCGGTCGAGAGCGCGTGCAAAACCGTCGTGGCGGGGCGCTTGAAGCAAAGCGGCATGCGCTGGAGCCAGCACGGCTCAAACGCCGTGTGCCACCTCCGCGCCCTCTACCTCAGCCAACGCGGCTGCTGGGAAGACTACTGGCAAAAGTACGCAGCTTAAGCAAACTGCCCACAATTGTGACGCTTACACAGCACACGTCGGCAGCGATGGTTTTCTGGACATAAATCCATCGAAAAACAGCCAAATACCTATGAACTTGGCGCAACGTCGCCCGCACCAGTTACAAGTAGACGCGGCGATTGTAGATATACCACTCGACCAACAGCAGAATGATGGCCAGCAGCAGCAATGGCCGCCAGATTTCCTTCCGGGCGGGTTGCTGGGTTCCTTTCACCTCAACATGTCCGATTTGCAGCGAAGCGACCGATTCGATATTGTCGGTCGCGTCGTCGTCGCCCATCACGGCGAGCTTGACGTTGCTTTCCTGACCGTCGAACAAGTTCACCGCGAAGCGACTCTCCACTTTGCCAGCGTCGAGTATCTCGTAGTAGCCAGGCTGTTCGGTGTCGTGGAACAAATAGCTTCCGTCGGCGTTGCGTTCGACCACCGTCTCGCGATTGTCGGGGCCTTTCACGGTGAGCTTCTCAGCCAACGACTTGGTTCGCAGCGCTAGCGCCTGGCCTGGCAAGTTTGTGCGATCTGATCCTTCCTGCCCTTGATTCACGAAGTAACCAAAGGCATTCAGCAAGAAGGTGGGGAAACTATATCGGCGATACCAATCGGCATTGATGTATTCGCTGCCATCTTTGTTCACGGTCAACTCGAAACCGATTACCGCATCTTCGAAGCCTTCCCGTGGGGCAATCGATACCAGAGGTCCCTGAGTCGATTCCACCAGCACCTGCCCCCCTTTGGGCGGCGGAACGATATTACTGCCATTGATGCGGAAGTCGCCTAGCTCGACGTAGGCCATGAGCGGATGCTCGCGACTCTGGTCGATGATCGCCGGCAAGGCAACTCGTTCGACAGTGGGTGTTGGTTGTTCAGCGGGAGCTTCGGGAGCAGGTTCCGTAGACTCGGCGGCCGCATCCGTCTCGGCGGGCGGGGATTCTTCCTCGGCCGCTGGTGCCTTGGTCGAAGCGTACCAAGTTGGGGGAACGCTGCCGAAGAACAGTGTGTTCGACCTTGGCATCCGCTCTTCGGGAGCGCACTGATCGTAAATAATCAGGTCGTACGCACCGCTGGCTGCCAGTTCCTGGTGCTCTTTGGTTTTTAGCGTATCCGGCGTCGCAATTTCCACGTCGGCATAGCGTTTGATTCTCTCGGTCGAGAGAGCGGTCATCAACACTTTGTTGCCGGGGGTCACGAGCAGCACTCGCCCGGCCGAAGTGTCGTTAACCGCTGCGTAGGCTTTGTTGTCGATCGCCAGGGCGTCGCTCATGGCCTTGAGAGCGGTGCTCGAGAGTTTGGCTTCGAGCTTGCCCGACTCAACTCCAGCCAGGGCGAATGTGACGCCGCGTGCTTCGCCACTGGGAACGGTTACCTCCTGGGCGTCGAGAAAAGTGCCATTGTGCGAGAGTTCGACGACCGACGTCTGTTCGTCGGTCGAGAAGTTACTCACCTGAATAAACGCTTGCCGTTCATCGGGCCGACTCTCGCTCCTGCGGGTGCTGAAGGCGGTGATCGCCAGGTTGTTCGCTTCGCGGGTGCCTAGTGGCACAAAGAACTGCGGCTGAAGATTGCCGAGCGAGAAGCCTTTAACTTCGGAGAAACGCCCGTCGCTAAAGATGTAGAGCGTCGTTTTCTCTCCGTCGCTGATGTCGATCGCAACGTTCGACTCGGGCTCGATCACTTGCCCCGGATTGGCCAACCCATCGGCCAACTGCAACGCGCCCAGCAGATTGGTAGGGCGTGAGGTCAGTTCGATTTTCTCGACCGCTTCGCGGAGCTTGCGACGATTCGAGGTAAAGCCTTGCATCACCCGGGCTTCATTATTGAAGCTGATGACCATCGCGGCCATGTCGGACTGCATTTGTTCGATCAGGGCGATTGTTTGCTTCTTCGCTTCGGCGAGTCGACTTTCAGCGTCCTTCACGTCGGCGGAACCCATGCTGGCCGAATTGTCGATCGCGAAAATCATCCGCTGGCCTTGCAGCTCTTGCCCTTCCCAGCCGGGCCGAAGTAGCGCTAAGATCGCGAGCGCCAGCAGCAGCAACTGCAAGAACAACAGCAAACTTCGACGGAGCTTCTGCCATAAGCTGTTGACGTGCAGGTCTTCAATCGACTTCTTCCACAAGTAGGTGCTCGGCACCTCGACTGGATCGCGTTTGAGCTTCAGGAAGTAGAGCGCAAGCACAGCCAAAGGCAGTAGTGCCATCAGGCCCCACAGCCAAAGTGGTTCGAGTGCGTTTCGAAACAGGGAAGTCATGGTATCTTGGCTATCGCACCAAGCCTCGTTTGCGCAGGTAGTTGCTCATTAAATCTTTTACCGGCAACCGATTGTGTGCAAGCAGGTAGTTCATTCCTCGACGGCTGCAGTAATCCTGGGCGCCGCGGGTAAAGGCGTCGAGCGTCTTCTTGTAGCGTGCGAGGAGCGGAGCGCTGACCGTGATTTCGGCCTCGTCCTGATCTTCGCAGTCGACCAGCTTCAGATCGCCTTTCACATCGGGATCGATCTCCTCCTGGCTCAGCACGTGCATTACATACACATCCATCTGACGCGCTACTAGGTAGCGAAGGGCCGATTCGTAGCCTTGCTTGTCCATCAGGTCGGTGATCAACACGATAATGCCTTTGCCTGGATTGCGAAGGCAAAACCGCTTGACTCCATCAGCCAGCGAGATGTTTTGATCGGGCTCGATTTCAGCCAGGGTGTCGAGCATCCGCCAGACGCTCCGACGACCACGAAGCACCGGGCCTCGTTTCTGGGCGCTTTGCCCAAGCGATTCGATGACGACTCGATCGCTACGAATCAGTCCAATGAACCCCAACGCAGCAGCCAGTTGCTTGGCGTACTGCAGTTTCGAGGGGTCGCCAAACCCCATCGAGGGACTTGCGTCGATCAGGGTAAAGAAGTGCAGGTCTTCTTCCTCCAGAAACAACTTGACGATCAACTTATCGAGCCGGGCGTAGAGGTTCCAGTCGAGCAT
Organism: Aeoliella mucimassa; assembly: GCF_007748035.1. Lineage (NCBI taxonomy): Bacteria > Pseudomonadati > Planctomycetota > Planctomycetia > Pirellulales > Lacipirellulaceae > Aeoliella > Aeoliella mucimassa. The sequence goes on from NZ_CP036278.1 coordinate 4,783,891, forward strand.
CCGCAGGTCGTCGCCAGCGACGTAGTTGCGAAAGTCGGCAAACTCGACGCTCTGCCCTTTGCGTTTGCTGCGACGCTCGCCTTTCATACGGCCACGAAAGATCTTGCGAGAGACAAGCTCCATGCGCTCGAGTTGGTTCATCAACTCGGGTTCAAGCAGTGATTGCAGTTCGCCGGTACTCATAGGTGGTGATCTTCTCTTTGAACTCGAATCCGTGCCGACGACGTTACCCCGGCAACCAGGCAGCTAGTAAACAGTTATCCGACGATGGCGACAATCAACACCAACACGACGATCAGCCCACCGATCCACAGCGAAAGTCCCACTGGGCTGGTAAGCTCCTGTCCCTCTGGCGGCACCGCCAGATGTTCTTCCGCTAATGGGGCAACATAAGGGTTTAACTCGGGTTGTTCTGATTCCATCGACACGTGCGCTAAAACCACCCCTTCTTGCCAATCATGTACTCTTCTTCGAAGTCTTGGTCTGACTTGGTGAGATAAATAATACCCTCAACAGCGCCGATCCCCCACACAATGATGGCGGCCCATCCGCAGGTACAAATGGTAATCAACAGCATGATGATCCCAGGGGTCGTCGCCCCGTAAACAAACTTATGCACGCCTAGCCAGCCAAGAAAGATGCCGCATAAGCCGGCGACGATCTTTGTACCATTACTATCGCCTTTGAATTGATGAGTACTTGTCGTTTGAGGCGAAGCGTACGGAGACGTCGGCGGTGCTGGTGGAGGAAGCTCGACCTCAAGGCCCCCCAGATCCACCGCCTCGACCCAGTCGGCCATGCCGTCGCGCCATACTAGTACGTCTTTCCTGAAATCCATTCCGCTGCTATATGCTGCGGAATGAAAAAGCACATTGTTTGCCTGGACCACCAGGCCCGTGGAGGTTTGGAGCAGCTAGCACGCTCAGGCGCCCGCGCGGCGCAAGTGGTGCGTCGCTGCCAGATATTATTGAAATCGGACTCGGGATGCACCGACGAAGAGATCGCCGAGCATGTGGGCTGCACGACGCGCAACGTCCGAGCCGTCCGAAAGCGGTTCTGCGAAGAGGGCGTCCAGCGGGCGGTGTACGATGCGCCTCGCTCGGGCCGCCCCCCAGAGTTCACCAAGCGGCAGCAGCAACAGGTAATCGCCCTGGCGTGCAGCGAGCCGCCCGAGGGACGGGCTCGCTGGACGCTGGAATTGTTGTGCGAGCACGCGGTGAAGGAAGGCTTCGTCGATTCGCTCAGCGTGACGGAGGTCTCGCTGTGGCTCAAGGAACACGACCTGAAGCCGTGGCGAAAAAAACTTGGTGCGTGCCCAAGCTGAACGACGAGTTCTGTGAGCGGATGGAGGACGTCCTCGAGCAGTACGAGAAGCCGCTCGACCCGAACGAGCCGGTCGTCTGCCTCGACGAGCAGCCCTATCAGAGGGTCGACGACGCGCGGCCGCCCGAGCCCGCGGCACCCGGCAAGATCGCGAAGCAGGACTACGAGTACCGCCGCTGCGGAACCTGCAGCGTGTTCGTGGCGGTCGAGCCGAAGGCGGGCAAGCGATTCGTTCAGGCCAAGCGTCACCGCAAGCGAGCCGACTTCGCCCGGTTCGTCCGCGACCTCTTGAAGCGCTATCCCGACGCAGAGCGGGTTCATCTGGTGATGGACAACCTCAACACGCACAACGAGAAGTCGTTGATCGAAACCTTTGGCGAGGAGGCGGCTCGGCCAATGCTGGAGCGGATTGTGTGGCATTTTACCCCCAAGCATGCCAGTTGGCTCAACATGGCCGAGATCGAAATCTCGGCCATACAGCGACAATGCCTGGGACGTCGGTTGGCTTCGCTCGACAAGGTTCAAAGCGAACTCTCCCACTGTTCACGCGACCGCAATCGGAAGAAAATCAAAATCAATTGGACCTTCCATCGAAAAGACGCCAAACGCGTCTTCCCTGAACTCTATAGGAAATGACTTCCGGGACGACGTACTAGGTCGTTTGGTTGCAGCCGGCCTTCGTGGGCCAGTTGCTTGAGCTTCTCGTCGTCGTAGGGTCCAAAGCGTTTCGAATCGCCGGGCCGGCTTACGTACCATTTGTTCGACATGATTCCTTGCGACTCAGTTCGCGGGTTGCGTTTCTACAGGTGAAAGTTGTTCTGTTGTTTCCGTTGGTTGGATTCGCCGGGGGTGACCGCCAATAGTAGCCGCAGGTTGTAAAAGCGAGATAAGCATCAGGAGAACAATCAGTACAACGGCAACCTCTATCAAGTTAAGGTGCCACCATTTCTTCGTTGGTCTCTGCGGACTATTGGTGTTCTTGCTCTGAGGTGACTGGTAAGGGTTCATTTCGAGCTTGTTCTTGAGTACTTCCAACTTGGGGCATTTCCTGCCCCCTGCGTTGCTTTACGCAGCTGCAATATCGTCGGCCTTTTCGGGCACCTTCTGGAGCAGTTCGAGCAAGACATCGTCTGGATTCACGCTCTCGGCCTCGGCTTCGAAGTTTAGAATCACACGATGCCGAAGCGCCGGTACGAACACGCGGCGGATGTCGTCGAAACTCACGTTGTACCGACCACCGAGCAGTGCCCGCACCTTGGCTGCCAAGGCGACGGTTTGGGCACCACGGGGGCTCGAGCCCCAACGGAGGAACTGATTGGTAACCGGCTGGGCGAACTCCCCTTCGGGATGGGTGGAGAGGATCAGGCGGCAGATATAGTCCTGCACGTGAGGAGCCAAAATCACCTCGCGAACCAGCTGCTGCCACTGCACGATCTCGCTGCCGTCCATCACCTTTTCGGGGCGAATCTCTTCGCCTTTGGTGGTCCGCTCGAGAATCTTGTTCAGATCGGCCCGGTTCGAATAACCGACGACCAGCTTGAAGAAGAAGCGGTCGAGCTGGGCTTCGGGCAGCGGATAGGTACCTTCTTGCTCGAGCGGGTTCTGCGTGGCCATCACAAAGAACGGGGCGTCGAGCTTGTAGTGGTTGCCGCCGGCGGTGACCGACTTTTCCTGCATCGCTTCGAGCATGGCCGACTGGGTCTTCGGCGTCGCGCGGTTGATTTCGTCGGCCAGACAAATCTGGGTAAACACCGGCCCGCGTTGGAACTCGAATCGTCGGCGTCCATCCGGATCTTCCACGATCATGTTGGTGCCGAGAATATCGGCCGGCATGAGGTCGGGGGTGAACTGGATGCGAGAGAAGTTGAGGTCGAGCGTTTCGGAGAGCGTCCGCACGAGCAAGGTCTTCCCCAGTCCTGGGACACCTTCGAGCAGGCAGTGACCACCAACAAACAAGCAGGTGAGCACCCCGTGAACGATGTCGTCGTGTCCGACAATCACGCGAGCGATCTGCTCGTGAACTTTCCGGTAGCGGTCCGAAAACTCTTGGGCACGTTTTTCAATCGATTCGGCGAGACTCATTGGGAAACAGTCGGGGGTCAGGGGTCGTGGATCAGGGAAGTCGTTGGAAGCGACGCCCAAAGGAATACGGCATTACTTGTCGCGATCTTTCCACACGTCTTTCTTGGCTTTGAGCAATCGCGACGTGTAGGACTCTTGTTCTTTCTTCTCTTCGCCGACCTTGGGTGTCGGTTTCGGCGAGGTCCGCTGCGTTGGCTTTTCTTCCAATCCAGCGAGCGGCGCCGGCTCGTTGCTGTCGGGAGCTTCTTCGGGGGCTTCGAATCGCGTTGCCGAGCGGCGAGATTCGTATTGCTCCTGCACCTCGCGTTTGCGACTCTGCAAACGACTCATCGTTGCAGGAGCCTCGGCTTCGCGTTCGCGGCCGAGCAGATTCTCGCCGATGTAGGCCCACACGGGAGCGAGCCATTCGAAACCAATCTGCACACGGCGAATGAACACATCGAAGAAGAACAGCGTCGCAGCGATTAACACCATCCATGGCCAGATGCTATCGCGCGAGATGGCCGGCGGCATATCCCGGCGGTAAGGGTCGGTGTTCAATAGCGCCGGCAAGATCTTGGGGTCGCCGGTGAGCATGGCGTTCTGGGCCGCCCCGATCAACTCGCCCGGCTTGCCGGCCGTCGGTTCGAGGTTCGCGATGGTTCTGAGCAGCGAGAGATTAGTCTCGCGGTCCTTGAACTCCTGGCTGTAACTGACGTTCACGCCGGTGCGAATCATCGCCTGATCGCCCCCCGGCAGGATCGAGATCATGTAACTACCAGGACTAATCGAGTCGAATTCGCCGATGTAGCGTCCTGGAGCCACTTGTTCGATCACCAGCGGCACCGGTTGCATGTCGGGACCGACCACCGTGGCTCCCATGGTGGTGACGTTGATGAACTCTTCGTTCTTGTCGAGCGCGTCGATCACCACTCGCGTACGACCATCGGACACGCTGGTGGCAACGCTGAAATTACCGGTGTCGCCGGTCGGGCGCATCGACCAGCGAATCATCTGGCTATAGAACTGATCGTACTGCTCCCACGAGTCCCACTGTTTGCTCAACTGATGGCCCGCATCGGTGGTAAAAGCCACCGTTTTGCCCAAACCATAGGGCCAGGCGGCAAGTAACGTGTTGTTGGCATCGATGGCCGGCGTCGGGGAACGCAAGATCACCTCAACCAGGGCGCTGTCCTTCACTGTAGTCAGCACGTAACCATCGAGCGGTGGAAAACTACTGGGGCTGATGCCGCGGACGATTTCATGCTCCGATACCATCCGCGGAGCTTGCGGTGGCTCCAGATCCTTCACCAGCGGGCGGGCGACGCGGCGGGCTTCGCGCTGATAGATGCGCGGCAGCGCGTTCGCGTTGCGAACCATGTAGTACTTGCCGCCGGTTACCTCGGCGATCTGTCGCATGGTGTCGGTACCCACGGTACCATGCGCACCGACCGCGACCGTGGTAATCTTTACGTTGAGCTGTTTGAACTGCTTAAGCGTCGCCGCACTGGGTGCGGTCGGATCGCCATCGGAAATGATGATCATGTGCTTCGTGGCAGGCTTATTGGTCTGCCTATCCAACAACACAAAGCTGTTGGCCACCATCTTCATCGCCCCTTCGAAAGCCGGCATATCGCCGACGTTCATCTGGTCGACGCTACCAAGCATCATATTGCGATTCGGTCCAACCGTGAGCATGCCCCCTTTGGTGCGTCCCCACATCCACTGATCGGACATGTTCCACTGAATCATGCCGCAGTAGTCGCGGTCGCCCAGCACTTTGATCGCTTCGATGGCAATGCGTTTCTGCCAGTAGTTGCCCTGGGGCATTTCGCTGGCGTGCATCATCATGGCCAGCGCGCCGACCGGCACCACCTTGGTACTCTTGATCTGAAAATCAACCGGCATCGCTTTCTCTAGCTCGGTGTTGGCCCATCCGCCAGCGCCGAAACTATTGCGCCCCCCCAGCATCACCAGCCCGCAACCAAGCTCCTCGGTGTTGCGAACCAGCATGGCGATTTGCTCGTCGGTGAAGTTGGCACCACCATCTTCGTCGATGTCGTCGCCGCTGGTGCTGCTTCGCGGAACGTTGGCCAGCACCACGGTGTCGTATCGCTGCAGGTCGGCAAGCGAGCTGAACAGCTGATTACTTGGCATCAGCGTCACTTCCAGGCCGCTGGTCCGCAGGCGATCGACCATGTAGTCGAACTGCCCGGTGGCCGCCCAGTCTTCAATCACCAGCACGTGACCTTTACCGCGCACGTGAGTGAATGCCGTCGCTTCGTTGTTCTGGGCGGTGGTATCGCTGCTCGGATCGGCCGGCGAGAACTCCGCCTCGTAGGTGTAGAAGTCAGGACGGTCGATGGTTTCGGTGGCCGAGAATCGACTCTTGCCCGGATCCAGCTCCACAGGCATCTCGGCGATGATGGTCTCCTGCTCGCCCGACTTGCGTTTAATCCGTAGCGTACCAGGCAACGGAGGCGATCCCTCCGCAGCATCGTGGTTCAGCACCACTCGCAGCTCGAAGGGTTGCCCTTGTCGAACATCGTTCGGCAGGTCGACTTTCTCGACCGAAGCCTCGCTCCGCTGCGGCAGGTCGACCGGAACCACATCGATACTAATGCCCGCGTCGGCCAACGCGCGGGCCTCGCTAAGCGCGTCGCCCAGGTTTTCGTTGCCGTCGGTCACTACGACGATGCGTTTGGCGGTCTCTTCGGGGAACAGCGCCTGAGCACGCTCGAGGGCACTTTCCATATTGGTGTACTGGGGATCGAGCAGGCTATTGAAGGTTCGCAGCCCAACAAAATACTCGAGCGGTGGGATTTCGACTTCGGCATCGCGGCCGAACACGATCACCGCGACCCGGTCTCGGTCTTCCTGGCGGAACTTGTCGACCGACTCGTTGACAAACTCCTTCATCAACTGTCGATGATCCTCGGGGATGCTCATCGACTGGTCGAGCAAATAGACGACCGTCATTTTGTCGGTCTTCTTCTGGTACTGGATGTCGGCCAAGGCAAACACCAGCAGCAAAAACACCAGCGAACGCAGTGTGATGGCCGATATACAGCGCCAGAATCCCAATCCTGAAATACTGCGATAGCTGACTACCCAGATGACAGGCAGCAGCAACAACAGCAGCAGATACCAGGGGCTATCGAAGGCGAAAGGCATGCTATGTAAGCGACTGGGGTAAAGCGAAACTCAATAAACCGGCAATATACCGACACGCATTCGACTTCTTTAGATCCTAAACTGTTGGACTCGGTGATTATAGCTATCTAGCACGTAGGTTTTCTTTTTTGAATCTTGGACGATGGCCCAGGGATTGTGCAACTGCCCCGGTTCGCGGCCCACGTCGCCCCACATGGCGACTGGTTCCCCCTTGCGGGTCAGTTTCTGCACCCGGCTGTTGCCGTATTCGCAAACCAACACCTGATCTTGGTGGTCAATCCACATACTATAAGGATACGAAAGCTGTCCCGGCTCGATTCCCTCTTCGCCCCAAGTGAAAAGAAACGCCCCCTCGGTGTCGAAGACCTGCAAGCGATGATTTCCAGCATCGCAGACCCAAACCTGATCCTTCTCGTCCACCCACAAACATTGCGGACGCAGGAATTGTCCCGGCTCAGTGCCGTGCGTGCCCCATTGTAGGAGAAAAGTTCCATCGGGGGCGAATTTTTGCACGCGATCGTGTTTGCCATACTCCGACACGTATAGATTGCCAGCCGAGTCGCGGGCGATGTCCGTGGTCCAGCCCAAATCGCCAGGGCCATCCCCTTCCTGGCCGAAGGTCCGCTCGTCGTTCAATTGTCCATCGAGCGAGTAAACCAGCACCCGAAAGTAGTGGGTATCTGCTACATACAGCCAGCCATCGATGATCGACATGCCGGTGGGGCGGCCATTTTTACTCTCCGGTGTTCGCCAGCCGCGCAAGTATTTGCCGTCGGTATCGAACACCTGGATACGAGCGGTGATATCGACTAGGTATAATAGGTCGTCCTGGTCGATGCACATGGCCCGCGGTTTTTGCAACTTTCCGTCGGTGATGCCACGTTCGCCCCACACCTTATCCGGCTTCTTGCCACTCGTGCCGCCGGTGCACCCGACCAATGGCAACGCGGCTCCCGCAGCCAACATGTTCAGCAGAAAGGCTCGCCGGTCTTGCGAACTTGCGAGGGAAGAGCGGTAATGGAAAGGCAATTTGTTCACTCCCTAATTACAACCGCTAGACCGTCTGCTTGGCAACCGATATCACTCGAATAGTGGGCAAGTTCGCCAGCGAATTATCCGTTTTTCGAAGTGTGGTTGAACCCTTCGACCCCAAAACCTTATAAATTGGGACGGCCTTGTTGACTAACTCCACTCGAACTGTGGAAGCCCGAGTTGGGTGAATTGATTGATGATTTTACAGCGCAAGCGGGCTTCCGTTTGTTGGTTTTCGAATACTCGGTTTTTGAGATGGCTCCCAAAGCTTTGTTTCACTCGGTACATGGTCGTTTCCGCCAAGCTTCTACGATGATAGCCCACTTCCTCTTTCCAACTCCTACGCCCCTTGCGTCGAATCTGACGAATTGCCTCGTCCCGGGGCAAAGGCTCCTCCGCAGAGTTGCCATGTTGTTTGATCTTGGCGTTGTGCTGCGGCGGAATCACCGGCTCAATGCCTTCGGATTCCAGCCCTTCATAAACCTTCCACTTGTCGTAACTACCGTCGCCGTGAAACTTTTTTACGGGCTGCTCCACCTGCTCCAGCATTTCGGGAACCGCATCGGCATCGTGGCAACTGTTCTCGGTCAAAATCTCCGCCACAATCTCGCGGGTGTCAGGATTCACCGACAAATGCAGCTTCCGCCATGTCCGCCGCTTCGACTTGCCATGCGTCCGCATCTTCCATTCGCCCTCGCCAAACACTTTCATGCCGGTGCTATCCACCACGATATCGATGTCGCCCCTCTTGTTAGCGATATCGAGCGAAACATTCAGCTTGCTGGCTCGCTTGGCGAGCGAAGAATAATTGGGAATCGCTGCCTCGACGCCCAACATCGCCACCAGCGAGCGGCCGAATCCCTCAGTCTGCCGATAGGGAAGTTTCAGCAGTTCGCGAATCGTCAGCAAGCACTCGATCGCCGTATCGCTGAAGACAAAAGGGCGACCGACTTTTGTCTGGTCGTTAGGATGTTCCCAGTTCTCCAACGCCTCGTCGCTAAACCAAATAGTGATGTTTCCACGCTCGATGAGCGACTTGTTATACTCCTTCCAGTTCGTGACTTTGTAGGTTCGTTTTTCTTTCGTAGCCATGTTCGATCTCCGTAAAAAAGGTACGTGGTTCCATTCCACGTTAGTTTTTACGGAGGTTTGTGACTAATTGTTCAACAAGGCCAATTGGGATTCTAACACTGGATCCAGGGCACATTAGACACCATGCCGCCGCTTGTTATCGACATCCACCGCACCGACGACCTACGCGATGTAGTCCATCGCGCTGTACAGGCCCTGGTCGAAGGCAAACTCGTGGCCTTTCCCACCGAAACCGTCTATGGTGTCGCTGCCAGTGCTTGCAACGCCGAAGCGGTGGATCGGCTGCTAACCACCAAGAGTCGCGATCCTGGCTCCCCCTTCGCCCTGGCGATCAAAAGCGCCGGCGAGGCTCGCGATTATGCTCCCGACATGAGCCCGCTGGCTTACCGTCTGGCCCGCCGCTGTTGGCCTGGGCCGGTGACGCTGGTGGTTGATTGCGACGAAAAGCGAGGTTTGGTCGGTCAGCTGGCCCCCAGTGTTCGCCAGGCGGTCTGCCCTCAGGGGACCGTGGGCCTGCGAGTCCCGGCGAATCAGGTGCTGCTCGACGTACTGTGCATGATTAATGGCCCGCTCGCGCTGACGAGCGCCAATTTTAAAGGGGAGCCCGAGGCCATCAATGCCGACGACGTGATCAAGTCGCTCGGCGACAAAGTCGACCTGGTGCTCGACGATGGCCCCGCCCGCTACGGACGCCCCAGTTCGGTGGTGCGTGTGAATGGAAACAAGTTCTCGATCTTGCGTGAGGGTGTAGTGGGCAAACCGACTTTGGAGCGACTCGCACGATACATGGTGGTAATGGTTTGCACCGGCAATACCTGCCGCAGCCCGATGGCCGAAGCCCTGATGCGAAAGGCCCTTTCCGACAAATTGGGCATTCCACTCGACGAAATGGACGCCCGCGGCGTGCTGGTCATGTCGGCCGGTCTGGCGGCCGCGCCGGGTTCGCCCCCCAGCACCGAGTCGGTGACAATGATGAAGGAGCACAGCCTGTCGATCGACGACCACCGCTCGCAACCGCTGACCGACCAGGTGCTGCGACACGCTGACCTGGTGCTGACGATGACTCGCAGCCATCTGCACGCGATCGCCCAGTCGAGCCCCGAAGCGGGAGCCAAAACCGAACCACTGATGCCAGGCGGGGAAGACGTGGCCGACCCCATCGGTGGGCCGCTGGAAACCTACCGGGCGTGTGCCGAGCAAATTGCCAAAGGCGTGGATTATCACGCCGAACGCATCGCCGAAATCGTCCGAAGTACTGCTGCTGAATGAGTTTACTGCAATCACGGGCCATTCGGCTGCAACCATCGACATCCTAAATTCGGCGCACCCCCCACGTAACAAACAGCAGTTCTCCTGCTATAATATTTGGCATACTTCCCGCGGTGTCTTGTCCGTAGGTGCGGGAAGGTCTCAGCCTTTGTTCCCATGCGATAGGGACCCTAGCGAATGCGTATAGCCGTTGCGAGCGACCACCGCGGTTTCCAGATCAAAGAGCAAATCGTTGACATGCTCCGCGATAAGGGCCACGACGTGGAAGACGCGGGAACCACCGGGCCCGAGAGCGTTGACTATCCTGACTTTGCCGCGATCGTTGCTAAGAAAATTAGCAACGGCACCACTGATCGAGGCATCTTGATCTGCGGCACCGGCATCGGGATGGCGATTGCCGCCAATAAGTTCCCCGGCGTGCGGGCAGCTCCCTGCACCGACGAGGTGACCGCCGAAATCAGCCGTCGTCACAACGATCTGAATGTGTTGTGCCTGTCGGCCGACCTCATCTCGCCCCGTACGGTCGAGCGAATGATCGAAACCTGGGTAAATACCGAGTTTGAAGGGGGACGCCACCTTCGCCGGATCCAGAAGATCGACGAGCTGGAATGCTGCAAGAAGGATGGCGAGAACGAATAGTCGCCCCTGAACTTTGCGAGTGCTATGCCCACCGCTACCCAGCTTCGACGCGACGCACTAGCCATCTGGCAGGCGGGAGTCGACTCGGTGCTTGCCGACCGATTACTGGAGCGTGAAGTCCAGATTGACGGCCAATGGTTGCTTGTCGGCGACCAGGAGTTCGACCTCGAACCTGTCGGCCGCATTGTCGTGGTCGGAGCCGGCAAAGCGGGTGCCGCGATGGCCCGCGGGCTCGAATCGGCCCTCGGCCCGCAGTTGCTCGCCGAGAAACAGGTAGAAGGCTGGGTGAACGTGCCCGCCGGAACGGTCACCCCCACCACGGCCATCCACCTGCACCCCAGCCGCCCCGCGGGGGTCAACGAGCCCCGCCCTGAAGGGGTGGAGGGTTCGCGACAGATTCTCAACTTGGTTTCGTCGCTGGCTCCGAACGATTTGTGCCTATGCCTGCTTTCGGGAGGGGGATCGGCCCTGCTCCCAGCCCCCTCGGCTGGTGTTTCGCTGGCCGAGAAAATCGCGATCACCCGGCTGCTTTCCGGCTCGGGAGCGACCATCGACCAGCTAAATGCAGTTCGGCGGCAGCTGAGCGACATCAAAGGGGGCGGGCTCGCCCGCGCCTGCACGGCGAGCCAACTGGTGACGTTGGTGATTTCCGACGTGCTGGGCGATCCCCTGGAAACCATTGCCTCGGGGCCGACCTACCCGACAAAGGCCGGGCCGGAGGAAGCGATGCAGGTGCTGACCGAACTGGAGCTGCTCGAACACCCCGATCCGGTATCCATCGTCGAGTTCCTTCGCCGCCGGCTGGAAACGGGGCCTCACTCCCCTACCCCGGCGATAGCAGAGCTGCATCACGTGATTCTGGCCAACAATGCGACGGCCGTGGACGCGGCCGGCATCGAGGCCGAGCGTCGCGGGTACAATCACGCCATGGACTGCGCAACCTCGTCGGAGGGGCCCGCTGAGGACGTAGGGCGGCATCTGGCCAGCATGGCCTTGTCGATGCGCGACACGCCCGGCGGCCCCAATTGCCTGATCACCGGCGGCGAGCCCACCGTGAAACTGGTGGCAAGCGACCAGCGAGGCCTGGGCGGCAGGAATCAGCAACTTGTCCTGGCAGCCATCCAGGAGCTCGGCAATTGCCAGGGCATCGCCCTGCTCTCAGGCGGCACCGATGGCGAAGATGGCCCCACCGACGCTGCAGGAGCGTTTGTCGACGAGCAAGTGATTCGCCAGGCGCAGGCCGGCTCGCTGTCGGCTGCCGACTATCTGGCTCGCAACGACGCCTACCATTACTTCGAGCCGCTTCAGTCGCTCATCAAGACCGGCCCGACCGGCACCAACGTCTGCGACTTGCGCGTGTTGGTGGTCGATCAACAACCAAAAGCCAAGTAGCTTTTGACTTTCTCCGCGATGTCGACCCCAGCGACATTCGTGTCACTTAGGTCGACAGGGCGATCACGTCCCGCGATTGCAGTTTTCTGTATTCGCAGGCTGTTTCCGCCGGTTTACTGCAGCATTCCATTGACTTTTGGCAAATGGACCAATCATTGCAGTAGAGCCTAAGTTTAGCGACCTCTCACACTCCTTCCCCCACTCCGAGTAAAGCAAGATGAGCATCCATCGTACGATTGCCACCTGCGTGGCCGTCGCCTGCCTGGCGGCACTGGCCCCGCTGAGTTCCGCTGAGGAAACCGAAAACGCAAAGCTACAAGAGGTGGTTACCAAGGGCCTCGATTACCTGCGTGAGACCGCTCAGGAGCCCTCCGGCATGATCTCCCCCCGCTCGGGATCGGGCATTACCTCGCTTTCGGTTACCGCGGCGCTCCGCCTGGGCGTGTCGCTCGACGATCCACTAGTCGCAAAAGGCTTGAAGGCCCTCGAAGGCGTCGTAAAGCCCGATGGCGGTATCTACTCCAGCCCACGACTCAAGAACTACGAAACCTGCGTGGCGATCATGTGCTTTGCCGAGGCCAAGAACGTGGCCGGCGACGCTCGTTACGACGACATCCTGAACAACGCCGAGCGGTTCGTCCGCGGCCTGCAGATCGGCTCCGACGGGCAGGTCGACAAAGCCGATCCCGAGTTTGGCGGCGTCGGCTACAGCGGCAAGGAGCGACCCGACCTGTCGAACACGGTCTACTTGCTCGAGGCCCTGCACGCCGTGGATACGCCAAGCAGCGACCCTGCGGTTCAGCGCGCCCTGACGTTTGTCTCCCGCTGCCAGAATCTGGACGCCGAGTTCAACGACACCAAGTTTGCCGCCCTGGTCGACGATGGTGGCTTCTACTACGTCATTCCGACCGAGAAGGTCGACCCTTCGATTTCGGACCGCTATACCGAAAACGGTGGTCTGCGGAGCTATGGCTCGATGACCTACTCGGGCCTGAAGAGCCTAGTTTATGCGGGTTTGACCAAGGACGATCCCCGCGCCACCGCGGCGCTGGAGTGGATTCGCGAGAACTACACGCTGGAGAGAAACCCCGGTCAGGGGACCGCTGGTCTGTATTACTACTACCACACGTTTGCCAGTGCCCTGGCCGCGATGGGTGCCCCTGAGATCACCACCGCCGACGGCCAAAGCAAGCAATGGCAGAAAGAGCTGATCGACCATCTGGCCAAAACCCAGCGAGACGATGGCTCGTGGGTCAACCAGAATCGCCAGTGGTTCGAGAACGATCCGGGCCTGTGCACCGCGTTTTCGCTGCTTTCGTTGAGCTACTGCGACGACGACCTGCAGCCCAGCAAGCCATCGGAAGAGTAAGGCTTTGAAACACTATTTGGTAAAGCTCGGCAGCATTGCCTGCTCCGGAGCCTGGATTGTTAACCTAACACTCTGGGTTGGTCTGGTCGGGTGGATCGCTACCCGGGCCGACTCGCTGAAGCAGCTCGAATCAACCCGGCTCAAGGCGTTGTCGCTGGTTTCGGCCGACGGCAACAGCCTAGCCGTTTACCAGTCGTGGTGGCCAACGTTGGCCATTGCTGCGGCCGCGGCTACTGGGCTGGTGATGCTGGCGAGCGTGCTCGTCGGGCCTCGCCGGTTCCGCTCGGTGCGGAGCTGGCTATTGCTGATGGTCGCTGCAGCCGGTTGGTTGACTTTGGGGCTCGGCACCGACGACCTGTACTGGCAAGGGCAGCAGATGCGTGCCTCGCAGGCGGTCGATCCTTTGTCGGAGTTCGCCGAGCAGCTGGCCAGCCACTGGCCTGAGGACGATGGCGACTGGGACAACCTGGGCCCATTCCTGGCGTACCCCAAACCGGCGCCGACCAGCTTGCTGCTTGTCGGCACTCCTCAGCTGCCTGGCACCCGCTTCACCGTGTCGGCCATCGAACGCACACAGGACGGCGTGCTGCGGTTCGAGCTTGCCGGCGGCGAGCAACCTGCCTGGCTCGAATGGCAACCCGATGGCGGCCAGCCGGGCGATTTCAAGAGCGGGCTCGAAACCCCCTATCGAGTCGATAAGCTGGCTCAGCTAACCTCCAAGTGGTACCTGGTGCACTACAACGTAGGGCGATAGAAAACGCGGTTCCTCCCTCTCAATGGAAAAAACCTCCGGCAAGGTTTCCCTCGCCGGAGGTTTCTTTGAATCCTCTGTTGCTCAAGGCAACGATCAGTCCCACCACCATTGGTCGGGGCCGAGGGTATTGAGATCAAGCTGCTTACGTTGGCTGGCAACGCTGCCGTCTTCGTCCTTAAGCAGATTCTCCGACTCCAGAGCCTTGGTCGGACGCACTTCGACACCGCCGCCGATGGGGGTCATCAGGGTGCGACCCTTCCAGATGGCGTTCACAGCCGTGGCTACTTCGGCGGGAGCATTCAAGGTTTCGACGGGATACTGTTCTTCGCTGCCGAACAGGCTCATCGACCACCCCGCTTTGCTGTAGAGGTCGTGCTGCTGAATAAAGGCAGCTGCCACGGCCATATCGATGCAGTTACGCAGCTGAGCGAACACCGGCGATTGCTCGGCCAACTCAGGATAGGCCTTGGTAAACGCGGCTGTGTACTGCTGGCTGGCAGCATTCACGCGGCCCGAAGTGGCCCGTCCGCCGTGCATGCTGATTACTTCGTTTTCGCCAACCAGCTTCACGCCTTGGCCGACGATCTGCATAGCGAGCGAGTCTTCCGCAGCACGCACACACTGGTAATCAGGCACAAAGTACCAACGTTCCATCGCGTTTCGCGACACCGCACCCGGGCGGGCGCGATCCACGTAGCTCTTCAGGCGAATGGGGGGTTGCTCCAGGTTGATGCCCATGAGCTTCATGCGGTAGTCGGCTTCGACCATCACTTGAGCGAAGTGGGTCGTCGCAGGAATACCACCGATGGTGATCACTTGCTTGCCCATCGCTTCTTGCAGTTTGTTCACAATGAACTGCGTGTCGTTGGGCGTGGCCGAGCGACCGAACTGAGCGAGGAACTGCTGCATGCGTTGCAGGCCTTCCTCGGTGGGATCGATCGAGCAATACATCAAGGGAGCTTTGCCACCCGACTGTGCAGGGAACGCCCGCAAAGCGGTAATCATGTCTTGCAGTTCCACCACCGGACGGCCGGTATTAAGGCCTCGCATCCGACCATCAAGGTCTTCCACCCAAGGCTCCGCGGGGCCAGCGACCACGATGTCGCCTGTCTCGGGATAGCAGAACACGTACTCGATGCGGGTCAAACCAGCGAGGTTCTTCATTACCTCGTCGGGACCACTCCCAGCGGCAATCTTCTTGGCAATCGCCTGCTCCAGGCGAGTGAGCGAAACCTTACGCATCTCGCTGACCTTGGTCAGGTCGCCTTCGAGTCGGGCCATGGCCCCTTCGATGCGGGCGCGAGTGAGTTCGCCGGTGGGATCGTTAATCAATTCGCGGTGCATCACGCCATCGGCGTCGACCATCACGCCGCCAGCACGGCTGCCGTTTTGGTTGCCGCCGCTGGTGCCGCCGCCGAAGCCGCCACCGCCAAAGCCGCCGCCACCGCCGCCAAAACCACCACCACCGCCGCCGAAGCCGCCACCGCCAAAACCACCACCGCCGCCGAATTGGGCCAGCGAGGTGCTCGACAGGGTAATAGCTAAGACCACCGCTACAGCGGTAAAGAATTTACGGGAAATGCCTTGGAAGATTCGCAAGTCCATCTGGGACCTCTGATTCGTCGTTAATGCCTACTTCGGTTCACGGGGGGCAGTCTAGATAAGGACCGCTACACTAGGAGCCAATACCCTCCGCGCTGCGGCTAGGAAATGCCCTAACTTGATACTAATCGGGGACTTTGGGCAAAGCAAGCAAACCGAGCCCACATTCGCCCATCGAAATAGGATTCGTAATACGAAAAATCGGTTCTCCCTTCCCGATCGGCGCCGACTCGCCAGAAACGCGGTCTGCCGCACGCCAAATTCTGCGGTCAGCCGATCCCCGGCAGCATTGTTTCCCACCGCTGAGCGAATTGATTCTGAAGGAAAACCACGTCCTCTGGACGTGGTCATAATCAGGTGGCTACGCCGTACTTCCACTTTTTAAACAAATGAGCACGCCCTCCGGGCGTACACTTGAAAGCCCCCGGCTCTGCCGGGGGATCATTTACTCCCACCGCCCCCCAATAGATTCCCAATTTACCCACCGATGGGAAAATTGAATCTCCGCCCACGCTACAAAACCAGGGTTTTTCGCTCTCGAATAGATTCCCATTTCCCAAAACGCATCGAGTGGGAATCTATTCCCCCGCTGGGAATCTATCGTAAGTTGTTTGTTAGCAATAAGTTGCATCAACACCTCCGTCGAAAGTGCCCAAAATAGATTCCCATGGGTGGGAAACTATTTTGGGGAGGGGACGGATTGGGGATTTCGGATTGCGGATTGCGGAATGGGGGTAAGCGGATGTCATTCTGAGGGAGCTTCCAGCGACTGAAGAATCTCGCCTGCAGCTTAAAGCCTACAGCTTTGACACACGCGCAGCAGCAAACGCCCGCGCAGCCGAAATCGGGCTCGGAGAACCCTCCTACAGCGCGCTTGCGTGATAGATGGTTTCATGGATTTCATGTTCACTCGACTAGATCTTTCCATCCTCCTCCAACAACGAACTACTGACCACAAACAACGGACCAAACAACACCTGTCCATTAGAACACCACACGTGGCCAATTCCCAGCGAAATCCGGTGAGAATCCAAACACCAATTTCACCCTCTGCTGGCCCATTTTCAGGAACAGGGGTTGGGCTATCAGGCCCGGGGAGGGGAGTATTTGAGAATGGAGCGGCGATCCACTCGAGAGGACCGAACCGGTAGGCAGAGCACAAGACTGTCGGTGCCACGCCCGCTGTAAGTTAGCGGGCTGCTTGTGCGGGGTCGCCTACCAAAGCTGCCACCACTTCTTCTGCGGTGATGGATTCGATCGCGGGAGATCGGAGGTTCTCATCGGCACGGTGGAGTTCACGTTTTGACGGGGTGCCGTCGGCCTCGGTCTCAGCTTGCCGACATCGGTGTCGGAGACATATTCCACCCGCAGCACCACGGCCCCTAGCTGTAGCCGGTCGCCGGTCATCAGTACCGAGCGGCTCACCTTCTCGTCGTTCACGTAGGTGCCATTCATCGAATTCAGATCGTGCACCTCCAACGACCCTTCGCCATCGAGATGCAACTCGCAATGGTAGCGGCTGATCGAATGGTGGTTGATCATCACGTCGTTGTTGGGTTCCCGCCCCAGGGTGGCCGGCAAGTGCAACGACCAATCCCTTTCCTCCAGCCCGTTCAGTCGGTTATCGGCAGACAATCTGTATTGCATGTTGACACCCGCCTTCGAAAAGTGTGAGTATCGGTCGTTAACGAATGGCGCGCAAGCAGCACGCGAGACAAGTCCTCTACCGTTGATTGTAGTCGAAAAAGGGGAACCGACTATTCGTAAAAACCCCAATTACTGCAGCGGGGAACCGCTCCCGACCCCACTGAAGTAGGCTGCGCCCGCCATGAAGTCGCTGAGATCTACTCTCGGCGCAGCCCCCTCGTGCAGTTCGCTCAGCCCCCGACACGCCGAGGGTGATGCAAACGAGGCTGATTCGGAGATCGCCGATTTGATTGAGGTTGTGACATCCTCAGCGACTTAACTACGTGCCTCCAAAACGCGTAGGCGTGTCACGCTTGGGGTAGGTTCATCTCAGCCGCGGAGCGGCGGCAGCACATAGCCCGGGGCGTGAGCCACGGGACAGAGATGAACGAGCGCGGCGATCGGATGACCAAGTTCCAGTGGCAACTGGGTTTCGCCGCATTTACCGTCAGCGTTTCGCAGCGGGAGGTTGTGAGTCACTACATCCGCAGTCAACAAGAGCATCATCGCCGGCGGAGCTTTCAGGAAGAGTTCATGGAGTTGCTCAAGCGGCACGAAATTGACTACGACCCGCGCTACGTGTTCGAGCAGGAGCACGTTGGATAAAGCCACTGTCGCCACTCCGTGGCTTGCGTTACCGTCTCCACCTCTTCCCGGGACTTGCGTCCCGGGCTATGCGCTGCCGCCGCTCCGCGGCTAAAAAACGCTACTCCGCCACATCTGCCGACGCAGGTATCGCCGAGCCACCAAACTGCACGAGGTGTGCCCAACCTCCAGTGACTTAGAGCCTACCTATTCGACGCTTGGCCACCAATCGCGTCCCTCAGGTCGACGCCTCCTTGCGCAGTTGGGGCTGCATGTTCTTGATGTCCTCGGCTGCGAAAACTTCGTGACTGCGAGAAGTTCCCGGTCTCTAATGCTTCAACCAGACAGCGACACCTAGGAGCAATGAAACCACGACCACCATTACAAGCATTTCACGAAGGCTGAACTGCCAGGAGCGATGGGAGCGATTGGCTCTCCGAAAACGGAGATACCAGGTCAGAGGCAAGACGGATGCGATCAGCGTAGGCAGCCAAGGGCGAACAGAGAGCGTCAAGAACCAATGGCCGCTACCTGCTGACGGATGACGGAGTCCAAATCCGGGAGTGGGAGCTTCCATAAAACGCGTATTGTCATCCCCTTCAAAAGAATACTTCCAGCCAGTGCGGTAGCTGGGCGTATTGCCAGCACGCTCGGACACACCTTCTCTTTGCTTCTCGACGTCACTAGCTGGCAGCGGCGAGTGCGAAGCGTGGAATCGAAGCGTGTTTGAATACCATCGGACTTGCCAGGTGCTAACGTGGGCTTCGTCCGGATGAGGCTTGCTAATACGGCTGACACTGATTTGTTCGAAGTGCCCCAGGCTTCGTGCCCAAAATCCGGCCGTCACCAAGCACACGGCCAACGAAACTGCTGCGGCAACGTTAAATAAGCACTTCCCCATCGCACTCGTGACTCCATCGGATCGAGGCTACTGTCGAGTCCTTAGAGAGACGTTACCGCAGATTAGTTCCCCGCAAATCGCAAAATCGGGTCAAAGCAAGTCGTCGGAGTACCTCCTTGTCTCGCTTGATTAAAAACGCTTGGCTGATTGTAGGTGCGTAGGTGTGCCCCACTTGAGCCGCTTAGCCACCAACAATTTGCCCTCAGGTCCACGGAGGCTCCCACAGCTGGCAACTGAATTCTTGCGGCTGCTAGCGTTGTTTCTCGCCGCAGAACCCTTAGCACCCGCAGAGTCGGCAAGAATTGTTGCCAAATGTCATCATCCGTTGTGGGAAAACGGCATCATCGGTGTCGTCAGGCGGCATATTTTAACGCGCGACTCCCGCGATCCAGCGGAGAGCCGCTCTCGTTTTCCCAAACCGGAACCATGAACCGCCTAGCCAGCTCAACGCGAACCCTTACCTTGGTTGCCATCGTTGCGACGATTGCTACCGCTGGGGGGTGTGCGCTTAGCGGGATGCCTCGCATCGACCCGACTGGGCAGCGGTTATTGATCTGGCCGAACGAGCCAACGCCAACGCTGTCGGCCACCGCCCCGGCGGCCGCTCCCACGTTGGTGCCAGGCACCACGGCCGCGTTGCCGACGACTCCCGGCAACACCACGACCGCTCCGGTGTATACCGATCCCTATTTGCCGGGGGCCGGCACCTCGACCACCGACTGGCTCGGTCGCCCCGTGGTGGTGGGTCCTGCGGTCGCCTCGAGCACGGGGCAACCAATCGCTGGCATACCGCAGCAGGTCGCCTATCCGCCAGGCGAAGCGGTCCGCATAACTCCCTCACGCATTCTCGCCCCGGTGGGAAGCGAAGTCATACTGGTCGCCGGCGTCTGCGCCGAAAACGGCTACCTGCGAACCAATGAACGCATCGAGTGGATGCTCGACCGGGCTGGCACGGGACAGATTGTCACGGTCGGCGGGCGGGGCGAGCTCGATATGTTCCGCTTGCCGCAGAACACTCCCCGCAAGGTCGATAATTACTTTGCGATCGGTGCCACCTCGCCCTTCAACGAGTGCCTGGACCGCGGCACGCCCGACCCCAACGACGACGTGCAAATCCGCCGCGGCGATGCCTGGGCAACAATCACGTCACCCGCCGAAGGCACAACGTACGTCACCGCCTACGCACCGAATGTGCCGAACTGGCAAGGTCGCACCGCGAGGTCCACCATCTACTGGATCGACGCCCAGTGGAGCTTCCCTGCTTCGGTCACCTTGGCCCCTGGCGAAACACACACGCTCACCACCACGGTCACCCGTCAGAGCGACGGGGCTCCGATCAAAGGTTGGATTGTCCGCTACAAAGTAGCCGGCGGCAGCGCCGGCCTTGGCTATGGCGACGGCCCCATCAGCGACGAAACCACCGACGACCAAGGTCGCGCGAGCGTTCGCATTTCGCCGACCGATGCTCGTGGCGGCACCACGAACGTGCAGATCGAAATCGTCCGCCCCGAGCAAGCGGGCTACGCGGCCAGCCCTCGCGTAACGCTGGCCCAAGGCGCGGCCACGATAAGCTGGGCCGACGGAGGTATCGCCGGGTCGCCGAATCCCTCGCTACCGACCACTCCACCGCCGGCGTTGGAACCGACTCCCGATTCGTCGGGTGGCTCGGACTCCGGCGGACTCGATTGGAATAACACCCCGATCCCCCCGGCGCCGCCGCTCGACAACACGCCATCGGGACCTGCGTCGCCTAGCGAAACCGGCACGCCCGATTTAGCGGTCGACATCCAGCAACTCACGCCCGATCCCCTGAAAGTGGGCGACGTGGTTCGTTACCAAATTACCGTCAGCAACCAAGGCAATGGCACCGCGCGGAACGTGAAACTGCGCGACGACTTCGACCTGGGACTGGTGAGCGACGTGGTCGCCACGGGGCAGCAATACATCGAAAGCGATCCGTTGCAGGTGGTGAACCTCGATCCGCAGCAAACCTGGCAGCCCCCTGCCCTGGAGTTTCGGATCACACGAGCCGGCAGCTTGTCGCACAGCGTGACCGTGTCGGCCCAGAACGCTGTAAGTCGCACCCAGCGGGCTTTGCTCAACGCCGTTGCCGAAGCGGAGCCCGTGGAACCGCAACTTAACGTGACCATCGTGGGTCCCCCACGCAAGGACGTTGGTCAAACCGCTGAGTTTCGCTTAACCATTGAAAACACCGGTACCGTTGCGGCAACCAACGTGGTCGCCATCGTGGAGTTGGATGCCGAACTGAAACCGCTGAAAGCCACCGAACCATTCGATAGCATCTACTACGAACAAACGGGGCAAATACGCTGGACCTTTGCTCGTATTGAGCCTGGCCAACGCTTCCAGCAAGATGTGCTTTGTGATTGCCAAGCCTCCTCGATGAGCAGTTGCGCGCGTGGCGTCGTCCAGGCAGCCGGGTTGGCACAAGCGATCACGCAATCGCAATGCGTCGAAATCCGCCAACCGCTTGGCGGCGGGGGAATCTCTCCTCCTCCGACCACGATCCCCGATAACACCACTCAGCCTCCGCCCAGCAATCCCAACAGTGGCGGGCTCGGGGTGGGGGTGCGATTTTCGGTGACTCAACCAAGAGTACAGCAGCGCGTACTGATTACGGTCACGGTACAAAACAACGACACCGTGGCCAAACAGGGGCTCAGCCTGCACTTCCTGGTGCCCAAAGTCGTGCAGCCCGACCTTACGTTGATTCAGCCGCAACAACTCGTACAGCGAGGGACGCTTGGCAACTTGGGACAGGAACTCACGGTCGGCCCAATGCCAGATATCGCCCCAGGTGGTACGGTTAGTGTGATGATTCCAGTCGACGCAGTCTCCCCCGGCAGGGGTGAGTTCTACGTCAGCACTATCTTGCCTGGGTCTCCCGAAGTCCCCTACAATTGTCCGATCGACGTTCAACCTCGGTAGTTGGTGACACGAATGCCAACGCGATTTGTCCTGCTCCGTCACGATGTCCCCCCTGAGTTCGGTCGCGCAAGTCACTGGGACTTGCTACTCGAACAAGCCGATGCCTGCGCAACCTGGGCGCTCGACGAGTTGCCCGCTGGTTTGTCGGCCGAGAGCAATCTGCTAGTGGTCGTCGCGCTGCGACTAGGCGACCATCGCAAGCACTACCTCGACTACG
This sequence comes from Aeoliella mucimassa, assembly GCF_007748035.1. Taxonomy (NCBI): domain Bacteria; kingdom Pseudomonadati; phylum Planctomycetota; class Planctomycetia; order Pirellulales; family Lacipirellulaceae; genus Aeoliella; species Aeoliella mucimassa. The sequence continues at coordinate 4,805,936 of NZ_CP036278.1, forward strand.
AAGGCCCCGTGAGCGGCAACCGTGGAGTGGTGAGCCAGGTAACGTCGGGCACCTGCGAGTGGCTGGAAGATTCGCCCGACCGGGTGGTGGTGGAGTTAGCGATGTCGCACACCGAACTGCAAGTGCAGCTCCAGCGAATCGACGACGAGCGCTGGGAACTGAAGGTGGAGTAACCCACTCTGCTTACTCGAACAAATCGGTCTTGGCTGTCGGCTTGCGGCTTTCGGTCACCGTTTCGGCCGGTGAGGCGATCGTACGCCCCGAGAGAAACATCTCGCCGTCGGCCAGCTCAATCGCCTCGAGCACACGCTGCTGGGCGTCTTCGGTATCCCACAAACCGTGCTCGACGATCATCACCGTATTGCCATCGGACTGAGTCCAGCGAACCGGCAGGCCGACTCGGTTCGACTCGCGGCCAAGCTGATCGACCAGTTCCTTGGTGGGCCAGGGAAGCGACCCCGCCAGCACCTGCTTGATCTCGACCGCCAAATCGCCTTCTTCGGTGACAAACGGCTCGAGATACACGCTGATCACGACGTCCATGCCCGACTTATGCGCCCGGGCGGCGAGAATCAGATCGTCGGCGGTGATAGTGACGCGAGGGTCCTGTACTTCCTGCGGCAACAAGTTGGGGAACGACTCGGGCAGCTTGAATGCCAGCCAGCCGTTGACCTCCTGGGCGGAAATGACCGTTTGCCACTCCCCTTCGGCCTGAACATCGCTAGTGAGGGTCGTAAAGCGGTTTTCGAGCTGGCGACTGCTCTCTTCGAGCACCTCGACCGGCTGTTCGAGGGCTAATTCGTAGTACGGCTGGGTGGAAGTGACCGCCCAGTACATGCTGCCAGCTCCGATGCCAAGCACGAGAATCACCCCGAGAATGGCCAGCAGGATAATACGTTTGAGCATGATTTATCCTGGTTCTGGCGGGCATCGGGGAAAGGAAGTTCGCGACGAATCGTAGGCAAGCAGCCGATTCAGGTCAACGTTTTTCGGGCCGGGGCTCGGTCTGGGGGGCGATTTACGGGGATGCTTACCTTTCTCGAACTGCTTGCGCCCACTAGAATTACGGCTTTTCCAGCAGTTTGGTTTGAGAAACAAGAATCCGGTTATGGACGACTCGCAACAATCCGACGATCAAAACCTCACCGATCCCCGCGCAGCCCGCCGTCGGAAGCTCGAAGCTCTACGCCAGCTCGGCGTCGATCCCTGGGGCGGTCGCTTCGAGAATCACGAGGCGATCGGCGACATTCGCAACCGCCTGGGCGAGATCGTCTACCGCATCGAGGATGGCACCGAAGTCGCCCTGCCCGACTTCGCCGCCCAGGGCGAGGACTTTAATTTCCGCCAATGGAAGGCCGACCAAGGCAAAGGCGAGCTCGTCGGCCCCGTGGTCCGCGCGGCCGGTCGCATCATGCTGCATCGGAACAAGGGCAAGTTACACTTCATCGACCTGAAGGACATGACTGGCAGCGTCCAGCTGATGGTTGGCAAGAACCAGGTCGGCGACGACTGGGCAGTGGTCGAACAGCTCGACCTGGGCGACATCGTCGGCGTCGACGGCATGCTGGTCGTCTCCAACACCGGCGAGCTCTCCATTCTGGCCGATCGGGTGCACTTCCTCACCAAGACGCTCGATCCCCCGCCTGAAAAGCACCATGGCCTGAGCGACCCCGAACTGCGTCAGCGGATGCGGTACGTCGACCTGATCCACACCGATGGGGTGATGGAGACCTTTCTGCAGCGTACCCGCATTGTCCGCAGCATTCGCGACACCCTGGCGACCCGCAAGTTCGTAGAGGTCGAAGGCCCCACGCTGCACTCCATCGCCGGCGGGGCAGCGGCTCGGCCATTCAATACGCACCACAACGCACTCGATATCCCGCTGTACCTGCGAATCGCCCTCGAATTGCACCTGAAGCGGCTCTTGGTCGGTGGTATCGAACGGGTTTACGAGCTGGGACGGGTCTACCGCAACGAGGGCATTAGCCCCAAGCACAACCCCGAATTCACGATGCTTGAGGTCTACGAGGCATACGGCAACTATCACACGATGATGGATTTGACCGAAGCCTGCATCGTCGACGCGATCAAAGCCAAGGCTGGCGACAACAGCGGCGAAGTCTCCTACGTGCTGCCGTGGAAGGATGGCACCATCGACTTTACCCCGCCGTTCGCCCGCAAGACCTACGACGAGCTGTTCGCCGAGCACACGGGAGTCGATCCCAACGACCAGGAAGCGGTCGCGAAGCTAGCAGCGGAAATTGGTTTTGAAACCAAGGGCCGTCACCCCGACGTGATCAAGAGCGACGTGTTCGAAGAAAAGGTAGAAGATGCGCTCGAGGGGCCGGTGTTCGTAATTGACTATCCTGCCAGCATTTGCCCCCTTACCAAGCGTAAGCGGGACAATCCCGACGTTGCCGAGCGGTTCGAGCTGTTCATCAAAGGCATGGAAGTCGCCAACGCCTATACCGAGCTAAACGACCCCGACCTGCAGGAAGAGCTGTTTAAGACCCAGCTCGATGGTCTGAGCGAAGAAGACTCGATGGCCAAGATGGATCACGACTTCATCCGCGCGCTGCGCAACGGCATGCCCCCCGCGGGTGGTTTGGGCATCGGCATCGACCGTCTGGTGATGCTGCTGACAAACTCGCAGACCATTCGCGACGTCATCCTGTTCCCGCTCCTCCGGCCTGAGACCACCTGATGAAACGCCTCGCCCGATTTTCGTTGCGAGATGTCATCTACGTCACGACCATCGTCGCCCTGGCGCTGGCCTTATGGCTCACTTCGCGAAAAGTGCCCGAGCCGACGCGCCCGGGTAGCTTTCCCGTCGGTGGCCCGCAAACCACGGTTACTGGGCCGCTGCTGGTGAACTATCGCCAGCAGACGAGCGCGAGTTCTAGCAGCGGAAGCGACAATGTTCCGATGCGGGCTTTGCATTTTTTGGACGACGCGGTGGTCTTCGAGTACGAATCGGGGGGATTCATGTACCTCGAAAAATCGAGAATCGTCAATCTCTCCTGGCGGGTCGACGAGTAGCTTAGCTAGCACTAGCTAAACCGCTCTGGGCGCAGGGGGCCGGTGGGCGTTATTCTGCCACTCCCCCATGCGGCTGCATGCATGCAGCGAGACTCTACACCTACTAGCCACGGATTGGCGATGTATAAACTTCTCTTGTGTTGGCGGTACCTCAAGACGCGCTACATTGCGCTGGCGTGCATCGTCAGCGTCACGCTCGGCGTGGCAACCATGATCGTGGTGAATAGCGTCATGGGTGGCGTCTCACGAGAAACCAAAGAGCGCATGAACGACGTGCTCGGCGACATCACCATCCGCGGCCGCAGCCTCGAGGGAATTCCTAACTACGAATGGCACCACCAGGAAATCATGCGACTACTCGGCGACGACGTCGTCGCCATGACCCCAGTGGCCCACGTGCCAGCGATGCTCGGCTACTACACTTCGGGCCAGTACATGACCCAGCAAGTGCAGGTGATGGGCATCGATCCCGAAAGCTACAATCAGGTCTGCGCTTACACCGAGTTCCTGCAACACCCCGAGAACCGCGAGCATCCCGATTTCGAGCTGAAAGACTCCGGTTACGACACCGTGGACCACTCGGCTTCGAACCCGGCGAAGGCCCAATCGCGCGAAGTGATGGCAACCGCGGGATGGTTGCACCGCCGGCAAGTGGCCGAGTTCAATAAGCGGCTCGAAGTATCCCCTGAGTCGACTCACCTGCAGGACACCGACGACAATCCTCACAACCCGTTTGCCGCCGAATCGGCTCCGGTTGCCGAGGACTTCAATCCAGCGACCGATCAACACACCGGCACCGTCGTACAGCTTGGCTTCTGCACCCATGAAACCGGCGCCGGCGGCATCGGCTTTCACCTGCTGCCTGGCGACGACATCGAAATCACCTTTCCCTCAGCGGGTCGTCCTCCCAAGCCGCTGGTTTCGAAGCTCACGGTTACCGACCTGTACGACAGCAAAATCCAAATGGTCGACGGCAACATCATTTTCATGCCGCTCGATAAGCTGCAGGAAATGCGCGGCATGATCGATCCCCAAAGCGGCGTTCGCTTCGTGAATGCGATTCAACTGAAACTCAAGCCTGGCGTCGATCAAAATACTGCCCGCGACCTACTCCGCGAGCACTTCCAGCCCCACCTGTATAGCGTCTACACCTGGCGCGACCTGCAAGGTCCCATGCTCACGGCTATTACCGTGGAGATCGTGATTCTCAACCTGCTGCTGTTCCTGATTATCGCCGTTGCTGGGTTCGGTATTCTCGCCATCTTCTTCATGATTGTGGTCGAGAAAACCCGCGACATCGGCATCCTCAAGAGCCTGGGAGCGTCGAGCAGCGGAGTGATGGGCATCTTCCTGACCTATGGGTTCAGCCTCGGCCTGGTAGGCGCCGGATGTGGCGTGCTGCTTGGTTTAATCATTGCTTACAACGTGCAAGAGATCGCGGAAGCGTTTGCCGTATTCGCGGGTATCGATCTGTACGACTCGTCGATCTATCCCACGCTGGAGATCCCCACTTTGGTCGAGCCGTTTACGGTCTCGTGGATCGCGTTGGGAGCGATGGGCATCGCGGTGCTGGCGAGCGTATTCCCTGCCCTGCGAGCCGCCAAGATGCACCCGGTCGAAGCACTGCGTTTCGAGTAAACCACACCCCGTCGTCGCGCACGCCAATCCCCCTTCCTGCTGTTAAACGTCATGAGCACCAATCCCACCTTCGCTCCCATTTTGTCGACCGTCGACTTGCATAAGTGCTATCGCAAGGGAGCGATCGAAGTGCCTGTGCTCAATGGGGCGAACCTTTCGGTGTCGGAAGGGGAAATGGTTTCGATCATCGGCCAAAGTGGTAGTGGCAAAAGCACGCTGCTGCACTTGATGGGCACGCTCGACCAGCCCGACTCTGGCGAAATCCACTTTCAGGGCAACCGCATCGACAACCTCACCGCGGCCGGACGCGACGTGCTTCGCAACCGCTACATCGGCCTGATCTTTCAGTTCTATCACCTGCTGCCTGAGCTTACGACTATCGAGAACGTGCTGGCGCCGATGATGATTCGCCACTCGGTGTGGGGCTACTGGGCCAACCGTCGCAAGTATCGCGAGCGGGCGAAGGAACTACTCGAAACCGTTGGGCTGAGCCATCGCTTGAACCACAAGCCACGGGAACTCTCCGGCGGCGAGATGCAACGCACCGCCATCGCCCGGGCGCTGATTTCCGAGCCAATCCTGCTGCTGGCCGACGAGCCAACCGGCAACCTCGACCGCCAGACCGGCGAAGAGATCCTTACCGTGCTCCGTCGCCTGAACGACGAGCGTCAGCTGACCATCGTGATGGTCACGCACGACCCGTCGATTGCCGCGGGGGCCGATCGCACCATTCAGCTCGTCGAAGGCCGGGTGAAAACCAGCAACCAGGCAGCCGCCTAACGGCCCATTGGGCCTTCCAGACGAGGGAAAAACGTCGTCTTCGGCTGCCGGCTTTCGCCTAAGCTAAGCTTATGCAGCCTTGCTATCTTGGCTAATTTTGGGTCGCCTGTTCGGGCGGGCCCCGTTATTCCTCACCAGCGGGTCAGGCGTTATCATATACCGCTCGTTGTTCACGAACCATTTTCGCTTTTCGAGTGTCGCTTGGGCATGGCTAAACTTATCTACATCAGCGGTGATTATTTTCCCCCGGAAGACGCCAAAATCAGCGTCTTCGACCACGGGCTTTTGTATGGCGACGGCGTCTTCGAAGGCCTGCGGATCTATTCCGGCAAGGTATTCCGACTCGACGACCACATTCAGCGGCTGTACGAGTCGGCCAAAGCCATTGTGCTCGACATCCCGCTCACGCCGGCCGAGATGGCCCAGGCGATTAACGAGACGGTCGCCAAGAACGGCCTCGACGATGGTTACGTACGGGCCATCGTGACCCGTGGCTCTGGCACCCTGGGACTCGATCCCAACCGGTGCAGCAACCCTGAGATTATCATCATCGCCTCGACGATTACACTCTACCCGCAAGAGTATTACGACAACGGGCTCGAGATCGTCACGGTGAGCACCATCCGCAACCATCCAGCCGCGCTCAGCCCGCGGATCAAGTCGCTCAACTACCTGAATAACATCCTGGCCAAGATCGAAGGTCTGCAAGCTGGCTGCATCGAAGCCCTCATGCTCAATCACAAGGGCGAAGTGGCCGAGTGCACCGGTGACAACGTCTTCATCGTGAAGGATGGCAAGTTGCTCACGCCGCCGCTCGATGCGGGCATCCTGGCAGGCGTCACCCGTCAGGCCGTGATCGAGCTGGCACTCGATCTCAATTTCCCGTTCGCTGAGCAGGTGCTTACGAAGCACGACGTGTACGTGGCCGACGAATGCTTCCTGACCGGCAGCGCAGCCGAAATCGTGCCGGTAGTGACCGTCGACACCCGCAGCATCGGCACCGGCAAGCCCGGCCCAGTCACCAAGCAACTGACCGACGCGTTCCACAAGATGGTCCGCAGCTAGCGGGAGTAGGCTCGGTTTACCCGCCATGGTATTGAGGCAATCATTCCATTGCCGTCGCCTGTAACTCTCCTGGCTTACGAAGTGAGAGCCCAGTCGCGTACGGCTGGAACCCTGCGTTAAGGAACTTTCGATGTCGCTTGATACCCCCGAAGACTTTGCCCAACTCGGCGAGCACCTCCAGCAGATCGATCCGGTGTTCCAGGAGTTTCTGAAGGCTCACGAGTATCGCGACAACACTGGGACGCTGGGGCGATATCCGCATCGCAGCGCGGTGCAGGAGTCGGAGATTCAGCGGAAGATTGATCTCTACATGGAGAACAACCGCAGTACCGGCAGGCCGTACGAGGAGTTCGAAAGTTCGGTCCCGTACTCGTTATGGGCCGGTGCCTGGGTCGACGACGTTGGTCAACGCTACTCCGACGGTGGCGAGATGATCTTCGAGCGACTCCCGTTCGACCAGATCGCTCCAAAACTCGCTGCGTACCTAACTCAAGCAGCGGCTTTCCTGGCTCCCTACACTAAAGAGCAACTAATCGCCGAGTGCAAACCGTTTAGCTTAGGGTAAGCGAACTTACGCTGCTGATGCGAGAAATGCACAAGCGGTTGTCCAATCGCTACTTGCTGGCAACGCTCTGGCGTTGGAATTCGGCGTTCGACACCGAGCGGAAGCTTACCAGTTGCTCGTCGACCAGCGTGATCCGGGCACGATCGTCTTTCGACAGCCGCCAGGTAAACGTGTGCTCGGCTCGCAGTTCGGTGTCGCCTTCGCCGGTCAGGCTGTTGCCGGCAATGCTCAACGTGACCTCGGTGGGATAGACGTTGTGGTTCTCGAGCGACTTGTTAAGAGCCAAGCGTGGCGTCGGCGGCGTGGGGCTGCCAAGCATGCAATTCAGTTTTGCGTAGGCGTCGAAGTAGTTCCGCAGGTCGGTCCAGGCCTCCGAGCGGTTCACCGGCTTGGTCGCCGCCTTGTAGGTCATCTGCGGATGCACCAAGCTCAGTTCGCCAGTCTCGGTGTCGAACGATTCGGCAAAGTTCGGATCGGCCGAGAAAACCAACAGCGGATGCTGCTGCAGGCGAGCCCAGCCGCGGAGTTTCTCAATGGCCACATCCATGCGATCGGTCGATAGTTCGGTCTTGATGCTGAGATTCGGATCGAGCAACACGAACCGACCAGGCTGGTCGTTCATGCCATGGCGATAGATAGAGACCCGGCTCGTGGTTTCGACGAAGTCGTAAACCACGCCGTTTTGGAACAAAGTGGTGTTCTGCGAGACGGGAACTTCCTCGTCGCCAGAATAGACTTTGGTTTCGATACGAAAATCCACCGCCAAGGCGGCGGGAGTTAGCAGTACGATTAGCATCCAAGCCATCAGACCGCGTAGCATGATTCTCTCCTTCGAATTTGGGCACGCATCTTCGGTTCGCCGGAGATTAGGAGCTTTACAAAGGAGTGTAAACATCAATCGACAAGTTTCGCGGATCGACGCATCCAGTCCGCGGTTCTGCTATCATCTATCACCGGCGATAAACTCCTCCCCCTATCTCCTGCAACACGCAAGAACACTTATGAAGACTCAATCACTGCTTAGCGCGATGTTTGTTTGCCTTGCCTTTGCTAGCATGGCTGGTGCTGCCGAACCGGTGTCGGCACCTGAGCCTTATGGCGCGCTCCCTAGCGAGCGCCAGCTGGAGTGGCATAACAAAGAGTTTTATGGATTCCTGCACTTCACCACAAATACCTTTACCGACAAAGAATGGGGCTACGGCGACGAGAGCCCCGAGGTGTTCAATCCCACCGACTTCGATGCCGACCAGATTGTGAGCGTCGCCAAGGCTGCTGGCATGAAGGGGCTGATCCTCACTTGCAAGCATCACGATGGCTTCTGCTTGTGGCCCAGCAAGTACACCGAGCACTCGGTGAAGCACAGCCCCTGGAAGGATGGCAAGGGAGACGTGGTCCGCGAGATCTCCGACGCCTGCCAGCGCCACGGTATTGCGTTCGGAGTGTACCTGTCGCCTTGGGATCGCAATTACGCGGGCTATGGCAAGCCGGAGTACATCGAGTACTACCGCCACCAGATGAAAGAGTTGCTTACCAACTACGGGGAGGTATTCGAAGTTTGGCTCGACGGCGCCAACGGCGGCGACGGCTACTACGGCGGCACCCGCGAGACTCGCCGCATCGATCGCTCGACTTACTACGACTGGCCGAACACCATCGAACTGGTCCGCCAGCTACAACCCAAAGCGATGATCTTCTCCGACGCAGGTCCCGACGTTCGCTGGATCGGCAACGAACAGGGGTTCGCCAACGAAACGTGCTGGGCCACCTATACCCCCCACGTGAATGGCGATGAGAAGATCGCCGGCCCAGGCACCACCATCTACCAGGAAGGTACCACCGGCCACGCGGACGGCGAGTTCTGGATGCCTGGCGAAGCCGACGTATCGATTCGGCCGGGCTGGTTCTACCATGCTTCGCAGGACGACAAAGTGCGTTCGGCCGACAATCTGATGGACCTTTACTTCAAGTCGGTAGGGCGTGGCTCGTCGTTCCTGCTGAACCTTCCTCCTGATCGCCGAGGCCTGATCCACGAGAACGATCAAGCGTCGCTTAGTAAGTTCCGCGAGCAACTCGATGCGTTGTTCGCGAACAATCTGGCCACCAAGGCCGAGATCACCGCGTCGAACACCCGCGGTGATAGCGAGCAGTTTGCCACCAAACATCTGGTCGATGGCGACCGCGAAACCTATTGGGCGACCGACGACGATAGCACCGAAGCCTCGCTGATCTTGGAGTTCAGTGAGCCAGCGACTTTTCACATTGTCGATCTTCGCGAGTACCTTCCGCTGGGGCAGCGAGTTCGCTCGTGGAAGCTTGAGCAGTGGCAAGATGGCCAATGGCAGGAGTTTGCCGCTGGCAAGTCGATTGGCAATCGCCGACTCTGGCGGGGCGACGAGATCACCACCTCGAAGGTCCGCATCACGGTCGACGGCCCCGTCTGCCCAGCTTTGAGCGAGGTCGGACTGTACCAGCTGTAATCCAAACGCGACGGGCGACGGGCGACGATCGACCTAGTCGTCTTTGTCGCCCGTCAGCGTGCCGAGCAACTGTTCGAGCTGTTTGGTAACCGATTCCAACGTATAAGGGTCGTCGTCCGCAGGTGGGCGACCTGGCACGTCGAACTTCGGCCGCTCCAGGTATATCCGCCCCCACTGGGCATCCACATCGCGAACCAGATCACGCAACCGGCTTTCAGAGAGCATCACCTCGCGGCAATACTTGCCCAGCCCCACTAGCGGTTGGTCGTATCCAACCTCCATCAGAGTCTGGCTGGTCGCCGCGCGGCGGAGCAGCACGACCTCGAGCGCCCCCTCGGCGTCGCGCAGATGCTTTTCCAGATAGTCTTCAATCACCAATTCAGCGCGACGTTTTGCCGTGACCGGCGAAGCCCCCTTCATCAGGTCACCCCCACCCAGGCGTCCAATCGCCTCGGCGAGCGAAAACTTGCGGTGCTCGCGAATCTTGTTCTCGAGCTCCTGCATCTCTTCTTGAGTCCATTCGGGCGGATGTTCCATGTCGGCCTCCGTAGGTCAAGTTGCAAACGACGACGCAAGCTCCGCCCGGGTCGCCACCCAGCTACTGCGAACGGACGTCCCCCTCATTCTCGTGCCATTCGAGTGTCAGCGAAAGGCGCTAAGCCGGTGAGTCGTGCTTCCAGACAATCGGAAAGCCCTGCTCGTTCAACCATGCTTCGACATCGCGGACCGAACGTTCGTCGGTAATCGGGAACTGCTCGCCGCCATCGGGCTCGTCGTCGCCATACCCGCCCGGCGAGGTCGAACTCCCTGCGCTTAGCTGGGTGATGCAAATCTGCGCGAGCTTATTTCGTAGCTCTGGTGTTTCGCGAGTCGACAGCACCAGTGTCGCTTCTGGAAAAGCCAATCGTAGCGTGCAGTAGTAGCGAATCAGGTCTTCGTCCGACACGCGATAGGGAATGGTGAAGTCGTCAGGTGCTTCGTGAATACGCGGCAAGCCAAACGAAAGCTTCAACTCCGGAAACCGCTGCGACAGGTAACTGGCATGGCGGATCATTGCGAGCATGTCCTGCTCGGGATCCGCGAGCCCCAACAGCACCCCAAACCCAACGCGGCCGATGCCCGCCTCGGCGGCGCGGTCTTGCGATTCGAGCCGCCAGTAGTAGTTGGCTTTGGGCCCCCGCGGATGGTAAGCCGCGTACAGTTGTTCGTCGTAGGTTTCCTGATAGAGCGTCAGTCCACAAGCTCCCGCTTGGGCCATCTGAGCATACGCCGACAAAGACTGCGGGGCGATTTCGATCGCGGGCTCGATTCCTCGCGAGCCTAATCGCTGCACGACTTCGCTGTAGTAGTCGGCAGTGGTCAGTCGCGGGAACTCTCCCCCAACGACCAAGATATGACCAAACCCATGCTGCTCGAGATGATGAATCTGTTGGTCGACTTCGTCCATCGTTAGTTGTCGACGATCCATATCGATCGTGTAGCGGAACCCACAATAGGTGCAGTGGTTCACGCAATGGCTCGACACGTACAGCGGAGCATACAGCAGCATTGGCCACCGCGGCCCATGCGCCGACGTAGTGGTGGCAAACACCTCGGCGGTCTTCTGCTGGGCGCGGGAGATGAGCGGTTCGAGCGGGTACTCCAAGTCGAGTACTTCCAGCACTACCGACCAAGCGTCGGAGGTTTCGCCCTGGCCGGTCACCGCTTGCACGGTGCGCCGCACTGGCCGGTCGCCCTGCCCTCGCAGTTCGGTCGCGGTGCGAAGGAGCGTTTCGGCGAGTTCGGCATCTCGCGGGGTGAGGTTGCTCGCGTGCTCGTTTAACAGCTGATAGCGCCAGCGTTCGAGCTTCTCCGCCAGAGTGTGCGAATCGGGCGACTTCGCCCACCCTTGTTCCAGACACTCCTGCACCTGCTCGACCAGAGCAAGGTGATGCCCCGCATGGTCATCCGTTTGTTGGAGCCATTCGGCGTAAGAACTCAACGTTGGGAGCGATGCAGCGGACACGGCTGGCTAAGAGGGGAGATCCAAAGTTAGTAGCGACACTACTTAGATCCTATCGCTCAAACGGCTGAACTTCTAGTGAGCCACCGCCGGGAATTCAGACCACTGCGGCAATCTGTTGTTTCAACCAGCGGGCGGCTCGCACCATTTGTGGACGCACGGCCAAAGTAGGCGTGTGAGTGATGTGGTAAATCGACTTGCTGCCGGTGCGAAGCCGCAGCTTGTACTGTTCACCGCCAACTCCCATGTCGAGATGCTGGTCGCCCCGGGCGATGCTATCGGCAATCAACCGCTTCAGCAGCACGTTGCCCACTCCCCCGACCGGAGTCGACGGATCGTATCCCATCCGCATTCCGATCAGCCGACCTTGATGCTGATACCCATACCAGAAGGCGACCGGCTTACCGGCAAGTCGCAGAAGGGCCATATCGACCATTCCCTGTCGAGCTGCTGCTGCGTGGCAATCGCGAAAGAAACCAACGTACTCGCGATCCGACAGCGTGTTGCCAGTAGTCGAAGCCGATTGCCAGGAAGTCGAAGCGATCTGTTCGCACTCGTCGTAGAGATCCCAACGCTCGTCGCCGCCTCCTTCGCGGCGAGGCCCTGGGCGGTGGCGTTCAAACGTCACTTCGCCAAACTCACTCACTCGTCGTTCATGGCGGCGAAGTTCATGGCGTGTCTTCTTCGACAACGATGCCAGGTACTCTTCCCCGTTAGTGAAAGCAGCAAGATCGATCACCGAAGTCTCGTCCTGCAATTGGCTATCGGCGGCAAGCCCAGCGAGTCGCATCGCGTTGCGGGTGCGACCATGATCCACCGCATCGACGTCGGTCCACCCCAAATCGATTTGGTCCCAATCGCGCGGAGTGCTTGCCAAATACCTCATCGCAGCCATGAGCGTGGCTGTTTGATTCTTACCAATGGGGCCATAAAACGACGCCCAGTTGTCGAGTGGGTAAGTCAGCACGTCGAGCGTACCGAGTCGATGACGTCGCTCGATAACGCAGAGCGGAAGTATACCAACCGCCTGTCCCGCCACACGCACGATCAGCACCCGCAGACGCTTGTCGCTACCATCGTGTCGCCAGAAGTTCTCGAGCCATTCGAAGGTGTGATGAAAACTCGCGTTCGGGGTTTCCTCCAGTAGAGAATTCCACAAGAGCCGATAATTGGCTAGCGTGCGAAGGTCGTTAATCTCTTGGACTTCAGCCATCGATCAACCTAGAACTACTTGAGAAGGGGCATGAGGAGCAGCTGGCGACTGGTTTGGTCAACCACGTCAGAGCATTACGCAACCAGCATGCCAAGACTACCAGTTAGCCCCCCACGGCAGCCAATCGGCCAGAAAATCGCTATAATCGACACGGTCGAATCGCCCGACTTGGTGACGCCATGTTTCGAAATTACAACCATGTCGTCGCATGGCGACAAATAGCTTTCCCTCCCTCTCGCCCCCTGTGCCTACGCTGCCGATGAAGTCTTCGGAACTAGAGTTGATTCAAGCCATTCACGCTTCGCCGATGCGAGCGGTGATCGCGATGACAGGTGGGGGAAGCTCGGCCATCGGTGAGTTGCTGACCGTGCCTGGAGGATCGCAAACGGTGCTCGACGCCCAGGTTCCTTACAGCCTGGCGGCCCTTTCGGAGTGGTTAGGAGCTGAGCCTGAGCAAGCCTGCTGCGAACGAACCGCGAGGGCGATGGCGATGGCTGCATTCATGCGAGCCCGCAAACTGGACGATTCAGACGCGGCGATCGCAGGAGTGGCGGTAACTGCCTCGCTGGCGACCGACCGCCCGAAACGAGGCGAGCATCGCATCCACGTCGCGTACCAAACTCGCTCCACGACCTGCGCCCTATCGCTCGTACTCGCCAAGGGAGCACGCACCCGCGAGCAGGAGGAAACCCTCACAGCCAGACTAGTGCTTCATGCGTTGGCCGAGGCCGCAGGTCTTCGTTCGCGGATGGAACTTGAATTACTGTCGAACGAAAAAGTGACTCGCCGTCAGGTGGATGGGCAGCAGGATTGGCAAAAACTACTCTCCGGCGAGGTCCCCTTCGTTAGCAGCCAATCTCGTGGAGCCACCGACACGATTGCCATCTACCCGGGGGCCTTCAATCCGCTGCATGCTGGGCATGTGGAGATTGCGGCGCTGGCCGAGGAAATCCTCGACTGTCATCTGCTATACGAGCTATCGATTGCCAATGTCGACAAGCCACCGCTCGATTACGTAGAGATCGAATCGCGGGCGGTTCAGTTCGAAGGCAAGCCGCTGCTGCTCACCAGTGCTGCAACATTCGTAGAGAAGGCAAAACTCTTCCCGAACACCACCTTCGTGGTCGGTGCCGATACGATCGCCCGCATCGGCGACGCCCGCTACTACGGCGGCAGCATCCGCCAGCGTGATATGGCCATCGCCGAACTCGCTGAACTGGGGGCGAAGTTTCTGGTGTTTGGGCGGCAAATCAGCGGCGAATACCAATCGCTCAAAACGCTTGGTTTGCCACGCTCGCTCGTACAGATATCGACCGCGGTGGCCGAATCCACCTTCCGCAAGGATCTGTCGAGCAGCGAACTACGCCATTCACTCCACTAAGCAGTCGAGCTTCACGAATCGATAGCGATCACGGACCGACGACGTGTCCCATCCACAGGGCGTAACTCACCGGCGCGGCAAGCATCAGCGAATCAAGCAGATCGAGGAAGCCGCCGAAGCCGGGCATCCAGGTGCTCGAGTCTTTCACGCCAGCGTCGCGTTTCAGCAGGCTGATCGCCAGGTCGCCGAGAATGCCGGCGGTGCCAACGACCACCGCGTAGATCAGCGCGCCGGTAAACCAGGCTGCAAACGTTTGCTCGTGGTCGCACCCCAACCAGTTCGCAACCGGACCGAGAAAGAACATGGTGCCGCCGATCGAGGCCAGGTAGCCGCCCATGGTGCCTTCCCAGGTTTTGCCCGGGCTCAGCTTGGGGGTCATCCGATGGCGACCAAACGCGTGCCCAGCGACATAAGCGCCGGTGTCGTTGAGCTTTACCGTGGCAATCGTCGTGAGCAACGCAAGCATTCCCCATCGGCAGTCGTCGTGCCAGACGCCGCCGGAGATGATGCGTAGTTGGACGACAAAGCCCATCAGCCCTCCAGCGTAGGCGATGGCAAACATGGTCCTAGCGAGCCTGGTCGCGATGGTTCCCGGTGGTTGGTCGGGCCCGTCGTAGGTACGCATCTCGTACATCAAAGCCAGCAGCAAGCCACCGATGATGCCCCAGGCGATCCAACCGGTCCGCCCGCTCACACCTCCATCGGGGTAGAAGAGAGTCATCGGTGCGGTCGCGGCAAACACGGTGAACATCGTGGCCGTGTAAACCAGGGGACGCGAGGGGATGCTCGAGGTGCGATCTCGCTTGGCCTCGGCAATGCTCATTTCTTTCCGCTTGGCGGCCGCCTTTTCGTAGAGGCCCAGCAACTCTCCCGCGCACATCCAGGCGCCAACCACGGCCAAGGGAAGCATCACCATGCCAGGGCGGGGACCAAAGTGGTCGAGCCACGCCAAGCCCAGCACGAGCGTGATTGCGATCGCAGCCAGAATGAGTCGCCAACGAAGCATCGATGCGGAGCCGTAGGTCAGGGGAGATTGGTCGGAGTATTACGAGTCGGCAACATCATACCATTATGCCAGATCGGGCAGGCCCCCAAAACGGCGGTCCCGCGATGCGTAGGCGCGAATCGCTTCGTGCAGCGCTTCCTCGTCGAACTCCGGCCAGCAGCGATCGGTCACCCATATCTCGGCGTAACTAATCTGCCAGAGCAGGAAATTGCTTACCCGCATCTCGCCCGCGGTGCGTACCAACAAGTCGGGATCCGCCAATCCCGCTGTATACAAGTGCCCCGAGATGGTCTCCTCGGTAATGTCTTCGGGTTCGAGCAGGCCTTGCCGCACCTTGGCAGCCAGCGCCCGGGTAGCATCGACCAGCTCGCCACGGCCACCGTAGTTGATGGCCAGATTGAGCCACATGCCGGAGTTGCTGCGGCTCATTTCGATGGTCTTGTCGAGTTCGGCCAGCACGTGATCGGGAATCGCTTCGCGGCGGCCGAGCATCCGAACCCGCAGGTTGTTCCGCATGATCGATTCCCGCTCGTCGATGATGTACTGCTTGAGCAGCAGCATCAGGAATTCGATCTCTTCGGCCGGGCGTTTCCAGTTCTCGCTCGACAAGCAATAGAGCGTTATCTGACCGATGCCCAGATCGGAGCACAGCTCGGTGACCTCTCGCACCACGCTCGCCCCGCGCTGATGACCTTCCACACGCGGCAAACCACGACGCTGGGCCCACCGCCCGTTGCCATCCATAATCATCGCGATATGGGCGGGACGGCGCTCGGGGGGCACGTCGGCTAGCGGGGGTGTGTCGGGAGCGTTCGCCATACCATCGCCCCAGGTCAGCTCTGCGTCAGCGACTTATTGACCACGATGGTTTGCTCGCGGCCGGGGCCTACCGAAACCACATCGACCGGGCAGCCGACTAACTCGGCAATGCGGTCGAGATAAGCGTGCGCGGCGGCTGGCAGATCTTCGTAGGTTTTCACCTGGTCGATCTCTTCCTTCCAGCCAGGCACCGTCTCGTAGATCGGCTTGACCTTCCGCAAGTCGTCGACGTGGGCGGGGAACACATTGGTCCGCTCGCCGTCGATTTCGTAGGCGGTGCAGATGTTGATTTCGTCGAGCCCGCTCAACACGTCCATCAGCATCACGCATAAAGCGTCGACCCCACCCAAGCGGGCGGTGTAGCGGATGGCCACTGCGTCGATCCAACCGCAACGGCGTGGACGACGGGTAACCGTGCCGTACTCGTTGCCTCGGTCGCGGAGATACTGACCGGTCTCGTTATCGAGTTCCGTGGGGAACGGACCACCACCGACACGGGTGGAGTAGGCTTTTACCACGCCGAGCACGTAGTTCATGTACTTGCCAGGCACGCCGGAACCGTTCGAGATACCAACGCCTGAGCTGTTGCTGCTGGTCACGTAGGGGTAGGTGCCATGGTCGACATCGAGCAGCGAGCCTTGGGCCCCCTCGAACAGCACCTTCTCGTTGTTCTCCAGCGCGGTGAGCAGCAGGTCGGTGGTGTCGGCCACAAACGGCTTGAGCCGTTCGGCGAAGTCGGAGTACTGCTTGTAGATGGCCTCGGCGTCGAGCGGCTCGAAGTCGCCCCCTTCGACCATAGCGGCTAGCACCTGGTTCTTCGCCTTGGTGATGTGTTCGATTCGCTCGCGGAAGTCGGCGCGATACATGTCGCCCAGCCGAATCGCATGGCTACGGGCCACCTTATCGCGGTAGCAAGGTCCGATGCCGCGCTGCGTGGTGCCGATGCTCTCGCCGCCGGTGCTGGTATCGAGCACACGGTCTTCGGCAAAGTGCCAGGGAAGAATCACGTGCGTGCGACTGCTGATTTTCAGGCTATCGCCGTCGAGCACGATGCCGCGGCTGGTGAGCTCGTCGATTTCTTCGAGCACCCGATCGGGGTTCAGCACGACGCCGCCGGTGATCAGGCAGGTGACCCCGGGAGTGAGCACGCCGCTGGGGAGCAGCGAGAGTTTATAGACCTCGTCGCCGACGACTACCGTATGACCGGCATTCGCACCGCCCTGATAGCGCACTACGTAACGTTGTCCCGCCGTCAGTAAGTCGACGATCTTGCCTTTTGCTTCGTCGCCCCATTGGAGCCCTATGACACAAGTTCCAGACACGCCGGTTGCCCTCAATCACACACCATGAAAACCCCAAACCCCGGATTCTAGGCGTCGTCACGGGGCGTGGTCAACCTAGCGAGGGCGCATAAAGATTCCCAGGCGGCTTTCGCCACC
Source organism: Aeoliella mucimassa (assembly GCF_007748035.1). NCBI lineage: Bacteria > Pseudomonadati > Planctomycetota > Planctomycetia > Pirellulales > Lacipirellulaceae > Aeoliella > Aeoliella mucimassa. Next base: position 4,823,360 of record NZ_CP036278.1, read on the forward strand.
TGGGAATCGTGAGTTCCGCGGTCAAAACGAGCGATTTCGCTCGGTTTCGACTATTTGATCTGCAGGTCGTAAGGCAGCATCAGGACCACCTGATCCTGGAATACCCGCTGCAGCATCTCGGCACGGCTTAACAGAGCCTTCAGCTCGGGGTGAATCTGGCCAAGGCCGAGATCGACCTTGATTTTCACCTCTTTTTCAGCACCGGTGTTGCCGAACAGCGACTCGAAGAAGTCGGGGGCTTCGGGCAACGTCATCAGTTTCACCTCTTCGTCGTCGGCGATCTTGGCCAGTTTCTTGGCTTCGGAAATCGCGTCTTCCAGGGTGCCGAGTTCGTCGACCAGGCCGTTGGCCTTGGCCTGACGGCCGGTGTACACCTTACCGCCGGCAAGTTTTTTTAGCTGCTCAAGCGGCATGCCGCGTCCTTCGGCGGCTTTGCTGGTGAACTGCTTGTAGGTGTCCTCCATCATTTCCCGCATGGCTTTTCGCTCGCTCTCGGTCCACTTGTCGGTGGAAGAGAAGACGCCGCTGTTGGCCCCACGGCTAATGGTTTCGACGGTCAGGCCGAGCTTGTCGTACAGTCCGCCGAGAGCCATTTTGCCGCCAACCACGCCGATGGAGCCGGTGATGGTGGTGGGCTCGGCTAGGATCTTGTCGGTGCCCATCGCGATGTAGTAACCGCCGCTGGCAGCCACGTCGCCCATGCTGGCGACGATCGGCTTATCGAGCGACTCAATCTGGCTCCACATCAAATCGCTTGCCAAGGCCGAACCGCCAGGGCTGTTGATTCGCAGTACGATGGCGGCCACGTCTTCGTCGTCGTTGGCGGTCCGCAAAGCTTCGATGATGGTGGTCGACCCCATGGAGCTCGACGAACCGAACAAATCGGGCTCGCTCTTACCGGTGGTGATCGAGCCGGTTGCGTAGACGATAGCAATCTTCTTGCCGCTCGACTTGCTGCTGCTTGAGCTACCCGACATCAGCTTAATGAGCTTGAAAATGCCAGTGGGGCCGGAGAAATCGGTGTCGACCTTCTTCTTGCCATAGTTTTCGACGTATACCAGATTGTCGGTGTTGTACGACTTGGCCAAGCTCTGACGCAACTCGGTCGCGTAGGCCACCTTGTCGATAAGGCCTAGTTCTTTGGCCTGCGGCGCGCTGAGGATACCGCGATCGATCGTGGCGACGGCTTCCTCGCGAGTGATGGGGCGTTCGAAAGCGACCGTGGCCACCATCTGCTCGTAGATGTCGTCGATCATGGCGGTCAGGTTGGCACGCACGGGTTCGCTCGACTCGGTGCGAGTGTACGGCTCGGCGAAGCCTTTGGCTTCGCCCATGTGCAGGAAGTCGGCCTCAACGCCAAGCTTGTCGAGCAGACCTTTGTAGAACATCCGCTCCATGGTGACGCCGGTGATGGCCAGCGTGCCGGACTCGGGCATCGAGATTTCGTCGCAAGCCGAGGCAATTAGGTAATCCGCGGCCATGCCTGAATCGATTTGGGCGTAAACCTTCTTGCCCTTTGCGCGGAACCGCTTGATGGCTTCGCGGATCTCGTGGATGGTGCCGCGGCCCATCGAAGCGCCGTCGATCTTGAGCACCAGGCCTTGGATTTCGTCGTCGTTGGCCGCCCGCTCCATCCGCTCGAGGGTGGTCTTGAGGTCGGAGGTCAGTTCGCCAAGCAAACCGCTACCGCCGGGCGATTCGGGCAGGGCACCGGAAAGCTGCATCAGGGCCAAGCGGACCTTCTCGACCTTTTTGGACTCTTCTTTCTTGCCCTCTTTGTCTTTTTTGGCCTGCTTGTCCTGCTTGGACTCTTCCTTCTTGTCGGCCTTGGCTTCGGTCTTCTCGGCTGGCTTTTCGGCCACCGCGGTATCGGCCATGGCGGAATTAAACGTGCACGACGCAAAGATGGCTAGAGCCATGCAGCAGGCACCTAATGCCGTTGGGCGGAGGGTGGAAAGGGACATGAACTCGGTCTCGCTCTAATCGTTGTTCCAGATGGGAAAAAGTAGGACAGGCCGTTAAAGATGGCGTGTCCCTAATAATTGGTTCTTAAGGTTACCCACCCGCTTCCGGTTGGGTTTCAAACTTTACCCATTTTTGCCAGTCGGGCCGACGACTTCCAGCTTGTTCCCGGAATGACCGCACGGAATCAGCGGAATCTAGCAGTTTTCCACCGCAAAACCGCTCTGGCCGCCGGATTGCCGGTTTGCTAACGTTCGCCCGAATCAAAACCGACCGGGCGTTCGCCCGGTTGGGCTATGCGTGCTTTGTGAACGACTTATCTCACGATTGTCTGAGGAAATCCTGATGCGAAAGCTACTCGCTCCAGTTGTCCCCCTGATGTGCCTGGTGGCCGTTGCTCCGCTCGCCCTGGCCGAGACACCCTGGCAGATGTTTGCCCCGGTCGACCGCGTTGAGTCGGGTCCCGAAGGCGATTACACCTTGAGCGAAACCAGTGGCCCCTGGATGGTGATGGCCGCCACGTTCAGCGGCATGGGAGCCGAAGATCAGGCTCGCGCCCTGGTGCTCGAACTACGCCGCGAGCATAACCTGAAAGCCTACATTCACGAAATGACCTTCGATCACTCCAGCGACGAGCGCCTCGGCCGTGGAGTCGATCGCTACGGCTCGCCGCTCCGCATGCGTTATCAAAGTGGCGAACAGAATCATGAGATCGCCGTGTTGGTGGGCGACTTCCCCAATATTCAGGACCGCGAGGCGCAAAAGCTGCTCGATGCCATCAAAAAGATGCGCCCCGAAGCTCTGGCTGGTAGCCCTGGCACCACGGCTCAGAACCTGGCCGCCGAGCGCGAGTATATCGCCCGCATTCGCGGCGGGCACGATGCTCCACCCATGAGCAAGGCGTTCCTCACCCGCAACCCGATCCTGCCGGCCGAGTACTTCAAGCCAAAGGGGGTCGACCCGTTTGTCGCCAAGATGAACAGCGGTGCCGAGTTCACCGTGCTCAAGTGCCCGAAGAAATACACGGTGAAAATCGCCACGTTCGAAGGGCATGTCACCCTGCAAGGTTCGTTCTCGAGCAGCGGCAGTCGCAACAAATCGAAAGACGAAGGCGAAGCCCTGATGGAAGCGGCCATGAACGCCCACAACATCACCGTGTTCCTCCGCAGCAAAGGCTGGGAAGCCTACGAGTTTCACGATCGCACGCAGAGCTACGTTACGGTTGGTTCGTTCGACACGGTAGCCACCCGCGCGGCGGATGGCAGCATCAAGCCGACTCGTAATGTCGATATCATCCTGCGAACCTTCGGGGCCGCTTACAAAACACCGGATGCTTTGAGCGTCGGCGAGCAGCTTCCCGAAGTCGACCGCAAGCGGGCGGAAGAAGTGGTGCGTCAGTTCAACAACCGCTTCTCCAACCAGCATGGTCAGATTGCGACTGGCTTGCAGCCAAAGTACATCCAGTACGACAAAGATAATTTCATTCCACTCGACATCAACCCCGAAGTGATCGAAGCCCCCAAGCAGTCGGTCACCAGTGCTTACGCCTGGGGACGCTAAAGAACCTCCCCGCCCTGGTGCAGGGCTAGTTTGCGAGTGTGAAACAGATCTACAAACGCCGGCGAGTCGTCGACTCGCCGGCGTTTCCTATGCGCTGCCCCATCATCGGGCAGAAGAGATAAGTGCATCGCACTCATTGAACAGTGGCCGCTTGTCAGACGACGAGTCGCTGCAGAAGACCGGCGACGAACTCAGGGTCTCAAGGAGCCAACGATCAGACTCTCTACAGTGAGCCCAGCACCTGGCTGACTCTATTCCGGTGATGGGAGCCTACCAACAAGCGTCACGATCTCACGCAGCGTTTGTCGGGCCGAAATGCGGTGCTCGCAGCACGACGAATGCAACGGACCAGAAGCTTATCGCTTCAGCGAGTCGGCCAGGAACACGCCGACGGGTAGGAAGAGAATGAGCGGAAGCCAGGCAGCCAGTGCTGGGCGAATCCACCCTGAGTTACCCAGCGACTGACTTCCCAGCGTCACGACAAAGAACAGGGCCACCACCAGAATCGCGATGCCGATGGCAACAAACGGGTTGCGATTGCTTCGCGAGACCACCAGCGGCAATCCCAGGAACAGCAGCACCCCATCCATGAACGGTTTTAGCAGTCGCATGTGAATTGCCATGCGCACGTCGTTGCCAAGCTCGATGCTCGGGTTCTGAAGTTCTGCCACCAGTTCGGTGGTGCTAGCGTACTTGCGCCATTCCGATCCGCCAGTGAGTAGCTCGAAATCAACGTCGCTAACCACGTAAAGCTGGTCGGGCTTTAACCACGAAGCGTCGTGGGGCGTGACGATCACTGGTTGCTCGTCGAGCAACAGCGAGGGCTTGGACTTCAGGTCGGTAGGCACTTTCACGCCGCTCAGCAGGTATCCGCTCGGGCGGTTGCCCTCGGCCGGCATGTAGAGCGCCTGCTCGGCTGCCAGCTGTTTGCCGTAGGCCGATAAGTTCGAGGGGAGGATGAAGCTCGGGCCGATAATCGTCTGCGTCGACACGATGGCCTCGTCGCCGTCGATGCGGATGTCGGTTTTGCTATCACTCCGCGAAAAGACGTCTTCGCCTTGGTCGCCACCAATGTTTCGTGTATCGACCGCCAGGTGTTCGCGAATTTGCGGCATTACGATTTCACGATTCGTAGCCGCCAGCACGCCAATCGCCAGGGCTGCCAGAATCACCGGACGCAGCACACGTAGCCGCGACACGCCGGCCGCCAGCAGGGCGGTCAGTTCGTTGTATCGCTCGATCCAGGTAACCGTGAACATCGCGGCTACCAAGGCGAGAATACCGCTGGTTTGATCGAAAATCGCGACCGCTCGGTACGCGTAGTACTTGCCCATCACCACGCCTAGGGCCGCGTCCTGATTGCGGGCGAAGGTCATGAAGTGGTCGATGTTCGTAAACGCGTCAATCACCACGAACAGCCCGGTCAGGCTGATGTAACAGATGAGAAACATCTGTACGAACTGCCATAGCAGGTAGCGATCGATGATTTTCATGGCGTGGCCAATAGCATGGGGGCGCGGATTCAGGCAATCGGGGGAAGGTACTGAATCGGCAACCCCAGCGTCAACCGCGAACCGCCGCGTGCACCGGTATTCTCCCCGAATTACAATGCTAGCAGGACAGATTCGCATCGGGGGCAAACCAATATCATGACACTCTGGCATCATGCGTCGAAACGCTGGCTAAAAGCTGGGCTGGCGGGCCGCGAGCGGCTGCTTGAAATGCTGTTTCCTCCTAGCTGCGCAGCCTGTCATGCGCCGATCGCCCAAGGAGGCCCGGCCCAGTTCTGCGACGACTGCCTGGAGCTGTTCGACGAGTTCCGCCCTCCATTCTGTGCAGGCTGCGGGGCAAGTGTGCCGGTCGACCTTCCAGAGGGGCATACCTGTGGGCATTGCCATGGTGAGCGACGGCGATACAACCATGCAGTCGCACTCGGTCCGTACGAGGGGCTGTTACGCGATTTGCTTCTACGTGCGAAACGACCGCAGGGGGAAATCGTGGCCCTCGCCCTGGCCGAGCGACTGGTCGAACTGCATGGCAATGAGCTTCGCGAACGCGAAATCGACGTGGTCTGCCCGGTCCCCATGCACTGGCGGCGGCGGATCCGCCGCATGGCGAACTGTCCCACCACTATTGCCGATGTGGTCGCCCGACGGCTGCAGGTACCGCTGGCTGCCGGCCTGCTTCGGCGTCGTCGGGCGACTCGCCCGCAAACGTCGCTCGCCCCGAGCGGGCGGGATCAGAATGTCCGCCGGGCGTTCGCGTTGGGGGCCGGATATCAGCTACAGTCGGCACACGTGCTGCTGGTCGACGATATCCTCACAACCGGTGCCACCTGCAATGCAGCGGCCCGAACCTTACGCCGAGCCGGGGCCAAGAGCGTGACCCTGGCGGTGATAGGGCGCAGTTATTCGGGTCGTTAATGCCGCACCGGCTGCGTCGCTTGCCAAGGGCTCGAATGTCGCGAAAATAATGCTGCAATATTGAGAACATATTACGAATAGATAAGTAGCGACCGCCGCCTCTCCACGAAAATCCGCCCATGGCAGCCTCCAATTCCACTTCGACCAATAGCCCGAAACGGCCACTCGACCCGTTTCGCCGGGCGGTATTGCGCGGATTGGCGGTGCTGTTACCCCCGCTGCTGACGATTGTCATCTTCGTGTGGGTAGGCAATACGGTCATCACCTATATGCTCGAACCGATGGAGCAGGTGGCCCGCGGCACCCTTTTGCGATACGCGACCGATATTCAGCCTCGCAACGCGGCGGCCGAACTCGTTCAAGACAGTAACGCGAACTACAACACCTATCTGATTGGCGACGAACTCTACGCCAAGGCCGACGACGGCAAATACGTGCCGGTGCCGGTGTACGACAAGGTGGAATCGGTGGTGGGCCGCGCCGGCTCGAAAGAAGCCAGCGAGATCTACGAAGCCTACATCGACGAAGAGTACCTGCAACGCGAGTACGTGATCCCTGTGTTCCTGGGAGTCCTCGTTCTGGTGCTCTACCTGCTGGGCAAGTTCCTCGCGGCCGGTGTTGGTCGATTCCTCTGGTCGCAGATGGAAAGTCTGATCAAGCGACTGCCGTTGGTAAGTAACGTCTACTCGTCGGTCAAGCAAGTTACCGACTTCATGTTCTCCGACACCGAACTGAAGGCCACCCGCGTGGTGGCCATCGAATATCCCCGCCGTGGCATTTGGACCTTGGCCATGGTCACCGGTGAGAGCTTCCTCGACATCCGTGCGGCGGCCAACGAGCCAGTGCTCAGCGTGCTGGTGCCTACTTCGCCGATGCCATTCACCGGTTTTACGATGACGGTCCGCAAGAGCGAAACGATCGATCTCGATATCACGATCGACCAAGCCTTGCAGTTTATCGTGAGTTGTGGTGTAGTGGTTCCACCGCATCAGGTTTCGGCCGATGTGGATGGGCGCGACCGCATTCTGTCGGTCGACTCCAAACCTCACTCCCCTACCCCGACTCCACCATCCAGCGACGAATGAGGCCCCCAGCCGTGCACCAGGCATTGCGACTAGGCACACGCGGTAGCAAACTCGCTCGCTGGCAGGCCGACTGGACCGCGGCCGAGTTACGCGAACTTGGCCACACGGTGGAAATCGTCGAGATCACCACCACCGGCGACGCCAATCAATCGCACGACCTGGGAGCCATCGGCAGTGTCGGACTCTTTACCAAAGAGATCCAGCGAGCACTGCTCGACAAAGTAGTCGACTTAGCGGTGCACAGCCTGAAAGATTTGCCGACCACTCCCGTGGAAGGTCTTACGCTGGCTGCCATTCCCGAACGAGCCGAGGTAAACGACGCCCTCGTTTCACGAGAGGGGGCTCCGCTGCTGGCGCTGCCGCCCGACTCGATCATCGGCACAGGCAGCCTTCGCCGGCGATCGCAACTGCTGCGACTGCGACCCGATTTCAAGCTGGCCGACATCCGCGGCAACGTCGACACGCGCCTTCGCAAGCTCGACGAGGGAGAGTTCGATGCCATTATCCTGGCGGCCGCCGGACTGATGCGGCTAGGACTCGCTCAGCGAATCACTCAGCTGATTCCCCCCGAACAAATGCTGCCCGCCCCCGCGCAAGGGGCCTTGGGTCTCGAGTGTCGCGCGGGCGACCAGCGGGTGCTCGACGCACTTGCCCCGCTCAACCACGCAGAAACCGACGCCGCGGCCACGGCTGAGCGGGCGATGCTCGCCCGCGTCGAGGGAGGCTGCCTGGCCGCCATTGGTGCTTACGCAACCGTTGTCGATGGCCAGCTTACGTTGAACTCCACCATCCTGAGCGGCGATGGCTCGCAGCAACTGTCGGCCACCGCGACCGGGGCGATGGAGCAAGCCCAGCAGGTCGGCGAACAAGCCGGCGACGCCCTGCTTGCCCAAGGGGCGGCCAAACTCGTGCAAGAGCGTCGCTAACCTCGGCTGCAGCGATTCCTTCGATTCTCTGGTAAATGATTCACTCGCCTAGTTCGAGGGAGGGCCAACCGTCGTTCCAGGTCATCTCGCGAACCCGCAGTTTCGAGCGGCCGCGATCCTTCAGGTCGTACGCGTGCAGCGCCAGATAGTCGGTGCTTTCGAACGTGTAGGCCGAGGGATGACCAGCAGCGGCCCAGTTCTCGCCATCACCAGTGACGACGATTGTGCCTCCGCCGCGCACCAGACGATGCCCCTGTTGGTCGAGATACGGACCCCGGATGTCTTTCGACCGACCGACGATCACTTTGTAAGTGCTGTTCACTCCCTGACAACAACGATCCCACGAAGCGAACAAGTACCAGTAGCCATCCTTCTGGAACAAGAACGGGGCTTCGATCGCTCCGTTCATCATACTCTTGTTTCGCTTGAGCTGGTCTTCGCTATAAAGCTTGTCGTAGTCGAGTTCGGGATTGGCCGCGTCGCCCGCATCGCGCTCGTGTACTTCCATATCGCGACTGCGTGAAGCGATGGTATGCCATTCCGCTTCCTCTCCCTTTGCTACACTCGTGAGATCGGCATTGAGTTTTACCAACTTGATGCCCATCCAGAACGAACCAAACGTCATCCAGGGAGTGCCTTGCTCGTCGATCACCACGTTCGGGTCGATCGCGTTCCACATGTCACGGCCCGGCACCGAGCGAATCACCTCGCCATGGTCATGCCAGGCGAAGTCGGGACTTTTGCGGTCGAGTGTCTTGTTGGTCGCCACCCCGATGGCCGACGTGTTACGGCCGAATGCCGAGACCGAGTAGTACAAATAGTACGTGCCATCGTGAAAGAAAATGTCGGGTGCCCAGATGTCGCCACGGTACTGCGGCACCGCCTTCCACGCCCAGGCGGGAGGCTGCTCGAACACCGGCGGCTCGTCTTGCCAGCTCACCAGATCGTGCGAGATTTTCACCCGGATGCCGCGCCCGGTGCAGAACATGTAATAGGAGTCGCCCTGCTTGGCAATCACAGGGTCGTGAGCCCCGACACCGCGGTCCTGTGCCAGCGCGGCTCCGCCAAACGCATAGCCAACCAAACCAACCAACGCCCAACTCAAGATTTGCTTATGGAACATGAATCAACCATGAAAAGCAGTGGTAAAGAGAAATCTATGGGAATCTTTGTCAAGCGTGGTTTCTTAGGGGATCATCATTTTCTCCTATTGTCGGATGTTTTATTTCGTTGAACCAAGACCGCTGGGGTATGCGAGTCATCGGACCTGCCGTCCGTGCTCAAACATCTATGCGGTGATCACCCGCTACTCCGTTGGCAAGTGTCCCATAAAAACGTCGGCGAAGAATGTCCCATTCACTCGTGCGCCGATCGGAGTCGCTCTCCGCCGGCATTCTCTATATCGAGATCATCCTGGCTTACGGTCGGTTCGTTCGTGGATGGCTACTTGGCCGCGGCAAACTGGTAGGCTCGTCCGTCGCGGAGCATGGCGTGGACGACCAAGAGCAGTCGCCGGGCAATCGCACAGGTCGCCTTTTTCTTGCCGGTGCGTTGGCTTAATCGCTCGAAGGTCGTCCGCCAGCGGCTGCTCGATTGCTTGACCCGGTGGGCCAGTTGAATCATCGCCCACCGCAACAGCGGCGAGCCCGCTTTGGTGATGCCCAAGGCCTTGCGGTGGCCATCGCTTTCGCGGAACCCGGGCGACAGTCCCGCAAAGGCGACCACCGCATCGCCGCTAGTAAACCGTCGCCAGTCGCCCAACTCGGCCAGTAGCACGTTGATGGTCACCGGACCTGCGCCGGGAAGCGTGGCCAACACCTCGCGGGCTTCGCGTTCGGCCAGCGGTGCCCGCTCGGCGAACTCACGCAACCGGCAATCGACGTTCGCCAAGTGGTGCCGGGCCTGGTCGAGGTCTTCCAACAGGTCGTCAACGAGCCACCGTTCTTCGTCGAGAAATTGAAACTGTCTGAGGGCCTTCCGCCCGATGCGAGTGAACAGGTCGCGGCGGTCGGCGTTGTAACGGGTCAATAGCGCGCGAATCGTGGTCTTGATCGAGGTGATGCGATTCTGCACCTTCTGCCGTCGGCGGATCAGCGAGCGATGTTGCCGCACGCGGGGCGTGGCTCGCCACGCTTCGGGGATCATGTTGTGAGCCAGAAAGTCGGCCAGCGTCTGGGCATCGATCTTGTCGCTCTTGCGAGTGCTGTCGGCGATGACGCGGAGTTTATGGGGGTGGGCGATCACCACCCGCCGGGCCAGCGGTTCGGCCAGGGCCGCAAACCAGTCGTAGCCGATGGTCGCCTCGACGGTGATGCAAAACTCCCCGAGCGAGGCGAGGAACTCGCCGATCTGATCGGGCTCGTCGCAGCGTAGTCGCTTTCGCTGGACGACTCGCGTGGAGTGGTCGTGCCATTCGACCACGCACAGGCTAACGGTCTTCTTATGCAAATCGGCACCAACGTACTTCATGGGAATCTCCTTGCGTCGGGGTGAGACGGGCGAATAACCGTCCGTCGGTGTACCACGCCCCGGTGCACGCGACAACGCACGCAACGGGCTGATTCCCATGTTTTCACTCAACAAGCTGCCATCAGTCTAAGGGGGCGACGTTCGCGACGCCAGCATACCTATATTTTTTTGAGTTCTCCACCAGCAGTCACCGGCAATTGTATTGGTCCCCCTCCCCAGAACGGGTATGATCAAACCAAGTTCGTGAGGGCCAAATTCGTCGACGTTTTGGTATTCCCTCGCGATCCCCCTTCTTCTCTATGGAACAATCCAACGTTGAAATCCAAGGGCGCTCCACTTGCGATACTCTTCGCCAGCAGCCTGGCACACGTACTGCTGTTTCTCGTCTTTTCGCGAAGCGGGCTATCGGATGGCAAAGTGATTCTCCTGTTGATTGTGTTGCCGGCCATCTCACTCGGAGCATGGTTCGGCCTTCGCTACGGATACCTTGCGCTCGGGTATGGGTTTCTGTTTACTGCGATCTATCTGACCATCGGTAGCCTGGGGTTACTGGAACGCACCACTTCCGGGGCGGTCGCGCTCGGCTGGGGAGTGGAAGCGGTCGCCTGCTCCGTGATGGTGCTGGTTGCTAGTTCGATGGCCGCAGTGCCAGCAGCCATGCTACGGGCGAAACGCCGCGCATCGGGCATGTGACCACCCCGAATCGCCCACAAAGTGTGCTCTCGAAACTTGCCAACTTTTAAGTGGAAAATGGCCACCCTAGGTGTTCCAATGAACATGCAACAATCCGAACACTAAATCACCCCATTTGCGCTACCGGTGCGCGCCGTAGGTGAGGCACGCGCTGCTAGGCTGCGCAAAAGGAGAACTCCCATAGATGCACTATGCTCAGAATAGATTCCCATATGGGAAAATTGAATTTTGACTTCCGTCGATTGCATACGCTGCAAGTCGATGTCTGACAACAGGTTACAGCTCCGGCGATCGACGTATGAATTTTCCCATCGGATCGTATTTGGGCAAATGGGAAACAAAACCGCCCGGCAGCGAGTCGCCTGGTGAGTGGACCGACTATATAGCCGATCGGCTGGCTAGCTGATTGGGCGAGTGACCCAATCGTGCTGCAGGTGCTTTTCGCACCGCGATAGATCGAGCGAGGTTCCCAGGCCTGGCCGGGTGAGCGTGGGGGCTCGCCCTCCGTAGCCAAAGGTCATGTCGTCGGTCGTAAGCTGCTCGGCCAGCACATGGCGGTCGTACGAGCCTTCGAGATACCGGGCTCCGCCGATCGTGGTGGCAAAGTGCCGACCTGCGGCCGACAGGATGCCGGTTTCGCCAGGATGGCAGCCGAGCTGGTAGCCAAGTTGCTGCTCGGCAGCGTACGCGGCCAGATCGACGGAGCGAAGCAACCCGCCACATTTAGAGAGTCGAATATTGAACAAGTCGCAAGCCGATAGACGCACCGCCTCGCGAGCATCGACCATGCTGGTGAGCGACTCGTCGAGCATCACCGGTACTTCGAGCGAAGATCGCAGCTCGCCGAGTGCTGCAAGTTGCTCGTGCGCGAGCGGTTGTTCGATACAACTGATGCGGTACGGCGTCAGCTGGCTAGCGTACTCGAGCAACTGCTCCGGTAGCCAGGCTTCGTTTGCGTCGACACGTAGATCGACCTTAGGGCCGATCCATCGCCGGATCAGGCCTAGTCGGCGAGCGTCGGACTGGTTGTCGCTGCCGACCTTCACTTTGCACTGGCGAAATCCATACACCCGCATCTTGAAGGCCGACCGGCCTGGCTTCCGCCCGTATTCGGCGTCGATCGTGGTGCTGAACGCTACCTGCGAGCGAGGTTCGAGCAGTGGCTTTGCCGGTTCGTATTGCGAGAGCATCGCGCTGGCCGGCTCGCCGAAGTGTTTGCCATACGCGTCGACCAGGGCGAGTTCGATCGCGCACCGCAGCGAGTTGCTACGGCAGTCGCGAGGATCGTCGCCATCGACGGGTAGCTCGATCCGCTGGCACATCGCGATGACCGCCTGCCAATCGTCCGCTTCGGTCGAGAGTGCTGCAGCCAGCGGAGCCAGACCAAACTGGGCGAGTGCACCGTCGGGCGACTCGCCGGTGACATACGGGCGCGGCACTCCTTCGCCCCATCCGAGAGTACCATCGGCCAGTTCGACCCGAACCACCACGTTATCGCTGTAGTGACGCACCGCCGAGGCATGGCGAAACGGCTTACGCAGTGGCACTCGCAGAACGTTGGCCGAGATGCTTTGCACGTGCATGACAAGCTGGCCTACGTTGCGGACTGGCCGCAAAGATCGTCGAGGGCTTCGTGAATGCCTTCGCGAAAATCGACTTGCGGACGGTACCCCAACACCCGCTTCGCTTTCGCAATCGAGTAATCGAGGTTGAGAGTCATGAACTTGATACGAGCCCCAGTAAGCAGCGGAGCCTCGGTGGCGCCGCGGAGCTTGGCAATGCGTTCGATCGGCCGGACAAGCAGTCGAGCCAACCACTCGGGCACGTGCTTCGGGTGTGGCTTGCCCAGGTAATCGGCAATCGTGTTGATGTACTCTTCGCGAGTCACCAACCGAGCGTCGCGAATGTTGAAGGTCTCGCCGATGGCGGAATCGCTTTCGATGGCCAGCAGCACCGCGTCGGCCAGGTTGCCGACGTACGTGTTATTGAGCACTTTGTCGCCGGGGCCGATGAACTTCATCGAGCCGTCGTTGAGCTTCTCGATCACCCGCGGAATCGAGTGTCGCTCGCCAGGCCCGTAGATAAAGCCAGGTCGCAGGATGACCGCCCGCAAGCCATGCTCCTCGATGTACTGTCGGATGAGCACCTCGGCTTCCGCCTTGGTGCGAGTGTAACCATCGAGCCCAGTAAGGCTGGGAGGCGTCGACTCGTCGGTTCCGTGATGGTGCTGAGCGGGATAGACACCGAGCGAGCTAATTTGAATCCAACGCTCGAGCTTGCCGGTTCGCATGGCAGCGTTCAGCAGATACTCGAGTGCCATTACGTTGATCGCCCGGTACTTTTCGGCCGGGCCCCAATCCCCAATATGAGCGGCCGCATGAACCACGACCTCCGCCTGTTGCACCACGGCTTCCAGCGATTTCGTATCGGCCAGATCGCCGACCACGAACTCGACGCCGGTTCCTTCGAGCGAGGATCGATCGGAGTTCGCCCGTACCATGGCTTGCACGTGGTAGCCCGCTTCGCAGGCTTTTTTGACAACGCACTGCCCAACCAGACCTGTCGCTCCGGTAACGAGAACGGTTTTTCCAGACACTGTGGTGGCTCCAGGATGCAAAGCCCAACGCACGGCGAGCAGCCCTGTTGGCTACGACGCGACCCGGGCGGACGCCGATTCAAGGGGAGATGGCAAATTATCGGCGAAGTGCATGTCGCCGACCAGACAGGGTTGCTTGAACTCTTCGAAATTGCCGCGGGCTCGGCTGCGATTCGCCCGAAACGCTTCCCAGGTTCCCGGGGGAATCTCAAGGATAGCCACTGGATCAATCCGCCCACTACGACACTTGTCGGCGTACTCTTCGTTGACGAGCGACAGGTGGTGTTGCAACCGGGTGGCCAACTGCTGCGCTTGCTGCAATTGCGGGCCAGGCTCGATCAACAACTCGTAACGGGGCTTTTCGGCCATGGTCGGAGCAAGCGTAAACGTGCAGGTCGGCAATCCCAGATCAGCGAGGGTATTCGAGACCGCAGTGACCACTTGGTGCTCACTAAGCTTCTCGCCGGTAACGCTGGAGAAATGCCGGCCTTTGTTCAGGAAGCGGAGGGTCGGCATCTCGCCAACAAAGCCACTGCAGTGCACCATGTCGTGAATATCGTAGCGATACAATCCGCCAGAGGTCGTCAGCAGAATAAAGTAGTTATGCCCGGCGGTGAGTTCATGGGCGGCCAGCACTGTAGGGTCGGGCGAGCCATGTTCTTCGGCCGGAATGAACTCGAAGAAATGGTGCGAGTAGTCAAGCAATCCGTCGGGGGTGTTGTCGGAAAACGGAATGGTCATGCGACCTTCGCTGGCCGAGATGCCATGATCGCGAATCGCCACGTCGCCGTAGTATTCGGGAAGTTGCGAGAGATAGACACCGACCGATCCACCAGTCCACGTCGCTGCGAGCCCCAATCGAGGCCACACATCTTTCGGCCGCAGTTGGCCTGTTCGGTCGAGAATACGCTGCAGTTGCCGCGCACGCTTGGGACTTGCTCGCAGCCTGGCCCGCAGTTCGCTGCGAACATCTGCCGGAATCTCGTACGCTTCGGAGAGACCACCATCATGAATATCGCGAATCAGCGACTCGGCCTCGTTTGTCGCCCGGCGAGCGAACTCAATCAACGTGCTGGGATTGGCCGTGATGAACATGCCAACGTTGTTGCTAGCCATGCTCAGCCGCAGCGAAGTGTAATGCTTGGCCGCAAAGTCGCGAATCTTGATCACGCAGGCAGGCAGGGCAAAAATCCGCTTCATGTAAAACGGTCGCGAGGTGGCCGCCAAACCGCTGATGTTGCCGCAGAAGACTCCACAAGGAGTCGGTTCTTGCTGCCAGTCGCTGGAGAGTTGCAACGTTTGCCGACGAAGCAGCGACTCGTGGTCGCGATAGACTCCGGTGCCCCAGAGCTGCCAACTCTCGCGGTATTCCTTGTAGAATTTCTCGGTAACCGGCAATCGCTTTGGTTCGTTGGTGGTGCCGGAAGTCATGGCAAACATCAGCACCCGGGTGTTCGGGGCGAACATCGCCTCGACGTTGCCTTCCATCACTTTCTGGATGAAGGGACGGTAGTCTTCGTAGGTGGTGATCGGCACCTGACGGCGAAAACTGTCGATGTCGTGAATCGCATCGAATCCGTACAGTTTGCCAAACTCGCTGGACGAGGCCCGCCCCACTTTGTCGAGCAATGCCTTTTGCTGGATAGCCCGGCCGCGGCTTGCGCCGGCGACGAAGCGATCGACCTGACTGCATTTATAACGCAGTATTGCCGAACGAATTGGACCTTGCATCGCTAGTACACTCATAATGAGGGGGCGGACGGGCGCCGTAAATGCGGATCTTAGGATGCAGTTAACTTAGAAATACGGTCTATCACGTCCTGTCGGGCATAAAAAGTTGCGGCAGCTTGTTGCTCGAGTTCGTGAGTCATGCTCACGATCTCTCGATTCACCGGCGCATGGATGCCCGCACTTTCCGCCAAGCGAACAACCTGCCCGTTAATATGCTCGACCTCGGTCGGTTTTCCCCGTTCGAGGTCCTGGTAAAGAGAAAAGACGATCGGCGAGCGTTCGAATTTCCCCCTCAATCCAAGCTGTACCACTTTATCCAGTATCGGCAATTCCAATGCTAGCATCAAGTTTTCTAGGCGGGAAAGATCGGATCTCCCTGGAATACGAGCAATTTGAATGCCAACAGCTGAATAGACACGCTTGCACTCATCCACAATCGCGCGTCCCACAACCCGACGCCATGGTCGGTGAAACAATGCTTCGGTCATAAAGTTCGAAGCCGACAAGCACGACGCGTAGCCTAACGCATTGATAGTGAGTTTGTTATAGCGAATCCCCAAAATGTTTGAGTGCGGCAAAAATTCGAGGCCTGGTACATGAATACGGTTCAACAGTTCGACCACTTTTTCAGCGGCAGCAATACTATTGAGCCCAATCGGCGGACCAAACAGTGTACACCCGTCAAGCTGCATGCTCACGGTACCTGGTTCGCGGACTGCCATGTTGGTCGTTGTCATGCCCATCACCAGTCGTTCGGGCGCGACATGGTTGGCGTAAGCCTGATCGTTAATGCCGTTTTGGATCGACACCACTACGGCGTCGCCAATGGCATCGCCAGCTTGCTGCAAAGCCTCGGCGGTACCCTGCGATTTGACCGTGACAAACACGAAGTCGGAGCCCGCAACGTCGGCTGGATCGAAGCTCCAGGCAATCGGCACCGAGCGGGTCCCCCACGGCCCGAGCGTACGGATCTCGCCCGATTCGGAGATGGCTTGCCCGTGAGCCCCCCGCACGACGACCAGCACATCCAGATCAGGCGCATAGTGCTTCAAGAGCGCGGCGAACATCGATCCGATGGCCCCGGCTCCGAGAAAACTGACTTTCATGTTGCGATCCGTCAACTACACAAACAAATTCAGCGACCAACGATCCACTGTTGGAAATCAAGATTCGCCTGGCAAAAGCTGTCCCACGCCGTTGTCGTTGGCACCGATCTCATCGACCGTCGACCGGCGGATATCGGCTGCGTCGGTTGTCTGCCCTCCACGCAAATAGGCGTGCGAAGGCTTCGACAGCACATCGAGCACGGTGGGGTACTCTTGTCCCATATGGCCTTTGAACAAGTATCCGTCGCAGATCACCACGTTGTCGCGATACGGTGGGTACCGCATCATCACATGATGAGCCTTGCGCATCTTGTGCCAAGGAATGGTCGGAAACATATGGTGCAGCACATGATTCCACTCGCCAAAGGGAAAGAAAATTTCCCGCTCGAACCAAAGTCCTTCGTACACGCGACTGTTGGTGAAGTCGCCGTTGTCGGGATAGTTACCGTGGTGGGCGATCTCGCGCAAAAACAACGAGCAAGGGTAAACCGTAACCAACGGCAACACCCAGTACAGGAAGTACTCGGGAATCCAGCCGAACCACCACAGCGCAGCGGCCATACCGAGGTAGTAGACCGCCCGCAAAAGATTAAGCGAAGTTTTGGAGAGAGGGCTTTGGTCTTTGATACCATCCTCTTCCTTCATGAACGCGACGTACTCGGCCCGTCCCTTCAGATAGCTAAACGCTTTGTGTGGCGAGAGTTGCAGGATGATGTACTCCCAGATGAACCGTGCCCGCGTGAGCGGAAATTCACGATCCTGATGCTTCATCAGGCGAATCAAGTCGGGATCGTGTTCAGGATCGTTCACGTTGCGATGATGCCCCCAGTGACCAATGCGGTAGTTGCCTACCTTGCCATAAAACGGGAACACCACCAACAGGTTGGCCATCACGTCGTTGAGCAATCGATTCTTGAACAACAGATAATGACTCGACTCGTGAACCAACGTTGCCAGGCGTGTCTGCGACCAGAAACCAATCGCCAGGATGGTGACTGCATAGACTGGCAGTTGCCACCAAATCGCCCAACCTGCTTTGGTCATCAAGCTTGTCGCCCAGACACATGCACCCACGATCGCGGCGTACACCACGTACTCGCGAGTAAGTACGTACCAGTTCGTGAAATTATCGGGCGCACAGAGCTTGCGAATCTCGGCGTACATTTCCCGCCGCGACAGATCTACACTTGCTTGAGCCATGGTAAAACTCAGTGGGACCTAACTAAACCGAGGATAAAATAAACAAACTAGAATCTTTGGGCAACAGAATACAGCGACCCATTTTGCACGGAAACAACGTGATTTCAACACAATATGATGCAACTTGCCACCTTTTGCTAGCAAGACTTGAAAGCGACAATTCTCAATATTGGCCTGCAAACCGCCGATGCCATGATTTCGTTGGGTACCTTCTGAGTTCATCCCCTCTGCAATAGCCATGCCTGCCGACTCGCTCCGAATCCTACTTACCGAGGGAACCAGCCTTTCGGCCCGGCAGACGCTGTACGCCTTGGGAGGGCTGCATACGATCGACGTGATCGACCCGAACCCTCTATGCCAGTGCCGATTTTCGCGGTTTGTCCGTCGATGGCGCAAGTCGCCCCACTTTGCGAAAGACCCTTCCGATTTCCTGCACTTTCTTGCAGACCTCATCCAACGAGAAAAATACGACGTCATTCTGCCGACTCACGAGCAAGTTTATCTACTCAGCAAATTTCGCGAAGAGGTCGGGCTGGCTTCGAACATTGCCTTGCCGACGTTCGACGCCTTAAAGCAGGTGCAGGACAAAGCTGGTTTCACCAGAACGCTCGAAAAACTCGAACTTCCGCTGCCCGATACCACGATTGCGACCACCGAGGAGGAGCTTCGCCATAACTGGAGCTATCCCTTTTATCTTAAGCTGTCGCACAGCACCGCCGGGATGGGGGTGTTCCATATTACAGATGAAGAAGAACTCGAACACCGTATCGAGTTACTCAAGGCTGCTGGACAGTTGGATGGCAACACCGAGATTTTGGTGCAACAACCAGCGAAGGGAAATCAGTCGACCGTGCAAGCGGTGTTCGACTATGGCAAACTCGTTGCGCTGCACATGTTCGACGCCCGCCAGCTCGGCGTCGGTGGAATGTCGGCCGCACGCACGGGAGCGCACCATCCGGTAGTCGAGCAGCACGTGGAGCGTTTGGGCAGCCACCTCGACTGGCATGGAGCGATGTTCCTCGACTACTTCTACGATTACGAAACCGAGCAGCCCGAATACATCGAATGTAACCCGCGAGTCGGCGAGACCGTGAACGCCTGGCTCTCGGGTAACAACCTGCCGGAGCAGTTAGTGCGAGTCTCGTTGGGTGAACACCCCGAGCCGCTTCCGCCAAGTAAAGTTGGCGTACGCACGCAGAGCTTCTTCATGATTCTGCTCACCATCGCGTACAACGGGGGGACTCGTTGGGAGCTGCTAAAAGAGATCGTGCAGTTCCGCCTGCGTCGCGGGATGTACGCAGATAGCCAGGACGAGCTTACCCGACTAAGCGACGACTATTGGAGCATCATACCGCTGTGGGGAATCGCCGCGCAGTTGCTTGCCTGGCCAAGGCTCTCGCGCAAGATCGTCGCTGACACGATTGAGAATTACGCGTTGCCGGAGTCGGCGATTCAAGCGATGGAAGCGCTCGACCCGGCGGCATTTGGCAAGTTGTTCACCCCACCGACCTAGCGAAGCTAAATCGGTGGGGGTGAACGAGTGGCTTAGACTTCAAACTCTTTTTCGTACTCGGCAGTGCGGTACTCGCGTTTGACGAGTTGCTCGGCCGCGTCGGAATCGAGTTCGGCGATTTCGCCGGTTTGATCGTTGATGGTGATCTTGCCCGCTCCGGAGGCAGTTTCGCCGCTGTCCCAGGCTTTGACCTGCGACTTGAAACCGTTGTACAGCGAGTCCCAACCTGCGGGAGCCGCACCGGCTGCTTCGCTGGCAACGCCTTCTAGGCCGGCAATGCTGGCGAAGTGACACCAAGCAGTCGAACGATGGCCGATAGCCACTTCGGCCGCGAGGTCGTCGAGCTTACGACTACGCACGGCATCCAAGAAGCCCCTTTGGTGTCGATTACCCGAGCCACCCGAGAGCTTCTTGATTTCCTTGCCATCGTTATCGACGAATCGACCTTGGCCGCGAGTGCCTTCGTATCGGCCACCTTCGCAGAACACGGTGTATCCGGTATTAAAGCCTTTGTAGTCGGCTCCCTTCATGAGCTGCTTGAAGGGAACCACATTGCTCATGATATACGTGAGCGGAAGCACCTCGTTTTCGTACTGGGCGACTTGGATGTTTGGCGTGTTGCCAGCGTCGTCCCAAACGGCCCGCATGCCGGCCGAGGTCACTGCAGAAGGCCAGCCGAGTTGGTCCTTGAAGGCCACGTTCAGAGCGTCGTCCATCACATGCACGCCCCAGTTGCCCATCTCGCCGTTGCCGGTGTTGAAGTCCCAGTGCCAGTCGTAATGCAACTCGTTGCGGTACAGCGGTTGATCCAGCGCGGGGCCGAGCCACAGGTCGTAATCGACCGAAGCAGGCGGCTGCAGCGGGGTATCCCGTTTGCCAATCGGCTTTCGCTCGCCGACACGACTCACCACCACCCGCTCGGGCTTGCCGATAATTTTCTCTTCGTGCAGCAGTTGTTTGATCTGAGCTTGGATGGGGCTCGAACGCTGCTGGGTGCCAACTTGCACCATGCAGTTGTTGGCCCGAGCGGCTTTGACCAGTTGCTGTTGTTCCCACAAGTTGTGCCCCAGTGGCTTTTCGACGTAGACGTCTTTACCCGCCTTGCAAGCACGCACCGCCGCCAGGCAATGCCAGTGATTACAAGTGGCTACCACCACGGCATCGACTTCGGGGTGCTCGATCAGCTTGCGCATGTCGGCAAAGCGTTCGGCGTTGGCCAGCTTGCCGCGGAGCTTCTCAGGAACACGGCTCAGATTCTGCAGGCGATCCTCGTCCGGATCGCTCAGGGCGACAATTCGCATGCCGGGCAAGCTACTGAAGGCATCGATCAACTGCCCACCGCGCCAACCGACGCCGATGAATCCGAGTCCGATGGTGTCGTTTGGCGAATCGGACTGAGCCGATGCGCGACGTGTGATAGCAGCGCCGGCGGCAACTGCGGAAGTGGCAAGAAACGTGCGACGATTAAGCATGCTGGACCTCAACTTAGGTACTTTCACTAGCAGAAAGTGCTTTAGACTTGTTCATCTAATTATAGTCGGACCGCAAGCGGCTTACCAAGAAGTAAACCGCTTGCGGTCGTCGTGGGTTACCTGCATCGTCCCAAAATCCAGAGTTTGGAACGCTGTTTTTCAGCCGCCTCGCGTTATTTCGCTTCGGCTTCTGCCGATTTTGCCAGATCGTTTTCTGCCGCATCGACTTCGGGGTTGGGGGTCGCGTCGCCGTCGATCTGGCCAGCCAGCCAGCGGATGCCGTTGAGTAGCGACTCCTGATAGGTGGGGTTGGTCCACACGTCTTCGCGATGGCCAAGGCTCATGTGCATCACGCGTCCCTTACCGTAGTCCTTCACCCAAAGCACAGGTACGTGATAGGGCTTCTTGAGTTCGGTCTTCTCCATATCCAAGCTCATCAGCACCCGTACCTTCTTGGGTTGCCAATGGTTGAACTGGTAGATCTCGTCGGTAATCACGAAGCTCGATCCCCAGGGTTCCGAAGCGGGATGATCTTGGTCGTGCACCTTCACAGTCACCGTAGTGTTGGCAGTCCAAGGGTGGCCATTGAAGCTGCCGCCGATCATGTCCCAATAGGGTTCGTAGTCGGCAAAAGTATCGGCTGCCGAGTGAACGCCAAGAAAACCATGGCCTTGTTCTTTGATGTAGGTATCGAGGAACCACTTCATCGTCTCTTCGCTGATGGGCAACCGCGATCCGTCGTCGTACATCTTGCCAGTGGTGAAGAACATGACGATGTCGTAGTTCTCAATCAATTCGGGCTTGAAGTCGTTCTCGACGTCTTTCGTGCAGTCCATGTGAAACAGTCCGGTGCTGATACCGAGCTGAGTCATGATCTTCTCGGTGTGCGAGAGATCGGTCGACTTGCGGGTGATGGTCGAGTGCTGGAAACCACCGCTCTGGGTGACAAGCAGGATGCGCAACGGCCCCTTCTTTTCGGCAGTCTTCTTCTCGCCTAGCGAGCGAATCTTCATGTTGCGGAACCAAACCTGGTGGCCATGGTCCTGCAAGGCGATGTGGCCATTCATTTGCTTAGCAAATGCTTTCCAAGCAGCGAACTTGGTGCCTTCGATTCGCTTGTTCCAATCGTCGCTGCCGATCTCGGCATCCACGACCTTCTTGCCATTCAACCAGTGCTCCACGTGGTTTCCGTCGACAAGAATGCGCCCGGTGTTCCACTCGCCGGCTGGTTTCGCGACATCTTCCGAAGGACCATACAGACCGTACAACGAGCCGGAAGCGGTGGTATCGGTCGCTTTGAGATTCCAGCCTTTGTTGTCGAGCACCTGATATTCGGGGCCAGTGACATAAGAAGGTTGATCAGTTACCTGTACCCCGTAGATGAGTCCGCTGTTCCCCCCTTCGGAGATCTTCCACTCGAACTTAAGTTCGTAGTTCTCAAACTTCTCCTTGGTCATCAGATCGGGACTTTGCGCGGTACGCGTAAGCACGTCCCCTTCGATCACCCAACCTTCTGGAGCCGAGTCGCCTTTGGTGTTGTATCCGCACCAAGCATCAAGCGAGGTGCCATCGAACAGTACCTTCCAATCCTTCGCTTCTTCGGCTGCCGCAACCTGAGTGAGCCCCAAGCATAAAAAGAGAACCCATGCCAAACGATGGAGACGCATCAAACCACCCTCCTGATTTCTGAGTAGTAAAAAAGAAAAGCCCAGCGAATAGCCCGCTTTGTCTGGGGGGATCCGCTGGGCGTGGTCATCGAATCAACGCGATTATTCGTCCAGCGGCTTCACCAAAATCTTGCGGAAGTGCACCTCGCTACCAGGATCGTGGCCCTGGATGGCAAAGGTACCCGACGACAAAACGCGACCCTTGAAACCGTTGGGGCGTTCGACGTCTTCTGGCTCGGTGTAATCGCAGGTGACTTCGCCGTTTACCTTGATCACAACGTGATTGCCTTTGACGATCACATGCTGGGTGAACCACTCGTTGTCTTTGTGAGGAGCTTTATCGAGCACGTCCTCCACTGCGTACAGGCCGCCCGACTTCTTGTTGTCGCCATGGCTGCAGTTTACTTGCACCTCGTATCCCTTTTCGGGCCAGCCCGATTCCTGGAACTTGGTGTGGAAGTACATGCCGGAGTTCGACTTCGGCTTGGTCATGATCTCGCACTTCCACTCGAAGTTAGTGAAATCGTGATCGCAGACATCGCCAGTGTAGAACAGGTGAGCGCGATCGCCGTTAACGATCAGCTCGCCGTCGACCACCTTGAAGGTCTCAGGATTCTCATTGGCTTCCCAGCCGGTCAGATCTTTGCCATTGAACAGGCTGATCCAGCCTTCTTCTTCGGCGGCTTCTTTGGTTTCGGCAACTTCTTCGGCCGTGAGCCGCCCCGCCCCCAGGGCGACGACCCCAACCAGGGCCAAACCCCACATCCAACGCATGCGTACTAGTTCGCTCATCTTCTCGAGACTCCTCATAAATGGTGCTCTGAATACTGGAAAAACTCATGGAGGCAGTGGATTTGATTGTAGCTTCCGCGAATTGCCGTGTCACGCAGCTCAATGCCCCTGTGACAAACAGGCAAATTAGCCACTTTGGGCGACATTCGTCTTCGGCTGCCTCGCCCTCCCGGCGGCGGAATCGCATCTGCCTTAAAAGCCTAACACCTAAGTTGTGTGGGTACTTTTATTTTGGTAAGATCACAGGCTTATCGAAAAGCCGCTTTCCAGGCCTTGGGAGAGTCCCCGAGCCCGGCCAATCGATGTAACCCCTATCACTCAGGTTGGCGACCGGCCTTTTCCTCCCCCTGCACCGCCCCGTCGGCGTTGCCTCTCGTTTCGCCGCTCGCCAAACAGGTATTTCATGGTCAATCGTAATTTAATTCGTGAGTTTGACGTTTCGGAAGAAGAATGGAACGAGGACATCGGCATTGGGCTGATGGAAGAGTTGCCGCCCGAGATGTTGGAAGAGGACACCGACATCTCGCCCGAGCAAATCGTCGAGGGCAAGATCGTTCGTGTTGACGACGAATTCGTCATCGTAGACGTCGGCTACAAAAGCGAGGGCATGGTTCCCCGCAGCGAGTGGGAGGAAGACGAAGAAACCGGCGACTCCGCCGATGAACCGCCAGAGATAGGGCAAACCGTACGCGTCCTGGTCGAGGACGTAGAAGATGTGGTTGGCCGCCACGACGATCGCGGGATGATCGTTCTGAGCAAGCGGAAGGCCGAGAAGATCGAGAAGTGGATCAGCGTCATGGAGAAAGTCCATGAAGGCGACACGGTCTCGGGCGTGGTCGAGCGCAAGATCAAGGGTGGTCTGCTCGTCAACATCGGCGTCAACGTGTTCCTGCCTGCCAGCCAGGTGGACATCCGCCGTCCGCACGACATTGGAGAATACATTGGGCAGACCATCGACTGCATGGTGCTCAAGATCGACGAAACCCGTCGCAACATCGTGGTCAGCCGCCGCAGCTTGATCGAAGCCGAGCGTGCCAAGAAGAAGACCGAACTGCTCAAGGAACTGGAACCAGGTCAAGTCCGCACCGGTGTGGTCAAGAACCTGGCCGACTTCGGTGCGTTCGTCGACCTTGGTGGTATCGACGGTCTGTTGCACATCACCGACATGAGCTGGGGGCGCATCAACCATCCATCCGAGATGGTGAAGATCGACGACGAGATCGAGGTGATGATCCTCAACATCGACTACGAAAAAGAGAAAATCGCCCTGGGCCTCAAGCAAAAGCAGCCCAGCCCGTGGGACAACGTTGCCACGAAGTACCCGGTGGACTCGAAGGTCAAGGGCACGGTTGTCAACGTGATGAGCTACGGTGCCTTCGTCAAGCTCGAAGATGGCATCGAAGGTCTGGTGCACATCAGCGAGATGTCGTGGACCAAGCGTATCAACCATCCTTCGGAATTGGTTCAGATCGACGACGAAGTCGAAGTGGTCGTGCTTGGTATCAACGAAGAGAAGCAAGAAATCTCTTTGGGTATGAAGCAAACCCAGGACAACCCATGGGACAAGGTTATCGAACGTTACCCCACTGGTTCGATGGTCAAAGGCCGCGTGCGGAACCTCACCAACTACGGTGCCTTTATCGAAATCGAAGAAGGCATCGATGGCTTGCTGCATGTCAGCGACATGTCGTGGACCCGTAAGATTGGTCACCCCAGCGAAGTGGTCGAAAAGGGCCAGGAAATCGAGTGCAAGGTGCTGTCGGTCGACCAGGAACGTCGCCGTATCGCGCTGGGCCTCAAGCAGCTGGACGAAGATCCTTGGGCCACCGACATTCCCGATCGTTACCAACCTGGCCAACTGGTCAGCGGTAAGGTAACCAAGATCACCAACTTCGGCGTATTCGTCGGACTGGAAGATGGTCTGGAAGGCTTGCTGCACATCTCGGAACTGGCCGATCACAAGGTCGAGAATCCCTCGGACCTGGTGAACGTCGGCGACGAGATCGAGGTCAAGGTACTGCGTGTCGATATCGACGATCGCAAGATTGGCCTGTCGCGCAAGCGTGTCGAATGGGCCGAGCAGGACGAGATCGAAGCCGAAATGGCAGAGAATCGCACCTCGGATGGCAAGGAACTGAAGGGTGGTATCGGAGGCGACTCCGGCCCGCTGTTCAAGGCTGCCGCCGAAGAAGCTCCTGCTGCTGAAACTTCGGAAGAAGGCGAAGAATAGTCGCCAACCTCACAATCGGATCGGCTGTTGCAATCGCACACCGCTCCGCATGAGTGCTAATCACAAAGCGGCTCTTGTCCTACGACAAGAGCCGCTTTTTTTGTGCGCTGGTTCGAAGGCCGATTGTTCGTCAGTGTCCGCGCCTTACGCATAATCGGTCCAGGCTACGTCAATCGCAAGGGTTTACAGATTGGCGAGTATCAGGGTCGATACCTAAAGTATCCTCGCCCACCGTACAAGGTGCACGTACCGCCGACGCCCTCCCGCCTTGATCGGCGGTACGTGCACAGCCTCCAATCGATCCGACCTTATTATGCCCTCTACCAAGAAGCGCAAATCCAGTTCGTCCGTGCAAACACCGCTGGAAACCTACTTGCGCGAAATCAATGAGACAGCGCTACTAAACGCTGAAGAAGAAAAGGAACTGGCCATTCGTATTGGCGAAGGGGACGTGACAGCGCGCGACCGAATGGTTCGTGCCAATCTGCGTCTCGTGGTGAATATCGCCCGTGGCTACTCCGGCAAAGGCCTCAGTCTGCAAGACTTGATTGAAGAAGGCAACCTTGGTTTGCTGCGAGCCGTCGAAGGATTCGATCCTGCGATGGGTACTCGTTTCAGCACCTATGCCAGTTACTGGATCAAGCAGTCGATCAAACGAGCTTTGATCAACACCGGCAAGACGATCCGCATTCCCGCGTACATGGTAGAGCTGCTCTCGAAGTGGCGGCGCGCTACCGCGCGTCTCACCGAGGAGTTGGATCGCACGCCGACGCCGGAAGAGATCGCCCGCATTCTGGGTCTGCCCAAGAAGAAGTTGCCGATCATCAAGAAGGCGATCAAGATCTACAACGCGACTCCGCAAACGGATCAGGCGGAAGCGGGCTGGAGCCTCGGCGACCTAGTAATGGATGAGCGCCAACGAACTCCTGACGACACGCTGGTTGAGTCCGACAGCCTGCACCATGTGATGCAGATGCTCTCGTCGATGGACACCCGCGAAGCCACGGTGTTGAAGATGCGGTTTGGCCTAGAAGGTCACGAACCGAGAACCCTGAAGGAAATCGGTGAGCAGTTGGGGCTGACTCGCGAGCGAGTTCGCCAGATTGAAACCGAAGCACTCAAGAAGATGGCCGCAGGTTTGGAAGATCCTCGCGATCGCAAACTCCTGTTCGGAGCGGTTCGCAAGGACGACTGATAGCACCCAGCCCCTACTACTGCTTGCACTGGCGGCTGATCAGGGGTGGATTGCAGCCTATTTTCTTGACGTTCGGCTTTTTCGCTGCCTAGCATGGAGGATGTGAGTGAACTTTCCGACTTAGAAAGCATAGACAACATGAGTCGACTTTACGGGTGCATCATGCTAGCAGCAGTGGTGCTGACAGCAATCGAAGTTGATAATGTGCGCGGGCAAGCGCCCACTTATCAGCGGCACCGCGATCAGGCGACTCCGAGTCGAGCGGAACCTACCGGCAGGCAGTACGGCGGAGCGATGGATAGCCCCTATGCTGGCCGCAGAGGTTCCAACTACCAACGACACGGATATGCGGACTCACCGCCGCGTTACCGCGAACCACAAATGTCGGGAGGCTATTTTCAGCGTCCCTACCCTTATCACCTCGACTACTACCGAATGCGTTGGGGCGGCAGTTACGCTCCCTACTTTGGCAACCTCTATGGTCCACCCAATGTGATCCTGGGAGTTCCCAACTACTACTATGGCAACGGCGGCTATTACAGCCCGATGCCGGTCATGCCTTATGGGGCAACACCGGAACCGATGCCATAAACGAGACACCGAGCAGGAGGCTCGACCGTGAAACGACTCGTCACTTTTGCCGTACTGCTAGCGCTATCAACCAGCGTGCAAGCAGCACCGCCGCAATCGTTTTCGCCGCCGGCATACACAGCTCCGCCGATCGTCGCCCCGTATCCGCAGTACCCTGCGCAACCCATGCAGGTGCAGCCGACCCCTACGTTTCGTTGGGGATGGTTTGGCGCCGATTATTATCGCCCTGCGACGATCAAACAGCGTGATTACAACGGTGGGTACCGCCAATGGGGTTACCGCTGGTAAGCATGGCTATACCCGAACGCGTGACTACTTTCCGCGTTCGGTGAGTTGCTTGATCAGCTCGACTTCTTCCTGGCTGTAAGGCTTGCCATCGGAGTAGAACACCTCGTGGTGCCATGGCTTGGGCTCGCCCATGATTGGCATTTGCCAGGTCTGCCAGGGATAGTTGGTTTGCGTCTTGCCGGCAACCAATCCCCAGTTGTAAGCCCCCACGTTTTCACTCTTCATGATCGGTAGCGCCATGCGAAAGGTGCTGCCGTTGCCGCGGGCCATGTACTCGGTGCACATGATGGGTCGCCCGTAGGTCTTCAGAGCGTCGATGCGTCCGCGCAACGAATCTTCGTCGCCATAGTCGTGAAAAGTAATCACGTCGCTCAACTCCGCCGCTGCGGTATGGGTGAGATTCAACTTCTCCGAGTCATCCCAGGGACCACCTTGCCAGAAGCCGACCGTCAGAGGTTGGCTTGGTCCCACTTCGCGGGCCCAGGCAAATGTCTTGCGGACTAGTCGCTCTGCCCGCTCGTCTTTATTCGGTAGCTCTAACGGTCCATAGCTGCTAGCGTTGGTATTGCATGGCTCGTTGAACAAGTCCCAAATCAACACCCGCTTGTCGTTGGCGTATCGCTTTACCACTGCTTTCACGTAGGGCTCAAGGGCATCTTGCCGCTCGTCGTTCGACAGGATGTAGCGACCGGGACTCTGCAGCCATCCGCTGTTATGCACCCCAGGACGAGGGCGGCGCTGTGGCCCGGCTTGCGAATCGGGATCCCAGACTCCGTCGAAAATCACCACCATCGACCGAATGCCATGGCGGTCGGCAATCTCGAGAAACTTGTCGACCCGCTTGAAGAATCCATCAGGGTCTTCCTTCCAAGCGACATCGTGCAGGAAGACACGCACTGTGTTGAAGCCAATGTCGCTCGCCCAGCCGAGTTCTATGTCGATGGTCTCGGGGTCGAAGGTGTCGGCCTGCCACATCTCGAGCTGATTGATGGCCGTTGCTGGTGCGTAGTTGCAGCCGACCATCCAGGGTAGCTCGTCGTACCACTCGTTGGCCTTTTCCGCCGACCATTGCTCGGCCGCAGAAACACTAGAACCACCAAAGCTACCAACTAGTGCGACCAAAGCAGCACAACACGACAACAAGCTGACCATTCGACTCATAGGAACCTCGCAATCAAGAAAAGGGTGCGAAGTCCAGAATAATCGAGACCCTGCCGGAATGCTACCGGAGGAAGCCAATGCTGAAGCTGAAGACCTGCGTATCGTCGAAATCGGCCTTGGCCACCGGGAAAGCGAAATCCAACGCAATCGGTGCCGGGCCCATTGCGGGTACTGTAATCCGGAATCCGAAACCAGGGCTCACCCGGAAGTCGTTGATCTCGACTTTAGGTTCCACGGTACCGAAATCGCAGAACACGACGCCGTGGAACATGTCGTCGGCAGTGATCGGGAACATGTATTCCACCGAGTTCAACCATAGGAACTCACCACCCACGATTACCCCATTCGAGACCGGCGAAGCTCCTCGGAAGTCGAAACCACGCATCGTCGAAAAACCACCGGCAAAGTATTGATCGTAAAGCGGTGTGTTGCTTCCCGAGTAGTCGACCTGACTGGTCAAACTCACCACGTGACGGCCCGAGTGGTCGGCCCGCTCATGCACCAGGAAGTACTTCTTCGCATCGAATCCGATACGAGGATAGTCGTAGGTGCCAATCACTTGCTCGCCATAGAACTCCAGGCGATGACCTTGCGTCGCGAGGAACGTGCTATCGCGGGTGTCGTTCACCACCGCGGCTTTGAACCCATGCAGCACGTTGTCGCCTAGCACTTCGGCGAGTTGAGGCTCGGCCGAGTTCGAGGGATTGCTAATGTTGACGCTCTCGCCGCGGTAGGTGAATACCGTGGAGACATCGCTTTGCACCCACTGGTAACCAAGCGAGATCTTGCCGCCCAAGCGGCCTTCATCCCAGTCTTCGTACCGACGATCGTAGTAAGAACCAGAAAGTCCCAGACTGATAGGAGTTCCCATCAAGAAGGGTTCCTGGAAATTCACAAGGTAGCGATTTACTTGCGAGCCAGGAGCTGCCTCGATACGCAGCCGCTGACCACCACCGCGCCAGGCAGTGCCGTTCACGACGTCTTGCCAGCTACGTGGAGGTCGCCGCCAGTCGAAGTTGCGTTCGTCTAACAAGATCTGTCCAACAACACCAGCGTCGGAGTTGATACCTACGCCGAGCATGAAACGACCAGTCTGGGTTTCTTCGAGATCCAGAAACACATCAACGGTAGGATCTAGACTCGTCGGCAGACCATTGGTGCCAGGCACGATCAAATCGTCCTGAGGATAGGGGGTAATGGGACTGACATTCGTCGGGGGAACTGGAGGAGGTCCAAACGGTCCCTGCTCGTTGTACTGCACCTGATTCACTTGGTTCGCACCAGCAGGCACCGCACTCGGCCCGGTCGCTTGTACCACTTGCCCCCCCACTCCAGCTGGCATCAATTCCGAAGCCGAGCGAGGCTCCGGAGTACTACCGCTGGCCCATCCCACCGTTATGGGATCGGGGGACTGCCCCCGTATGACAGTGTCCTGCAAAGAGGGCACCGTGGGAGCCTGATGGTATGGACTGGAAGTTTTAAAGTTCAACCCACTGTAAGCTTTGTTTCGAATACCGGAATCGCTAGCTGTCGAACCAACGGGCGTTTTATGTACCGTATACACCGATGGTTTCACTGCAGTAACTTCCGGTTCCGTCGAATCTCCATCGAAATACAAGTGCACGTCCATATTGCTACCAGGCGTACCAGGAATGCTGGGACGCTCCACCATGTAGGTGCCCGGCTTTCCTTGCACGGGTACTACTGGATCAGCAGGTTCAGGCGCAGGATTCTGCCCCCGATACACAGGATCGTCGCTGGCAAGCATTTCGTCTTCTACTTCCGGAATGCGGAAGGAAATCGACGGGAAAACGTTTCGGGAAGGGTCAGCCAAGAACAGGCTACTCGCCTGCAACCGGCGTTCGCTCGCATGGATTTCGCGAATATCCATGATCTCCCCCGGTTTGATCGACAAACGATTGAGGGCAGTACTGATACGAGTATGGGGATTCTCGCCGCCGATGTGAACGAAGATTCGTCCGACGCGGTAACGCTCCCCTTCGTCGATCGTGTAGACCAAATCAACCTGACCAGGCTCGTCGAGGTAGCGTACGTCGGCCTTCACGTCAGTAAACACATAGCCTCGGCTGCCATAGAGTTCCTTGAGCCATTCGACGTCGCCAGTTAGCTTGGCTTGTTCGTACTGGTTGGTGTCTTGCAGCTTCAGGCCTGCTTTCAGATCCGTCGTCGCAAAAAGCTCGTTGCCGAGAATGCGAACTTGCCGCACCGACGATTGCGGTCCTTCGTTGATAATCCAACGAATGGTGACTCTGCTATCGTCGTCGCTCCATTCCAGGATGGGACTGACACGCGCCTGGAAGAAACCAAACTGGCGATAGTAGTTCGTCAGACGGTTTTGATCCGATTCGAGACTCTTCGGATCGATGTACCCTTTGAACAAACCAAACAGCATTCCGGGTTTGGTTTGAATCTTGGTCTTCAAGCGGCCATCGCTGGCAAACTGATTGCCTTCGAACTTAACCGCCCCGACCTTCTGCTGGGGTCCTTCGTTGATATCGAACACAATCGCCCGATCGCCAGACTGATCTCCCTCTACCACGCGCACCTGCACGCGATTAAAGCCATTTTCTTTGTAGAGCTGTTCGATTCGGCTACGGGCTTCTTCCACCTGATAGGGACTCAAGGCTCCCCCAACATTCAGCCCTGTTTCCTTCAGCAGCTTCTTGTCCTTGATGCTGTTGTTACCCAGGAATTCGATGTACCGAACCGTGGGACGTTCGACGACCTTAAAAATGACGACGACACCATCGTTGCTTTGGTCGGTATAGGTTTCCACGTTCACAAACCAAGGGAGCGTAAACAGTCGCTTCACGTCAGCTTGTACCAACAGTGGATCGTAGGGACGACCGATACGAGTCTTGAGTTCTTTAAGCACCGTAGGGGCAGGTACCGAGCGGGCTCCTTCGATACGAATATCAGCAACCACCTGATTAGTGGCGGTTATCGAAGGCCCTGCTCCTTCTGCAGGTTTTTCATCTTTACCAAATAGGCTTCCGGCAAGTTGGCCAGCACTCATCCCAGCCTGCGCGCGGACCACCGAATTCGGCAGGCACAGCGTAGCGAGTAACGCCAACCAACAGAGGTGGCGAGGGATGCTTCGATTGTCTGGTAAGTGTTTTGCGTATTCAGCGTGCATTCGACGAGGCTCTTTTTCAGAAGAGGTTCGCTAGGACCAGGCAGCCACAATCCGTTGCGCATCTGCCGGCCAAACCCTACGGGGCGGGCAAGGGATACTACAATCGCCCGAACCTGACAAGACAGATTCGCCGCGAACCGCATGCAAGATGTTTCACTGCGGACACACGAATGGCCCACCCCGCCCTGTTTTCTCGTGTTTTTCCGTTCCAGAGACCCTCTCGACAGCACTACCAGCAGACGGACATCTAGCCTGGTGTGAGCATCTCGAGGGTAGGCGCTTAGTGCAATCATTGGCTGCGAACAAAAGAGGAAAACGGACTCTCCGAGGCCACTTTCTGCTGGAAATTGGCCACTGACAGTGTTCTAATGAACAGGCAACTAAGGCTGTCAGCTTTCCGCTATCGGCCATTGGCTTCGTTGATGATTGGAGGTGATTGGGATGTGATACCTGCGATGAACTCGAACTCTTAGCGACACGCAGGCGAAGGGATGCTTGCGTGGGCGCAGGCTGCTGCGCGGTCGTCA
Organism: Aeoliella mucimassa; assembly: GCF_007748035.1. Taxonomy (NCBI): domain Bacteria; kingdom Pseudomonadati; phylum Planctomycetota; class Planctomycetia; order Pirellulales; family Lacipirellulaceae; genus Aeoliella; species Aeoliella mucimassa. Next base: position 4,855,704 of record NZ_CP036278.1, read on the forward strand.
AAGCCGTAGGCTCCAAGCTTTGAGCTGCAGGCGAGATTCTTCAGTCTCTGGCAGCTCTCCCAAAATGCCCCCCATCTACCCCTTGTCCCCTGACCCCTCACTCCTGAATCCTCCCTAGAATAGTTTCCCACCCATGGGAATCTATTTTGGGCAACTATCGCGGAGGTGTTGATGTAACCTGTTTACTACAAACGACTTACGATCGCCAGGCATCGCGAAAATAGATTCCCACTCGATGCGTTTTCGGAAATGGGAATCTATTCGAGGCCGAAAACCACTGGTTTTGTAGTGTGCACGCAGATTCAATTTTCCCATCGGTGGGTAAATTGGGAATCTATTCGTAAGCGGTGGGAATCTATCCCACCTGGAGTGGGAAAACTGGCCCCTACGGGTACCTGCACAACTGGGTAAATCAGGGAGCAGCAGGGAAGAAGAAATCAAAGATGATGACTAACGCCGAGTTACGTTCCATTTATTCTCGTGATGCCTGTACTCTTGCCTACCAGTGGCAAACCTGCGAAAGTCGAGTGATAGCAATACTGACCTTGGGGGCCGGGTTTCCGAGCACCGAATACTGATACCACCGAATAAGTAACTGTGTTCATGTTTTCTCGACCCCGAATACCGGGAGCCAAGCCTCCTCGCTTTCAAGGCTTCCTACGTGGAATCCGCCGACTTTGGAGTTCGCTCAAGAACACCGAAGTCTTTGTCGGCTCGTTCGCGCTACTGATCGTGCTAGGCACCATCGGACTGAAAGTACTACCAGGCATCTATAAAGAGGCTCCTCTGGGGTGGACCGACGCGGCCTTCACCGCAACCAGTGCTGTGTGCGTCACGGGGTTGATCGTTGTCGACACGGCGACGTACTTCACGTTTCAGGGCCAACTGTTCTTGCTGCTGCTTATTCAGTTGGGTGGCATCGGCATGATGAGCTTGGCGACGCTGGTCATCATGGCGCTGGGAGGAAGGCCGTCGCTTCGCTCCGAGGCGGCAGCCACGGTCATCAATCCGGGACTCTCTGAGATCACCCCTCGCAAGCTAGTACTAGCAGTCATTCGCTTTACGTTCGCTTTCGAAAGCATCGGCGCGCTACTGCTCTATATCTTGTGGGTTCCCAAAATGGGCTGGCGCGAGGCCATCTGGCCTGCCATCTTTCATTCGGTCAGTGCATTCTGCAACGCTGGCTTCTCGACCTATAGCGACTCGCTGGTACAGTTCAGCGAATCGCCCGCAACGCTGCTCGTGATCTCGTGCTTGATCATTAGCGGTGGACTCGGTTTTGTTGTGATGGAAGAACTGATTCGCTACTTTCAAAAGCCAAAGCACAAACGACGCACGCTCTCACTCCACACCAAGCTGGTACTCTGGAGTACGATGCTGTTGATTTTCGTCGGCGCCAGTTTGTTCCTGCTATTCGAGTGGAACGAAGGCCTTAACAAGCTTTCGGTGACCGATCGAATCGTCAATGCGTTGTTCCTGAGCATCACTCCGCGTACTGCCGGATTTAACACGGTTGATTACGCGTCGATGACCACCAGCACGAACTTTCTCACGATCTTATTAATGACCGTCGGCGGGGCCCCTGGATCCACGGCCGGCGGTTTTAAAGTCACCTCGCTCGCAATTCTCGTGCTGCTGGCTTCGTCCCGGCTTCGCGCTCGACAGTCGGTTACGTTCGCTGAGCGTTCGATTCCCGACGAAACCGTTCAGCGGGCAGTCGGCCTGCTTGTGGTCGGAGGTGGCATCATCGTATTTGGTATTTTCCTGTTAGCGGGCATCGGCGATTTGTTTGGACAACACGAACTGTTTCTCGTGGAAGCATTCGAGGTCGTGAGTGCCTTTAACACGGTTGGCCTTTCGATGGGAGCAACATCCCATCTATCCGTTCAAGCGTGCTGGGTAGTCATCTTCCTCATGTTCATTGGTCGCGTTGGCCCCTTGTCGCTGGCAGCGGTACTGCAGGTTCGATTCGCCCAACGAGGCACCTTCCGCTACGCCCACGAGGATGTCATCGTTGGCTAGAGATACTCAAAGCTTCGCCATTCGCCCTGCTCAATCTGTTTTGTAAGAGATGGATAGGTTTAACTCATGAAACGCTTCTTGGTCATCGGACTTGGAAATTTTGGCACCACGGTCGCTCTCAGCCTGGCTGAGAATGGGCATGAAGTGATTGCGGTTGATCAAGATGGAGTGCTCGTAGACCGCGTTGGTCAGGTAGTCGCGAGGGCGGTGGTGGGCGACGCCACTGATATCGAAACGCTCAAGCGACTAGGGGCCGAAGGTTCCGACGCGGCAGTCGTTTCGACTGGCGACGACATCACCGCTAGTGTGCTCACGTCGATGGCCTTGCTCGACATGAAGATCACTAAGATCTGCGTAAAGGTGGTTTCGCAGCAACATGCTCGAGTGATGGAGCGATTGGGCGTGCATCAAACCATTTTCCCCGAACATGACACCGCGATCGAACTCGCCGCGCAGCTCACCAAGTCGGGACTCCTGAACTACGACAAGTTGGGAGCCGATTTCGGGATTCAGGAAATGAGCGTGCCAGATGCCTGGGTTGGCAAAACCATTCGCGAGCTAAATGTAAGACAGAAGTATTCGCTTACCATTGTCGCGTTACACGATTGCCTTACCGGCGAAACGCACCCTTCGCCAGATCCCGATCATCGGCTGACCGATTCGGAAACGCTATTCGTCGCGGGCAGCGACAACTCGCTCGATCACGTTGCTCAGATCAAGTAACGGATCCGCGAAACAGAGAGCAGCGAATCTAAAATTCGTCTCCACCACCACCGCCGCCGAAGCTGGCGAATTCTTCGTGTGGCTCCGGAGCCGCATTGGTGAAGCGTGTGAAGTCGTGCAACCAGGTCAGCTTCACGTCGCCTGTCGGACCATTACGCTGCTTGCGAATCAACAGATCGGCTTCACCACGCACGCGCGCCCGATCTTCTTCGTTGGTTTGATAGTATTCTTCACGATGCACAAACATCACGATGTCGGCATCCTGCTCGATGGCTCCCGACTCACGCAAATGGCTCAACTGTGGTTTATTGTCGCGGGTCGATTCGACCTGACGGTTGAGCTGTGCAAGGCACAACACTGGCACCGAAAGTTCACGTGCCAAGCCCTTGAGTCGGCGAGCGATCTTCGACACCTGTTCCTGACGAGGGTCGCTCGAGTTATCGGGCTCGATCAGCTGTAAGTAGTCGATCACCACCAGCGATAATCCATGCCGACGCTTCAAGCGTCGTCCCGCAGCGGCGATTTCGGTCATCGTACGACCAGGCGTGTCGTCGATGTACAGCGGGGCCGAGCTAATCTCGTTCGCGGTGCGAATGAGCAACTGACTCTCTTCTTTGCTGATATGACCGTTACGCAAGCGGTGACCATTCACACGAGCCCGCGAACAAAGCAGACGATCGCCAAGTTCGAGCTTCGACATTTCGAGGCTGACGAACAGCGTGGGTGCCTGACAATCGATGGCGGCGTGTTCGGTGATGTTCATCGCCAGGGCTGTTTTACCCATACTCGGGCGAGCGGCCAAAATGATCAACTCGTTCGCCCGCAGACCGCCCGACATTTCGTCGAAATCTTCGAACCCGGTTTCGACACCGCCGGCAGTGTGGTCACTCCGCATCCGAGCGTCGAGTCGGGCGAGCGACTCCTGCAGCACCTCGCGAATCGAGGTCACCTGCGAGTTGCCCTTCTCTTCCAGGATGGAGAACACACGTTCTTCCGCCCGGCTCAGCATTTGTCGCGAGTCGATCGTTGGATCGTAGGAGTCGCGGATGATGTCGGTGCTCGCTTGGATGAGCGCCCGCAGGGTGGCCTTCTCCTGCACTTTCTGAGCGTAGAACTCCGCGTGGGCGGCCGTGGGGACCGATTCGCCTAGCTCAGCGATGTACGCGGCTCCACCGATGCGTTCGTAATCGCCTGCGTCGCGGAGGTGCTGCACCAACAGCATCGGATCGATCTGCTTGCCGCTATCATGCATCTCGATCAAGTGATGATAGATGCACGCATGCGAATCGTCGTAGAAGTCGTCGGGGCGAAGAATCAGCGCGACTTCGTCGAACTTCTCCGGCAGCAGCAGCAAGCTGCCCAGCACGCCCCGCTCGGCATCCACTGCCTGAGGCATCTGGCGCTCTAGCAGCCCTTCGGCGCTATCGACGCGGTGCTTTCCCTTACGTGACTTCTTATGATCGACATCAGAACGGTCGTGGTCGGCCATCGCGCACTCCTTTTTGCGTAACAAGACATAACGACCGCGCAGTGCAATACACTACGCACAAGCAAATGCTTGGTATTCCGCACTCTGATGCCGAGCCAGCGACTATCGCAAGTTGCACACCGAGGCTTTCACGTGCCCGATCTGTTTCCTGCGACTCTCAAACGTGATCCGAAACCGCAGTTTCGGAGACGCTTTAGTCGTCGACGCCAACGCTGGGAACCACCCACACCTTGACTTCGCCTTCGACTTCCGAAGACAGGCGAATCTTCACGGTGTACAGGCCGAGTTCCTTCAACACACCATCCAGACGGATTTGATCGGCGTTGAGGTGCACGTCGTTCTTCTTGAGAGCAGCCAGGATCTCGACTGCACCGACGCTACCATAGAGATGCCCGTCTTCGGTAGCGTTTGCCTCGATGGTAACGCTTTGCTTCGAAATCTCGGCAGCGTAGCTGCGAAGTTCCGCCTGACGGGCCAGTTCGATTTGTTGCAGCTTGGCCTTGTGCTTGTCGACCATCCGCTTGTGATGATCGGTGGCAATCGTGGCCAGTCCCTGTGGAATCAGGTAGTTCAGCGCGTAACCACGCTTCACTTCTACCACTTCGCCTTGCTTGCCAAGGTCGGCAACCGACTGAATCAGCAGCAACTGGACTCCGCCGTGCTCACCGCGAGGAAGACGCTTGAAACCCTTGTTTTTGTGCTTGGCTTTGGTTTGCATGGCTGACGTGGTAGCTAAAGTTAGTAATGATTCGGAAAGATTATAATCGGAAACAGCGGCTGTCCTCAGCCATGGCCATTAGAACGGAATTTCGTCGTCCGGTGGCATGCTGGGAGCGCTAGAGTAATCGTCGTAGCTGTCGTGGCTGGCAGGTTGTTGCCGATGGGGAGCGTTGCCGGAGCTTCGACCGCCTCCGCCTCCTCCGCCACCGCCGCCGGCTCCACCACCGCTAAGCATCTGCATCTTTTCGCCGATGATTTTGACTTTCGAACGCTTCTGACCGTCCTTTTCCCAGGTATCGTACTTCAGGCGGCCTTCGATCAGCACCGATGAGCCCTTGCTCAAGTACTGATTGACCACTTCCGCAGTACGACCCCACAGGGTGACGTCGAAGAAATTCACCTCATCGACCCACTGGTCGTTGCGCTTTACACGCTCGTTGACCGCCATCCCGATTTCCGCGACCGCAGTTCCACTGGGAATGTAGCGCAACTCGGGATCGCGGGTCAGATTGCCGACCAGAATCACTCGGTTGAAGCTAGCCATGATGAAACCTTACGTTTGAAATCCTTGCTTGCCGAAAACTGTACATACGTACCGACAAGCCGCAGTCTATCGTGTCGCTGGTCCGGCTGCAAGCAGAACCATCCATTGTCGCCTTATTCGGCCGAAGCAGCCACTGGCTCGTCGGCAGTCTCCTCGGCTTCTTCTTCGACTTCCTGAGGAACACCCGCGGCGTGGGCCAAAATCGGCTCGACCAGGCTGGGATGAATCTTGATCACCAACTGGCGAAGCACTCCGTCGTGGATCTCGCACTTGCGATTGAGAACCGAGATCGCCGAGGTAGGCGAGCGGAAGTAAGTCAGCCAGTAGGTGCCTTTGCGTTGGCCATTGATGGGATACGCCAAACGACGCTCTTCCCACAGGCGGCTCACCAGAACTTCGCCACCTTCGCTGGTGATCATCTCCGCCACTTCACCCGGCAGGGCTTCCTGATCGCGAGCAAAACGATTGGAATCGAAAATGAACAGGCCTTCGTAAACTTGCGTTTGCAATTTAAGGTCTCCAGGGCAGCGATGCTGTATAGGTGGTAATAGGTTACGTGCTAGTTGAACCGGTTCATCGCCGAGCCGATTCCGTCAGTTAGCCAACACTCCACGGCGTCGGCGGCTCGACGCACGGACTGGTCAGCAAGCTGCTGCTCATCGCGGCTAAACTTGCCTAGCACAAAATCCACTGTGCTCCACCGTTCGGGGACCGGCCCAATACCTATTCGCAACCGAGGAACTTCTTGAGTGCCTACCTGCTGGATTATGTTATTGAGCCCGTTTTGCCCGCCTGCAGACCCTTTGGGTTTAAGACGGAGCGTTCCGAGCGGTATGTTAAAATCATCGCAGGCGACCAGTAAATCGTCGGCAGTGAGCTTATAAAAGTCCATCACCAAACGAACTGCAACGCCTGAAAGGTTCATGAAGGTTTGCGGGGCCACCAGCAACACTTTTTCGCCGGAGTAATTTGCTTCGGCAATGAGCGACTGGTGTTTCTCGCGGACCGGGTCGGCAAACCAGCGTTTGGCCAGCTCGCCGATCAGGTCGAAACCTACATTATGTCTCGTATCGTCGTATTTTTTCCCGGGATTGCCGAGCCCCACGACTAGTTTCATCGTTGCCGGCCAACCTCAGGTCACTGTGTATCTACCCAACCAACCGCTTCAAGCAACCAAATACTATTCGCTGTCGGCTTCTTCGCCCTTGTCTCCAACCAATTCGGGCTCGGCACCGGATGCCGCAGCATCCTCTTCTTCGTCGGCGTCGGCCGCTGCAGGAGCAACGCAGTTCAGGATCACTCGCTCAGCGGCGGTCACCAACTTCGACCCTTCGGGCAGGTCGAAGATCGCATCGGCCGTTACCGTATCACCCAAATTCACTCCGGCCAAATCGACATGAAGCTTTTCAGGAATCGCGGCTGGAGTAACCTCAATTTCCACCGAGTGGTTCACCCAGGTGATAATGCCACCTTCAACTTCGCCAGGGGCTTCTCCCTTGGCTTCCACAGGAATTTCAACGGTCACCAATTCACCGGCATCGACACGCAGCAAATCCACGTGGAGCACATAGCGACCGAAGGTATCCCACTGCATGTCATGCAGAATGGCCTGCCCGCTTTCGTCGCCGGTGAGCTGTACCAGCTTTGCACCGTGACGCAAGGTGGCCGACAGTTGATCGTAGGGGACCGACAAATGAACCGAGGGTTCGTTGTGCCCATACAACACCAAAGGGCATTTGCCATCGCGACGCAAAGCGTAGCTGGAACGCGACCCGGTGGTTTCTCGCTTCTTAACGGTAAGTGTTTCGCTCATCGTCGGTTTATTCTCATGGAGGAGGCCGCCTGCCAAAGGTCGGTGGAAAGGTACCGATCAGGCACGGCCTCATGGGATTGGCAGAATCCCTTATTTTGCGAGTTTCCGTCCGGATTTCAAGCGGTCCCTCGGCAGAATTCTCGGATCATTTTGGGCCGGATAGGTAAGCTGCCTGCATTGCCGGGCGGGGGGATAGCCCCGTGAAACCCGGGTAAACCGCAGGGTTTACCGAAATAGCTTACTTACCGACTCGTTTCGGTGGATCGCTTTAATCGCATCCCCCACCAGGTGATCGACCGGCAACCGAATAATCTGGGGAAGCCGATCCGTGATCTCGGACCCGAGCGGAATGGAGTTCGTGCAGACCAAACTGGTGATATCTGCCTGCTCCAAGCGATCGAGCGCGGGGCCACAGAACACCGGATGGGTAACACCTACGTGAATTTCCTTCGCACCAAAATCCCGAATCACCTTGGCTGCCCCACAGATGGAGCCAGCGGTAGAGATCATGTCGTCGAACATCAAGGCGACTTTGCCCTCGACCGAGCCCCCCAGTAGGTTCGCCTGCACGGTGGTTTGGGCGCTGGTGCGACGCTTATCGATAATGGCCACTTCACCGCCCAGGCGTTTTGAGTGCCCCAGTGCTCGTTTAATGCTTCCTTCGTCGGGACTCACAATCACGATATTGTCGAGATCGATACCCGACTCGATAAAGTGCTGATTCAGCACTGGAGCTGCATATAAGTGGTCGACCGGAACGTCGAAGAAACCTTGAATCTGTGCGGCGTGCAGATCCATGGTCAGCACGCGATCGGCTCCCGCGCGGGTAATGATGTTTGCGACCAGCTTCGCGGTAATCGGCACCCGGCCTTCGTCCTTGCGATCCTGGCGAGCGTAGCCGTAGTAAGGAATCACGGCCGTAATGCGCTCGGCACTCGCCCGCAGGCAACTGTCGATCATGATCAACAGTTCCATCAGGTTTTCGTTGACCGGCGGACAGGTCGGCTGAATCAGGAACACATCGCGGCCGCGAATGTCCTCATCGACCTTGCAGGAGATTTCGCCATCGGGAAACCGCCCCAGCGAGATCTTGCCCAGCGGTACGCCGAGGTACTTGGCAATCTGCTCGCTAAGTTCGCGATTTGCCGAGCCACTAAAGAGTTTGATGTCCTGCATCACTTGTTGCCCTTGAAACACCCGCTCGTGCTAGCGGATTCGGTGAACGAGGGGCACGCATCCACCGCGGCCCAGGGCAACATATTTTGCCAGGATTCGTGCCCATTTGATAGCCGGGGCGTTGCGATTTCGCCGCGGGCAACACAACAAATTGTCATGCTGGATGGCGGTTGCCAACGGGAATTCACTGCGCGGCTTCGCCCATAATCGAAACGAATCGCGATGCCCGCCATCCGATTTTATCTGCCACGATTATCCAGCGACTATTCGCCCTCGAGCAGCCGCTCGGCATCTTCGTCGCTAAGGTTTTCGATTTCGGCGAGCATCGCTTCGAGTTCAGCATCGTCGACTGGCGCTGCTGCTTCGTCAGTCGCCTGTTCGGCCGCTGGCTCTTGCTGGCCGATCGATTGCTCGGCCAGGTACCGCGAGAGCGCTGCAGGAGTCGGGTAGTTCCAGGCCACGATCGGTGGCAATGGCACGCCGAACTCTTCTTCCAGCTCGTGGCTCAATTCCACGGCGGTCAGTGAGTCGACCCCGAACTCAGCAAACGGCTTGTCGCGATGCATTTCGGCTGGATCCAGCCCAATGCGGTCTACCAGCCACTCTTCCAGCCAGGCTTCGATCCTCTCGGCGGTTTGCTCCACGCCGAATACATCGCCCGCCAAAAGAGTTCCATTCGTCCCCGAACCGTTTTTGCCCGGTCGTTTTGCTTTGCCGTTGGTCGCGGGGCGCGCTGATTGTTTCCATTCGTGAACAACACGTAATTTCGCCTCCATGTACTGGTCGCGTGTGAGCGACCGTTGCACTTTTCCACTCGAGGTCACCGGCAACGACGACTGACGAATTAGCACAATGGCGTAACAGTCGAGTTCGTGTTGGTCGGCGATTGCCTGCCGAATGGCGCTAACCACTTTGGGGTACTCTGCTTTGCTTAGCTGTCGATCAATCTGATTGACAACCACGAGTCGCTCTTCGTCGCCGACGGTGATGCTAAACGCAGCACCCGGCATCAATGCTTCGTGAGCCGCTTCGGCCGTGGTTTCGATATCCTGCGGATAGTGATTACGGCCACGAATAATAATGACGTCCTTTAAACGCCCGGTGACGAACAATTCGCCTTCGTAAAAGAACCCCAGGTCGCCGGTGCTGAGGAACTCGCCTTCGACGCCGCGAACTCGGGTGTGGAAGTTACGATTGATCTCTTCGGCGCGGCCGAAGTAGCCCTGGGCGACACTTGGACCTTGCAGCAACACTTCGCCGACGACCCCTTCGGGGCAGACCGATCCGGTCAGCGGGTGCACGATTTCCACGCGGTGCTCGGCCGGCGCGGTGCCCGAGCCAACCAGCTCTTGTGCGTGCTGGCTACTGCCATTCACCACGACTTGCACGTTACCTGCAGCCAGCGATTCGCGATCGACCCGCAAAACGGTTGGCTCTCGGCGATGCTCACTGCCAGCAGCAAGCAAGGTATTTTCGGCCAAACCATAGCAGGGATAGAACGCATCGGGGCGGAACTTGCTTACCGCAAAGGCCGAAGTGAACTGCCGCACGGTCTCGGCCCGAATCGGCTCGGCTCCACAGAAAGCAAGCTGCCAGGCCGAGAAATCGAGCTTCGCCCGTTCTTCCTCGGTGGTTCGTTTTACGCAGTATTCGTAGGCAAAGTTGGGAGCACCACTAATAGTCGCCCCGTACTTGTCGATTGCTTCGAGCCAACGCAGCGGCTTCTGCAGGAACGACGCGGGAGCCATCAGCACACTGCGTCCACCGACAAACAAAGGAGTCAGGATGCCGCCGATCAATCCCATATCATGGTAGGCAGGCAGCCAGAAGACTCCGGTAGCGATGTCGCGGCCAGTGTGATCGACCTCGATTCCAAACGACTGGCGAATCGCCTCGAGGTTGGCAAGCAAGTTGCCATGCGAGACCATTACCCCCTTGGGGTCGCTGGTCGAGCCGGACGTATATTGCAGGAAGGCCAATTGCTCGCTGTCGAGTCCTGGCGAGGTCCAGTTCTCAGCTTCGCTGCTGGGGACTTCGTCGGTCGCGAGCCACCGCATCGAGGCCACGGCCTCGTCTTGCTGCGACATATCAACCGTGTCGAGCGTTTGGCTGGTGGTAAGGGCGACCAAGGCTCCGCTATCGCGGGCGATGCTCGCCATCCGCGGCAACGGCCGGCGGGGCTTCGGGTACGTGGCCGGCACGGCGACCACCCCAGCGTACAGGCAGCCAAAGAAGGCGGTGATGAATTCGAGTCCCGCGGGATAGATCAGCAGTGCGCGATCTCCCGGTTCGAGTTCGGTACGCAAGTTGGCAGCAATCGCTTTGGCGCGAATATCGAGCTCGCGGAAGCTAATGCTAACTTCGCCTTCCTGATCGTCGAGGAAAACGTATGCGGTTCGCTCTCCAAAGCGGGCCGCCTGCTGGCGAAGCAGGTCCACCATGGAGTCGAGTACTTGAGCACGTTGCAGAATCACAGAGGCCATTGTTACTCGTTCTGGGGTCGCAGAGCTAAGGCGTTGGGAGGAAGGTAAGGCACCCTCAGCCTAGCGACTGAGCGATGGGAAATAGCAACAAGCCAATAGTTCGACTCATCGCACGGTATCGGCTTTCGGGTTACCAGTGTTGCAGGTTCCAGTGCCGCGCCGTTTTAAGTGGTGCGTCCCGCAGGACAGGACCTAGTCAGTGCCATCCGACCTTGTGCCCTCCCACGTACACGCGGTTCGGCAGAGTCCATTCCTACGCGATCCCCCTTCCTGGGCAAGTTTTCTATTTTATGTGCCAATTTGCCGCGACGTAAGACCCTTGCAAAATACTTGTAGACCTAAAACGCGCTAAAATCATTCTGTTCCGCACCCTCGGCGCTACCCCGCAGCAATGCACCTAACTAGTTACTATGAAGCAGGTTACAATAAGTCCTTGCTCTCTCGAGCGATCGTCGAATCAACACCTTCAGAGGCAAACTCCCTGCTCACTACCTATTACGCTTGGGATGTCTATCTGTTACAGGTGAGATAGAAATTGATTACTGAGCACAAAGCTATCGCGTGACACTTCATCCATTACTCCCTGAATCGATACGCCTGGACGCCCCCCGGCGGTTGTTTTGCTTCCCTCATGCTGGTGGTGGTGCGGCCGTTTTCTATCGCTGGCAACGCTACCTGCCGGAGGATGTTGCGCTCGTGCCGATGCGGATGCCTGGCCGCGAGGATCGGCTCGCCGCGCCGGTGTACGACGAGCTCTCGCACTTGGCAGACGAGATTACTGAAGCCATTTCCGCGCTCCCCCCTGCTCCGCACCTGTTTGTCGGTCACAGTCTGGGAGGATACGTGGCGTTCGAGGTAACCCGCCGGCTGGTGGATCGCCAACTCCCCTTACCCCACAAACTGATTGTCGCCGCCTGCGGCGCACCGCGCGGCACCAAGCCGAAGTCGCCGATCGGCCAGCTGCCGGATCAGGATTTCATCGACGAAGTCTCGAATCGGTACGACGGCATCCCGGCTGCGGTTCGCGAGTCGCCCGAATTAATGGCCATGGTGCTGCCGCCGCTGCGGGCTGATATTCAGATGATCGAGACCTACGAATACATCGCCGGCGAACCGCTGCCGGTCGACATCCTTGCGCTCGGCGGTACCAACGACCCCGGCGTAGCGGTCCATCGCCTAAACGCCTGGCGGGAGCTGACCAGCCGCCACTTTGCCATGCGTTTGATGCCTGGCGGACATTTCTTCCTGCACCCCGCCCCGCGGCGCGAAGCGACGTCGAAGGCGGTTCCGCCAGCGATTGCGATGGTTCTCGCCGCGTTGCCAGAGCTGGGGGACCAGTAACCATGCAGTGTCCCTCCCTGCTCGAAGCAGAGACTGTCGACTGGCAGCAAGCTCCCTGCTCGCTGGCCAGCGACGAGCTGCACGTCTGGAGCTGGGATACCAACCAGTTTGCTGCGACGAACGAATGCCTCTCGTGGCTCGATGCTGCCGAGCAGCAATGGCACAACCAGCTTGCTACTACTGCTTTGAAGCAACGCTACGCTGGCGCTCACCTGGGGATGCGACGCGTTCTCGCGAGTTACCTGCAAGTCGCTCCGCAGCAGGTTGCTTACCACATTTCGCAGCTAGGCAAACCGTCGCTCCCGGGAAGCGAGCTGCACTTCAATCTCAGCCATACCAGCAGCCAAGTGCTGCTCGCCGTGTCGAAGTCGAACGTAGGGATCGATTGCGAACAGCTCCGCGAAGTCACCACGCGCGACTCACTCGCAAGCAAACACTTCACCACGGAAGAGCTCGCTGCGTATCACCAGTCGCCCGCTACCGAAGCGGTACGTTACTTCTTTCAGACATGGACTCGCAAAGAGGCGATCGTCAAGCTGACCGGCTTGGGACTCACTGCGCGAGTCGAACAACTCAACACCCAAGCGGGCGAGCAGTCGGTCAATACCGTCGCGATTCCTCCGACTTGGAACACCAGTCACTCGGCAGTCGTGCTGATGGATCTTACGAGCCCCTCGCATCTAGCAGCTTCGCTCGCAGTCGAACAGCAACCAGCTCAAGTTCGCTGCTATCGCATGACCGACCTCGGCTAGGCGACGAGATACCGTCACCTGAACGAGTGAGGGCCTAATCAATAAAAGGGTGCCATGGCCTCGCAGCCATGGCACCCTTTGTCGTTTACTTAGCTAATTGCTTGGCAATTAGACAGCGGCTTCCACGTTGGGGCCAGCTGCTTTGATTTCGTCCGAAGCACCTTCTTCGAACTTCTTGAAGTTCGTCACGAACAAGCTAGCGAGCTTGCCAGCGGTCTTCTCGAAGGCTTCCTTGTCGGCCCAAGTGTTCTTGGGGACCAGGATCTCGCTCGGCACATTCGCACACTCGGTGGGTACTTCCACGCCGAACACCGGATCGGTGGCGGTGGGAGCATCGACCAGCGTACCATCGTGAATCGCATCGATGATCGCCCGAGTGTACTTCAGGCTCATGCGTTCGCCGGTTCCGTAGGCACCGCCGCTCCAGCCGGTGTTCACCAACCAAGCAGTAGCGCCGTAGCTTCGCATCTTTTCGGCCAACAGCTCGGCGTACTTCGAAGGATGCCATACCAGGAACGGTGCACCGAAGCAGGCACTGAACGTCGCTTCGGGCTCGGTCACGCCGACTTCGGTTCCAGCCACCTTAGCCGTGTAACCACTAATGAAGTGGTACATCGCCTGCTCGGGGGTCAGCTTGCTGACCGGTGGCAGTACACCGAACGCGTCGCAGGTCAAGAACACGATGTTCTTGGGATGACCACCGATGCAAGGGATCTTGGCGTTGGGAATGTGCTCGATGGGATAGCTCGCCCGAGTGTTCTCGGTAAGCGACACATCGTCATAGTCCACTTCGCGAGTCTCGGGATCGACGATCACGTTTTCCAACACGGTACCGAACTTGATAGCACCGTAAATCTCCGGCTCTTTCTCGGCCGACAGATTGATGGTCTTTGCGTAGCAACCACCTTCGATGTTCGACACACCGGTTTCCGACCAGCAGTGTTCGTCGTCGCCGATCAGGGCGCGATTCACGTCTGCCGAGAGCGTGGTTTTACCTGTACCCGACAGACCGAAGAACAGCGACACGTCGCCTTTTGGGCCTTCGTTGGCCGAGCAGTGCATCGACAGGATGCCCTTCTTCGGCATCAGGTAGTTCATGATGGTGAACACACCCTTCTTCATCTCGCCTGCGTATTGCGAACCGAGAATCACGAACTCGCCAGCGGCAAAGTTCAAGGCTACGCTCGTGGTGTTTTCGACACCTTCGACCGATGGATCGGCTTCGGTGCAACCAGCGTTGAACACCACGTAGTCAGGTTCGCCGTACGATTCTAGCTGTTCCTTCGTGGGACGGATCAGCATGTTATGCATGAACAAAGCGTGATAGCTTCGCGAGCAAATGACACGAACTTTGATTTGGTTTTCTGGTTCCCAACCGGCATAGCCATCGAGAACAAATAGTTGATCACAGGTGTTCAGGTAATCGATCGCCATCTTGCGATTCTTACCAAACGAGTCCTCAGTAAACGGGATATTTACGTTGCCCCACCATACGTCGTTATCGCTGGAGGCTTCTTTGACAACCCGCTTATCTTTCGGGCTGCGGCCCTTCTTCGCGCCAGAGTTGGCGTTAATAGCTCCACTGCTTGTTAACTGTTCGCCGTCAGTTTCGACGCCCAGTTCGCACAGTTCCGCTGGCGAAAGATTACGGAGGACCTTCTTGACTGTTATTCCATAAACAGACAGGTCGACAGGAACATTCATGGCAGTTCTCGGATCCGATCGTGGCTAAAGTAGAAATGGAAAAGCTGAATTACTTGGCAGCCTACCGAAGCAATAAGCGTGCCACAACCCAGCAAAAAATGAACTGCATGTTTGATCGCTGTTTCGTGCGATTACGCACTGAACAACCAAAGCCACGCGCGCACTATCGCACACAAAAGTGTGCCAACGTGCGTCAGTTCGCTCGCACAGCCGACAGCTCAACCACTTAAAAGCGGGCAAGATGGATAAGCTATCACCTCCGTGGCTTACGGCTGCGCGGGTTCCTCTTCGGCTGGGCGGGGATCGTAGCCGGTATCCACTAATAGATACCCCGCCCATAGGAATGGGTGCTCTGCGGTCGGCACCTCGCTGGTTGCATCGGCTCGCTTGTATCGCGGCTCCTGATCGGGATCCAAATTGGTCCGTCGCGCCAGCGCGACACTTCGCCGCCAAGCTTCGTCGGCGGTCGTGTGCGGTAGCTCTAACACTAACTCACGCAGCAGGTCACGTTGGGTCTTGCCGCTGGTTTGCCAGCGACTCAGCATCACGGTCTTCGCCCCGCTGGCGAGCAGCGTGCAACTGGCGTGGAACATCTCCGGCCCGGGCACTACAGCTTCGGCATTGCGCGAGCGACTTCGCGCCTTGAGGCCCGATTCGGCGACGGTTCGCATGCCGCCCAGGATGATGCGTTCGCACCCTGGCAGTGGCAACTCGGTCCAGGTTCCCAAGGTCCCGCGCGATGTCGGCCGATCGAGCGGCATCGGCGTGAACGCATAGGGTTCGCTGGGGTCGATTTCCGCAGTGGCGAGCACCACCAGTTCTTCGGCCATGCTGGCGATCAGCGGCGTGGGAGTCGTTACCGGGGCGTTGAGCACCACCGAACCAGTGACGGTGCTGGCAATCTCTTCGGCTGCCTGTTGCGGCAAGAAGTCGGTCGCTCCTGCGCCGATTTCGGCCGCCACGATCGAAGTGCGAATCGGCCGCATCGGCTTGGCGTTCGGCATTGCGTAGCCGAGGGTCGGCGCGTATCGCACTGGAGTACGGTCGATCACAAAGTCCTTGTTGCCACCGATCGTAGGCATCAACGCTTCGATCGGCGCGTGCCAGAGCACCCCGTCGGGAATCACGATCAGCTCTTTGGTGTTCGTCAGGTTGATCCGCGACTCCTCGAACAACAGGTCGCCGTACTGCATGGCCATCGGCTTCCACAGTTCAAGCGACAGGTCTTCGGTCGTCAGCGTTCGGCTTTGCGTAAAGTTGCCCATCGCTCGCAGCATGTCGCCGGTGGCTTCGGCCATCACTTCCGCATCCGGCAATCGCCAAAGGTGGTAGTCTTTGTCGAGCAGCACAAACCCAAACACCGCGTTGCCCGCTTGATGGAACACCATCACGGTTTGCCCCTTATCGAGCTTCTGCTGCAGGGCAGCCGCATTCATGCGAGGCGGAACCATCATGTCGGTCGCATCGCGTCGCATCGCCAGGCGACGGATGAGTGCCTCGCGCTGCTCGGCGTTGCTCGCCAGGCGCTTGAGCAGGTTGTACTGGTTGTTGTCCATCTTGCCCGAGTCGTCGGCCATCGGCTTCGCGTCGATCTCGGCGCGAATCTCCGCCGCTTGCTCCACCAGCTTGCTGTAATCGGGAGCACGCAGCAGCAGGTCGCGCCGCTCGACCGCCGCTTCAGGCGACAGCAACACGGGGTCGCTTTCCAGCAAGTGACGAATCGCCAGCAGTCGACCGCCGATGCCTTGGGCGAGCCAGAACCGCCGTCGCTTCGCCAAGTCGGCAATGTCGATCGCATCGGTCACTTGCTCTCGGTCGAGCGCCGACAGCAACCACCGATTCATCGCTCCCTCGTAGGGGGTCGTCAAGTTCGTAAGCGTTTCCAGTGGACTGTACGCCCAATCCGCAGCCAGCGGCTCTCGCAGCAAGATTGCGTACAAGTCGACCGCTTCACGCGTCGGCAACCGGCCGCTATCCACGCGACCAGTCGTGAGCCCGATCTGGAAGTTCCGCAGCGATTGGGCGCGATTCTGCACGATGGCTTCAGCAATCGCCTTATCGCCTAGCTTCGCATTGTTCTCTTCGTAAGCGATGAAGGCCTCGACGTATCGCCGCCAGGGACCAAGTCGTCCCGCCTTTAAGTCGCGTCGCCGAGTGCTAATGGCTCCCAGCTTCGCCAACGAAGTGCGAGAATCGCCGGAGGAGACAAGCTGCTCGGCCTCGCCGATCAAACAGGTTGCCGCCAGGTGATCGAAGTTCTTGCGAGTCGCCCACTGAGCAGCAACGTCGAGCTGTGCCAAGGCACCTTCGCCGCCACCGGCGATGAAGGCCCGATGCATCAGTTCGAACGATGCACCGAGCAGATCGTAGTCTTCGTAGGCGTAGGCCGCGTAGCTTGCCTCGGTCGCCAGGTTCAGCGCCGCCTGGGCGTTACCCGACTCCAGGGCGATGGTCGCTTGCCCCAGCAATGCGGCCGCGGTGAGGTCGTGATCGTAGCGACCATCAATCAACGCGGCTCGCGAAAAGTGAGCGAGCGCTTGCTGCGACTCACCAATGCCCTGCTGAGCAGTCGCCAGCAGCAGTTCACTCCAAACGCCCGACCAGTGATTCCGCTGGGTCGTGTCGCCTCGTGCGAGGGTGTCGACCAGGCTCTTGCTCATGCGATCGGTCTTGCCGAGCGGCCCGAGAATCTCGTTTCGCCGGCGAATCGCCAGGGCGGTTGCACGCACCACCTCGACGACGTCGACCCGCCACATCTGCTGGCTCTGAATCGTGCCGCCTTGCTGCAGCCGCTGCTCGGTAATCATCTCTCCCTGCTGGATCAGCATGGTATCGGGCAGCTGCCCGTAGGTGACCTGACGTTGCGGGCGCCCCCACGGGGCGATGCGCCGCACGGGGTTCGCATCGGGGCGAATCGCTTGGCGGAAGTCGACCGATAGCAGCCACTTTGGGTAGCTCAAATACAGTTCGCAGGCCGCATCGAACTCCACCAGGGCCTGGCTCGTGTTGCCCATCTGGTAATAGGTTTCGCCGAGCATGGTTTGATAGCAGATCGAATCGATCCAACGCGTCAGACCGATGCGGATACCGCCGCGGACTTCGCCCTGGAAATCCTTCAATGCCCCACGATAATCCCCCTCGTAGAGCTCCTCGATCGCCATGTAGTAGCCCTGCGTCGGCGTCGTGCTGCCGAGCTGAGCCAGCGCTGGCTGGTGGAGCCCGGCCACAACCAGCAGCGAAGCCCATGCCAGCATTGCAGTCAACGAGCGAGAATCAAAAGGCTGTGCAAGCATAGCAATTAGGGGGTAAAGGGATCGACGGACAGACGTTGCCGTATTCTACCATTCGTAGCCAAGGTGGGCGATTTATCCCGCAATTCTGCAGAATTTCCAGCTCGCGGTAATTACCTATCTTTTCATCGATCGGGCCATCGATCGGGTCGACATCCCCTGGCTGCTAGCAACCAGGGTTAAAAAACGTTCCAAATGTTAAACCTTGCCGGTCGAGTGGACGATAACGGTGGTAACGGCTGGCCGTGCGCCCCGTTTGCATCACAGAATTCCATTTCGGACAGCGGCCTTCCGCGATCGTCCAAACTCATCACAAAAACGGTTCGACGGATGAATCACAAACTCAAGCACGCCACTTGCGGCCTTGTTGTTCTCGCTTCGATGGCGCTTACCGGCTGCCAGGGCGTCTACTCCGGTCAGGTGCTGCCGAGCCCCTACTACCGTGGCGACGACGTGCAGTACTTTCCCAAAGGCCCTGAAATGAAGCTGGCCCGCGAAGCGGCCGCCATGCAGGAAGCCAAGGCACAAACCGAAAGCACTCCGCAGAATCGCTAAGCCAAGTCGCACCAGCGTCAGCTACTCGGCGCAGTGACTCTCGCTTTGCGACTCTGGCAGATCGCTGCCTGAGTGACGCATAGCAGGTTGTCGCCGAACAGTGCCAGGCGAGCTGACACGTTGCGCTGCGAGCGAATGCACTGGGCGTGAGCCTTGGTGTTCGACCGCCAGCGATGCAGCACTGGCAGCGCGATGCCGAGCGATATCGCAGCCGCGCGCCGATATCGCCTTGCTCGAAACATCAGCCCCCAAACTTGGGGGCTATTTTCGTGCGCCGCCCGCCTGAGGAATGGTCCATGGTGAATAGATTCCCAATTTTCCCACCGATGGGAAAATTGAATCTCGGGCCAAGCTTAAAAAACAGTGGTTTTCGGGCTCGAATAGATTCCCATTTCCCAAAACGCATCGAGTGGGAATCTATTTTCGCGGCGGGAATCAATCGTAAGTCATTGATAGGTAATAAGTTGCATCAACACCTCCGCGGAAAGTGCCCAAAATAGATTCCCACCCATGGGTAACTATTTCTGGGGAGGGGGGCCGATTGAGGATTTGGGATTGCGGATTACGGAATGTCATCCTGCGGGGAGCTTCCAGCGACCCGAAGGATCCAGCCTACCGCTTACAGCCCAAAGCCTACAGCTTTGACAACCGCGCAGCAGCGAACCTCGACTGCCTGGAACTTCCAAGCGCCGTTCTTGCCGTGACTTACCACGCCGACTCAAATTGTCAAAGATCGCCCGCCACTCGGCGAGCATGAACATGCGTCCACACACCCATTAGACCCGATTGGGTGGCCAAATGCGAGCAAAAAACCAGCAGTAACCGCCAAGTCGATCGAGTGTTCCCAGCGGCGGCCCTGGCCCCCGAACCGAAGAGTGATCGTCGCGGTCTTGGAGGGTGAGTCAGGCTCGCCATGCCAGTGGGTTGCGTCCAGATCGATTGCCAATCCCCCGAGCTATCCTGTTTGTACTAATCCTGTTTGTATTACCGAAGTTTCTTGCACGAAAAGGTCGCTGCGATGACGATTACCTACGCGGTCGAACCGCAGCTGTCGGTCGAGGAGTTCGTCGGTGTGCTGGAGCGGTCGACTCTCGCCGCGCGACGCCCGGTCGACGACTTACCGCGCATCGCCGAGATGCTGCGTCATGCCAGCGTGATCGTTACCGCCAGGGATACCGCAGGGCTGCTGGTCGGCGTCTCGCGGGCGATTACCGACTTCAGCTACTGCACCTACTTGTCGGACCTGGCCGTCGATCAGTCGCATCAGGGGCAAGGCATCGGTCGGCAACTCATCGACCACACTCACCAACATGCGGGGCTCGCGACCACGTTGCTGCTGCTCTCAGCACCACAGGCCGAAACGTATTACCCTCACATCGGCATGAAGCCGCACCACTCGTGCTGGCTGCGCTCGCCGCAGCAGTAACCAGCAAGTTCGCAATGTACCGCGCATAAAAAACTACCGACTCGGGAAGCTCCCAAGCCGGAAGTGTTGATCAAGGTGCTAACTCAACACGCCGAGTTAGTCTTTGCCTTTTCCTTTGCCGCGCGATTTACCAGAGCCGTTGCTCGACGCTCCTCGGTTCGAGGAACCTTTGTTCGAAGGCCCTCTATTCGAAGGTGCCTTGTTGGCCTGCCCACGGTTACCGCGGTTGCCACGATTCCCTTCGGCCTGCCCACGATTGGACTGCTGACGATTGGGCTGCTGTGGCTTGCGGAAATCAGGCCTGCGCATCTCGGGCTTTGCTTGCGGACGAGGCTGCTCAGCTTGCTTCTTCGCCGAGCCGCGTTGCTGCTCCTGACGTTTTCGGACCGCTTCGCGTTGTTGTTCCTGAATACGCTTGATCGCATCACGCTGCTGATCTTGCATCTTCTGGAACGTGCGCCGTTGCTGCTCTTGACGCTGTTGGTTGATGTCACGAAGCTGCTGATCGCGGTTTTTAGAAAACTGGCGGATAAAGTCTTGGCGATCCTTCGAAGGCTCGCGAACTTGCTCCTTCTCCTGCTGTTGCAGCTTCTTCTGATACTCTTCGCGTTTCTCCATGTAGTCGCGGATATCACGGTTTCGCGACTTCTCTTGATCGCGAAGCTCTTCACGGCGGTCTTTTTCCGCTTCGAGCAGGCGATCACGATCCACGCGTAGCACTTCATGGCGACGAGGCTGGTTATTGAACTCATAACCACGACGGCGATTGAAGTACCGCCCGTTGAGTAGGATGTCGGAACCAGCCGCTAGCAAAGCATCTTCCAGGTCGACGCGTCCGTTGCGCTGCCAATCGCGTTGCGCCTGCCAGGTGTTGCGGGGACGCATATCACGGTGGTCGCGATAGTAGTCGTGCCGAGTTTGGAACTGGCGAAACCGATCGCGGTGGAACGTGGTATAGAACATCCGCAGCGGATCGTAGTAGTAGCCTTGGTTGTAGGTAGTCCACGCGACGAAGTTATTGCGCGGCATCCGATAGTCGTAGTAATTGCCAAAGCAGTAGTGGCCGTAGTTCATGTTGATGAACAGGTGAACTGGCAAACGATCGACCATCACCACCGAAGTCGGCGAGTAGCGATAGCTGCTGGTGACGTTCTCGTTCATCACGACCGGAGTGTACAGCACACCGCGGTCTTCGAGTTGGTAATCCCAATAGCCAGGCACCACGACGTAGCCTTGTGGAGTCCAGCTGTAACGCATCGGCATCCACACCAGACCATCGTAGCCTTGCGCCCAGAAGCCAGGGCGCCACTCAAACCGCTCGCGGCCAGGTTGCCAACAGCCAGGCACCCAGATGTGCGACGGCGTGGGCTGCGCGCCGGGATTCTCTTCACGAGGTTCGGGAGGTTGCTCGGCCAGCACTAGCAGGTCGGAACCATCGGACCAATAGCCCGACCCCCAGGCGTAGCCGCCATCAACGCGCTCCCAATAGCCAGGTTTCCATACTTTGCCCTCGGGCGGAAGCCGCCAAACACCGCTGACCCATACGAATCGCTCGTCGGCAGGTTCCCATCCCCAGTACCCGGGGATCCATTGGAACTCGCGACTCTGCGGTCCGATGCTGGGAGGGACTTCCGAGACCTTAGCGGGCGGCTGACGGTTGATCACGAACGACGACTGCGAACCACCAAATGGCTGCGCGAACGCTTCGTGAATCGGGCCACGGCTAAGCTCCGTGAATTGGTGCGACAACTCGTTTTGCTGCACCGAGTAGTCGGGGGTCGGCGGGGGAGGCAGCTGGGCCACGAGAGTCGCGGCCGGCAAACTGCAACAAGCGGCGACCAACATGAGCGACTTCGTGCACCTGCTAACGCAGGAAAATAGGCGAGACATCAACGGTTACTCCTTACGAATAATGGGTTCGTCGAAGTAAAAAGCAAACGGAGCGCCATTCGCCGACTGGTTACCCGCAAACAGGGCGAATTCGCAGTTCCCTGACGTTTCGATAGCCTGCCAGGGAAGCGAGAATCTCCTGGCAGAATCGGTCTTTCGCCTGAATACAGCCGTTTTTTGCCTGGAGTTTGGAAAAGCTCCCGCTTGGCCTTTGTCCGACTTCAGAAGTTGGTCGACCGACGAGCAACCCGCGATCAGACTGGTTGCCAGAGCATCAAACTGTCGTCAGAACGACGACAGCTGTCTCAAATCGTGATAGCACTCGCGCGCAACGAGCATTCATCTCTCTAGTCGACCTTGGCAACTCTTGAGAGGTTCTCGCCAGTTCGCCGGAATCGGCTTGGCCGCTAGCAGCTACTCTGCCGGTCGTATGGGCTAAGCGGGGCGACCTTGCCGGTCGTAGCGGTTCTGTCTGTTGCCTTTTCGTAACTTGCTCGATCCATTGGCAACAAAGTCTTTTTCCATCCGCAACCGGTTGGTAAAGTCGAAATCACGGGAGCGCCGGAGTGCTTCCATGAATCCAGAAGCCCACTTTGCGCAGCGGTCGATGCCGCTGCAAGCCTGCTATGTATTTTTCTGAATCTCAGCACGACGAAGTCGACAGCCTGCTCCGTAACGCACGGTTGCGGGACGAATTGGAACCCTTGTTCGACGAGTCGATCGGTAGTGTCGACTACCGCGCGATGTCGACGCATCGCGAAAACGAATTCTTGCAGTCGATGCTCGACTGGGAGCGGGCGCCGATGGTGCCGATCAGCCAATGGTTCGATCCTGAACTGGTGCTGCCGCATCCCGATCACCTGGCGGGTGATCAGTTGAGCGAACTGCTCGATACGGTCGTGGAGCAACTGTACGAAAAGCAAATCGTACTCGACTTCACGAACCACCTCGACGATCGCCAGCTCTACACGCTGATCTATCGCGATATTCTGCCGAGCTACGAGAAGAAACTCTCGAAGCGCAACAGCTTCTTGCATTGGGATTGTGCCAATGTGGAAGGCGACCCCGCCATCTGGTTGCGATACTACGCCAGCGACGAAGAGCGTCAGGTGTGGGCCGACGAAACCGGTGAGCGGCTGCCGCCGCGCGAGGTTCCGCCCCACGCCCGCCAGTTGCCACGCGCCCCGATGTAATCGGGCGGAAGGCCGGAGAATTACAGCATCTCGGGCCACATGGCGTCGCTAACCAGAAGCCCTTCGCGGGTGAGTTTCACGCGGTGGTCGTCCACCTGCAACAGACCGATGTCGACGAACTTGTCGATCGCCTCGGCTGCCAGTTGCTCGACCGCATAGCCAGTGGCTGCTTGAAACTCCTGCCGATCGACTCCTTCCAAGCGGCGGAGTCCGAATACCAACCGTTCGCGAGCGCGAGCTTCGTGGTCGAGCTGTTCCCGTTCTGCGACTGGCGACTCGCCTGCCTGCACACGTCGCAGGTAGGTGGTGGTACTGCGATGATTGGTCTCGCGAACGCCGGCCACGTAACGGGCTGCACCGGGCCCAGCGGCAAAGTACTCGTCGCCCCGCCAGTAGGTTTCGTTATGCCGACTGCGATGGCCCGGCCGCGCGAAGTTCGAGACCTCGTAGTGCTCGTAGCCCGCCTGATTCAGCCGCTCGATGGTCGACAGGTACATGTCGCGTTGCAGCTCGTCTTCCGACTCCACCAGCTCACCCCGTAGCAAGCGGCCCCAGTAAGTGGTGCCCTTTTCGAAGGTGAGCCCGTAGACCGAAATGTGCTCGGGCTGCAAATCGATGGCCTGCTGCAGGTCGCGATGCCACTGGTCGAGCGTCTCGTCCGGCGTTGCGAAGATCAAATCGAGCGACACCGCCAGCTTGTGCTCGTGGGCGAGCTGCATCGAGCGAATGATATCGCTCGCGGTGTGATCGCGTTCGAGCAGTTTCAGCTTCTCGGGCCGAAACGACTGCCCACCCAAACTCAGGCGGTTCGCTCCGCTGTTGGCGATCGTTCGCGCCATGTCGGTCGACATATCCGCTGGGTTGGCCTCGATGGTCCACTCGTAACCGCGGGTGTCGGATTGCAAGAGCGGGTGATGGGCGAGCACGATCTCGCCCAGCCGCTCGAGCCCTTCGCACCCTAATTGGGTCGGGGTTCCACCGCCGAAGTAGAGCGTGATAACCGGCTGCGGCTCGTCGACCAGCGAGGCCAGCTCGCGATCGATCGCATCCAAGTAAGCCGGCACCAACTCGCCCCGCCCTGCGACCACGGCAAAGTTGCAGTAGCCGCATCGATGGGCGCAGAACGGCACATGGATGTAAGCAGCCTGAGGCATGTTAGCGAGTCGACATTCATTGCCGCCGGGGCTGCGTTACTGATTGCCAGCCAGGCTCGAGTCGGACTCGCGAGCCGCGGTCGAGGTGCCTTCGTCGGGATCCGACTCAGGCGTCGATAGCTCGATGATGTTGGCGTACGCCGTGCAGGTGGCGTTGTATGTTTCGCCGCGATCGGTGTGAATGCTGATTTGCTTCTTCAGCTGGCCAGGTTGCTCGCCAGCGCGGAAGTTCAACGATACCACGTGGGTGGTTTTGGCTTCGTCGCCGAACTCGAACGAGAAGCAGTCGTCGCAATCGATCTTGGTGATCGTGAAGGGAGTCTTGCCGCGGACGATCAGCTTCTTGGAAACTTCGCTACCAGGCTCCACATCGCCCAGCACCCAGTTCTCCGGCATCACCGAAATCTCGGGAGTCACGCGGCCTTCGATATCGAGCGGGATGCGGGGGTTGTTGCTGTCGTTGGTAACCAGCACCAATTGATCCTTCAGGTAACCAGCAGGTGCGGTCTCCTTCAGGCGAACCATCAGCTCGTACTGGGCGACTCCGCCGCGGCGCTGCAGGTCGTTCAGCTCGACTTCGTAGTAATCGCTGCTATCGTTCGAGGTGACGACGTCTTTGATTTCCCAGCCACTGCGGCCTGCGTAGCGGACGCGGACACTCTTCTCGTGCTGCGCGCCCTGATCGACGGTACCAAAGTTGATACCGCCCGGCTCGAACACCACGTCGCCGCGAATGTTGCCGCGGACGCGGAGCTGAATCTGGGCCGGATAAGGCTTATCGATCGTTACGGTCAGCGTTGCACTGTGGTACCCGGTGAACGCGCGAGTGTTAAACTTGGCGACCACGTAGGCCTTTTCGTAGGTTTTGATCAGGTTGCCTTCGATCGACGGAGTGGTGCAACCACAGCTCGAACGAACGCTTGCCAGGTGAATGTCTTCGACGAACTTGTTGGTAACTTCAAACTTGTAGACGGTGTCGGACCCGCGAGCGACGGTGCCAAAATCGTGCTCCGTGGTCTCGAACATCTTCTTGGGCCACTCCTGGGCGCTGGCGAAGTTCGAGCAGAACAGGTTCGCCTGCAGGCATGCGGCGATACCAAAAATGAACCAAGCAACGCGAATTTGGCGAGACATGACAATCGTGCTTTCGATGTTAGAGTTCCCCGATGTGGCCAACCGCTATGCGCTTCCCAGCGCTAGTCGGCCCTACCTAGCGACCCCACTAGTATTTGGTAGAAGGACGATCGATTTGCCATAACACTGCAATCGAGGCGAATCCAAGTCGGAGTATCGAACCATCCATCTGGCATTATATAGTTTGTTTGCGGAACTGGTGCAGCAGTCAGTATTGGAATTTAACGTGATTTTCCGTTCAGTGAAGTTTTTCGGAAAGAGCAATTCAGGAGGTGCACATTCGACAGCTGGTTTAGATTCGCTAAGCAGCGCAGTCGGCTTAACCGGAATCCCGACTCCAGGGCTGGGTGCCCCCCCGCGGCAAGGGTGGACCGCTTTGGTATTATCGGGGCACAACCCTGTTACCCGTCCTCTTAAAACTTCCCCGTATCTGCACACCCTATGCCAAACTTCGATAAGGTTGCGATTATCGGCGTCGGCCTGCTGGGAGGCTCGATTGGCAAAGCCCTGCAAGAACGGGAACTTGCTAAAGAAGTCATAGGTATCGGCCGCTATAAGGGCAAATTGTCGCATGCTCAGTCGATAGGAACCGTGACGGAAGCGACCACCGATCTGGCCGAAGGAGTCGCTGGAGCCAACGTGGTGGTCGTTTGCACGCCAGTCGAGACGGTTGCCGACCAGGTGGCCCAGGTGCTCGAGCATGTTGGTCCCGACTGCCTGGTGACCGATGTCGGCAGCACCAAGGAAGCGATTATTCGCGATATTTGTGAGAAATGCGGCCCGCGGGCGTCGCAATTCGTCGGAAGCCACCCGCTGGCGGGGGATCACAACACCGGACCCGATTTCTCCCGGGCCGACTTGTTCGAAAAACGAATGGTCGTGATTACCCCGAGCGATCAGAACGAGTTGGAACCGACGGTGAAGATCGCTGAGTTCTGGCACGCCCTCGGCGCCCGCACCATCTTGCTGCAGGCCGACGAACACGACGCCGCGCTGGCGGTCACCAGCCATTTGCCCCACGCCCTGGCAACCGCTCTGGCGCTGACCACACCGCAGGAGCTGCTCGGCCTGGCAGCGACCGGTTGGGCCGACACCACGCGCGTAGCAGCGGCCGACTCCACGCTGTGGCGACAAATCTTTCTGGCTAATCGCGAGCAGGTGCTCGCTGCACTCGATCATTTTAATGTTCAGTTAACGGCTCTTCGTACGGCCATTGCGACCGACGACGGAGACAAACTCGAAGAACTTCTCTTCGAAGGGAAGAAAATCCGCGATGCTTTGGGAAATTGATGTACTACCGGTCCGCGAGGACCTCGACCGTGACGCCACACAACTGATTGACGAAGCCGCCGAGTTTGGCCTCGCCCAACCGTCTGCTGCTGCCAGTGCGCGGGCCTTCTTGCTCGAAGGAGCCCACCTTTCGGCCGACGATGCGCAACGTATCACCGACGAACTGCTGACCGATAGGGTCGTGGAACGCTCGGTCGTCGCTCAGTCGGGCGATGCTTCGCTCACTAGCTCGCCAGCTTGGCTCACTAGTGATAGCGTGCTGGTGCATGTGCTCCCCAAGCCGGGCGTGATGGACCCCGTGGCTTTGAGCGCTCAGCAGGCGATCGCCGACCTTGGCATCGAACCACCGCTGGTCCGCACCTGTCGCAAGTACTGGATCAGCGGCCTCGACCCAGCAGGCGTCGACCAACTGGCGACCCGCTTGCTGGCGAACGACGCCATCGAACAGGTGGTGGTCGGCCCGCTTACGCTCGATCACCTCGATGTCGGTCGGCCCTACGAGTTCTCGCTGCAGACCGTGGAACTCGACTCGCTCGACGACGAAGGCCTGATGCGTCTGAGCCGCGAGGGTCAGCTCTACCTGCAACTCGCAGAGATGCAGACCATCCAAAAGTACTTCCGCGATCTCGATCGGAAGCCAACCGACATCGAACTCGAAACCCTCGCCCAAACCTGGAGCGAGCACTGCAGCCACAAAACCCTGGCGGGGCGGATTCGCTACAACGGCCCCGAAGGCGAGCGGCAGTTCGAAAACATGCTGAAGGAAACCATCTTCACCGCCACGCAAACGCTGCGTAAGCAGTGGGGCGACGACGACTGGTGCGTGAGCGTATTTGCCGACAACGCAGGCGTGGTTACCTTCAACGACACTTGCCACGTGGCCTTCAAGGTCGAAACCCACAACCACCCGTCGGCCCTCGAACCGTACGGCGGGGCCAACACCGGTTTGGGGGGTGTGATCCGCGACATCCTCGGCACCGGGCTCGGGGCCGAGCCGGTTTGCAGCACCGACGTGTTCTGCTTCGCCCCGCCTGAAACGCCGGCCGACAGCCTGCCGCCAGGCGTGCTGCACCCCCGCCGGGTGATGCAGGGCGTGGTCGCTGGCGTTCGCGACTACGGCAACCGCATGGGCATTCCGACGGTGAACGGCGCCGTGTACTTCGACGAGCGTTACCTCGGCAACCCCTTGGTCTACTGCGGCAACGTCGGCGTGATTCCTCACGACAAGGCGTTCGGCACGGCCCAGCCGGGCGACTACGCGGTGTCGATCGGCGGCCGCACTGGCCGCGACGGCATCCATGGCGCGACCTTCTCGAGCGCTGAGCTGACGCACGAAAGCGAAGACCTCTCCGGCGGCGCGGTGCAGATTGGCAACGCCATCGAAGAAAAAATGGTGCAAGACGTGCTGCTCAAGGCTCGCGACCTGCAACTCTACACCGCGGTTACCGACTGCGGTGCCGGCGGGTTCAGCAGTGCCCTCGGCGAGATGGGCGAAAAGATCGGCGCCGAAGTCTGGCTCGATCGTGCCCCGCTCAAGTACGAAGGCCTCTCCTACACCGAAATCTGGATCTCCGAAGCCCAGGAACGCATGGTCGTTTCGGTGCCAGAAGAAAACTGGCAACAGCTGCACGACCTCTGTGCGTCTGAAGGAGTCGAAGCGACGATCATCGGCCGCTTCGAACCCACGGGTCGGCTGGTGCTGAAGTACCAAGACCAGGTAGTCGGCGACCTGCCGATGTCGCTGCTGCACGATGGCCGCCCGCCGGTGGTTCGCGAAGCTCGCTATTCGCCGCCAGCGACCGAACCGCTGAACCCCGCCGAGCAGGACGACTACACCGCCGAGCTCACGAGCATTCTCGGCTCGCTCAACGTGGCCAGCAAGCAATGGATCATTCGCCAGTACGACCACGAAGTGAAGTCGGGCAGCGTGGTCAAACCGCTGGTTGGTAACCAGTCGGATGGACCAGGCGACGCGGCGGTGGTTTGCCCGGTGATCGATAGCAAAAAAGCGATCGTCATCTCCTGCGGCATGAATCCCCACTACGGCAACTTCGACACCTACCACATGGCCGCCAGTGCCATCGACGAGGCGATTCGCAACTGCGTTGCTGTAGGTGCCGATCCCACGCGCATCGCGATTCTCGACAACTTCTGCTGGGGCGACTGCGAAAAGCCCGAAACGCTTGGCTCGCTGGTTCGCGCGGCTTTGGCTTGTCACGACCTGTCGCTCGCGATGGGCACCCCGTTCATCAGCGGCAAAGACAGCCTGAACAATGAGTTCAGCTACTTCGACGAGTCGGGCAACAAGCAAACGATTGCCATTCCTCCCTCGCTGCTGATCAGTGCCATGGGTCAGATGGACGACGCCAGTCAGGCGGTCACCATGGATCTCAAGGCCGCTGGCAATCCAGTCTATCTGGTCGGCGTTACCAAGGACGAACTCGGCGGCTCGCATTTCGCGCTGGTCCGCGATCTGACCGGCGGGCAGGTGCCGACTGTCGATGTCGAACTCGCTCCGCAGGTCTTCACCGCGGTGCACTCGGCCATCAAGTCGGGCGCGGTGGCTGCTTGCCACGACCTGTGCGAAGGTGGCCTGGCGGTCTCGGCGGCCGAAATGGCGTTCGCCTCTGGCATTGGCCTGGAACTTTCGCTCGACGCGATCGACTCGGCAACCTCGACGGCCAGCAAGCTGTTCAGCGAGTCGAACACCCGCTTCCTGATCGAAGTCAAAGCCGACCGGGCGGGCGAGTTCGAACAAGCCATGGCTGGCGTGCCTTGCGTCAAGCTGGGCCAAACCACCGCTGGCAGTAAGCTCACGATCACCTCGGCTGGCAAGCCGGTGATCGATACCGAACTCACCGCGGTCAAGCAAGCCTGGCAACAACCGCTCGCTTGGTAGTCGAGTCGCCTTGCCCTAGGTTCACCCTCCACGCAACTTCCTCCCTTAGCCCTAAGCCAAACGACCATGTCCCCTCGCGTCTTAGTACTTCGCGCCCCTGGAACCAACTGCGACAAGGAAACCGCGTTCGCCTTCGAACAAGCTGGCGGAACGACTCGCCCTGCGCATGTTCGCGAGTTGCTCGACAACCCTCAGTTGCTCAATGAGCATCAGGTGCTCGCGATCCCAGGTGGATTCAGCTACGGCGACGACATTGCCTCGGGGCGAATCCTCGGCAACCAGTTGCGATTGCGTCTGGCCGAGGCGCTGCTCGAGTTCCGCGACGCCGGCAAGCTGGTGCTTGGCATCTGCAACGGCTTTCAGGTGCTCATGAAAACCGGCCTGCTCGATGTCGACGATGCCGAAGGCCCGCAGGCGACACTGGCCTGGAACAACAACGGCCGCTACGAAGCCCGCTGGGTGAAGCTCGGTGTCGCTCCTGGGGAGTGCGTGTTCCTCAGCGGACTCGACGAAATCGAACTGCCGGTGGCTCATGCCGAAGGGAAGTTCGTGGTTCGCGATCAGGCGACGCTCGACGCGTTGGCCGCCAGCGGACGACTGGTGCTGCGTTACACGCCGGTCGGCGAGCCGGCGCTAGCGACCGCGGCCACGATGGCTCCCGCGGTGCCCTACCCTGCCAACCCGAACGGCGCCTGCGGCGACGTCGCTGGCATCTGCGACACGACCGGGCGAGTGCTGGGACTGATGCCGCACCCTGAGCGGTTCCTGTTCGCCCATCAGCATCCGCAGTGGACCCGCAACGGTCTGACCGGCGACGGAGCTGGCATGAAGCTGTTCGAAAACGCGGTAAAGTACTTCGCCTAACCACCGCTCGGATTCCGCGTTTTGCCCCCATTGGCAAGAAAATCGATGGGTGGGGGCAATTCTTACGTCGCCGGCGATTTCGCTAAGTTCGCTTAGAGCAACCACTTGCGCTGCACGCCCGTGGCGCAAGTGCGAAACCGTTTTGCCCCCTGGGGGCAAAACAAATCGCGACCGATTCCGGTCCAACGATTCGCTTTGCTGGTGCTACCACTTCTCAATTGTCAAAGAGCATCGCACGTCCTCTCGTTCGTGCAATCTCATTAGATCAACCTAGGTGGCCAATTCCCACTCAAATCTGGCGAAGACTAGCAAGGAAAACGAAGTGGCAGAATCTTCGAATTGGCCTTTGACAACGAACTAACGATGGATGAATTCTCACGCCATCCAATGCTTCAGCTGCGATGCCGGTTTGCGAGTTGCTACTGCCCGCTATTCACAGAGCGACTCAACCAAACAAGCTGCTCCACAGACTCTTGGGTCGCTGGTAAGCGAACACCGGCAGGGTACCATGGCGCTGCACAGCGGTGCTCGGTCCGTAGCGCCCCCACGAGAACCCCATGCCAGGCGGGGCGGCCCGCAAATCGATTACCTGCCAGCTCGTATCGAGCCGACTGGCAAACGCTTGCAGCACCTCGTCGCTTGATTCGTGGCACGCTTCCCAGCTGAGGACCTCGGGGTTGGTCTGCCATACGCGAAACGGCCGGTCGGCGTGCACCTGGCTCACCAGGCTCTCGTGTGGCGGCCGGCAACCGCGGAGCAACTCGGCGAGGAACTCGGCCAGGGTCGCACTTTGGTACAGCACCACTGGTGGATCGTGGCAGGCGAAGTAGATGGGGCCGAACGTCGTGCTCTCGGGCGCGAGATCGACCACCCAAAAGTTGCCGCAGCCATCCGAGGCAATCGGCAGGCCATGGGGAAAAATCTCGTCGCACTCAAAGGGAAAGTGATGCCCGGTGAAGTCGACCACGTCGGTCGTCGTGGGCCCCGAGAAGCCTCGGCCGTGCTGCAGTAACTCGCGAATCTCCGTGGGGAGCGGGCAGATAAGCTCGCTGGCGAACTGGTCGATTTCCTCCTCCGTCAGCGGAGGCAACCAGGTCAGCTCGATCGCCAGACCATCGACATCGACGAGGTCCATCGATTCGGCCGCGCAGATTACTTCGAGAGGTGTCATGGTCGCTTCCCCCGCGCCCGATGTTCGTTCGCTGCACCCAAAGCTTCCACTACAGCATACTGGCGATGCGATCTGGCGGGAAGCTTGTTTTCGTCGCTGGCGAGAGTCGCCCAGCTGGGGGGAATGATTACTTGCCGATACAGAAGCGGCTAAACACGCGATCGAGCACGTCGTCGGTGTATACCACGCCGGCCACCTGGCCGAGTTCGTCGAGGGCCAGCCGTAGTTCGGTGGCCACGAGTTCTTCGGCCCCGCCCAACTCGGCCAGTTGCTGGGCGGTGGCAATCGCCTTCTCGGCCGCCTGCAGACTGGCAGCACTACGCTGCGCGGTGCTTGGCACCAGGTCGCTATCCTCGCTGGCGAGTCGCTCGCCGACGGTAGTGGCCAACAATTCGAGTCCCTCGCCAGTGCGGGCGCTGGTAGCCAGGCCATGCAGTGCGGGTCCACCTTGATCGACTTTTGTGACGACTGGCAGCACGTTCTCACCAACCGGCAGTGGAGCCTCGCCCGCTTCGCTGGCATCGCTACAAACCAGCAGCATGTCGGCCGCTTCGCGAGCGATGGTGGTCATCGACTGGGCTTCGCTGGCTGGCGATAGTTCGGCAATGGTCTCGATGCCCGCCGTATCGACGAGCAGACAATCGACCCCCGCCAGCCGCACCTCGACTGTGAGGTAATCGCGAGTCACCCCGCGCTCCGGCGACTCGATCGCCCGCGTGCGATGCGGCGAGGTGCCGAACCGCTCGGCGAGTGCGTTGAACAAACTGCTCTTGCCAGCATTCACCGGACCGACGAGCACCACTTGTGGCCGCGCGGTATCGAGCTTGCGAGCTTCGACCTGTCGGGCCAGGTGGGCGACCTGCTGGTGCACCACTTCGAGCTGCGCGACAAGCACGTCGGCCGCGATGAACTCGATGTCTTCATCGGCAAAGTCGAGCCCCGCTTCGAGATCGGCCAGGAGCAGCAACAGTTCTTCGCGGAGTTCGGCCAGCGGAGTCGCGAGTCCCCCCGCGAGTTGCTTGAGCGAAGTTTGTAGTTCGGCCTCGCCGGTGGCGTCGATCACCCCGAGCACCGCTTCGGCCTGAGTCAGATCGATGCGGCCAGCCATGAATGCTCGCAGCGTGAACTCCCCCGGCTCAGCCAGTCGCGCGCCCGCTTCGCGGGCCTGGGCGACCACGAGTTCGAGCAAGGGAGCGGAGCCGAGCGTGTGGATTTCGACCGTCGGCTGGCAAGTGAAGCTGCGGGTGCCAGGCCATACCATCCAGCGAGCCGGCAGCGTGCGTTGCTCCGGCAATTGCAGCGTGACTGGAATGGCCGTGGGGCGCGTGGGCCAGTCGCCGGCCAAGGGTTCGGCCAGTAGCGCGGTGGCTACCTGGCGAACCTGCTGGCCACTGATGCGGATCACCCCCCGCGGGGCACCCGCGGTGGCCGACGCCACGGCGACGATGGTATCGTCGAGATCCATGCGCTACCGCTTCTTCTTGCCGCCTTTGTTGGCCTTGCTGGTCGCCAGTTTCTTGTTGGCCGTCGAATCGCGATCGGAGTTCTTCGGCTTGTTCGAAACCGACGTCTTGGGCACGTTGGTCTTCGGTGGTTCGGGGCGGGGAATCATCTTCCGCTCCGCGATACCCCAGATGCTCGAGGCAATGAAGTACAAGCACAAACCAGCAGCCACTTTGAAGAACATGAAGCCCATGAAGAACATCATGAACTTGGTGACCTTCTGCATCATCTCGGCTTGCTCATCGGCCGCCGGGGGCATGAACATCTTTTGCTGCAGCAAGAACAACGACACCGTGACCAGCGGCAGAATGTTGAGATAAGGGCCAAGAGCGAACATGCCTTCGCCGTTGAGGAACCACTGCGGCCACGGCATGCCCGACCAGTCGATCAGCATGTCGGGAGCGGCCAAGTTGGAGCACCAACGTAGTCCGGGAATCAGCGACGCCTGGCGGAGGTCGACGTCGACCATCAGCGCCCGATAGAGTCCGATGAAGATCGGCAGTTGAATGAACATCAACAAGCAACCGCCCATCGGATTGTAATTATGCTTGGCAAACAGCTCTTGCTGTGCCTTCATCTGAGCTTGGGTGTCGTCCTTATAACGCTCCTTGATGCGATCGATCTCCGGGCGCAGTTCCTGCATCATCGCCATGTTCTTGGCTTGCTTGCGGCTGAGCGGAGTCATCAACCCGCGGGCGAGCACGGTCAGGCCAAAGATCGCCAGGCCGTAGTTGCCGAGGAACGAGTAGAAGAAGTTCAGGATGCCGACCATCAACTGGGGAATGCCCAGGTTGCCGGAGTAGCCGTAGTACACGAAGTCGTCGAGCGACTGCTGCGGCGCGGCCGGCAACGTGTACTCTGCCAGCAGGTCGGGATGCTTCGGCCCGGTGAACAAGGTCGAAGCATGCGTTTTCGACGAGCCCGCTTCGTCCTTGGCGGCCAGCTCGAGCATCTGACTGGTGAGTTTGAAGCTCGAGTTCTGATACTTTTGCTGGTAGCTGTTCTTGTCGTCGATTTTCGTGCTTGCAATGACCGGGGTGAACGTCGTGTACCAGCGTTCTTCGACCGCCTGCTTGAGCGGCACCATGGTCGCGGCAAAGTACTGCGCGTCGACACCGATGTAAGCGAGCGACTCGCCATCGCCGTACGGGTTGATCTTACCTTTGGCGATATTGCGGCACGCAAAGTCTTTCTCGGCACTGCCGTAGGTTCGCATCAGCACGTCGCGAATGCCGTAGCCCGACCATCCGCGGCCGACCTTACTGGCGTACCAGAACCCTTCGATCGGCAGCCCGTTAGGACCCTGCAACACGTACTGCACCTGCTGCGGAGTGGAGAGCAGGTTGCGAATCTCGACATCGAACTCAAAGTGGTAGGTGATTTCGTTGTTGGTATCTTCGGTGGCTTGTTCTTCGCTCACGTCCTTGGCGATCTTCAGCCGCTTCACGACTTCGATGCCGAGTTCCGGCAGCACCTTGCTGAAGGTCAGTTGGTCGGCCACGGTATCGTCGACTGCCCACACGCCGGTCACGAGCTCGGCGTTGGCCTTGTCGAACGCCTGCACGGTTCCGTTGTACGGTTCGATGCGGCTGATGGTGATTTCGAGCGACGGGTGGGCCTCGAATTCCGGCGGCAGCTTATCGCTGTGCAGGAAGATGTTCTCTTGCTCAGGGCGGATCAACTCGAGCGGCCGGCGAATCAGCTTGGCCGTGAGCGTCTTGGCGGCCCCGCCCCGTTGAACGGTTACGGTGACCTCTTCGCCTGGCTTCGACTTCGCCATGGCAAGCGCGAAATCGGCGACCTCTTTGATGTCGCCGCCGACCATCTTGCTGTTGGCAGCCGGCTGGATGGAGGTCAGCACGTCGTCGGCCTCGACGCCGGCCAGGGCGGCTGGGCTGCCGGGCGTGACCGATTGGATCACCACGCCGGTGGGGCTATCAGTGAGTTCCAACTGGCCGAGAAACCCCGACTGGTCGTGCAAATCGCGGTACTTGGGACTCGCGAGCTGGATGCGGCGGATGGTCGCCCCGTGGGTGTCGAACGTCGCCGCCATGCGGTAGGGGCTATCGGGATCGATCGATCCGAGCGTGACGAACGGAGGGGAATCGACCTCGGGAGCCACGATTTGCTCGGCCGGCGGAGCCTGGTCGCCTTGCTCTTCGCCGGATGCCGGATCGTCGCCCTCAGCGCCTGCAGCGTCGCCACCCTCGGCTTCGGCAACCGCATTTGCATCGGCATCGGGCTTGGGCTTCACCACCTTGGGAGGATTGAAGAGCGTCCATAGCATAAGTATGGCGCAAGCCGTGATGAGAAAGTTGACGTATCTCCTATCCACTTCGGTTCCAGTCCTTCCGGCGTACGGCGGGCGTATTGGGGGGTGTTGGCGAGGTCGTCCTGCGACAGGGCAGTTTCGACGCAAAGCGAGCGAGGCGAACGAATTCGCTTATTCGCCATAAGGCAACGAATCTTGGACCTTTCTGCTAGCGACCTTGCTTAATGCGGTCGCCGAGGAAATTGTCCAAATCGGGAATGTCGTAAATCTTGTTGGCGGTTACATCGCGATCGTAATCCACCCGGTGGAACGTGACCTGATGCTCTTCCTGCACCACGTAGCACGAGCGATTGTCGCCATCGCGGGGCTGACCGACCGAACCGACATTGATCATGAATTTCTGATCGGTCACGTTGTAAACGTAGTTTGTCTCGTCCGGCGACAGGAAGTTGCGGCTCTCGGTAAACACACCTGGCACGTGCGTGTGTCCCTGGAAGCAGCCAAGCGTG
This sequence comes from Aeoliella mucimassa, assembly GCF_007748035.1. Classification (NCBI taxonomy): domain Bacteria; kingdom Pseudomonadati; phylum Planctomycetota; class Planctomycetia; order Pirellulales; family Lacipirellulaceae; genus Aeoliella; species Aeoliella mucimassa. The sequence goes on from NZ_CP036278.1 coordinate 4,891,621, forward strand.
ATCAGGCCGAACAGCTTGTCCATTTTCTTCTGGTTGTAGATATCTTCGGGGAACACATACTCGTTCACGGGGTTACGAGCCGAACCGTGCACGAACAGCCAGTTGCCATCGCGGTGGACCCGCGGGAGTGCGCCGAGGAAATCCCACCGACGGTCGGTGTCGTCGCGACTGCCGGTGCCATTTTCCAGCTGCGCCCGAGTCCAGAAGATCGCCCGTTCGGCCCCGCTGTTGAATCCCTCGGGATCAAACAGAGCACCTTGGTCGTGGTTACCCAAGATGGTGACCGCCGCATTGTCGATCACCAAATCCAAGCATTCACAAGGATTGGGTCCGTAGCCGATAATATCGCCCAGACAAAAAATTTCGGTCACTCCCTGACTGCGGATGTGCTCCAATACAGCCTTGAGTGCCTCGACGTTGCCGTGAATATCGCTGATTATTGCCCGCTTCAACACCGATCGTGCCTCGCGTCAGTTAAATACGCGTCAAACGCGTGTGCCAGGTTGCGAACGCCCGCTCGCGAACAGAACTGCTAATATAACGGATCGAGGCAACTCGCCCCAACCCAACGCTCACCTGGCCGACGATACTGGGTGATAGTCCTGTCCGAAACTCACAAATCTAAGACTCAATTGAACTTGCGTCAAGCGGGCCGACATGAATCCACCGATTATCCTTGCGATCGAAACCTCCGGAAAAATAGCCAGTTTAGCCTTGCTCGAGGCTCAACCGGCCGATTGCCAGCTGCTGCAACAAGTTGCACTCGCTGCCGATCAGCGTACCGCCCAGGCGTTGGTGCCTGCAATGCACCAACTGCTCAAATCCCACAACATGGATGCTAGCCAGCTCGGGGCCATCGCAGTGGTGACCGGCCCGGGGTCGTTCACTGGGCTCCGCATCGGCGTGACCGCGGCCAAAACCTTAGCTTATGCCAGCGAAACCACGTTGGCCGGAGTCAACACGCTCGACACCCTGGCCGCGCAGGCGCCGGCCCAGGCAGCTCGGGTGTGGGGAGTGGTCGACGCCCAGCGGGGCGATCTATTCGCTGCCTGCTACACGACCGACATGCGGCAAACCCTGGGCGAGAGCGATCCCACCCAGCTGCTGGCAGCCGAACGTTGGCTCGAGCAGCTTCAGCCGGGCGATGTGGTAATCGGGCCGGCGGCGGCCCGCTATGCGGTACGTTTGCCAGAGGGAGCCGAGATGGCCCCAGAGGCCGACTGCACCCCTCACGCGGCGACGGTCGGCCAGCTTGGCTGGCAAATCATCAACCGCCAGGGCGGGGTCGATCCGTTCGCCCTGGTGCCGCATTACCACCGCTTGAGCGCGGCCGAGGAAAAGGCCCTTGCAGCCAAGCGGTAACCGAATATCGCGAAGGCTTATAGCTTCTTGAGGTCGAACGTGGGGTTCACCCCCTCGCGCGAGCTGGAGTTCGCTTCGTGCCCGCAGGTCTTGGTTTCCCCACCTGCGGTGATCGTCACGTTGTAGAGACCGATGAGCATCAAGTCGCGTCCCTGCAAGCTGCTCGGCAGGTCGGCGTCGGCGTACGTCAGCCGGGCGATGCCTGCGGAGTCGGTCGTGCCTTGAGCGGGAGAGAGCACGTCGGCCAGGAACTCGACCGGCGCGTAATTCACAGTCGCCCCGGCAACCGGGCGGTTGCTGCTGAGCACCGTGCACGTGATGTTTGCCAGCGTTGCATCGCTGGCAAACAGCGTGCTCAGACGACTCTCGAGTTCGTCCTTGGCAATGTTGCCATCGCCGCTGGAGTCGTACAGTTGCAGGCTGTCGCGCAACGCGGGGCAGCTCTCGAGCTCGGAACTATCGAGCTGACCATCGCCGTTGGTGTCGAGCTTCTCGAACGCACTACTTGCGGCCGACGAAACGTTTACCGACTTGCTTCGCCAGTCGTCGTTATTCATCCCGCCGCAACCGGTGACTACCAGCAGCAACCCTACACACGCAGCCTGAACCTTCAACGCACTCTCCTTCAATGCATCATCGCCGCGAACCGAATTGATCAACCAGCCAGCGTTACCGGCGGCCACCACTGTCGCGTTGGGGATTGTAATACTGCTCGTGATCCACGGCACCATCCTTACGATTGCAAGCACCACGGAACGCGTAGCTGTCGATGTCGTATTCGATGGCATCCACGCTACCGTCGCAGTAGGCCATCATGAAAACTGACGGATGTGAGCTCCCGAAACGGGTGTCGTCTGGTACCCCTTCGGTGTCTTGCTGTGGAGCATTGTAGCCGTTGCGGTAGTTGTCGTTGTTGTAGCCAGTGCACCAAGTTTCGTTGTCACCACCATCGTTGCCAGTGATGTAGTTGGCTGGATTCAGGTACTTTTCGCCGTAGAGGAAAGTCTTGGACGTACCATCGGTGATGTGACGAATATCCACTTCGCTGCGACGGAAGCTGATGCCGTTGAGTTCGGCCACTCCCAAACAACTGGAGGTCTTCTTGCCGGTCTTGCTGTTGCACCAATCAAAATTGGCTGCCGCTGCAATCGTCGATGGCTGATTACCATATTGGTTGTGCAACTGATCGCCGGTGTTGGCCGCGTAGTCGCTGCGACCAACCAGTCCGCCTCCGGATACGTTCTGAGCATTGTAGGCAATGAAGTCTCCATCCCACGGCTTCGGCATCAACGACGTGACCCGACGCGAGGGACAGCGGATCATATCGACCGGCTGCTGCACCACCTGGGTTGCCCCAATTTTCTGCTGTGCAGTGATGTTCTCAGGATCTCCATCCGAGGCCAGATCGTGCAGAGCGGTCTCTTCAATGAAGGGGAGCAGCGAGTAAATCCACCCACCAGGTTGTTTTTCGCCGTAGCCGCGATCAGCGTCACCGACCCAGAAGTAGTCCCATCCACCAGAGGGATAGAACTTCATGGTGGATTGGTGATTCATCGCACCCAAAGCGAGTTGCTTTAGATTGTTGCGACAGCTTTCGCGTCGAGCCGCTTCGCGAGCTGCTTGCACAGCGGGTAACAACAGGGCTACCAAGATGCCGATAATGGCGATCACCACCAGCAGTTCAACCAACGTAAAGGCGGCATTCCGTTTTGTCTTCATTCCAGCACTCCTGCACCAAGAGAATGGGTGGTCGACAGCTTTCCGAGAAACTGTGAAATGTAGTTATAGCTCGAATCGGGCATCTTCTGTCAATCATTTAGATCGGAAGATGCCGCGATTCGTGCCATTGCGAGTCGGTAAGATGAGTCAATTTCGCTTTAATTCTTCCGCATTTTCCAAGCCAGACCACAGGTCGCAGCCAGCAACAACATCACGAGCGAGGTCGGTTCGGGAACCGCTTGACCAGCAAGCAACTCGCCGAGATTCAACGAACCTGGATCGGGGTGATTGGCCCACAGGATACTCCAGTCGCTAAAGTCGACCATACCGTCCAAGTTGAAGTCGCCATTTTGCCAAGTGCCAAAGTCGCCCGCGGTCACGGTGTTGTGGGCACCTTGGAACTGATTGACCGAACGCCAGTTCGAAACGACCGCGTTGACGTCGATGTCGTCGATCACGCCGTCGAAGTTCGAGTCGCCGGGAATCAGGTCGGATCCACCGAGTAGCGAATCGAGCTCTGCAGCAATCCAGGCGTTATCTTCAAACAGGTTGAATGTGCCGTAGTTCTTGCCAGCAGGCGAGGTAGTGACGCCGGTGTTGTCGCCATAGACGTACATCTCGATTTCGTCGACCGCCCCTTCGAAGTACTCACCATGTACCGCGCCGAAACCATCGCCTTCGAGTTCGGCGGCACCGATGGTGAGCTGCCCAACCCGAGTACCTCCCGAGATAAACGCTTCGGGTGGCTGAGTATCGGCGTTGGCCGAAACCGCGATTCCGTCGACGTAGACTACCGACATGAACTCGTTGAAGTCTTTGCCACCATCAATTTCGGGAGCGAAATCGTCGCCGGCGGTATAGATGTGGTGCATCACGTGGTACCAGGTGTCGCCCACCACGTCGACCGTGGCTTCGATGTCGGTATCATTCACGTGGTACGAGTTGATCTGAGTCCACTTGCCATCGGCAGTAATGGCAACACCACCGGCGGTCATCGTGTCCATCAGAACCACTTGACGTTCGGTGCCAAGTTTCGAGCCTGCTTCGGGATAAACCCACATCTGCAGACCACGAGCAGAAATGCCGTCATAATTAAAGGGGTAAGGATCCTCTCCATTGGGATCGATCAACGGCAGATTGGGAGCGTTGCCTTGTTCACCAAGCTCGGTAGGACCGGCCAAGACATCGGGACGATTCAATGGCAGGTTCGTGTAGAGCACATCGCCATCGCCATCGAACTGAGCGCCCAGCGTGTTGCCAGCACCGGGACGATTCAACCCCGAAGCGCCCATGCTCACGTAGGTTGGATTGCCAATGACTTGCAGATCGATGTAGGCACCGCTCGGACCTTGCGAATCGTAGGTATAGCCGTCGCTCTCCGAACCAATGGTGGTGTTCTCCGTAGCGGTTTCGTCGTCGCCTAACTGATACCAACGATCGACCGTGACATTGGCTACCTGAGCCGATGCCTGACTGCAGATCGCAACCGCAATCAACAGAGCAGCGGCAGTTCCCTTTGAGGCTACGCTTGAAAACATCGCGTTCAATACTCCCTTACGTTGTGCGCCAACCACCAAGGCGATCGTGCCGAGCACGGTTAGCATTAACATCGAAGAAGGCTCAGGAACGACGCTGGAGGCAGCTAAGCTGCCACTAGCGCCTCCAGAGACGTTCCCAAAGTTGGCCTTCCAAAGATCGTAGTCATCGCTATCGACGGTACCCGAACCGTTGCCGTTGCCCGACAGCAGATCGCCTTCGGGCGAGCCAAGGTTATCGCGCCACACGGTGTAGTCGCCGAGATTCACGATGCCGTCGCCGTTGAAGTCGCCATCGAGGCTCGGTGCGACCACGGTAGTGAACTCCACATTACCGGTTCGCATGAGTCCCGAAACTGCATTGCGGTACAAGAACTCAACGGGCTGCTCGCCAGCACCCGCCTGATAGGCGGCACCGAGGAACATGCTTTGGCCTGCTTCGAGCGACTGGCTGCCAGTCAGGTGGAATTCTGACAGGAAGCCATTGCTAGCGCCACCGAGCACTTCCCAACCATCGGCATCGCCAGGCCCTGCGTCGAGTGGGCTCCAACCAGCCTCGTTTAGGCTGTTGTTGGACGAAGAAATCTCGTAGTACTCCATCGGCACTGCAGCAGCGATGGTCGTATCGTTCACGATTTGGGCCAGTCCGCTCGTGGGATCGATTTCGAGCGTAAGAGCGGTTTCCGCTTCGCTAAGGAAACTCGAAGCGGTGATTTCGATACCAGCAATATTGCTGATACCAGGATTTGTACGAGCCGGAGAACTTAGCGTAAGCAAACCAGACAAACCACTGGCGGTAATTGAGTTACCAGAGTCGATCATGCCAGAGCTAATGGCAAATGCTCCACTGGTCGTGTAGTTGGTGCCATTAATGTCCATATCGAACAGACCAACGGTTCCATCACCAGAGTCGGTGTTGAAGTACACGGTGACATCGTAAGTTGCAGCGGGAATGTCGGCGATCTCGACGTTCATGCCAGTCGCCCCGTTATCGTCGAGAAAACCACGCAACAGCTTCGCTTCTTCGGTATCTTCGGGACCAGCCGACCAAGTGGTAGCCGAGTGCCATGAAACGCCAGCACCGGTGCTAATGCCATTTTGATCGACCAAGGTGCTGGAACCGAGATTGCCTGAGAAGTTATTCCAGTTCGTCGAATTGACCTGTCCGGCAGGACCGTCGACGGCAACGCCGTTGCCGATGAAGTTGATGCTGATTGCCGATTGAGCGGTGGCCACGTTGGCAGACAAGGTGAAAACGGTCAGCACGCAAGCGACCAAGGCCAACCCGCGACGCATTTTTCGACCACAGCAAAAACCAGCTAATACCAAGCCAAACAGGGCCAACGTAGTGGGCTCGGGCACCGAGTTGGCTTGCGGCAATGCGGCAAACGCAGCGGCCGAGTTGTTCGCGATGAACACTTCCTTAAAGGCCAGCAGGTCGTCGATGTCGTTGTCGCCATCGCCGTCGAAGTCGCCTTGATAGTAAGCTTCAGCCACCGACAAGCCAGTCAAATCGCTCTTATAGCCGTCGCGTTGGGTCGGCCAGTCGAGGGCGTCGATCACGCCGTCGAAGTTGTAGTCGCCATACTCGTAGGTGGTGCTACCGTTGCTCGAATCGCTGTCAACGACTTCCATGATACCCTTCGTGGCATCGGCATCACCAGCAACCAGATACTCAAACGACAAATCCGCTTCCGAGGGGAACTGGCGCCAGAGTGCGGAGCCGAGCGAAATCGACTGCCCTTGGGCGATGGTGCCAGTCGATAGAGTCGCTTCGCTCAATTCTTCCTGCGAATCAACGATTTCCATCCAGCTATCATCGCTTCCGATGGTGCCATCCGAGTCGTAGGTATCGGTAATCGAAGTCCATGCTTCGGGATTCCACGCACCATTGCCTGATAGCAGACCAAGACCGGCAAATTCCACCGTCGAACCGGTGTTGTTGCTGAGCATCACGTCGCCGGTGTCGCGATCGACACTCAAACGTAGCGCAACGTCGTAGATGATGTCGTCGATCTCTTCGATGATCAAACCGGTGATCGAACCGCGCTGCGAACCGTTGCGAGGGTTGCCTTGAATCGACAGCGAACTTCCCGAGGAATTGATGGTCCAGTAATTTCCACGGTTAGTTCCGTCGGCTAGCGCCCAGGAGTCGCCCGTCGCAGCACTGGTAGCGTTGATGCCACCGTAGGCAGGGGCCGTTGCTGCACCAAACACCGAAGCTCCGTTCACGGTGAAGTCGAGCGTGTCGTATTCATCGCCTTGATCAGAAGCCAGCAAACCGTAAACGCGGTAGCTGGCATAAGGAATACCGGAGACACTGACCGAAATGCCCGAGCCACCATCGTCGAGATAACCGACCGATAGCTTGGCTTCGTCGGTGCCGGTACCGTCGCCGTTGTACCAGACATTCGAAGAACTCCAGGTAATCGAAGCACCGGTATCGATTCCGGAATCGTCGATCAGGTTGCTCATGCTTCCCGAAGCGCTTGCCGTGGATCCATTCCAGTTGGCACTATCGGTATCTAGAGGACCGATCAACTCGCCGCCGTTGAAGATTTGGTTGCCGTTGTTTTCGCTGAAATTGAAAGAAATAATCTGGGCTTCGGTTTTTACACAGCAGCAGGCCGCGCCAACTATGAGGGCCAGCCATAGATACGATCGGGCAGGGAACGTCATCGCTATCAAACTCCTGAAGATACGCGGAAATACTTTAGCGCACTGGTGCAAACTTAATGGTGTACTACTAGCCTCCACTCCCCGAAGTTGCCAAAGGCAACCTTTTCCCCCGGGCGAGAGAAGCTTCAGGCCGTTCAATGAGGTCGAATCGTTGACGGCCGACAGGCAAAACAGCAAAAGAAATCTCAAAAGTGCAAGTCATTTAACTCCATAAGCAAACACACGGCTTTCATCAATGAACCGCCGATAGTTTGTCCAAGTACTGAACTTAATTGATCACTCCCTCCGGCAGTATGTATATTTGTAAAGTAACAATCTTTTTTTCAATTAAGCCAAAATTTCACCAAACCCAAGCGCCTACAGGTGCGTCGTATGCGGAAAAGGCTAGAACCCCAACTTAAACGCTTGGCTTTTGCTTCTGACGAGCTCAACGACTACATGAGGAAGCTCGCAGTCGGTGTGTGTCACTTCGGAACACCGAAGAATGGAATGTTTGTTCGCGACTTCTCACTGCGCGATCCGCAAGCATTCCAAGCGCTATTGAGTTGGTGTCCCCTGGCTGTGGTGAGCTTTGTTGCTTCGGAACAAATAGGCTTGCTGAAACCGATTCTCGATTCGGACATCCCTGTCGTGAATGCCAGTCGCTCCCAGCCAAGCGAGAAGATGGCAGTGGTTTTGGGCGACGCGGAAGAGTTCTACACTTCGGTTACCCGAATATTCCACGACAACCACATTGACCATATCTGCCAGGTAGCGATGGGCGAAGTCCGGGGCCCCTTCAGCACTCAGCACCGATACAAGCAATTTGCGCTGAAGCACAACCTTCCCTACAAAAGCTACTGGCTCAAGGAGCCCGATTCGCTCAAAGACCTGCACCTCATGGAAACGGTCGACCCGGAGTTCGCCGACTGGCTCAAGCGAGTCCGTAAACCAGTGGGGCTGTTTTCGCAGAATCATATGACCGGCTGCTACATCGCCCGGGCGTGCGAATTGCTCGGTATCCAAGTGCCGGAAGAAGTGCAGATCGTCGGTTGCGACGGATTCGAAGTGTCTACCTCCACTCGGCCCACGGTCACTAGCCTGCGTGCACGCGGCGAGAAGGTTGGCGCACGGGCAGCCGAAATGGCACTCGAAATGGCTGAGAACAACACGGTGTACAACGAGGTGGTGTTAGTTGGTGGGTTCATTACCATTCAGCGAGGTTCCACTGGCTCGGAGCAATCGGACGAGTGCAATGTCGACGAGGCCTTGCGGTTTATCCATACTCACGCCTGCAATCCGGTCACCGTGCAGGACGTGATCGATCACACGCAAAAGGTCTCGCGGGTGACGTTCCACAAGCATTTCGTCGCCAGCACCGGCAAAACGCCCGCAAAAGCCATCCTCGAGCGGCGGATGGAGGAAGCCCGCTGGCTGCTCACCCAAACCGACATCTCGCCGGGTGTGATCGCGGGCCTGTGCGGGTACGACGATTACGTTCACTTCTATCGCGTGTTCCGCAAAGCGCAAGGCGTGTCGCCGAGCGATTACCGCAAACTGTCGTCGTAGCATGGCAGATTGGCGATAACTCTCAGGCTGCTGGATTGCGTCGCCAGGTTTACAAATATACCTACTGCGATTTGCCGCCCTGGGTTATGGTAATAGTTCCCCTGTTCGGCCGATGGGCCAACAACGATCTCTTTCAGGAACAGCACCATGGCACCACGGATTCGACGTACGCTTGGCGTCGGTTCTCGCGATTTGAGACTCGAACCACTCGAAGAGCGCCAAATGCTCTCGATCGCCCCCGATGATGCGGCCGCTGCGATGGCCATCGGCATGGGCGACTACGACTTGAATGGAGTGGTCGAGATAGCAGACCTCGAGGTCTGGAAAGCTCAGTATGGCAATGTTGCCAATAACGAGCTACTGGCGGCCGACGGAAACTTCGATGGCGTCGTGAATCTGGGCGACTACACTATCGCCCGCGACCATCTGGGGGCCACGGTGCCAGAAGTGGCCGCGCTAGTGTCGCCCGCCACTGCGGCCGCGGCTCGCAACGAGCTGCTCAACGGGGTGTCGAATATCGCAGTGGTCGGCGCGCCTGGCACGATCGCCGTGTTCGATCCTCCGGACGCCTCGGCCGGAGAGGGGGCGTTCTCCGTGATGCACGATGGCGACTATCGCGCGATGGTCGCGGCCGCCTACTGGGACTCGGGCAAGATTGTCGCGTTCAGCCACAACGGTTACGTCAGCAACATGGGGCAGGTCGGCGATCAACTCGACACCGGCACGCTGTTCGAAAACAGTATTGCCTGGAGTTCCGGCATCGCGGGTAAGAATCAGGTAATCGTCACCGCGACCACCGCCACCCGCAACTGGTTGCAGTCGCAGGGCTACACCAACGTGACGCAGTCGAACAATTGGGAACAGCTGCTCGCTGGAGCCGACGTGCTGATTGCCGAGCTTGGCCGATCGGTATCGTCCGCCAAGATGGCCGCGGTCGAAGACTTCGTTACCAGCGGCGGGGGACTCATCACCGGCGGCACTGGCTGGGGATACCAATCCCTCGGTAGCGACATCGTCGAACTCGACGGCAACCAGGTGCTTCGCAAAGCGGGACTTGCCTGGAGCACTGGCTTCCGCAACGGTACGACTGATGCCGATAACCTACCTACAGAACTAAGCAACGCCACGCAGGCGCTCGAGTTTGTCGAAGCCTACTGGCAAGGGGCATCGGCAACCACCGCGCAGAAAGACGAAGCGGGTATGGCGTTGCAGCTGGCGCTCGATGTGCTGCCAGAGGATCATCCGCTGGCGATCGCCATTACCGAAGCGTTTGCCTCGCGGCTCTCCACCGTGCAAGCTACGCCGAGTTCGCCAGTGAGCGACTCGCTCGACCAAGCGGTGCTACTTTACGAGGCCAACCTGCTGCAGAACACTCCGCCCGATGAAGTGGTGGCTCATCCCACGGCCGAAATACTCTATGGCGAGATTCCCGACGATGCTCCCCGTGTGACCGATACGGTGACCATCGATACCAGCACCACCCGCTGGCAAGCGACTGGACTCTACGCGGCTCCTGGCGACTTGGTGACCATCACGGTTCCTCAGGCACTCGTCGGCCAAGGCTTTACGATCCGCGTAAACGCCCACACCGATAACATTGCGCAGCGTTCGAGCTGGGAGCGGTTGCCGGTGGTGCATCGTTCGTTCGCGATCGACTCCACAACCATCGAGGTGGCCAATGCGTTTGGTGGCTCGATCTTCATCGACCTCGGCGGCAACGCTTACTCAACACCGGTGAACCTCGGCGAGCTGGAGATCACCATCGAGGGAGCGATTCGCCAACCTTACTTCGTGCTTGGCGAAACCACCGACGAAGAGTGGATCAACACGCTTCGCGATCAGCCCGCCCCGTACGCGGTGTTTGTGGCCGACGACATCATGCTGGTGCAGCGATCGAGTGAGAGCGCCGCGCTCACTAGTCCCACCGAGCTCATGCAATGGTGGCAGCAGGTCATCGTCGATCAGGACGCCTTGGCCGGCCGACTCGATCCACGGACCGGGCGCGAGATCATTAATGTCGATGTCCAAATCTCGGCCGGTGCAGCGCACTCGGGCTTCCCGATTCAGGCATACGACGTTTACTGGGGCAACCTGGCTGATTGGAACGATTTGCAAGCCAATGGCTCGTGGGGCGACTTCCACGAACTCGGGCACAACCATCAGCGAGGTTGGTGGACCTTTGATGGCGATGGCGAAGTGTCAGTCAACATCTTCTCGAACTACAATCTCGAAACACTGGCCAACAATCCTTCGGGCGGCTGGTCGTGGTCGGCCGATCCGGTGCAGGTGCTGCAGCATGCAGTTAGCGACGTAAGCGGCGGCGGAGGCTACTCCAGCAAGTCGGACCGCTGGTCGTTCTGGTTCCAACTAGCCGATGGATTTGGCTGGGAAACCTACGCGGCAGTGTTCACTGGCTACGAGCAGGACAACGCGACGAACCCCAGCTTGCTTCCGACGACCAATCAGCAAGAAAAGGATCAATGGTTGGTCCGTTGGTCGAACGAGGTGGGCTACGACATGACCGAGTTCATGGTCGATACCTGGGGACTCGAAGTCAGCCAGTCGGCTATGAACGCCGTATCGCACCTGCCCGACTGGATGCCACTCGCTACGACGCTCGATACCTCGTGGGACCTGACCACCGGCGAAAGCATTGAGTTCTCGCCGGGGAACCAAGGGCTACAAATGAGCGGGCAGGCGACGTTCGTCGGTGTCTCGCAGCCGGAGCATGGCACGCTTACCGACAACGGCAACGGTACCTACACCTACGAGCCGGCTACTGGGTTTGGTAGCGACACGCTGACGGTCTCCTATCAATCCGACGCAGGCAACGTGCAAGCGTTTACGGTGTCGATCACGATCGCCACCCCTGGCGATTTGAACGGCGACCATCTGCTCGATATGGACGACGTGCAGCTGTTCGTCGATGGCTGGCGGAGCGATACCACCGGGCTGAGCGATGCGGAGAAGTTGATGCATGGCGACCTGAACCTCAACGGAACCACCGACTTTGCCGACTGGGCATTGCTGCGACAAGCGTGGAACGACTACTACAACGCCGAGCCACCGTCGTTGGCCGCGTTGCTCGCCGGGCCACAAACTGCCACGGCTAGCGACTCGGCTTCGTCCGTCGGGCCGGGCGAGGTTTCGGTCGAAGCCGACAACGCGGGCGATTCATCGGCACCACTGGCAGTAGCCAACATCGACAATAGCAACGCACCATCCGGCAGCTCGCTCCGCAACTTCGATGCACGACCAAGACAGTCGGCAACTGGCTCCGCAGCTACCCCCGCTCCGTTGCTGGAACCGATCCAGCAGACCGCCCGCTCGCAAGCAACGTTTGCATCGACACGCGTACAAGCAGAACAGCGAGCGACCGGAGCAACGAGCCTCGACCGCGCGTTCGGCGACCTCCTACCAGGCGAACTCGATACCGCGGTCAGCAGCCTGGCAGAGACGCTGCGAACCCTGCGGCGATGAGCCCCGCGAGGCACACACCGCTGCCCGGTCGAGCCAGCTTGTAAACGCCCCCGCGTAAGGGAAAACACAATCTCTCCCGCAAAGCCTAAGCACCTCCCCGGCCCTGAGAGGCCGACCCTCCGCTCGCGGAGGGTGAAAACAAGATCTTCGCCCAGGGGGGCAAGCAAGCGGTCGGGGAGGGATTCGAACCCCCGGTACTCTTTCGAGCACGCCGGTTTTCAAGACCGGTGCAATCAACCAGACTCTGCCACCCGACCGTGATGACATTGGCGATAGACACGCCATTGTAGCTTGAAAGTTCGCTTCTCGGAAACCTCCACTTCCATGGTTCCATATGGCCTGAGAATAGCGATAATAACGGAATCACCGCTGCTTCTCTTCCCGGGTTTCGAGGTCTCTCATGGTTAAGTGCCGATTGCTGGAGAATGGTTCGCGTCGATTTTCCCCCACGATTCGCGGGACGGTGCTGCTAGCAATGGTCTGTATTGCCGGTCGATACGCTGGGGCCGACGAGCCGACCTCGTTTCACATGCCGGATTACGGGGGGATGACTCCGCCGCCGGCCCGGTCGATGGACGATGTCGACGCGGCCCTGAAGGGGGAGGACCCCACGCCGAAGTCGGACGAGGTGCTCAAGGTGCTGCTGGTCGCTGGCCCGAAGGATCATAACCTCGGCGAACACGACTACCCTGCCTGGCTCAAGGTGTGGAGCAAGCTACTGGCCAAGGCCCCACGTACCGAGGTGGCAACCGCCTGGCTGTTCCCAACCCCCGAGGAAGCCGATGCGGCCGACGTGATCGTGTTCTACCAAAAGGGAGACTGGAACGACGCCCGCGCGGAACTCATCGATCGGTTCCTCGCCCACGGCGGGGGACTCGTCTACATCCACTGGGCCGTGAATGGCAACGAGCAGCCGGAGCAGTTTGCCAAGCGGATCGGGCTGGCCTCAAAGGCCGGGGCGGTCGGCTACCGGCACGGCGAGCTGAATATCGACTTTACCCCGGCCAGCGATCATCCCGTCGCCCGCAACTTTGCCGGCGTCGAGTGGCGCGACGAAACCTACTGGCGACTCCGCGGCGATGCTACGCAAATCGACCTGCTCGGTACCAGTCGCGAAGAGGGGGAAGACACCCCGCAGTTCTGGACCTACCAGCCAGGCAAAGGCCGAGTGTTTGTGTCGATTCCAGGGCACTACATGTGGACGTTCGACGACCCAATGTTCCGCCTGCTGCTGATGCGCGGCATCGCCTGGAGCGGCGGCCACAACGTCGACCGCTTTAACGACCTGATTCTGCTCGATGCGAGGGTTGAGTAACGCGCGGTCGTGTAGGACTCCCCTACCCTGCCCTACTCTTTGACCAACTCTTTCGCGCCGCCGATCACCTTCTCCCAGTCGAAGGCCGGGCCGGGATCGGTCTTGTTTTTCTGGATGTGGTAGTGCCCGAGCACGCCTTGGAAGTCTTGCCAGTCTTCCTTCGGCAACACCCGCGGAATCAACTGGCCTTCTTCGTCGCGGGGATAGTTGAGCTTGATCTTGGGGAACACGCGCGACAACGTTGCGGTGAGCTTGATGAGCGAGTCGTACTGGGCTTCGGTGAAGTCGTACTGATAGAGCTTGGTGCCTTGGATGGTGCCTTCGACGATTTTTGGGCGGGCGAGAGGATTATTCAAGCTGGGATCGCTGGTATGCTCGAGCAACTTGAGCTGGGCGATGCCATCGTCGCCGACCTGATACCACTTTTTCAGCGGTTCGGCATCGGCCGAGCGATAAGCACCGATGTGGGCGATTTCGACCCCGATCGATCGCGTGTTCGAAATCGTCGCGTGCCAGGCCCGCTCCTTCAGGTCGAGGGTCTGGTAGATGGTGCCATCGACGTCGACCATGAAGTGCACGCTCAACCCGCGATGGTCGTGCAGCACGTTGAAGCAAGTTTCGCTGCGGCCGCACACGTCGTAGTGCATCACGAACTGGTCGACCACTTTCTGCAGCAGCGGCAGATCCCATCCCCCGCCGCGGACTTGTTCGAGTTCGTCAGGCGTGAGCGGCTCCTTGCGAATGCCATAGCGGTTGGGCGAGTCGAGCTTGGCCTCGGCCAGCGTGGTATCCCAATCTGATTTCTCGAACGGAACGAACCGCCGCTCAATGCGATACGCATCGTACCCGCCTGGATCCATCCAAAGCTTTACCGGCGCTGTGGTATGAAACAACTGCCCACAGACGACGATCTCGTCGCCCTGGCGTTCGATCTGCTCGCCCACTTGCTGGGCATGCAGCGTTGTGGTCGCGAGTACGAAGCATGCAAAACTTGAAGAAAGCAAGGCACGAAGGAAACTCATGAAAACTCTCATAGCGGAGGGGGGATTTTCGGAGGTAGCGATGCTCAGCACCGAGCCCGCCATTATAACCACCCGACGCCGGCAAAACCTATCGTCGCCAACCCGCAAAATGGGCCATTTCGCGAGCGGAAGCTACTTACTTGATCATTTCGCGAGTGCCCGGCAGGATGCCGAACCACCCAAGCAAGATCGTTCCGCAGATCTGAGTCGCCAGGACCGGCATCCGATACTGATCGAAGAAAGCCACCGAGGCATTAAACCCGGCCTGTGCGGCTAACTCGGGAGAGTCGACGTTTGCCCCCGCCATGGCACCGACGAAACCACCAATAATGGCATTCGACACAAACCATATCACGAGGAACCACAGGCATCCCAGTCCGATCCGCACCAGCAAATGTCGCCGACGTGGTGGCCGCACACTGGCAGTTTCTGGCGACTGATAAGCATTTTCTCCGTTCATCCTGATTGTCTCCTAGTGATATCCATCATAGCGAAGCAACACATTACGCATTCAGTTGCTTTGTCCTTTTCGCCTTAAGCCCGAGTCCTGCTGGGAATCGACAGAACGATCGTTACAGCGGATCGGCTTTTACGTACAGCTCAGGCGGGGCCTTATCGTAGTAGTGGAACATGGCCGGGCAGATCCATCCTTCCATCGGAGGATCGTCCAACCGGTAGAAATTGCCTTCCATATCGCCGCGGAGCCAGGTGAGTTTCTTCTGGTAGTCGGGAAACGGCTTGGCCGAAAACGTGAGGCGAAACCCTTTGTTTGCATCGGGGATGTCGGCCACGAGCGCGTCGATCATCTCCGGCACACCAGCAACGAAAGGTTCGCGAACCAGGCCCGCGCGACTATCGTCGAACACCCAAGTCCCGTTGTAGCGGTAAGGGGCGATCACCATGATCGCATTCTGAGGTATCCGCCGGTTGCCTGTGGGCAACAACTCGAACCACCAACCGGCAATGGTGCCGATGACCAACACAATGGTGATGGCTCCTACCACACGCTTAAGCTGAAACTTCGAGTCGGCCATGCTGGTTACCCTGGTCACACGCGAAAGAAAAGTCGGCAGCTACTGACGACGAGATTCGTGTTCGCGCTAGTCGAACATTTCGTAGTTCTCAATCGACTCCGGCTGCAGTGCATACGGCCCGCCTGGGCGGTCCATTTGCCATTTTAGTTCTCTGGCCCGTTGGGTGCCAATGACCTGCAGAAGGTGATGCGTGCGATGCAGCTTGCGGCTCGAGAGCGTAGGCTGCTTGGTGGAACGACTCGACTTCTCGTTGGCAGGCTCCTGGTTTGCCCGTTGTAGCGATTCGCCGATCCAGGCGGTCGCCTGATCGCCTGTTGCCACCAAATCCCACAATGCTTCATTGCCCTGCACTGGGTCTTGGCTACCGAGCTGGGTCCACAGCTTGGAGAGCTGCTCCTCGGTCAGGGTCGGTCGGTTGTCGACTCGGATGTCGAGATTCGTGATCGCCCAGCTGTTGTTGCTGTTCTCGCCGGGTGCTTCGTCGTTACGATCGCTAAATTGGCCCGACCAATACATGGCGAACTCGTCGCTCGTGTGCGGCACGACGACGCGGACCGGATAAACCGTTGACCCCAGCCGGCTCCCCATGATGCTTCGCTCGAATCCCAAACTGAACGACTCGGACGATCCGGTTCGCGATTCGTAGGGACCGAGTGGGAAGTTGTCGGGGTACGACTGCTGGTGGGTGCCGATGGGGTCGCAATTGTTAAAGGTGGTATGAATGAGCTGCGGACCACCGACGACGCCCATGTTCCAGAAATCGGGACCATAGGTCGTATTGCTACCATCCCACGAGCCAATGACGATCAGGTCGAATCGAATCTCGATCAGCTGGTGCTTGGGGAGTTCTCGCAGTACGAGCGCAACGTATTCGGCTCCGAACTCTCCGATAAAGTGGCGTTTGCCATTCGGAGTGGTCCCGAAGCGATGGTGCGACAGTTGCACCTGAGGGTATTGCTTGAACTGATCGGCGATGGCGTCCAGACTGCCGGTCTTGGCAGTAATCGCCTGCTCTTCGGATAACCCTTGTGCTCTGGCATCGTTGCTAGCAACCGAGCTCCCAACCAACAGAACTGCCAATGCAATCAACCAGTACGACTTCATCGTTCCCCTCCTGAAAACTCGTTGAATAGTGCTACTTTTAGCGGGTAGCTTTCGCATTGCCCGTCTGCGAGCGGTTCAGTATATCACACCAGTCGCAGGGGGTGTTAGCAAACATTGCAGTCGTTACCTACGCCCCCCTCTTTGGGTGCCGTTTCATGCAAATTGTGTTAAAAGCAGTGTGGGCTGACTTTACGCTCGTAGAGCGTGACCTACGATTTTATATGCCCAAGCTACAAATTATTCCCCTGCCCGACCCCTACGACCCGACGCGCACGCGGCATTTGATCTGCTGCGATCACGTGGAAGAGGGTACCAAGTTCGTGATGGCGAATCTCGCCACGCGTGAGGCAGCGAGGAAGTGGATTGAGCAACGATTGCCACGAGTGGTTCCGTCGCCGGTGCCGCAGTTCTTGCGTCGGGCGAACGAGCTGGAACCGGTCGAACTAGAAGCGACCGCTGCTTGCTAAGAAATTGCGCCGCGTTTACTTCGCGCGCAGCGTCACTCGTGTCTTGTACTCACCAAGCGTCTCCGCCCCCTGCTTGGCGTAGAGTTCTACGACGTACTCCATCGGTAAGTCATCGGTCGCGTAGCAGGGATCCACAATGCGGGCGACGAGCTTGCCATCGTCGGCGTCAGCTAGCGGAAACTCAGCCGGTAGTGTGTGCGAACGCTCGCTGTAAGGTCCGCGTACCGCCCCGACGACGACCATGCCATCGCCGAGCGGTGGATCGATCACCGGCGTAAGCTCCAGCACGGCCAACGTTTGATCAGCAGTGCGACTCGCGATGTGAACTCCGTTAATCAATGGCTTCTTCCTCGCGACGCGCTTCTTCGATGGAGCGAGCTTGCCGCTCCAAGGCAACTGCCAGCACCCGCCCGGTAGCCGATTCGGGACACTTGGCAACCTGCTCGGGGGTACCATGGGCCACCACGCGGCCCCCGTCGCCGGCGGCCCCGGGACCGATATCAATGATGTAATCGGCTGCCTGCAGCAGCGGTACGTTGTGCTCCACCACTAGCACCGAGTGCCCGACATCAATCAGCGCGTCGAAGCAGTCGACCAACTGCACCACATCTGAGAAATGCAGCCCAGTAGAGGGCTCGTCGAGGATGAACAGCGTGCGTCCACGGCGTTTGGCCGACAGGTAACTAGCGAGCTTGAGCCGCTGGGCTTCGCCGCCCGACAGGGTGTTGGCTGGTTGGCCGAGTCGAACGTAGTGCAGCCCGACGTCGAGCAGGCACTTGAGTTTCGATTGCAGTTTGTTGTGCCCGCGGAAGAAGCGGAATGCATCGACGACGGTCATGTCGAGCACTTCGTCGATCGGCACCCCGCGGTAGGCAACATCCAGCACTTCGGGCTTGTAACGTCGACCTTGGCAATCGCCGCAGGTCATGTAGACGTCGGCCAGGAACTGCATATCGACTTCAATCTGCCCTGCTCCCTGACAGCGTTCGCACCGCCCACCTTCGACATTGAAGCTAAAGTGACTTGCAGTGAGACCCTTGAGCGAAGCCTCGGGCTGCTCGGCAAACAAGGCACGAATCGGATCGAACGCTTTGACGTAGGTTACTGGATTGGAACGGGGCGAGCGAGCGACCGGCGACTGATCGACGAGCACCACGTCCTCTAACTGACCGCTCCCCAACAGGTCGTCGCACGGAAGCGGCGGGTGATCCGACTTGCCGCTCGCTTTGTAGAGTCGCTCGGCGAGAGCCGGATAGAGCGTTTGTTGCACCAACGTACTCTTGCCAGCCCCGCTGACGCCAGTCACTGCGGCGAACACGCCCAGCGGGAAGTCGACTGTGATGTTCTGTAAGTTGTTACCGCTGGCACCGATGAGGGTGAGCATGCCCGCTTCGGCAGGGCGGCGATTCTCGGAGTCCCCCAGCAACCGGCGGCCAGCCAGCCAGTCGCCGGTCGGGCTCGACTCGGCAGTCGGCAGTTCGGAAGGAGGCCCCTGGAACACCACCTCGCCCCCCTCGGTACCTGCAAGCGGGCCGAACTCCACCACCTGGTCCGCGCCGGTGATCAGGGTTTCGTCGTGTTCCACCACCAGCACTGTGTTGCCTCGATCGCGAAGCTTGCGAATCGAATCAAGCAACCGCAACGAGTCACTGCGATGCAGTCCGCCGGTCGGTTCGTCGAGCACGTAAAGCATGTCGACCAGCGCCGAACCGAGCGTGGTGGTCATGGCGACGCGCTGAGCTTCGCCGGTGCTGAGCGTGCGGAGCGGACGATTAAGCGTGAGGTAGTCGACTCCCACTTCGGCCAGATAGCCCAACCTTGGCAGAATGTCGGCCAATAGCGGCTTGGCGATCGCTCGGCGAGTTTCGTCGAGTTCGAGCGACTCGAGCCAGGCGAGGGCTTCGCGGATTTCCATACCGTACAGCTCGGCCAGATTTCGGCCATCGACTTTCACGGCCAGGGCTTCGGGGCGGAGACGCGCGCCGCCGCAGGTGGGACAATCGCGGTACGAACGCCAGCGGCTCAGGAACACCCGCAGGTGCATCTTGTACTTCCGTTTCTCTAGCCAGCGAAAGAATCCGGCAAGCCCGCCGAAATCGCGTTCCGGCACCCCTTCGGCGACGATTCGCTTTTCCTCCTCGGTCAGCTCCGAGTAAGGCACATCGATCCGCAGCTTGTAATCGTCGGCCAACGCGAGCAGCTCTTGCAACTCGTGAGCGTAGGCCGGGGTGTTCCACGGGGCGACCGCTCCCTCCTTGAGGGTCTTCGATTCGTCGGGCACTACTTTGCCCATATCGATTTCCGACACGCTGCCGAAGCCTTCGCACTCGGTGCACGCACCCAGCGGGCTGTTGAAATCGAGCAGACGAGGCTCAGGCCGCACCGCATCGCGATCGCAGGCCGCGCAGTGCAGGTCGGTCTTGTAGTCGCGACGGTGCCAACGCCGACCATCAATGTCGGTGGTACCGTCGTCGGCTTGCCAGAGAATGACGCAACTGCCGTGACCTTGATCCAAGGCCGACTCAATCGACTCCTGCGCTCGCCCTTCGCCAAGATTCCCCGTAGAGAGTCGGTCGACAATCACCAGCACTTCGTCAGCGGCCGCGAGTTGCTGCGGATCGATGTCGTCCACCGTGGTGGTGGTGCCATTCACGATCACACGCAGGAACCCTGCTTGCCGCAGGTCGTCGATCATCAGACTGGCGTCGTCAATTTCGACCGAAGCCAGTACGTACGCGACCATGAGCCGCAGGCCTTCAGGCAGGTCGGCCACCTTCAGTGCGATCGACTCGGGTGAGTGTTCCTCGACCCGCCGACCGCATTCGGTGCAATACACCTTGCCGATCCGAGCAAATAACAATCGCAGGTAGTCGGCCACCTCGGTGGTGGTTGCGACCGTGGTACGGTTCGACCGGCTTTGGTTCTGCTGCGTTACCGCGATGGTCGGCGGCACGCCTTCGATCTGGTCGACGTCGGGCTTGTCGAGCTGTTCGAGAAACTGTCGGGTATAGGCCGAGAAGCTCTCGATGTACCGCCGCTGCCCTTCGGCGTGGAGCGTATCGATCGCCATACTGGTCTTCCCGCTACCAGAAACGCCGCAAAAAACGGTGAGCTGCCCGCGGGCGACGTCGAGGTCGACCTCACGCAGATTGTGGGTGCGTGCTCCGCGAACAATGATGGGGGCCGTAGGCTTCATACAATTGGCGTAGGGACCGACTAGCAAAACGGTTTATGATAAGCCGTAGGCCGACTCGCTGCCAGACTGCTGGCAGGCGTTCCGCCATGATGCGGCCAGACGTTGCGGGCCGGAAAAATGCCCCTCATTCAGCGCAAACCCCAGCACACAAACCTCCGATGACCGAACCTGCCGCGACTCCGATCGAAGTGAAAGTAACCGCTCCGGTGGGCACGATCCTGCTAAATGGTCCCGAGCAGGGCAATACACTTTCGCGGCAAACACTCGCTGAGCTGGCGACCGCCATCCAGGACCTGCACCGTGACAGCCGCGCGCGAGCGATCGTGCTCACCGGCGCCGGCGACACCTTTACCACCGGGCACGACCTGGTGGAGATGGCCCGCGACCACGAAACCAAGCCCGATAATGCGGTAGAGTTGCACCAGCAATGGGGCGACCAGGCCGACGACGTGCAACAACTGTTGGCCGAACTATTGGAGTTTCCCAAGCCGGTGATCGCGGCCGTCAATGGCCCCGTGGCTGGGCTGGGAGTCGCGCTGCTCATGGCGAGCGACATGGTGCTGGCCTGCGACACGGCTGAACTCTCGCTGCCCGAAGCGAAGCAGGGTCTAGTCGCTGGGCTCACCGCGCCGCTGGTTGCGTATCGGACTAATGCGGCAATCGCTGCGCGGTTGGCGGTGTTGGGACAAACGTTGGAAGCTGTGGAAGCCCATCGACTCGGGCTATACCACGAAATCGTACCGCAACACTTATTGTGGGCGCGAGCGATGGAACTTGGCTCGGCGGCCGCGACGGCTTCGCCGCAAGCGGTGAGCTTAACCAAACGGTTGCTTATGGAGACCATTGGAGAGAAACTACTTACCGACCTGGCCAGTGGCTCGATTGCCTTGGCCACGTCGCGAACCACCCCCGCGGCCGAAGAGGGACTAAAAGCAGCGGCCGAGGGACGTGAACCAGTGTGGGATTAAGCGAACGTCATCCAATCAACACTCACGCGAGGGGGAGTCGTTTCATGGCTGATACTCAAAGCTCATCCGAAAACCCTTTTCACAGCAGTGAAACAGGCCACGGTCATCACGGCCGTCCACTCTGGCTGAAAGCCCTGCTGTTCTTTGCCATTGTGCTCTTGCCAGTCGCCGTGATTGCGGTGCTGCTACTCCCCGCGGGACGTACTGGCCGTGGGGTGCCTGATGCAGCAATCTGCGCTGGCAACGTTCGGCAGATTTCCCTGGCACTCATCAACTACCGCGAGGTGCATGGAGTGTTCCCTCCCGCTTACACGGTCGACGAAGAGGGCAATCCGCTCCATAGTTGGCGAACCTTAATTCTTCCTTACCTGGAGCAGATGGAGCTGTACGATCAAATCGATCTGACTAAGCCTTGGGACGATCCCGTCAATGCAGATGCCAGGAAAGCAAACGTTTGGATCTACCAATGCCCGGCTGAATCAAGCGATGTCTCCACCCACACGAATTACGTGGCAGTTGTGGGAGACGATTGCATCTTTAGCGGAAGCACTCCCTGCAATCTAGCCGAAATCACCGATCTGCTGAGCGAAACCCTGCTGGTAGTCGAGGTCAACAACCAGACGATAGAGTGGATGGAGCCACGCGATATCTCGCTCCAAGAGCTGCTGAAGCTGCCAGGGGAAGGCCATTTGCCTCACTCGCGTAGCATTCACGTTGGTTACGCCGACGGGAGCGTTGCACAAGTCGACACCGATTTCGCCAGCAAAACACTTCGCGTTATGGCGACAAAAGCAGGCGAAGAGAAGATCAACGAGTAAGTCTCTCTATCGCAAGATGAAGCTAGCGACTCCCATTCCACTTTGACAGGCACAACAATGTCGCCCCACCTACCCGAAGAAGACAACCCCTACCGTAGCACCGACGATGCTCACCCTCAGCCGGCGAGCCTCAAGACCAAGTTCATTCGGACGGGACTTCTGATCGCGGTGCTGATGCTGATTGTGGTTCCGCTGTTGATGCCAGCAGTACGCAGTGCCCGCCCTGCTGCCTATCGGAATCAATGCATTAACAACGTCAAACAATTGAACCTGGCGATCTTGGGCTACGAATCGAAGCATGGTGAGCTCCCCCCTGCCTACTCGGTCGACGAACAAGGAAACCCGCTCCACAGTTGGCGCACGCTGATCTTGCCTTACCTTGCAGGGGAAACGGTATCTGAGAAGATCGATCTGACCAAACCATGGGACCACGAGACCAACGCCATCGCTCGACGGACAACCCTTTATGAATACAAATGCCCCATGGACGCTGTCGACGACAATTACACCAGCTACGTAGCCGTGACCGGTGCCGAGTGTGTTTTCAACGGAAGTACTCCCTGCAAGCTAAGCGAAATCACGGATGGCAGCAGTAGCACACTGCTGCTTGTCGAACTGACTGGCAGTCAGATCGAGTGGATGGAACCACGCGATATCACCCTGAAAGAACTGCTCGCGATCACCGAGGAGTCGGAAGCCAACCATCATGGAGTATTCATCGTCGGATACGTTGACGGGCACTCCGAATTGATTGAAGTCGACATCGACCACGAAGTGCTGCGGGCGATGGCTACCAAGGCGGGCGGGGAGAAGCTGGGGGAGTGAGTTTGGCTATTTCGCCAAAGAGGTACGGGCGACTTGGGGCGCTCGTCGTCGGCTGCGGAGATAGAGTTCGACCACCACGAGCGGAGCGATCCACGACACCCAGACCGACAGCGGGTAGTTGCCTTGCAGTTGCAGCCACTCGGTCGTGCCTGCTATCAGGCGTAGCACGATCGACGAGGCGAGCAGGGCGAAGGTTCGCAGCATCCACCGCCGGTGGGCATCCATGCGTCCTGCCACAGCAGCCCTCCATCCCAGCAGGATGCTCACCGCGGTTAGCATCGCAAGCGTTGCCAGTCCCACTGCAGCGATCACACCGCTCATCGCCCAGTACGACATCACCAGCCCGCTAGGGCAAAGCAGCAGCAACACAGCGGCCACCTGCACTTGCCCCATTGTGCGATGCCCTTTCGGCCAGCGACTGCGGAGCGTTTCGCTCATCAGTAGCGTGCCTAGCACCAAAGTCACCGGCCCCGCGATCAAATGAGCGTAGAACGCCCATTGGTAGATGCCAAAGAAGTAGCCTTGCCGGCCGAGCAGAAAGACCGCGTGAAAGTTCGGCGGTAAGTAGTCGGGGTAGTTCGCCAGGATGCCGACGGTGCCAATAGCGATCGTGGCGAATAGCACGACCTTCCAGTACGGCATCTCTAGCAATTGGCGGAGCATGTGTAGCTATAGCGATTGAGGAATCACGACGAGTTGGCACTGCCATGGTAGCAAGTCGTGCTCGGCGACCGCCAGTCGCTACGCCTTGCGGAGCGTGATCAGATTGAGCTCGGGGGCGCAGTTCCAGCGAATTGGCGACATCGATCCGGTGCCAGGCGTTACGTGCATGACCGTCGTCGGCGAGCGAAACACGCCGGCCGTGTAGCGGGTGCCATAAATGCTGGGGGAAAGTAGCGCCCCGATGATCGGGAAGCGAACCTGCCCGCCATGGTTATGCCCCGCCAGGGCGACGTGGAACCCATTTCCTTGCGCCCAGGCAAAGTTGTCGGGCGTGTGCAACAGGGCGATTCGCAGCGTTTCGTTTGCACCGTTGCTAGGAGGAACCAGCGGCGGGGGGCTGAACCAGGGAGTCTCGTTGCCTGCGATCAGGCAGGTACCACGTTCGATCCGGATGCGTTCGCAGCGACAACCGACGTCGAGGAACCCAATCGCAGTGAGTCGCCGCCGCACTTCGTCGGGGCCAGCCTTTACGTCATGATTACCGAGCACGAACAGGCGGGCGTCGCGTGCTTCGAGCCGGCCGAGCGTCTGCTCGACCCAATCGTAGCAGCAAGGTCGTTCGACGATGTCGCCGGTGATCACCACCAGATCGCCTTGCCAGTCGTTCGCGTAGTCGACCATCGTGTCGTAGTAGGCTTGCTTGATGCGCCCCGACATATGCAGGTCGGACAGGTGCACGATCTTCAGCCCCTCGAAGGCCGCTGGCAGGTTTGGCACCAGCAGCTCCATCTCCACGCACTCCGGCGACACCACTTGGTTGCCTGGTAGCGCGCCGAGCTTCTGGGGAACTCCCTCAGCGAGAAGTTCGCTGGAGTCCTCGACCTTCATATCCAGCGGCATGCGCGTCACCTGCCCGGTACCGCCTCGGCGTTCGGGGTGCAACCATCGCCAGGTGTTATGAGCAAACATCAGCCCCGCGGCCGCTACGGAGGCCCATCCCCAACCTTGCACGAGCCACTCCGGCAGCGCGGGCAAGTAGGCGACCGAATTAGTTCCCGCGGCAAACAGCGCCAGCGGCCAGGCAGCCACGGCTACCGCCAGCAGGCAGATCAGCATCAGCACATCGACGAACTTGCGATTCCAGCCATACGCGTGGGTGCGATTGATCACGGCCACCCAGAAGGTGAAATTGCCACCCATGGCCACTAAAAAAAGAAGCAAACGGACAAACATCGACATGATGACGATCGAGCGAGGGCAAGTGATGCGGAAAGGTTCGCGGCGAGGATCAGGCTTCGGGGGTCACCGTTTGTTCTACGGCTTCCAGTAGTTGATCCAGGCGGAACGGTTTGTACAACACGTGCTTCAGGCCTGCTTGCCGAGCTTTGACGATGGAGTGCCCAGGGTCGTAGCCGAATCCGGTCATCAGAATCAGCGGAACATGCTCGCTCATTTCGGCCAGCTTCAACATGAGTTGGTGGCCCGACATATCGGGCAAGCGAATGTCGGAAATGATGGCATCGTACCGTTGCCCCTGGCCGAGGTTGCGGACCATGAGCACTGCTTCGTTGCCGTCGTGGGCGGTTTCCACCACGCAGCTGTAGCGATCGAGTAGCGCGTGCGCGGCACTGCGAACACTCTCGTCTTCGTCGACCACCAGCACTCGCTTGCCCACCAGGGCGGGACGCTGCTCGGGTCGCGAAGATGCGGGGCGCGCTTCTAATGGAGCCATCGACTGTCCCACCTTCTGAATCACCTGCTTGATGTCGCGGGCGTTCATCAAAATACGTTGCAAGCGTTCCACCACGGCGGGATCGTGGCCGATGTAACGCTCCATCACGTTCACCGCGTCGTTCAGGATGTCGTCTACCGGGCGGGCCACCGCGCGATGAATGGCTTCGACACTGGCAGCGGCCGTGTTTGCCTGCTCAGCGGCCAGCAACTCCAGCGTATTGAGGGCAACTGCCAGGTCGCGGCAGAAGATCTCGACGAACTGCAAGTCGCTGTTGGTAAAGGCTTTGACCTCGGGACTCTCGACGTTGAAAGTACCAATCACGTCGTCGTGCAGCATCAGCGGCACGGTCATCGAGCTTTTGGCTCCCTGGCTTCCTTCGAGGTACAGGCCGTCTTTGCTGGTATCTTCGCACAGATAGCTTTGACCAGTGGCTGCCACCCAACCGGTGACTCCATTGCCTTCGGTGCTGGCAATCAACTCGCGGGCTTCAGCTTCCGGTTTCATGCCGACCGCCAGCAGCGGCTTGAGCGAGCCGGTCGATTGTTCGAGCATGCGAATCTCGACCACGTCGAACTTGAGGACGTCCTGTGTGCAATGCAGGATGTTGTCCTTCAAAAGTTCGATCCGCCCGTTGAAGTCCATGTCGGCGACTTCGTCGGGGGTCAGGTCGGCTAGTTCGACACCGGCTTGATGGATGTTGGCCAGCTTCTGGCGCTCGTGGTACTCGTCGGTCACATCGCGAATGGTGACCACCAGGTGCCGGCTTTGCTCGCTACCCTCAAACAGCGGGGCGGCATGCACTCGGTAACAGCGGTTGTCTTCGCAGCGGAGCGTGCTCGCACTGGGGTGCTGGGTGCTCAACGCCCGACCGAAGGGGCAGAACTCGGAACCGAGGATCTCGGGATCGGAGAGTACACTGTAAAGATTTTGACCGACAACGTCCTGCACACCGACCCATTCGCCGAGTCGGCCATTGCTCCAAATGATTACGTTGTCGCTGCCTAGAAGCAGTACCCCGTCGGACATACTCTGCAGAATCTGCTGATTCTGCATGACCTGCCCCGCGTCGAAGGCGGCGGAGAAGTGTTCCGCGTCGGCATACACGCCTACGAAATCTCCGCGGGCAAGTTCCGCCATGGCTCGCATCGGCGATCCAACACGCACCACGTGCATCTGGTCGCCAAAGCGTTGCTGGATGGCTGCAACTTGATCGTTACTACCGCCCAGGCAAAGCACCTGCGGTTTCTGTCCTGCTACAGCGACTTCGTGGTCGCCAATGTCTCGGCTTTCGTGCGCGTTATCGGGCACAATCGCTCCCCGCTGGGGTGGGATGGTTCGGGGATACGGCGTCCTGCTCGTTGGCCGGCTGGCTGGTGGCCGAAGCAGGGCGTCAATGACGCAAATCTACGTATCATCAAAGTATAGGATGATCTTCCGACGGCAACAAGCTTTGCTATCCGGAAGCTCCTAATTACCGTTATCGGCTTCGGCAGAATAGGAAGTCGCGTCTGGTCGGGCAAATCTTGCCGCCTGAGCTCAAATGGCGAAGGAATATCCCGACCGGCCTATACAACCCGTTCGCGTGGGGAGTACAACAAGCTGTTTCTGGATGCCTTTCTCTGGATACCCGGGAAAGCCCACCCCGGAACCGCGGTTCCGGCCCCCCTGCCCCCTCGACTGCCCCCTCGACTGCCCCCCCGCCTGCGAACAAACCAGCCCATGTACGCCGACACTTCCCTGCTTAGAAACGTGGCAATTATTGCCCATGTCGACCACGGCAAAACCAGTTTGGTCGACAAGCTGATGTACCAGTCGGGGCTGTACCGCTCCGAGGAGCTCGACCGCCGCGCCGGCGGTCAGCACGGCCTGGTGCTCGACACCGGCGACCTCGAACGCGAGCGCGGCATCACCATTCTCAGCAAAAACTGCGCGGTCACCTACGAAGCTGCCGATGGGGACACTTACCGCATCAACCTGATCGACACCCCGGGCCACGCCGACTTTGGGGGCGAGGTCGAGCGGGTGCTCACCATGGCCGACGGGGCGCTGCTGGTGGTCGACGCCTTTGAGGGGCCGATGCCGCAGACCCGATTCGTGCTGCAAAAAGCCCTGGCCTGCGGACTGCGGCCGCTGGTAGTGATCAACAAGGTCGACCGTCCCGATTCGCGTCCCGACGAAGTGGTGACCGAGGTCTTCGACCTGCTCTCTGACCTCGGTGCCGACGACGAAGCGCTCGACTTCCAGACTGTCTATGCCTCGGCCAAGGAAGGGTGGGCGGCCAATTCGCTGGACGACGAGCGAGTCGATATGCGTCCGCTGTTCGAAGCGATGGTCGAGTGGGTGCCGCCGCCACGTTTTGCCGACCCCACGGCCAATACCCAGCTGCTGGTCACCAGCATCGATTACTCCGATTACGTGGGCCGTATTGCCATTGGCCGCATCTTCGGCGGCAAACTCGAAGCCCGTCAGCGCGTGGCCGTGATCGACCGACAGGGCAACGTTTCGAACCAGCAAATCCTGCAATTGCTGGCGTTCGAGGGGCTCGAACGCAAGGAAGTCAAGAAAGTAGAAGCGGGCGACTTGTGCGCGGTCGTGGGGCTCGACCCCATCAATATCGGCGACACGATCGCCGACGCCGGCAAGCCCGAGGCCCTGCCGACCGTGACGGTCGACGAACCGACGCTGCACATGACGTTCCGTGTGAACGATGGCCCGCTCAGCGGCCGAGACGGAAAGTACCTGACGAGCCGCCAGATCGGCGACCGCCTGGAACGCGAACTTCGCTCGAACGTCGCCCTGCGAGTCGAGCCGGGCGAGACCATGGAGCAATACCGCGTGAGCGGCCGTGGTTTGATGCACTTGGGCATTTTGATCGAAAACATGCGTCGCGAGGGCTTTGAGCTCTGCGTGGGCAAGCCGCACGTGGTGGTTCGCGAAATCGATGGCCAGAAGCAGGAACCGATCGAGCTGCTGGTAGTCGACGTGCCCGACGAGCATCAAAGCTCGGTCATGTCGCTGCTGGGTGATCGCCGGGCGGAACTGCTCAAGATGGGCTACAAGACCGGCAACAGTGGTTTCGTGCACATGGAATTCTCGATCCCCGCCCGGGCGATGATCGGCCTGCGCAGCCGGCTGCTGACCGCCACGCAGGGCAATGCGGTGATTCACCACACGCTGCACGGCTACGAAACGCTACGCGGCGCCGTGCCGCACCGCACGGCTGGCGTGCTGATCGCCAACGAGCCAGGACCGGTCACCGCCTACTCGCTCGACGCGTTGTACGATCGCGGATCGTTCTTCGTAAAACCGGGCGACGAGGTCTACGAAGGCCAGGTGGTCGGCGAAAACTGCAAGAGCGGCGACCTGGTGGTCAACGTAGTTCGCGGTAAGAAACTCACGAACGTTCGCGCCGCTGGCAAGGACGACAACAGCCAGGTGCGGCCAGTCCGCGAAATGTCGCTGGAAGCCTGCCTGGAATACATCGACGACGACGAATTGGTGGAAGTCACTCCCAAGACGATTCGCCTGCGGAAGATCATGCTCAAAGAGTCCGATCGCCGCCGGGCCAGCCGTCAGGCTGGCAGCTAGCCCACAGCATTACCAAGCGCCCGTTTACCTCGGGTTACAACCGATTACTCTCCCGAAGCTGAATCCGCCTGTGCGGGCTCGGCTTCGGGCGTTTTGGCTGGTTCCTCGGCTTCCGGCTCGCTTGGCTCAGCATCGGCTTCAGACTCTGCCGCGGCCTCGGGTTGCTCGGCATTCAGTTGCTTGGTCGCCAGGTCTTCGCGATTCAACAGCGCGTCGATCTGGGCGGTAAGCTCCTCTTTGCTGGCAACCCCGACGTGAACCACCTGCACCCGCCCGTCGAGTCCGATAAGCACTGTGTGGGGAATGCCGGTCACCTGGTAGCTACTGGCCACCTCGCCGCCCACGTCACGCAGCACCTGAAGCTCGAGCTTTGTCTCATCGAGAAACTCGCGAATCGCGTCGGCATCTTCCTGAACATTTACCCCATACACCGCGAGCGGCTTGTCGCTGTACTCCTTGGCCACTTCGGCGATGGTCGGCAGCCCCTTGCGGCAGGGACCACACCAGGTAGCCCAGAAGTCGAGCAGAATGACTTTCTGTCCGATCAGCGGCTTCAGCTCAAAGGCCTTGGTGCCAGAAAGCTCGATCAAAGCAAACTCGGGGGCCAGTTCTCCCAGTAGCGGTGGGTGCGAAGGTCCCGCAGCGATCGGCGGCATGACCGCCGACGGAGCAACAGCCGCAAACTCCTCCTTCAATTCCGCCGAAGCGGGGGGAGTGAAGGCAAACATCTCGTCGTTGAGTTCGGCCGGAAGGTCCCAAGCTCGCAGATCGACCACCACGGTGATCGAGAAGTCGTCGGCTCCTTCCTCGCCAGCAAACTGCTTAGAGAGATCGGGCGAGATTCGGCGAATCGTCGGTGCCGCGCCGGTAGTGACCCAGACATTGAGGTCAGAGCTTTCCTGCTCGAACTTCAGATGGTGGCACTCCAATCCATCGATCTTCTCGACGCCGACCACCTGGCTGGCGGTTGTCCCTCCAGTAAGTCGAGCGACGGGATCGTCGGCTAGCAAAGGAAGAAATAAACCACCCATGCCCCCTTCCAGCAGTGACATCATGCCAAAGTCGCTGCTCAGCATATCGAGCGACGGGGCTGCTTCGCTTTCGATGTACTGCTGCAGTTCCGCGTTGTACATCAACAGTTTCTTGCCATCGTTAGCCACGGTGCCCCCCATCTCACCATCGGTCCGCAGCACCAGCAACTGGTTCGGGCGTTCGGCGGCCACTTTGTAGCGGCCATATTTTTCGTGTTCGAAACCCGGCATCCCTACGACCACGCTTGCCTTGGCGTCGACCGTAAAGGATTTTGCCTGGGTGATGCGCTCGGTGGCGGATCGCAGAATCGCCTCAGCCGTTGAAGGCTCCGTGGCCGGTGGGCTCGGTTCTTCGGCCAATACAGGTAGAGAAACGAAGGCACCGATAACGAGACTCGTCACAAGCCGGCACAGCATGAGGGGGCTCCTGGTGGGATGGCGAAAGGCGGGCGGGGCAACACTGCGTGCCGCCATTCTACGCCAATCGGCCGCTGGAGCGAATGCTGTTTGTGCCTACGGGGCGTTGGCTTCGGAGAGAAGTTGCTGCCAGAATTCGCGTGCTTTGGCGATTTCGGCCTCGCTGGCCGATCGCTCGTCGGCCGGCAATTCGGCCAGTTCGTCGAGCCAGGCCAAGAAAAACTCGACCGATTCGCGGCTCACCCGCGGCCCTTCGGTACTTTCGACGTAGTAAGGAGAGTTCAGGGCGTACTGGTACTTTTGCTCCTCCGTGGTGGCCGCCCGCACAGCGAACCATCCACTGCTGTCAAACGACACCGGCGGCAATTGCCCCTTCTTGGCCACCCAGTCGGAGAGCCGTACCTCGGCGAAGGTCTCGCCATTCTTGATGACCTCCAGGTATTCCACCCGGGCGTCGCGACTCGCCAGATTGAGTCCCACCTGGTAGTCCACTTGCCCACCATTACCGAGAGAGAAAGTCGTGCCAGGGGGCTGACCACCGACCTGCGGGCGGAGCAGTGGGCCATTGGTCACAACGGTCGCTCCCTGCTCAACACCTCGCCACCAGGCTTCGGGCGAGAACGCATTTGCGTGATACACGTAGGTGCGATTCGAACCAAGCGGCATCTCGTTCGCCCCCGAACCGCTGCCAGCGACCGGAGTCACCTGCAACCCGCAGTTCAGCAGATGGAAGTAGACCGCTTGCTCCCATTGTGCCTGTCCTTGCTTGCCAGGGTAAAACGAAGTGTCGCGAGGTCGCGTCCCTTTGTCGCTCCCCTGGCGATAATCGCCATAGTCGTTGCGGGTGAGCAATGCGACGGTGCTCAATTCGTCGGTAGC
Organism: Aeoliella mucimassa; assembly: GCF_007748035.1. Taxonomy (NCBI): domain Bacteria; kingdom Pseudomonadati; phylum Planctomycetota; class Planctomycetia; order Pirellulales; family Lacipirellulaceae; genus Aeoliella; species Aeoliella mucimassa. The sequence goes on from NZ_CP036278.1 coordinate 4,923,006, forward strand.
TATCCAGACTGGCAGTTCCCATTCTACCGGCGAAGCAGCCACCACATGCAAATCGGCTTCGACGGCCGCGAGCAGGATTTTCTCTGTCGACCAGCCTGCTTCGACCTCGAAAGGTTTCTCCACCATTGGTTCATCGGCAAACAGCAGCAGGGTTCCTCCTGGTTGCTCCACACGCGCCGCGTAAGCTCCGAGCTTGCGCCCGGCCGCCTGCGGATCGACCTCGTCGACGGGCAACATGATGTTCCGCGGCGATTCGCTCCACTTCTTGCCATCGTAGGTCCAAGCTACCGAGGGGACAAAGTGCAAGGCTTCGACCTGCGCCATCAACGGCAGGTCCTTAGCGTTCCGCACCGAGTCGAAATCGCCCGCGTACCACCCCTCCTTCTCGAGATCGGTAAACCGATGCATTTCGACCACTTTCGAGTCGTCGGCATGGCGTTCGATCTTGAAATCGCCCCGCTGGGTCTTATATTCAGGCCCCGCATCGAGGGTAAACAGGTAATCGCCCCGTTTCAGCCCCAGCACGCCCTGCCCTGTGAGATAGAAGTGATTTCCGAGTGCTCCCGCGGCCGATTTCCCCAGCCGAACGGTCCTTCCGCGAGTGTTGGTCAGCTCAATCCGGACCGGTAGCGGGGTCTGAGTCGCTGGGTCGATAATATTAATTTGCAGCTGTCCGTCGGGCGTAGCTGCATATCCCAACATCGTGGGAGAGCCAGCGAACAGAATAAACAGGCTAATGCGTAGTATATTTGACATGTAGCAAGCTTAGCATGCTCGAGGGAGCGGCCTATACTGCTACGTCGCTACAAAAAGGCAGCAAAACAGCTAGAATGGTTCGAATCGGCTCAGCCGGCCCCCTGAAACAAGAAGTTACCAGAACCCATGATTGGCATGGCAGCAGACCCCTACCAAACGCTTGGCGTCAACCGCAAGGCCACGCAAGAAGAGATCAACAAGGCCTACCGCGACCTTGCGCGAAAGTACCATCCCGACCTTCACCCCGACGACGAGTCGGCCAAGAAGAAGTTCCAGGATGTACAAGCGGCGTTCGACATACTGAACGACGAGAAGAAGCGGAAAATGTACGACCGCTACGGAGCGGGCTTCGAGCAAATGGGCGCAGGCGGCGCTGGTCCGCAAGGCTGGCCCGGTAGCGCGGCTCGCGGTGGTCAATACGATTTCGACTTCAACGAACTATTCGGCGGCGGCGGTGGTGCCCCCGGCATGGGGGGCGGATTCGCCGACCTGTTCCGCAATTTCTCGCGCGGTGCCCAAGGCACAGCACAACCCGACGTTAAGCGAGGACAGGATCTGGAGTACGATCTTACAATCCCCTTCGCCACGGCCGTGAAGGGTGGCGAAGCCTCCGTGTCGCTTCGTCGGGGAAGCACCGGCAAGAACGAGACCATCTCGGTGAAGATTCCTGCCGGGATTGAAGACGGCAAGAAGATTCGGCTCCGCGGACAAGGCGAGCCTGGCCACATGGGCCTGCCCGGCGACCTGCTGATCAAAGTCCGCGTCGCCCCACACCCTTACTTCAAACGCAGCGGCAAGCGTCTCGATATTCAGCTTCCAGTGAAACTCGCCGAAGCCGTGGAAGGGGCCAAAATCGACGTGCCGACTCCTCACGGGACGGTCACCATTTCGATTCCCCCAGGCACCTCGAGTGGCAAGAAACTTCGCCTCCGCGGGCAAGGGGTGAAACCAGCCAGCGGCGAGCCCGGCGACCTGTACGCCGAAGTGCAAATCATCCTGCCCGATAACATGACCGAGGAGGAACGCACCAAGATCGCGGCCATAGTCCAACGCGATCAACGCAATCCTCGCGCAGACTTACGATGGTAAACCTCTTCATGCTGATGGCCGAGGTCGCCGACCAGGCCAACAAAGCCGATACGGTACTCGAACGACTCGATCCGCCACGGCGAGCCGCGGTCATCCTGGCCTTGGTGGGCTTAGGGTTGCTGGGTGCCTTACTGATCGTCGTCGTGCTGCTCGGAGGCCGCTGGGCGCGGCAAGACCGCTCCCCTCGCCCATCGCGGTTTACCGGCACTTCGGAGGAGTCCTCTACCGCAAATCGCACTCCGCCGAAGCCTCGCAGCAACGAGCTTCGCAGCGGCGAAACGCTGGCCGAGCCCCCTGGCGATGGAGAAACCAAAAGCTGAAGGCGGCAAACAATTGCCGCCTTCAGCGTGATGATTCGATGCTCGATGTGGCTCCAGCGTAGAGCCTCCGGCAAGCTCTAGTGTTGATGCCCGCCAGGGCCGTGAATGTGGCCGTGGGCAATTTCGTCGGCCGTGGCTTCGCGAACTTCGCGTACGGTAATGTCGAAGTTCAGCGTCTGGCCGGCCAGCGGATGGTTCGCATCGACCGTTACCATTTCCTCGGTCACTTCGGTAATGGTGAATACCATCGGGCCCGCTTCGGTGTTGGCCTGGAACTGCATGCCTGGCGCCAATTCGCCGGCATCCTCGAAGTTCTTGCGGCTCACTTCCTGCTGCAGACTGTCGTTCCGAGGACCATAACCTTCCTCAGGAGCGACACACACCTTGAAACTGTCCCCTTCCGACTTGCCGGTCAGCTCCCGCTCGAGACCGGGGACAATGTTCTCGTGCCCATGCAGGTACCATAACGGATCCTGCCCCTCGGACGAGTCGATCATCTGCCCGTTATCATCGGTCAGCTTGTAATCGATCGCAACGGCAGAGTTGGCTTCAATGGGCATGGGTACCTCAATTCTTGCTGTAGTTCGAATAATCGCCAGTAAGTCGGCACCCCCCTAGCCTACCAAATTCCGGGCGAAATGAACCCCCTCCCCCTGCCGCCTGTGGGAGCGGCCCTCGCAGCAAGTACGCCGTGCGATCAGTTGGCTGGATCACCTTCTGGCGGGGAGTGGAGTAAGAGAGCGTGATATTCAGTAGCCGGAAGTGCCAGCCCGGCTTGGCTGCGGAGGCATGCTTTCTGGAGGCCCCCCGATGCTGGTACGAACTCAACAAGTCCGACACTGCGCGCTGCACGAAGTGCATGAGGTCCGCTGCAGAAACATAAGTAATCACATGGTCTTCATAAGAGATTTTTCATTGACAAACGCCAGTTTTCGCCACTCGGGTGTACGACATGGTTCGTAGCGGCTCATGTTTGTGTAGTGCCGATCGACGCGAGTGCTCGATCAATGTAGCCAAGCATTTCGGCGGCACATTGTTCGTGGGGTTCGTACCACTCCCATTTGCGTTGCCGTGCGAGAACTAGGGAATCGTAAATCGCAATCGCTTTTGCGCCCAAGCGAGTAACAGCAGCACAGTGTACCTGAAGTCGATCGCCGAATTCATCGGTTTCGATTGCTGAGCCAAGAAGTGGGACAAAAAACGCCGCATTTTCACCCCAGCCACATTCGGCAACGTATTCGCAGTATCCGTGTATTGTCTCGTGAGGTTGATGACCTGCGAGAAGATCCAACATCATCGTTTCAATGATTGTGATCCACCGGAGTAGTTGCCTGCGATCGTCGGGCGATATGAGGTTACTGCGGACCAACATGCCGTCATCATCAACTCCCCATCGACGAGCAGTCACGGTAATTCTGTAAACTGCCTCTGTGGTACAGCATTCGATCGTCGTTGCAGGCGCAAAGTCAACTCCAACGGAAAGCAACGATTCAACTACCGAGTGAAAGTTATCTACTCGAATCCCTGAATACGGTCGCAGGCATCCAATGAATCCATCCTCGTAGTATTCGTTGACAATACCAGCGTGTCGAGCTAGTTCAATCTTTGCATCTTCGTGCACCATTTGTGATGGCAATCTCTCTGAGCGAATTACTTGTTTATAGATAGTCTCTGCCTATCTCCTGTCGCCTGCACTTTTGTCAGCCTAACGCGCAGACAATAGGTAGCAGCAAGTTGAATTGTAGCCATGGCTTGCTTCTCTGTCGCTGCGTTTTCTGGGTAATAGGCCGCCGGTGCCGAGCGCTCATCACCCCAGACCGTTTTGGCGAAAAGTGGACCTGAGGGGCGTTGTTGGTGGCTAAGATGCTTGGGTGTGTTACGCTGATGCGTCGAACGAGGTGGGCTCGAAGTCACTGAGGTTGGGCACACCGCGGGCAGTTAGGGGCGGCCGGCTACCTGCCTAACGTTAAAGCTGAGTGGCGAGGCGCAGCTGCGTCCGCTCGAGCGACTTGTTAGGGGATTCAGCTGCAGTCCCAAGTAACGACCTTGGCGCCATTATCATCGAATAGATAGAAGGACACATCATAGTTGCCGTCTTTGATTGAGGTGACCTTCTTGTCCGGAAGCATACCCCAAAAGTCATCGCTTGAATGACCGAAGTGCATGTCTTCAGGAATGGCCTGAATGAGTTCTTCCTTGTCGGCGAAATCGTGTTTGTCGGCGATCTTGACGAACACACAGAGGTCGTTCTTGCCCAGTGGCCATTCATTATCCTGCCAAGTCGGCAGGGCAGGTGTCATGTAGCAGACAACATTCACGATTTCGTTCCAGTTCTCACCGAGGACCATCTCAGCCCTCGGGTCTGTCACCTCATTCGCTTCAATATCCATCTCAACAAGCTTGCCAGATGACAGGCAATCAGGACATACCGCCTGCACGCTGCCCAAGCCGAAGAACCCTGAGCCGTCGAAGCACTGACAACGCAAATGGCAAACGCTACACTCTGCATCGTCGTCGCACATATAGGCGAAGCTCTGTGGATCACGGAAGTACTTGAACTCACGCACGGCGTGTCCCTAGCTTGGTTACAGGAAGTCTCTGCCTATCTCCTGTCGCCTGCACTATTGTCAGCCTAACGCGCAGACAATAGGTAGCAGCAAGTTGAATTGTAGCCATGGCTTGCTTCTCTGTCGCTGCGTTTTCTGGGTAATAGGCCGCCGGTGCCGAGCCTTCATCACCCCAGACCGTTTTGGCGAAAAGTGGACCTATCGGGAGTTATTGGTGGCTAAGCGGCTTGGGTGTTTCACGCTGATGCGTCGAAGAGCCGGGCTCAAAGCGGCTGAGGTTGGGCACACCGACGGCAATTTGGCGACCGGCGAATTGACAGAGGGGAACTGCACCGCTGTATATTTGGACGGCTCAAAAAATGCGTCGGCGTGTCACGCCGCGGCTGGTTGCCTAGACCGCCGAACTACTCCGGTCCACTTTTGAAGAATCCTGCGTGGTCACCGCTTATACTGACGACTTGTAGCTCATTATAGGTTCGGTGTCGTCATACAACCCCGGGGAAGATCATGCTTGAAAGCAACCGCCAGCGAGTCCAGCAACTGACCGGCGCAGAGATCTGGGCGTTTATAATCGCAAGGGTTTTACTCGGCTTTGCGTTCGGAGTCTTTGCAGTAACTTACTTTCCTCGCTTCGCTACACCTCTTGCTTGGCCGGCTCTCGTCATCGGTGCTGTTCTATTCATTGTTGCAGCAAAGGGCTTCCTCCGCAGTGGCACCTAGCAGTTCACTAAAGCCGATCGCCTACTACTGACGCAAGGGGGCAGGTTTTTGTTTAAGAGTGGAACAGTCTCGGCTACATCATCCGACGCAGGTTTTAGGGGCTTCCTAACTCACGTCGGTTGTCACAACCTCTATCACTTCGGTAATCTCCAAGACTCACTAAGTTTCATCGCCCCAAGCAAGTTAACCTTGCCGAAATTCTCGCAGTTCACTCCCCCCCAGCGGCGCAACCCTTTGCGTGGGGGATGTTTCCCTTTCACCGAATGCTTGAGAGGGGGGCGGCTCAGTTGTCGACGCTGACTGGCTCTCGGTGGTGCTCTTATCCTCCGCGGGCTCGGCGTCTCTGCGTGAGAATTCTTGTGGTCGCTCTTATTCCACATCGCTAGCCATCGCCTTCGGCTGCGGGCTAAACGATTTTTCGGATCTCACCAGTTTTCGCTGGGAATTGGCCACCTGTGGTGTTCTAATGGACAGGTGGTCGTTGGCTGTCGGCTTTCAGCTATCGGCTGTTGGCTTTTTTAGTGATTGGAGGTGAATCAGATGTGATGCTTGTCTTAATGTCTGACTTTTAGCGACGCGCAGGCGAAGGGTTGCTGGCGTGGGCGTTCGCTGCTGCGCGTGTGTCAAAGCGGTAGGCCTTAGGCTGTAAACGGTAGGCTAGATCTTTCAGTCGCTGGAAGCTCCTTCAAGATGACATTTCTACATCCAACTCCCAACATCCAACTCCCAACTCAAAATAGTTTCCCATGGGTGAGAATCTATTTTGGGCACTTTCCGCGGAGGTGTTGATGCAACTCACTACTGACAAACGACTTGCGATTGATTCCCATTGCGAAAATAGATTCCCACTCGATGCGTTTTGGGAAATGGGAATCTATTCCGTTGCCAAAACCACTGGTTTTATAGCGTGGGCGGAGATTCAATTTTCCCATCGGTGGGTAAATTGGGAATCTATTTGCCCAGCGTTGGGAATCTATTTCGTCCCCCAGCCTTGGTCGAGAATTTCGGTTGCTGCAAGCTGTTTCTGTGCCATGGTCAGCCGAGTTGTCAGGCAGCTTGCCGCGGTGTTAGTCTCAGTGATATCAATCAACTTTCAACGGGAGACCCTCGCGATGAAGTTGCTGCGAGCGATCTGTTGTTGCGGATATCACACGCGGATGGTTCGCTCGGGCCGCCATCATCGGCTTTTCTGGTTTCCTCTCTTCTCTGCCAGCCAATCGGTGCTGTGCGACGTATCGATGGTTGTACCTGACGAATCAGACTCGCTTGAAGACGAATACACCGCTGATCTGGAGCGACGTTGCACGAATTTGGAAGAGGTGCGGTTCAACCCACCCGTCGGTACCGCGCTGCATTGTCCCGATTGTCATTATGATTCGCTGCTACTCCAGCAAGTAGAAGTCACGGCCATTTGCAAGCGAGACTGTCGACACGAATACGCTTGGGGCGACTCCGAAGATTCCGGTTGCCCGCTATGCGGCGACCGGCCTCATGCGTTTCGCATCGATCCGGTTCACCCCCACACAGCAGCGCAGCGATCGAAGTGTTACTGTCGCTGTAGCACGACCACCGAAACCAGTTCGCCGCTCGATGGTTACTGCCCCAAATGTGGAGCGCTGCCGAAGAGCTACCAAGTGGGTAGCCGTCGGTACTGCGGAGTGCACCACGAGAAGTTACTGCCTTACCAGATGCCTACCAACCACCTATTTATTCAGCATACTCCTCCAGCGGAAGTGCACCAGTTTCCGCTAGCTAAGTTCTGGGGCGAGGCTCCCCATCACTCGGGCATCGACGATTGGTACTGCTTGACCTGCGAATCACGCTATCAGCAGTGGCGAAAGGAGCAAGAGCACGCCGACAGCCAACCATCGCGTTAAGCCCGCTTTTTCGCACGACTCTTAGGCTTCGCGTTCTTTTTGGGTTCTTTGTGCGAACGTCGTTGCGGCGAAGCGGCTTCCATCAACTTCGGCGCGGCGACTTCGTGATCAACAACCGGTAACCCCAGGAGTTCCATTTGACTACGACGTGGCGGGTCACTTGGTTTGCGTACCACACGGGAGTAAGTACCATCGGCATTCAGCACGCGAGCGCGTTGGTTGTCGGCCAAGTAGACGGGCAAGATCCCCTCGACAATCTTTTGCCGGATCAATGGATCTTGAATCGGGAACATCACCTCTACTCGACGCTCGAAGTTGCGCGGCATCCAGTCGGCACTCGAGGCAAACACCTTCTGCCGGGATCCTTCGCCAAACACCAAAATACGGGTATGTTCGAGAAAACGATCCACAATGCTGCGAACGCGAATATTCTCGGAAATGCCAGGAAGGCCAGGTCGCAAACAGCAAATGCCGCGAATCACCAGATCGATCTCGACTCCTGCCTGACTCGCTCGATACAACGCATGCACGGTTTCGCGATCGACCAACGAATTAAGCTTGGCAAGGATGCGTGCCGACTTGCCTTGGCGAGCACGGTCTGTTTGCTCGTTGATCAAGTCAAGCGTCTTCTGATGCAAGTACTGCGGGCTGACCACCAGCTCTTTCCAAGAATACTCCTGCGAGTATCCGGTGAGGAAATTGAACAGGGCGTTCGCGTCGTCGGCGATGTCTTTGTCGGAGGTGAACAGACCGACGTCGGTGTAGAGCTTCGCGGTGGTTGGATTATAGTTGCCAGTGCCAAGGTGCACGTAGCGGCGGACTTTATTGCCTTCTTGCCGCACGACCATGGCCAACTTGCTGTGCGTCTTCATCTTCATGAAGCCAAACACGACGTGCACGCCGGCACGTTCCATTTGCCGAGCCCACGAAATGTTGTTGGCCTCGTCGAAGCGGGCTTGCAACTCTACCAGGGCGGTTACTTGCTTGCCGTTTTCGGCTGCTTCCATCAGCGCTTGGACGATCGGGCTGTCGCCGCTGGTGCGGTAAAGGGTCTGCTTGATGGCAAGCACATTCGGATCGTGAGCTGCTTGCTGCACGAATCGCACGACCGGGCGGAACGAATCGAACGGGTGGTGCAACAGAATGTCATGTTCGGCAATTCGTGCAAACAGGTCGCTGTCGGCCGCAAGTCGCTCCGGAACGCGTGGCGTGAATGGTGGATCCTGCAGGTCTTCGTGCCCTGCTTGCTTGGCAAGTTCAAACAATCCCGTCATGTCGAGCATGCCATCGATGGAATACACTTCGTCGTATCCGCGCGAAGTACCGGGATCTCCGTGATGGATCGCTTCTTCGCCAATGATCCGATCTCGCAACGAGCGATGCAGCGTGTTCGAGATTTCGAGCCGTACCGCCTCGCTTCGTTGTCGAGCACGCAGTCGGGCTTCGATCGCGCGGAGCATGTCGTCGCCTTCTTGCTCGAGCAGTTCGACATCCATGTCGCGAGTGATACGGAAGGTGCCATAGTTTTCGATGTCGTACCCACCGAACAATTGCGACAGCCGATCGCCTACCAAATCTTCAAGCAAGACAAATTCGGTTGTGCCATCGGGTTCGACTGGAATGAACCTCGGCATCACCGAAGGCAACTGCACGACGGCAAACATGGTTTCGGGTCCCATGCCCGAGCGTCGCTTCAGATTTGCCGCCAAATAGAGCCCGCGATTATGGAACCGCGGCGAGGGGTGACTCGGGTCGATGGCCATTGGAGTGACCACCGGGAACACCCGCTGCGTGAAGAACTTATCAAGATTCCGTTGTTGCGACGCACTAAGTTCGTCCTTGTCGAGAATGCGAATCTGATGCTTCTCGAGCTGCGGCCGAATAGAATTGTTCCAGCAGTCGTACTGCTGACTGACCAGCTCGCGTGTGCGTTGCGAGATGCGATGCAGCTGCTCAATGGGCGAAAGCCCATCCGGCACTTTGTCCTGTGGAGTCATGCCGCCGAAGATTTGTTCGCGAAGCCCGGCCACGCGAACCATGAAGAACTCATCGAGATTCGAAGTGAAGATGGCCAGGAACTTGGCCCGTTCGAGCAGCGGATTACTTTCGTCCTGCGCTTCTTCCAGCACGCGCGCATTAAACTCCAACCAACTCAACTCGCGGTTGATCATATGTTCCGGAAGAAAGACAGTATCGCTCATCGAAGCTCCCCAAGATCTCTAGTCACCTCCGCTCAGGTGGATGTATTTCCCCCCGTAATTCTACAGTACAACGGGGAACAGGCCGGAAAAACCGGACGTTTCCTACTTCGCAACCGAATCGAATACCCGCACCTTCGCCCAAGTTGGCTTGTTTTTCTCGATGAATTCTAGGTGCCGGGGAGCTGTTTGGTAAGCGTCATGAGCCGCACGATTGTCAAAAACCACCAGCAGCGCGACGTCGAAATCGTGGTCGTTCACCGGCCGATCGAACCCTTCGCCTTGCGTGCCAGCTGCAAAGAAAAGTACGCCATCGTGCCCGGTGAGATAGTGATTGCAATCGGCAATCAGTGCATCAACGTTCGCTTGGCTGTTGTCAGCCAGGCTAAAGTAAACAGAGTGGACAACTGGCAAATGAGAGGTATCAGACATAGCTTCAGTAGTGGTTCGGATGGGATTCGTGAGATTGCTTCATTAAGTTGAAGGCCGGCGCGAAGAGGTGCCGCCTCCCGGAGCAATCGAGATACTTCGTTGATCGCGATCTCGCGAAGCGACAGGGCCTAGAATCTCACCGATCTCGGCTTCGTTCAATTCTTCGCGTTCCAGCAACGCTTCGGACAGGGCGACGAGTTCGCTGTGGTATTCCATCAGGCAACGCCGGGCGCGGTCGGCTGCGGAGTGCAAAACCTTGGCTACTTCTTCGTCGATCACCTGGGCGGTGTGCTCGCTGTAATGACGATGCTCCTGAACAATTTCGCGCCCGAGGAAGGGATTGTCGCCGCTTTGTTGGAATGCAACGGGGCCCAAACGCTCGCTCATGCCCCAGAGGGTTACCATGCGACGCGCCAGCTCGGTGGCTCGCTTCAAATCGCTTTCAGCGCCGGTGCTGTACTCGTCGAACACGATCTTCTCGGCAGTCCGCCCGCCGAGGGCCATCGCCAAGGTGGCCAGCATGTCCGACTCGCCCATGTTGTGACGATCGGCTTCAGGCACCAGTTGAGTAACGCCAGCTGCGCGCCCACGCGGGATGATCGTGACTTTGTGAACGCGATCGTTCCCCGCGACTTTCCAGGCAACGATCGTATGACCCGCTTCGTGATAAGCAGTCAGCTTGCGTTCGTGTTCCGTCATCACGTCGTCTCGCTTGGGGCCCATCAGCACCTTATCGCGGGCGTATTCGAAGTCTTCCATGTTGATGAATTGCTTATCGTGACGCGTCGCCCACAGCGCGGCTTCGTTCGATAGATTGCGAATATCGGCCCCGGTCAGGCCCACGGTCGCCCGGGCGAGCCGGTCAAAGTCCACGTCGTCGGCAAGTGGCATCTCGCGAGTGTGCACCTCGAACAGTTCCTTGCGGGCTTCGAGCGAAGGGCGATCGACCGTGATGTGGCGATCGAACCGTCCGGGACGCAGCAACGCAGGATCCAGCACATCGGGGCGGTTGGTCGCGGCCATCACGATGATGCTCGTGGTCGGTGTGAAACCGTCCATCTCGCTGAGGATTTGATTGAGGGTTTGCTCTCGTTCGTCGTGCCCGCCACCTAAGCCGGCACCTCGCTGGCGGCCCACCGCGTCGATTTCGTCGATAAACAAAATGGCAGGTGAAGCCGCTTTGGCTGTCTTAAACAAGTCGCGTACTCGGCTCGCACCCACACCGACGAATAGCTGGATGAACTCCGAGCCACTGATCGAGAAGAAGGGCACGCCTGCTTCGCCGGCTACGGCTTTGGCCAGCAGCGTTTTCCCCGTACCGGGAGGGCCCATCAGCAGCACGCCTTTCGGCACACGGGCGCCGAGTTTCTGGAAATCTTCGGGGCGTTTAAGGAAATCGACCACTTCCTGCAAGTCGCTCTTCACTCCTTCGAGTCCAGCAACATCGTTAAACGTTACCGGGATGCTCTCACTGGCTTCATAACGACGAGCCGGGCTGCGAGTGACACCGCCGATCATGCCGCCGCCCATCATTTGATCGCGGGTACGACGCATGAAGTACCACATGCCGATCATGAAACCGATGAGCAGCATCACCCAAACCGCGTACAGGATGGAACTCAGATCGGTCGGTAAGCTCGATTCGAGCTTCACGTTGTGTGCCAGCCAGAACTCGGTCAGCGAGTTTTCGACCCAAGGGCTCATCAGTGTGACGACGAACTCTTTATTGATTCGCTCTTCGCCATCGGTGGCCGACTTGCCGTCGCCCGTATCGCTTTGGTCGCTCGACTCTGTAGAAGTAGATTCGGAATCGGCCGTCGATGCTTCGTCGGCAGTTTCGGCTTCACTTTCGGCAGCCGATTCGTCACTCGCGGATGACTCGGGGTTTTCGTCGGACGGCTGCGAGGCGGAGTCGGTCGAATCGCTTTCTGTCGACTCCGGTGTCGTCGACGGTTCGGCTTCAGGTTTCGTCTCTTCCGCGGTTTCCGCTTCTTGGGCTTCCTTCAAGCGAGCCGCTTCGAGCTCCGACTTCGTCGGAGGGACGATGAATTCTCCATACGCCTGCTGTCCCTCGACAGTCAGCACGCGAACGTTGTTCTTGGCGACTTGTTCGTGGAAGAAGGAGTAAGGAATCTCTTCCCGATTCTCGCCCATTGCCGAGCTAAAGAGCAGCAGCACGCCGAGCACCAGCACAAAGAACAGCCATGTAGGGGGGGCACCTTTCCGCACGGGTGGTTTACCTGCGGAAGGTTTCTTGGCGTCGGACGACGGAGGGGTGGCGGGGGAGGGATTGGTGGGCTTTTCCGACATTCGCTCGGCGGGGTCAAACCAAAGGGGTGCATTGGCGCAAAAACAGGCGACCCAGGCAAAAAATCGCCAGGGCCGCCATATTGTAGGGCATAACTAACGCTGAAATACAGGCGAGGGTAGGCAATCGGCAGCGAAACTGCCGGTTATTGATCGATTTCCTTGGTCGAAATCAACCGTCCCTCGTTATATTCCTGCTCAAACATACGACCGTCATCGGTCCAGAGCCGGGAAATCCCGTGCTGAATTCCCTTTTGGAACGACACTTCGGCTCGTTTCTCGCCTTCTTCGGTCCACTCGACGACGGTGCCATCCTTCTTGCCGTCCACAAAGGGAATCTGGCGGCGTTTTTGGCCATCGGCATACCACAACTGCCAAACTCCGCTCGGCTCGCCGGAATCGTAGGTACTTTCGACCAGCGGTTGCTTACCGGTATCGTCGTACAGCAGCCATTTGCCATCGCGCTTGCCTTCCTTGAAGATGCGCTCGGCCTTCAGCGTGCCATCGGCTCGGTAAACATCCACTTTGCCATCGGGCTGGCCAGCTTTGTAGGTCACCACTTTGGCGGTGGTTCCATCGGGATGGTAGTAAGTCCACTCTCCATCGGGGGCACCCGAAGTGTACTGGCCCTTGGTAAACAGCTGGCCATTCTCGTAGTATTCCAAGAATTCGCCGTCGTTCTTCAGACTGTCGTCCGAGAACTTCACCACGGTACGGGTGACGCGAGGCTTTGCTTTGGTTTCGGGATCGTAGTAGTCGGTGACGGTCTGTGTTTCCACGCGTGTTGCCGCGGGAGGAGCATCGGGCTCCGGCAGGTAGACCGGGGGGCCGGTGTAGGGTTCGATCTCCATGCTCTCTTGCTGCGGAACCAGCTCGGGAGTGTCGTCCTCTACCGTAGTGGAATCGGCCGGCTCTTGGGCCTGGGCGACGTGACTGGCAGTGCCCACCCACAGGGCGATACCGAAACATGCGGTCGGCGCAAGCCAGGCCGCAGTAGACTTGGAAAAGCTCATAGCAGTTTGAAACCGTTACAGAATAGGCTGGCGTTGCAAAACGTTCGGATTGCGGCCCTTACGAGGACCCAAAGTATTCAATATGCCATACGCAGCTCGGGCCGTCCACGTTCGCGCGGCTTGGCATTCTTTTTTGTTTCGGGCACCGCGCACGATTATGACAATCGTGTGCGAAGCACGCCTACTTGGGGCTCCAGCCGGGCGGAATGATCGTGTTTTTAGGCACAACCAGCACCCCGTCCCGAACGCAGCAATTCAAGCTGAGGTCAAGATCTTCTTTACTTTCGCAGCTTACTCGGGCACCGGCACCGATACGGCAGTTCTTGTCGACAATCGCTCTTTCGACCACGGCACCTTCGCCGATGCCGAGCCAGGTGCCACACTCCGATGCGTTCTTGGCGACCTGTTCGGGAGTCTCAAAAAAGTCGGCACCCATCACAATCGAGTCGCGAATGGTCACGTTCGAGCCAATCTGGCAGCGGAGACCGATAATGCTGTTCTCGATCTTCGCCCCAGGGTGAATCGTGCAACCATCGGCAATCAAGCTGCCTTTGATCTCGGCCCCATCGGCACGAGTCGGCGGCAAGAATCGCGGCCGACTGTAAATCGGAGCGTCGGCGTCGCCGAGGTCGAACGGGGCATCCGGCTTGCAGAGGGCCAGATTCGAGTCGTAGAACGAACCAATCGTACCGATGTCTTCCCAGTATCCGTCGAAGGGATGCAACTGCACATGGCGGTTAGCAATCGCCTCGGGAAGCAGTTCCTTGCCGAAGTCGGAATGGGTCGAGTTATTGAGCGTTTCGGTCAGCACGTCGGCCGAGAACAGGTAGATACCCATGCTGGCCATGCACTCGCGGCCGTCTGCAGTAACCCCGAGCGAGTCGACCCAAGCGGGGTCCATGGCAACTTCGTCGAGCTGTTCGTTCGTGGTCGGCTTTTCCACAAACCCAATCACGCGGCCCGACTCGTCGACCTTCATGATGCCCAGGCCTTTGGCCTCGTGACGATGCACCGGCTTGGCGGCGATGGTGATCGCGGCACCGCTCTCCTCGTGCGTCTTGAGCATGGCGCTGAAGTCCATCCGGTACAGCTGATCGCCGGAGAGAATCAGTACATGATCAGTATGATGGTCGGTAAAATAACGCAGGTTCTTGCGAACCGCGTCGGCGGTACCCTGGTACCAACTGGTATCGTCGTCGGTGGCCAGCGTTTGCTGAGCGGCCAGAATTTCGACCAGCCCGCCGCTGAAGGCGTCGAATCGGTACGTACCACGAATGTGGCTGTGCAGGCTGACCGACAGGAACTGCGTAAGCACGTAGCAGCGATTAATACCACTGTTAATGCAGTTCGAAATCGGAATATCGATCAATCGATACTTACCGGCCAACGGAACTGCTGGTTTCGAGCGATGCGTGGTGAGTGGCTGCAGACGCGTGCCGCGACCACCCCCGAGTATAACTGCCGAGATGCTTCTCATGGTTGTTTCCTAGTAATTCTAGAGTCGCATGTTTTTGAGCGAAAAGCTGTAGCGACTGTCTTGAAAATCAAGTCTCCCGGGGGTCATTCCAGGTGGAATTTGTTTTAATCATGGCATTGAGTATCAGTAGTAGTTTTCGCATGCAGGCGGTAAGGGCGATCATTTTGGCTTTGCCTCGTTGCAGCAGCTGCTGGTAGTGCTCGCGAATGACTCGGTTATGCTTGGTCGCGACGAGAGTGGGCATGTAGAGCATCTTGCGTACGACCGCTCGGCCGCCGCCAATCATCCGCTTGCCTCGCAAGGTTCCGCTATCACGGTTAATCGGTGCCAGGCCTGCAAGACGTGACGCTTCGCCACGATTAAGCGATCCCAACTCTGGCAAGTGAGCGATCAAGGCTGCGGCCGTCGTTGCCCCCACGCCAGGCACCGAGGTCAGCAGTGCCGAGCGTTCTCGAAACTGATCGTCGGCTTGTAATAGCTGTTGGATCTGTTGATCGAGCTGTTCAAGCTGTCGTTGGTAGAAGTCAATGGCTTCTTCAATCGACTGGCGCACCAAGTCATCGTGCTGTGTACCCAACCGGTTTTTCTCCCGCGTCAGAGCATCGCTCACTTGCTGCCGACGTGTCCGGAGGGAACCGAGTTTCCGCTCGTTTTCCGAGGGTTTTTTGGTCTTCTTGGGCTGCATCAGTACCGCATAACGAGCGATCACTAGCGCGTCGAGACGATCGGTCTTGGCAAGCTGGCCTTGAGCACGGGCGAAATCGCGAATCTGACGTGGGTTGGCGATACTCACCACGATCCCTTGCTCACGAAGGAAGTCGGCTAACATTCGTTCGTAGCCTCCTGTCGCTTCGAGGCAGGCATGGGTTACCTGATGCTGAGCGAGAAACTGCTGAAGTTGCTGGCATCCCTCTTGGTCGGCAGGGAAGTGATGCACCTGGGTTTGCCCGGCAACGACCACGTCCCAATGACGCTTGGCAACATCAACCCCAATCCAAGTACTTTGCAAACTGTTTTCCATCGGTTACCCTTCCTTGCTTATACGAGCTTGTTGATGAGACAGCTCCGGCGACTGTTCGGGCTACTTCGACAGGCGGCCGACCGGCGATCCAGCTACAATTTCGGTCTCGTGAGGACCCAGGAGGGCACGATCTACCGGCGGCCGCCGTCTTCTGCTACGTTCGCTGCGCTCACTCCGCAGAAGACGGCTCGGTTATTGATACCAACCTTTCTGCAAGATACAAGGAGGGCTCTCCGAGCCCGATACGTTTCGCCAATTCAAACCCCTTGGGGGTGACTGGAATTCCCCCCCGTTTCAGGCCACCATTCTCGATCCAAGGTGGTTTTTCGATCTGGACTAGCTGAACTGAATGGCCAGTGCTCTGCGTATTTTACCAAACCGGCTCTCACCGGATTGTGCTCAATATAGACACACCGTTCGTGCAATTCTTCCGGCGAACGACAGTTTCGGTCATAAAAGCCTTGCTGCCAGAATTGCCCGGATTTGCCAACAAGCTGATTGATCTTCCGAGCTGTAAACTTGTTAGTGTCTTCAATGACTCGCGACAATGTTTCGCCAGGCATTAACATACAGGCCAGATGATAGTGATCTGGCATCACACAAAAAGCAAACAACTTGATTCGATCGGTTGATCGCAGGTGATTCCAGCTATCGATCAGTATTTCTGCAACCTCGGGTCTACCCAAAACCTCAATGCGATGGTGAACCACTTTGGTCACAAGGTATGCCGCGAAATCAACCGAGACACGACCTCTGCGGAGGTTGGCACTACGTCCTTTGGTTGATTCGTTGCTCATAGGTTTATCGGTCTAAACTCTGGCTATCGGGCTCGGAGAGCCCTCCTACAATTTATTGCAGCTAGCCTTTGACCACAAAATTGACGAGTTTGCCCGGCACGACGATCAGCTTTACCAGCTCCTTACCGTCGATGAGTTCCGCCACTTTCGCGTCGGCGCGGGCGGCCGACTCGGTTGCTTCTTTATCGGCATCCGGGGCGACCTGAACCTTGGTCTTCACTTTGCCATTTACCTGCACAGGAATCTCAATCGATTCGTCTTTAGCAAGCGAGGCATCAAATTGCGGCCAAGGCTCATAGGCCAGTGTATCGTCGTGACCCAACACCTGCCATAACTCCTCGGCAATATGCGGGGCAAATGGCGACAACAAAAGCACGAATGGTTCGACGCATGTCCGCGGTACCTGCTTCTCCTTCGTGAAGAAGTTCACGAACTCCATCATGCGGGCAATCGCGGTATTAAACGACAGATTGGCAATGTCGTCGGTCACCGCCTGGATGGTTTTGTGCAGCGTGCGAAGTTGGGCTTCATTGGCCGGCTCGTCGGTAATGCTCGGAGCCAGTCCCAGCTCGTCCGCCCGCTCGTCGACGACCAGTCGCCAGGCCCGACCCAGGAAGTTATACACGCCCGAGACACCTTGCATGCTCCACGGCTTGGTAGCTTCCAAGGGCCCCATGAACATTTCATATAACCGCAGCGAGTCGGCCCCATATTCCTGGACCACGTCGTCCGGATTGATCACGTTGCCCCGGCTCTTCGACATCTTCTCGTTGTTCTCACCGAGGATCATTCCCTGATTCACCAGCTTCTGGAATGGCTCGGGTGCGCTGACCACTCCGCGGTCGTAGAGCACCTTGTGCCAGAACCGGGCGTACAGCAGGTGCAGCACCGCGTGCTCGGCACCGCCGACGTACAGGTCGACCGGCATCCACGCCTTTTCGATCTCGGGATCGATTGGGGCCTCGGTGTTCTCGGGATCGAGGTACCGCAGGTAGTACCAGCAGCTCCCCGCCCACTGCGGCATGGTGTTGGTCTCGCGTTTGTACTTCACGCCATCAATCACTGGGTACAGCCACTCGTTGGGGGCTTTGTCCAATGGAGGCTCGGGCCGACCGTGCGGCTTGAAGTCGTCGAGGTGGGGCAGGTCAACTGGCAGGTCCTCTTCTGGCACCGCCATGATGTGGCCAGTCTTGTTCCCCTCGTCGTCCAGCTCGTGGAGGATGGGGAATGGCTCGCCCCAGAACCGCTGGCGACTGAACAGCCAGTCGCGGAGCTTGTAGTTCACCGCCTGGCGACCGAGCCCCTGCTCGTCGAGCCAAGCAGTGATCTTTGCCTTGAACTCTTCGGTCTTCAGTCCGTTGTAGTCGCTCGAGTTGATGGCCATGCCCGGATCGGTGTAAACCATCTCGCCAGCCAGGATCTTCGCCGCGTCTTCGGCCGACACGTGATCGCCCGGCTGGATAACTGCCTTGATCGGAATGTTAAACTGCTGGGCGAACTCAAAGTCGCGTTCATCGTGCGCGGGCACCGCCATGATGGCACCGGTGCCGTAGCTGATGAGCACGTAGTCGGCCACCCAGATGGGCACCGGCTCGCCATTCACTGGGTTGATGGCATAACTGCCGGTAAAGACGCCGGTTTTTTCCTTGGCCAGCTCGGTGCGGTCGAGGTCGCTCTTCATCGCGGCCGCTTCGCAGTACTTATTTACCGCTTTGGCGTTGTCGGCCGTGGTCAGGCGATCGACGTAGGGATGCTCCGGCGCGATCACCATGTAGGTCGCACCGTACAGCGTGTCGGGCCGTGTGGTGTAGATGCGGAGCACCTCGTCGGTTGGCTTTTCGGGATAGCCGGTTTCGCTGCGGGTTTTGGTCCACGATTTGTACTCCGCACTGACAGAACTAGTGGCACCCGATGACTCGCCGGTACCGACGTAGAAGTCGACCTCGGCACCGGTGCTCTTGCCGATCCAGTTACGTTGCAGGGCTTTGATGCCTTCGGACCAGTCGAGCAGTTCCAGGTCTTTTTCCAACCGTTCGGCGTAGGCGGTGATGCGGAGCATCCATTGCCGCAGCGGCATGCGGACCACCGGGTGGTCGCCCCGCTCGCTCTTGCCATCGATTACTTCCTCGTTGGCCAGCACCGTGCCGAGCGCCGGGCACCAGTTCACCGGGGCCGAGCTTTGAAAGGCCAGCCGCTGCTCGTCGACCCACGTGCGGGCGAAGTCCTCGCCCATCTCCATCACGTGCTCCGGCACCTCGAGTTCGCCAATTGAGCGGCCCCGCTGCTGCTCCTTGTCGAACCAGGTATCGTACAGTTTCAGGAAGATCCACTGAGTCCAACGGAAGTACTCGACGTCGGTGGTCGCGATTTCGCGGTCCCAGTCGTAGCTAAAGCCCAGCATCTTGAGCTGTCGGCGGAAGGTCGCAATGTTCTGCTCGGTCTGCACGCGGGGATGCTCGCCGGTTTTGATAGCATGCTCTTCCGCGGGCAACCCGAACGAGTCGAACCCCATCGGGTGCATCACTGCCTTGCCCTGCATGCGGGCGGCCCGACAGGTGATATCCGTGGCCGTATAGCCCTCGGGGTGTCCGACGTGCAACCCGTTTCCGCTGGGATAGGGGAACATGTCGAGGGCGTAGAGCTTGGCCTGCCCTTCCGCGGGTTTGGCCGGTGCGGCAAACGTCTTGTTCTCGTCCCAGAAGGCTTGCCACTTGGGCTCAATGGTCGCGGGGTTATACCGGGGCATGTGCGTGGAAGATATAAGGTGGGGAATAGTATCGTCGAACAGTCATGGACAAACCGTTGATTCTACCGGTTCGCCACGTGAGCGCAAACCGCCGTGGGCGTTGACGTTCCGGCAAATGGCAAACTACCATGACAGGTCGTTTTCGAACCAAGGTAGGCAGGGAGAACTTCGGATAATTCAGTACTCTCAACCCTGCCCCCCCATGTTCACCCAGGGCTAGATAGCGGTCCTCAATCAGCGGGAACCCATCGTGGAAAAAACCAAAGTTGGCATCATCGGACTAGGCACGGTCGGCGCAGGGGTCGCTCGGTTGTTACTGGACCATGGCGATCGTACCGCTCGGCACGCAGGGCGGGTGCTATGGCTCGAGAAAGCCGTGGTCCGCGACCTGAAGAAGGCCCGCGATTGCGAGCTGCCATCCGGAATCCTGACCGACAATGTGGACGATGTCATCAACAATCCCGACATCGAAGTGGTCGCCCAGCTGATCGGCGGTATCGAGCCCGCCCGCACCATCATGCTCAAGCTGCTCAAGGCGGGCAAAGACGTGGTGACCGCCAACAAGGCACTATTGGCCGAACATGGAGCCGAGATCTTCGATGCCGCTCGCGAACTTGGCCGCAGTGTCGCGTTCGAGGCCTCGGTAGCCGGCGGTATCCCGATTATCGCCAACATCGGTCAATGCCTGAGCGCTAACCAGGTGACTTCGCTGCATGGCATCCTCAACGGCACCAGCAACTTCATCCTTTCGAAGATGCAGGATGGCGATGACTACAACACCGCCGTGGCCGAAGCCCAACGCCTGGGCTACGCGGAAGCCGATCCCACGATGGACGTCGACGGCACCGACGCCGCGCAGAAGCTGTCGATCCTCGCCCACCTGGCCTTCGGTGCCCGAGCCCAATGGAAGGACATTCCGCGGACCGGCATCGACAAGCTGCAAGTAGCCGACGTGGAATACGCCAGCGAGATGGGCTACAAGATCAAGCTGCTCGCCGTGGCCGACTTGGTCGACGATGGACTCGAACTGCACGTCTCGCCCACGTTGCTCAAGGCTGGCAGCCCCATGGCCGAAGTGAACGGGCCGTTCAACGCGGTCCGCGTGGATGCCGATGCGGTCGGGCGGTTGATGTTCTACGGGCCGGGTGCCGGACAGATGCCGACCGCTAGCGCCGTGGTGGCCGATATGATCGACACGGCCGTCGGTCGCACGAAGCTTACCTTCCAGACACTCGAACTCTGGTCGAACCGCCCTGCCCGCGTATCGCCTGCCGACTACGCCGGCGCTCGCGGCCGCTTCTACCTGCGGGTGAATGTCGACGATCACCCCGGCGTCCTGGCCCAAATCACCAAGGCCCTCGGCGAGAGCGGCATCTCAATCGCCTCAGTACTGCAGCACGAGTCGACCTCGCCCGGCGAACCAGTCGCCCTGGTGATCATGACCCACGAAACCACCGAAGCCGCCGCCGCGAAAGCCTGCCAAACCATCGCCTCGCTCGAAAGCGTAAGAACCGCCCCCGTACGGATGTGGCTGCGGGATTGAGTTCGGTTGGGTGGGTGAACCACTAAGGCACAAAGATCACAAAGGGGGGAAACGTGGTTAGGCTCGGCAAACTACCCGACGATGTCGAACTGGTGGCTAAACAAGTTGTGCAAGCAGCGTTTAATGTTCACTGCGAGCTAGGTCCCGGACTACTGGAATCGGTGTACGAGAAGTGCATGACGATCGAGCTAACTAGAATGGGTCTTAGTTTAAAGCGGCAGTTGAATCTACCGATAAAATTTCGAGGCACTACTATTGATGGTGGATTACGAATTGACTTACTAGTAAGCGACTGTGTAATCGTTGAGCTTAAGTCGGTCGATCAACTAGCTCCGATTCACGAAGCACAACTGTTAACCTATTTGAAGCTTGCAAACGTTCGACTTGGATTCCTTATCAACTTCAACGTCTCCTTAATAAAAGATGGCATCAAACGCATGATTCACTAGGGCTCTTCTCTTTGTGTCCTTTGAGTCTTTGTGGTTCTAAAGAAATCCCACATGAAATACATCATCATCATTCCCGACGGGGCAGCCGATGAGGCTCAGGCTTCGCTCGGTGGTAAGACGCCTCTCGAAGCAGCCAACACGCCGAACATGGACGCTCTCGCAACAGCCGGCGTGGTCGCTCGGGCGTGCCATACTCCTCGCGAGTTGCCAGCCGGCTCGGAGATCGGCAACCTTAGCCTGCTTGGTTACAACCCGTTCGAGCACTTCACCGGCCGCGCACCGATGGAAGCAGCTGCTCAGGGCATCGAGCTGGCCCCCAACGACTGGGCGATCCGCTGCAACGTGGTCACGGTCGAGGATCTCGGCCACGGCCCGGTAATGGTCGACTTCACGGCCGATCACGTTTCGACCGAAGAGTCGACCGCGTTGTTGAAATCGCTGCAGGCCGAAGTGGCCAGCAATCCCAAGTTCCAAGGTGCCCTCGAGTTCGTGCCAGGTGTGAGCTACCGCAACCTGCTCATCTGGCGAGGCGACAAACTCGCGGCTCCTTTCAACTACGACACTCGCACCGAGGCCCCACACGACTGGACCGACCTCACCATCGCCGAGGCCTACCCTCGTGGGCCAGGTAGCGACCTGCTGGTCGAGTTGATGGAAGCTTCGACTCGCGTGTTCGCCGGACATCCGGTGAACAAGGATCGCCAGGCGGCCGGTCGTCGCTTGGTAACCAACGTTTGGCTCTGGGGACAAGGCGGGGCTCCGAGCCTGACGCCGTTTACCGAAAAGTTCGGTCCCCGTGGGGCGATGATCACCGCGGTCGATCTACTACGGGGCATCGCGGCCCTGGTGGGTTGGGATCGCATCGAAGTCCCTGGGGCGACTGGTTATCTCGATACCGACTACGCCGCCAAGGGGCGTTACGCCATCAACGCACTCTCGAAGTACGACATCGTTTGCGTGCATGTCGAGGCTCCCGACGAAGCCTCGCACGAAGGCCGCGCCGACGAAAAGGTGAAAGCCATCGAGGCCATCGATCACGACATCGTCGGCCCGCTGCACCAGGCGCTCGACGCCCAAGGCGACTGGCGCGTGATGATCAGCCCCGATCACCCCACGTTCCTCAGCACCAAGAAGCACACGCACGGCAACGTCCCCGTCGCCATGGCCGGCACCGGCATCACCGCCGACACCGCCACGGAGTACGGCGACACCGCCGCGGCCAACTCCGACCTGGCGTTCGACGAAGGCTGGGACGCCATGCGGTGGTTTATTGGGTAAGCATCTCAACACATGTTCATTAGAACACGTGCAGTGGCCAATTGCGACAACAAACAGGGCAAATGGCTGGCCTTTTTTGCTAAACCGGCAAGGCCAGCACTAGTTGGCAATCGTCGCTCGTAACACAGGTCGATTGTCGGCACAAAAACTCGTACCATTCGGTGCCACCCTCGCTGGCGCGTCCGTAGGCGTTGCACACCTGGTGGAGCGTCACGCCGCGTAACTTTTTCTGCAGTCGTGTTCGTAACACCTTTGCTTCGTGGGGGTTCAGCGTCGCGACTGCGTGGTACCCAGCCAAACGATTGGTGGGCACCGCTAGCGGTAACCGAATGTCGCACTCCGCAGCCAGATAGTCGAGCAGCAACTCGACCTCAGCTCGCGTGATATCAACAAGCTGATCAACGCAACACGCGGGATCCACCATGGCATCCTCCGCCATGTCATTCTGCTTTGTCGCGATGGAATAAAGACCAGCTTTCATACAGCACCAGGGTGAAAAGTACTTTCTAGGGACGCAATCCGTTGGTTCCTTCTCGCCGGGAGCGCTACACCAGCGCTTCTTCGCACTCGTGTTGCACCGCAGCGCGGGTTTGGCGGACCAGGCGGATCAGGTCGCGGCGGCTGACAATGCCGACCAGCTCGCCACCTTCGGTCACTGGGTACCGGCGGATCGGTCGGGCTTGGAACTTCTCGGCCAGTTCGTACACGCAACTACGGGCTTCGACCACGTCGGGATCGCGGGTCATGAAGTGATACACTTTCGACCGCTCGGTATCGGGGTCGCTGAACACACCGATGATGTCGAACTCGGTGACCACGCCGAGCAACTGCCCGCACGAAGCCACGACCGGTAGGCCGCTCACCCGATGTCGCAGCATCAGGTCGATGGCCTCCTCCACGGGAGCATCAGGGTCGACAGTTACCACGTGCTTGGTCATCACATCGCGTACGGTAAACATAGTCATCCTTTCCGAGTCGAGTTGCGTAGTCGATCCACTAAAACATAGCACTCCCGCAACCCCAGCAAGCGATGCCGAGCTACCCCGGCGGAACTCGGTTGTAGCGGTTGCGTCGATGAGTCCTGCGTGCGGGGAATCCCCATGCCCGACCCGCGATTTGCTCGCGATCGCCGGCCGAGAAACCGCGCGACGAATTCCCTTGCTTTCCACGAGAGATCCCGCGAGTCTCGCCCGCCCAGCGAATCCCCACCTGACAGGTTGGTGTTCTCGGCGAAAGGTTCGCTGCACGACGTTCTGGTGGGGATAGCGCGGCAACTTTTCGTGAATAAATCGCCAGCGGATTGCCCAGCTTGCCACGGGTGATTCGCTGGGACGCTGCGAGCAGCGATCGCTCCAAGCATCACT
Organism: Aeoliella mucimassa; assembly: GCF_007748035.1. Taxonomy (NCBI): domain Bacteria; kingdom Pseudomonadati; phylum Planctomycetota; class Planctomycetia; order Pirellulales; family Lacipirellulaceae; genus Aeoliella; species Aeoliella mucimassa. Next base: position 4,946,960 of record NZ_CP036278.1, read on the forward strand.
CGTCCATGAAGTCGACAGCAAAACCAGCTGACCGGGATGGGGGAAACCACCCAGCCGACAGCTTCCCAGCCGGGCCGGCGGGGGAGAATAGATTCCCATTTGCCCCAAAAACGATCGGATGGGTAAATTCTTACGACGATCCCCCGCTGCGCAAGTGGTGTACTGATAAGCACTTGCAACCATAGCGATCGACGGAAGTGGAATTTCAATTTACCCATGTGGGAATCTATTTTGGGTAAGTGGGAATCTATTCGACGCTCTCCTCCCCCCCGGGCTTGGGGTAAACACCCCCGAGCGTTCGGAGCGAGGCAAAAACCAACAGCGCATGCGCGACCCTCCCGGCACACGCCCCGCGCGCACCGGCAGCGCCTACGAGGCCACCACGACCACGCATTTACGCATGTTCATTAGAACAGGTACGGTGGCCAATTGCGAGAAGAAAATGGAGAAGAAAGGAGAAGCGAAATCGTCCAAGCTACAGACAAAAAACGCTTGAAGTATCAGCAGGTAGTCTGCAATCAACTGATCAACTATTGCTACTCATGCCTACTCTTTTAGTCGCATTCCAAATATTCCACCATCATCAGTGGCATCCGTAATTGCCACATCATTTTGATACGAAAAAGGATCGAAACCAGTACTAAATTCTGCTGCGGCCAACTGATCGGAGTTGATACAAACAATGTACTGAAACTTCTTCAATTTGGCTTGCTCGGCACCAATCTCGATTGCCTTTGCTACTTGCCTACTATCCATGCCATCAAAAAGGTGGCTGTCATGGATAAGAAAGCCAGGACCACCAGACTGTTGCCTTGACCAGAGTACAGCGAGTGTCATGTCAAAGCAGAAAATCTGCATGTTCCGAATACCCTTGCTCTCCTTCCCTTCCACATTGACCGAGAACTCAGGCCCATTGTCTTTTGGCTCTACTACAAGACTACCTTCATGATCAGAAATTCGCTTGGAAAACTCTTCGAAAATTATAATGGACTCTCCCAAGAGATCTGCTTTTTCATCTAAATGTGCTATAAGGTCTTTCTTGATCTGAGCTCTTTCAATAGTCAATTCCGTAGAAGTTGAATCTAACTGCTTAGCGAGAGCTACTTTCTTCTTGAGCTCTTCAACTGAAGCCCTTTGCCTAGAAAGCTCTTCCTGCAATTTTGAAAATTGGTCGAGCGCACCGTGGCTATTAAGTGTGTGCATGATCTCTTTTCGTCGAGTATCACACTCAGCCATCTTGGCATTACGCTTATCAATTTCGGATATAGCATCATCAATCTCACCCTGCAAATGAATACGCCGGTTCCGAATCACAGCAGAGTGAAACTCACGCACATCATCAAGTCGCTTACGCACAAGACCAGGTAAGACTACACCAACTTCTTTATAGAGCTCTTCGATCACAGACTCTTCTGGCGGTGTCTCTCCTTCAAGTTGCATACTAAGCGATTCAATTCGCTCCATATCCAGAGTATTTTCACTGGTCAACTCTGAGATCATAACAGCTAAGCTCGAAGCCTCTTTTTCTAGCTCGTGGTACTCTGGAAGAACTTGATACTCAGAAAGTTCTTCACTGAGCTTTTTGGCTTCTCGCTCAGCGACTGTCAGCTTCGTTCGAAGTTCCCCGACATTGCCAATTAAGGCTCCAAGCGCACCGCTCTTTGCTTCTTTCCTCAGTGCCGCCAATGATTTTTCATTCAGCCGTACCTGCTGCAGCTTGTGGGGTATCTGCCAATCCAACCCAAACAGATAGGCAAGATTTACTTGCACATTCCAATTCTGTTGCTGAGTAGAATTCTTTTGTGCTTCCTGAAATCCACCGCTTGAATCACGTCGCACAAAATAAGAGATCATCGATCTAAAAGTAGGTCCATAAGGCTCTATATCATCTGAAACAGAAAACATCATTTTGCCAAGAACATTCCTCCAGTCGTTTTCACTGATCCTATGATCACCTGTAGGAATATCAATCTTTGGCTTAACTGGCCAGTTGGAAAAATCGCCATCGACGACAAGCTGCCCCTTACTTCCTCCACAGCGAGAAACAGTGGTTTTCTGCCCCCCCAAATCGAAGGTCATCGAGAACTGCTTGTCTTCAAGTGATGTCGAACGAAAGATCGAATCAGCTTCGCAACGTGAACCGAGCAAGAAGTCGATAATACGAATGAGACTGGACTTGCCAGATCCGTTCCTAGTCTGCCGAGTTGTTGCTCCTTGACTCTTCTCAGCAACAATCAGATTCAAACCAGAACGCAACCTGACAGGCTTAAAAGTCGCAAGTGAGCTACTTATTGCATGAATCACTCGATACCTCACGTCGACAAAGTCTGTGCCCACGCAGTTCCACTGCATCTAATGTGTATAACATCGCGATAGCAAGTGTGAACCAATCAAATGACAATCGTCGATTACTGTGGAGACTCAATTCTTGAATCTCCAGCCAAAGTACAGAGATAGACTTTGGTTGCTCAATTAACTTGATGATTTCAGCTCCAATCGCAATCAAAGATCGATCACTCTGAAGGTGCTTGGTTGGAAGAATCATGATTCGGGCACGTTCTCAAAAATGTCACAACTCTCGAAGAAGTGTGAGATTACTGCTGTAACACCAGCCTGCTGAGAAGGTACTGTGAAGTGGTTGCCACCAGCAAAGTCCCATAAAGTCTCAAATGTTTCATCGGGCGATATAGAAGACTCACGACAAGCAGCATATTTCTTTCGAAATCCTTCGGCAATCTCCTCGCCAATCGTTGGGTCAGTCATTCCATCGAAGTACTGTGCAACTTTCCGAAGCTTTGAACGGCCTCCTCTCAGTATGTGCTGATTGTACTCATTTAATTGGTTGTATTCCAATTTTTTGGAATCTGGAATTGTGATGTCTCCAAGTGGCAGAGGATCTGCTTTAACTGCAGCTAGATGCTGCACAACATCCCGGATGGCAGGCATTTCTAGCCTGGCCATTTCCTGTGAATTTGGAACCTCACCAAGCAAGTCATTCAACTGGTCTTCAGAAAGCCGAGACTCCATCAACCTCCAAAGACTTTCAAAAGTCCACACTTCACAGGAAATGTCCGGATTACTTTGCCTCAGCCCAAGGAGAGTAACCCCAATTTCTTTGGTCAGTCCTTCGTCATTGTGGACAAAGACAAACTTCTCCATTTGAACATCGTGGGAGGTAACTGTCTCGAGAGCTTTGTTGAAGTCTGATTCAATCTTATCCCTCAAGGTTGAATTAGTAGTACTTCGAGGTGCATAGACTGCAACCACAGCGTTTTGACTAAGGATGATCCCATCGAGTCCACCATCGCCCTGCGTTAGGCGAATGACCAAGTAGTCACCCACAAATCCAAATTCAAATATTCTGCCAACCCATGCTTGAAACTCTTGGCGTTTCAGTTCCAAATAACTGTTTTTCGCATGAAGGCGAAACATACTACGCTGAAAACGATCCATCGGCAAACGCCAGATTATGAGAATAGCTTACCTACGGTGTACAAACACACAAATTCAAGAGTGCAGTTCATCATTGTAGTGGACAAGTCGCTCCAGAGTAAACGTAAGAGTTCCCCATTTAAACGACGACAATTCACCTAATAGTAAATTGGTATCGGTTTTGCGGCCATTTGCCCTCATAGATTCGAGATGCAAAGCTAGAAGTTCTCCCTGAGAGGAAGATAACTCCTCACGAGCCACAATACAATCATGTTCTGAGAGACAACAGCAGTATCCTGCCACGCAGGTCTTCTATCCAAACTGGTGTCTTCGAGAAAACTGCTATATTGCTCAACACTGATAAGTCAGAAATGTGGGAAGCCATAACATTCGCTCCCACCTTAACTCCGGTCCGGACGGTACCCCTTGCCCGGCGCGCGGCGGGATTGTTTGCGTTTCCCTTTTTTCTTCTTGCCATCGGCTTTGTCGTTGCCGTGGACGTAGTCGCCGCGGAACCGGGCGTTCGCGTCTTTGCGGCGGGCTTTGAACGCTTCGGGCGGGGGATTCTCGGGGATCAGCGCGTCGCAGCCTCCGCCGATCAGGTCTTCGCGTCCTGCTTTCAACAGAGCCTTGCGAACCTCGAAGTAGTTCTCGGGCTTAAAGAACTGCATCAGCGCGCGTTGCATCTTGCGATCGTTCAGCTTGCTGGCGACATGCACCGGCTTCTTGGTAAACGGATCGATGCCGGTGTAGTACATGGCCGTGGCCACGTCGAACGGCGCAGGAATAAAGTCCTGCACCTGATCGGGCCGGTAGCCCGACCGCTTGAGAAAGATCGCCAGGTCGATCATCGCATGCAGGTCGCTACCGGGATGGCTGGCAATGAAGTACGGCACGATGTGCTGCTTCTTGCCCGCTTTCTTCGACTCCTCTTTGAACACCTCGGTGAACTTTTCGAAGTCGTCGTTGCTCGGCTTTCGCATCTTGTTGAGCACGTCGGGGTCGGTATGCTCGGGGGCGACCTTCAACAGGCCACCGACGTGATGCTGCACCAGGTCGCGCATGTACTCGGGCGAGAGCCGGGCGAGGTCCATGCGGATGCCGCTGGAGACCAGCACCTTTTTGATGCCGGGCGTTTCGCGAGCGTCTTTCATCAACTCGATCAGCGGGCCGTGGTCGGTGCCGAGCAGTTTGCAAACCGTGGGGTGCACGCACGATTGCCGGCGGCAGACCGCTTCGACTTCCGGCTTGGTGCACTTCATCTCGTACATATTGGCCGTGGGGCCACCGATGTCGCTCACGATGCCCTTGAAGTCGGGCGAGGCCGACATTTGCTCCAGCTCGCCGAGGATCGACTGCTTGCTGCGCGACTGGATGATGCGGCCCTGGTGGGTGGTGATGGAGCAGAACGTACAACCGCCGAAACAGCCACGCATGATGGTGACCGAGTCTTTGATCATGTCGAACGCGGGGATCGGCTCGCTGTAACTCGGGTGCGGCACCCGCGTGTAGGGCAGCCCATATAAGCGGTCCATCACTTCTTGCGAAACCGGTAGCGGCGGCGCGTTGGCCACCACCGCCTGACGGTCGTGCCATTGCACGAGCCGTTTGGCGTTGTAGGGGTTGGTTTCGTTGTGGATCATCTTGGTCGCTTCGGCGAAGGCGTACTTGTCGTCGCGAACCGCTTCGAAGCTGGGGATCTCGAGGGCGTCGTCGGGCGGGGTCTCGGACGCCCCCATCGCGTAGGCAACGCCGCGCATGTCGCGCAGGTCTTTCACGGTCTCGCCTTGTTCGAGCCGACGGGCGATTTCGACGATGGCGTCCTCGCCCATGCCGTAGACCAAGAGGTCGGCTTTGCAGTCGAGCAGGATCGAGCGGCGGACTTTCTCGCTCCAGTAGTCGTAGTGGGCGAGCCGCCGCAGCGAGGCCTCGACTCCCCCCGCGATCACCGGCACCCCTTTGAACGCCTCGCGGGCGCGCTGGCAGTAGGAGAGCGTCGCCCGGTCGGGCCGCAACCCAATCCGCCCGCCCGGCGAGTAAGCATCGCTGTTGCGGACCTTACGATTGGCGGTGTAGTGGTTGATCATCGAGTCCATATTGCCACCGCTGATGGCAAAGAACAGCCGCGGCCGGCCAAAGGTCTTCCAGGCTTCGCAGCTGTGCCAGTCGGGCTGGCTGACGATGCCGACGCGGTAGCCAGCGGCCTCGAGAACCCGCCCGAGCAAGGCCATCGCGAAGCTCGGATGGTCGACATAAGCGTCGCCGGAGACGAACACGATGTCGACTTCGTCCCACCCGCGGGCGCGCATTTCTTCGGCGTTCACAGGGAGCGGCGGGCTCGGCGCGACACCCTGATGCGAGACAATCGGCAGCGACGCCAGGGCATCGGCCGTCTGGCCAGGAGACGGGGGATTATTGATAATGGGGAGTTGCATGTCCCGATTATACACAGCCATGCGGCCATCAGACAGGCGTTCGCTGAGCGACTAGCGGTGGATAGCTACCTTGCAGGTTGGCGTTCGCGCTAGCATCGCTACGAACCAGGTGCGGCAAAGCCCGCCGAGGGCCGCCCCCTGCCCCCATACAAAGCGGCAACCAATCGCTATAATCGCACGCAAACCAGCTTTGGATCTGGCTCGGCCGCCATGGCGAGTCGGGCTGCCTTACGTCAGACATTCCCTTCGAACGACCTAAACGTCCATGTCCCTTATCGTACAGAAATTTGGTGGAACCAGCGTCGCCGACGCGGAGAAGATTCGTACCGCCGCACGACGGGCGATTCGCGCCCAGCAGGCGGGCAATCAGGTGGTGATGGTCGTGAGCGCCATGGGCAAGAACACCGACCTGCTGGTCGACCTGGCTGCCCAGGTGTGCCAAGGTGGCGGCGACGCTCCCGCTCGCGAAATGGACATGCTCCTCTCGACCGGCGAGCAGGTTTCGGTCGCCCTGATGGCGATGGCCGTGCACGACCTCGGCGCGAAGGCGGTGAGCCTGACCGGCGGGCAGATCGGCATCCACACCGACAGCTCGCACACCAAGGCCCGCATTCGCTCGATCTCCACCGAGCGAGTTCGCAAGCTGCTCGACGCGGGCAACATAGTGATCGCGTGCGGTTTCCAAGGCATCGACGACGACTGGAACATCACCACGCTCGGCCGCGGCGGCAGCGACACTTCGGCCGTCGCCCTGGCGGCGGTGCTCGGCGCCTCGCAGTGCGAAATCTACACCGACGTCGACGGCGTGTTTACCACCGACCCACGACTGGTGGCCGAAGCCCGCAAGATGGATCGTGTGAGCCACGACGAAATGCTGGAGCTGGCGAGCCTCGGCGCGGGCGTGATGCATAGCCGTTCGATTGAGTTCGGCAAGAAATTCTGCGTGCCGATCCACGTGAAGAACAGTGCAGTGTTCACCGACGAGCCGGGCACCGTGATCAGCACCGAATCGGAGTGCGCCGACCGCCCGGTAAGCGGGGCCGCGCTGACCAAGGACGAAGCCCGTGTGACCGTGCGGCACATCCCCGACCAACCCGGCACGAGCCAGGCGATTTTCTCCCGCCTGGCGGCCAAGAACGTGACGGTCGACATGATCGTGCAGAACCTGGGAGCCGGCGGCACCGCCGACATTAGCTTCACGGTTCCGGAGAGCGACCTGAAGCGAGCGATGGAAGCATTGCGGGAGGCCACCGCTGAGTTAGGCGGGGGAGATGTTTCGTACGATGAAGACGTCGCGAAGATCTCGATCGTCGGTCTCGGCATGGCCACCCAAAGCGGCGTGGCAGATCGCATGTTCCGCTCGCTCGCCGAGATGGGCATCAACATCATTGCCATCACCACTAGCGATATCAAAGTGTCGGTGCTCGTCGAACGCGCCCGCATGACCGACGCCCTGCGGGCGGTGCACCGCGAGTTTGAACTCGACAAGCCGCCGCACGAGCGGGCCACGTTTGGCGAACCCACGACCCCCGGAAAGCAAGCCGACGCGGTCGACGTAGTCGCCAAGCTGCAACACATGGAAGACCTTACCATCCATGGCGTCGCGCTCGACACCGAGCAGGCCCGGGTTTCGATCTCCAACGTAACCGACGTTCCTGGCATCGCTGCCGAGGTGTTCGAAGCGGTCGCCAGCCAGGGCGTGCTGGTCGACATGATCGTGCAAAGCGTCGGTGAAGATGGCCGCACGAACCTGAGCTTCACGGTTCCTCAGAACGATCTGGCGAAAGCTGGCAAGATCATCCAGGAACTCATCGACCGTGTCGGCGGCGAAATGACCACCTGCGATAAGATCGCCATCCTCACCGTGACCGGCGTCGGCATTCGCAGCCATACTGGAGTCGGCACCCGGATGTTCCAAGCGTTGTACGACGCTGGTATCAACGTCGACATGATCTCGACCAGCGAAGTCCGCGTGAACGTGGTGGTCGACGGCCCCCAAGGCGAAACCGGTCTGGCCGCCTTGAAGCAAGTGTTCGCGGATGTGATCGAGCGTTAAAGCAAGAACACACGAACCGCCAGCCGTACCGCCACGCGGTGCGTGAACCAAGAACTTATGGCGTTTGAGCTTTGGAAATCAACCGCGCGAGATCGCCGAAAGTGGTGATCCCCTCGGGGAGTGGGTTGCGAAACTGATCAGCAATCGAACCGAGAAAGCAAAGCACAATTGCCGGCAGACCAATGGCTGCCACAGCAACCATCCACATGGCCGGGAAGATATCGTCCCAGATAAGCAGGAATGCCGCTGCTATGGCAAGTACCGCTGCTACGAAGAGCGAAACTCCGTAGGAAGTCTCGAGCCAAGCTTCGGAAGCCGTTTTACGCAACGCGGGTAGTACAAAACCAGAAGCCCACCCCGCACGGCCCCACAAAGTTCGGGTCTTCGAATTCCCCAACTGACCAAAGATGGAGGTCGACGGACCGACTCGCTTGCCTTGCAGCTCGGGCAAGTCGCATAAGCCGCGAAACGCCCCGGCTGGTCTGCAGTGCACACCAAATACGGTGACCGGATCAAACGAGGCCCCCGGCGCACGGCGAGCGATGAACTCGGCCATCTTGCGAACCGTAATCTTGCGACTAGTTTCGTCCTGCCAGTCTTGCCACAAGCGTTTCCCCTCGCTGGGGCTTACCCACTGACTGAGGGGCAACTTGAGCCAAACAATCCAATGTCGCTCGTTCGACTTGAAGCCAAAGTAGTCCGACAACTCCATCAAAAACCACAACGGGCAGTCGTGACTCTCTTTCACATCATCGTAGTACTTGCTTACTGAAGCGTCGGGATGGAGTACTAACTCTTCATCCACGTGCTCCGTCACGTAAGCCTGAATGCCGCGGAGGACCTGCTCGGTCGTAAAAAGCGCTGGAGCTTCCATGACTGCACCAGGCTCCTTACCCTTCGTTTTCGATCTCGGTAAACACTTCTTCGGCCACGTAGATCGGTAGCGGAGGGTCACAGGTCACCGCGACTGCGATGGCATCCGACGGGCGGGAGTCGATTTCGATCAGCTCCCCTTCGTGGCGAATTCGCAGCTGGGCGTAGTACGTGTGCTCGTGCAACGAGCTGATGACTACGTCCTGAAACTCGCCGCCCATCGCCTCGACGGTGCCGACCAGCAGGTCGTGCGTCAGCGGACGGGGGGTGTCGATGTTCTTCACGCGACGATCGATGCTCGTCGCTTCGAAAATTCCAATGAGTATGGGGAACGCACGGTCGCCGTCTACTTCTTTCAAGTAGATTACTTGACTGTCGTTGATTTCGCTGATGATGATCCGCGAGAGCTCCATGGCAACGGGCATGTCGCGATTCCTTCTGCAAGTTGACGATGTAAGTCTGCCTGTAACCCGCAACATTTCTCACGACGGAGTGAATGCTAGCAATTCAGCATCACGTGGGTCGGTTGTTTTATTATAGCTAGCTAAGGCGACCCGGGACAGCACATTCGTTGGCCAGATATCTTGAGTGGGCTTGAGCCGTAGCGGGCGATTTCGTACAAGCCAGCAAAACTCTTCCGATCTTCCCCAACCTTCAGGTCGTCGCAATGCGCGAACTACCACTATTTTTGCTCACGCTTTTTAGCCTCTGCAATGCCTTGCAGCTTGCCCATGCCGAACCGCTCGAACAACCCTACCGCGTGTGGGTGGGGGATTCCGGCGCGAAGATTTACAGCTATGCAAGTGACGACAATTACCCCACGCAGCAAGTGCCGGTCGGTACGGAGTGCGAAGTGTACGAAGAGCTTCGCGATGGGTGGCTGGCCATTCGTCCTCCCGCGGGGAGCCACAGTTTGGTGCTCCGCTCCGCACTACAGTTCGATACCGATGGCCAGGTCGCCCGTGTAAAGCGTGACTCGACACCTTGCCGAGTTGGCAGCGTGATGTCCGATAGCATGAGTTCGGTGCAGGTTCGTCTCGACGCTGGCGAACTCGTGCAAGTAATCGACGACGGCAAAGCAACCGGTTCGCAGTGGGCCACCATTGCCCCGCCAGCTGGAGAGTTTCGTTACGTACGCGAACGCGACGTACTGCACTCCGAGCCCCGCGTTGATCTTAACCGCACCACCAACACGGCCGCGACACAGGGCGAACCGACGGTCGCGATTCCTGCCGACAACGAAGTGGTTCGCGTGTCGAACGACGAACTGGCTCCGCTCGAGGGCTTCTCGACTGGCCCCAATACCACCACTACCCCCCAGAGCCCCCCTGCCCCAGCGACCCCACAAGGGTTTGCCGCCGAGATGGATCGACTTGAGATCCAACTCTCGCGTCGCATGTCGGGTCCAGTGAATCTGTGGGTGTTCGACGACCTGGAACGCGAAGCGGCCGCCATGCTCAGCCGCGCGACCTCGCCTGCCGAGCAGCAAGCGATCACCAACCTGGCGAGTCGCATGAATCGGTTCGCTGCGATTTCGCAGCAATCTCGCACTGCGAGCACAGCAGCGACGACTCCTGCGGCTACACCGCAAACTCCCCCCACCACGCTCTCCAACGACGTCACCCCCATCGCTGGTAACGCCGCGGCCGACCCCGCCTTGGCGAAGTACGACGCAGTAGGTGTGCTGCGGCCGGTGGTCTCGACCAAAGGCAATGCTCCCCCCTACGCCCTCGTCGACGACGCAGGAAATGTGGTGACTTTTATTACCCCATCGCCGTCGCTCAATCTGCAGAGCCTGCTCGGCCAACGCGTTGGCGTCTCCGGCACGCGAGGCTATTTGCCGCAGTATGGCAATCGCAACATTCAGACCGCCGATGTGTCGGTGGTCGAAGGAACGATGCGGCGATAGTCCGCTCGACTTTTCATCAGACCGCCCTGCTGCAGCTCAAATGGCTCGGTGGTAGTTCTCGCTCACGGCATCATCGCTCGTCGAACGATCAGCGACTACTGGTGCGCTTCATTGCATCACAAAGCATGGCTCAGCACTGTGCCCGATAGTTCTGCCCGAATGTTACAGAAGGGTGCCTGACAACACCGCAGCATCGATACGCGTGCGATTGGCTAGCGCATCATCGCCCGTAGTTGATGGGCCTCGGTCGCAACTCGCGGGTCGGCATCGCGTAGAGCCAACTCGTAGGCAGCTTCGATCATCTCGGCGTTGCCCGAGGTGCGAATGCCGGATAGCGCGGCCGCCCGCACTTCTCCAGCCGGATCATGGGCGAGACGCCAGAGCCACTTGGTGGGCTCCAGCCGCGGGGCGGTCATCACTCGGCTCACCAAGGCGACTCGGTCGGTCGTCGAGGGAGAGATCATCATGCGAGCGTCGAGTGGCGACGCACTGCCGTAGCCGCGTTGCGACAGGGCTCGGGCGGCCGACTGTTGCTGGGCGTCGTCTCCCTTGGCCAGCAGTTCAAACAGCGTTCGGTCGGAATCGGTTTGGGCCACCAAAGCCTCTTCGGCCGCTTCTATAGGAGTGCGGGGAATCGGCTGCAATTCGACCGTCGAATCCCAATCGGTCAGTTCGTCCTCGGAGGTAGGATACGGAATCTCTTCCAACTGCAGGGGAGCAGGTTCGTTGATCTTCACCACCTGAGGGGACTCGGCCTCCGTTGGAGGGACCGGGGGAGGATCGTTGAGCGAAACCTCTTGAGGCACTGGCAGCAAGTCGATCGACCTTGGCTGCTCGACGAAAATCTCCTCGATCTCGACCGGAGCGTCGAGCGTCAGACGGTACTCCACATCGGGCTCGAAGTTCGCCCGCGGTTCTTCAGGAGGAAGCGACGAGAGCGCCCGATCGCAAACGCGAATCAGCTCCCATCGCTGGCCAAACGCTTGCTTCTGGGCCATGTCCAACAGTTCGATCAGCTTGATTCGCGACCAACGCCGACCGCTAGCAGTCATCGCAGGAAGCTTTTGCTCCAAGCTCTTCGCTAGCGGCAATGCGTTGTCGTCGAGATCGAACGATGTGGGATGTAAGAACGCTTCTTGTTGCCATTGCTCGACCAGGTTGTCGAGTTCATCGCGGGCAGCCAGGGCCACGGCCGAGCGTTCGGAGTTGGCAGCTTCGATCAACGTGGGGTAGGCCGACTCGCCGAACAACGTCAAGCGATGCACCAACTGTGCAGCCGTGCTATCGTCGGTGGTACGAATCTGGTGGGCAACGCGTTGCAGGGTGGCCCAAGTGCCAAAGCGAAAAAAACCTAGCACGATTGCTGTCGCTGCTAGCAAAACCCCAGCGACTTGCCAGGTTCGCCTGCTGCGAGCTGTCGCTCGCAACATTCGCACCACGGCTGAGCTAAAGGGGATTCGTCGCCACATGACAGTCGGAAGAAGGTGATTCGATTAGAGGAGCCTACAAGCCTTCGATAGCTAGCTCCGCCAGCGTTCGGCAAAGCCCGGAAGGCAGGCCTGGCGATTCTGGTGGTTTAGATCACTTCGTACAAGAGCAATCAGCGGATGCCAGCACGGGGAGTTTCGATTTCGGCTTACGTTCGCTCCTTCGAACTGCCGAAAAACTCGTTGAGACCGGCAGAGTTTGCCAACCGCCGAGGCGGTGCGCCTCGACACCTGGGGGGACAGGGTATGATGCGATGGAGTACGACGGTGGGAATCGCCGCCGCGGGAATGCTGCTGGCCATGGTTATCACCACCAAGGCCAGTGCCGAAACCGATCCGATGGCCGCAACCGGCAGCCGCGAGGCGCAGGACGAGGCCACGCGCTCGATTCCGTGGAAGTATCTGGCGAATAACGAACAGCGAATGGTGCAGTACGTTGTCCGCAACAACTCCATCTACCGCCGCATGCCGACCCGCGTGATCGATTGCGATCCGAAGGTGTTCAACTACCTGGGACAGAATCCCCAAGTGGTGACCGAGCTGTGGAAGATGATGGGAGTCTGCAACCTGACTCTCGAGAAGGTCAGCGACGACACCTATCGTGCGACCGACGACAACGGCACCAGCGGCGTACTCAAAGTGCTCTCGGATCGTTGGAACGACGACGCCCAGAACAGCATTCTGCTTTACTGCGAAGGCACCTACAAAGGAGCGCCGCTCCCGGGCGAGATCACCGCTCGCAGTGTGCTGCTGCTCCGGAGTGGCTCGGTGGTCGAAACGAATGGCCGACCCTACGTTACCGCGCGACTCGACTCGTGGGTGCTGATCGATCGGCTCGGCGTGGAACTGGTGGCCAAAACCATCCAGCCGCTGCTGACCAAGACCGCCGATCATAACTTCACCGAGACGATGAAGTTCGTCGGCACTTTCTCGAAGACCGCCGAGAACAATCCGGCCGGCATGGTAAACCTGTCGCGCAAGCTCGAAGCGATCGACGAACCAACTCGCGTCAGCATGGGCGTGCTGTGCCATGAAACCGCCGCCCGCTACCAGGCAATTGCGGCCAAATCGCAAGAGAGCGCGGTTCGGGTTGCCAGCCAGTCGAGTCCCTAGGCAAGGCGATTCGACTTAGCTTGCCGACAGCCCGCGATCGGTCGCCGCCTGCTCGCGGCTATACACGGCCAGGGTCGACTCGAACGTTTCCTTCGGAATCTGCCAGACCGGGTTGGCATCGGTGTGCGAGTTGCAATGCGCAACGATCACCCGATAGAGGAACTTGAAGAGGTTCCGCGGCACCCGCAGCGAACGAAACGCATCGATCAAACGCTGATCCGAGACCTCGTCGGCAAACATGGTCCGCAAGCTCGGCGTGGTCCCTTCGCTGGCGCAGGCGTCGAGCCGGGCGTTGGCCAGGTCGTAAAGCGCCTCGCCGGTCCAGTCGAGCGAAGGAATCATGTTCTGTTTGTCGATGCGGGCGCGTTGGTGGAAGTCGCGTGACTCGCGATTCAGGTGCTCGACCAACTCGCTGGCCAACAGCAACTTCAGCCCCACGCCTGGCTGCTTGAGGAACTTGTTATCGAGCATCGACCAGACGAAGTCTCGCATCAGCTCCACCGAGCCATTCACCAGATGCGGTTCGTCGACACGGTCGACCAGCACCGCGATGCCGGTGTACCCGAGCGACTGGAGCACGCCTTGGAACTTGGAGAGCAGCTCGTAACGATCGTCGGTTCGTCGCCGATTCGGGAGCGGCTGACCATGGAGTTCGTGGTCGCTAACTTTCATAAAAAGCTGCCGTAGCGACGAAGTGTCGCGTTTCAGCACGCGAACCTGCTTGGCAACGCCGCGGGCTTGGAAGTGGCACCGCCAGAGTCGCACGAACCATGGAATCCAGCCACCGATGGCGAGGATGACTGCGAGCCATCCCCAGAACGCAGTAAGGTTCTCGTTGCGCCAGAGCCAGATCACCAGCGCAAGCATCAAGCCCGAGGAGACAACACCCGCCAGCGGCGCGAGCAGCGTCGACCAGGAATTGTGCCAGAGCTTCCGACGCAACCGCGACGTGCGGGTGGAGAACGACTCGGCCAGCGAATCGTCGTAGCACGCAGCCAGTAGCAGCAAGTCGCGTTTCTGATGCTTGTCGAGTTTGTTGCGCAGATCGTTGGGAATGCGATTCGCCGAGGGATTGCCCTGCCCTTGTGCTTCGAGCGCCAGATCGACCAGGTTGGTCACCCCCTGCGAAAGGATGGCGTCCATGTGATCCCAGAGCTTCCACTCGTCGAGCACCTTGGCCGGGTCGCGCTGTTTGCGGGCGGGGAGTCGGTCGGCGAAGCGATCGAGAAACGGATTGAAGTCGTCGTATTCGATCACCCAAATTTTGCTGTCGGGATGCTCGCGATTGAACTCGGCCAGCTTGCCCATAATCTGCAACCGCATGGCGGTCTTGCCGGCCCCCTTCTCGCCGAACACGATCGAAGTGGCCGGGTCGGCCGGGTCGCCGAACACCTTATCCCACGCGGGGTGGTAAGTGCTCAGGCGGCAACGGTTTTTGAACACCGGATCGGTTTGCGCGTCCTCCTCCGCAAAGGGATTGGTGGAGACGCCATGGTGTTCTAGGAATTTTTCGGTACGCATGGTGCGAAGCTCGGGACAAACGTTGGGCGGCAGGGTGGCTCTATTTGGTGACGTTCTTGCGTACAATTATAGGTGACCCAACGGCGATACGCTGGTGGGGCATCGGTACGTTTTTTCGCAAATATCCGCACAGACGGCCTTTTTCACGATGACATTGCCACTGAAAACCGATCCCAAGTACGGCTATTACCCCTGGTGGCCCGAAAACGGCAACGACTGGGTTCACCCCGAAGATGTCGAACTGGCCCGCCGGGTGATTCCTAGTCCCCGCATCTGGCGCCGCGACGGCATGCAAGGCGAGTGCGTCGTACTGACGTACGGCAAACTGACGCTTCGCGTCCACCGCACGCTCTGGCGCGAACTCGACTGGGAAGGCTACAACCTGGGCGACATGGTCGAGATTCGCACCCGCGGCATGCAGAACGAACATCGCACCGGCATCATCCGCGAAATGCACTGGGACGATCACAGCGGTGTGATCCGCTACCAAGTGACTGAAGCGGATGAAACACTCGATAACCCGGTAAACTACACAGCCGCTGACCTGAAGCACGTGGAGCCAACCGACACCAGATACGAAGTTCGAGTCGAACCGCCGGAGAGCGATAGCGGCGAATACGAAGTAGATACCTCCGAATGATTGGGATAAAATGGCAGACAGCTTTAGCCCCTCATTCATGGGACGCCAAAATGGACCTTAGCAATCTTACGCAAGCCGATATTCTCAATGCCGCCTTGGCGTTACCCGAAGCGTCGCGTCGTGAACTGGCTGAAGAGATCATTCACAGCATTAAACCTTCGGATGTATGGAATCTCGAAGCTCCCAAATTGGGAGAAGCATTGCGGAAACGATCTGAAGCCATGAAATCGGGCGAAGATTTGGGAGTCGATGTGGATGCAATGATCCGCAACGCCCGCGCTCAAGTTGAAGCCGCCCGTCATCAGTAGGCGTCGCCATGGACTTCCGAGTTTCGTCCAGGGTGAATGGCGAGTTCGCTGCAATCTTCGCGCACTATCTCGACAAGTCCGTCGATGCAGCCGATCGATTCGTTGGCGAGTTCGAGCGAGCGATCTCAGAGATTCGCTCCTCGCCCAACAGGTATGCTCTGTATCTTCCGGAGCAGTTTGGCACTATTTATCGGCACTACTTGTTGCAACGTTATCCCTATAGTGTCATTTACGAGGTGACTGACACCGAGGTACTAATTCTTGCTGTTGCTCACTCCTCACGCGATGCAGGCTATTGGCTGAAAGAAGAGTAACGCCAAAGCACGCATCCCAAGAGCATGGATCGAATCGGCTAGCGGAAGGCGTACGATGCGAGGCCAGTTAGTGCAGCGGGGCACCATCTTCGAGTCCGAGACGCTTCATCTTCTTGTAAAGCGTGGTTCGGTTGATGCCCAGAGTGTCGGCGGTTGCGTTGCGATTCCAGCCATTCGACTCGAGCACTTGCAGAATGATCTGCCGCTCGGGCCCTTCGAGGGCTTCTTTCAGCGTTTGGCCAATGGTGAAGCGGGCCGAGCTGTTCGTGTTGCCTCCGGTGCGTAGCTCCAGCGGCAGGTCGTTCACTTCGATCTGCGGCCCCTTGCCCAACAACACCGCCCGTTCGACGACATTCTGTAGTTCGCGAACGTTGCCCGGCCAGGTATGGTTTTGCAGGCAGGTGATCGCATCGTCGCTGAAGCCAGCAACGTCGCGGCCGACGTCTTCGAGTGTTTCTTTCAGGAAACGTTCGGCCAGCAACGGTACGTCGCTCGCCCGTTCGCGAAGCGAAGGGAGTTCGATGTTGATCACATTGATGCGGTAGTACAGATCCTGGCGGAAGCTACCATCGGCGACGTTCTTCGCCAGGTCTTCGTTGGTTGCGAGGATCACGCGGACATCGACGTTGTAGGTCTTCGATCCGCCGACCGCTTCGAACGCCAGCTCTTGAAGTACCCGCAGCAGCTTGACCTGCATCGCAGGGCTGGCGGTGCCGATTTCGTCGAGGAAGATCGTACCGCCATCGGCTTGCAGAAACTTACCAGTCTTGTCGGTCGTGGCCCCGGTGAATGCACCAGCGACGTGACCAAACAGTTCGCTTTCCAGCAGATTCTCTGGCAGCGCACCGCAGGCAACTTCCACGAAGGGGCCCTTCGCGCGGCCGCTACGGCGGTGAATCGCCCGGGCGATCATGCTCTTACCAGTGCCACTCTCGCCAGTCACCAGTACGGTAGCGCGGGTATCCGCGACGCTCTCGATCATTTCGTACACACGCAGCATGCGGGGATCTTGTCCCACGATGTTGCCCATGCCGAAGTGCTTGTCGAGCTCGGCTTTGAGTTGGGTATTCTCGTCGAGCACCTTGCGTTGCGACAACGCCCGCTCGAGAGCCATCAACAGTTCTTCGTCGATCAATGGCTTGGTGAGAAAGTCGAACGCACCTGCACGAATGGCATCGACAGCCATGTCGCCGGTGCCGTAGCCGGTCATCATAAGCACCTGAGTGCTGGGCCAGCGTTGGATGGCTTGCTTCAGAAAATCGAATCCGTCGTCCTGTCCCAGCCGCACGTCGACCAGCGCCAAATCGTAGGTGGTTTGCTGGCAGGCCTTTACGGCATCGTCGCAACCGCGTGCATTATCGACTTCATACCCCTGGCTACAGAGCCAGTCGGTCATCGACTCGAGCACTTGGTAGTCGTCGTCAACGAGCAGTAACTTGGCGTTCGACATGGTGACAAGCGCTCTAGGCGCGACAATGATTAACGAAAACAACAACGGGGGCGACGCAAAAGCCGGTAGCCCGAGCCACAGAAATATCTAGGTTACGCGTTGCCAAGGGTCAACAAACCATGCCTATTTGAGGCACATTGGCAGGAATGATTCCTGGCTGCCACGCACCAGCCGGTGCAACCCGCACAGGCGGATTCACTGGTTGCGACCGGTGCATCGTATCCATTTAGTCCCTTGGACTGGCAACGGTTGCGGGTTCCGCCCTGCCGGGGCGGGTTCCCACTTCACGGGTAAAAGGTAGGATAGAAAAGGTCGAACAACGAACCGACGCCCAGCGAAACAGAAAAAAGGAATCGAATGCCAACCGATACATGTATTGGGGTACTCACAAGCGGTGGTGACTGCCCAGGTTTGAATGCTGCTATCCGCGGCCTTGGTAAGGCGGCGCTCGATCACTACAACATGTCCGTCATTGGATTTCGCGATGGTTTTCGCGGATTGGTCCAGGACCGCACGCTTCGCATTACCAGCGATCAACTCTCGGGCATTCTGACCGACGGCGGCACCATCCTTGGTACCAGCCGCGACAAGCCCCATAAGATGCCGATTGGCGACCGTACCGAAGACATGACCGACGTGATCGTCGAGAACTATCACCGTCATGGGCTTGAAGCAGTCGTCTGCATCGGCGGTGGCGGAACCCAGAAGAATGCCATGCGGTTGGTGGAAGCGGGGCTCAACGTGGTGACGTTGCCCAAGACCATCGACAACGACATCGCCGAGACCGACGTCTCGTTCGGTTTCGATACTGCTCTGCAGATTGCCACTGAAGCAATCGACCGCCTGCATAGCACCGCGACGAGTCATCATCGGGTGATCGTGGTCGAACTCATGGGGCATCGCGCCGGGTGGTTGGCCCTGGGGGCTGGCATCGCAGGCGGGGCCGATGTGATTCTGATTCCAGAAATCCCCTACGATCCCAACCTCGTTACCAAAGCCATCAAACGACGCGCCCGTCGCGGCCATCGCTTCAGCATCGTCGCCGTGGCCGAGGGAGCGGTGACCATCGAGCAGCAACAGCAGATCGACACACTGCTGCAGGAAAAGAAGGACGCGCAGGAGAAAGACGAAAAGAAAGCCGCATCCGACGCCCTCAAGAAGTTTCATGAAGACCACGTCGACCACACGCTGCTGCTCACTGGCCAACTGGAGGAGAGCACCGGCATGGAATCGCGACTCACGATCCTTGGCCACCTGCAACGGGGTGGCACCCCTTCGGCTGCCGACCGGTTGCTCGCAACCAAGCTCGGCACCGCCTGTGCCCGACTGCTCGCCGATCGGAAATATGGCTACATGGTTGCCTCGCAGGGCGATTCCACCGCTGCGGTGCCACTCGAGAAGGTCGCTGGTAACAAGAAGCTGGTACCGACCGATCACCCGTGGGTCGAAGCGGCCCGCCGCGTCGGAACCTGCATGGGCGACGAGTAGGCTCGCGGCCTCCGTTGCTTCCAAACCGCTTTGGCTATAACGTAAATGGCACGATCGTCGTCGGCAAACTCGAAGCCGGCGATCGCAGCGTTGGCATTCACGTGGACCCTCGAGCGTCGTTTGAGCATGATCTACCGTACTTTTGGCCGCACCGGTTTGCAGATGCCCGTATTCAGCTGCGGGGGTATGCGTTACCAGCAATCGTGGAGCGACATGCCGCTCGCGGATGTCGAGAAAGAAAACCAGCGAAACCTCGAAGCCACGATCCGGCGGGCCCTGGAACTCGGCATCACGCATATCGAAACCGCTCGCGGCTACGGCTCGAGCGAGCGACAACTCGGGGTGATCTTGCCGACGCTGCCGCGGGAAGAGCTGATCGTGCAAACCAAAATTGCCCCCGAGGCCGATCCCGCGGTGTTCGAGAAGCACTTCGAAGAATCGTTGGACCGACTGAACCTTGACTACGTCGACCTGCTGGCCATTCATGGCATCAATAATCATGAGCTGCTCTGGCAGTCGGTCCGCCCGGGAGGATGCCTGAGTATCGCGCGACGCCTGCAATCCGCCGGCAAGGCTCGGCACATCGGGTTCTCGACCCATGCTGCGATGCCGACGATTCTCGACGCGATTGGGCACCAGGGCGACGGTGGCTTCGACTACGTTAACCTGCATTGGTACTACATCAACCAAACCAACTGGCCGGCCATTGAGTTGGCCCACGAGCATGATCTGGGCGTATTTATCATTTCGCCCAACGACAAAGGGGGCATGCTGTATCGTCCGACCGATAAGCTCACCGAGCTGTGCGCCCCGCTCCACCCGATCGTGTTCAACACCCTGTTTTGCCTGGCCCGCCCCGAAGTGCACACGCTGAGCCTCGGTGCCGCGCGGCCTAGCGACTTCGATCTTCAAGTATCGAGCTTGCCGATGATCGAGCAGGCCAGTAGCACGATCGCTCCGATCGTCGAGCGGCTCGACCAGGCAATGCAGCAGGCCGTCGGTGCCGACGTGGCCACGCGGTTCGCCGAGGGTTTGCCCGATTGGGAAGAATCGCCCGGCTACATGAGCATGGCCATCATGCTCTGGCTTCGCAATCTGGCCAAAGCGTACGACATGGTCGAATACGGGCAGATGCGTTACAACCTGCTCGGCAACGGAGGTCATTGGTTCGAGGGGCTGAATGCCAAGAATCTCGAATCTATCTCGGACGAACAGTTTAACAAAGCGGTAAAGGATTCCCCCTTTGCCCAGCATGTACGCGACTGGCTCGCCGAAACGCACAAACTTCTCGGCGGATCCGAACTTAAACGGCTCAGCCAAAGCTAGCCAGCTAGCGTGCCCAGAACGCATATCTCGCATCGCTTCACCGCCGGGCGTTGGGGGTCCGCTGGCGATTGGTCCGCTGCAGCGCGACTTGACTCTTCTGGGGCTGCCAAGCTGGGGTTCGCTGCTTTCCGCAACGCATTGGCGACCAGCAAATCCGATTTGACATCCAGTGCGAGGTCCGCGACACTTACTTATCCTTTTCGCGGTCCTTTTCGTTTCCCCAAGTAAATAGACAGGTAGGAGTCTGCGGCTATGGCAGAACAGGCAGGTGGTGGAATTAGCAATGTGATGCGCGAAGAGCGGGTGTTTCCGCCGTCGGCTGAGTTTGCCGCTCAGGCACGCATCAAGTCCATGGAGGAGTACGAGGCCCTGTGGACGCAAGCTGCTGCCGATCCTCCCAAGTTCTGGGCCGATCTCGCCCGCGACGAACTGCATTGGTTCGAACCCTTTAGCAAAGCACTCGTGTGGAACGAGCCGGTCGCTGAGTGGTTCGTCGGCGGCAAAACAAACGCCTGCTACAACTGCGTCGATAAACACGTGGTCGAAGGTCGCGGAGATCGTACCGCGATTATCTGGGAAGGCGAACCTGGCGACCAACGCACGCTGACCTACGCCGAGCTGCAGACCGAAGTAAGCAAGTGTGCCAATGCCTTGAAGTCGCTCGGCATCGGCGTCGGCGATGTCGTAAGCATCTACATGCCGATGACACCCGAACTGGCGATTGCCATGCTGGCCTGCGCCCGCATCGGCGCGGTGCACTCGGTGATTTTCGCTGGCTTCTCGGCCGAGGCAATTGCCGACCGCAACAACGACGCCGGGGCGAAGCTGGTGATTACTTCCGACGGTGCCTGGCGACGTGGTAAGGTATTGCCGCTGAAAGAAACCGTGGACGAAGCGCTCGCCAAGAGTCCCACCGTGGAACATTGCCTGGTGCTCAAACGTGCCGGCGACGCCCCCACCATGCAGGAAGGTCGCGACGTGTGGTGGCACGACGTCGTCGACTCGGCTTCGGCCGACTGCCCTGCCGAACCGCTCGATAGCGAGACTCCGCTGTTCATCCTTTACACCAGCGGTTCCACCGGAAAGCCCAAAGGCATTAAGCACACGACCGCCGGCTATAACCTGTATGCCAAGAAGACCTTTGAATGGGTCTTTGATCACCGCGACGACGACATCTACTGGTGCACCGCCGACTGTGGTTGGATTACCGGGCATAGCTATATTGTGTACGGACCACTCGCGGCCGGCGCTCAAGTAATGATGTACGAAGGCGCACCGAACCATCCGGCCGAGGATCGGTTCTGGGACATCATCGAGCGTCACAAAGTGACCATCTTCTACACCGCTCCGACCGCCATTCGGGCGTTCATCAAATGGGGCGACGACCTGGTAAAGAAACACGATCTTACGAGCTTGCGAATCCTCGGCACCGTCGGCGAAGGCATCAACCCGGAAGCCTGGATGTGGTATCACCGCATGATCGGCGGCGAACGCTGCCCGATTGTCGATACCTGGTGGCAAACCGAAACCGGCGGCATCATGATGAGCCCGCTCCCGGGAGCGATTCCTACCAAGCCAGGTAGCTGCACCAAGCCGCTGCCAGGCATCATCCCGTCGATCGTCGGCACCGATGGCCAGGAAGTCGACACCAACCAAGGTGGCATGCTCACCATCGCTCACCCCTGGCCCGGCATGCTGCGTGGCATCTGGGGCGACATGGATCGCTACGAGCAGGTCTACTGGTCGCGGGTCAAAGGCAAGTACCTGGCCGGCGACAACGCCCGCTGCGACGAGGATGGCTATTACTGGATCATGGGTCGTATCGACGACGTGCTGAACGTGTCGGGCCATCGATTGAGCACGATTGAGATCGAAAGTGCCTTGGTCTCGCACGCAGCCGTGGCCGAAGCGGCCGCAGTGGGACGCCCCCACGAACTGAAGGGCGACGCGGTCGCGGTATTCGTCACGCTGTGCGACGCCGAACCGACCGAGGAGCTTCGCGAAGAACTCCGCCAGCATGTTCGCAAGGAGATTGGAGCGCTGGCCGTGCCGGACGACATCCGCTTTACCTCGTCGCTGCCGAAGACTCGCAGCGGCAAAATCATGCGACGCTTGCTTCGCGATATTGCCGCTGGCCGCGAAGCGGCGGGCGACACCACGACGCTCGAAGACTACACGGTGCTCGCAAAGCTGCGAGAAAAGGAAGCCTAACAGGGCCGATCCTCGCGAAAAACCAAATGGCACTAACCTGCCTGCTAGTGCTGCTAGCAGGCAGGTTTCTTTATGGGTGGTTGGTGGTTCTGTCATTCAACTTGACTCCAGTCGGGCGGGTTGCCATACTCCCGCACCTTATCGATGGCCCGCCGGTGCTGCGCCGGCAGGTTGGCTCTTATCTCCAGTGCATCAAAACAACGTGCGGAAACTCGGCTCCAATGCGATGAGTTGGCTCCAACCAACGTGCTACGTAGCATGCGTGGTGGTCGCTGCTGTCGCGATGGCCACTCCGGCTGGCGCACAGAGCATGATCCTGCGGACCTCGGCCGAAAGCACCGCAACAACTCCGCCGACTCCAACACCGGCGCCTGAAACCTACTCCCCTGCTCCGACGATGAGCGCAGCTCCGATGCTCGAACCAGTGTCTGGCGATTACCCGCCGGGTGCAGCCGGCGATGTCGCTCCCTCCGACTGGTGCGCCGACGAGTGGGGAGGCCCCATGGTCGAGCCCGCCTCGTCGGGTAGCCGCTGGAGCGACTGGCGCGAGCGGATGCGGTTTCGCCATTCCATGATGGACGGGCGAGCCATCGGCAAAGGGCAACCGCTGCGAACCACGAGCTGGCTGAATCGCCCTTACGAGTTTGGCATCGACACCGGTGCTTTCCTGATGGCCAACGACGTGAGCAGCAACAACACCAGCAACAACGATCTGATGGTCGCCGCCCACCTGGGATGGGACTGGGACCACTACTGGGGCGCCCAAGCCCGCATGACCTGGACCACGCCCGAGTTCGCCAGCAGTGTCGATTCGAACGACCAGAACACCAACACGCTGATGATGTACGACGTATCGCTGATGTATTACCCATGGGGTGATTCGCGCGTGCGTCCTTATTATCGACTTGGGATGGGGCTGACCGATCTCGACTTCATCAACCCCAGCGGGGTTCGCGAAGACAACACGCTGTTCACCATCCCCATGGGGCTGGGCATCAAGTACCAGACCGAGCGGTGGATGGCCATCCGCGCCGAAGCGATGGACAACATTGCCTGGGGACAGAACTCGGCCTCGAGCATGCACAACTTCACGCTCACCATCGGCTTCGAATGGCGCTACGGCGGGCGTCCCTCCAGCGGATGGTCGAGCCCCGCCGCCCAGCGAACCTGGTAGCTGCCTGGCGCTGCAGCGCCCTGTGCCGGTGTCACCGAAGCAAGTGGAGCACGAGTCGGCATCGACGGGCCTTCCTTGGTGCTCGCAACTTCTGCGGCTCTCCGCTCGGTCGAACTTCGCAGTTCCCCCCAGAGTGCCAATCTTCCCGCACCTGAGCCGGATAGATTCCCACCGCTCACGAATAGATTCCCAATTTTCCCACCGATGGGAAAATTGAATCCCCGCCCACGCTACAAAACCAGTGGTTTTCGCGCCCGAATAGATTCCCATTTCCCAAAACGCATCGAGTGGGAATCTATTTTCCCGCTGGGAATCTATCGCAAGTCGTTAGTGGGTAATAAGTTGCATCAACACCTCCGCGATAGTTGCCCAAAATAGATTCCCACCCATGGGAAACTATTCTGGGGGAGGAGTCAGGAATCAGGATTCGGGGGACAGGGAAGTTTTGGATTTATGATTTCTGAATGATGATTTCTGACTTGGGGAGGTCATCTTGAAGGAGTAGTAGGGTGGGTCCAGGAGCTTCCGGCGACGCAGCCCCACCAACCGCTTTACCTACACGCGCAGCAGCGAACTCCCACGCCGGCAACCATTCGCCTGCGCGTCGCTTTGAGTCTGACATTTAGAAAAACATCACATCTGATTCACCTCCTTTCATAAAAAGCCAACAGCCGATAGCTGATAGCTGAAAGCCGACAGCCTCACACACCTGTCCATTAGAACACCATATGTGGCCAATTTCCAGTGAAAAGCGGGCCATTTGAGAGACCGATTTCCCCCTCGATCCCGCGGGCGAAAGATCGCACGACCGACCTACCACCGAGACCGCTCGCCCCCAGGCAGACTATCGCGCATAAAAAAAGCGAAGTGGCAGACCGCTGGGGTCCACCACTTCGCTTGAAGTTGTAATGTTTCGCTTAACGCGAAGCAGTCCGCGACAGAGTCTTCGACTTCTGAGCAGCGGCTTGCAGATTGACGAACGACAGGTCGTCGTCGCTCAGGCGCGAGAACGGAACCGTCGTGGTGCGGCCGTTGTCCTTCATCAAGCGGACGAAGCCGTCGCCGACAGCCAGCAAGCGGGCGTTGACCGTGTAGGTTCCGGTGTTGTCGACCCAGTGACGCAGGTTCAAGCTGCCGAAACCACCTGGTTGCTCCAACACTGCACCGAAGCCAGTGCCGAACAGGTCGTCTTCGTCGGTCGATTCGCTCTCGTCAGCAGCAGGCTCATCCGCAGCGGGTTCTTCCGCAGGAGCACCGAACAGGTCGTCTTCATCGCTACCGGCGTCGAATAGGTTGTCGCTAGCAGGGGCATCGATCGCGGGGACCTCGATGCCGGAATCTTCCATCGCCGGCTCTTCGGCAGGTGCACCGAACAGGTCATCGTCGCCAGCACCACCGAATAGATTGTCGTCGGCGGGTTCCTCAGCGGGCTCTTCTTCCATGGCAGGCTCAGCAGCTGGCTCTTCGGCAGGAGCACCGAACAGGCTGTCGTCACCAGCACCACCGAACAGACCGTCGTCAGCGGGTTCCTCAGCGGGCTCTTCTTCCATGGCAGGCTCAGCAGCCGGCTCTTCGGCAGGTGCGCCGAACAGGCTATCATCGCCAGCACCACCGAACAGACCGTCGTCGGCGGGTTGCGCAGCGGGCTCTTCTTCCATGGCAGGCTCAGCAGCTGGTTCTTCGGCAGGAGCACCGAACAGGCTATCGTCGCCAGCACCACCGAACAGACCGTCGTCGGCGGCTTCCTCAGCGGGCTCTTCTTCCATGGCGGGCTCAGCAGCTGGCTCTTCAGCAGGAGCACCAAACAGGTTGTCGTCACTCGCATCTTCGCCGCCGAACAGGTTGTCGTCGGCTGGTTCGACGGTGGGCTCTAGCACCGCTGGTTCTTCGACGGCGGGCTCACCGAAAATCGATTCCTCGACAGCCGGCTCCACGACAGGTGACTCATCGACCGCAGGTTCTCCCACGGCGGATTCTTCGACCATGGGTTCCGCGGGAGCAGCTTCTTCGACCACGGGAGGTGCGACCAAGGTGGGCTCTTCCGTGGGAAGCGAAGGAGGTACTTCCTCTTCCACCGGCTTGTTCACTGCGCGATCGGTCTTGGGCTCTTCGCCGGCGAACGTTGCTGGGGCATCGGCCGGGGTGGGCTCGGGTGCCATGGTTGGTTCGGAAGCAGCCGACGACTCGGTCGACTCAATCACTTCGCCGGTGGTCTCGCAGTCGCAAGGCGACGAAGTGACCACTGTGGTTTCGCAGCAAGGTACGTAGCAAGGATCGCAACAAGGCGAAGGGGCACACACCACCACGCAGGGCTTGCGGCACAACCACCGCTGCGACAGCCATTGGCAGGCCTTAGCGGGGTCGACGGTTAAGCACAAACAAAGCATAGCCACGAGGGATACGCGAAGCAGGCGATGGAAAGTACGAAGACGCATGAGTGAATCTCTCTATGATCGCAAAAGATGAACTTATGTTCGTCGAACCCCTGGATTCCGTGGGGTGCCAATACCTTCCGTGTGAAAAACTATACTACCCACGCCGCGGGGCAAAAGCATAGTCCCTGGAGCTTTCAGAGTCCGAAAATCCCCGCTTTTTCGCTAGAATTCCCACGAAAGGGCCACTTTTGGCCCTCACTCAACACCCCAATTTGCTCACCCCAACATGCGGCGATGCCCGAAAGACCGGGCTACTGATTGTCGTGCTTTGGCTCCTCAATGCTGGGGAAAGCCACCTGGTACCGTCGGAACAGTACCTCGCACAGCCGGCCGCTCTTCTCGAACAGCAGCATGGCCTCGTTGTTATGTTGCTGCTGAACCTGCTCAAGCAGCTTGTCGCTCGAGAGTCCCGAGTTCGGCAAATGCTGCCCTTGCCAGACGTTGATCGCTTCGGCGTACAGGTCGGCCCCGTGCTGGTACCAGCTTGCCAGTTGTTCGGCAAACTGCAACGCTTGGGGATCGATATTGTCCGACATCGCCAACTTCACGGCCTTTGCGCCGTACAAGTAGGCCCGCCGGCGAACTTCGAGCACTTTGAATACGTTTTGTTCGTTCAGCGATTCATCGGCCGTGGCTTGCAGCCGCTCGACTTCGCCACGAATGCCGCCGAGCTTCGACCAGAAGGCAAGCGTATGCTCCCGTCGCTCAAGGAGCATCGGGTGCAGCGATTGATTGCTTTCAATCGTAACGGTGCTCACTTCTACCGGTTCCCCGTCGTCGAGATTCTCGGCCTCCAGACGCAACGCTTCCAGCTCGGCACTCAGCGCGGCGGCTTGTTGTTCGGGAGTCAAAGGTTCCATGCCGGGAGGAGGTGGCAGCCGCCAGTCGGCTGGCAGCGAGTCCATCACCGCGGTGTCGGCCAAGGTCGTGTACGCGGCCGCGTGCAGGTCGAGTCCCAGGTAGCGGGCCCCAAGCCAAACGCCGACAGCCACCGCGAGTACACATCCGGTGACCTCGAGCAGCGAGGTGCCATGGCGTTGTGTTTTCATGAATTCAGTTTTATCGATGCGCGTCATCATATCGTCCTCGCATCAGGTGCGAGTCCCCCTAAAAGGCAGGACCTGGTCATTCCGTGGCGGACCGTCCGACTGGGGCGGCGGTACTGGCTACAGGATGGAAACTATCATTGGAAGACTAGCTCACCGCTGGCTGAACTTGAAACTCGTTTGCCAGCCGAGGCGTTGCCCCGCAGGTTCGTTGACGGCCTGTAACGAATAGAACGATTACACCTGGCGTAGTAGGCAGCAGGCGAGCGCGGCGGTGCTTAGCGCTCGCCGCGGATGAGCCGCGCGTCGACGATGCTCAACAGCCCGGTTGCGACGTCGGTCTTGGATCCCTCTATCTGGGCGAGCACCTCTCCAGCGGGGCTGAGCACTTCCACCGAGTTATCGGTCGCGTGCATGGCTTCAATGCCATTGGATACCATCAGATCGCAGTGTTTGCGTTCGAGCTTGATGAGCGCCCGAATGCGATGGTCTTCGGTCTCAAGGGCAAATCCCACGACCCAACGGTTGCCCTTCGCAGCACCGAGCGTTGCAACGATGTCGTCGGTCTCGACCAATTCGAGCCGCAGTGGCTCGCCAGTCTTGGCGATCTTGCTACTGGCAATCACCTCGGGGCGGTAGTCGCAGGGAGCGGCCGCGCCGATCAAGCCGTCGCAGGTGGCAAACTCGTCGCGGGCGGCGGCCATCATCTCTTCGGTCGAGACCACCGGCACCACGATCGCCCCTTCGGGATAGTCGACTTCAACCGGCCCGGAGATCACCACCACCTCGTGACCTAGCTCCAAGGCGGCAAGCGTGAGCGCGCGTCCCATCCGCCCGCTCGAACCATTGGTGAGATACCGCACCGGATCGATGTACTGCCGCGTTGGTCCCGAGGTAATGAGAATTCTGGCCATGGTTTAGAGCTACCTAGGGAACGCGAACGTGGAATGGGGACTCGCACCTACCACTTGGGATACGAATCGTGAAACGAATGAAGCTGGGTTCGGGCCACCATCCTACTTGCAGCCGACTTCAAGACAATCGGCCGCTATTCCCCCAGCAGCTTTTCAATCGCCGTGGCGATGGCTGCCGGTTCGCTCATGCGGCCGGCTCCCTTTTCGCGGCAGCTTAGCCAACCTTCGTCGGGGCCGACGAAGTGAATGCCATCTTCGGCCAGCTGGGCGACGTTGCGCTGCACGGCCGGCTTGGCCCACATTTCGCAGTTCATCGCAGGGGCCATGAGCACGGGGCCTTCGAACGACAGCAGCAGCGTCGAGAGCAAATCGTCGGCGATGCCATGGGCGGCCTTCGCAAGCGTGTTGGCCGTTGCCGGGGCGATGACCATCAAATCGGCCTGCCGGGCGAGTTCGATGTGCGGGCCGAGCGGATGGCTGTGCGGCGGGAACGACTGGGTGGCAACTCCGCGGCCGGTAAGCGCCCGGAACGTTGCTGGACCGATGAACTCGGTGGCCGAGTCGGTCATCACGACACTCACGCCATGGCCGGCCTGAACAAGCTGGCTGGCCAGCGCTGCCGACTTGTAGGCGGCAACTCCGCCGGTAACGCCAAGGAGGATTTCGTGCGACATGGGCAGTGCTTTCGGCGGTCAGCGGTCAGCTCACAGCAGCCAGCGAGGGCCGACTGCTGTTCGCTGAATGCTGACAGCTTACAAAGCGGAGAGATCCACTTCGGGACCATCGTGCATCGTGGGTGGTTCGTCGGCCACGGTGCGAACTTCGCCGCCGGAGCCGAGGAAGATTTTGTCTTGCAGGATCTCCTGCACCACGATTTCCATTTTCTCGTCGGTATCGATGTCCACCAGCGGACGGGCGCCGCCGTTGATGGCCACGAGCCGCTTCTGGATGAGCGTCGACAGCTTAAAGCGGCCGCCCACCTTGTTCACAATCTCTTCTTCTTTGAGCGCATCGATCATGCGTCGAGTCCCTCTTGGGCCAAAATTTGGGCGATCTGGTCGACTGTGTGGTCGACCTCGTCATTGACTACCTGATACCTGTAATTGCTGGCTTGAGCCATTTCGCGACGGGCTACCTGCAGCCGACGGCGGATATCCTCATCGCTGTCGGTACGCCGAGCGCGGAGCCGGCGCTCCAATTCCTGGTCGTCCACGGTGATAAAGATGGTCACCGCCTGGGGGAATTGCTCAAGGGCCTTGCGCGCACCGTCGACGTCGATCTCCAGAATAACCCATTGCCCCCGGGCTAGACTAGGCCTAACTTCGTCGAGCAAGGTGCCATACCAGTGCCCACGGCCAAAAACCTCCATGCATTCCAAAAACTCACCAGCCGCGCGGCGAGCCGCAAACTCCTCGGCAGTCAGAAAATGGTAGTGCTGGCCATCGACCTCGCCCGGTCGGGGAGCACGCGTGGTGGCCGAAATGCTCAGCCGAACCGCCGGTTGCAGCCGATCGAGCACCGCTGCCACGACGGTCGATTTCCCCACCCCAGAGGGGCCGGAGATAATGACGAGTTGTCCTGGGCTAGGCGACTCGGAGGGCATGGCGTCGGCTCGATTGGAATCCTTACAGGGTGGGAGATTGCCACCAGGCTTGCTGGCGATGGTTGCCGACCGCTACTCGACGTTCTGCACCTGCTCGCGAATGCGTTCCAGGGCAGCCTTCATCTCGACGACATGCTGACTGATCTCGGTATCGTTGGCCTTCGAGCCAATGGTGTTGATCTCGCGACCCATTTCCTGCGAAATGAACTCGAGCTTGCGGCCCGAACTGTCCTGGGCGTTAATCGTCGCGTCGAACTGCACTAGATGGCTTTTGAGCCGCACGAGCTCTTCGGAGATGTCGCTCTTATCGACAAACAGACTTAGCTCACGCAGCAGATCGGCCGGTTCGACGGTCACGTTCAGCTCGGAGAGCGATCGGTTGACCCGCTCGGTAAGTCGCTCGCGATAGCCGACCGAGACGTCAGGAGCCCGTCGCTCGATGGCCGCGGCTTGCTCGCCGATTATCTGGCAGTTTTCCTGCAGGTCGGCCGCCAAGGCACGTCCTTCAGCCTCACGCATCTTGGTGAGCGCGGCCAAGGCTTCGCGGAGCGTTGGCTCGATGTGGGGCCAGTCTTCCTGCGAGTTTTGCTCGGGAGCACGGCGATCGTCGATCACGCCTGGCAGGGTCAGCAGCTCGCCGATGGCGATCTTGTCGCTGGCGCCGGTCGCTTGAGCGACTAACTTGGCCTGATTGAGGTAGCCGATGAGCACCTCGGAATTGATGCGGTAATCGTCGGCTTTGGTCGCCCGCTGCACATGCAGATTAAGCTGCACGGTCCCGCGGCGCACCCGTTTACGAACCAGGGCATCGATCTGCGGTTCGAGGGCTCCGTAGCCTTCGTTCGCCCGTAAACTGAGTTTGTAATGGCGCGAATTGATGGTCCGCAGTTCGACGGCCACGCTGAGGGTGTCGAACCGATTATGGGCTTCGCCAAAGCCAGTCATGCTTAGCAGCACAGCAGATACCCTTCGCGAAGAGACCGTTGTTTTCGAATCACGCAGACAAGTGCCAAGCGACGGGGGGATTACTCGGCTTCGGAAGTATCGGTGTCGCCAGCGGCAGGGGCCGACTCGGCACCGGCACCCGCATCAGCTCCGGCATCCGACGAGGTCGCACCAGCGGGGGCACGACGACTCAAACCTTCGAGCTGGGCGTCGCCGCCAACGCCGGTTTTGCCGTTGGCAAAATAGAGCGAGGCCGAAATGCAGACCACCATCCAGAACAGCGCGGTGTAAGCGGTGATCTTCGTGAAGGCGTCGCCTGCTTTGGCGCCAAACGCGCTGGAACCGCCAGGTCCGCCAAGTGCACCAGCCAAACCGCCGCCGCGTCCCTTCTGCACCAGGATGAGCAGAATCATGAACAGGGCGATCACTGACAGAACGAGCTTGAACAGGATTTCCATGGTTTCTTTTGGTTGAAAGTTAAATGCGGCCGAGTGACACTGCTGGACCGGCCAGCAGTGCCATTCTTGCCGACTTTGATCTCAACGGCGGGGCACTACAAGGCCAGGGCGATGCCCAGGAAGTCTTCCGCCTTCAGGCTTGCACCACCCACGAGGGCACCATCGACATTCGGCTGGCCCATCAATTCGGCGGCGTTGCTAGGCTTGACGCTACCACCGTACAAAATGCGAACCGTGTCGGCAATCTCGCCATTGTAGCTATCGGCGAGCAGTTTGCGAAGACCAGCGTGCACTTCCTCGGCCTGCTCAGGAGTAGCGACTTTGCCGGTTCCAATGGCCCAAACCGGCTCGTAGGCGATCACCAGCTTGGCCACCTGCTCGGCCGACAAACCGGCCAGCGAGCCTTTGAACTGCTCTTCGATCACTTCGGCGGTCTTGCCAGCTTCGCGTTGCTCGAGCAATTCGCCCACGCACACGATTGGAACCAGGCCAGCTTCGAGGGCGGCAATCGTCTTTTCGTTGACCACCGCGTCGGTCTCGCCGAGGATGTTGCGACGCTCGCTATGGCCGAGAATCACGTATTCGGCACCGACGTCGGTCAGCATCGAGGCGCTCACTTCGCCGGTGAACGCACCATTCGGCTGGGCGTACATGTTCTGGGCACCCAGGGCGACTGGCGAGTTGGCCAGGGCCTTGTTTACCGACTCGAGATAGATGAACGGCGGGCAGACCAGCAGGTCGGCGTTTTCGACGTCGCCGGCTCCCTTCGCCACGCCTTCGGCCAAAGCCACGGCCGTAGCGTGATCGGTATTCATCTTCCAGTTACCAGCGATCAATGTGCGACGCATAATTTGGATCTCCATCAAAACACAAGTGTCTCGCCTGACCAGCCGTGCTGGCGGTACGAGTTATTAGTTGTTGGGTAAGGGGTGAAGAGCCAGGCGACGGCTAGCCGCGGCAAGCACCCGATACCCAAGACCTAAAACGTTTTGCCCACCGCTTCGGCCACCTTGCGAATCTGAGCCGCCAGGGTGGCATACTGCTCGGGCAGTAGCGCCTGGGGACCATCGCTCATGGCTTCCTCGGGGCAGTTATGAACTTCAATATGGATTCCGTCTGCTCCGCAGGCCGCGGCGGCCAACGCACAGGCGGGAATCAACTCGGGGCGACCCGTGGCATGGCTCGGATCGACGATAATCGGTAGGTGCGACATCAGCTGCACCTGCGGTACCGCAGCGATATCGAGCATGTTGCGGCAAGCGTTGTCGAAGCCCTTGACGCCCCGCTCGCACAGCACCACTTCGGTCGTGCCGTTGGCGATCACGTACTCGGCGCTCATCAGCAGGTCTTTGATCGTGGCTGCCATGCCGCGCTTCATGAGCACGGGCTTATGGGTTTTGCCAACCTCGGTGAGCAGCACGAAGTTCTGCATGTTGCGGGCGCCGAGCTGAATCATGTCGGTGTATTCGGCCACCAATTCCACATGGCGAGGATCGATGACTTCGGTCACCACCGGCAGGCCATGCTTGTCGCCGACCTCGCGGAGGATCTTCAGCCCCTCTTCGCCGAGTCCCTGGAACGAGTAGGGACTGGTCCGCGGCTTGAACGCCCCGCCGCGCAGGATGTTGGCCCCGGCTGCCTTGATGGCAGCGGCGATCTCGTCGAGTCGCTCCGCACTTTCCACCGCACAGGGGCCGGCAATCATGCCAAAATGGCCACCGCCAAGCTTGGTAATCGCCGAGCCGCTGCCGACCTCCACCACCGTGGGCTGAGGATGGGCTTCGCGACTCGCCAGCTTGTAGGCCGGCATCACCGGCATGGCTTCTTCCACGCCAGGAATCGCCATGAGCGGCGCGGTTTGCACTTTTTCCTCGTCGCCAATCACGCCGATCACGGTGCGATAGGTCCCTTTGCTCAAATGAGGCTGCAGCCCCATGGCCTCGATCCGCTCAATCACATGATCGACCTGCTCGTCAGTAGCACCGTGTTTAAGGATGATGATCATGGCAGGAAGAGTCGGGGCTCAGAGGTGGGGGAGATAGAAAAGCGATGGTCAGGGTCGGGAATCGTGGGACGCCAGCAACGGGGGAAATGCTAGCCCCACTGCCTGAATCCTCGCCCCTACTCTACCCAATAGGCTCCCGATGCGCATAGGACCCGAGCACCACTAGCTGCTGGGCCTTTTTCTCCAAGGCCAATAGGGCTTTCTTACTGCGGGCTTCGGTCGCATGGCCGACGAATTCGATGAAGAACAAGTACCGCCCGCGGCTACCCGCGACCGGGAAGCTCTCGATCCAGGTCATGTTCAGCCGATTTCGCTTGAAAACGCCCATCGCGTCGGCCAGGGCGCCCGGCTCGTGGTTAATCTCGAGCATTAGCGCAGTCTTGTCGTTGCCCGACTTGCCGGCCATCTCGCGGGCGATCACGGCAAACCGGGTGACGTTGTCCTTGTTGTCCTCGATGTTCGGCACCAGCACCTCGAGCCCGTAGGCCTTGGCTGCCTGGGCGCTGGCGATGGCCGCCACGCTCGGATCGCTGGCCGCCTTGCGGGCGGCATCGGCCGTGCTGGCGACCGGATGGCACTCGGCACCTGGCAGGTGCTTGGCCAGCCAATTGCGACACTGCGAGAGTGCTTGCGGCTTACTCTCGACACGTCGCACCTCCGCCCGCGAACCGCTGCCGAGCAGGCAGTGGTGAATCACCAGCGGCAGCTCGCCGCAGATGCTCACCTGCGAGCGGGCGAAGCACTCGAGGGTGTCGCTCACTCGGCCATCGGTGGAATTTTCAAGCGGCACAATGCCATACGCGGCGGTCCCCTGCTCTACTTCTTCGAACACCGCAGCAATCGTAGCCACCGGCACCAGGTCGGCCGCAACGCCGAACTGCTCGATGGCCGCGATGTGGCTAAACGTGTGCTCGGGGCCGAGATAGGCAATCCGCTCGGCATGCGACAGCGACTGGCAAGCGGCCGAGATTTCGCGAAACACCGCCCCGATGGCCTCACCGTCGAGCGGCCCGCGATTGCGTTCCATCGCCTTCTGCACGACCGCTGACAAGTCGGTTCGCGCGTCGCTGGCGAGCTCCGCCCGCTCGTTGATGAGCTTCAGAATTTCGCGATCGAGTTTGTCGATCTCACGTTTCGGTCCACCGGTGCGTGCTGTCTTCTTCTTCGCCATGTTCGGTCCCTGGCTTGTCGTCGGGCGGTCTGCTCGGGAGAGCAGGATGCCCAATTCTAAGTCCTTATTCTGGCGGAAGTTGCACTCCGCCGCCTGCCAACTTGACTGCCAATTCGGTCGCTAGCAGGGCATGCCTTTTGAAGCAGAATGTCAATTTGGCAGCGACCAGCTCCGATGCCAGCCGAGCCTGAGACTCCACAGAAAGTCGCAAACCCTTTACTGCAAACATCTTACATCGTTTTTTGGGCAATGATAGCCCTATCGGCATGCACTTTGCTTTTCTCTGCCTGCGACACGGTCTGCCCACAGCGGGCTACCGTATGAACATAAACCTCCGCAAACTGCATTTTCATATTGGCCGTTGCCCTCCAACCAACCCAGGGCCACGGCGACCAACGGAAGAGAGGAATCTCATGGCAAGTGGTGAAAAAATCATTGGTATCGACCTTGGTACCACCAACTCGGTGGTCGCCGTAATGGAAGGCAAAGAGGCCAAGGTCATTCCAAACCCTGAAGGCAATCGCCTGACCCCCAGCGTCGTCGCGTTTACCGACAAGGGTGAAGTGCTCGTCGGCGAGCCGGCTCGTCGTCAGGCGGTAACCAACCCAACCAAAACGGTTTACTCCATCAAGCGCTTCATGGGCCGTCGTCACAACGAAGTGGCCAGCGAAGAGAAGATGGTGCCCTACGAAGTGATCGGCGGCAGCGAAGACTACGTGAAAGTCAACATCGCTGGCAAGGAATACACTCCGCCCGAAGTTTCGGCCAAGGTGTTGGTGAAGCTCAAGGAGTCGGCAGAGTCGTACTTGGGTCACAAAGTGAACAAGGCCGTGATCACGGTACCGGCCTACTTTAACGACGCTCAGCGTCAAGCCACGAAAGATGCCGGCCAGATCGCCGGTCTCGAAGTGGCTCGTATTATCAACGAACCCACGGCCGCGTCGCTCGCTTATGGTCTTGATAAGAACACTCAAGAAACCATCTGCGTGTTCGACCTTGGTGGTGGTACGTTCGACGTCTCGATCCTCGAAGTGGCCGACGGTGTGTTCCGCGTGATCAGCACCAACGGCGATACCCACCTCGGTGGCGACGACTTCGACGAAGAGCTGATCAACTACGTGGCCTCCGAGTTCCAGAAGGAACAAGGCATCGACCTGCGGAAGGACCAGATGGCCCTGCAGCGTCTGCAGGAAGCCTGCGAAAAGGCCAAGAAGGAACTCAGCTCGGCCCAGTCGACCGACATCAACTTGCCGTTCATCACGGCCGATGCCAGCGGTCCCAAGCACTTGCAAATGAACATCACTCGCGCCCAGTTCGAGCAACTGGTCGACAAACTGGTGGAGCGTGTGCGTGGCCCCGTGCTGCAAGCTCTGCAGGACGCCAAGCTCGATCCTTCGAAGATCGACGAAGTCGTGCTCGTGGGTGGTTCCACTCGTATTCCCAAGGTGCAGGAACTGGTCAAAGACATCTTTGGCAAGGACCCGCACAAGGGCGTGAATCCCGACGAAGTGGTAGCAGTCGGCGCGGCCATCCAAGGTGGTGTGCTGGCTGGCGACGTGCAGGACATCTTGCTGCTCGACGTCACTCCGCTGTCGCTCGGTATCGAAACCCTGGGTGGCGTGATGACCAAGTTGGTGGAAAAGAACACCACGATCCCTGTCGAACGCAAGCAGGTGTTCAGCACTGCCGACGATAACCAAACCGCGGTCACGGTTCGCGTGTTCCAAGGCGAACGCGAGATGTGTGTCGATAACCGGTTGCTTGGCGAGTTCAACCTCGAAGGCATTCCGCCAGCCCCGCGTGGCGTGCCGCAGATCGAAGTGAAGTTCGACCTCGACGCAAATGGTATTTTGAACGTCGCTGCCAAGGACCTTGGCACCGGCACCGAGCAGACCGTGAAGATCGAGCAATCCTCTGGCTTGTCGGAAGACGAGATCAAGAAGATGCAAGAAGACGCGGCCGCTCACGCCGAGGAAGACAAGAAGAAACGCGAGTTGGTCGAAGCACGCAACCGTGCCGATACGCTGGCCTACCAAGTGGAGAAGACGCTTAACGAGCAAGGCGACAAGATTGGCGAAGAGAACAAGAAGCCAATCGAAGCCGCCATTGCCAAGGTACGCGAAGCGGCTAAGGGTGAGGATCCCGACAAGATCAAGTCGGCCGTGTCCGAACTCGAAGCTGCCAGCCATGCCATGAGCGAGGCCATGTACAAGTCGGCCGCCGAAGCCGGTGCGAACGTCAACGACGAAACGGTCGGCGCTACCGCTGGCACCTCCGGCGACGACGACGCCATCGACGCCGAGTTTGAAGTAAAAGAGAACTAAGGATTAACGCTAGTCGCCAAGGGCGATTAGTCCTAGCTTCTCGAAAGCGAAGAACTTGCCCACTGCAACCAAACGCTAGTACGATTGGTTGCGGTGGGTGCTTCCAAGACACTCAGCTGGATTCATAGCTTGGTGAGACGGAGACAAGGAGCTTTGCCATGCAGATTCATATCGACGACAGCTTCAATCTAAGCTCCCAGGCTACTGCGGCAGGTTTTGCCAGTGTCAATCACTACATCCAACATTTGTTGGATCGCGACCGTGAACGTCTAGCGATTCAAGAAGGCTTGGACGACGTGAAACATGGACGCACGCAGGACCTCGAAGACTTTGATCGCGACTTTCGGGAAAAGAACAGTATTCCTCAGGCCGATTAAATGGTTCGTGTCGTCATAACCCAGTCGGCTGCCCGTGACATCCAAGCCGCGTACGACTGGTGGAGTGAGCATCGCTCCAAAGAACAAGCTAACCGCTGGTACCTTGAGATCTTCGAGCGAATCGCTTCTTTGAAAGAAAGTGCAACTCGCTACCCAGCAATACAAGAAGAAGGGTTACGTGAACTGGGACTTCGACAACTCTTGTTTGGAATTGGTCGTCGCCCCACCCATCGAATCATACTCGCCATTAACGATCAACAAGTCACCGTCTTAAGGGTGCGACACGTCGCCCAGCAGGATCTGGAGAGTGACGAGTTCTGATATCTCGCAAATAAACGAGCTAAGTTACGTTTCTCGGCGACTTAAATACAGACCGATCACAACTATGATCGATCAAACCAAGGTTTCATCAAGAATATCGAACAACCAGCGAACATCAAAGTTGCTTAAGGCAGGTGTTCGCACCTGCCTTTTTTCATGTCCGGCTCGCAGTACACGCTCCCAGCCCCGACTACTTTTCACTTAGAAATGGCCACCAGGCGCGATAGAATGCGGGATGCGCGATCGCGAATAATCGGCAACGATGACTACTGGCAACAAGGACGAACACTCAGAGCCCAGCACAGCTTGCAGGAGAATAGATTCCCAACGAATCGTTTGCGCAGAAATGGGAAACTAAACGACAACGCAAACGTAGAAATACCAGAGGGCAACTCCAACAAAACGTCCCACGTTGAGTCGACTCTCGTCCCTCCTAATCCCAGCTACCCCCATCTCTCAAGACCATGGCTTTTCGATTCGATAAACTGACCCTCAAAGCTCAAGAAGCGGTGCAGCGTGCGCAGGAACTTGCTGCCGACGCAGGCAATCCGCAGATCGAGCCTTTGCATTTGCTCTCGGCCTTAATCGCCGAGACCGAAGGTATCGTCCGCCCGGTGTTGGCCAAGATGAACGCCAACGTAGGGCAGTTGCAGTCGATGATCACCTCGGAGCTTAGCCGACTGCCGAAGTCGTCGGGCGGGTCGCCGCCGAGCGTGGGGGCGGAGCTGACGCGCGTGCTCGAGTCCGCCCAGGCGGAAGCCGAAGCGATGAAGGACGAGTTTGTCTCGACCGAGCATCTGCTTCTGGCGCTGGCCAAAACCAAGTCGAAGGCTTCGGCCACGCTCGAACTGAACGCGATTACCGAGAAAGATCTGCTTGCAGCCATGCAGCAAGTCCGCGGTTCCGCCCGGGTGACCGACCAGGAGCCCGAGGGCAAGTTCCAGGCGCTCGAAAAATATGGCATCGATCTGGTGGAACGCGCGCAGCAAGGCAAGCTCGATCCGGTGATCGGCCGCGATAACGAGATTCGCCGGGTGATTCAGGTGCTTTCCCGCCGACGGAAAAACAACCCGGTGCTCATCGGCGAGCCTGGCGTTGGTAAGACCGCCATTGCCGAAGGGCTCGCGCTGCGCATCGTGCAAGGCGACGTGCCCGAAAGCCTGAAGGGCCGCCGAGTGGTCGCGCTCGACATGGGCGCGCTCGTTGCAGGTGCCAAGTACCGCGGTGAGTTCGAAGAGCGTCTCAAGGCGGTGCTTCGCGAAGTGGAAGACTCAGCCGGCAGCGTCATCATGTTCATCGACGAGCTGCACACGGTGGTCGGCGCCGGGGCGGCCGAAGGCTCGGGCGACGCCGCCAACCTGCTCAAACCAGCCCTCGCCCGCGGCGAGCTGCGGTGCATCGGGGCGACGACGCTCGACGAGTATCGCAAATACATCGAGAAGGACGCCGCACTTGAGCGGCGATTCCAGCCGGTGTTCGTCGGCGAGCCAAGCGTCGACGATACACTTGCGATCCTCCGCGGTTTGAAGCCTCGCTACGAAGCTCATCATCAAGGCGTAAAGGTCAAAGACTCCGCCCTGGTGGCCGCGGCCGAGTTGTCGGATCGCTACATTGCCGACCGACATCTGCCTGACAAAGCGATCGACCTGGTCGACGAAGCGATGAGCCGTCTGGCGATGGAACTGCAGAGCGTGCCGCAGGAAATCGACGAGGTGCAGCGCAAGATCACCCAACTCGAACTCGCCGCCCGACAACTGGCGGAAGAGACCGAGGAGCATGCGCAAGGTCGGCTGAAAGAAATTAACGCCGAGATGGAAACCTTGCGGCATCAACTCGCCAGCCTTCGCGAACAATGGGAAGCCGAAAAGCTTGGCGTCGGCGACGTCGCCAGCGTGCGGCAGCAACTCGAGGAAGCCAAGCTGGCGTTCGAGCATCAGTACACGGCCGTGCAAGAGAAACAATCGAGCGGCCACCGCCCCGACGAGGCCGACTACCAGAAACTGTCGCAGCTCGATCAATCGCGGGCAAAGCTCGAAAAGCAACTGGCCGAAATCGAAGCTCGGCAAGACGAAGCGGAAAGCGAACCGCACAGCTCCAAACGCAAACTCCTGCGGCAAGAAGTCGGTCCCGACGAAATTGCCGAAGTGGTGAGCGCCTGGACTGGTATTCCGGTGAATCGCATGATGGAGACCGAGCGGGCGAAGCTGCTGGTACTCGAAGAGCGACTGCATCAACGCGTGGTCGGACAGCATACCGCGGTAGAAGCCGTGGCGAACGCGGTGCGTCGTAGTCGCAGCGGACTACAGGATCCGAACCGGCCAATTGGTTCGTTCCTGTTCTGCGGGCCTACCGGCGTCGGCAAGACCGAACTTTGCAAAGCACTCGCGCAAGTGATGTTCGACGACGAGAACGCGATGGTGCGACTCGACATGAGTGAGTTCATGGAGAAGCACACCGTGAGTCGGCTGATCGGTGCTCCTCCCGGATACGTTGGCTACGAAGAAGGTGGCAAGCTCACCGAAGCGGTCCGCCGGCGTCCGTACTGCGTAGTGCTGCTCGACGAAATCGAGAAGGCCCACCGCGACGTGTTCAACATCCTACTGCAGGTGCTCGACGATGGCCGACTGACCGATAACCACGGACACACGGTCGACTTCACGAACACAATCATCGTGATGACCTCGAACGTGGGCAGCCAGATGATTCAGGAACTGGCCAGCGGAGGAGGCTCGACCGAAGAGATGCACCGCGCGGTGACCGACGCCCTGTCGGCGAGGTTCCTGCCGGAGTTCTTGAACCGTATCGACGAGACGATTGTGTTCGAACCGCTCGGGCGGGACGAGATCCGCCATATCGTCGATCTGCAGGTATCGCACTTGGAGCGACTGCTCAACAAGCAAGGCCTGGAGCTCGTGGTGACCGACGCCGCGCGGCAAGAGATTGCCAACCGGGGTTACGACCCCATGTACGGCGCACGACCGCTCAAGCGTGTGGTGCAGCAACAGCTGCAAAACCCGCTGGCGACGGAACTACTGAAGGGAGAGTTCCCCGAAGGTGCCACCGTGGAGATCGGCTACGACGATCCGGCGTTCACTTTCACGAGAAGTTAATCGCAA
Organism: Aeoliella mucimassa; assembly: GCF_007748035.1. Lineage (NCBI taxonomy): Bacteria > Pseudomonadati > Planctomycetota > Planctomycetia > Pirellulales > Lacipirellulaceae > Aeoliella > Aeoliella mucimassa. Next base: position 4,987,412 of record NZ_CP036278.1, read on the forward strand.
CACGCTTTTAGGTGGCGCTCCGCCAAGGGAGCGCCACCTGCTTTAGCGATCGGTTTCCTCAAGCTTCCAGTCTTCGATCAACACCTCGGCACCGGGAGTCATTCCCCGAAGCTTGCGGGCGATCTCAGCTTTCTCGCTAGGAGAAGCCTTTGAAAGACGCGACTTGAGTTTGGTGAGACCTTCGCGACGCTTGCGGCGACGACGAATCTCGCGTTGACGTTCACTACCAGGCATGTATGACGCTCCAGTACTGGGAGGATGGATTCTTTGAAGCTTGTGATTGTAACCACCGATTGCCTGGGCGAAAAGGCGGGGGAAACCTCGGTTTTTGCCGTGCGGGGCCCGTTTTCGCCGGCACGGTTTGCAGGTATCCGCTGCCAGAGGGTGTGAAACGCCTTACAGAACCGCCGCGACCTGGCTCGTATGATTCGGCACCACCACGTTGGTTCCCCCATCCCTCACCTGGAGTATGAAATTGAAAACACGAACCCTGACGCTCCCTGCCCTGCTGCTGTCGGCCCTGGCAGTGCCCGCTTTTGCCGAAGACCAGCCTGCTGCTGCCGACGAGCCGACCAAGACGCTGGCCGAACAACTGGAAGAGACAAACAAGAAGTCGGTCGATCGGCTACCAGAAGCAACCCGCATGAAGTTCAAGCAGGCCATCGATGAGGTTCGCGAGAGCAAGATCGAGAAGACCGCCAAGCAGGTCGGCGACCAGGCCCCCGATGGAACACTAGCGGGCTGGGATGGCGAAGAGGTCACACTGAGCGAACTCTGGAAAGAGCAGCCGATCGTGCTGATGTGGTACCGGGGCGGTTGGTGCCCTTACTGCAACTTGCAGCTCAAGGCGATGGAAGAATCGCTCGGCGAACTGGAAGGAGCCGGCGCCCGACTCGTGGTGTTGAGCCCCGAGCTGCCTGAGAACGCTAAACAAACCGCCGAAGCGAACGAGCTGACCTTCAAAGTGCTGCACGACAGCCAAAGCGAGCTGGCCCACAAGTACGGCATCGTCTTTCCGCTCTCCGATCTGATCACGGGCATTTATCGCGATCGACTGAAGCTTCCCGCTGTGAATGGCTACGACACAATGGAGCTTCCGCTCGCAGCGACCTACATTGTCGACCGACAAGGCGTAATTCGTTATGCTTTCCTGGACGCCGACTACAAGAAGCGAGCCGAGCCGGCAGAGATCATTAAGGCCGTAAAGACACTCGACAACGAATAACGTGGTTGCCCCGACTGCACTTGGCAAGTAGCCGGCGACCACCACAGGGAGACATCGCATGAAATGTCCACGTGATGGAGCCGAACTTGCCACGGTGCAGGTCGACGGAATCGAACTCGACAAGTGCCATCACTGCGACGGCATTTGGTTCGACGCTGGCGAACTCGATAAGGTCCGCAAGCTCGAACGGTCGGCCATCGAGCAAGAACTCGAACGCGAATATGGCAATCCCGAAGTCGTTGCCGGCAAAGTGGATGGCTACATGCGTTGCCCTCGCTGCGCGGACGGTCGCTTGAACGAGCTGACCTACACTTACAAGAAGCGAGTGAAGATCGACCGCTGCGATCAATGCCACGGTGTGTGGGTGGACGACAACGAACTCGACGCGATTATCGGCGAGCAAAAGCAACTACAACAAATGAACGACACCAGCGCGATTCGCGCGTTCATGCGAGCCGCGAGTGCTGCGTTCGGCTAGCTGCTTGGGAGCCACGAGGAAACAACTGTCGGCACTTAACAACACGGAAGGGGCAACTGCCCCTAGTCGCCGAAGCGGATGCCTTGGGCAAGCGGCAGTGCGGTACCGTAGTTGATCGTGCAGGTGGTGCGTCGCATGTACTGCTTCCAACTGTCGGAGCCGCTTTCGCGACCGCCACCGGTCTCTTTCTCACCGCCGAAGGCACCACCGATCTCGGCACCGCTCGTGCCGATGTTCACGCCCGCCAACCCGCAGTCGGAACCCGCTGGGCCGATGAACTTGTGAGCCTCGCGCATGTCGTTGGTAAAGATGGCCGACGACAACCCTTGTGGCACCGCGTTATGCATCTCGATTGCGTCGTCGAAGTTCTCGTAAGCGACCATGTACATGAGCGGAGCAAAGGTCTCCTCGTGCATGATCGGCGTTTGCCGCGGCAGCCGAACGATGGCCGGTTGCACGTAGACGCCCCCTTCGGGTACGTCGTCGAACACACGATCGCCGCCGCAGAGCAGGTGACCACCTTCGTCGTGAGCCGCCGCCAGGCTGGCCTGCATTTTGTCGAACGAAGCTTCATCTACGAGTGGACCGACCAGCGTGCCATCCTCGCGCGGGTCGCCGATCGGCAGTGACGAGTAAGCCTTCTGCAGTCGCTCGACGAGTTCGTCGTACACCGACTCGTGCACGAACAATCGCCGCAAGCTGGTGCAGCGTTGACCACACGTACCAACGGCTGCGAACGTGATCGCCCGAATCGCCATATCGAGATCGGCCGATGGGGTAACGATCATGCCGTTGTTGCCGCCGAGTTCGAGCAGGCTGCGTCCTAACCGACTGGCGACCACTTGCGCTACCGAGCGTCCCATCGGCACCGAACCAGTGGCAGAAACCAACGGCACTCGCGGGTCGCTGGCCAAGGCCGCGCCGACATCGGCTCCGCCGATCACCACGGTGGACAGTCCGCTAGGAGCGTCGCTCCCGAACCGGGCTGCCGCGAGGGTAACGATCTGGTTGCACGCCAGGGCGATGAGCGGGGTTTGCTCGGACGGTTTCCAGACGATGGGGTCGCCACAAACCAGGCCGATCATGGCGTTCCACGCCCACACTGCAGCGGGGAAGTTGAACGCCGAAATCACGCCAACCGGACCGAGGGGATGCCATTGCTCGATCAAACTGTGCTCGGGCCTTTCGGTCGCGATGGTCAGACCATGTAACTGCCGCGAGAGTCCGACCGCGAATTCGCAGACGTCAATCCATTCCTGGATCTCACCTTCCGCTTCAGGGCGAATCTTGCCAGCTTCCAGCGTGATCAATTCGGCCAGCTTCGACTTGTTCTCGCGAACGAGATCGCCGATTAGTCGTACCAACTCACCTCGGCGAGGAGCCGGCACGGTGCGCCACTGGCGAAAGGCATGCTCGGCCGCCATCACCGCGTCGCCCACCTGCGGGGCAGTTGCGGCGCGAATCTGGCACGTTGGCTTTCCATCAATCGGCGAACAAGGCGAAAACACCTCGCCGGCCGCGCCGCGAGGGTACGGGTCGAGGGCCCACAGGCCGGAGAACGTATCGCCATCGGCGGGGGGCAAGATATGCTCGGGCAGTTGCATCACGAGTCCTTTCCAAGGAACAGTCTAGTCGACTGTTCTACGGTTGCAGTTCGGGTCGGGGGTCGCTGGCGATCGGGGCGCGAACCTGGGTGGCCGAAGCGTACGGCGCACCGAAACGGTTCTTCAGGAAGTCGGGCAAGCGAACATCCTCCTGGCGAACAAAACCCGATTTGGGCAGTTTACCGTCGCGCCACAGGTCGACCACCGCACACAACGACGTCGCAGTGGTAATCTGAATGCTACTGGCTTCGATTCCATGGATATCGCCATGGTACACCTTACGAGCATCTGACAACTGCTTGTATTCGCCGTTCTTCCAACCGGTAACCGTACTGAACACCAGCACAACGTCTTGATGCGTGCATGGCACCGAAGCTTCCAGCAACTCCTTAAGCAGACCACGTTGGTTGTGGAATCGCAACCCCGAGAGCAGGAAGCTCATCAGGTAACGATGCCCCACGTAGCGAACTGTCTTGTAGTCGAGTTCGTGCACTTCGCCGGCCAGGGTTTCGCATAAAGTGCCGAGACCACCAGAGGTGTTGAACGCCTCGTAGTCGACGCCGTCGAGGGCGAACTGTTCCAGGCCTTCAAGCGGTTGCAGCTGCACCTGAATGCCCTCACGAATGGCTTCGCAGGGATTGCAGTACTCGTTGATCAGGCCATCGGTCGACCAGGTCAAGTTGTACTTGAGCATGTTATCAGGGTACAAAGGCAGCGCGCCGACACGCATCTTCACGCGGTCGAGCTTGTCGAAGTGCTGACACAGATCGTAGGCGAGAATGCCGATGAATCCCGGGGCGAGACCACACTGCGGCATGAAGATCTGCCCGTCGGCTGCTTGCTCGGCCACCGAACGCACAGCAGCAGTGGTCGCTACGTCTTCGGTCAGGTCGAAGTAGCTCGCACCGACCTCGAGGGCCACGCGGGCGATGCCTTCGTTCACGTCGAACGAGCAGGCCGAAACCACCGCGTCTAACCCTTCGCTAAACGCTTTGACTTGCTCGCTATCGGAGACCTCGACCAGTTTCGTGGCAACCGGAGTTACCGCAGCAAGCGAATCGAGCGCTACTTGCGAAACGTCGCCGACCAGCACGTCGTAATCGTCCGAATGGTGCAATAACCTAGCGATCGCCCGACCAATTTTGCCAGCACCAAGGATGCCGATTTTCTTTCTCTCTGGCAACGCAGAACCTCTTCTCAAAACAACGGATTAAAACGGTAGCTCTCGGTGAGCCGGGTGAGGGTAACATCCGCCTACTTATTGTCGGTCGACTCGAAAATCTTGTCGGCACTCGTCGCAACAAAACCGGGAAACAGCTTACCGGTGCTGTCGGGATATCGCTTGGCAAACTCGTAGTAACAAGTTGGTACTTCGTGCTGCTCGCCGCCGGCGAAGTCGACCTGCATGCGGTCGGCCATCGTCGATCCTTGCTCCAGGAGCTGCGCTGGCGAGCCTTTCACGCGGCCGCCCGAGTCGTTTACCGCGTAGCCAAGACCTTCCACCACCTGCAGCACTTCTTCGATTTCGGTAGTTTGCGTCAGCTGGTTAACGTTGATCGTAAAGTGATTCGGCCGCAAACCCAACGTGGCCACCCAGGCTGCGTACTCACTCTCGCTCGCGAGCAATTGGTATTCGTCCCAAGTTACCGGGTCCCACAAACGCCCGCTCCACAACACCTCGGGCGATTCCACCTTGGTTGCGTCGACTTGCGAAGCGCATCGCCGGAGGATTTCGCCAGCTTCGGCGCTCAGCTCTTCGACTTTCAGCTCGGAGAGAAAGATACGAGGAGCATCGGGTGCATCGCTCACGTAGCCATAAGCACGCAATTTCTTCGAGGGAAACTCATAAGGCTCCAACTGACGATACCCGAGCGCAAGCACGTGAGGCTCCAAGCGTTCGATGCCAATCGGCTCGAGCCCTAGCGTACGGAAAGCAACATGATCGTTCGAAACCGTCTCGCCCTGTGACTCAAAAGCCTGGCGTATTTGCTGAGCTTGAGGCGCCATGGCGACGTAGTCGGTCCACAGTGAAGAGAAGAATTCCTCGGGGGTCATCGCTTGCTCCTAGTGCAAGGTGCACGCCCATGCTTCCACCTGACCAGCGGTTTACCCGACCAGCAGACTGAAACACGAGAACGGTTAAGTTGCAGCCACCCATAGCGGTGGCTGACGAATGAATCGTCACATAGTCGAGTTTAAGCTGCCGTGTCCCAGCTCTGCAATCACCGTTAGCGCAGGAGTTTCTACACTATGAGCAAGACATCGAGCGATCTTGGCCCCTGGGCACCGATGACGAGCGATTGTTCGATGTCGGCCGTTTTCGAAGGGCCCGCAATAAAGCAGCCAAACGGCGGCGTATCGTCGGTGGCAAAACCGGCCAACCGCTCGTACGCTTGCGGCATATTGTGAACCACCTGGCTTGCGGGCAGTACTAGCACCAGGTGCTCGCAGAGATAATAAACCGCTCGGTGTTTGGCGTTGATGTCGGTAACCCACAGAGCGCCGTTTTCGGCGACACCGAACTCCGCTGGGAGAATCGCCCAATCCAGTCCGGAGAGTTCTTGAGGGGTCTCAAGCTGGTCGAGTTCGAGCGTCGAGCGGCCGACTCCTTCGACGAGCGAAATGGTCTGGGAATCCGCGTTCCCCGAAATGCGCTGCTCGAACCACTCGTTGGCTGAAGCCAAATCGTTCACTCGCAGGCTATTGCCACCGGTCGAGGTAAGCACTTCGCAGAATCGTTCAAGCGGATCGCCGAACGTCTGCCAGTCTTGATCGAGTGAGGGTAGTTCGAATTCCGCAGCGCGGTTCGCTTTAACTTGCTGGAGAATATGCTTGCGAGAAGAACTCATAGTAAATGAATGCAGATTAAGTGATTGCGAACCAACGGCCGGTTACTTTGATCGCTTTGCCTGGCGATCCGCGTAGGCTCGGCGGAAGGATTGTTCGGGCACGACCGGCAGCTCCCGCTGACGGCCCCATGGATTTAGCCGATTGTAAACGAGTGCTCGCGGCAAACAGCGGAGTACCATGCGAGCCATCCGCCCCCCTGCCCGGTACAGCCATGGCCGGCGAAACACCGCGGTGGCAAACCACAACGGCGCCCGCTTGCTCAATGGCAGCAGCCCGCGTTCGGCGATCACTCCACGCAAGGCGTAGAGCTGATGGTGCAACGGAATCTTCACCGGGCAGACTTCCGAGCAGGACCCGCACAAGCTACACGCAAACGGCAAACTCTCGAACTTCGCCGGGTCGCGGACCGGATTGATCACCGAACCAATCGGCCCAGGCACGGTCGCGTGGTAGCTGTGCCCACCGCTCCGGCGATACACCGGGCACGTATTCAAGCAAGCTCCACAGCGAATGCAATTGAGTGAGCGATTGAAGTCTTCGTCGGCCAGGATGCCGCTACGTCCGTTGTCGACCAGAATGATGTGCATCTCCTGACCTTCACGCGGGCGGTGAAAGTGCGAGGAGTAAGCAGTGATCGGCTGACCGGTGGCCGAACGGGCCAATAGCCGCAGGAACACGCCGAGGTGCTCCAGGCGCGGAATCAGCTTCTCGATACCCATCGAAGCAATATGAATGGGAGGGAGCGCGGTACCCAGGTCGGCATTGCCTTCGTTGGTGCAAACCACAATGCCACCGGTTTCGGCAATGGCAAAATTCACCCCCGTGAGTCCAGCGCCAGCGTTTAGCAGCTTGTCGCGCAGATGATTGCGGGCCGCTTCGGTCAGGTAGTTGGGATCGGCCGCTCCAGCTTCGGTTCCGAGTTGCTCGTGGAACAGCTCGCCGACCTCTTCCTTCTTGATATGAATCGCCGGCAGCACGATATGGCTCGGGTGCTCTTTTCGCATCTGCACGATGCGTTCGCCAAGGTCGGTATCGACGACTTCGATGCCGGCAGCTTCGAGGTAAGGATTCAAGCCGCACTCTTCGGTGAGCATCGACTTGCTCTTGACGATGTTCGTGACGCCTTTCTCCTTGAGCAGCTTCAGCACAATCTCGTTGTGCTCCGCCGCATCGCGGGCCCAATGCACCTTGATGCCATGCCGAATCGCGTTTTGCTCGAACTGCTCCAGGTATTCATCCAACCGCGAGAGAGTATGACGCTTGATGGCCGAGGCCGTGCTACGCAGGAGTTCCCACTCAGGCACGCTGGCAGCGGCGAGATCGCGTTTATGGCGGACAAACCAAATGGTTTCGTCGTGCCACTTGGTTCGCTGGGAATCGGCGATGAACTCTCGTGCGGCAGTGGCGTGAGACATATACTCGGCACGGGGCTGAAGGCAACGGAAAGGATAAGCGGAAACGGAATACTACGAACGGGCGGGCGATGGCTGTGGCACTTCGTAGCCGGCTAGGATTTCGGCCACATGCATCACGGCCAGCGGTTTGTTCTGCCGACGGGCGAGTCCCCCCAAGTGCATCAAGCACGACATATCGGCCGAGGCCAACACCTGGGTACCAGCCGATTCGTGATCGGCCAGTCGATCGTTGCCCATCTGGCAACTCACCGCTTCTTCCGAAACAGCAAACGTGCCGCCGAAGCCACAACAATCGTCGGAACGCGACAGCTCCACCAGCTCCAGACCTCGCAGGCCGGCGAGTAGCGAGGCGACTTTATTAAACGGCTGGGCCATGTGTTCGCTGGGATTCCCCAGACGCAGCTCCCGCAGTCCATGGCAAGCATTGTGCAAGCCAACGCGAAAGGGAAACTCCCCTTCAACCTGTTCCACGCCGACCACATCGGTTAGGAACTCGCACAGCTCGAAGGTCTTCTTCGCCATGGCTTCCACGCGCGCATCGGTGCCAAACAGCCCCGCGTAATGATGGCGAACCATCGCGACGCAAGAACCACTGGGTGCGACCACGTATTCGTAGTCCTTAAACGTTTGCAGGAAGTGCTCGGCAACGACTCTCGCATCGTCCTGACAGCCGGTGTTGGCCATCGGCTGACCACAACAAGTCTGTTGTTCTGGATAGTCGACCGTAGCCCCAAACCGCTCAAGTAGATCTACGGTGGCCAATCCCACGCGGGGATAGAACTGGTCGATATAGCAGGGAATGAAGAGTCCGACGTTCACGCGAGTTCCGCTGGGATTCGAGAGAAGCTAGGGAGCCACTTCGTCCCACTCGAAATCGAGCAGGTGTTCGCGCTCCGTGGGTTCGGCAGGCCTGGCTGGGCCCGTTAATTCGTAGGTAGCAATATACACCGACAGCTGCTGGGGATGCGAGTCACCCAAATAACCCGCCTTATCCCACACGGGAACAAACGACTCGGCCAGCTTGCGAAGCTCCTCCCGATCTACAGGTTGTCCGATAAATCGCTTGAGCGGAGGAACATATCGCGACTCGGTAAAATGGTCGCGAAGCGCGTCGTCGTCGAGCACCATGGTCGATCCGTCGGCGAGCACCGCTTCGAACTCTGGCCAACGGATTGTAGAGCTGGAAATCGTATCGAACAGTGGGTAACAGGCAACTGGCCAGGCCATGCGTTTGCGGCCGATTCCGAGTACCACCTGGGCAGAGAGAATCGCCACCGCGACCATGATCAACGGCACCGGCCACCAACGGAGCAACTGCGGTTGCTCGGCAGTCTGGCGAATCGGCACGCTGCAAGCACGCGTATCGGCCACCCGTCGGTAGATGCTCTTGCCCAACGCAGCAACCGGCGGCAAGTACACAATCGGCAACGTGAGCCAGAGCACCGGCATCCGCCAGGCGATTCGCTGGTAGGCGTCGAAACCGCGCGTGATGTGGTACTCGCGGGTCGCTCCGAACTCGGCCGCGTGCATGTCGCGCATCAAGGCGTCGTCTTCCAGATGCCCCAGGCCAAGCTGGTCGATTTGCTCGCGATCAAAAGCACTTACCGGGCGGAGCAGTTTGAGCCAGTCGAGCGCTAGGAGTATCGACATCGTCCGGCGACACATCCGGCAGTTGCCATCGTACATCACGTGCATCGGACCAGCGAACAGCTTTCGGCCGAGATAAGCCAGCAGCCATTGCCAGTCGACGAACATCACGTACATGGCCTGCATGGTGTAGAAGCTGATGTTCATCAGCAATTTGGTCATGTTGTGGAACAACAGTCCCATGCACGCCCACAAGGTGCGAGTCGGCTTCCAAAGCAGTGCGAGCGGCCACCCCAATTCCATGACTACCGCGGTAAGGGCTCCCAGGGCGGCGAAGCCGGGTATCTTGTACAACGGCAGCACTGGCTGGAAGGTCTCGATCTCGAACCACTTCTGCAGCATCTGGTTATTCAGATTGTCGCTGAAGATCCAGGTGGTGCCGTTGCTGGCGATCTTCCAGAAGCCTGGAAAGAAGTAACTGAACGCCAGGACCATCATCGCAAACCGGATCGGCAAGCCATAACGCACAGCACGATGAATGCGGGCGACCTGACCTTGGTCGGCGCGACGGAACGCATAGTACAGTGAGTCGATCGAAAAGCCATCGCCGGCTCGCGAGAGGGCTACCAACAGGCCAATTAGCACTACGTGGTGCATCGTGTGATTCACTTTGCCGGAGCACTGGGGAATGCCCAGCAGATAGAACGATAGCAACACACTTATAAGCGCGGTGGTACGAGTGAAGCAGCCGAGCATCGCCAATACGGTCGCTACGATGGCAATCGGCAGAAGCGTGCCGACGATGTCGACACTAATCGGCAACCGCGACAGGATCGGCCCCGCGACCGAGGGCCAGACGAAGTTCTCTCGCGGCCAGGCAGCAAACTCGAGGATTGGCTCGGTGCACAACAATACTAGCAGCATGCCGAAGACCACCGCGCGGAGCACTCCCAGGTTCAAGGGAGCTTCGGCAGCAAACAGGAATCTCCAGAACCGCCTTCGCAGCGAGTCGATACCGACAAACGCCCCGGCCGACACCGCCAGCAGCGTCGCCAGCGCGGCCGACTTCCAGGCGTAGGCCTGTGCCCAGGCGACGTACCACTCGCGGGTGCGGTCTTCGCCGAGGGCCTCACCGTACTTGCGATGCGACTCGATGCGCTGGTTCATCGAGGCAAATGAGTTGCCATCGAACCCATCGAGGATTAACCGTGGAATGGCCACAAAACTCACGGCCAAAGCCGCGAGCCACCCTACTAGCAAGGCCAGAAGGATTCGCTTTTTCCAAACACTACGAGACGAATCGGGCATCGACAAACTGGCGGCGAACGGGTGGGCAGGCGGGACACTAGCATTCTAGTCTCCCCAGAGCACTCGTCCAGAAAATCCGCCAACAACCCTAATAATGCGGCGGTTTTTCGTGCGGCAAGTCCTCGCCGACCCGTTCCATGTACTCGGCCAGCAGCTTTACTTTCGCTTCCAGCCGGTCGGTTTTCTGCTGCAGTGTGTTGATGTCGCTTTGTTGCGAAGTCACCACACTGTTCAGTGTATCGATCAGGTGCTGCTGGTGGGCCAGCAGTTCTTCGAGTTGGGTCTGACGATCCTCGGCCATCGCGACTTACACCACCTGTTGAGGCAAATTGATGCCGGGAGCCGACATGCTGGTCGAGCCCATCAGGAACTCATCAATCGCCCGAGCGGCGCCGCGGCCTTCGTTAATCGCCCACACGACGAGCGACTGTCCACGTCGGCAGTCGCCAGCGGCAAACACCCCTTCGACGCTCGTCGCAAACTTGCCATGTTCGGCCTTGATGGTCTCCCAGCCGCGACGCGGCTGTTGCTTCTCCAGACCAAGCAAGTCGCCGACTTCGGGCTCGGGACCGACGAAGCCAGTCGCCAGCAGAACCAGGTCGGCAGGCCAAACCTTTTCGCTATCGACCACCTCAGAGAAGGGGGCCATCTCCGTTGGCTTCGACCAGTCGACCTCCACGGTCTTCACGCCGGTGATGTGGCCGTTTTCGCCGACGAATTCTTTGGTCAGCACTTGGTAGACCCGCGGATCGGTTCCCGTGCGAGCTTCCACTTCAGCATGCGAGTAATCCACGCGGAACACTCGCGGCCACTCCGGCCAGGGATTCTGTGGCGAACGCTCGGCGGGCGGCTTGCCGAGCAGTTCGAAGTTGACGATGCTCGTCGCGCCATGGCGGAGCGAAGTACCAATGCAGTCGGCACCGGTGTCGCCGCCGCCGATCACGACGACGTTCTTGCCCTTGGCCGACAGGAACTCACCATCTTTTAGCTCCGAGTCGAGCAGGCTCTTCGTGTTGCGAGTCAGGAAGTCCATCGCGTAATGGATCCCTTCCAGATCCCGACCAGGACACTTGCCGGTGGGATCAAACGGCTTCGTGGCTCCGGTAGCCATCAACAGCGCGTCGTATTCCTTCATGAGGTCATTAGGGTCGATCACGGTGATATCGAGCCCACGCTCTTTCATGATGCCGGTCATGTGGCCCGACTCGAAATCGGTACGACTCCCAACATGCGTGCAAGTGCGGAACTCAACCCCTTCGGCCCGCAACTGGTCGAGGCGGCGTTCCACCACGTCTTTGCCGAGCTTCATGAAAGGAATACCGTACATGAGCAAACCGCCAATGCGATCGGCCCGCTCGAACACAGTGACCGCATGCCCACGGCGGCGCAGCTGCTGAGCCGCCGACAGCCCAGCAGGGCCAGAGCCGACAATCGCGATGCGTTTGCCAGTTTCCTGTTCCGGCGGCTGAGGCTTGATCCACCCTTCTTCCCAACCGCGGTCGATGATCGCGTTCTCGATGTTCTTGATCGTTACCGGCGGTTCGTTGATACCGAGCACGCACGATCCCTCGCACGGCGCGGGACAAGCCCGGCCTGTGAACTCGGGAAAGTTATTCGTCTTGTGCAACCGGTGCAACGCATCGCGCCAGCGACCGTGGTACACCAGGTCGTTCCACTCGGGAATCAGATTGTCGATGGGACAACCCGTATTTGACTGGCAGAAGGGAACACCACAGTCCATGCAACGCGCACCCTGGGTACGCAGCTGCTGCTCAGGCGCAGGCGTGAAAATTTCGAGGTAATCGTTGGAACGCTCCAACGGATCGCGATAGGGAACCGCCTCGCGCTTAAACTCTTGAAATCCAGTAGGTTTGCCCATTGTCGGAGGAGCCAGGGGTCAGGGGTTGTGTAGTGAATATTCGATGTGGATAGGGCTGCGTGCCCGCCGCAGGTCGGCGGGGCTTCGCATCAGGCACCTGCGCCGATCGAGGCGGCCGCCTTTTGTTCTTCCAGTACGCGTTTGTAATCGCGAGGCATCACCTTCACGAACTCGCCGAGCACGTCGTCCCAACGATCGAGTACCTCGGTCGCAATCGACGAACCGGTGTACTTGGCATGCAACTCAATAAGCTCTCGCAGCTCTGCGATATCGGCTTCGTCGACCATATCGTCGAGATCGACCATGCCAAGGTTGCAGTTGATGCGGAACACGTCGCGATCGGGAGCCCATACGTAGGCGACGCCGCCGCTCATGCCGGCCGCGAAGTTACGCCCGGTCGGCCCGAGAATCACGATGCGACCGCCGGTCATGTACTCGCAACCATGGTCGCCGACCCCTTCAATCACCGTGCGGGCACCGGAGTTCCGCACGCAGAAACGTTCGGCCGCTCGCCCGCGGAAGAAGGCTTCGCCGCTGGTGGCTCCGTACAAACAAACGTTACCCACCAGAATGTTCTCTTCGGGAGCAAACGTCGACGACTTCGGTGGATAGACAATCACGCGCCCACCCGACAAGCCTTTGCCGATGTAGTCGTTGCCGTCGCCTTCGAGTTCGAGCGTTACGCCCTTGGCCAGGAAGGCTCCAAAGCTCTGACCGGCCGAACCGTTGAACTTGAAGTGGATGGTGCCATCGGGCAGTAGGTCTTGGCCCCACTTCTTGGCAATTTCGTTCGACAGGATGGTGCCAACCGTGCGGTCGGTATTGATGATTTCGAGTTCTGCCTTCACCGGCTTGCCATCTTCGAGAGCTGGCTTCGCGAGGTCGAGCAGTTTGCGAATATCGAGCGACAGGTCGAGGCCGTGATCCTGAGCTTGGGTGCAGTACACGCCAACGTCGGGTCGCGGCTTGACGGCCGGCGTGAGCAACTTGCTGAGGTCGAGCCCTTCGGCCTTCCAGTGAGCAATCGCTTCGGAGGTATTGAGACAATCGACTCGGCCAACCATCTCTTCGATGGTACGGAACCCGAGTTCGGCCATCAGCTTGCGAGCCTCTTCGGCAACCATGAACAGGTAGTTCACCACGTGTTCTGGCTTGCCTTTGAACTTCTTGCGGAGCTCGGGATCCTGCGTCGCGACACCTACCGGGCAGGTATTCAGGTGACACTTACGCATCATGATGCAGCCCAGGGTAATGAGCGGAGCGGTCGAGAAACCGAACTCTTCGGCCCCGAGCATCGCCGCGATCACCACATCGCGACCGGTCTTCAAACCACCATCGGTTTGCAACACCACGCGACTTCTGAGGTCGTTCATCACGAGCGTCTGATGCGTTTCGGCGATGCCAAGTTCCCAAGGTAATCCGGCATGCTTGATGCTCGTCAGCGGCGAAGCACCGGTGCCGCCGCCGTCGCCGGAAATCAGAATATGATCGGCGTAGCCCTTGGCCACACCGGAAGCGATGGTGCCGACACCGACCTCGGATACCAGCTTCACGCTGATGCGAGCCGAGCGGTTCGCATTCTTCAGGTCGTGAATCAGCTGCTTGAGATCCTCAATCGAATAAATATCGTGATGCGGCGGGGGCGAAATCAAACCGACGCCCGGCGTCGAGTAACGAATGCGGGCGATGTTGTCATCGACCTTACGGCCTGGCAACTCGCCACCTTCGCCCGGCTTTGCACCTTGTGAGATCTTGATTTGAATCTCGTCGGCGTTCGACAGGTAGTTGATGGTCACGCCGAACCGACCGGAGGCCACTTGCTTGATGGCACTACGGCGCGAGTCGCCATTGTCGTCGGGAGTCCAACGCTTGGGGTCTTCGCCACCTTCGCCGGTGTTGCTCTTGCCGCCGAGGCGGTTCATGGCAATCGCCAGCGACTCGTGGGCTTCGGCCGAAATCGAGCCGAACGACATCGCCCCGGTGCAGAACCGTTTGACAATGTCTTTGGCCGATTCGACTTCGTCGATCGAGATCGGACCATTGTTCACGCCCGACTTGAAGGTCAGCAACCCACGCAACTGGCAACGGGTCCGCGAATCGTTATTGATGTGGTTGGCAAACCGCTCGTAGGCACCCGCATCGCCTGCGCGAGCGGCCACCTGGATATCGGCAATCGCGGTGGGATCCCACATATGGCGTTCGCCCTCGGCACGCCAGTGGAACTCGCCTGGATTCGGCAACACGGGGAGCTTGGGGACGCCCTTCTCGGGATAGGCCAAAGCATGGCGACGCATTGCCTCTTCGGCCAGGACGTCCCAACCAACACCTTGGATGCGACTGGCGGTTCCGACGAACGCCCGGCCGATCACTTCGTCTCGCAGTCCGAGGGCTTCGAAAATCTGCGCCCCCTTGTAGCTCTGCAAAGTGGAAATGCCCATCTTGGCCATCACCTTGAGCATGCCCTTGGTGATACCTTTGCGATAGCGAGCCGCCAGTTCGTGATCTTCGCGCGTCACCGGATCGTAAAGTTCGTCGTCGAGCCCGATGGCGGGATGCTCGCGGTTTTCGCCCGATTCTTCCTCGTCCAACTGCATGTCGCAGTCATCGAGCATTCCATCACGGCGTGCTTTCCACAACGCTTCGAAGGCCAAGTAAGGATTAATGGCATCGGCCCCGTAGCCAATCAACAAACAGTGATGATGCACTTCGCGGGCTTCGCCGGTTTCGACCACGATACCCACACGAGTACGCTTGGCAACCTTCACCAGATGATGGTGCACCGCACCGACCGCCAGTAGCGAACTTACCGGCACCCGATCGGCACTTATCGCGCGGTCGGAAAGGACGATGATCGTGTAACCGTCGTCGATGGCAATCTCGGCTTCAGCACAAATGCGATCGAGCGCTTGCACCATGCCTTCCTTACCGGCCGCACGCGACCAGGTAATATCGATGGTGCGAGTCTTCCAATCGCCGGCCACTTCGGGATTGTCTTCTATATGCAATAGTGCAGCGAGTTGCTCGTTCGAAAGGAACGGATGCAGTAGACGCAACCGATGAGCATGGCCAGCGGTGCTCTCGAGCAGGTTCTGCTCAGGGCCAATGTAGCACTCGAGCGACATAATGACCTCTTCGCGAATCGAGTCGATCGCGGGGTTGGTCACCTGGGCGAATAGCTGCTTAAAGTAGTCGTACAGCATCCGTGGCTTGTCCGACAAGCAGGCCAGGCACGAGTCGTTACCCATCGAGCCAATCGGGTCTTTCTCGACCTTGACCAGCGGCAACAGCATGAAGTGCATGGTTTCGAGCGTGTAGCCAAACGCCTGCATCCGCTGTAGCAGGCTCTTGGGATAGAACCCGTGCGGCTCTTTGTTTGGCTTGAGATCGTTCAGATCGATCCGCTGCTGGCGAAGCCATTCGGCGTATGGCCGGCGGCTGGCAAAGTCGTGCTTCAGCTCGTCGTCGGGAATCAGTCGGCCTTGCTCGAAGTCGACCAGGAACATGCGGCCCGGTTGCAAACGGCCTTTGATTTTCACGTTCTCCGGCTCGATGCTCGGCAACACACCCGCTTCGCTAGCCATGATCACGCGATCGTCGTGCGTCACGTAGAAACGGCTGGGACGCAGACCGTTGCGGTCGAGCGTTGCTCCGATGTACTTGCCATCGGTGAACGCGACCGATGCGGGACCATCCCATGGCTCCATGAGGGCCGAGTGATATTCGTAGAACGCCCGCTTATCCTCTGGCATGGTCGCATGGTTTTGCCACGCCTCGGGAATCATCATCATCACGGCTTCTTGCAGCGTGCGGCCGTTCATCAGTAGGAATTCAAGCGCGTTGTCGAACGTACCCGAGTCGCTGCAGTCGGGCTCGACTACGGGGAACAGCTTTTGAAGCTCGTCGCCAAACAGTTCGCTCTTCACTACGCCTTGGCGGGCGAACATCCAATTCGCGTTGCCGCGAACCGTGTTGATTTCGCCATTGTGGCTCATGAACCGCAGCGGCTGCGCCCGATCCCACGAAGGGAACGTGTTGGTCGCGAACCGCGAGTGGACCATCGCCAAATGGCTGGTGAAGCGCTCGTCGGCCAGGTCGGGATAGTACTGGAACAACTGGTCGGTGGTGAACATTCCCTTGTAGATGATCACCTTGGTCGACAGCGAGCAGATGTAGAACATCTTAGCTTGCGACATCGACTGGTCGGTTCGTAGCTTGTTGCTGGCCTGCTTGCGGATGAGATAGACCTGGCGCTCGAAGGCCTCGCCTTGGAAACCGTCGCCGGCGGCGATCACCAACTGTTCGATGTGCGGTTCGCTGGCCTGGGCAGTGGGCCCCAGATCGGCTTTTGCCCGATCGACCGGCACGGTCCGCCAACCGACGAGTTTTTGCCCTTGTGCAACAACCAATTGGTTGACCACCTGCTTGCATTGAGCACGTTGCTTCTCGTCGCGTGGCAAGAACACATTACCAGCGGCAAACAACCCGGGAGCCGGCAGTTCGACCCCGAGATCCGCTTTGACGACTTGCGACAGGAATTCATGCGGCAGCGCGGTGAGGATGCCTGCACCGTCGCCGGTGTTCGGTTCGCACCCACACGCCCCACGGTGATCCATGTTGCGAAGCACAATCTCAGCATCCACCAGGATTTGATGGCTGCGTTCGCCTTTGATATGGGCGACAAACCCGACACCACAGGCATCGTGTTCAAAGGCCGGATCGTACAGGCCTTGCTGAGGGGGCAGGTGCGTAAGTTGATGTCGAGTATCCATGACGGCGGTCCTTGAGGGATTCGTCGGTCCCACCCGGGAGGAGCTCTGCGGTCAGCGGGCCTGGTGGCTCGCTGCCTTGGAGGTCTCACCGGAAGGGTGAGACCTCTTAAGCTTTCACGGTGTGGTTATGGTTAGCTGTCGCTTGGGAGTCTATCAGAGGAGCTACGAGCTGATCGTCGGCGTGCTGCTGGAGGTACTCCAGGAAGCGCTTGGCCGTATTGCTCAGCTCGTGATCGCGATGGTACATGATGCCCAGCGGGCGAGTGATTTGCTGGCCGCTTAGTTCGATCGCGACAAGCGATCCGGCAGCCAGCTCGTGCTGCACAGTTGGCTCAGGCAACAGGCTCATGCCATGCCCGGCTTCTACAGCACGCTTGATGATTTCGATGTTGTCGAATTCCGAACCGACGGAAACTTGCACGTTGCGGAGTGCGAACTGGCGATCGATCTCTTCGCGAATCTTCAGTCCGCGGGCGAAGGCCACCATGGTCTCGCCGTTGAGTTTCTCGAGCGGCACACGGTCACTGTCAGCCAGGCTGTGCGAAGGAGGAACCACGATGACCATCGGCTCGTTGCGCCAGCGAACTGCGGCGAGCACCTTGGTTTCTTGCGGGTAACTGACGATACCGAAGTCGGCCTGATGCGTTTCGACCAGTTCAATCACGCGGTCGGGATGCAGGAACTCCAGACGTACATCGCTGTCGGGATAGTTGGTGCGGAAATCACTAAGGAACTGGCTCATGTGCGCCAAGCCGACCGAGTAGATCGAAGCAACATTCACCCGGGCTTCAGCGGCATCGTGCAGCGAACGCACTTTGCGTTCGAGCGAATCGTACGACACCAGCAGCTTGCGACACCCCTCGTAGTACTGCTCGCCTTCGGCAGTCAGCACAAACGGGCGGCGCGAGCGATCGAGCAACTGCACGCCTAGGTGTTGTTCTAACTGATGCACCGCTTGGCTAGCATTCGGCTGCGATACACCGTTCGCGTCCGCAGCTCGTGAGAAGCTACGGTGGCGGACAACGTCGCAGAAGATTCTTAGCGGTTTGAAGTACATACAGTTTCCAAGCGTTTGTCGGCGCGCTCCTTAAGCCGCGAGGCCAGCTTTCGTGGAAAGTGACCTCTGATGTCTAGTCTCTGTGCCGATCCCCTCTAACCGGCGAGCGATTTCGCGGATGAATTACGTCCGGAAGAAAAGCCAAGCTGAGCCACCAGTGGGACATAAGTGCCCCGCATAGTTGGCCTCCGCAAAATCGCGAATACGAATGCTAGCCAGTCCGCACTTCGCTTGTCAATGCCCTAGCCAGGGGAATCACAGCCCAGGCGGGACAATAGATAAACTTTAGTTACCGATACCATTCACACATTCGGCCAGCCGCAGGCGCGATCGCTATCGAATCGCCCTCGAAAATAAGGCAATTTGTACTAGCATGGCCGCCCCCCGCGGGGGGAATCGGCTACAGGTTACCGAAGCGGCGATAACCGGAATCGCAGCGTGTGGCTCTCGTTACCCGGCAGCGTGTACTCCTCGTGGGTGCGGGCGCCCCAGGAGTTATCGCCGCCGACGCCGTGCACCTTGGAGTCGATGAACACGGTGTTGAACGGCCGCCGCGGCAAGTCGTACTCATGCTTCGCCTGCATCAAGTCGTCGAGCGTATAAGGCAACACGCTGAAGCTCACAGGCTGCTGCGTCGCTTCTACGCGGAGCCCGTCGCCCGACTTGCCAGCGATTGAGAACCACCGCGTATCGGTGCGGTTACCAGTGTCCTGACTACGCACGTACGCGTAAGGCATCTCCTCAGCGGTCGATTCGTACAGGGCGATCTCACCGCCCGACTTGCGATCCCAATACGTTTCGTGAGGACCACGACCATACCATTCGATCTGGTCGATGTTCTGCGGCAAGGCCATCGTCATGCCGAACCGCGGCAACAACGGCATCGCCCGGTCTTGCTTGGGATCGACCACCAACTGCACGTCGACTTCGCCGGTACCAGCGACGTAGTAGTCCGCCTTCAACTCCGCGTTGTGCGCGGTCGGCAACAGCCACTCCACGGTCACCATGACTCCATTGCCCTTCTTGGTCGCGTCGATGCTCTTCAGCTCAGCTGCGTCGGCCGCCCGCATCCAACCACGGAAGTCCTTGCGGTAGATGTCTTGCGCCCGCTGGTTGTCGTTCGGCACCTTGCGGAAGTTCGGCACAAGCGGCGCGGCCAGCAGTTCGCGTCCGGCAGCCTGGAAGGCGGTGAGCGCTCCGTTGGCTTTGCTGAACGTCACTTGGAAGTCGTCGCCAACCACGCGGACGATCGCATCGGTCTCCTGCAGTTCAATCGGTCCGGCTTTGGCTTCACTGGCTGGCTTGGCCGAGGTGGTGCCGATCTCCATCTGGTCCCAGGCCACCACGTGACCGGCTGGTGCCCAGAGGCTTTCTTTGGCCAGCTCAAACGAAACAGTCAGCAATGCTTCGCCAGCAGGAAGCTTCGGCCATTGAATCGAGGCTTGAATATCCTCGCCAGCCGGAACATCGAGCTTGCCCAACGAACCGCGGCTGGCCACTTTGCCATCGACCCGCACGGTCCACTTTGCCACGTACTGATTCAGATTCGCGAACGTATTCTTGTTGGTCACCAGGATCATGCCATGGTTGATGTCGACCGGCGTGACCTTAATGTTCTGGTACACCTTCTTCACTTCCCACGCATGCGGATTCAGCACGCGGTCGGCTCGGATCACCCCGTTGCAGCAGAAGTTGCCATCGTTGGGGATGTCGCCAAAGTCGCCACCGTAGGCGAGGAACTGCTTGATGCCGCGGTCGTTTTCCGGGGCCTCTTTCCACAGCGCCTGATCCACCCAGTCCCAGATGCAGCCACCCTGCAGGTAAGGCGACGCTTCGATCACGTCCCAGTAGTCCTGCAGGTTGCCGACGCTGTTACCCATCGCGTGGGCGTACTCGCATTGGATCAGCGGGCGGGTCTGCGGCTGGCTGCCGTACTCTTTGATGCGTTCAATCCCGGCGTACATCGGGCAGACAATATCGCTGTTCGTGTCGCGACCTTCGTAGGCTTGCTCGTATTGCACCGGGCGCGAGGGATCGGTCCGCTTAAACCAGGCGTAATTGTTCTCGAAGTTCGCTCCGTTGCCGGCTTCGTTGCCCATCGACCAGATGATGACCGAGGGGTGATTCTTGTCGCGGCCGACCAGGTTCTTCGCCCGATCGAGATGCGCCGGGCCCCAGCTTGGTTGCTTGGCCAGCGAACCGCCGCCGTAGCCCATGCCGTGCGATTCGATGTTTGTCTCGTCGATCACGTACAGCCCGATTTCGTCGCACAGTTCGTACCAATACGGATCGTCAGGATAGTGACAAGTTCGCACGGTGTTCACGTTCAACTGCTTCATCAGCTTCGCGTCCTGCAGCATCGACTCGCGGCTCACGTAGTGACCGGTCGTCGGATCGTGCTCGTGACGATTTACCCCTTTCACGAGGATCGGCTGGCCGTTTACTTTCAGCTGGCCATCCTCGATCTCCACGGTGCGGAAGCCAACGCGGTAGCTGACCGCTTCGATCACTTCGCCTTGCCGGCCGATAGTTTTGACCAGCACCTTGTACAAGTTCGGGGTCTCCGCGGTCCACTTCGCAGGGTTCTTCACCGCGATCGGAGCGGTGCGAACCGAGGTGGCATCGTGCCCTACGGCCACGTCCTTGGTGACCGCTTCGCCGAGCTTTCGGCCTTCGCTATCGAGCAGCTCCACGTGCAGATCGACGTGCCATGGCCCTTCGGCGTAGTTAATCAGCTCGACATCTGCGTACAGCTCGCCATCTTCGTACTTCTTATCCAGCGTTGGATGCAGCGCGACGTCGCGCAGATGAGTCATGCCGGTCGTGTAAAGTTGCACGTTGCGGAAGATGCCGCTCAGGCGATAGAAGTCCTGGTCTTCCAAGTAACTTCCATCGCTGTAGCGATACACTTCGACCGCGATCGTGTTGTCGCCCGGCTTCAGGTACTTCGTCAAATCGAAGATCGCCGGCGTGCGACTGTCCTGGCTGTAGCCGACCTTCTCGCCGTTTACCCACAGGTAGAACGCCGAGTCGACTCCATCGAACTGCACGAACACAGGCTTGCCTTCCCAGTCCTCTGGCACCGCGAACGTGCGACGGTACGAACCCACTGGATTGCGATCTTTATAATTTGTGTAGTTCGCAGGGGGCTCGCCCATCACTCGCGGCGGGTCGACCTTGAACGGATAAGTGACGTTCGTGTAGAGCGGCACTCCATAGCCTTGCAGTTGCCAGTTGCCTGGCACCGCGATCTCGTCCCATTCTTCGGTGCTGAACTCCGGCTTGAAGAACTCTTCCGGACGGCTCGATGGATCGGGCGACCACTTGAACTTCCACTGACCATTGAGCGTTTGCACCCAAGGATTCGTCTCCGCATTGCGCTCGAGCGCTACCTCTTCGCTGGGAGCCGGGTAGCCGGTCGCCCGCGGAAGCTCCTTGTTCACGCGGAACACCCGCTCGTTTTCCCAATCGGGTTGGGCAGTTACCACGGGGGTTAAAGTCATACAGATCAGAAGCAGGAAAAGTGTTCGGACCACGATCTACCACCTTGTTAGCAATCGATGAATCGAAAAAACCTAAACGGTCATTATAAATGCGCCCCACGAGAATCGCCACACTTCGCAGCGGGGGCAACCCGCAGCATGGCGGGCCGGTGTCGTAAGTGTACCTTCTTTTCGTTTCCGCATACGGTAAACTGCGGAAATGACACCTCCACTAGTAATTGGAACACACAACAAGAAGAAAGGTGCCGAGCTTGCCGAAATGCTCGCCCCTTTTCATCTGTCCGTCGCCACGCTGGCCGACTTCGCCAACGCGATCGAAGTCGTCGAGGATGGCGACAGCTTTGCCGCCAATGCGCGGCTAAAAGCCGTGCAACAGGCCCAAAACCTCGGTGCCTGGGTGCTGGCCGACGATAGTGGCATCCAGATCGACGCCCTCGACGGAGCACCCGGCATCTTCTCGGCTCGGTTTGCCGGTGCCGACGCGACCGACGACGACAATAACCGGCTGCTGCTCGAGAAGCTCGACGGACTGCCGCCCGAGCGCCGCGGGGCACAGTATTACTGTCACGTGACGCTCGCCGACCCCACCGGCGAGGTACGCGCCGAAACTTCGGCCACCTGCCGGGGGGTGATTCGCACCAAGCCTTCCGGCACCAACGGGTTTGGCTACGACCCGCTCTTTGAAGTCCGCGAGTACCATCGCACGTTCGGCGAACTCGGCCCCGCGGTGAAGCGGGCGCTCAGCCACCGCTCGCGGGCGATGCGGGCGATCGTGCCGAGGATTGTCGCCTTGTTAGGCGAATCGGCCCAATAAGGATGCCCGGTGATTCGCTGCCGATTTCGGGCGTTCCCCGAATAGATTCCCAATTTTCCCACCGATGGGAAAATTGAATCTTCGCCCACGCTATGAAACCAGTGGTTTTCGGCCTGAAATAGATTCCCATTTCCCAAAACGCATCCGATGGGAATCTATTTTCGCGCTGCGCAATTACCGTAAGTTGTTTTACAAAAGCGACTTACGGCAACACGTCCGGTGAAGTTGCCCAAAATAGATTCCCACCCATGGGAAACTATTCTCGCGGGATCTCCCACCTCGGAACCGGGGGGCGAGAGACGGCTCGATGGCCATCAGCTGCCAACCAGAACTGGCCTACCAAGTTTTCAAACAGCGCAGCACCGATCCGCTGGTGGTGCACGCTCTATTAGAGAAAAACTGGTGGCCAATTGCGATCAAAAAACCGTCGGATCCCGAAGTTGCTGAACCTCGGAATTCATTCCAGATTTCGCTTGGCAAAAATGGCCACCCTCGCTGAACGTGCGTGGGCAACTTGGCCTAGTCGACCTGGAAGTGGGGCTTGGGCACTTCGCGTTTGGTCCAAGCCTTTGGCCGGACCACTTGCTGGACAATGCCGAGCTTCTCGAGCATCAGGATGGTCAGCCAGGTGATGTCGAACTCCCACCATTTATGCCCGTGGGCGGCTGAGCGTTGGTCGGCGTGGTGGTTGTTGTGCCAGCCTTCGCCATTGCTTACGAGTCCAATGAGAATGTTGTTTTGGCTGTTCTCGCGGGTCTCGTAATTCTGGTAACCCCATAAATGGGTAACCGAGTTCACGCTCCACGTGATATGCCAGGTGAGCACGGTTCGCAGCAGCACGCCCCACACCACCAGGCTTGCGCCGAATTGCACCCCGGCCATCACGCTGCCTGCAGTCAGCCAACCGATGGTGAAGCCGGCCAGATAGAACAGCAGCGCGTGCCCGATGTAGATGATCGCCCACAGCGAGTGGCGTTCGAGCTGCATGTAGAAGCGATCTTTAAGAATGTCGCGAGCGAAGCGTTCGTAGTAGTTCACGTTGCGAAAGTCGCGATTCACCACCATCAACCAGCCACAATGGCCCCACAAGAAATTCACTAGCGGGCTATGGGGATCGGGCTGCGTATCAGAGTACTTATGGTGCATGCGATGCATCGCCACCCAGCAAGCGGGCGTGTCCTGCAGCGTGCAAACGCCAAGCAACGCGAGACCATGCTCGAGCCACTTCGGCGCGACGAAGCCTTGATGCGTTAGCAAGCGGTGATAACAGAGGTTAATGCCGAGGGTGCCAAACACGTACAGCCCGAGGAAGCAGAGCGCTACGCCGGTCCAGCTGAACAGCCACGGCACGAAAGCCAGGCAAGCGAGCAGATGAATCAGACCGATGCTGATCGCGTACTGCCAACGGATGCGGACCGGATTCGTCGTCGCATCAGGCCACGCGAGCGGATCGCGAAAGCGAGGATCGTCGTCGGCCACTTCGTCGTGTTCGTCGATGGAGTTGGAAAGTCGGTCCAACTCTACTTCTTCCGATACCGTATCGGTTGCCATGTTCGACTCGTACTCGTTGCTAGGAGGGGGAAATCGTCGTCAGAAAGAGCGAGCCACGCGGTCGGTTGCGATCAAAGCAGGAGGATCGGCCGCGTCCATTTCAGAGAGCCCTCCTCGCAAACTGCCTTAGTGTAGGGTGCCGACTATCACCTACGCTAGGCAACGCGCTGGAAATCGGTATCAAAAAAACGCAACTTGTTGCAGAGTCGCTCCTCGATGGCTGTCGACGACGACCAAACCAACCACTGTCGGAGGGCATCCGAGTTGCGAGCGGACCTGGCATCGGAGGGATCGACGATCACCATCGGTAAGAGGCCGACTGTCGTTGTTCACGCGGTAGGTTTTCGGAATAGTTGGCTGAAAAGCCGGAATGTCGCCATCGAATCTTCGTAGTGTCCGCAGACTTTGCAACGCCATCGAAGGGCTAATTTCCGGGATCGTCTTAATCCACATGCTTATTGTCAGTTTTTTCTTGACTATTGGATGCAACTTCGCTGGAATGGTGCGTGGGCGGAGGGAACGATAGCAAGTGCGTGCGCACTCTGTGCATGCTGGTGTTCTGCTGGTTTCCTTTTTGTAGTGATACGACATCTTTTTGTGTACCTATTTATTTGTAGGAGGAGACCTCGTGCTCAAGAGAATCTGGATGGCAACCATTGTTGCCTTGCTATGCGCCCCAGGGGCCATGGCTCAAGTCATCTATGAAGAAGACTTCAGTGGCTCGGACGGTGGCTACACGGTGACCGACGACAATGCCCCCGAAAGTCCTTGGACGTATGATTCGGTGGCCGAAGCTTGGTTTACCGATGGTACCTCTGAAAAGGGCGAACCTTCACACACTCGACTCACCAGTCCGCTGATCGACATCACCGAAACGGGTGCGGTTGATCTTTCTTTCTCGCACTTCTATAGCATTGAAGGTGGTGCCTGGGATGGCGGTGCCGTATTCACGAGTGTCAACGGCGGTACTTTCGAGCAAGTGCTCAGCGATGCCTTTACCGAAAATGGCTACACCGCGTTCGACCTGATTGGCAACCACGACCTAAATGGTCTTGATGGTTTTGGTGACGATTCGGTTGGCTACCCTGCCCCGATCACCAGCACCGCGAGCCTCGGCACGATGACCGCTGGCGACACCCTGGCCATCCAGTTCCTGATGGCCAACGACGAGTACTCCAAAGGTGCTTCGCTGCCAAACTGGCAAATCGAGAGCGTCTCGCTGACGGCCGTGCCTGAGCCCACTTCGTTGGCTCTGCTGGCCGTTTGTGGCCTGCTCGCGCTGCGTGTTCGCCGCTAACGCTTGCCGAACGCAACTCGACGGAATTCATGCCCCTCATCATGACACTGCTCGCAGTGATCGTGATGAGGGGCTTTTTTGTTGCCTGGCGTTGGCTTGTGGCTCGAATTGCCAGGCGAGGCAGATAAACTACAATTGCCTATCGGTTGCATCTTCAACCCTCTGGCCTATCTACGTACCTTGCTGATCCCGGATTATCACTGAATGAATAGTCGCTCTATTATCCTTCTTTGTTCGGTAGGCCTGCTGCTTCCTGCGATGTGCGAAGCGCAATCGCCGACGGCCACCGCGAGCGACCAACTCGCCAAACAGTTTGCCGCCGAGCAGGTGGAGGAGATCACCACGCTCTATCGCGAGTTGCATCTAGCGCCGGAACTGTCGCTGAAGGAAGCGAATACCGCCGCCCGGATGGCCGCCGAACTTCGGGCGCTCGGCGCCGAGGTACAGATCGGCATCGGCGGGCATGGCCTGGTTGGCGTCTTCACAAACGGTCCCGGCAAGACCCTGCTGCTGCGGGCCGACATGGACGCCCTGCCGGTGGTGGAAGAGACTGGCCGCGAGTACGCGTCGCAAGTACGCACCAAGAACGATCGTGGGCAATCGGTCGGCGTGATGCACGCTTGCGGGCATGACATTCATATGTCGAACCTGATCGGCGTCGCCCGCATGCTGGCCGCGCACCCCGAAGCCTGGCAAGGAACCGTGGTGGTGCTGATGCAACCCGCCGAAGAGATCGGCGAAGGGGCCAGAGCGATGCTCAACGATGGGCTGCTCGCCCTCATCCCCCGCCCCGACTTTGCGGTCGCGTTGCACGTGTCGGCCGACACCGCTGCGGGCGAAGTGGGCTTTACCTCGGGCTTCTCGTGCGCGAATGTCGATAGCGTCGACATCACCATCCATGGCCGCGGAGGTCATGGGGCGTATCCGGAGACGACGATAGACCCGATTGTGATTGCCGCCAAGCTAGTGCTCGACCTGCAAACCATCGTCAGTCGCGAGATTAAAGCCACCGAGCCAGCGGTGGTCACTGTGGGGGCGATCGAGGGAGGAACCAAGCACAATGTGATCGGCGATAGCTGCCACCTGCAACTCACGGTACGAAGCTACGCGCCCGAAGTGCGTCAGCACCTGCAGGAGGCCATCGAGCGCAAAGCCAAGGCGGCCGCGCTTAGCGCCGGGGCCCCCGAACCCGAGATCGTGGTCGATCAAGGCACGCCCTCGCTCTACAACGATCCCGAACTCGTTGCCAAGGCCGAGGTGGTAGCAAAACGCTTGCTCGGCGACGAGCGTGTGCAGCGCGGCCAGCCCACCATGGGGGGCGAGGACTTCAGCCGTTACGGGCAGGCTGGCATTCCGATTTGCATGTTCAAGCTCGGCGTGGTCAACCAGGAGCGGCTCGACCAGTACGCGAGCGATGGCACCCCGCCGCCGTCGCTGCATTCGCCGAAGTTTTACCCCGATCCCGAGCCCGCGCTCCGCACCGGCATCGCGACCATGGGCGCCATCGCCCTCGACCTGCTGGCGCCAAAAAGCGAGTCGGCGGAATAATTCAGCCCGTTTCCCCCGAATGCTGGCACGGTAGGGTATCGTGGCCCTTAGGAATCGGACACCGGATACTGGGGATAGGAGAACGGGAGATGGAGACTAAGGACATCGGGACTAAGGACATCGGGACTAAGGACATCGGCACTGGGGACATGGCTTATTTGCCTAAGTCGTTCGTCGTAAAACGTGTTTCGCTTACCAATCTACTGCTGGCGTTCGTTGCCATCGTGTTGGGCTCGTCCATGGCGGCCGCCCAGCCGAATGCGTTCATCCCGAACGGCGGCAACAACGGTGGCAATTTCTTCCCCGGTTCGAACGGCCCGAACCAAGGGCAGGCGAACAACGGTCAGGCGAACGGCCAAGGCCCGTTCCAGGGCGGTGCCCAGAACGCCGACTTCGACTCGCTGATCGACCTTGTTACCTCGACGGTGAATCCCGATTCGTGGGTCGACAACGGCGGCACCGCCGACATCCGCCCATTCCCCAACGGAGTGTGGGTCGACTCGGCCGGGTTGCTGCAGGAGTTCAAGGCTGAGCCGAAGATGCTGACCGCCTCGCTCGAGGTGCCTACCCTCCCCGAGACCATCGAACCGGGCGACGTGCGACACGCCGCTCGCATGCGATGCGTGTCGCTGCCGCGGCTCGAAGCGGCCATCTACCAGCGCATGCAGCAAGGCCAACCGCTCGACGAATCGATGCTGGTGCTCGCCGGACTGCAGCGGGTGGAATACGTTTACATCCACCCCGACCTCGGCGACGTGATTCTCGCGGGCCCAGCAGGTGATTGGACCTTGAGCGATCAGAACCGCCTGGTCTCGACCGATACTCACATGCCAGTCGTGCGACTCGACGACCTGCTTACGCTGCTCCGCCGTGAGCGCGAACAGCAACACAAACCATTCGGGTGCTCGATCACGCCGCGTCAGGAGAATCTGGCATCGACCCAGGCGTTTCTCGACCGCACAGGCAAAAGGCCGCTTCCGCCAGGCAAGCGCGCCCGTGATCGTTGGCTCGGCGAGCTTCGCGAAACACTAGGTCGGCAGGACATCGAAGTGTTCGGCATCGATCCCGGCACCCATGTCGCCCACGTGCTGGTGAAAGCCGACCATCACATGAAGCAGGTCGGCATCGGGCTCGACGAAGCGGTGCCAGGCGTCGAGAGCTACCTCGACACCGTGGCTCGCAACGCCGACACGCAGCCAGCAATGAACGTGCTGAGGTGGTGGTTCTCAACCAACTACGCAGGGGTTGCGAGAAACGCCGAAAACACCGCGATCGAACTCTCAGGCCCGGGGGTCTGCGTGCTGTCGGAGAACGAGCTGCTCACCAAACGTGGCGAGCGTATCCACACCGGGCAGTCGGACGACGCCACGCAGGAGTTCGCCCACCAGTTCACTGCCGAATACGCGACGCTTGCTGCGAAATATCCGGTGTATGGCGAACTGCGCAACGTCTTCGATTTGGCCATCGTGGCTGCATTGCTCGATGGCGAAGACTTGTACCAGTTGGCCAACTGGCAACCGGTGCTGTTCCTCAATGCTGAGCTGTTGCCGCTCCCCAAATACAACCCGCCGAAAGAGGTCGACTCGCTGCTCAACCATCGTCTGGTCGACGACACCAAGATACTCGCCGCCGTGAGCGGCGGCGTTTGGTTCGACAGCCAAGGCGTGCTCCGCAGCGAAGTGTCCCCCTCCGAGAAGCTCGACTACTACCATCGCCAAAAGCCAGCCCACGTCGAACCAGGCACCTGGTGGTGGGACTTGGAATAGCGGGTTTCTGTTCGCCGGAGCCCGTGACTTGGGCTACAATACAGGTAGCTTCGTCCCCTGTTCGCGCGCAGAAACCAGCCATGTCGCCGAAGACTCTCGATCAATACATCGCTTGCTCCCCTGGCATCTGTGGTGGTCAACCACATCTTGCCGGGCATCGCATCACGGTACATCAGATTGTTGTCTGGTACGATCGCATGGGGCTTTCGGCCGACGAGATTGCGACGAACCACGGGCTGTCAGTTGCAGCGGTTCACGCAGCGCTCGCCTACTATTTCGATCATCGCGACGAAGTCGAGCAGCTGGTGGTCGACAATCAGGAGTTCATCGAACAGCTGAAGCAGTCGACCCCATCGAAGCTCCACGGAAGGCTCGGCCAAGATGCCGCCGACGCTTCGTAAAATCCAATACTACTTGGACGAGCATGTTGCCCTTGCGGTAGCAGCTGGTTTGCGGGAGCGCGGCATCGATGTGCTCAATGTGCAACAAGCAGGGATGCTCGCCGCGAGCGACATCGAACACCTGGAGTTTGCCCGCTCGCAGGGGCGCGTCGTTTTTTCGCAGGACGCCGATTTCTTGCGATTGCACGCGATGCAAGTTGATCACGCCGGTATTGTTTACGCTCCTCAACAAACAGCCATTGGCTCCATCATCGGTGGGCTAACTCTGATCGCCGAGGTCCTGACGCCGGAAGAGATGCAAAACCACGTTGAGTTTCTCTAGCGAGTCTTCTATCGCTCGCGTTCTACCAGATTCAGCGGGCGGAGTCGTACTTCGCCGGGCGTGTTGCCGGCGAGCACTAGCAAGGCTTGCACCTCGGGATGCTGCTCGCAATAGTCGACCGCGGCTTGTTCGCCCATCACGAAGAACGCGGTCGAGAGCGCGTCGGCCAGCGCACCGTTGTCGGCGACCACCGTGACCGAGTGCATCGTGTCGGCCGGCTGACCGGTGCGAGGATCGATGAGGTGCCCGTAGCGCTGCCCACCGATCACAAACGACTGGGTCGCCGCCCCCGAGGTCGAAAGCGCTTGGTTGAGTAGTGTGAACTCGGCAACCACTTGCTGCGGGCGGAGTGGATGTCGCACTCGGGCGGTCCACCCTTCGCAGCCGGTACGCTGCCCACGGGCGAGCAGCGTGCTTCGCCCGCCATGGAACAAAAAGTTCTCGACGCCTTGCTCGGCCAGCACTTCGGCCGCGCGATCCACGGCGTAGCCTTTGCCGATGCTGTTCACGTTCAGCTCGACACCTGGCTTGTTGAAACGCACCCGATGACGATCGCGATCGAGCTCCACGTACTGCCATCCCACCACCGAACGGGCGGCGGTCAGTTGCTCTTCGGTGGGAATCCGTCCGCGACGCACATCGAACCCCCACGCCCGCGAAAGTGGTCCCCCGGTAATGTCGAACGCCCCCCCCGTCTGCTGGTACAAGGTGTCGGCCAGTTCGAACATCGCGAACAGCCGAGGCTCCACTTCCACCCAATCGTGGGACGCCTGCTGGTTGAGTTCGACCATCTCGCCGACCTCGCGGTAGACGGTCATTTGGTCTTCCAGTTCTTCCACCAAATCGAGGGCCTCCATCGCGGCCCCGGTTTGTCGATCGTCTCCTCGGCGATCCGCGTTTAGCCGAATTTCGAACTCGCAGGCCATCGCTTTTCTCGACAAACTAAGCACGTAGCCGGGCGTAACCGGTTCGGTCGGGGCCGGTGAGCCCAACGATAACGCGTCGGCAAACTGCGTAAAGTGGTCGGCCGCCCGCCCCGCAGCCCCCTGCACCAGCTTGCCCGCGGTACGGCCAGTAATAAACTCTCGTCGGTGCGTAGGTTGCTCGCTGCTCATCCCAGCATTATATATACGAACACGTTCTGACGCCTGCCCGGTACTTTTTTGCGTCGCGAACGCCTGCCGCTTATACTCACCTTCGACCCGCGGGTCGCCTTATTCCCACCCACAGTACCTACGAGGACAGGCATGTCACGTTCATCGTACTCTCGTCGCGACTTCCTTCAACATTCCACCATCGCGGCCGCTGCCACGGCGGTGCCGTTTAGCTGGACCACCAAGGCGTTTGCCAACGACGAGGCGAACGATCGCCCGCGGATCGGTTGCATTGGTGTCGGTAGCATGGGCACCGGCGACGCCCAGCATCATGCCCACTTCGGCGACGTGCTGGCAGTTTGCGATGTCGACATGGGACATTGCCTGCGTGCGAAGAACCACGATGGCATCGGCAAAGGCAAGGCCGACGCATACGAAGACTACCGCCGGGTGCTGGATCGTGACGACATCGATGTGGTGAGCGTCGTTACCACCGATCACTGGCACACCAAGATTGCCGTCGAAGCCCTCGAAGCCGGCAAGCACGTCTTCTGCCAGAAACCGCTTACGCTTACCCTGGAAGAAAACCAACTGATTCGCAACGCCTGCAAGAAACACCCCGAACTCGTGTTTGTGGTCGGCACGCAGCAACGTAGCCAGCGAGACCTGTTCCTGCGTGCGGTGAACATGGTTCATAAAGGCCTGCTGGGCGACATCACTAAAGTCACTGCTGGCATCAATGGCAGCCCGACCGGTGGCCCGTTCAAGGCAGTGGTTCCTCCGGCCGATCTCGACTGGTACATGTGGCTCGGCCAGGCTCCGCTCACCGACTACATGCAGAGGCGTTGCCATTATGAGTTCCGTTGGTGGTACGAGTACTCCGGCGGTAAGTTCACCGACTGGGGTGCCCACCATGTCGACATCGCCACCTGGGCGCTCAACCAGGATAAGGAAGGCGACGGCCCGGTCGAAATCAACGGCACCGACGCCAAGCATCCAGTGCCTTACGAAGATGGTTACCCGACCGTCGACAACTGCTATAACACGTCGCACGACTTCAACGTGATCTGCAAGTACGCCAATGGTGTCGAGCTGCACGTGACCAGCCGTGGCGACAACGGCGTTACCTTCGAAGGCACTAAGGGCCGGCTCTTTGTGAATCGTGGCAAGATCACTGGCAAGCCGATCGAAGAGAACTGGGACAAAGACGTGTGGAACGACGAAGCGGTGCGGGCCTTGTACAAGGACAAGCCGTTCGAAGGCCACAAGGAGAACTTCTACCGCTGCATCCGCGAAGGTGGACAGCCGGTGTCCGACGTTTACACCCACGTGCAAACGATGAACACCTGCCATCTGTCGGCCATCGCTGCTCGCCTGGGACGCACCATCAAGTGGGACCCGCACACCGAGCAAATCGTCGGCGACGAACAGGCGGCTGGCTTCATGGCCCGCAAGCCACGTCCTGGTTTCGAGATCCTCAAGGTCTAAGCAAACCAACGCTAAACAACGCAACCCGCACGCGAGCCACCAGAGCCACTCTGGTGGCTCGCGTTTTTTTGAATGCTTGTGTATTTCCCGACGCTTTGTAGCTCGTCGGCTATGAATGGTTGCATAAACCATGCATCCGATCCCGTTTTTTGGGGATCCTCGGTCCGGTGCCCAAAACCGCTCGCCCGAATCGCTTGACATGAACACCCGTTCACACTACACTCCGCCACATGATAGGTCATGTGGATGCCGATTGCTTTTACGTCTCTGCCGAACGGGTGCGGTTTCCGCATTTGCGAGGCATGCCGGTCGGGGTATTGGGTAACCACGGGGCCTGCATCATTGCCAAAAGCTACGAAATGAAAGCTGCCGGCGTGGCGACCGGCGTGCCGATCTGGGAGGCCATTACCCTTTGCCCCCAGGCGGTGTACGTCAAACGCGACTTCGTATGGTACGAGTCGGTAAGTCGCAAGATGCTATCGGTTGTGCGTAAGATCAGCCCGCAGGTCGAGTTTTACTCGATCGACGAGCAGTTTTTCGTCGCCCCTGACGCCACGATCGGCTCACGACTGCAGCGCGACATCCTGCACCAGGTCGGCGTACCGGTCAGCGTGGGGATTGCGCCGACCAAGACGCTCGCCAAGCTGATTTCCGACTCGTCCAAACCCTTCGGCTGCGGCGTAGTACTAACCGAGGATCAGCGTCGCGAGCTGCTGCACGAGCGACCGATTACCGACGTTACCGGCATCGCCAAACGTAGCGCCAAGCGGCTCGCCCAGTATGGCATTCATACGTGCGAGCAGTTTGCTGCTGCCGATCGGGCGTTTATTCGCTGGTTGCTTACCAAGCGCGGCGAAGACCTCTGGTGGGAACTCAATGGCACCCCCGTGCAGCCCGTGCAAACCACTCGCCCAACGCATAAGTTCGTGTCGCGCGGCGGCAGCATTGGCAAAGCGAGTCGCGATCCCCAGCGCGTGCAGGCGTTCGTCGTTCGCAACGTCGAGCGACTGGTCGAAGCACTCACCCACTACGAATTGTGTTGCGATCAGCTCATCCTGTCGCTGCTGTTTCGCGACGCTCCCGAGCGTTCGGAGCGGTGCAGCCTGCTCGGCAGCCGAGGCGACTTCGAAACCCTGCTCCAGGCAGCCCTGCACATGCTTCCCCGTGCATGGCAGCCCGACACCGCGTTTGTGCATTACATGCACGTGATCGCCAGCGGGCTGCGTCCCGCCGGGCGGCGGCAACGAAGTTTGTTCGAACAATCGCAATTATCCGACATCAAGCGCGAGATCAATCATAGAATGGGGCGGTTCGTTCTGCGTAGCGGGGCGACGCTGCCGCTGGTCGACGTGTACGGCGACGCAGCCAACAATTACGACATCTGCGACATTTACGGCAAAAGTTGTTTCTGAGGTGCAAGTCTCATGTGCAAAGGCATTTCCATTCTCCGCGCTCGCCTGCGTCAGGAGCTATACGAAGAGTTCGAACTCGCCAGCCGCGTGGTGTCGCGCGGTGGAGATCCTGAATTGCATTTCATGTACACCGATCGGGTGGTGCAACTGCCGGTGATGCACGATGGCCAGATGCAGATTTACGAGTGGGGCAACCGCGGCAACAAGGAGTCGCGACTTCCCCGCACCGGTTGGTGCCGTATCGAAAGCCTGGAAGCTGGCAAATGGCGCTGGCTCAAGCCCGAGAAGGTGATGATTCCAGCCGACTTCGGCCTGGAGAAAGGCGTGTGGTTTCAAATCACCGAAGGACTCGACGGAGTCGTCGTGCACGACGAGCAAGAGCGGCCGCACGTCTACATGCTTACCCAACAAGCGAGCCACTACTACGAGACCATGACCAAACACGATCGCATGCCGCTGTTGGTAAATCAGGAGATTTAAACAACCAGGCAGCCGTGCTACGACGCTTCGTGCGCGGCTGTGCCGGGTCGGTTCAATCGGGGTGTTATCGCTCGTGCACAGTGTGCGTCATCGCACGCGCGTGTCACTATAGCCCACACAACCGTGCCAGGCGGATCTCGAAACGCGATCTTCTCCATTCTCTCTCCGCTGTTTCTCTCGGCAATTAAGCGCACCGACTGCGCCGAAATCGGTTTTGCCGAATCCGGATACGTTTGGCATGCTTCCTGCAATAGGGAGCCACCACCAACACGGTTCGCGCGATGCCAACAGCGATGCGTGGTGGTTCGATAGGATTCATGAACTGCTCGTTCGCAGTTTCGGTTGCCACCCTCCATTGGCTTGCTGCCAGTACTGGAATAGGACTCAGGGAACTCATCATGACACGCCACGGTTGCGTAAGTCTGCTACTAGTCGCTATGCTGTGCCTCGTTGTCGGTTGCAAAGAGAAGGCATCCACCGAGCAAGCCAAGACAAACGACACACCGGCGGCGGGCTCTCCGGCAGGAGATACAGAGACAGGAGCGGTTGGCCAAGGATCGGCCCCCGCCGAAGAGCCCGCTCAGCCGGTTATCGCCCCCGAAGATCTTCCCACCCCGGTCGAGCTGACCGAAGACGACTGGCCCTGGTTCCGCGGCCAGCAGAACGATGCCAAGGTGCATAGTCAGGTGAAGCTGGCCCGCTCGTGGCCAGCCGAGGGTCCCCCCGTGTTGTGGGAAACCACTGTGGGCGAAGGCTATTCGTCTCCCTCCGTGGTTGGCGACCGAGTCTATCTAAACGACTACAACGAAGAGACCAAAGAGTGGATGGTCCGCTGTCTGTCGTTCGACGATGGCGAGGAGCAGTGGACCTACAAGGTAAAGAAGGAGATTCGCCCAAACCACGGCATCACCCGCTCGGCACCAGCCACCGACGGCGGATTTGTGTTTGCCATCGATCCCAAGTGCGAGCTGCACTGCCTCGACGCCCGCAATGGCAACCTGATCTGGAAAAAGTTCCTTCCTAAGCTGTACGACAGCATGATTCCCGCCTGGTACAACGGCCAATGCCCGCTGATCGAGGGCGATCGGGTGATTATCGCTGCCGGCGGCAAAGCACTGCTGGTAGCCTTCGATAAAGCAACCGGCGAGCCGGTGTGGGAAACGCCCAACCCCGACCAGCAACTCATCACTCACTCGTCGGTGATGCCGGTCGAGCTCGATGGGGTTCGCCAGTACGCGTACTACACCATGCAAGGCCTGGTCGGCATCGACGCCGAAACCGGCGCGATGCTCTGGCAGTTCCCCTGGAAGTTCAGCACCGCGGTCCCCACCACCCCACTAGCGCTCGGCGACGGCAAGTTCCTGGTCACCAGCAGCTATGGCGCCCGCACCGCGGTCTGCCAGGTAACTCACGACGGCGATACCTGGAAGGCCGAAGAGCTGCTATCGCTGGCTCCCCCGACCGACGGTTGGAACTCCGAAGTACACACCCCGATCGTCCACAACGGCAAAATCTACGGGGTCGGCAAGAAGAGCCGTGGCCTGTGGACTTGCCTCGATATGGAGTGCAATGAGGTGTGGAACAGCCGCCGGAAGTCGTTCGACCTCGGTGGCTACGTGCTCGCCGATGGCATGTTCTTCGCACTCGATGGCCGCTCCGGGGCGCTCCGCCTGATCGATGCCGAGGCCGACGAGTACCAGCAACTGGCCGAAGCCAAAATACTGAGTGGCCCCGACGTGTGGGCCCCGCCTGTGATTGTTCGCGGCAAGCTTCTGGTCCGCGACTTAGGCAAAATGCTGTGCTTGGATGTTCGTGAGCAAACCCTTGCGGCGGACACCAGCGATTCGAAGCTTCAATAGATGAACCTGCTATGAGATTTACCCATCACAAGTCGCTAACCATCGAACAGGGCAGCCGGGTGCTGTTCGAAATGAGACTCGCCGGCATCGCAGTCGATCCCGACGATCGACTACTGGCCGTCGGCGACGATCATATCAAGCAGTTCTCCGATACCGGTGAGCTGGAGCAACAGATCCCGCTGCCAGGTCTGGGATGGTGCGTGCTGGCGGAAGACGACGCGCTGTGGGTCGGCATGGATGGCGCGCTATTCCAGCTCGACCGAGAGGGCAAGCGGATTCGCACCATTCGCAACAATCAGCTAGGGCGAATCACGTCGATCGCCGCGGTGGGCGATCACCTGCTGCTGGCCGATGCCACGAATCGCACGATTCACGAGTTTACCCGCGACGGTAAATACCTCGGCGAAGTCGGCACCAAGGCGAACACTCGCGGCTACATGATTCCCAACGGGCTGCTCGACCTGTGCAGCGAGGCCAGCACCGAAACGCTGCTTGTTGCCCATCCGCAGAAGCATCGCATCGAGCGCTTCAACGACGCTGGCGAGCTGATCGACAAGTGGGGCAAGTTCGGCATGCACTCGCCGGCCGATTTTGGCGGCTGCTGCAACCCGACGAACATCGCCGTGGCGGCCGACGGCGTGATCGCTGTCAGCGAGAAGGCCCCGCCCCGCGTCAAGTTTTACAGTAGCGTCGGCGAGTACCTGACGCTCATCGAATCGCCATTGTTCAATCCCAACACGGCGAACATCGACCTGGCTTTCGACTCCACTGGCAATCTCTACGTAAGCGACCCAGCCCGTCGAGCCATCGAACTGTTCTCGCTAGTTGCGGAGGAAGTCGCCATCCCATGAGCGAAACCAATCGTCGTACGTTCCTCCAACGCTCTGGCCAGGTCGCCTGTGCCGCTGCCATAGGCGGTGTGGCGGTACAGCTCGGCCGGCGAGCGTCGGAGCACGACATCTGGACCATCTCTCCCAATCATTGCGTGAATATCCGCTTGGGAGTCGCCGGGGCCAGTAACGTGTGCGAAGAATGTGCGACAAGCTGCGTGCTGCCACTCTCCGCCGTGCGGGCGGTGAACAACCACGCGGAGTGTGGCCGCTGCTGCATTTGTCCAGCGTATTTCGACGTGATGAGCCCCGTAGGCCCCGATGGCCTGCCAACCAAGAAGCTCTGCCCCCGCGACGCGATCACGCGGACCCCGATCGGCGTGTTCGACGAGTACGACCCGCTCAACAACTACTACGAGTACACCATCGACGAGCAGAAGTGCAACGGCTGCGGGCGGTGCGTGATGGAATGCAAAGCGCCGGCCGGGCTTGGTTCGATTCGGCTCGAAGTGCGGTCCGACCTCTGCTTGCGATGCAATCGCTGCACGATCGCGACCAACTGCCCCGAAGACGCGTACCGACGCGTCGGCCCCGAGCCCGCCCCGCCGACCACCCTCGAGGGAGGTCACGCGTGACAAACGCGGACTGCGGGTGCAACATGGCAAACCAGAAGGATCGAACTTGGACTGCGCGGCAACTCATGGCCGTGCTCGTGCTACTCGCCCTGCTACCCTACGCTTTAGCGCAGGCGCAGGACTATACGCACCAGGAATACACCCGCCAGGCAACCACCGCTCCGCAGGTTGACGACATCGGCGGCGACTACGCTTTGCCCGAAGTGCAACAGTCGCTCCCTCGCTCGGTTTGGCTACAAGGGTTGGACGTAATACTGCTGATCGCCGGCATGGGGGCGATCGCCTACGCGGTGCATCGCGGGCGTCGGCGGTGGGTCATCACGGTGGTCACCCTCGGTTCGCTCGCCTACTTTGGTTTCTACCGCCAAGGCTGTGTCTGCCCGATCGGCGCAACGCAGAACGTGGCCGCTTCGATCGTCGATCCCGAACTGGCCGTGCCGATGGTGGTGCTGGTGTTCTTCTTGCTACCGCTGCTCGCCGCGCTGTTGTTCGGCCGCGTGTTTTGCGGTGGAGTCTGCCCACTGGGAGCGATTCAGGACGTCGTGCTCTTGCGGCCGATGCAACTGCCCGCCTGGATCGATCGCTGGGGAGGACTCTTTAAGTACGTCTACCTTGGGCTGGCAATCTGGTTCGCGGTGCTGCCGGCCGAGCAGCGCGACTTCATCATCTGCCGGTTCGATCCGTTTGTCGGCTTCTTCCGCATGACCGGCGTCGCTTGGCTAATGGGCCTCGGCGTCGCGCTGCTGCTCATCGGCACCGTGATCGGCCGCCCCTACTGCCGATTCCTCTGCCCGTACGGCGGGCTGCTGGCCATCGTCTCGCGGTTCTCGTTCTGGCCAGTCAGCATCACCCCCGACGAAGAACTCGACTGCGGGCTCTGCGTCGATAGCTGCCCGTTCGGTGCGATCGAAGACCTTCGCGCCAAGCGATCGACTTGCCTGGCGTGCGGGCGGTGCTTTGCCCATTGCCCTCGGCAACAACTCAAGTGGGGCCAGATCGAGCTGGTCGACATCGAAAACCTGGTTAGCGAGCAGAAACCAGCAAGCGATCCCGCCACCGCAAAGGCCGCCAAGTGAGGATTGCTCTCCCAGCACGACTGCGACGACTCGCCGGCTACGCGACCGCGGCCGTGCTGGCGGTTTGCCTGGTGGTGTTGCTGGTAGATTCGGTCCATTGGAGCAACACCTACGCTGCGAGTCGCGAGAGCCTCGACCAGGCGGAGCAGGCTGCTCGTGAGGCTCCCACAGCGAACGACGCACTCTACTCGTTGGTCGAACAGCAAACCGACGAGTCGCTCGCCCGCGACCGCCGGATTCGTACGTTCAGCCTGGGAGCGATCGTTTCGACGGCCGTCATGGTGCTGCTGCTCCGCAGCCCAGCGACGGGCCAGCCCGCTTTGCCAGAAACCATTCAGCACAGCCTTCCGCGACCGAACGACACGACTCCAACCAGCACCGGCGACGAGCCCTCCATCGTTGCACCTGCGAGCACCGGGCAGGCTCCACCGCCGATTGACCTGACGAAGGTTAGCGACATTGTCGACCGCACTGGCAACACACCGCAGCAGCTGATCGCCCAGTTGCATGCGATTCAGGAGGAGTACCGCTACCTGCCGACCGAAGCGCTCGACGAACTCTGCCGCATCACCGGCACCACGCCCGCCCATGTCGCCGGGGTGGCTTCGTTCTACGCTCGGTTCCGCACTACGCCGTGCGGCAAGCATCGCGTCGAGGTCTGCCGCGGCACCGCCTGCCATGTCGCGGGGGCCGACCGCGTAGTCGAAGAACTCTACCGCCATTTCGGCATCGCGCCGGGCAACGACACCGACCTCGCCCAGCAGGTGACGGTCGAAACGGTCGGCTGCCTCGGCTGCTGCGACCTCGCGCCGGTCGTATCGCGCGACGGAGAACTCTCGGCCCACGTGCGTGTGGAAGACTTGCCGGAGATCGTCGAGGCGTGCCTCGAGTCGCCGAAGAGCCGCAAGTACCGCCCGCGCAAAGGTGGCAACAACGCAACCGCGAATGGGCAACTCTCCTGGCAGCAACTGCTCGACTGGTGCGCCCGCCGCCTGGGGGGAGAGTCCCCCGCCGACGACTCGGCGCACGCAGTGCCCGCTGCGGAGTTGCTTTCCAGCGCGGAGTCGAACAGCGATACCAGCATTATCACCGGACTCTGGGCGGGCAATCGTCAGCAGTCGCTCGACGAGTACGAGCAACAAGGGGGCTTCGCCGCGCTGGCCAAATGCCTTTCGGCTCTCAAGCCCGTAGAGGTGCTGAGCGAGATCGACATCAGCGGACTCCGCGGCCGCGGCGGGGGTGGTTTTCCCACGGTCCGCAAGTGGCGCATCGTGGCCGATGGCTCCGGCGACAAGTACGTGGTCTGCAACGGCGACGAAGGCGACCCCGGCGCGTTCATGGATCGCTCGATCATGGAGACGTCGCCGGCCAGTGTGCTCGAAGGCATGCTCATCGCTGGCTACGCGGTTGGGGCGAGTCGCGGGGTGGTTTACGTCCGCGGCGAGTATCCCGTGGCTGTTCGCCGGATGCGGGAGACCATCGAGCAACTCAAGGCCAAAGGCTATCTCGGCCAAGGTATCCTCGGCAGTTCGTTCGACTTTTCCATCGAGCTCGTCGAAGGTGGCGGCGCTTTTGTATGTGGCGAAGAGACCGCGCTCATCGAGTCGATCATGGGCCACCGCGGCACCCCCCACCATCGCCCCCCCTACCCTGCGGTCGCAGGTTTGTGGGGCCGCCCCACGCTGGTCAACAATGTCGAAACCCTGGCCGCGGTGCCATGGATTCTCCGGCACGGCGGCCAGCCATTCGCCGACCTGGGAAGCACCACCAGCAAAGGAACCAAGGTGTTTTCGCTCGCCGGCAAGATTCGCCGTGGCGGATTGGTCGAAGCCCCGATGGGTACTACGATCCGCCAGCTGATCGACGACTACGGTGGCGGCGTGCCCGAAGGTCGTACCCTGAAGGCGGTGCAGATCGGCGGCCCTTCCGGCGGATGCATCCCCGCGGAGCTGTGCGACACGCCGGTCGACTACGAAGCCCTCCGCGAACTCGGCGCGATCATGGGCTCCGGCGGTTTGGTGGTACTCGACGATACCGACTGCATGGTCGATGTCGCCCGCTACTTCCTCGAGTTCACCCAGCAGGAATCTTGCGGGCACTGCACGTTCTGCCGAGTCGGCACCCGCAAACTGCTCGACCTGCTGAACAAGCTGTGCGAAGGGAAAGCGTCGCCACACGATTTGAACGAAATCGAATCGCTCGCCCACGGCATCACACTCGGCAGCTTGTGTGGCCTTGGCAAAACCGCCCCGAACCCGGTGATCACCACGCTGCGATACTTCCGCCACGAGTACGAAGCCCACCTCAAGGGGCATTGCCCGAGCGCGCGATGCAAGCCGCTGGTCGACTACGTGGTGACCCACGATTGCGTCGGCTGCACGCTCTGTGCCCAGCATTGCCCGGTGGCCGCCATCGAAGCAACGCCCTACAAGCAGCACACCATCGACCTTGATCTCTGCACCCGCTGCGATGCCTGCCGAACCACTTGTCCCGAACTGGCGATCGAAACCGTGAGTCCCCGCGCGAAAGCCGCGCCGCGCAAACCAGTGGGGATGAGTTGATGGTAAAACTACACATCGATAACGTGCCGGTCGAAGTGCCTGATGGCTCGACCATCCTCGAAGCGACCCGGCAAATCGGGCTCGACGTGCCAGCGATGTGCAAGCTCGATGGTCACAAAGCCCACAACTCCTGCATGGCCTGCCTGGTGCGAGTCGAAGGCTCGGGCGTGGTCCCTTCGTGCTCGACGCAGGTCACCGACGGCATGCAGGTGGCCAGCGAAACGCCAGAGATCCATGACCTGCGGCGGATGAGCATCGAACTCCTGCTGGCCGACCACGCAGGCGACTGCCGCGCGCCGTGCCAGAACACGTGCCCCGCGCACATGGACGTGCCAAACATGCTGCGTCTGGTCGCCGATGGAGAGTATCGCGCAGCCTTGGCAACCGTGAAGCGCGAGATTGCCCTGCCTGCCATCCTGGGGCGAGTCTGTCCCGAGGTATGCGAGCATGCTTGCCGCCGGGGTCAGCACGACAGCCCAGCGGCGATTTGCAAGATCAAGCAGTTCGTGGCCGATCGCGACTTGGCGAGCGACGATCGCTACGCCCCGCCGATCGCCCGCTCGACTGGCAAACGCGTGGTAGTGATCGGTGCCGGCCCCACCGGACTCACGGCCGCGTACCATCTGTCGCAGCGTGGGCACGCGGTGCAAATGATTGACGACCATCCGGAGCCAGGCGGTCGGCTCGCTAACGACTTTGCCGACAAATTGCCGGCCGAAGTGCTGCGGGCCGAGGCTTCGGTGGCCCTCGCCCAAGGGGTCGAAACGCAGTCGCTCCACGCGGTCGACTCGTTCGAGCGTTTCACCGCGCTCGAGCAACAAGCCGACGCGGTGCTACTGGCGACCGGGCGGGTGGAACTCACGTGGCTCGTCGAGGCCGACATCGCGACCACCAAGAGCGGCATTCAGGTCGATGGCCAAACTCGCATGACCAGTCGCCCCGCGGTGTTCGCGGCCGGCAACGCGGTTCGCACCTACAAGCTCGTCGTGCAATCGGTGGCCGAAGGCAAACTGGCCGCCGAGTGCATCGACCACTGGCTTCGCGGAGTCGATCCTCCCGACCGCCGGCGGACCTTCGAGTCGCGACTCGCCCGACTCACGAACCAGGAGCTTTGCGACTTTTGTGATGGTACCGTCGACACCCCGCGCGTCGATCCGAAGTTACTAACCATCGAACCCTCCGACGAAGCCGCCAGCCGCGAAGCGGAGCGGTGCCTGGAGTGCGACTGCCGCGCACTGGCCAATTGCCTGCTGCATCACTACGCGGCCATGTACGAGTGCGATAGTCATCACTACCGACACGAAGGGCGACCTTACGAAGGCAAGATCGTGGGGACCGACGTGCAACTCGAGTCGGGCAAGTGCATTCTCTGCGGCATCTGCGTGACGCTCGCCCGCGAGGCCCCCGACGCAGCCGGCCTGGCGATCATCGGCCGCAGCATCCACACCCGCCTCGCCCCCCCGCCCGGCTACACGCTCGACCAGGCCCTCGGCTCTGCCGCCCGCGAGTGCGCCGAGTCGTGCCCCACCGGGGCAATTCAATTGCTAAAGATGCCGGTTTAAAGCGGATCGCAAACAGGATTCCCAAGCACCTACCGCCCACGTGTTAGGTACCAGCCAAGTGTTTGCACGACTCTCATTCGTATTACAATTCGACACCACGTTCCCACGCGACTTCGATGGTACCATGCGGATTTTTCTCTTCCTCCACAACCATTTCCCCCTCCCCCCTTACCTGGTTTGCTCTCGGTTGCTGACAGGTATCGGGGTCACTAGCCTTAGGCACGAAAAGCAGTTCCA
This sequence comes from Aeoliella mucimassa, assembly GCF_007748035.1. Lineage (NCBI taxonomy): Bacteria > Pseudomonadati > Planctomycetota > Planctomycetia > Pirellulales > Lacipirellulaceae > Aeoliella > Aeoliella mucimassa. The sequence continues at coordinate 5,030,020 of NZ_CP036278.1, forward strand.
ATGCACTCTAGTTGCACGACTTTTGTTGCGGAATCGGAGGGCGACTAAAACGGCACTCGCCTCGTACTGGTCGCGTCGCGCTATCCTCGCATTCTCTTCCAATTTCTAGGCAGCATCTTCACTGGTTTCCGTTCAAGCATCTATCCCATTTGGTAGGCCTCAACAATGTCTAATATTCAAGCATCCTGGCAATCACTGGAAGCATGGTTGGCCGAGAACGTTCCCAGTTTGGCAGACGCTTTGCCTGGTCCTACTTCAGGACAAGCCATCCAGGCTATTGAAAAGAGGATAGGGTTCGCATTCCCGGCAGACTTGAAAGAATCGTACCTCACTCAGAATGGTGTGGAATATGGGGAAGGCGAGTTGAATATCTTCCCTGGGCTGGCTGACGAGATGGCATTTTGCCTACTACCTATTGAACAGATCGGCGACGAGTGGAAGATTTGGAAAGAGTTGATCGACGACGGAGACTTCGATGACGCCGCCGCCGATCCAGACACGGGTATTGATGAGGTGTGGTGGAGCGAAGGCTGGATACCGGTTGCCGGCAACGGATGTGGCGACTTTATCTGTGTCGACATGAAGCCCTCTTCGGAAGGCAGCGTTGGACAAGTCATCTATGCCCCGCACGACATGGACGAACGCAAACTGATCGCTCCTTCGTGGGCTGCCTATCTCCAACTTATCGTGAAGGGAGTCGAGAGCGGGGCACTTACCTACGATGAAGACGAAGGGCTCATCTACGTATAGTTATTTCAAACGACTTCGCTGCACGCCCAGATGCTTGTGTACCTGTGAGGATGTTATTCCGTGTCGTTCTCCTTGGAGCCCGCACGATCTGGGTTCACGCCCCGGGTGAGTAAATGGCTCACCACTTTAATGTCGGCTGCCACACTAAGCGGTTGAAGAATGGGGAACACGACGTTGTAGCTCCCAATCGGCTGGGAGCGGTCGAAGTAAAAGCGCAGATCCTGATTCACGAGATATTCGTACCACTCGTCGTAAGGGTCAGCCCCTTCGCCAACTGTCGTGTCGACTCTGGTAGCAATACGATCGGGTTCGTAGGTTGCCACTTCCAGAAACTCCGCCTGCTGCGCGGCGGTGAGTTCGTTCCACCACCGTTCAATCGCAGCCCGGTCGTGATCGTCGACCGCGATGGCGAGTGACTCTGGAACTGGAAGCCTGGAAGCTGCTGCCATCGATTTCTCCTACTATTGCCAAGGACAGGCAGACCTCACGCGATAACATCCCATCCGCGAAATGCTTCGATGGCATCAAGCAGATTCCGGCCTATTTGCGGCATTTTGTCGCTCGTCATCTCTCAAGTTTTCGATAGCAATTGGCCACCAAATGTGCTAATGTACACGTGACAGTTCCGTACTGTCACATGCACAACTCACTCCTATTCTCATTCCGCTAGCCGCGCTGCTGGGCACTCTGCCAGCCGCTGTTGCTGGGGGAGATGCTGTCTTACTGCGCGGTTGCTAACTTCTTGCCGCGCGTCCATTTCTAAGGATTGGTTTCCCATGATTCGAATAAAGCCCCCAGTGGGACAATTGAACTTCGACTTACGACAACGACCTGTGTCGCAAGTGGTTGCAATGACGCAGGTTACGCGATCGCACGGTGTCGTAAGAAATGCCCCCACGGATCGTTTTTCGGGAAATGGGGGAACAAAAGCGACCGCCGAATCTCGGGTGGAGAGATCCGACGGTCGCAACCACGGTGCTTTGCTAGCTCGCTACTGTCGAGCGAGTGAGGGGAGTCGGCCGACTAAGGCGACGCCAAACGAAGTCGGCAGACCTCGCGGAAGTGATGCCCGTAAATCCAGAGCCGCACCGCCAGGGCGAAGTGCTGGGGCCGGCGGGCGACGGTCCAGCCGAGCAACCGCCAGAACTGCCAGCGGCCGCGATTCACCACGCCGAGGCCCCACATGCTGCGGATTAGCGTCGCGATTTGCGACCACGCGATGCCCTTCGAAACGTCGGGCGCTTTGTAGTCCTTGAGGAACACTTTCACCCGTTTGTAGTAAGCCTCCGGCGAGTAAATGTTATCCATGATGCTGCGATACCCATTTTTCAACAGATCGATCGGCATCTTCGTAATCACGTTGGTCGAGCCATCGACGTTGTCGCCCGTCATGTTGGTGAGCAGCCGGCCTTGCTCCTTCAACGTTTCGTACAGTCGCGTGCCGACCGGCGCCTGCAACAATCCCACCATCGCGGTCACGATACCACTGTTTTGAATGAAATCAATCTGGCGTTGAAATATGGAGGGCGTATCCGAATCGAATCCCACAATAAAACCTGCTTGCACCTGCAGACCCGCGCGATGCAGCTTACGAACGTCGGCCGTCAGGTCGCGACTGCTGTTCTGGGTTTTCTTGCACTCCTTCAAGGCGGTCTCGTCGGGAGTCTCGATGCCCACGAAAATGGTATCGAAGCCCGCATCGACCATCGCCTTTTGCAACGGTTCGTCGTCGGCCAGGTTGATGGTTGCTTCGGTGTACAGCGGAAGCGGCTTCTTACCTTTGCGCCAGGTAGCGATCTCCGGCAAAAGCCTACGTACCTCTTTGCGATTGCCAATCAGATTGTCGTCGACAAAAAACACCGGTCCCCGCCAGCCAGCGGTATACAGGGCGTCGAGTTCATCGATCACCTGCGCCGGCTGCTTGGTACGCGGCTTTTTGCCGAGCAACGCAGTCACGTTACAAAAGTCGCAGTCGTACGGACAACCACGGCTGAACTGCAGGCTCATCGAAGCGTAATGCTTCATGTTAATCAGATCCCACCGCGGAGTCGGCGAGCTATCAAGCTCCGGCTTGAGCGGGCTGGTATACACCCGCTCGACCTCGCCGGCTTGCAAGTCGGCCAGGAATGGCGGAATTGTCACTTCCCCTTCGTTGAGCACCAGATGATCCGCGTCGACAAACATATCGGGCTCGCAGGTCGCCATCGGTCCGCCGACGATCGTAGTGACTCCGGCCGCTTTGCAACGCGCCAGGATGTCGAGCGCCGACTCCTTTTGAATGGTCATGCCGCCGATCCACACCGACTCGGCCCAGGCGATGTCTTCGTCGGTCAGTGTACTCACATTGGTATCAACAACACGCAGCTCCCACTCACGCGGCAGCAACGCAGCAACAGTCAACAACCCCAGCGGCGGGAACGACGCTCGCTTGCGCACAAATCGCAACGCATGGCGAAACGACCAAAAGGTGTCGGGGAACTGGGGGGCAATAAGCAAGGCACGCATGGCCATCTCCTTATCCGTTTAAACATTGTGCAACCACTTACCGCGATTACACCAGCGAACTTGAACTTTACACCTTGTAGCGATTGCGCACGAGAGCGAACTTACGCTGCGCACTCGCTAGCGGGCGGAAGCGACACGATTTGCGTGGTAGCATGTGCCACGATCGCACACCGCACACTCCGCAATCGGGTCGATACGCTTCGCCAGCGGCGAAAGCGATTGAGATACCGCGACGACACGCCCGATAGTATTAGTACGAACCAATGCGCTCTTGGGTTGATTCCGACCCGCGAGTACATTGATTCGAGCTTGTCGCTTCCTTGTCCAAACGTTGCGCAGCTCGCTTGGCCGCAGTTGTGCCCTTCGTTGCATCTATCTCAACACTTGTCGAGTAGGAGTACCGTGATGCTAACCCACCGCCAAGATGTTCAAGCCATGCTGAGCGATTACAAGTACCTGCAGTTCATCGTGGATATGGATCGCGAGTTCCGCAACGACCCGAGTTACCGTTCGCGAAGCCAGCTCAAGATTCTCGAAGGTGCCGCGCGCGGGGAACGGATCATCCCGTTCGACGACAAGTACGTGGTCAGTTCGTTCTTTCCGCCGATGCCATCGCCGGCGTTTAAGACGTTCCTAAGCGGTGCGGCCAACACCGAAACGATGTTCAGCGACCTGTCCCAAGGGCGACGCTCGGCTCCGCTGTCGACGCATGTTTGCATCACGACGCGCTGCCAGTATCGCTGCGAGCACTGCGGAGCAACCACGCCCGACAAGTGCAGCGAGTTGTCGCGAGACCAGTGGAAGAAGGTGTTCGCCGACCTGCAGGATTTGGGAGTCGCCTACTTTGGCATCTCGGGCGGGGAGCCGTTGTTGCGTCGCGACTTGGAGGAGATCATTCGCTCGATCGACGACCGCAGCACGACGCTGTTGTTCACCAACGCCAGAGCGTTGTCGCCAGAGCGGGCGGAGTCGCTCAAAGAGAGCGGGCTGTTCTACCTGGCGGTGAGTCTCGACTCGCCGGATGAGAAAGAGCACAACCGCTTTCGTCGCAATCCGCGGGCGTACGAATACGCTTTGACCGGCATCGAGAACTCGTCGCGGGCGGGGCTCTACACCATTGTTTCCGCGGTGGTCTACAAGAACCTGCTGACTCGCGACAACCTGCTTCAGTTGTTCCGCACCGCTGGAGAGCATGGTGCTCACGAGGTGCGCATCCACCAGCCAGTGCCGAGCGGTGAGCTGTCGGACACCGAAGAAGCCGAGGACATTTTCTACACGCCCGACGATATCAAGATGCTGCACGACTTGCAGTTTGAGATCAACGAGCTACGCCTCGACCTGCCGAAGGTCAGCTCGTTTACCTTTACCGAGGGACCGGAGAAGTTCGGCTGCGGAGCGGGGGTGATGCACTCGTATATTAGCTCGACTGGCGAGCTCTGGCCTTGCGACTTTGTGCCGGCGTCGTTTGGCAACGTGCTCGAGCAACCTGTCGCGGAACTCTACCAAAAGATGAACTGCGCAGCCCGCGCACCGCGCACCGAGTGCCTGGCCCGCACCGCCGCCCGACAGCTACAAGGCAAGAACCTGCCGCTGGTGGGGGACGAAGCGGTGGAACTGTGCGCGAACTGCAATAGTGGGCAGCTACCGCGATTCTTCGCCGACCTGAAGTCAGGCGATATGCACGCGGCTTAAACCAGCCTTAATTACGCATGGCGACCCGCCTGGCTTACTTCTTCAGCTTCTCGAGCGCTAGCTTGATGCTGTCGAGTTGCTTTTGGGCGTCGGCCAGTTTGTCGCGCTCGGCCTTTACCACTTCGGCCGGAGCGTTGGCAACGAACTTCTCGTTGCTGAGTTTGCCGTTGAGCGAACCAATGTACTTGGTCAGCTTCGTTTCTTCGGACTCGAGCCGCTTGGTCTCGGCTTCGACGTCGATGTACTGGCTCACGTCCACATGCACTTCGATGCCAACCAGATCGCCCGCGAGCGGGATGCTCGCGGCGATGTCCGGCGCGGTGACCTTGGGGCTTAGCTCCGTCGCCGTGGCGTTGGCCATCTTGGCAAAATAGGGCTGCATCGCGTCAAGTCGCTCAGCGACTTGCGGCGGACAGTTCACTCGGAACTCCAGCGAGTCCTTCATGTTGATATTCTGCCGACTACGAATCTCGCGAACCGCGCCGAGCACTGCTTGGAACTCGGCGAACTGGGCTTCGATGTCGTGATCGACCCAACCCCGCATATCCCGGAACTCGGGCCAGGTGGCAATGCAAACGCTCTCTTCGGCCGCGGCCGGGGTCGGCACACCACGTTCGGGGCAAACCTTACCTAGCAAGCTCCAGATTTCTTCGGTCAAGAAAGGAACCATCGGATGCAGCAAACGCACGAGCGTGTCGAGCGCGTAAGCCAGCACTCGCTGGGCCGTGGGGCGTTGCTCGGGCACATCGAAGCGGGCCTTGGCCATCTCGATGTAGAAGCTGCAGAACTCGTCCCAGGCAAAGTCGTACAGCGTCCGCGCGGCGTCGGCGTAGCGGTACGTGTTCAGCGCGTGCGAGGTCTGCCGGGTGACGGTCGCCAGCCGCGACAGCAGCCAGCGATCCTCGAGCAGAAGATCGGCATCGGTCACCTTGCCAGGCGTGTAATCTTCGAGATTCGTCAGCGAGAACCGCGCGGCGTTCCACAGTTTGTTGCAGAAGTTGCGGCCCAGCTCGAAGCGGTCGCTCACCACCGCCCCGCGTTTGAGAGCAAGGTCCTCGTCGCTTTCGGCCCACTGCGTGCTGAACGACTCTCCACACTTATCGCACTTGATCGCAGGAAGCACACGATTTTTCTTGGTCTGCTTGATCAGCGCATCGCAGTGCGGGCACTCGAACTCCACCGGCATGCGAACGTCTTGCGTCTCGGTGGTGAGGTACGCAATACCAAACCGCAAGGCGTCGGCCCCGAACTTCTGGATCACGTCCAGCGGGTCGATACCGTTTCCCTTCGACTTGCTCATGGTCTCGCCAAAGCCGTCGAGGATCTTGGGGTGAATGTAGACTTCGTGGAACGGCACCTCGCCCATGTTGTACTCACCCATCAGCACCATGCGGGCGACCCACAGCGTAATGATGTCGCGCGAGGTAATCAGCGTGGTGGTCGGGTAGAACGCATGCAACTCGTCGGTCTCTTCGGGCCAACCCAGCGTCGAGTGCGGCCAGAGGGCGGAGCTGAACCAAGTGTCAAGGACTTCTTCGTCTTGCTTCCAAAGTCCCATTGCTTCAAGTTCACCAATAATTTCAGGGTCATCATCTCTTACACACAACATTTCAAAACTATAGCGAGGATCCAAAACCTCAGCTTCTTGTTGTGCAGAACTCAATCCTTCAGTTCTTCCCCGATTTATAACTGCAACTCTTCCTTCCTCTTTCCAGTGTTCAATCTTATCTTCGATTACCTCGTCTCTGGCCAAGAGCTCTTCCTGCGTATAACCACTGGGATCAGGCTGAGTCAAAGTCCACACTGGAATCCGATGGCCCCACCACAACTGGCGCCCAACCGGCCAGTCGCGTTTTTCGCTCAGCCAGTCGAGGTAGGTCTTTCCGTACCGCTCGGGGACGATCTTCACCTTGCCGTTGGTCACGGCGTCCATCGCGGTCTGCGCCAGCTCGTCCATCTTCACGAACCACTGGTCGGCCAGGTAAGGCTCGATCGGGGTCTTCGAGCGGTCGCTGTGCGCCAGGTCTATCTCGCGGTCTTCGCGATCGGTCTCGGGATCGTGCAGGCCCAGCTCCGTAAGGTCGTCGACAACCGCTTCGCGGGCCTTCTTCATGGTGAGGCCGCGGTACTTCTCGGGCACGCTATCGTTCAGGGTGCCATCGGGGTTGAGGATGTTGATCGCGCCGATCTCAAGATTGCGTTGCCAGACGTCGTAGTCGTTCGCGTCGTGCGCGGGGGTGATCTTCACGCAGCCAGAGCCGAGTTCTGGCTTCGCCCAGATGTCGGCGACCAGCGGAATGGTACGCCCGGTGAGCGGCAATTCGAGCTGCACTCCACGGAGGGCCATATCGCGAAGGGTTTCGAGCTGCTTGAGCTTGGTTTGTTTGCGCTCGGCCAGGGCTTCGAGCTGGGCCTCGATGGGAGCCTTCTCTTTGGCAGGGGCCGCGGCCAGTTTCTCCTGCAGTTCGGCCTCGACCTTGGCGAGTTGCTTCGCCGGGTCGGGATGCACCGCCACCGCGGTGTCGCCCAGCATGGTTTCGGGCCGGGTGGTGGCGATCGTCACGTGGGTCGGCTCGCCGGGCTTGGGATCGATGACCGGATAACGGAAGTGCCAGAAGTGCCCCTTCACGGCTTCGTGGAACACTTCGTCGTCCGACACGGCGGTCTGCAGGTAGGTATCCCAATTCACCAGCCGCTTGCCGCGATAGATTTTGTCATCGCGAAACAGCTTGAAGAATGTTTCGCGAACCGCGCGGGCGCAGGTATCGTCGAGCGTAAAGCGGGTTCGCTCCCAGTCGCAGCTGCAACCGAGTTGCTTGAGCTGGCCAAGAATGCGGGCTTCGTACTGATCTTTCCATTGCCAGATGCGGTCGACCAGTCCCTCGCGGCCGAGGTCGTGCCGCGACTTGCCTTCGGTCTCGAGCAGTCGCTTCTCGACGCGGGCCTGGGTGGCAATGCCGGCGTGGTCGGTGCCGGGCATCCACAAGGTGTTGTATCCCTGCATCCGCTTCATGCGAATCAAAATATCCTGCAGCGTATTGTTAAGCGCGTGCCCCAGGTGCAGGGCCCCCGTGACGTTCGGCGGAGGGATGACCACCGTGTAAGGCGGCTTGCCATCGGGAACTTGCGACAGCTTGGGATCGGCGTGGAAATACCCCTTTTCTTCCCAGAATGGGTACCATTTTTCCTGGGCGGCGGCGTGATCGTACTGCGAGGGCAGGGATTTCATGAAAAGGCGATTCGGATAGGGAAAGGGCAGAGGGCAAAACGTCGATTTTCGCGGAAAATCGCGGGTGCGCAAAGGGTGATCGCAGGCCTTCGGCACCCCAAAATCAGGCTCCAACAGTCCTCAATCCACGAGTTTAAGCCCCGGAACCGACTGAAAATGGACATCGCGGGTGTAGAGCAGCAGGTCGTGCTGCAATGCCAGGGCGGCGATCCACAGGTCGTTCGTGGGAATCTGCTTACCCAACTTCCTGAGAGCGACAAACAAATCGCTGTAGTAGTGAGTCGTCGATTCGTCGGCCAACAACAGCACGACTCACCTGCTTCTACTGCCAGATTTCCGGCTCGACACGACGCTGATCTCCTATCGCCTTCAGAACTTCAGGTTCCAGCGGAACACCCGGAAAAATGTCGGCGAGTTCTCCGGCCACCGGGGCTGATGGTTTGGACGATAGCCCACGTGTCAGTGCTTCGAGCAGCACGACATTTACCGACTTCGACTCCTCTCGCGCCCGCTCCTGAATGGCGGCGTCGAGGGAATCGTTCACGTTATGTATGGTGTAATCCATTGCTGTTTTCTACCCCACGCTCGAAGTGTATCAAGCAAATCGCAGTTTACGCTACGCTACGCCATTTTCCCCTCGTCTTTGCAAAGCTTGTATTCGATGCTGTCGACCAGGGCGTCCCAGCTGGCTTGAATGACGTTTTCGTCCACCCCGACGGTGCCCCAGACTTCGCCATCGGCATCGCGGCTTTCGATCACCACCCGCACGCTGGCCGCGGTGGCTGCCTCGCTGTTGATGACCCGCACTTTATAATCGACCAGTTGCATGCCCCGCAGGTTCGGGAACGAACCGTTCAGGGCTTTTCGCAGTGCCGCGTCGAGCGCGTTCACGGGACCATCGCCTTCGGCCACTTCGTGTCGCACCTGGTCGTCGACCAGCAGTTTCACCGTGGCCTCGGTCACCGGCTGGCCTCCTCGGCTTTCGACCGACGTGTGGAACTTCACCAATTCGAAGTGAGGAGCATAGGTGCCCGAGATGCGTTTGACGAGCAAATCGAACGAAGCGCCGGCCGATTCGAACTGGTAGCCCGCATTCTCCTTGTCGACCACTTCGCGCAAGATGCGATCCATCAGCGCCTTGTCTTCGTCGATATCGTGTTTGGTAGTCATGGCGATGATGTTCGACCGCCCCGACAACTCGCTCACCAGCACCCGACGCTCGTTGCCGACCGTCTCGGGGGCGATGTGCTCGTAGCTCTCGGCGACTCGGTTGACCGCGTGAACGTGCATGCCACCTTTGTGAGCGAACGCGCTCGAGCCGACAAACGGCTGGTTGATGCGGTAGCTCATGTTGGCGATTTCGTACACGTAGCGCGACAGCTCGGTAAGGTGATCGAGCTCGCCCTGCTCGAGCACTTCGTAGCCTTGTTTCTTGAGGGCCAGATTAGCGACCACCGAAATCAGATCGGCGTTGCCGCACCGTTCGCCCAGGCCGTTGATGGTGCCTTGCACGTGGATCGCGCCGGCGTCGATCGCGGCCAGCGAATTGGCCACGGCCAGTTCACAGTCGTTGTGCGTATGAATGCCGAGCGGCTTATCGACCTTCGCGGCCGCCTCGCCGGCGATGCGGGCGACTTCTTCCGGCATGGTCCCCCCGTTGGTGTCGCACATCACGATACGCATCGCCCCGGCCGAAGCAGCCGCAGCGATCGTCTTCGCGGCGTACTCCGCGTTGGCTTTCCAGCCGTCGAAAAAGTGCTCGGCATCATAAATCACCTCTCGGCCCTGCTGCACGAAATACTCGACCGTCTCGGCGATCATGTCGATGTTTTCCTGCTCCGACACCCGCAGCACTTCTTTCACGTGAAAGTCGCTGGTCTTGCCGACGATGGTGATCACCGGAGCTTGCGACTCCATGAGTGCTTTCATGCCGGGGTCGTCGGCCGGCTTCACCCCCCTGCGACGGGTCATGCCGAACGCGCAGACCTTGCTGTGCTTAAGGGGCTCGGCCACCATGCGCTGGAAGAATTCGGCATCCTTCGGATTCGAAAGCGGGTATCCCCCTTCGATGAAGTCGAATCCCATCTCGTCCAACCGCCGGGCGATGAGCACTTTGTCTTCCAGCGAGAAATTAACACCCTCACCTTGGGCGCCGTCGCGAAGCGTCGTGTCGTAGATTTCGATGTGCATGGGGAGGATTCAGGGGTCGGGGGACAGGGGTCAGGGAGTAGTGATCCGGGTTTCGAGCCTTTGCCTCATTGGCTATCAGCTTGTTTTCGTCAAACGCAGTGCCAGCTTCTTACGTCGACCGGCGAGTCCACAAAAAAACCCCGAGGCTTGTGGCCTCAGGGTTGGGATTGTACCGGGTTTTGCCGTACCGCCCTAAGACCGCCGTGGGTTGCCAATAATAATTCGACCGCGAATCGCAGTGGGCCGATCGGTTATTTGGCGGACTTGGGTCATGGGAGTTTCTCGCGGGAAACGGCTGGTAAGCCCTCAAGTGTACTACCGGATGCAGGAGAATCAAGCCGAGGCAAGCCGCAAACCACCGAGCGATGGCTCGCAGGCGCGACGGATCGACTACTCGTCCTCGGCGGTTTCTTCCTCGTTTTCGTGGCTAAACTCGTAATCGGGGTTATCGCGATCAAAGTCCTCGTCGGTGAGTCCAACATTCAGCTTTACGTCGGTGTAGATGTACTCTTCGAGCAGGCGAGGCGGACCTCCCTCTTCGCGAGGCCAATAGTAAGCCGCGTAACCGACCGGCAATTTGTCTTCGTCATCCACGAACACCATCGCACGGTAAAAGGTAAAGTGATCACGCTTAACCGGATGAATCACCTCGATGCGAGTGCACTTACGATCGCCGACCTTGGCCCCTTCGAAGTACTTTACTTCGCATTCATCGTATTGAATGTCGTTTTCGATCACCTCGACGAGTCGCTCGATCATGCGCTTGAAACCGATGTCGGTAATTGGGTACCGGTTCTCCCTCATCGCCAACGGGCTGTCGGGCTTGATGTAGGTGCTCATGTACGACATCCGCTGCCCGCCGCGGCGAACAAACACCTTGCCGGCATGCTCGCCTTCGACGTACAGCGCTTCGCGACCTTCGACCGACGCAGGCTTTTCAAATCGCAGATACACGCTGAACGGCACGTCGGTCTCGTCGCTCTGCTGCGGGTGACGGACCTTGGCACGCATGAACTCATAGCTACGCAGTTGGCCTTCGATCCGCTCGCGACGAACGATATTGCAGGTGTAATCTTGCACGTTTTCGTTGATCGACTGCAGCGACTCTTCGGCCAACTTGAGCGCCGGATAGAGCGGGTGTTTTTGCCGCTCGGTCCTGGGCTCGGTAAGGGGAGTCACGTACGAAGCCAGCTTTTCGGCGTGCTCTTCTTTTGCTTCCTCCTCTTGAGCGAGGAGCGAAGAGCTAGAAGCCAAGGCCAACATGGCCGCGAATGTAGCGAATGTTCTGAGTAGCATTATCTTATGGGTGCGCAATACCATCCGATGACTCCTAATTTGATGAGCTAACAACGACCTCGATGTCGCCGTCGGTAGAAAAGACCTTGATTGATTGTAGGTCATAGGTAAGGTCTCCCATGCTCAAGCGAGGGTGCCCCCGCAATTTCTCGCCTGCACTTGTCGTCACAACCGTCAGAACAGGTGCAGTTTAACGCACGCTCTCCGCGACCGCGAACACTTAAAACAGTACGGAGCAAATCGCAAGATGGATCGCTGGAGTGCTAGCACCCCCAGACCACCCGAACACCCCAGACGCCCAACTTAGACCTTATTCGCCTTCTTGAAGTTCACAATGTCCGTGTGCCGGCCCATTACGATCATCGTATCCCCAGTTTCAAACTGGGTGTTCGCGTCCGGTGCAAACAGCATCTCCCCGTCGATCCGGCGAATGGCAATCACCAGCACTTGGTGGGTGCTGCGGAGCGCTATCTCGCGGATGGTCTGGCCGAGAATCGGGCTTTCGTCGGTGATCAGCACTTCTTCCAGGTCGGCGTCCATCGACTTGTTGCCGGCCATCAGGTCCATGAGTTCCGCCGTGTGGGGACGGGTGACCATGGCTGCCATCCGGCGGGCTCCGATCAGCGCGGGCAGCACCACTTCGTTGGCCCCCGCCTGGCGAAGCTTCTTCTCGGTGGTGGAAAGCTCGCCGCGGGCGATGATGCGTAGCTCCGGATTCAGATTGCGAGCAGTCAGGGTGAGAAACACGTTGTCGGCATCGGAGTGCAACGAGGCAACAAACGTAGCCGCCCGCTCGATGCCGGCGGCCATCAGGGTTTCCTCGTCGAGGGCATCGCCGGTGACGACCAGCATGTTCTCCGCCCGGGCGGCGATGGCAGCGTCGTTATCGTGCTCGACCACCACGTAGCGCACACCTCGGCGATCGAACTCGTCGGCCAAGGTTTGCCCCATGCGTCCCAGGCCGCAGATAATGGTGTGCCCCTTCAGCTTTTCGATTTCTTGATTCATGCGTCGAATACCCAACATACGATTGATTTGGCCTTCGATCATCACCTGCAATAGCAGCGTAATGGTGTAACCCAGTACGAACATGCCGATCAGGATGACAAAGATCGAGAAGAGCTGCAGCTTTGGTTCGACGCCGCTTTCCTCGGTGTATCCGACACCCGACACGGTGATCACGAAGTAATAGATACTCTCCAACCACGGCTTACCAGTAAGCCAGTGGTGCCCCACCACGGCCACGACGAATACGATGGCCAGTGCCAGCACAGCTTGGCGGATTCGGATCAGAGCCGTCATGTGGTGTAGTCGGCGTTCAGGCGAACGTACTCGGCGGTAAGGTCGGTAGTCCAGAAGCGAGCGGCGGCCGAACCTTCGTCGAGAATCAGCAGCAGGCTGATTTCCTTCTCGCTTGCCATCGATTGCGATACGACTTGCTCGTCGAACTTGACCGGTGCGCCGCGTTCGTAAACCAGCATGGCATTAATATGCAGGCTTACATTGCGGGGGTCGAACGAAACCCCTGCATAACCAGCGGCCGAAACGATTCGGCCCCAGTTCGGATCGGCACCAGCGATAGCCGTCTTCACGAGCGGGCTATCGGCGATGGTCTTGGCAATCTTCACCGCCTCGGCCCGCGTGCGACAGCCATGCACTTCGACCGTGACCAGATGGGTGGCACCCTCGCCATCGGCTGGAATCGACTGGGCCAGGTCTTCGCAGACTTCGAAGAGCGTCGTCCGGAACATGTCGAGCCCGCGACCCGAGAGCACCGGGCCGCCGGCCGCGCCGTTGGCCAAGAGCAGCACGCTATCATTCGTGCTGGTGTGTCCGTCGACGCTAATGCAGTTGAAGGTTTCGCTTACCGCGTCCTTGAGCGCCTGATGGGCGTCGCGCATCGTCACGTTCGCGTCGGTCATCACCACGGCCAGCATGGTCGCCATGTTGGGACCAATCATCGCCGCCCCTTTGGCCAGACCAGTGACGTTCAGAGCTACGTCGTCCACCTTGAAGTCGCGTCCTCGAATCTTGGTGACCGTGTCGGTGGTCATCATACCTCGCGCGGTTCGTTCGAGGGCGTCGTTGTCGTTGGCTAGAGTTGCCGACGACAGGCTAATTCCCTTGGCAATTTTCTCCATCGGCAGGTGCACGCCGATCACGCCGGTGGAGAGCACCAAGGTTTGCCGCTCGTCGAGGCCACAGGCTTCGGCAGTCAAGCGGGCCATTTCCTGGCAATCTTCTTCACCTTGCTGACCGGTGCAGGCATTGGCCACGCCCGAATTGATAGCGACCGCGCGAATTGTCTCGCTCGGTGTCAACTGCCGATCGAAGTCGACCGGCGCGGCGCAAACTAGATTCTGGGTATAGACTCCCACTCCCACGGCCGCGCGGTCCGATACCACGAGCGCGACGTCCTCCTTGGTCGACATCTTCTTAATGCCAACGTGAACTGCGCTACCTGAAAATCCGGTGGGGAATCGAGCGGTCATAAATGGTTAGGGTCTAAGGGCAGTATTTAGGAATGGAGAGGTTCTAGATTAACCCTGCGATCTCGTCGTGTCCAAACATAAGGTTGAAGTTCTGCACTGCTGCACCACTCGCACCTTTTATCAAATTATCAATCGCGCTCACCACCACCGCTCGGCCGCGAACCACTCGGGCGGTCACATGACAGCGATTGGTAAACGCAACATGCTTGGTCGCCGGCAGCGTGTCGATGACATCCACAAAGGGCTCATCGCGATAAAACTCTCGCAGCACTTCGAGCAAGCCACCGGTATCTGTACCCTTGGCAAGCGACGCATAGCTAGTGCTTAGAATACCACGATCCATCGGTATCAGGTGAGGGGTAAATATCACTTCCACCGCATTGCCGGCCGCTTCAGTGAGAAACTGATCGATCTCCGGCATGTGACGATGGGTCCCGACGCCATAGGCGGAGAGGCTTTCGTTGCACTCAGGATAGTGGAACGCCGGCTTCGGCGTACGACCAGCGCCTGAGACACCGCTTTTGCTGTCGACGATAATTCCCTCACCGGAAATCGCGCCAGCTTTTAGCAAAGGATATAGTGCAAGAATGGCCGACGTCGGATAACAACCGGGATTCGCTACCAAGTCGGCTTGCTTGATTTGATCGCGGTACAATTCGGGCAGGCCATACACGGCCGAGGCCAGCCGCCCGGGATCGGGATGGGTCACCTTGTACCACTCTTCGTACACCGCGACGTCGCGCAGTCGGTAGTCGGCACTCAGGTCGACCACCTTGAGTCCTTCGGCTAGCAACCCAGCCACTGCCTCGGCACTGGCCGCATGTGGCAAACAACAGAATACCGCATCGGCCCGTTCGGCGAGCTGCTTGGCCGAGAGTGGTTCGAGGCGCAGGTCGAGCTGACCAGTCAACGAGGGATGTACCTCGGACACGTGTGGGCTTTCTTCCGAACGCGTACCGAGCGCGGTGATCTCCGCCGCAGGATGCCTGAGTAGTAGTCTTGCGAGTTCCAAACCGGTGTACCCGGAGGCTCCAAGGATCGCAACACGAGTTTTCATGACAACCTTCGCTCAAAGTAAACGGACGCAAACGCTCGATAAAGCATCTGATTTTAGCGATTTCCGAGGCCCATCGCTACAGGAGGGAGCCACGCTTTCGGATGGCCAACAGACCCGTGAAAGTGCCCAGGGGTTCGCTAAACGTCCGCTGCGAGCAGGGTTTGAGTGGGACGAGCATTCGCCGGACGAGCCGAGAATGATGGCGATCAGCGGTCAGGCTACCTGGCGGGCCACCGATTCGGAACTCGGCAGGTCTTCAGGCGATATCGCCTCGCCATTGTTCGATTTCGGAGTCGAGAGTCCCCGCAAACGCTGGCTCCAATAGTGCTTTACGGTCTCGCCAAAGTGCCTGGCTCGCACCAGCCATGGCATACGAGTGTGCCACGAAATCGACATATAGCTCCGCCATTGCTGCAGGGTTGGGCGCTGGATGGTCTGGAACTCACGATGCAATGCCGGCGCAAGACTCTCGACGCCATATCCCATTTTATTCGCGTACCACTGCTTCAAGCGATTCACTGCCATGGCGTGCTGCAGCTTGGTCACGCTATCCGACTGCTGCCCTGCAAAGTGATTCGATTCGTGCACCCGATAGTCGATGAGCGACTCTCCTAAATGAAACTTGCGGGCACCGACAATCGATGAGGCCAGTACGAGCACGTCGTCGGCCCGGGTACGCCATTCGCTCTCGGCCGGATAAGGCAGCACCAACTCAGCGATGCTCCGCCGCATCGAAAGCGCCGACGTTGGTCCCCCCACGTACGCATTGCCAAGCAGGGTAGCAATGGTGGAGTAACCAAGGTCGCGTCGTGGCGCTGTCTTGCGTTGGCCAAGACGATCGCAGCCAAAGTTCGCGGCTCCTGCAATCACGAAGTCGGCTTCGTGCTGTTGGTAAGCATCGAGCGCTTGCTCGACATACTGCCGGCGATAGCGATCGTCGGCGTCCAGGAAGAAGAGCACTTCGCCGGTGGTCCGCTGAAACCCCTTATTGAAGGTGGAAAGCTGCCCGCCGTTGGCCTTACCGAACACGGCCACCCGCAACTCGTTGCGATAGTGTTCCTTGAGATGCGAAAGGCTACCGTCTTCCGACCCATCGTCGATCACGACGATCTCATCGAAGGGGACCGATTGGTCGAGCGCACTATCGACTGCTTCGCACACAAAACTGCGATAGTTAAAATTGCTAATTAAACAAGTCGTTCGCATTTGCTGATCAGCTTCCGACGAAACCGCCCATCACTCACCGCCCCATCTTGCCTGCATTGCTAGCATCTGGCCCGCCAGCAACAAAACCACTGTCGCCCCGATGTGGGACTTATCGGCTAAGTGACATCATCTTTCATCACACGGAATACCGTTACCACGTTGCCTGCCGGCAAGTATGGCAATCCGATCGACTGGCATCCCTTCCAACGGAGCGGAGAATCCCACCAAGCGACAATCACTATAAAACCAGTACTTATCGATCCCGAAACGGGCAGTGCACGAGTACTCTACATCGCAACCGATCGAGAGCAAGCTGCTTAGGTAGCTTCTTAAGACCGCATGTCGCGAATCGGAACCATAGCAAAGCCACCACGTTGCTCGGAATAGCAAGTTCCGAAAGAAGAGGAAGAGCAAAACAGGCATTGCTGGCCGTCTCGACGACCAACAATGCCTGCCTGGTAGTTCCGCATGAATCTTCGCCGGACGCGATGACCAGCCTATTCCTCGGCTACCACATCGGGCTCACCCCATTCGTATGTCGGCAGCGGATCCTCATAGGTGCTCCAGACAGCGGGGCCTTGGCTCAATTCGTCGTTCGTCAGCAAGCACTCCTCCAACAACGACTCAATGACCGGTCGGTCCATGTCGACCCCGATGAACACAATCTCCTGCCGGCGATCGCCATAGGGGCCCTCAAACTCCTTCTTGATTTCCTCGAGTATCTCAGCATTCTCCGGAGAGTCGAGCGGCCATGCATCGTCGGGTGCTGCTGCCCACCAGATGCCCGCTGGATTGAGTTGCACCGAGACGCCCGCCTGCGACCAAGTAAACGCCTGGTCGTGACGCGAAGCAAGCCAGAGAAATCCCTTGGAGCGTACCACGCCAGCGAGAATGCCATCCACATAATCCAGGTTCTCCCACAGGCGACCAGCGTGAAACGGACGACGCGCGCGATAGACAAAGCTGGTGATACCGTACTCGTCGGTTTCTGGCTGCTCCTGACCACGGGGAACTTCCAACCAACCTGGCTGGGCACTCGCTTCATCGAGCGAAAACAACTCGGTGCCGACAATCATCGAAGGTTCGACACGCCCTCGCACGGTTTCGATGATGCGAGCCTTCGGGTTGAGATTGCGAAGCACTCCGAGCAGTGTTTTCTTATCCACTTCGTCGATCAGATCGCACTTGTTCAGCAAAATGATATTGGCAAACTCGACCTGGTCGGTCAGCAGGTCGACGATGTTCCGCTCGTCTTCGTCGCTTAGCCCGATGCGGCGGTCGACGAGGCTTTCAGACGATCCAAAGTCTCGAAAGAAGTTGCACGCATCCACCACGGTTACCATCGTGTCGAGCTGTGCCACGTCCGACAGGCTCTGCCCCTCTTCGTTGGCGAAAGTAAACGTTTCGGCAACCGGCATCGGTTCGCTAATGCCGGTCGATTCGACCAGCAAATAATCAAAGCGGCCTTCCCTGGCCAATTCTGCGACCTCTTGGAGCAAATCTTCACGTAGTGTGCAGCAGATGCATCCATTCGTCATTTCGACTAGCTTCTCTTCAGTTCGGCTCAACGAGGCTTGACCACCACGCACGAGCGAAGCATCGATGTTTACTTCGCTCATGTCGTTGACAATCACCGCTACGCGTAATCCTTGGCGATTTGCCAACACATGATTCAGAACGGTGGTCTTTCCGGCTCCTAAGAATCCGGAGAGTACCGTGACAGGTAGTTTATTCATATCAAGAGTTCCTAATTTGGAGTTGCGTTTATTGTGTTCGTCGGGCGTGGCTTAGATGCGAGAAGTTCGCGAGCGTCGAATTGCAGCGAGGATGGCAAGCAGACGGGCAGCCCCAGCGCATGCGCGCAGTGACACTCAGATACACTTCACACTCGACTCGCAGCGCACATCTCGCCAGGGGACAGAGCCACACAACACGCGAAATTATTACCCACGTGCAATTGAATTGCAAGTACGCCCAGCAAGCATCTATTGTTTCGCGAGGCAGTTGCCGCAGTGCCCCTTCAGAAGCACTTCGGTAATCTCGCCAATCTTGTTGCGACGTGGGCCTCGACTGGGGGAAAGCGAGAAGGTGAACTCCTCAAGACACGAGAGCGTGCCACAATCAACGCACATGAAGTGCGGGTGATTTAGCTCCTGATCACCTTCCGTGGTGCGCAGTTCGAACCTGCGAACCTGATCCCCAAGGTCGAGTCGAATCACCAGACCTGCGTCGGATAGCTCCTGCAAGCAACGAAAGATGGTGGATTGGTCGAACCCAAAGTCACGGAGACACTCCACCACCTCGGCGTGACTCACCGGAGTGCCGATTCTGCCAAGTTGCTGAATCACCGCAACGCGAGCTGCCGTGCTCCGCAGCCCCGCCCCCTTTAAGAGCCCTTTTGCCCAGGCAACAGTGAAGTCTTGGTCGGCGGATTTCATGGTACGCGAGTCCGAGAAAACAGGTGAGATAGAGGACTCTAAAAGTACCCCAATTGCAGGTTCATTGCAAATGCAAGCAGACTGTATGTAGGTCCACAGGAGACCTTCGACGAATAGATTCCCAATTTACCCACCAATGGGAAAATTGAATCTGCACGCACGCTACAAAACCAGTGGTTTTCGCGCTCGAATAGATTCCCATTTCCCAAAACGCATCGAGTGGGAATCTATTCTCTCGCTGGGAATATATCGCAAGTCGTTTACCAGTAAGAAGTTGCATCAACACCTCCACGGAAAGTGCCTAAAATAGATTCCCATGGGTGGGAAAGTATTTTGAGTTGGCAGACAATTGGGGATTTGGGATAGCGGAATGTCATCCTGACGGGAGCTTCCAGCGACTGAAAGATCTCAGCCTACCGCTTACAGCCTAAAGCCTACAGTTTTGACACCCGCGCAGCAGCGAACCCAACACAAGGGCCATCGCGGTCAGATACCGCTCCTACAGCGCGCTTGCGTGGCAGATGGTTTCACTGAATTTCATGTTCACTCGGTTACATTTTTCCATCCTCCAACAACGGACTACTGACGACTAACAACGGACCACACACCACCTATCCATTAGAACACCACCGGTGGCCAATTTCCAGCAAAAACTGATAAGAAAAGATAGCCTGTCGTGGCCACCCTCCTTCAGGCTCCGCTGCGCCCGCCGAGGACCTCACACAGGTCCTGTCCGTTGCAGATAATCTCGGCGCAACGAATTCCCAACCACTTGCGTCTTGGTCTTGCTGACCGGACACACCCCCACACACTCAACTGGGCAAACAATGGGCCGAAGAGGCGTTGAATGTCCGCTTTTCTGTCCTCAGAAAGGAGCAGTGATCACTCATGGCGATTAGGCACTAGAATGGTTAAGTGCCCCCTTCTGCCACAAGCGATGAGGTGACTGTCCGAATCGTGTGAGCGATGGTAATGGAGTCTAAGCTACGCTGCCTATGTTATGCGAGCCTTGATGCTTGCTACCAGTTGCTCCGCCTCTACTAACGGAAAATCCATGTCCTTCTGTCGGAAGAACTCGAATGCAACAGCATTGGCGCCGTAGAGACTTTTGATCACAAAGTCTTCGGGATTTGCAGAATTAACAATGTTCTCAGGTACCGCAACCACAACCATAAGCAGCTGCTGCTGACGCGAAAATTTGGTGTTTTGCAGTCCATCCCAGTCAGGACTTCCCGTACTCCCTGGCACGTGAAACACGACATTCACAGCGGGACTGCTGCCGAACTTGAACTCCCCTCGAAGTTCTGCTGCCGCCTTGGTTGCCGCCATTATCGCACTGTCGATTTGGGAACCTGATAACTCAGGCCCTTTTAGTACGCTGCCAAGTGAAATCATCGGTTCGCTCTCGTACGTGCCCAAGGCTTAAGGTTTAGTGGTCCGGGTAGAGTGGTCGACGTACTTCGGTGAAAAGCTGGCGGTGTTGTCCCAATGCACCTGCTCGTCGGCCAAGAGCTTCGCACTGCTACTGGCGGTCGTCGCCGGAAGGGTCGACAACGTGTTCATCTGTCCGCCGTTTTGGACCTAAGCGACGCATCGGCACTGTTGCCAAGATCCCTGATTCGCGCAAGTAATACGAAATCCAGTTCGGCAACAGGCTACGCCATTAAAGTTGAGCTGGCAAGGAGACTTCGCATCCCACGGTGCGGTGCAGTTGGGCCATCGCTCCCGCGAGGGTGGCCTCGGCTCGGGCGACTTGTAGTTCGATCATCAGCACGTCGGAGAAATCGTCGGTCACTTCGCCGAAGTCGACCAGGCGGCCGCGGTAGTCGGCCGAGGCAAGTTGCAGAGCGGTTCTTGCTCGGGGCAAGATTCGCTCGTTGTACAATCGCAATTGCTCACTGGCAGCGTACACCTGCTCGGTAAGTCGACGAATCTCTCGGTAGGTATCATCCCGCGCGGCGTCATACTCGCGAGAAGAAGCGGACACCGCGGCCGAGGCTTCGCGAATCGAGGCGTCGATTCGGTCTCTCCAGACGGGAAGCGTTACCCCTACCATGAAGTTCACATTGTCGCGGCCATTCGCTACTGGCGACACGGCATCGGTCTCAGTGATGGACTGCCAGCCGGCCCCCAACACGAAGTCGGGGCGAGTGTTCAGGCAAGCCAGCTTCTGCTTCTCGCGGTCCCGCGACACTGCCCAACGAAGCTCGCGGAGCTTCGGGCTGCACTCGGCTGCTGCTGCAAACAGGGCATCCACCTCGTCGTAGGTCGAAGAACTATCCAATTGGTCGACCGCGACGATGCCCTCGGCGGCTGGCTGCTGGATGAGCGCGGCCAAGTCAGCTTGGGCCAGACCTTTGCGTTGCCGAAGCTGAATAAGCTGGTCGTCGATGTTGTCGACTTGCAATTCCGCCCGAAGGACGTCCTGCTGACTACCGCCCGCCTGATTGCGAGCCTTGGCGAGCGTGATCAGCTCAACGGCAATCTCTCGGTTCTTCTCGTTGATCGAAATGGCCCGCTGCACAAACCAGAGTTCATAGTACGCGAGCTTTACCGACTCCTCGATTTCCAGCTCGGTCTTCTCAAGCATCGAGGCGGCGATTTGAGTCTCGCGACTGGCGATCTCTCCCTTTGTCCACCGCTTTTCTGGCCAGGGATATTTCTGGGAAACCGAGAGCGTGTTGCCGGCGCGGCCAGCGGCAGTTTGCAGGGCTTGGTCGGAGATCGGATAGAAACTGTTCGTCAGCAGCGGGTCTTCTAGCGATTCGGCTTGAGGAACCCGTTGGCTCGCCGCGGCGACTCGCGCCCGAGCTGCCTGGATTCTGGGATGAGTGGAGCGAGCGAGACTGACATAGTAATCGACTGGTCGCGCCTCGCTGATCGGGCTCTCGGGAAGCTGGACGATGGATTCCTCCCCTTCTGCCATCTCGTGCTGCACCAGTTGAAGGTCCGACGATTCCTCGTCACCAGCAACGACAGTGGGAGGAGCGGTAGTGTCGACTGCAGCTTGGAATACTGGGTCCTGCCGGCATCCGCACGCAAGTAGCGTAGCGGCCAGAATCCAGCAGAAAACAGCGACTCTGGGGGGGGCCACGAGCTTGCTTTCGTAAAAAGGGACTTTATGAAAGGCGGTTTCGAGCTAACATTGATTAGGCTAGCCGTCCACGCGATAATGTTCCTGTTGTCGCGAAACACGCTTTAACCTATCGTCCCTCTCGATGATGAAATCCCGTTCATTCCGATTAGCCGTTAATCTTTGCGTAACCGGTGCGTTGTTGCTGCCGGCCGCTGGATTGCCGGCTGCAACGCGAATGGACTGCGAGGCCCAGCCAGCCGAGTCCACCACCTGCCAAGGGTGTGGGTGCTGTGCGGTAAATGGACCGGACGATCGCTGTTGCTGCTGCGGCCCACCGAAGCAAGCAACCGCGAAGCCTGAGCAAGATCTGGCAAAGAGCTGCTGCGAGCAAGAATCGCTCAACACAGAGCAAAAAGACGTGGCCCCGGAATTACTGGATGTATGCACTTGCGGGCTGTCGGACCGAGTTCCGGCGATTCCCTCGCCCGAGCAGCAACCAGTCGCTCAACAGCTAGTACTTAAGCTAACAATGGTCGGCGATTCGTTGGCACTCTGCAACGACGAAGCTTGCAAACTGCCGACAGGTCGCCAGGAATCTTTATCCGCGACTCTTCTCTCCGACGGCGCCCAACAACGACTCTGCGTCTGGCGGATCTGATTCGAAGGCTACCGGTGCGCGCTCTCTAGCGGTCCAAAGGCTGCTGCATGTCTTGAGCGATTCTCTCCGGTGGTAATTCTCCAAGCCGTTGCTCGCCCATCCTAGCCTGCAACGTTCTGCTATCCCTTCGCTTCATCCACTATCGCTCCAGGTCGAGTGCTATGTCGAGGTTTACTCAGTTCGTGTCGAGTAGTGCGCAGTTTGCAATCAAATGCGCACTGGTCATCGCAACGGTGGTTGTCTGTCTGATCGTGATCGGACTCGGCCAGCGTTTCGGTTGGATCAAAATCGAACACCACGTTCATAACATGTCCTCTGATTCGACTGCAGATGGCACCCGTGTCGAATACGTATGCCCGATGCATCCAGAGGTTCGTCAGGACACTCCTGGCAAATGCTTTAAATGCGGCATGAAACTCGAACCGCAAACGGTTGCAGGCTCGGCTCCTGCCCCACCAGCGCCGGAAGACATAGAGCTTTACGCATGCCCAATGATGTGTACGACGCCGAGCGAAGAACCAGGTGACTGCCCAGTCTGCGGGATGGAGCTTGTGAAGATGTCGTCGGATTCAGGGGCACGAAGCGTGTCGATTGATGCCGCGACCCGGCGGATCATTGGCATTCGTACCGCGAAGGCCAAACGAGACATGGTGTACCGATCCATCCGCACGGTTGGACGCATCGAATACGACGAAGAGCGAGTAGCTACCATCGCGGCTTACGTCGATGGCCGACTCGAAGAGCTAATGGCCGACTACGAAGGGGTGGAAATTGCCGCAGGAGATCCTTTGGTGGTGCTCTACAGCCCCAGCTTGTACTCCGCGCAGGTGGAGTTTCTCTCGAGCCTCAACACGCCTTCACTCAACACGTTGGCGGCTGCCGGGGACAATTTAAGCGAGGTCGCCCGCGATAATCTCCGCGAACTTGGGATGACAGATCGACAAATCGAGGAGCTTCAGGCTAGCGGCAAAGCCCAGAAACGCTTGCAAATTGCTTCGCCGATTGGTGGGACCGTAATCACCAAGCACAAAGTCGAAGGCGACTACATCAAGACCGGCGAACCGATTTATCGAGTGGCCGATTTGAACACCGTGTGGTTGATGCTTGATCTTTACCCGAGCGATGCCGCGACGGTGCGATTTGGCCAGCAAGTCGAAACCGAACTGGCATCGCTGCCCGGCGAGATTTACACCGGCCGCATCGCGTTCGTCGATCCGCTGGTGAGCGAGAAATCGCGCACCGTGGCCGTACGAGTGGAGATGTCGAACTTCGACCATCGCCTGAAGCCGGGCGACTACGCAACCGCGACTATTCGCGTGCCTGCTATTCCGCAAGACGAGGTGTACGATCCAGGCCTCGCAGGCAAATGGATAAGCCCGATGCACCCGCAGATCATCCGCAACGCAGCAGGTAGCTGCCCGATCTGTGGAATGGATCTGATCCCTGCGTCGGACCTGGGGTACTCCGAGGTGCCGCTGCCAGAACAGAAGGTGACCGTTGTTCCTCGCACCGCAGTGCTGATGGCGGGGGACAATTCGGTGGTCTATGTGGAAGCGGAACCCGGTGTGTTTGAACTTCGTGAGGTCACCGTGGGGGCGATGACTTCGGACCAGGTGGTGATTGAAAACGGAGTGGAAGTCGGTGAATCGGTCGCCATCGATGGCAATTTTCTCATCGATTCGCAGATGCAACTGCAGAACAAGCCTTCGCTAATCGATCCCTCGAAGGGTTCGGAGGACTCGACGACCATGAGTCAGGAGGCACCCCATGCTCACTAGTTTAGTCAAGTTCTGCGTGAAGGAAGCACCCCTGGTGGTGCTGCTTGCCATCGGGATCGTCGCCTTTGGTTGGTATAGCTTCCGGTCGATTCCGATCGATGCGATTCCCAACATCGGCGAGAACCAGGTGATCGTGCTGACTCCCTGGCCAGGGCGTTCGCCGAAAGACATCGAGGATCAGGTCACTTACCCGCTTAGCGTTTCGCTGCTGGCGGTGCCTGGTGCTGAGAGCGTGCGCGGCAAGAGCATGTTTGGCTACTCGTTTGTGCAAGTTACGTTCAAAGACGAGGTCGACTTCTATTGGGCGCGTAGCCGGGTATCAGAGCAACTTGGCTCCGCTTCCGCCCAACTGCCAGAGGGGGTGACTCCCCAGTTAGGCCCCGATGCAACCGGTCTAGGGCAAGTGTTTTACTACGTGTTGGTACCGCCGGAATCGGGAAAGAGCCTGGCCGACCTGCGATCGATGCAGGACTTCGTCGTTAAGTACGAACTTCAAGCGGTGGAAGGTGTAAGCGAGGTGGCCTCGATCGGTGGGTACGTCCGGCAGTACCAGATTGAAGTTGATCCCGACAAGCTTCGTTTCCACAATGTCCCCCTCGATCGTTTGATGATGGCGATCAAGGGCTCCAACGTCGACGTGGGAGCGAAGACGATTGAATCGTCGGGCATGGAGTTCATCGTCCGCGGCAAAGGCTTTCTCGGCACCGATGGAGACACCGCCAAGGCAATTCGCGACATCGAACAAACCGTGATTGAGCAGCGAGAGGGGGTGCCATTGCGGATCGAAGATGTCGCCCGAGTGCAGCTTGGCCCCGATTTCCGCCGCGGTGCGCTCGACTACAACGGCGGCGAAGCCGTCGGCGGGGTAGTCGTCATGCGCTATGGCGAAAACCCTCGGGCGGTGATCGATCGAGTAAAGGCCAAGATAGAACAGATTACTCCCTCGCTCGAAGGGGTCACCATCAAGCCAGTGTACGACCGCACGGGTTTGATCGACGAGACGGTCGGCACGCTAACCACGGCCTTACAGGAAGAGATCGTGATTACCGCGGTCGTGATTCTACTATTCCTGTTGCACATTCGCAGTAGCTTGATTGTCGCCTCGACGTTGCCGGTTGCGGTGCTGCTGTCGTTTGTCGGGATGAAGGTGTTCGGCCTCGACGCGAACATTATGTCGCTAGCGGGCATCGCCATCGCGATCGGTACGATGGTCGACATGGGGATCATTGTCTCCGAGAACATCTACCAACACCTGGCCGATTGGGAACAGGAAGAACCGTCCAATGAACAAACTCCAAGGCTGACGGTGATCGCGAACGCCGCGGCTGAGGTAGCTCCCGCGGTAGTAACCGCCGTGTCAACGACGATTGTTAGCTTCTTGCCGGTGTTCTTTCTCACTGGGCGAGACTACAAACTGTTCAGCCCGTTGGCGTGGACCAAAACGTTTGCCATCGCCTCGGCGTTGATTGTTGCGATTACATTTGTGCCCGCGTTGTGCCGGTTGATCCTGCGGACCGCCAGTGGCAAGCGACTCACCAGCTTCGCCCTCGCAATATCCACTGCGTTGCTGGCCGGTCTGTTGGTCTACTTCGTGTGGGCCGACGAGATCTCCGCCGCATACGGTCTATCTCCATGGATGGCAACAAGCATTGTCACCGCATTGGCCGCGGCGGCTGGCTGGCAGATGGGCCGGGAACGCATTCGCCCGATCGACGAGAGCATCGTCAGCAAATCGATTGTGGCGACTTACGTGCCGATCTTGCGATTGTTCCTCGCCCACAAACTCTTCTTCTCACTGATACCAATCACGATATTGCTGCTGGGACTTGGCGGCTACTTCGGCTTGCCCAAGATTATGGGCCCCTTTGAACAGGTGGCAGAAACACTTGGTGTCCGTCCCGATGAATTCCCTGGATACGCAGACCTGAAGGATGAGTTTGGTGGATTGAAATCGGACGACTGGATTGCGCTCGACGAGGGAAGTTGGTTTTATATGCCAACGCTTTACCCGGCGGCCAGCTTTAGCCAAGCGATGCAGGTGCTTCAGGCCCAAGATCATCTGATTAAGCAGATCCCCGAGGTTAAGGATGTACTCGGTAAGATCGGCCGCGTCGAGTCGGCACTCGATCCCGCCCCAGCGGCGATGATTGAGACTTACATCATGCTGAAGCCGGAGGATCAGTGGCGCGAGGGCATCACCGCCAAGCAGGTGTGGGACGAGATTGTAGCAGTTGCCACCCTGCCAGGCATTACCAAGGCCAGCCCACTTCAGCCGATCGAAGGGCGAGTCGTCATGCTGCAAAGTGGTATCAAAGCCCCGATGGCTATCCGCATCTACGGCGACCGCCTGGAGGACCTTGCCAAAGCAACACTTTCCGTCGCAGATCACCTGAGAAGTTCTGCCTACGTAGACCCCGGCACAGTTAGTCCCGACATCGTGCTGGGCAAACCTTATGTTGAGTTCACCGTAGATCGCGAAGCGGCCGCCCGCTATGGCATGACCGTCGAGATGGTCAACAGTGTGGTGGAAACTGCCCTCGGCGGGATGAACCTGATCAACACCGTCGAAGGCCGAGAGCGATATCCAGTGCGTTTGCGGTATCGACGCGACCTTCGCGAACGAATTGACGAGCTCGCAAGAGTGCCCGTAGTCACCCACGCTGGGTCGGTAGTTCCCCTTGAGGAACTTACAAAGCTCGAGACGACCTGGGGACCAGGTGCCATCAATAGCGAGAACGCTCGGCTCGTGGCACACGTCGCTTTTGCCACGAGCGATAAGGCGGGTGCGCTGGAATCGGTCGCGGCGATTCAAGAAGACTTGCACGCCTCGCAAAACTTGCCTGCCGGCGACCCCAATCGCTTGGAGCTACCACCTGGATATTCGCTCGAGGCCGTGGGCAGCTTCCGCAACCAGATCGAGGCCAATCAGCGGCTGTTTTGGCTGGTACCGCTCGTGGTGCTGATCAACCTGTTGATTATTTGTCTTCAGTTTCGCCATTGGCCGATCACGCTGGCCATTTTTGCCGGTATTCCAGTGGCCTTCGCTGGTGGAATGATTCTGCTGGCCATCTATGGCACCGAAATGAATACCGCAGTTTGGGTGGGGTTCATTGCTCTGTTCGGGATTGCGGTCGACGACGGTGTGGTGATTGCCACGTACCTCGACCAGGTGTTCACGCGACTCAAGCTCACGAGTGTCGAAGACATTCGCTTCGCCACGATCGAAGCGGGCAAACGACGGATTCGTCCCTGCTTGATGACCACGGCTACTACCGTGCTGGCTTTGCTGCCAGTGTTAGTGTCTACCGGCCGAGGAGCCGATGTCGCCAGAGCGATGGCTATTCCCGTGTTCGGTGGCATGCTTGTCGAGCTGGTTACGCTCTTCGTCGTACCGGTGGTGTTCTGCGCCTACAAAGAGTTCAAGATGCAAATGGGACTCGCTGATCGGCACTGGGAAGGTGTCGAAGAGGAAAGCCCACTCGATTCATTGGTTCCTGCTGCAGAAGGATAAGCAGCGGGATTGGTTTTGTTTTTTACCAACGAGAAAGGAAGGTAGAAATGGTTTTGCGATTTACGCTTAGCTTTGTGCTACTCACACTGTTCGGAGCTTCGGCTGCGAATGCCCAACAACCGAGCGAGTCGCCTTCGCCGGCTACTCACGAGATGGCTCCGGCAACCGACGCCAGCCACGCTGGGCATGAGATGGCTGAAGAGCCAAAGCAGGCCCTCCCCGGCCCTCACGGCGGTGTCGTGAGTCAGGCAGGCGACTTCCAGTTTGAGACACTGCTCGAATCGGGAGGTATCCATCTATTTGCCTACAATGCCCAGGGGCAACCGCTTGATGTTCAGCAAGTTCGCGGGGCGGCCACCCTGCAGTTGAAGGGCGACGCGAAGCGCTACCGCTACGACCTCTATCCCGAGGTGGAGCAGGACAAATCGGCCAAGTCGCTGAGTGTTTCGGTCGACTTGAGTCGTGTAGCAGGTCGCGAAGGTGAGCTGACGTTCCAACTGGCAGGCCTGGCGAGTTCGAATCGTCGCCCGGTGTCGTTCTCGACCCCGTTTGTGGGTCCGCTTTCCGAAGCACAGAAAACGGCAGCAGCCATCGCCGCCCAAGGTATCTGCCCTGTTAGTGGACAGCAACTCGGCTCGATGGGCGAACCGATCGCCGTGACCGAAGGCGAGCAGACCATCTACGTCTGTTGCGCGGGCTGTGTCAACAAGGTAAAAGCCGACTTTGCTACGTACCTGAAGAAGATCGAGCAAAAGATCGTCGCCGCGCCGGCAACCGAGGCCGACGCCGAAGCGATCAAACTGCAGAAGACCTGCCCGGTGACCGAGGCTCCTCTTGGATCGATGGGATCGCCGATCAAAGTGACCGGGCTTGATCGCGATGTCTATCTCTGCTGCCAAGGTTGCCTGAAAGCACTGGAGAAATCGCCCGAGAAGTACCTGGCAAAACTTCCTCCGCTGCCTACTCCGAAGCCGGTAGTGGTCCTGGCAACGAAGGACGACGCGGCCTTTGTCGCAGCACAGAAGCTCTGTCCGGTAATGGATGAACCGCTCGACGCGATGGGCGGTCCCTACAAGACCGTTGTCGAAGGCAAGGTTGTTTATCTTTGCTGCCCTGGTTGCGCAAAGATGCTCAACGCTGAGCCCGAGAAGTACCTAGCCAAGCTGAAGGAGCAGGGTATCACCCCGCCTGCGGCCAAGTAGCTGCAAGCGCAACTACGAAACAGGGGCAGAGCCAGGCCATGGCCTACTCTGCCCCTGATTAATGAATAACCATGGTTACAAGTTTGGAAACCAACTTGCCATAACAGACCAATCGAACGGAACCATCGTGGTCGGTTCGCTGTGCGATAGCAATTCCGGATGCCCCGTGCATTCTCAAGGAATGCGCAGGACTTTCCACAAAGCTCCACTGACTGCCCCAACTTCCCCCGTCATGGAGCCTGATCCTGAAACGCTGCAAAATCTGGTGCAGCAATCGTCGGAATGGTACGGAACTGCACCTCGCCTGGTACCGACTGAACCCCACGAATCGCCAAAAAGGGATATGCCCAAGGCGAAACACCGTTCACAACTAGCCGAGGCGGGACTCGAACCCGCACGTGGGTTACCCCACACTGGATTTTAAGTGTACTGAATGTACGTTCAGGTTACTGCCATGCACTCCAGGCTCGCGTTTTTTGCTCTCTTTTCACGTTCTGAGCGATGCAAAAAACTGATTTCAGGTAACACCCAAGGTAACACTTGGAGTCGCTATCGCAAGTGGTTGGCGGTGCCGGTCGTTATTACGATTGCCCCCCCATGCTTGACGCTAGCTAGGAACACCTGTTACATTCCTTGCCGCAACAATTTGGTAGCAGCGGCACCTGACTTAACAAAGCCACCAGAGTTCCCACGTGGAACCCTGGTGGCTTTTTTTATTGCCTACTCAGTAGCCCACCGAAGCGATTTTTGTTTTTGAACTTTAAGTGTCGAGATTTTGAGATTTGCGCCGAAAGAGCGTAAGAGGTGCTTACGGAAGCGCCACCAACAACACCACCAATACTTGCAAGGGAGTTTGGGTAATGCCAAGGAAACTCACAAACCAGAAAGCGATCGGAATCGACCCGCGAATGCGTTACACGCTCTTGGGATTCAAGCAGGCGGCTGGCGTGGGCGACAAGCTGATTCTCGCAGCGGCGAAAAAGGGTGTCTCGCTTCGCAAGAAGCGGATTGGCAAGCGGGTCTACATCGACGGCGAGGACGCGATTCGTTACCTCGACGAACTCGAAAAGTTACCAAAGCCGATTTGCGGGTGAGGGCTGAACAAAAAAACCCCGCCGAGTGAGTGGAACACCTCGGCGGGGCGAACATCGTGTAGCACACGGAGTGTAGCAGACCATGGGCATTGATGCTAGCCAAAAGCCGCTAGATTTTGAGTCTAGGAAGCGCGAACGGTATGTGATGCTTGAATCGGCGTTACGAATTTCTGGTGCGTCTGCAAAGGTATGGGCGTTGATCCGAACGATCGAGAGCGTTTGTGGCAGCACGGGAAAGCCCCTTAGGTGGAGCTACCAAACGATCGCGGAGAAACATGGTTACTCACGGTCGACCGCGAAGCGTGCTGTTGCTGACGCGATAAAGTCTGGCTTGGTCACTCTGACCACCGGAACTAACTATAACGGATCCCAAGCTGCCAACGAGCTCTCAATCGACTGGAATGCGGTTCGTCATCTTGCGATTAATCGCAGTGCCGAATACTCGCATCAGAGAGAATACAACCGCACCACTTCGACACCGGTAAAGGCACCGGACCACAGTGACCACCCCCCGGGTCAACTTGACCCCCCGGGGGGTCAGATTGACCCTACCCCCCGGGTCAATTTGACCCTACCCCCGGGTCAGATTGACCCCCCCTATATAGGAATAGATACAAAAGAAACCTCCACCACCACCGCAGACGACTGGGAGGAGGTGGAGGGGGAGGTTTTCAAGGCGGGTGTAAACGATGCAAGCAGATGCACTGCCGATGCTCGATCGAATGGCTCCCCCCCATCACAGGTTCGCGAGGTGCTTGCCTGGTGGAAAGAACACCGCGGTGGCTTCGACCACCCAGAAGCTGCTCTCTACAACCGCATTCGAAGATGCGAGCCAAGTACCGACGCCGATCAAGGCTGGCCCTCGTGGCGAGACGGGTACACACCACCAGAGGTGGAACGATCAAAGCAGGAGGAAGCTCGCTGGCGAATGCTTCATCAGAAGTGGGGCCCGGTTATTGAAGGTTGGGACAAGCGCGAGAAACGACGGTGGGCCGAACGGGTTGTGGCTGACCACCCTGAACACAAAGGGGATGGAAAGCAAATCTATCGATCCATCGTGCAAATCTTGGAAAGCGATTCCGATTACTCACCAGTGCCACAAACGGTTGAAATCTGATGGTTAGAACTCTGAGCGTGCTTCCCAACGACGTAGATCCCTTTCACAGAGATCACTACGCACAGGTTAGGAAGCTTGGCCGCGACGAAGCTGAAACACTTCTGCGAGACAACTACCCATTGGTTGCGAGTGCGATCTTGAACAGTTGGCCACCGAACGAGCCACCAAAGGGAATCGCGTTGGCTTCATTGCTGGGAATTATCTCGAACAGGGCCGAACCCGTGTCCAGGTGGAAGCGATGAACAACACGAGCAGCAAGCAACTAGTTTTCGTTGGCGACGTCGGCCGCGGCGAGGCTGCAGGCGAGGTTTTTCAGGAGTGGCACCCGTCGCTCGACGTGCTTCGAATGAGTGGCACGATTGATTTCGATCGGTGGGTGGAAGCGGCTGACCTGATTGAGAGCTTCACGCGGCCGACGTTTATCGTTTTCGACTCAGCCACCCAAGCCACGCAGGGATTCGCGTTCGCTCGTCAGGAAATCGACTGGCTGCGAGATCTACGCAAGCTTCCGGTTGGCCTGTTGCTTCGTAATGGTAGCGGCTACGGGCTCGAGTTGGCCACCCTCGCAGATGTAGTGTTCATCGTGCCGGAATCAACGGTTGGTATGACCGCAGCGCGCACGCTCGACGCCGAGCTGGCAACCGGCTGGCGGTGGCACGACGCCCAGGTGCCCGGCCCCGGTGTCGGCTGGCAGGTGTCACGCGAACGATTGTTGTGGCTGCGGGACAATCGCATCGGCGCGGAGTTGGCCGAGTCGTTGTTCGGCCTGTTGCTTTCCCGAGATGAAGCGTTTGCATTCGAAACGTTCACCGAAGTTACGCGAGGTAATTCACAATGAAACACGAATTGGCAGCAGTGCTGCCGGCCGCGGCGGCTGAACTTCAAGAAGCGTTGGCGATTTCGCCAACGCACCAGGTTGTGCGTTTTCGCGAGGACTCGAAGCTGGTCGCCACCTGCTGGGTCGAAGGCGTGTTGACGCCTTGGTATCTGGAGCGGGTGCGCGAGAGGCTGTACTCGATTCTGCGTAATGATGCTGTTGGCCATGTGATAATTCGCATGAGTTCGCCGGGTGGTCTAGTCGCAGGCGTGCCTGAAACGGCCGACTTGGTGCGAGAGTTCAGCGAAGCGAAAGCGGTAACTGTTATAGCAAGTGAGTACCTAGCGAGCGCCGCCTACTGGATCGCTTCGCAAGCCACCACAATCATCGCTTCGCCTTCAACGGTGGTGGGCTCCGTTGGTGTGATTTCGGTGCTCACCGATTCGAGCGCCGCTTATGAAGCGGCTGGCATTAAAGTGATTCCGGTTGCCTCGGCAAATGCGAAGCATCGCGGAATGCCCGGCGTGCCTGTCACTGAGGGCGATATCGAAGCGGTTCGCGCACAGGTCGAGGAAGTTAGCAGATGGTTCCTGCAATACATCAATCGCGTGCCTCCCAAGTGCAGCCGACGCCGCATGACTTCCGACCAGGTACTGAATGCGATTTCCGCCGAAACCTACTATGCAGAGGAAGCGTTGAAGCGGGGCTTCGTTGACGAGGTGGCAGCCCCCGAGCAGGCCATCGCGGCGGTACTCGCGAACGACAAGCACGCCGACCTCCGCGGCAAGGATGCTTACGACAAGTACGCCGAGCTGGCTCTCGCCGCGCACCCCGGCGTTGACTTTTTGGCAGACCTCAGTGAATCACAGGAGGCTGCTTTGCGACGCAAATACCCAACACTTGCCGAAGCTGCCGACGACTACCGGCGGCTCCACTAGAAAAAGCAAATCACTCTCCCCCCCACCACTACAAGGATTGAAGAATGGGAAACGCAACAGAAACCAAGCCCGCCGGCAAACGAGAAAAGCCTGTCACTGACGAGGCCACTGCGATCGTCGAATCGGAACGCCACAATGAGTTGATAAGGCTTGTCGCACTGGAGCAACTGTTGGATGAGCTGGTGGACCGTCACGATGGTAATTTTGTATCTGGCGAGCTGATCGTCACGCCTGCTGAGTGGTCCTTTTTAAAGTCGCACCAAGTACAACACCTCCAGAGGAAGGTCGAGAGCGTCCACGAATTGGCGATGCTGCTTCGCTCGCGAGCAGGCACCATGCGAATGCTCGAAGAACTCGGCGGCGACTACAACGCAGTCGTTGCTGCGAAGGCAGAACTCGACGCCGCCGAGAAGACCCTCGCGAATACCAGAGCCGAAATGGAAGACCTTGATGTTACCGAGGGGTCGCGCGAGCCGGTGCTCGCGCAGCAGGCAAGTTCGCTTGCAAAAAAGCTGCGAGAGCTGGTAGCGATTCGCGATAAAAAGAGAGCCGCATTTGAGAGTGTTCAAAGTTGTTATGAGCGGCTTCTCGAAAGGGCACCTCAGCCGCTTCGCGACAAGGTCGCGTTCACGCGGCGTGAACTAAAGGCAGAGTTCTCCGAGCTATTCATATTGAAAGATGAAATCGAGCAGCACAAAGGTTGGGTTTCAATCGAAGGATCGCAATCACTTCGGCGTTGGGCGAGTACCGGCGGCCACGCTTTGATCGTTTGGGAAGCGGTTCGATTATATTGCCCGGCAGCGATCGATGAACGAGAAAAAAATAACCCCAAGCTAGATGGCGAGGTATGGATTGCCTGGCTGAATGAAATCGAAGCGGCGCTGCCTGAAAAGATCGAACGCAGAGATCAACTGCAGGCCGAGTTCGACGAAAGAGCGCTGGCAGCTCGCGAGCCGATCCATGCGTGGATGAGAATGAAGCGGCTTGAAGTGTCTATGATCGCCGACGACTCCGAGTAAAGCAAAACAAACCACTCCCCCCCACTTTGTTACACAGAGAGAGAAAAAAGACATGTTTGCATTTCCAACAAAAGCATCGATCGAAGCTACCCCTGAAGCGGACCGGAAGGCGAAGCTGGTAGCCATCGCGACCGCGTACCAGCAGGAGAAGAACTGCCGCTGGAGCGAGGCTTGCCTTGAGGTCAAGAGGCGGTACGGCGGGGTTGCGTGTGACGCGTTCAGCGCGCCTGCCCCGAAGGCGTTTCGGTAGTCGTGGTGAGTGTGGCGGCGGCGGGCTGGCTCTGCTTTGGTCGGACAGGTGTGAGCCACCCGCTGCCGTTTGAATTCACCAGCGGGCTGCTATTGCGTTGGGTTGACGAAAAGGGCTCAGGTGATGAGCCAAAGCAAAAGCCAACGCGAGGCGTTGGCAGGCGAGCTGTGGCGAGCCCTGGGGCACCCCCCACCCCCCCCGGGGGCCAAGGGTCCTTTGCCGCCCCCCCTCCCGCAGTGGGCTCCGCCCGCAATCGCGGCACTTTTATTTGTTCGAGGCAGAGAGGGTAAGTAAGTAAGTCGGCGCGGCGAATGCCCCCAAAAGGGCGTTTTCTCTGGGATTCCAGCACTTACACCCCGCCGAATCACTTACTTGCAGAGGCTCTTAGAAAGGATTCCAGCCATGGGCACAAAGTTCGAACTTCAAGGTTCCGGTCGCGGTGCGGTCGAGTTGATTCGTCAGCTCAACGCGGAACTCGACAAGTCGGAACAGCAAGGGGCCGACGCGGCGAAAGGCCTCGCGAAGCTCAAGAGCGAGGCGGAGCGATTCGCGGCGACTGGCGACAAGGTCGAGCAGTACAACCACAAGCTCGCCCGGCTCGCCCACTACGTCGAGAAGGGAGCCTTGGAGCAAGGCAAGGCCGAAGCCGCTGCGAATCGCTGGCGTCAGCAGCTTGATCGGCTTGATCCGAAGCTGAGAGAGGCGGCCGAGAGCGAACGCAAGCTGGCAGCGGAGTCGGAACGGGTAAAGCAGGCGCTGCGGCAGCAGGGTGAAACGCTCAGGCAGTCGCTGGAAACCCCGCAGGAATCGTTCAACCGCCAGCTACGTGAAACGATCAAGCTGCACCGGGCGGATGCGATCAGCGTCGAAACGCGGCGCCGAAGGATCGCTCAGCTTCGTGGCGAGCTGCACGCGGCAACTTCGGCCACGAAGGGTATGTTCAGTAAGCAGGTGCTCAGCGGTTTGGCAGCTGGCGTGACTGGCCTGCTGGGCGTGGGCTCGGCGGCCAGTACGGCCATGCAGGCCCTTCGGCAAATGGAGCAAACCGCGCAGTCGGCCAGCAGCGCGGTAGTCGAAAGCCTCGGCAGCTTGGGCGAGCTGCAGCAGGTCAGCGATTCGCCGGAAGATTACCTAGCTAATCTCGGCGTGGCTCGGGAAGCGGTCAAACGCGGCATCTTCGAGAATTACTCGCAGGGCGGTGATTTCGCGATCGCTGTGAAGAATGCAGGCTACTCGAAAGAGGACGTGAGGGCGCTCCTCGATATCGGCGAAAGCAGGCAAATCGCTGGCGACAAGCTCATTGAGTTCGGAAAGTCGGCTAGCAAAGTCGGCAATCTGTACGATGGCCGGTATTCATTGCGCGAAATCGCCGACAGAGTCAGCGTTAGCTCAAAGGAAACGCAGGTGTCGGCGGCTGAGACCGCCCAAGCCTCCACCAAGTTTGGGCAGCAGTCGCGAGAACTGGGCTACGCCGGCGATTCGTCGATGGCGGCTCTGGCGGTGTTGGAAAAGCAAGCGGGGAATATCGATCAGGCGGGAACGCAGCTCGGCGCGTTCTATAATTCGCTTCTCCGTCGCGGCCTGGCTAAAGGCACGCTAGTTGAAACGCTCGATAGCATTCAATCGCAAGTAGATGCTGGCAGTACGGCTATCAATGTGTTGGGCGAATCGAACGCGGCGATGGCGTTCTCGGCGTTGCAAAACGATCGGGAAGGCTTCGCTCGCATTCGTAGCAACCTGGCAAACGCGGATGGCTACCTAGATGCTCGCCGGTTCATCGAAGTCGATCCTAGCGTAAGCGCGGCCAATATGGTGCCCGCATCGGCGGGTCGGTTGAAAGACGCGGCGCTTCGGTATGGCGACATTGAATCGGCGAGCGAGGCGGCCGCGAACGACATCGAAGCATCATGGCTACGCCGAGGCCATCCAACCATGGCCGCGATCGGTCGCGGCGTGACTAACACGCAAGATTCGCTAGGTTATGATCGCAGTATCGTGCTAGGCGCGGCGCGGAACGAATATATCGGTCTTGAGAACCGGCTTGGGTACGCGAAGTATTTGCAGTCGACTCCCGGCAACGCAAACGAAGCGATCATTCTACAAAGGCTCATTCCGCTGCTGGAAGAGCAATTGGAGGTGCAGAAGCGTAGCCTCGGCATTCAAGAGCAAAAAGAAAGTAATACGAGCGAGCCGGCCGGCGGAACGACGAAGCAGGAGAACTAAATGACGAAATCCTCTACGCTCGCACCGGCACCTCCCAACAAGAATAAAGCCATGACGATCGACCAACACATTCGCAAGCTCTTCGTAGATTGCTACGTCGGCTTGCCCCACATCGATGTTCGGATGCACCAGGCCGCCGAGCACATGACCGCGGCTTTCATTGATTGGCTGATTGAAGACCTGGTCACCGTCGACGAGGTCCGCGCGTGCAGCACGTTCGAAGAGTTGCTCACGCTCGGTAGCGAGGTCGCGGAAAAGCGAATCGCACAGTTGCCGCCAGAATTGCAGGCCGTCGCTCGCGAGTCGATCGATAACGCGAATAAGGTGCTGCGTGAGGAGTTGGCGTTGTTGAAACAGGAGGTCGGCCTGGTGCCACCGCCGTAGGCGGTGGTGGTCGATCGACTGGAAATTGCCGCCAAAATTGGCGGAGATTTTTGACCCACAGGATGGTCGCTGCTCGCGCTCGTGACATGTACGACAAGGCGGCGAAGGCCAGCTATGACGCTAATGTCGGAAGGCCAAAAAAGGGGGAGGAAAAATCGCCGGAAAAATTACCGGGGATTTCTAGGGACGCCCGCGACGCAGCCGGAAAGACAGTTGGCGTAAGCGGCAAGTCGGGTAGCGAAATCGGTGGCAAAAAAGGTCCGGCAACGTTGCCCGGACAAATCGCTAGTGAACACCAAGAAAGTACGCTTGAACTTTCTGGAGAAGTGCGTAAGATCATGAATGCTAAACCCGTTTGACCAACGGCGACAGGTGTTACCAGGAAGCTCGCACGCTGCATCTGATTGGCAGGCGAAAGCCGCATCGGAAGCAGCACGCGAGCGAAATGGTTGCCCCCTTCCAGCCGTGGTTCGACATTAGAGGACATCTGAAAATGCTAAATCCCTATCTGAAATCAGAGCGCGGTCGCGCGCAGGTTTGGGGAATCCGCGAGGACCCCGGGCGGTATCAGATGCCGCCTAGCAAAGCCTGTGCGCGGTCGCGCTTTCTTTATGGACCCGGCAATCTGCTGGGACCAGGGAAGGTGCGCCAACGATGGCAATTACCCTTACACGAAATCTCCAGTGCTGGCTGGCTCACTTCGTAGCTTTCCGGTGGACCTGGCGGCGAATGCCCAACCGCTACCGGCCACTACTCCGAGCAGAGTTCTGCGCCGGCGATCAGTTCGCCGAGGCCATGTTCCTGCTGAATGCTGGATACCGGGCCGCGGCCGTCAGCACGTCGCGAACGGCCGTCGAGCGGTTGCTTAAGCGCGTGGCGCTCATGTGCCCTGGCTGGCGAACGCTTCGTCGACCGCAGATCCATAGATTGACCGAGTTCTTGCTGGCTGAGGGCGTCATTAGCGAGCAGGAGAGGCGAGACTTCACGAGTTTCGGCAACATGGCCAGCAGTGTTATGCATGGAGGCGATTGCAACATGCACAAGGCGGCGAAGATCGTCGCCCAAGGGGAACGCATTCGCGCAAGCATGCTGCCCATTTTATATAACCTGGTCTGCACTCAGCCGGACACGAAACGCGAGCAGGCCAAGAGCGAGTGGGTTGAGCTAAGCAAGAATCGCATTGCTGACCTCGACCTCCCCCCAATCGTCGGGTCCGTCCAGGAGGGAGGGGCACCGTGCAAGAACGCATAACAAGAGAACACTTCAACCGAATCAAGCGAGAACTCGATTCGAACAACGGCACCCAACGAGCGATAGCGGAAAGGCTCGGCGTTTCACCGTCCACGGTCCATCTGGTTGCACGGGGTTGTCACGGCTACCAGCGAGAGCAAATCTGGCCAGAGGGAAAGGGCACCGACCCATCCCCCGAAGAGATCGCACGCCACTGCGAGGCGATCCGCAGGAGGCACGGCCACCACGTCGAAGAACCCGAGCGCGTCGAGATTCAGGTAGTGAGCCTGGCCGAGCTTGGCTTGATTTAAGGTAGAGAGACCCACGCCGGCCGCAGCGTAGACCGCGGCAACGGTCGCGGCCGGCATGGGTTGACCAATACGTACCCGATACGTATTATGCATCCGTTACGTACTGCAAAGCAGGAGTTAGCTATGCCACAAAGTTACGTGAGGATGACCATCAGTATTCCGGCAGACGTTCGGAAGCGGATGGATCGCTGCCCCAAATCTACGAACTGGTCAGCACTCGCAGCGGAGGTGTTCTCCCTGGAGGCAGACCGCCATCAACCCAAACGACCCAGAGAGTTGAAAATGTCCCAAGTCGACGTTGCTCGGTTGCGTAAGTCCCTTGAAGGCTCTGAGGCGGAGCTGTACCGAGAGGGGCGTGTAGAGGGATTCGATTGGGCCTCAAAAATTGCCGAAGCACCGCAGTTAAAGAGGCTCTGGAAATATCGCCAAGACGCTGACGAGTATTGGACAGCGCACTTTCACGAGGAGAATTCGTCGATTCAGTGGTCGCACTTGGGCCCCATCGGAACCGTGATTGCGGCGATCGTCTCGGATGACCCTGAAGAGGTAGAGCCAAACGAGATTTCAGAGTTCTTTGACGACGCGATCGGAGAAGAGAATGTCACGCTCTACGACGAGGGTGAGTTCATGCGAGGGTTCTTCGAAGGGGCGATCGAAGCGTGGGAGCAAGCCGTTTCGATGATGTAGTCCCATTGGGAAACCGGTGCCAATTTTGGCACCAGTTTCAGAGGGCGAAAGGTTCAGCCAAAAATGGCTGAACCTTCCCGCCGTCCACGTAGGTTGTCAACGTATGTCAGCTACCTACGTCGACAACCTACGTTGAAAGTGAAAACTGCCAGAAAGGCAGCCACAGGATGCGTCAGAATCGCATGGAAGCAACAAACCCGACCCTTGAGACCTGGAGGCAAGCCAGCGATGCACGAGGAGATAACGGTCCACGTTGTCGACATGGGCAGAACGAATCTCTACATGAGGTACCTTTGCCCGATCGAGAACAAGCATATCGCCCGATCTACCAAAACCTCCAATCAGAAAGCCGCCGAGAAAAAGGCCGCGATCTGGGAGGCCGAACTCCGCGAAGGTCGCTACGTGAGGTCGCCGAGAGTGACCTGGGAGGAGTTCGTTGAAGACTACCAAGAGAATGCACTCGGTGGCCTGGCACCGGCGACGGCCTACGGGTACGTACTCGCGTTGAATAAGTTCCGAGAGTATTTCCGACCGAAGCGCGTTGGCGACCTGACCACCCACCGCATGACCGCCTTGGTTACCAAGATGCGAGCCGAGGGAAGCGCAGAGGCTTACATTGCTGGCACGCTGCGATCGCTCAAGAGGGCCAGTCGATGGGCACACAAGCAAGGCATGTTGGTCAAGCTTCCAGAGTTCGAAATGCCGAAGCAGCGAACTAAGAAAAGAATGAAGGGGCGACCGGTCACCACCGAGGAGTTCGAGCGCATCGAACAAGCAGCCGCGAAGGTGGTGGGCGAGCAAGCTGCCGAGTCCTGGGTGTTCTATCTTCGCGGCCTGTGGGAATGCGGGTTCCGGCTTGGTGAGTCGCTGCTGTTGAGCTGGGACGATCGCCCCGGCGCGATCGTGGTCGACTTCGACGGGCGCCGACCCCTATTTCGTATCCCTGGATCGGCCCAGAAGCGAGGGACCGACGAGCTGCTACCCATGACGCCGGAGTTTGCCAAGCACCTTGAGACAGTCCCTAAGCGGTACCGGCGTGGTTGGGTGTTTCAGCTCACGGATGATTCGGGGGCACCACACAGCAGGTCACGTCACTCGGTTGGCCCGGTCATCACTAGCATCGGCAAGAAAGCTGGCGTCGTGGTCGACGAGCGAATGAAGCGCACCAACGACGACAAGGGCCGCCCGGTCGAGAAGCTAGTTCGCAAGTTTGCTAGTGCCCACGACCTTCGGCGTGGGTTCGGATTCCGCTGGTCACGCCGGGTCATGCCGCCAGTGCTGCAGGAACTGATGAGGCACGCGTCGATCCAAACAACCATGGCTTACTACGTTGGGCAGAATGCCGAGAGCACCGCCGACGAGCTGTGGAGAGCCGCAGAACGCGAATCAGGTAACACTTTAGGTAACAGTAAGCAGAAATCAAAGCCCCGTCGTAAAGGCGGGGGTCACAAAACTACTTAAAAACCAGTAGCCGAGGCGGGACTCGAACCCGCACGCCCATTTCTGGACACTGGATTTTAAGTCCAGAGCGTCTGCCAATTCCGCCACTCGGCCGTGGTGATCGGTAGCAATATGGTACGCCGTGGTTAGGCGGCAGGTCAAAGGGGTTATGTTTTCGTCGTTTTTTGCCGGTCGAGCGGAATCTCGGCTATGGCGTCACTGCAAGATCGCCCCGTCTGCACGGCTCTACTACCCCAGTGGTTTATGCCAGGTGGGCCTGGGAGTGGGGAGCATGTCGCGGTCGACTTGAGGTGGTCCACTGGCTGCTGGTTCGCTAATGTGATAGCTGTTCTTTCCGGAACGCTTGGCCTGGTACATCGCTTGATCGGCCGAGTCCAGCAAATCGTGAAACGAGTTCATCGTCGCATCGGCAAAGGCGACGCCGATGCTGGCCGAAGGGGTAAACGACACTTCGCCTGGCAGCGAGCAAGGACTCGCAATGGCCTTTGATAAACGGTCGGCAATCACGTAGCCCGCCTGACGGCAATTGAGATCCTCAATGAGAATCGCGAATTCGTCGCCTCCCAGTCGGGCGATCACGGAGTCTGGCCGGCGAATATTTGCCTGCACGTTGTAGGTCAACGAAGCCAAGATAGAATCGCCCGCAGCGTGCCCGAAGTTGTCGTTGACGAGCTTGAAGTCGTCGACGTCGATATACACAATCGCAAATGTTCGGCTGGTATCGCGCTGGAACTGGGCGAACCGTCGCATGACTCGCTCGAGGAACAACGCCCGATTAGGCAGCCCGGTCAACGCGTCGACCGACTTCCCTTCGGTCACGTCGGTAAGCGATCCCGCCATGCGAGTCGCGCGACCATTTGCATCGAACACGGCTTTGCCTCGGCAGAGCATCCAGCGATACTCTTCGTTGGCATGATGCATCCGCAGTTCCGAATCGAAGTGCGTAGTCTCACCATTCAGATGGGCCTTGAGACCTTGGAAAATCTGATCGCGATCGTCTTCATGGATACGATTGAACCAGTGATTCGGTGCGCCGAAGTGCTCTCGTTCCTCCAAGCCCAACATCGCTTGCCAGCGGGGGGAGAAATACATGCAATCGCCGAGCAGGTCCCAGTCCCACATACCGTCGTTGGTACCTTGCATGGCCAGCTGATAACGCAGAATACTCTCGCTCAACTGGCGCTGCATTTGTTGCATCCGCAAATGGGTACGAATGCGGGCGATCGCCGTGGCCGAGTCGAATGGCTTGGTAATGTAGTCGTTCGCGCCTAGCTCGAAAGCAGCGATAGCACTTTGTCGATCGCTGTCGGAAGTCACAATCACGACCGGCAGCACCGCTTCGCTATAGTGTTGACGGATAACTCGCAACACTTCTAGGCCATTGTGCGGCGGCATATTCAGATCGAGCACCGCAAAGTCAAACTCCTGGCAGCTTAGTTTCCAGGTAGCCTCTTCGTAACTGGCGGCCACTTCGCAGTGAGCGCCAATGTAAGAACAGATGTTTGCCAATACGGAACGACTAATCGGATCATCGTCGGCGATCAACACCTGGCATCGACGCGAGAACGTGGAAGTGGTGGAAAACGCCTGACTATGATACGTGTCGTGCAAGGGCTCCGAACGATGATCATTCGAAACCGGTTGATAGGGAAATGCAAAAGGGGGCATGGAAGTTAGCTCAACAAAGTTACAAACTTCGACAGCAACTAATGGGAAGTTAAAAGTGTGCTGTTATTACTGCCGAAGCAATGACTACCGACTTATCCGATAGAACTCTCCTCGTATTGAGCGACGGTGCTCGGAGCGACCGAACATATCGCATTTGTCGCCTGAAGTAGTTCTTGCACATCAATTGGTTTGGCGAGGCAGCCTTCCATGCCAGCCTCTTTACAACGTTGCCAGAAATCCGCACTGGCGTGAGCCGAGAGGGCAAAGATCGGCACCCTCGGCCGTGGATTCGCTTCTTCGTATTCGCGTATCTTCTCCGTTGCTTGGAAACCATCGAGTTCCGGCATCTCGATGTCCATAAGCACCAGATCAAACGACTGAACGATAAACGCGTCGTAGGCCAACTGCCCGTTGTCGGCCAAGGTAACCTCGTGACCGAGTAGTTCGAGCATGCCTTTGGCGACCGCCTGATTTACAGGGCTATCATCCGCCACCAAAATGCTCAGCGGTTGGGCACAGTCGGACTCCATGTTATTCGTGCTGAATTGCTCTTTCTTCGATTCTTCGCGGCAAGCGGCTACGACTTCGATCAATTCGTCGCAGTCGACGGGTTTCATCACGGTGTGATCGATATTTAGCGTGCGACAGAGTTCCACCACCTCCACATTGCCCAGTGGCAGCAATGCCA
Organism: Aeoliella mucimassa; assembly: GCF_007748035.1. NCBI lineage: Bacteria > Pseudomonadati > Planctomycetota > Planctomycetia > Pirellulales > Lacipirellulaceae > Aeoliella > Aeoliella mucimassa. The sequence goes on from NZ_CP036278.1 coordinate 5,072,987, forward strand.
CGATTGGCAGCGACGACGATTGAGCCTGACTCAGAATCGACTCCACCGCTTCAAGATCGCTGAGTTGCTCGGCGGTCACATCGATCAGCAGCATGTCGGCATCTGCGACATCGGCAAAGAGATCTTGCGATCGAGCGTTAGTCGCAGAACAGACTAGTTGCTTGACCACTTGTCCGCCTATTTGGTTTACCTGCGAAGCAGCGATGTCGGCCGTGAATGTGCTATCGGAGACCACGGCCACATTCCAACCATTGACGCTTGGCGACCTTGTTGAATCGCCTTCGACTTCGACCGTATCGAAGGGAAGTCGGGCGTGGAAACAACTGCCGACGCCAACTTCGCTGTCGAGCCACATCTCGCCTCCCATCAGCGAAGTGAGCTGCTGGGTAATCGATAAACCTAATCCGGTACCACCATACTTGCGGGTGGTGGAGCTATCTTCCTGGCGGAAGGCCTCGAAGATGTCATTGAGCCGATCCTTGGCAATACCGACACCGGTGTCCTGCACATGGCACACCAGCGTACAACCCGTATGGCGGGTCGATTCTACTTCAATCGAAACGGAGACGTGTCCCTTCTCCGTGAACTTCACTGCATTGCTGATGAGATTCACGATGATCTGACGCACGCGATTTGGATCGCCTAGCAGATGATCAGGCACCGCAGGATCGACCTGGCAAACCAGTTCGATACCTTTACCGAATGCGGCAACCGCCATCAACCGCGCTGCGTCAACTACGACTTTATGCAAGCTAAACTCGATACGCTCCAAATCCATCCGACCGGCTTCGATCTTGGAGAGATCGAGGATGTCGTTTAACAACGACAACAGCGCATTGCCCGACTGCTTTACTGTGCAGAGGTAATTTCGCTGCTGATTGTCGAGTGGGGTGTTGAGCACTAACTCGGTCATGCCGAGCACGCCATTCATCGGCGTGCGAATTTCATGGCTCATGGTTGCCAGGAATCGGCTCTTCGCCTCGTTGGCCTGATCAGCGGCCACTTTGGCCGCACGCAGTTCGTCTCGTGTATTCAACAGCTCGCGAGCGGTTCTTTCGAGTTCCTTGTTCGAGATCGCCAACTCGGCGGCCCGTGATTCGGCCGCAGCGGTTCGCTCGGCAACCCGTTCTTCCAGGGTGATGTTCAAGTCTTGCAGTTGAGCGAACCCTTCGGCGTTCTCCAGTGCCGCGCCAGTGATCGTGGCAATGAACTCCGCCAGGCGAGCTTCGTCGGGACCAAACAAACCTCGAATACCTGAGTGAGCGACGTAGAGCAATAGCTCCACGTTACCTCGCACGTAGATCGGTACACACAGTTCAGAGAACGCCGTTTCTTCGGCTGCAGCGATTTCGTCGGGGGTCGAATCAATATCGCCGGTACGCATCACGTTGCCGGTCTGAATGGCCTGCTCGGCGATTTGGATCGCAATCGTTCCAGGACGATCGATCGAACAGTGCTTCCAGCCTACTTCGCCATTTCGAGAAACGGGAATCACGTGACACACCTCGCCCCGCAACATATGCAGAGCAGCACTTCGCGCGTGTGAGTGAATGTTCTCCGGCAGCAACGACGAAGCGATCGCGCGGCCTGCGTCGAGCACGGTATCGAATCGATCGATGAGCGAAAGGCTTAACTCTGGCCCTTGGTTACTTGTCGACTCGGTCGACAACGAGTCGTTTTGCGACTCGGCCAGAATGCGACGGGCTTGTCGTTCGAATTGCCCTGCTTCGTGCCAACCGGCCTCGTGACCGATACGCGAAGCTGCCAGCAACGTTTCGGCTTTCTGCAAGGTTTGCTGCAACTTCTCAGCACATGCAATGGCTAGATGGAACGCCCGTTTGCCTTTGGCAAGCTTACCCCGCATGCAGAGCACAAGGCCCAACTCGCGGTAAGCGTGTGGCAAGTCGTTCTTGCAAACCATGCCCGCCCGCCCGGCTGCCCGGGCGTAGCGTTCGGCCTTTTTCAGGCATTCTTCACGATAGAACGGAGTCGCTCCTGAACTGGTCTCGGCAGCCACTCGTAACGCAGTGGCTCCCCAAGCGTACGGTGCAATGGTATACGCGTTTTGTACGCCCGCTTCGGAGGTTACCTTCAATGCTCGGTCGAACACCTCGATGGCTTCGGACGTTTTACCGTCGGCCAGCAGGCAGACACCCTCGGCCAGCAATACCTGGCTGGCACCTTGAGCATCGCTTCGTTCCCGCTGCGATTCGACCCGCATCATGTCTTTCGGCACGCGGCCGTTTGAGGCCCGCGCCCACACGTCGAGAATGATACCCGACGCTTGTTGGTCGCCAGTTTCGAGGCCCGATTTTCGATTGACCTTCGATTCCTCAATCGCACCGTGTAACTCCCCGAGATAATACATGCTGGCCGCAATCTGGTAGCGTGCCATATGGATTTGCCAATAGTCGCCCATCCGTTCGAGGATACGAATGGCCGCCCGACAGCTATCAATACATTCACGATAGCGCGAAGCGGCAAATAGCGTGATACCAAGGAACACGAGCGATTGACCGCGTCCCCAAGTGTCGTTTAGTTCGTCGCGCATCTTGATGCCGCGTTTCGCGTAGCGAACCGCTCGGCTGAAGTAGCCCACCACGGTCATCGCTGGGCCATGCTCCGAGTAGGCCTGAGCTAACGCCTCACTGGGCATGTACTTTTCGCCCATGTTAATATTGCGCAGGTGCGACCAGAGCATCAGCATCTGCTGCTTGGAATACCAGCATCCATGAGCCATGTAGCTAAGCAGACGCATCGTAAGTCGTTCCGACCGATCCGGCTTGCGGCGAATCCGATGCAAGAACACTACGGGAAACCAGGTATGTAGTGTTTGGACGACGACTTCCCACAGCACCATGAACAACAGCGAAATCACTCGCCGAGGAACATAGTATCCCTGCAAACGCAAAGCAGCGTCGAAACTCTGAATCGCGGCGGCCATCTCGCCCCGTTTGAAATAGAGTTCACCAATTTTCGCACGAATTTGAGCCTGGGGAAAACCAGGCTCTGCCAGCGGAGCGGCATCCTCGAACCACCGATCAGCCTCTTCGTAACGGCCTCGCAACATGAGCACGTCGCCGAGACCTTCCATGATCTGGTGTCGCTCGGCGTTCGTGGTAGCTCCGCGAAGGGCGATTTCGTATTGCTGTTCGGCTACGTCCAGTGCGTATTGCGCTCGCGCTTGCTCGGCCGCTTCGGTCGCAAAAGGAAATGCCGACCGCGACTCGTCCCCCGCATCAAAGTGGTAAGCAACATCAGCAACTCGATCTGGAAACTCTTCCAAGAGGTATCGAGCGGCTGCCAGATGATACGAGGCGCGTGTTTCATGATCGAGCCCCGTTAGCAACGTGGAACGAATCTTGTCGTGAAAGAACACGCAGTCCGATCCGTTGGGGCGCAACCACACCAGATGACGTGTCTTCACGTCTTCGAGGGCTTCGATAAAGGCAGTCGGCGTCAAGTCGGACAGTTGCAATGCGGTATGCAAATCGAACTGTTTGCCAAGTATTGCACCTACGGATAGAAGGTGTAGCGATCGAGGAGGCAGCAACTGCAGACGACGCGCCAAGAACGACCCCGCCTGCGACGACGATCCCGCATCGGCCAAGGCCTCTTCATCCACTACCCATCCTGATTCGCCCGGCACCAATGCTTGACACTCTACCAACCCACGCAACACGGCCGACGCCATGAACGGGCTGCCAGCTGCCAGGCGATTGACAGTGGTCACGACTTGTTCGGGTAGCTCGCCGGCCATCGAGAACGCCAGCTGGCGAATCTCGCTGGGAGTGAGCGGGTTAAGGCGGATCGTGGTTCGCACGTCGACCGCCCGCAATAGGTGATCTTCCGGAATTTCTTCCGACCGGTAAGCGAGCGACACCAATAGCGTACACGGACCGCGGAACGAAGCCGAGGAGAAACGCCGCAGCAATTTGTAAGTTAGTTCGTCCGCCCACTGGCAATCGTCGAGCAGCAACAGTGTCGGCTTTCCGAGATGGCCGAGCGACTCGAGAAACAGCACGAGAGCTTCCAGCGTACGAGCTTCACCAGTTTCTTCAGGAGCAACCCATTGTTCGTCGTAGGCCAATACGGTTTGCAGTTCAGGCAGGGCTGAAACCACGGTCTGCAAGCGGTCGCCCAACAATGCGGTGAGCGTACTGCGCAGCTTTGGATCGCTGGCGATCTCGGCAAGCAATCCATCTACGACACCATCAAGTAGTCGGAATGGCGTCGAGGAAACCTCGTTCGCACCGATTCCCCGCAGTACTCGGAAACCTTGCTTGGATGCGTGGCGGAGCATTTCGGCAAGCAGTCGCGACTTTCCCGAGCCCGACTCGCCTTCGATCGACACTAGAACCTTCCGACCGTTCTCGGCATCGTCCATCGCTTCCGTTAAGGTGGTCATCTGCTCGGAGCGTCCGACAAAAGCGGGCTCCGTTAGCGTATCGCGACGGTCACGCGATCCCAAAACAATGTTCGAATTCGACTCTGGCGACTCCAGGTGCTTGGAAATCGCCTCGAGATCCACCAGCGCGGCAACCGCTGTTTGGTAACGATCGCACGGATCCTTACGCAACAAGCGCTGGATGAAATTGTCGAGCACAATCGGCACGTCGTTCTTGGCACCAGCAATATCAGGCACAGGGTCGGTAAGATGCTTGAACAACACCGAGCCAACCGTGTCGCCATCGAAAGGTGGCTTGCCGGTCACGCAGCAAAAGAGGATAGCGCCTAAGCTATAGAGATCGGACGATGAGGAGACGCTACAGTCAATCGACCCCGCCTGTTCGGGCGAGGCGTATCTGGCCACTTCCAATGGCTGCAACTTCAGTGGAGTATCCGGCTCAACGGTCAAAGCCAGTCCATAGTCGGTAAGTTGCACCTGGCGAAGGTCTCGGCCTGCTTCGCAATAAATGCTCTCTGGCCTGAGATTCCGATGCAGTACCTTGGCAGCATGCAGATCACGCAACCCCGCTAACACGCTGCGCGCTAAGTCGATCGTTTCGGCAACCCCCAAAGGTCCTTGCTTCAACCGGCTATGAAGCGTCGCACCAGTGCAGGCCTCGTAAGCAAGAAAATAGTCGACTCCATCGGTTCCGGAATCGATTCGCTTAGCGAGAAACGGACTACTGGAGTCTTGCAAGACGCTGGTTTCGTAGTCCAGTCGCATCTGCACCGCGTTGGTGAGCATCGTTTCGGGAACGAGCTTCAGGGTCACCGACCTGTTGGTTGCCGAATCGAGGGCGGAATAGTACGTCGCCCCTTGTCGATTGGCTAAGAGCGACTTTAAGTGAAAGCGTCCCCCGACGCATCTCTGCACCCCTTCGGCTGCAGCGCTAAACGAAACTTGTTCTTCGCTGTAATGCGACTCCGGCATCGACGCACAACTGGTGTATGAATGAAACTTATCCAACCCAAACGTGTAATCACTTGCTCTCCTCTTCGACAACAGGCCTTCGATTTCACGCGGCATCCCAAGGCGAACCTTTCTCTCGTGAAAGAGGATCGCTTTGGCATCTTGCTAGAAACGTGCAGGAAGAGGGTTGCTAGAAAAGCCTACGTCACCGCTGCAGGATGATGCGGAGTATCCCGAACTTGACAACAATTTGAGTGTTAGCGTGATTACTGCATTCGATTGCACGGTGACTCTCTGTCTCGAACAGTCCACCAGAAAGGGTGGTATCGATTGCACCTACCCCCTCTGCAGTACTGTAAAAGTAGTCCGATTGTACGAATGAATCCAATGGAATGAACGAAGTTCAACAGAATCGAATAGGTTTCTTCTGTGATTTGTAATTAGACTGTCTATCATATTCCGATATCGCCTTCCCTTCTCCTTTGAACCGCCTCGCATTGTTTCGTACTCTGCTTTGAGCAGGAACTTCTGAATGATGAAAAGTCTCGACGATGGCTCCAGAGCAGCCTCCGCTTTGTTTGAAATTGATTGGTCCGAGGATTTCGCCTGCCGTACGAACCCTCCGATGTTCACCGCGTTTCTTCGCGAACAAGTTCCGGTACTCGAGTATGTCGACTGGAAGATCACTGCGGTTCGACCTGGTGAGGTAGAAACCGTACTACCATTGAATCCCAACTCGACGAACCAACACTTCACTCACCAGGCCGCACTCATCGTGTTGTCGGCCGACTATTCCGGTGGGGCTGCGTTGGCTTCGCTGTTTTTAGGTTGGCCGGTCATCGGCGTGCACCCGGTCGATTCGCAGAAGTCGGTCTCGATGTGGCTGCTCAAGGCCGAGATGAAATACGTCCGACCCAGCACTGGCGACCTTACCGTAAAGGCCTCGGTCGACAGCGATCGTCACGAACGCATTCAGAAGCGTTTTCTCCAGGGAAAACCGGTGATTGAGACCATCACCATGCAGTTCATGAATGGCGACGAATTAATTGCCGAAGGTACCTGCACGTACTTTGCGCGTCAGTCGACTGCGCTGCAGACCAACGGCATTAACAACGGCAAAATTAACTCACTGTACGCGCTGAAGCTTACGTCGTCGGCCGAGATGATCGCTGGTGTACGTGCGCAAGAGAATGGTACGTTGTTCTCGGATCCCTACGCCGAGACCATGGCCGGACAACACGGCGTCGCCGTGGCTTCGCGTTTCTGTCAGCGGACTCCCCAGTTGGGCCCCATGGTCGCCGCCCGCACCCGGCACCTCGACGAACTGATGCATCGCTTTATGCAAAGCGGTGGCCGGCACATCGTGAACATTGGTGTTGGCTGGGACATGCGTCTCTTCCGACTCAATCCCCCCGAGGGTACCACGTTCTACGAGTTAGATTTTCCGTCGACTCTCGACGAGCGAACCGTTCGTTTGGAAAAGAACAATTTCAAAATCCCCAAGGGCATCGCCCGCGTGCCGCTGCCAATTGACTTGCGGTGCATGACCTTGCCCGACGTACTCGACGGAGTCGTCCCCAAAGACGAACCCATACTGTTCGTTTGGGAAGGGATGAGCATGTACTTCGAGGAGCCCGATACATTGCGGATTCTCGGCGAGATCAAGTCGATGCTGACGCACTCCGATAGCATGTTGTGGTTCGACCTTGTCGATCGCGAACCAGTTGTGAATCCCGCGGCCTTCCCTGAGAGCATTCAGAACTTCATGCATGGCATGCAGATTCTCGGCGAGCCCTTTGTGTTTGGCAGCGATGCCCCACAAGAATTGCTCGAGAAAGCCGGGCTGCGATGCCTGGATGTGGTGACCTCGGATGTCTACTTCCCCGAGACCACCGATCCTTTGTTCTCGATTTATCAGTTCTGCACCGCTGCAGGAGCTGCTACCGAGACGCATCACGTGCCCAAGGCATTCCGTCGCCCCGACTTGCCGCACAAGGTACCAACGGTACCTCGTGGTCAGGTGGTGGTCGACAACTCACAATCCTCGGCGTCGACCTCGTAATCGGCCCCACGGCATTACTCAGGTCTACTCAAGCGGCCTGAGTGGTACTCATTAACGCGATTAGTACGACTTCTCGCCGGTACCGAAGGTGCGGGTGAACGAGATCGAAGCTGCGTGCGACTTATTGCGATGCACGCTGTTATCGAAATCACCGCCAATAAAGTCGCTGGTTCCTACTTCGACCGTCGGTCCTACCGAAAACATGTAGGACAGATTGACGTCCCAGTCGAACATGTGAACCCCGTAGCCAAGCGAGAATGCGTTTTCCAAAGCGCCAGGCATCCATACGTTGATCGTTTCGGGTGGAATGGGACTCTTGTGATGGACGTAACCAGCCCGCACGATGTGCCCATTGCAGAGCCGATGCTCGATACCGACGCGAGTGGAAAGGGTGTCGCTCCAATTCAGAGGGAAGCTCTCCACGGCCACGGCAGGATAAGCCACATTGGTTGGCGAGCTTAGATTGAGAACGAATTGGTCGAAGGCGTTCGACCAGTTGGTCCAGATCACGTCGCAAGCAATCGTCGTGCGACTGCTGAGATCTTGCTTCAAGCCTAATCCAACCGAAGCGGGCCATTTGACCTCCACGTCGGTATCGTAGGTCGTACGTCCCAGCGGCGAGGTTAGCCCGACTTCGCCATCGGCGTCGACGTCCACTTGAGCCAAGTACGAGAAGCCCATCGACGTGCTTTCGGTCAGCTGACACGAGGCACCCAACGACCAAGTGAGCCCCGCTCCCTCGACACCTAAGTCAAGCAAACCGGGCAAACCAGCAGCCGTGGGTCCCTGCAACGTGTATGGGCCTTCGACATTCACGAACGAAATCGCGGGGCCAATTGTTCCACCAAACGATACGTACTCGTGACCGCAAGGCGTGTACGACGCACCGAACAGCACCTTAGTCAGCGATCCAAACGACTCGTAATGCTGGGGACCACCAAAAGGTGCAGGGCCCTCCAGGTTATAGATCGAACCAAACCCAGTCGGCGTGTAGATACCAAAGCCGGAGGTCCACTGCTGGTTGAGCCGCTTGATGTAAGTGAATTCGGGCAGCGCGTACATTTGGTTCTGCGAACGCTGTTGCACATTGTCGGCATCGCCATAGTCGAACTGCGTGAACAGCGCGGTGGCACCGAGCTGTAGCATGACGTCGCCTTTCATCTGCCCCAGTGCGCCAGGGTTGTCGTGCAGCATCGAGCCATTGTCGGCGAAGCCGAGATTCGTGCCGCCACGGCCGATGCTCACGGCCGAGACGCCATCGAGCGTAATGCCATCGCCCTGGCAACGACGTTCCATCAAAGCAGCAGCTGCCATCAGACAGCACAGCAACATCCACGACTTGATTGATCGACGCACTTCATGCCCCCTAAGGTGAGTGATCGCCTGGCTCCAAACCATGCTGAGTTTGGTAAGCCGGCAAACACGAAAGACACCATCAAGAAATGCGAACGGATCTGTACTCCCCTCGCGTCCACACTTCTATGGTTTCGAGCATCGACTGGGGGCCAGATACCGCTTGATGCGATTCTAAGGCTTGTACCGAGAATCAAACGGGGGGGACGCGTTGTGCCGATCAGGCAACTTAGACAAAGAGAGGAGCTGGTACGCCCATCACGAAAGTGCAGTTGCTAGCAAAGAGCACATGCAGTTTTCTGCGGCATTTCGCTGCTAGCAGCACTGAACTAGTCTGGTTCGCAACGGCCCTGTTTGCGACAAATCTAATTCGCGGCTAGCGGCTCACCGATACCGAAGAGCGATTCGGCGCTCGAGTGATTCTCGTCGGCCAGCGAGGCATCCAAGTGATTGGACACTTCGACGAAGGCCTTCTCTTGGGCGAGGAAGGCTTCCACGATCTTTGGATCGAAGTGGGTGCCAGTCCCTTCGAGAATGATCTCTTTGGCCTTCTGCGTGCTGAACTTTTCTTTGTAAACCCGCTTCGAAGTCAGCGCATCGTACACGTCGGCCAAGGCGATCAAACGGCCGCACAGGGGAATGTCTTCGCCACTGAGACCGTAGGGGTAGCCACTGCCATCGAACTTTTCGTGGTGGTACAGCGCGATGTCCCTAGCCATCTGCAGGTACTTGGCATCAGGAGCCACTTCCACCGCAGCGGCCAGCGTTTCGCCGCCGATCAGGGGGTGACGTTTCATGATTTCGAACTCTTCCCGCGAGAGCTTGCCAGGCTTTAGCAGCACCGAGTCGGGGACGCCGACCTTGCCGATATCGTGCAGCGGCGACGTGAGGTACAGCATCTGCACGTAGTCGCCATCGACTTCGTCCTTGAATTCACTCCACCCCGAGAGTTCCATCGCGAGAATCCGCCCGTACTCTCGCATCCGTTCCAGGTGCAAACCAGTTTCGTTATCGCGCGATTCGGTGAGCTTCGCGAGGGTGAACAGTAGCACGTCGCGGCTTTGCAGCGACAGCACCCGCTCGCCGGTTCGCAAGCGGACGATGAGTTCCTCCGGCTCGAATGGCTTGACGAGAAAATCGTCGGCCCCGGCCTTCAATCCCTGCACCAGATGCCCCATATCGGAATGGGAGGTAAGCAGGATGAAGAAGATGTAGCTGCTCCAATTTCGCTGACGCACTAAGCGGCAGAGTTCGTCGCCTGGCATGCCAGGCATGTCCCAGTCGGATATGACAATGCTGTACTCGCCGGTGCGAATCTGCTCGAAGCCTTCAATGCCGTCGTACTCGCAGCGAACCTCGTACCCGAAGTGCTGCAAGGTGCACTTTGCAATTTCTGCCGAGACAACGTCGTCGTCAATTACCAAGACTTTCATACGAACTACTTCGCTCTGCGAGACATGTTGTTATACCGACACCGCATTGCGATTGGTCATCTCGGCGCCCTCGACAGCGAACGCACCATGCTGGCTGTCGCCGGAGTTGCGATCGATCAGGTTTGTGAATTCGTTCCATTGATTGCGAAGCGATTCCACTTTTTCGCGCAAGCATCTTTCTTCTTGCGAGCGGGAAGCGTCACACAGCTCTTCGGCCGTGGAGCTCATCCGTTTGGCCGACGCGTTGGCGAAGGCACCTTTCAGACGATGGGCCACGTGATACAACTTCTCGTAGTCGGACTTGTTGAGCGATTCCTCTAACAAGGCGATATCCGCTTCGCCTCGCTCGGCAAGTAGTTCTAGAACTTGCTCGACAAACGCGACGTTACCAAGGCAACGATTTTTCAGGTCGTCGAGGTTGAGTATATCGGAGCGTTGTGAGAGTTGATCGATTAACATGCTTGGACCTTCATTAGAGAATTGCGACCTGTCACACTGCGAGACATTCGCGAGCCTCATTGCGATACCCTAATGTCCTGGTAGTCGTTCAGGACGATTCAGTGCCCGCCCTGTTGGACATCACAGGAAGTATAGTACCTACAAGTTAGTCTTCACGGTTTGTCTAAAAAGAAATGCCTCGTAGGTTCGTGATGCTCCAAATAGTGCGATTGTAGGAGGATCAACTGGTAGAAAGCACGCATATTCGAGCGTCCATCGGTTGTCCGTGATCGCTAAATTGTTTTTCGATAATCGCATCTAAACTTGCGATTTCACCGGCGAATCAAGGGATGGCCGCCTGGCCAGCAGAAGCTCATCGCTGGTGAGTGCCTTAGGCCTTTAGAGGCCGAATTATGCCCTAAGTGTCTGGTTCCATAGCCTGCATTGCAGCGAGACTAGACCGGTCCAGGTGTACGCTGCATGAGCTTGGCCTATTGGATGGACCAACGCAGTTCACTCTTGGATACCTGCAGGCGAGTTGTTGATGGCGGTGACGATCACGCAGGCTTAAGCGTTAGAACCAATCCAGCGCGAACAACCGCTACAAACAACCAGCTTCTGACACGCCGAGCGTAGTAGGGGTGCGACTTTGACAGTTAGTACAGTTAGGCATTCAAACCCTTGCCGCTCGATACCTATTTATTAGGCAACGTTTTGGGAGCGGAAACAAATCGACCTCGCCCGACAGTTTGCCAGGGCGGACCGGTAGCGATGGCTACTTGGTAACCGCGATCAGGAAGCTGGGATTCAGTGCATCGAACGTCAGTCGCTCGAGCTGCTCGGTGCCGCGGGAGATGTTGACCATCCAGACCTGCACCCCGTCGTTCTTGGCACGCAGCGCCGTGGTGAGTTCGGTCAGGTTGTCGATACTCACCAGATTCACGACCAGGCGGCCGCTCTGGCGGAGCCGGGCGTAAGCGGCCTCGGCGATTCGGCAAACCTCACGACCACCTCCCGAAATGAATACACAATCGGGATCGGGCAGGGCTTCCCAAGCTTCGGGGGCCTGACCTTGGATCGGCAGCACGTTTGCCACGTTAAAGCGTTTGGAGTTGGCCTTGATCAACTGGTGATCTTCGGGGTCCATCTCAATGGCATACACGGTACCTTCGGTCGCCAGCTGGGCGGCCTCGATGCTAACCGAACCGCTACCCGCACCAACGTCCCATACGATACTGTCGCGCCAGATGTCCATCTGGGCGAGCGCCAGCGAGCGAACCTCGGCCGGGGTGATCAAGCCATACTTCGGCCGCGATTGAATGAACGCCTCGTCGGGGTTGCCAAACAATCGCTTGCCGACTGCTTCGCGCGGACGATCGGGGAGCTCTCGCTGCCGCACCAGGATCATCACGTTCAGCGGTTCGAACGTTTGCTGAGCGATATCCTCGAGCGATCCGCGCGTCACCCGTTCGTTGCGGGCACCGAGGTTTTCGCACACGTAAGCATCGAAGTAATCGATCTGCTTCGCGAGCAGCGACTTGGCCACTTCGCTCGGACCGACTTCCGCGGTGGTGAATAAGCCCACCTTGTCGGCGATGCGACACTTCTCGATCACTGAGTCGATACTGTGGTTCGCCAAGTTGGTCAGGAACGCTTCGTCCCAACTCTCCATCACGCGGGCGAACGCCAGCTGCATGCTACTGACGTGCGGAATGACCTCGAACTGATCCTTGCTGAACTCGTCGGTAATGTAGCGGGCGAGTCCGTAGAACATGGGATCGCCAAACACCAGCACCACGGCAGCCCGATCGCCGACCTTGCGAATCTGGTCGGCCAGTTCTGCCAGATCTCCGCTCAGCAATACCCGCTCGCCGGAGACCGAAGTGGGCAGCAAATCGAGCGCCCGCTCCGGTCCCAGCAATACTTGGGCTTCTTCAATTCGCTTGCTAACCGCGGGGGACACCGCCTGCAAGCCATCGTCACCAATGCCGATAATGGAGATCTTTGTCATTTGTCCGTTGTCCGTGGCGTGAGTTGAATTCGCTCAATTTACCACCGACAACAGACCACTGACAACTGACCGCTCGCTATTCGGCTACATAGCAACGTAGCGAATGGTGGTCGAGCGTTACCGGCGAATGGCCAGAAATCACTGGACCATCGTGCTTGGGATACACGTCCTTGGGAGCCTCGGCAGCGGTGTCGATCAGCAACCGCCATTTCAGTTGGCGAGCTGTTTCGGGCACATGGAACTCCTGCGGCTGGCCACCGGAGTGCATGAAGATCAACACGGGACGAGCCGCGGGATCCTCAAGCCAACAGGTGCCGAGCACACACGACAGGCTATGGAACGTGCTCTCCCAGTCGATCGACTGACCTTCGACGCCGTACCAGCTGACATCTGGCAGTTCCCCTGGTCGGCTAGCGGTGCCGGTCAGGAACTTCTGCCGACGGAGCACCGGTTGGCTGCGACGGAACGCGATGACTTCGCGAGTGAATCGCAGCATCTCGTCATTGCGTTCCACGAGTCGCCAATCGAACCAACTCGTTGCGTTGTCCTGGCAGTAGGCGTTGTTATTGCCCCGCTGGGTACGCAGCACTTCGTCGCCGGAGACTATCATCGGCACGCCTTGGCTCAGCAGCAGCGCAGAAATCATGTTCTTTGCTTGCCGCTGCCGCAGCGAGACGATCGCCGCCCGGCGCGTGGGGCCTTCGACCCCATAGTTGGCCGAGTAGTTGTTGTTATCGCCGTCGCGATTGTCCTCGCCGTTGTCGAGGTTGTGCTTCCGCTCGTAGCTCACCAAGTCGTTCAGCGTATAGCCGTCGTGCGACGTGATGAAGTTAATGCTGTGATACGGACTGCGACCACTCGGTTGGTACAGATCGCTGGAACCTGCCAAACGGGTGGCCATGGCACCGGTCACGCCGAAGTCGCCCCGCCAGTATCGGCGGATATCGTCGCGGTAGTGACCATTCCACTCGGCCCAACGCAGGTTGGCAAACGTACCGACCTGATACGCCCCGGCTGCATCCCACGCTTCGGCGATAATCTTGGTATCGGCCAGCATCGGATCTTCAGCAATCAGTTCCACCAACGGTGGGTTCGGTACCAGTTCGCCTTTCCGGTTGCGGCTCAAAATGCTCGCTAGGTCGAAACGGAACCCGTCGATGTGGTAGTTGTATACCCAATGACGCAGGCAGTGGAAAATCATCTCGCGGACAATCGGATGATTGCCATTCACGGTGTTTCCACACCCCGAGTAGTTCTTGTAACCACCATCTTCGGTGGTCATGTAGTACACGTTGTTTTGCAGGCCTTTGAAGCTGAACGTGGGGCCATGCTCGTTCCCTTCCGACGTGTGATTGAACACCACGTCGAGAATCACTTCGATGCCGGCCGCATGTAGTTCGCGAACCATGGTCTTGAACTGATCGACCTGGGCACCTGGCTTGTTGCCATGCATGTAACCCCGATGCGGCGCGAAGAACGCCATGGGGTCGTAGCCCCAGTAGTTGCTTCGCCGCGGCTTCGAGCCATCGCTCTCGGCCATGGGAAACTCATGCACCGGCATCAGCTCAACTGCAGTGACGCCGAGCGATTTGAGGTAAGGAATCTTGTCGATCACCCCCAGGTAGGTTCCTGGTTGGTTGGTATCGCTGGTCGAGCTGCGCGTGAGCCCACGCACGTGCATCTCGTAGATGATCGATTCGGCCAGCGGGCGACGCAGATGGCGATCGCCTTGCCAATCGAAGGTGTCGTCGACCACCACGCACTTCGGCGGGCGGACCACTCCGTCGGACGATCGCTGGTACTTGCCAGCCAGCGCCCGAGCGTACGGATCGATCAAGCGGGCGTTCTTTTGGAATCGCAATCCCTTGGCCGGTTCGTAGGGTCCGTCGGCCTGAAAGTGGTAGAGGGCACCGGCCTTGAGGTCGGGTACCACCACACTCCAGATGTCGCCCCAGCGATCGTTTATGGGATCGAGTTCCACGATTTTCGAGGGTTCTCGATCGCTGACGCGATTGTAGATCAACACGCGCATGGCCGTAGCCGACCGGCTGTACACGGCGAACTGCACACCGTGATCGTGCAGAATCGCGCCATACGGCAGGGGATAGTTAAACTGCGGGATGGGCTGAGCGGATTGCTTCTGAGGCATTACAATGCCCGCTGGACGGGCAAAAAGTGAGGTCGCCTGTAATTGCATGGGGGGAGGGCTCACAGGAAGGATGACGCGAAACTAGCCGAAACGGGAACCGTGCGCAAACACGGATCGGCTGAAGGGTCTCGTCGGCCACCTGAATCGCAGCCCTGCACTTACGAATCATCGTACCTTACAGTTTCACTCCCCAGAATGGTTCCCGGGGATGCTACGGCAAGAAACACTGGATTTATCCTTCCTTCCTTTACAATAGGCACCAATTGTGCTTCGACATCCCCTAATCTCGCCGCACGTTGACACTCATTTGTTGTGAGTCCTACAATCGGACCACTCCGTTTTTTCAGGGAAGTTTTATGGCGAAAGCAACTTATAAAGATTCTGGTGTCGACCTGGAGGTTTATGCCGAGAGCATGGCCAAGCTGCCTCGGCTGTTGCGGCGAACCCACACTCCGCGGGTATTGCCGGCCGAGGGAGGATTTGCCGGACTTTTCTCGCTCGATTTTCCGGGAAAACTGTTTCGTCGCGATTATAAGGACCCCGTGCTCGTTTCGTGCACCGATGGAGTCGGCACCAAAGTGGTGGTCGCCCAGATGGCCAACCGGCACGACACCGTCGGCATCGACTTGGTCGCCATGTGCGTGAACGACGCCCTCTGCATGGGCGCGGAACCGCTGTTTTTTCTCGACTACATGGCGATGAGCCACGACGACCCCGAGCGGGTCGAAGCCTTGGTCGAAGGCATTAGCGCCGGGTGCCTGGAAGGCGACATGGCCCTGGTCGGCGGCGAAACCGCCATCATGCCCGACGTTTACGCTCACGGACATTACGACCTGGCCGGTTTCTGCGTCGGCGTGGCCGAGCGCGACAATCTGCTGGATGGCCGCCAGATTGCCGCAGGCGACCAACTGATCGGCATCGCCTCGAGCGGAATCCACAGCAACGGCTACAGCCTGGTTCGCAAGATTGTGTTCGAAATCGCCGGCCTCGGCATCGACGACACCATCGCCGAGTGCGGCGGCAATACCGTGGCCGATGTGCTGCTCACCCCCACGCGCATCTACGTGAAGCCGATCCGCAAGCTGCTAACCACGATTGTCGAAGGTCAACCGATTCACGGCATCGCTCACATCACCGGCGGCGGACTCGAAGAGAACGTCACCCGCATCATGCCAGCCGGACGAGCGATCGAGGTCACGCCGAATAGCTGGACCGTGCCCCCCGTGTTCTCGTGGCTGCAACAACTCGGCGAAGTCGACGACGCCGAAATGGCGCGCGTCTTCAACATGGGCGTCGGCCTGGTGCTGGTGGTCGATCCGGCTGCCGCCGATCAAGTGACCAGCGAGCTGAACTCGCTCGGCCTGGAGAGCTGGAACATCGGCTCGGTGGTCTAGCAAGCGAAGTATCTCTCCGACTTAGCACACGTCACACAAACTGGCACCCCGCAGCACAAGCAAGTAAGCTGGAGGGCCTGTAGTGCATTGCCGTTATTCGTTTCGTGTCGCTTGTCATGTCAGAACTGCCCCAACTTTCACGCCTGTCGAATATCGACCGTCGCCATTGGCTTTCCAGCAAGCAAGCGCTCACCGCCCTGCAAGCACTTGGGGAGCGACAAGCGATTACCTGGTTGCGTCAACAGTTCACTTCGCCGGCCGACTTGGAATGGGGCCGCCTGCTTCGCGACCTGAATCCCACCTGGGAAGAACTCACCCTATGGATTCGAGGAGATAAAGAACACTGCTTGGTTGGCATCGACGCCCTAGCGGAGTTCACTCCGCACCCCAACACCAACGATCCCACCAAACCGGTGCTACCGACGGGCGCGACGACCGAGTTGATAAACACAGCGATCGATCAGGCTCTTGCGAAGTACGCCAATCCGCGTCTTGAGAAGACAGTCGCTCGGATACACCGAGTCTGGCCAAAACATCGCTCACCTAAGAAGAACATCACGATTCCCCGTTGGCTGCAAAGCGTTGCCGAAGCGCTAGCCGAAAACGATTCGCAAGTGGTTCGCGGCTGGCACAAGAAGCTGCTCACCAGTGTAGATGCTCCGAAATCCGAGGATGACTTCTGGTTCGCGTTAATTGAGTGCCTTAGCGAAAACAACATCGTAGCGGTGGTCGACTGGAGAGAGTTCACCGATGCGATCGTTGAGAGCCTTCAGAGTCTCCGTTCAGCGAGAAACATCGACTTGGACTGGGAAACCCTGAAGTCGTTCGATGGCGACAACGAGGTCTTCTTTCGTCATGTAAGTGGTTTGGTTGGTAAGACCGGTCGGTCGTTAGTGTCGTTCGACACCGGAGGAGATGAGTACGCGTTGACTTTCATGCCAACCAACCACATCCCTAAGTACCACGAGGTGCTCACGAGCAACCTGACGTGGAGCTCGGGCGTCACTAAGTTCGACTGAGCTTTCTCTGCGGTTCGATGCCCCTGCCCTTCCAGCTTTTTCGTAGCAATTGGCCACCTCTTGTGCTACAACCAAGGGTGGATATGTGCGCCCGTACAGTATTCGGTAGCTGCCGCTGACAGCACTGGCAGCCACATCCCCCGATCGGGTGTTGGCTGTGGGAAAATAGATTCCCATCCGGCGAATAGATTCCCACCGGTGGGAATCTATTTTCGGCCTGTTTCATCACTTACGACGAGAGCATGACAAAAACAGCCTGGAAACATCGAGCAAACTTCACCGCGCGTCGACGTAAGTCGCGGGAAAATAGTTTCCCATCGAATCGTGTTACGCAGTTTTGGGAATCTATTTTCCCTGCTGCCAGAGAGATGCTGCTGGTAACCGCTAGGCGGCAGCATGCAGGAAACCGACGTCGAGAATCTCGCAGCACCGCCGGGCGATGTCGTCGGCGGCGTTCGGGCGAGCCAGCGTTTCCATCGCTTCTCGCATTTGGTTGCGACGCTCCTGGCTGGCAACGAGTTGCCGGATTTCGGTCGCCAGGCACTCGGTGAGTCGCGCACCCGCTTGCCATTCGTCGACTACCACGCAGGCACCCGCTTCGGCATACACCCGAGCGTTGGCCATTTGATGATTTTCGGCCGCATCGGGGTACGGCACCACCACGGCCGGCACGCCGGCCAGCGCTAGCTCGGCTAGCGTGTTGCCCCCCGCGCGGCAAACCACAATATCGGTTTCGAACAACAACGAGGCAAGCTCATCGATATAACTTACGGTCAGCACCCGCGATTGATCGGCCGGGTAACGAGCTTCGGTCGCCTGCAACTGGCCTTCGCCGGTTTGGTGAACGATGCGCCAGTCCTTCAGCTCGTCGCCAAGCATGGCAACCACCTGCGGCATGTGTTGGTTCAAGGTTTGGGCACCGGAGGCTCCGCCGAGAATCACCAGGCGTGGTTCGCGCGACGCTGGCAGTACTGGCTTCTGCTGGCGCTGGCGATACTGCTTGAGGAACTGCGGGCGGGAGGGCGTGCCGGTGTGCACCACCTCGGCCAGCGGCGACAAATAGGCGTTCACTTCCGAGAATCCCGTGCAAACCGATTCGACCATGCCGGAGAGCCAACGCGTGGTGCGGCCGGTCACGGCGTTTTGTTCCATCAATACCGTCGGAATCCCTCGCCCAACGGCCGCTCGCACGGTCGCAGCGCTAGCGAAACCACCAAGCCCGATCACGAGCGACGATTGTTGTTCGCGAAGCATCCAAGCGGCGGCCATAAAGCCCATCGCATTGTCGGTAACGAACCGCACCGCTTCGATCGGGTTGTGCGGAGCAGGTCGAGCCGGCAAGGCAACGTAGTTGTATCCCGCCGAGCGGACGAGGTGGCGCTCGAAGGGCCGCCCGGTACCAGCAAACAGGAGCGATACGCCAGGCAGATGGCTTTCGAGAGCCTCGGCCAAAGCCAAACCAGGATGGACATGGCTGGGCGAGCCGCCACCGGCAATCACAATTTCAAGCGAACTGGACATGGAAATGCAGAAAGCGGGGGTGGTGCAGATAGCGGAGCGAGGTTTAGGCAGGTGGTCGATTTCGAACTCCGCACAGCGAAATCGGTTGTATCCACTGAGTCGTCGAGGCGGCGATGATTCGCCACCCCGACGCTCAGTTCATTAGTTCCATCGCGAAGCACCAATCAAGGGCGATCGACCCAGTAATCGCCCAGGGACTGGCTGTATTGCTCCAACCCAAGGGGAGGGCAGCCACGCAAGACCCCGCAATCCGCGTAGCCTAACGACGGAACTACAGCATGGTTTGGTTTCACTCTTTCGTAATGCCAATGACTCCGACAACTCTCCAATCCGACTCG
The DNA here is from genome assembly GCF_007748035.1 of Aeoliella mucimassa. Classification (NCBI taxonomy): domain Bacteria; kingdom Pseudomonadati; phylum Planctomycetota; class Planctomycetia; order Pirellulales; family Lacipirellulaceae; genus Aeoliella; species Aeoliella mucimassa. The sequence goes on from NZ_CP036278.1 coordinate 5,092,064, forward strand.
CACGGCTCGCAGTTCCGCACGCGGAAGATTGGGCTAAGCTGCTCGTTTCCATTCGCTGGCAATTTCGTACATCAACGACTGCAGCAGTTGCTCTTCGGTAACGGCCGTCGTTGCCCGACGACCATTCGGCACCAGTGTGCCCCAGCCGCTTACGACGACGGTGTCGCCTTCTTCGGCCAAGAGCAACGCCTGGGCGACGCCGCCAAGTTTTTGGACGATCGTTCGCAGGTGCTCGTCGTTGGTTACTTCCAAGGCTGCCAGCACGCGGGCCACCGCGTTGGTCACGACTCGGCAATCTTGCAAGCAACTCGTCGCAATCGTGCGGTCGGCGAGTGTGTCGGTTACGACGCACTGATGATCAACCACAACGTACATGTCTCCAGTAGTAACTTCTCGAACATTTTTCAAGGCCGAACTGCGGGCGATCGCCGAATTTCCGCGATCTACAAAAACCGAAACCCCGAGACCAGCATCGAAACGATGCATCACGCCCGGTATTACGGTCACTCGTTCGATACCACGAACAATGTCGGTAAGCGAAATGCCGTAGACCTTGGCGATCGCCGCGGCGGCCAGGCAGTTCTGCACGTGCGTTTCCCCGACCACTTTGGCCCGCACTGCAGCCGACTCGTCGCCACATATCAACACAAAGGTTTGTTCGTTCACGTACTGCTCGGTCACCAAAGCGGTGATGTCGGCAGCGTCCGACAACCCAAAGGTGAGCGCCGGGCCATCGTATTCGGCCAGCACTCGCATCGAGTTGGGATCGTCGGCATTCAGCACTGCCATGCCTTGCGGCGAGAGCAGGTCGAGTGCCATGGCTTGTTGTTCACGCTGAGCTGCTGCGTTTTCTGGCGAGTTGCTATCGCCATGCATATTGGCCAGGCAAACAACGTCGAACTCAATCGCACTAGCGGCTTGGGTGTGCAGCGTTTGCTCGTCGAGTTCCACGACTGCCTGACGGCAACCACTTGCCAAGGCTTCGTCGACGAAGTCGGCAATCGCTGGAGCCGTGGTCGGTGGCAGCAACGCCTGGCACTCGCCATCGACGCGTGTGAACTGATTGGTCGCGGTCGCGACCGGACGTTTGGCCATGTTGAAGATCGAATCGACCAACATGGCAATCGAGGTCTTGCCATGCGTGCCAGCGATGGCGATGGGATTCAGCTCGCGTCCGGGATGACCCAGCAACGCGTTGCAAAGTTCGCTGTAAGCCTGGCTGGCATCGTCGACCAGGTATTGAGGAACACCAAACACCGGCAGGTACTGCTCGGCGATCACTGCAGTCGCTCCCCGCTCGACGGCCTCGCGTGCGATGTCGGCTGCCAGCGTATTGTTCTGGCAAACCACAAACGCATCGCCCGGGCGTACCGCGGTCGACTGGTTGGTACAACTCGTCACGGCAACATCGACGCCGCTTGCCAACTGGGCGGATGGCAAAGCTTGCGAAATGAATGTTGCGTGGGAATGGAAGGGATGAGTGTTAGCAATCATCGGCGCGACCTCCTGTCTTGCCGTGTGGGTCCACCTAACGGTGGTTGTCTGCTGCTGCTACCATCCTTGGCAGCGCGGGTGTTGCAGCCGACAAGGGCCTGTTTCGCGGAATCACAAAAAACTGTCAAGGCGAGTTTGCACGACTTTGTGCTACTCGCAATGCTTGGCAATTGCACCCAACAATTGCTAGCATGCAGTTCAACGAGCAATGAGTTTACCTTGTTTTCACGACCATTATCAACGGGCTCTAATCCTCGGGCATCGTGCCCAATTCGACCCAAGCCCGACAAACAAATGACCAATAAACTTCGCGTGCTAGCGTGGGGCGACACCACGCATCGCGATTTTCAGCAAGCCTATTCGGCGATCGCTAGTGACGACCACACGCAGTTGGTAGGTCCGCAGGAACCGTACGCGTTGGTGGTGGTGTTCCAAGCGCGGCCAGGTACGGTGTGCGCTAATGATGTCGAAGTGTTGCGAGAGCGAATGCCGCTCGCAGGGCTGGTGGTGGTGCTCGGTAGTTGGTGCGAAGGGGAGATGCGTACCGGCACTCCGCTGCCGCACGCGGAACGATTGTTCTGGTATCAGTTTCCTGCCTGGTGGCAGCGCGCTCGCGGCCAATGGCAACGTGGCGAAGCGACCGACTGGCAACGCCCAAGCGGTCAACCTCTGCCCACCACGACTTCGCTGGCTGGCAAAGTGATTGCCATCGACGCGGTCGATCACGCTTCGGCCGACACACTGGTGACCACCATTGAAGATCACGGAGGTCGCGCCATCTGGCAACCTCGCCGGCAAACGCCAAGATTGGCCTCGCCCCCCGATGCCGGCGTGTGGGTTGGCAGTCAACTCGACTCCGCGGAAGAAGCACAGCTTGCAGCGTTCCAGCAAACACTAGCCGAAGGGGCTCCGCTGGTGGTGCTACTCGACTTTCCGCGAGCCGACCGCGAACAAGCCGCCAAACAGTTGGGAGCCACTGCGGTGCTCGGCAAACCATGGAGAGTCGAGCAACTGATGGCTAGCTTTTAGTAGGGCAAGACGAGTCCCGCTGAAATCCCAGAAAGCGTACACAGCACATAGACTGTCAGCCCCACAGCCCCCAGAGTACCAATCGTAAAAACCACCATCCGCAACCATGGCACTCGACCGCACCACCATGTGACATAGCCTTCGAGCCATGGACCAGCCATGAAGCAGAGGTTAGCTCCCATGGCGGCCAATAAAAGATCTTCAGCTTGCCTGACGAGAAAAAACAAGTCATACGAGAGAATAAGGACCACGAACTAGCTCACGCCCCCCAGCACCAAATTGTACCAGATTCGCAAACGCTCCCATGCGATAAACACTTCGCCTAACAAGGCGAGTCGCTCTCGGTCGGGCGGCGGCGGAACCGATTCAGCTACGTCCAACGCCGTGGCCACTTGCGGAGACGAATACGGATTATCCATGATGGTTTTCCTACGTTCAACAAACAGCAGAGCGAACGCAGGCACCCCGCCGAGCGACTCTCTATCTCAATAACACACAGTATACACCGCTCGAGGGACGAGAATCCCCCACGCGAAGAAAACTACCACCATCCTTCCCCCAAAGAGTGGAAAGCAATCATGAGAATCGTACGAGTCGAAAACACCGCTGGCGAAGTCGTACTCGGTTGCGAGCAGGCTGATGGCTCGATCACCCGGCTCGAAGGCGACCTGTTCGGCACCCTGACCGACACCGGCGAGTCGGTAGCCGAGGCCAAACGACTAGCACCGGTGATGCCGTGCGACCTGTACTGCATCGGACTCAACTACGCCCGCCATGCTGAAGAAGGTGGCAAGCCGGTGCCCGAGAATCCGGTAGTGTTCATGAAGAGCAGCGCAGCAGTGCAGCACCCCGGCGAAGCGATCGCCCTGCCCCGCAAGCTGAACAGTGACAAGGTTGACTACGAATGCGAGCTGGTGGTGATCATCGGCAAAGCCTGCAAGAACGTGAGCCGTGAGCAAGCGCTCGACTACGTGTTTGGCTACACCTGCGGCAACGACGTGAGCGCCCGCGACTGGCAGCGCAACGGTGGCGGCGGCCAATGGGTTCGCGGCAAAACCTTCGACACGTTCGCCCCGCTGGGCCCAGTGCTGGTGACTGCCGCCGAGATTCCGAATCCCAATTCGCTCGACATTCGCACGGTGCTGAATGGCGAGGTGATGCAGGACTGGAACACCGACGACATGATCTTCGATGTGCCGACTCTGATTGAGTTCCTGAGCGGTAGCACCACCCTGCTTCCCGGAACCGCGATCTTCACCGGTACACCGCACGGGGTTGGCTTCGCCCGCAAGCCTCCGGTCTACCTGAAGGCAGGCGACGAAGTCACCGTGTCGATCGACCAGATTGGCGACCTCACGAACCCAGTTGTGGAAGAGTCGATTTAACAGCCAACGCTCTGCAGCGGCGCGACTAGCGAGTGGCTGCTTGCTGCAGGATTTCGGCCGGTGTGCTTCCCTTTTTGACCACGCGTTGCACTCGGCCCGAGCCACGGCGTTCGCGGTCGCGACGGAAAGCGGCTAGCTCCTCGTCGACCTGCTGCTGCGTCATGAAATCGAGTTCTACTAAGCACTCGGTAATGCGACGTCGGCGGTCCGACTGTTCGAGCAGCAGCTCGGCCAAGTCGCGACGGGTCATCAAGCCGAGCTCGACAGCAATATCGCCAAAGCGGTCCTGAGGCAAATCGCTTTGCACGCGCAAGATGCTCAACACGTCGCGGACATCGAGCTTGCCCGACTCCATGGCCAGCACGCCGAGCGGCAGCTTGCTATCGCTTTGCAGCATTTGCGCCTCGACCAGCTGTTCGCTGGTGATGATGCCGCGTTGGTAAAGGTAGAAGCCGAATTCCATGGGAAATCCCTCCGCACGGATTTGGGAGTAACGAAGCGACGCGTTCACTGCATCGACCATCTGATACACGAAAGTGTACCTCGACAATCTTGCAGCTCGTCGCCAAATGTTGCGCGTTTTAGCAGGTGGAAATTGTCGCCCGCGCAGGAAGTAACGGTTTCAGGAGTTGATTTGCGAAATCCAATTCGGCAGTAAGCTCCCCCCGCCCCTCCCCCGGGGGCCAGATTCATGCGACGCCCGTTCGGCTAGCCCTCGGCTGGCCGTTCGTGATGAAATAGGCAATCTACCTCCTTGATTTCAACGCGTCTCCCGGGTACGGTTAAGGGAGACTGGGATTTGTGGCCGCTTGCAGCCGAACTGCTAAAGTGCCCACGCGACCCAGGGCCTTTTGCGCCCCAAGTTGCGTGTCAAACTCTATCGGGTGCAATGCCGCAGATGCCTAGTGACGGGCAGTCTGCGGATTTTTGTGCGCCAGATCGACGCAACCCTGATTGCCCCCGTAATTTGCGAAGGTTTAGTCAGATGAGTAGCGTCGAACTCCCAGAGGAAACGGTCGATTCCTTGAGCTCCCAATCATCCAACTCGCAAGGTCGTCGTATGTCGACCGTTGCGGTGCATGCCGGTGAACAGCGTCAAAAACCAGGCGACTCAATCACCGACCCCATTTTCTGCGCGTCGACCTACACCTTCCGCGACACGCAAGCCATTATCGATTACATCGAGCAGGAGCAGCCACGCGAGGAATACGGCCGCTACGGCAACCCCGGCGAACGCGTCGCCGAGCGCAAGCTGGCCGCCCTCGAAGGTGCGGAAGACGCAGTGCTGTTCGCCAGCGGCATGGCCGCCTTGGTCGGTTTGCTGATGGCCAAGCTCAGCTCGGGCGACGAAGTGATCTTCTTCGACGAGTGCTACCACCGCAGCCGTGAGTTTTGTGCCAAGCACATGTCGCGGTTCGGGGTGAAGACCATCCAGGTACCAGCGTGCGACTACGACGCGATGGAAGCAGCCATCACGCCGAACACGCGCCTGCTGATCAGCGAGTCGCCGACCAATCCGCACATGAGCGTGGTCGACCTCGAACGCTTTGCCGACCTCGGCAAGCGCACCGGGGTCGAAACGCTGATCGACGCCACGCTGGCGACCCCCTACAACCTCCGCCCGATCTCAGCAGGGGTCGACTACGTGCTACACTCGGCTACCAAGTACCTAGGCGGTCATAACGACCTGCTGGCCGGCGTGGTCGCTGGCAGCACCGAAAGCATGGAGTCAGTACGCAACCTCCGCGGCATAATGGGTGGCATCAACGGTCCACAGAACGTCTACCTGCTGCTCCGCGGCCTGAAGACGTTCCAGCTTCGCATGGCCCGGCACAACGAGAACGGCTTGAAGGTCGCTCAGTTCCTCGAATCGCATCCCCGCGTCGAAAAGGTGTACTACCCCGGCCTCGAATCGCATCGCGACCACGAAGTCGCCAAGCGTTCGATGACCGGTTTCGGCGGGCTGATCACCTTCTTGATCAAGGACGCCGACTGGCGAGCCACGGCCGACGTGATCGACTCGGTGACCATTCCCCGCATCGCTCCCAGCCTGGGCGGAGTCGAGTCGCTTATCGAGCAACCGATGGTCATTAGCTACTACAGCTACGCTCCAGAAGATCGCCAGAAGTTCGGGATTCCCGATAATATGATTCGCATGTCGTGCGGTATTGAAGATAGCGATGACCTGATCGCCGATCTATCGCAGGCGCTCGACACAACCGCGTAACCACTCGACAATAGCGGGATGGACTCCCCTTCCCCACTCCCGTCGCCGCGAGCATCCATTAAGTGGCCGCTGCAACTCGCAGCCGCCGTGCTGGTGGGTGCGTTGGTAGGCATGTTGGCTGCGATGCCGCAGGTCGCGGGCTACTTCCGCGTCGGCGTGCAATCGCTCCTAGCTGGTCTGGTGCTGGGAGTGATGCTAATAGGCGTGCTGACGATGGCCCGAGCCGCGAGGATCCACTGGATCACTCCGCTGCTCGCGGCAATAGTTGCGGTATTCGCGGAACACTATTGGCTGTACCTGACCGCATTGCGACTGCGCCGCGAAGCGTTGGCAAAGCAACCGGCCGCAGGACTCTTCCGTCCTGGCTGGGCCGAAGAGGGGTTCTTCTCGTACATGAGCTCCGAAGCCACGAGTACTGCACTCATGTGGTGGAGCCTCGACGCCTGCTTGCTGGCCGCTGCTGCGGTAGGTATCGTCGTGTTAAGCAATTATTGGCAGTCAACAAGCGACGAAGGCTAGTGCAACCTGGCACTGGCCGCACTCCACTCTTTAGCGTCTTACTTATGCATATCATTGGAATCGGCACCGACATCACCGAGTGCTTGCGCATTGCCAATATGATCGAACGGCACGGCGAGCTGTTCATCTGCCGAGTCTACACACCGCAAGAAATCGAGTACTGCAGCACCCGCAAAGCCGCCACACAGCACTACGCTGGCCGCTGGGCGGCCAAGGAGGCGGTGCTCAAAGCGATCGGTACTGGTTGGCAGCGCGGCATCAGCTGGCGCGACGTCGAAGTCGTGAACCTCTCGAGCGGGGCACCCACTATCGAACTGCACGCTGGTGCCCGCGAAGTGGCCGACTCGCAGGGCATCGCCCGCGTGCACATCAGCATCTCGCACGCCCGTTCGCACGCGATTGCCTACGCGATCGCCGAGGGAGAATAAACGCACCGCAGTTCCATCCATCGAAGGCCTCCCGCAGCAAGCGGGTTAGGCTTCCTTCTTGGTCGTCTTGCGTTTGGTCGTGCCTTTTTTCGTCGACTTCTTCTTAGCAGCCTTCTTGGTGGTTTTCTTCTTCGCGGTCGACTTTTTCTTAGTCGCTTTCTTCTTCGAACCACCTGCAGCAGCACGAGCAGCCAGCAGGTTCAAGGCCTCGTTGAATTCCAGCTCCTCAGGACTGGTACCCTTGGGAAGCGACGCGTTGGTTTCGCCATCGGTCACGTACGGACCGTACCGACCATCGAGCAGCTGGACCTTCATGCCGGTCACCGGCGACTCGCCATCGAACACCTTGATCGGTTCTTTCTTGGCAGCACCGCGGCCGCGGGTCTTCGGCGTCTTCAGTAGCTCGATCGCCTGCTCGAGCGTCACATCCAACGGCGAGATGTCGGCCGGCAGCGAACGGGTTTCGCTCCCACACTTCACGTAGGGACCATAACGACCGTTGTAGGCCATCACTTTGCCACCCTTGGCCTCTTTCTTGGCTTCTTCCTTCTTCTCGTCGGTCTCGCCTTCTTTGGCTTTTTCTTCGTCCGACTCTTTCTTCTCCGCCTCGGCCGGCGCAGGGGGGTGATACTCCCCGAGTTCGCGGGGGAGCGACAGCAGTTTCAGCGCGGTCTCAAAGTCGATGTCTTCCGGCGACATTCCCTTGAGCAGCCCCGCGTTCTGCGGCTTTTCTTCGTCGTCGGGATGGCCACGCATGATGTAGGGACCGAACCGCCCAATCTTCAGGTAGACCGGCTTGCCTGTTTCGGGGCAAGTACCGAGAGGTTCGTCCGCTTTTTCAGCCTGGGCCAACAGCTCCAGGGCTTTCTCCATCGTCACTTCATCGGGAGGAAGGTCTTCGGGCAGCGAGGCGGTTTGCTCCCCTTGCTCCACGAACGGCGAGTAACGCCCCACCCGCACGTAAACCTCTTCGCCCCCTTCGGGCTTGCCGATCAGGATGCGACTGATGCCGCGGGCGTCGATTTCGTCGACCTTGTGCTCGAGCTGCTTCTTCAGCCCGGGCGTGCCGTTGCCGAAGTAGAACGACTCGAGGTACTCAATGTGCTTGCGTTCCCCGCGGCTAATCGCGTCGAGATCGTCTTCCATCTGGGCGGTAAACTGATAGTCGACCAACCGAGCCAGGTGGTCTTCCAGCAACTTGGTCACCGAGAAGGCGATCCAGGTCGGCACCAGGGCGTTACCCTTTTTGAACACGTAATTGCGTGCCTGAATGGTCTCGATAATCGAAGCGTAGGTACTCGGGCGACCGATACCTCGCTCTTCGAGCGCCTTGGTCAGGGCCGCTTCGCTGAAACGACTCGGTGGCATCGTGTTGTGCTCTTTGGCCGTGATCTCACGACAATCGAGCTTCTCGCCAACTTCGACCGAGGGGAGAATCCGCTCCTGGTCGGCGAGATCGGCCGTGGGATCATCGGAACCTTCGACGTACGCCCGCAGGTAACCTGGGAAGTCGATGGTCTTGCCGCTCACCTGGAATACGCAACCGCTCCCCTCGATGGTGATCGAGATACGGCGGCCGCGGGCGTCCTCCATCTGGCTGGCGACGGTTCGCTTCCAAACCAGATCGAAGATCTTCGCCTCGTCGGCGTTGAGCGAACCCTTAATCGCACTGGGCAACTGGAACGGATGACCTGCGGGGCGAATCGCTTCGTGAGCTTCCTGGGCATTCTTCACCTTGCCCACGTACGTACGCGGCGAGGCCGGCAAGTACTGGTCGCCGTATTCATCGACAATCAGCTTGCGGGCATCTTCCACCGCGACCGACGCCAGATTGGTGCTGTCGGTACGCATGTAAGTAATATGACCGTTTTCGTACAAGCTCTGGGCCGCCTGCATGGTGCGACGAGCGGTAAAGCCGAGCTTACGGTTCGCTTCCTGTTGCAGCGTACTGGTGGTGAATGGGGCGTAAGGCTTGGTGGTGTACGGCTTGTCTTCCACCTTGGTCACGGTGAACTCGCCAGCGCGTATGCGTTCGGCCAACTCCATCGCTTCGGCCTCGCCGAGCAGGCGGAGTCCGTCGTTCTTGAGCTTGCCCGTCGCAGGATCGAAGTCCTTACCGCTGGGAATCTTCTGTCCTTCGACCGAAACCAACGTGGCTTCCAGCTTCTCCTGCTTGGCATTCGAGAACAGCCCGAGCAAATCCCACCACATACTCGAGACAAACGCCATGCGTTCGCGTTCGCGCTCGACGATCAACCGCACCGCGACACTTTGAACGCGACCAGCCGAGAGCTTCGGGCGGACTTTGCGCCACAAGAGCGGTGAGACTTCGTAGCCATACAAACGGTCGAGGATTCGGCGAGTTTCCTGCGCTCGAACCAGCCCGTCGTCCACGTCGCGGGGCGACGCCAAGGCGGCCTGAATGGCATCCTTGGTGATTTCGTGGAACACCAGTCGCCGGACCGGCACCTTGGGCTTGAGGATCTCAAGCAGGTGCCAGCTGATGGCCTCTCCTTCGCGGTCTTCGTCTGTCGCCAGATAGAGCTCGTCGGACTCCTTGAGCTTGTCCTTGAGCATCTTGATATGCTTGCTCTTGCCGGGCGGTACCACGTAGATCGGCTCGAAGTCGTTCTCGACATTCACCCCGAGATTCGCCCACGACTCGCCTTTAAACTTGGCGGGAATCTGCTTGGCTCCCTGCGGCAAGTCGCGAACGTGGCCAATGCTAGCCTCGACCGTGAAGCCGGGGCCCAGGTACTTTCCGATGGTTTTGGCCTTGGCCGGTGATTCCACAATCACCAATGCCTGGTTGCTGCCTGCTGCCTTCTTCTTTGCCATGTGGGTGCTCAGTGGGTATATGGGTTGCGCTTTTGGCTGCGTTTATCTCGGTACTTCGTCATTCGTCGGTCGCAGGCTGTATCGATCTCCCAATCGGCGAATAGTCTGCGGACTCTGCGGAAGATTCGAATTAACTGGATTGAACCAACCTTGGGCATTTTGTGGCCCCTCAGCCAGGGTAGATCGTCGCCTCGCCAGGGGTAGTAAGTCTAGTCGGGTACCCGGGGGGTCTCTCCACTACTGCTGACTGGGATTGCATTTACGTCGATCTATCCTAGAATCGATAGCTTGCCTTCAGCAGCCTTACTTGTCCAACCAATAGGATCGGCCCGGCAAACTGTCAAGGGTTCCGCCCCTCGACTTCGAGGGGGCCAGCTAGACCGAGAGGATATACGCAATGTTCCGGTTTTTCCGCCGCCACCAGAAAATTTTCATCGTCGTCGGTGGCGTCATCCTGATGCTGGTGTTCACTGTCGGCGACGCGTTAAACGGCTGGGTTCGGTCGCAAGACGACTCGGGCGACCGCCGCAACCCAAATGCCACTGCGGTTACCTGGGATGGCGGAAAGCTCTCCGAAGGGGAACTTAGCAGTCTTCTTTACAAACGGCAAATCGTTGCTGGATTTGTACAGACTGCTGCACAGGTTGGCTACCAGCGGTCCATCGAAGCCGAGTTAACCCCGGTTCCCCGGGTGGTGCCGGTTGCCTTGATCGGACAGGAATGGACCCGGGACGTGCTGGAAGAAGATGTCGTGCGCCGGCATATTCTTGCTCAGCGAGCCGAAGATATGGGCATCTATATCTCCGACGATGTGATTCGTCGGTACATCGATGAACTCGGACTTGGACAGTTAGACCCCAACGATGTGCTAGCAATCCTGTCGGCCATGAATCCGGCCGGGCGGTCTCCTTCGACGAGCGATTTGTTCGATTCGCTCCGTAGCGAACTGATGACCGAAGCAGCGCTGCGTGCCTACGGTGCCAGCGGCACCTACTCGGGGCTCGACCTGGGTGCGACCGAATTGCCGGTTGATCGCTGGGAAGAATGGAAACGCATTAACGACTACATCATTGTCGAAGCCGCTGCGATCGATCCGTCGTCGTCCATGGTTGATGTTCCCGAGCCAACCGCCGACGAACTGCAGGCTTACTACGTCAAGTACAAGGACAATCCAGCGTTCCCAATTCCGCTGCGAGACGGCACGATGCTGCCAGCTCCGACCCCTGGATTCATGATCCCCCGCAAGGTGAAGCTTGCCTATCTTCGCGCCGACTACGAAGAAATCGTGGCGAAGTTCGAGTCCGAGGTGACCGACGAGCAGATCGCCCAGTATTACGAAGACTACAAGTTCCAGTTCACGATCAACGACGATCTGAGCATCTTCGACGATCCGGCTCCGGAGGAAGAAACTCCCGCCGAGGAACCTGCGGCCGAAGAATCGACCGATACCGATGCTCCGGCTACCGAGGAATCGGCCCCGGAAGAGCCCGCTGACGAAGCGGAAGCAGCCGAAGAGCCAATGACCGAGGAGCAACCGGCTTCTGAAGAACCAGCCACCGAAGAACCGGCTGCGGAAGAGCCCGCCGCCGAAGGTGAAACGGCCGAAGAGCCGATGACCGAGGAACAACCGGAGCCAGAAGCTCCGGCCGAGGAAGAGCCCGCTGCGGAAGAGCCAGCCACTGAAGAGCCGGCTCCCGAGGCTGAGCCGGCCGAAGAACCAGCTACCGAGGGCGAGTCTCCCGCGACGGAAGAGCCCGCGACCGGTGAAGCCGAAGGCGAAAACACCGAGTCGGGCGAGGCCACCGAGTCGCGTCCCAGCCCGTTCCGCCTGGTATCGCTGCAGGAAGAAACTCCTGCCGAAGAGCCAGCGACGGAGGAAGCAACGGAAACCGAAACCCCGGCCGAGCCGGCGGTAACTGAAGAGGCCCCCGCGGAAGAAGCCGCGGCGGATACCGATTCGGAAGCAGTCATGGCTGAGGAGACCGCCGAACCTGAGGTTACCGAAGAGGTTCAGTACGAACCGCTCGAAAAGGTGAAGGACAAGATTCGCCGCCTGCTGGCTGAGAATCGCTATACCACGGAAATCGACGAAGTCATGCAGTCGGCCGCCCGTGACCTTCAACCTGCCTATCGCAAGTACGTCAGCGATTCGCTCTCGATGGACGAGGGAACTCCTGAACCAGCGATTAAGCTTTCCGACTTGACCACACTGGGCGAAAAGTACGGACTGCAAGTCGAAGACACCGGCGAACTCAGCTTCTACGAGTTGTTCGAAACCGAAGCGGGTAAGTCGTTCTGCGACTCGAAGTACATGGGCGACATGCCAGCCCAGGTATACGCCGCGGCGTTCCGTAACATCATCGACCTTTTTGAGCCGACCATTAGTTCCGACATCGCCGGCTACGGCGACCGCTACGTGGTCATCAAGCTCAGCGACTCCCCGAGTCGGGTGCCGACCTTCGACGAAGTGAAGGACGACGTGATCGCCGCCTGGAAACGCGAGCAAGCTGCCGACAAGGCACTAGAGAAAGCCAAGGCCCTGGCCATCAAGGTTCAGGACTCTGGTCTCACCCTGGAAAGCTACTTTGTCGGCGACGACAAGGTGGTTGAGGTCACCAAGACCCCCAGCTTCACGCTGTACACCGCTGGCGACTTTGCTCCCACGGGACAGGCAACCTACCGTCCGTCGCAGCCACAAGGCCTGAAGGACGTTGGTCCCGACTTCCTCGCCGAGCTGTTCAAGCTCTCCGAGGGCGAAGTGACCGCACTGCAGAACTTCGATAAGTCGCTTATCTACATCGTTCGCAACGCCGACGACGTGGAATCGCCCGAGATGCTGCGGAGCAACTTCCTCGAAGTCGCCAACTACTGGGATGGTCGCGGTCAGTTCCGCAACGCCAAGGCGGGTCAATTCCGCTCGAGCGTGATCGAAGCTCTGCTCAACGACTTGAACCTCACCTGGAAACGGGAGGACGCAGCCGATAGCGACAGCGAGGAAACCGCCGACGAAGCAGAAGCCGAGTCGGAAGCGGACACCGAAGCCGAAACCAAGTAGCACTTGGTTTTTCGGTGAGTCGCGGCGAGATCCACCACTCAGTTCGTTTCCACCGCTCCAGTAAGGCACATGAAATCGCGCAGTGACTGGCTGCCGTTGTTGGTGCTACCGCTGGCAGTGTAGACGTTCGTGCCGGTCGACTGGCCGCGATGGGTGCTGATGTGGTGCTTGGCCATCGCGATCTATCTCGGCGTGAAATGGCTGACCATGCGTCGCGCCCGCGTCGAGTCCCCCTCCCGCTGGCGGGCCGTAGCGTACTTGCTTGCCTGGCCAGGGCTCGATGCCGATGCGTTTCTGGCCGCGCCGGCCAGTTCGGTCATCACGCCCCGCCGTGGGGAATGGCTGCTAGCCGCGGTGAAGCTCGGCCTTGGGCTAACGCTGCTTTATGGAGGGCAGTGGGTGATCGCTCCCTCACAACGCTTGCTGCTCGGATGGGTCGGCATGGTGGGCATCGTCTTCACGCTGCACTTCGGGCTGTTTCATCTGCTCTCGTGCTTCTGGCGTTTCCTCGGCGTGCAGGCCGAGCCGCTGATGCAATGGCCGATCGCCAGCCAGACGGTCGCTGAGTTCTGGGGGCAGCGGTGGAATACCGCGTTCCGCGACCTCACCTACCGCTTCCTGTTCCGCCCGCTGAGTCGACACTGGGGCCCCGCTCGTGGGTTTCTGATCGGGTTCCTGTTTAGCGGCCTGGTGCACGACGCAGTGATCTCGCTGCCTGCTGGCGGTGGGTATGGCTATCCCACGCTCTACTTCCTGCTGCAGGCGCTCGGCATTCAGTGGCAACGCACTCGGTGGGCTCCCTCGGCCTTGCTCGGCCAAGCCTGGCTCTCGCGAGCCACCACGCTTGCGGTGGTCGCTGGGCCGGCCCCTTGGCTGTTTCACGCTCCCTTTGTCTGCCGAATCGTGTTACCGTTTATGCAAGCGATCGGTGCGTCCTGATTCCTGCTTACAGCGATAATCCCCTATGCAACCTACTTTGTCGAACGCGATTTTCCTGGCAGGCATCGGACAGCTTGGTGTGCTGGTGGCCACTGCGTTGGTGCCGCTGCAATTGAACTGGAAAAGCGAACTGGCCTCCCTGCCAAAGCTGCACCGACAGATGTACTGGGTGTACGGCGGCTACATCGTGCTCGGCATCGTATCGCTAGGCACTATTTGCTTGGTATGCCACGAAGAGCTAGCCAGCGGCAGTCTGCTCGCTCGGGCGTTCTGCTGCTACGGTCTGGCTTTCTGGGCTATCCGCTTGTCGCTGCAGGGAGTGTTCGACGTCAAGCCGCACCTTACGCGGTGGTGGCTTACCGCGGGGTATTACCTGCTAACGGTGCTGTTCGTCACCTTCACGGCGGTGTACGCCTGGGGAGCGTTCGGGCATTAGCCCTCGCGATCAGGTGCTGCGCGACTTCACTTGCTTACCAAAACTAGCTGGCCGACGAAGCAAGTGCTCCGCCGGCCAGGCGTAGTCCATGGGTAGTGAATCGTCGCGTTCGCGTGCTAGTCGCGTTTCGGCTTGAAGATCACCGTGCCGAGCGGTGGCAGCGTGACTTCCATCGAAGCTGGGCGGCCATGGCTTTCCTTCGGTTCGGCTTTGATGCCACCGTCGTTGCCGACGTTGCCGCCACCGAAGTAGGCCGAGTCGCTGTTGCTGATTTCTTCGTACCAGCAAGCTTCCGGCACGCCGATCTTATAACCCTGCCGCGGAACCGGCGTGAAGTTGCTACAGATCAGTACGAAGTCCTTAGGATCCTTCGCCTTACGTAGGAACGCCATGGTGCTGGCTTCATGATCGTGGCAATCCACCCATTCGAAACCAGTGTTCTCAAAGTCGACTTCGTACAACGCTGGCTGCGAAGTATACAGGTGGTTCAGATGGGCCATGTAGTTTTGCAGGCCTTGGTGCGATTCCCACTGCAACAGATCCCACTGCAGGCTCGTGTTGTAGTTCCACTCGTTCCACTGACCGAACTCGCCACCCATGAAGTTGAGCTTCTTGCCTGGGTGGGCAAACATGTAGCCGTAGAGCAAACGCAGGTTGGCAAAACGTTGCCACAGGTCGCCTGGCATCTGGTCGAGCAACGAACCCTTCCCGTGCACCACTTCGTCGTGCGAGAACGGCAGAATGAAATTCTCGGTGAACGCGTAGATGAGCGAGAAAGTCAGCTCATCATGGTGATACTTGCGGTGAATCGGTTCGTGCCGCATGTACCGCAGGGTATCGTTCATCCAGCCCATATTCCACTTCAGGCTGAAGCCCAGGCCGCCGACATACGTGGGCCGCGACACGCCGGTCCAGGCGGTCGACTCTTCGGCGATGGTCAACGTGCCAGGATGCTGCAGGTGGCACTCTTCGTTAAATTTCTTGAGGAAGTCAATCGCTTCGAGGTTCTCGCGACCACCGAACATGTTCGGAATCCAGTCGTCTCCCTCACGGCTGTAATCGAGGTAAAGCATCGAGGCGACCGCGTCGACACGCAGGCCATCGATGTGGTACTTGTCGAGCCAGAACAGGGCGTTCGAGATCAGGAAGTTCCGTACCTCGTTACGACCATAGTTGTAGATCAGGGTGCCCCAGTCGGGGTGCTCGCCCTTACGGGGATCTTCGTGCTCGTACAACGCCGAGCCATCGAAGCGACGCAAACCGTGATCGTCTTTCGGGAAGTGAGCCGGCACCCAGTCGATGATGACACCGATGCCGTTCTGGTGACACATGTCGATCAGGAACATCAGGTCCTGAGGCGAGCCAAACCGGCTGGTTGCGGCGTACATACCGACCGGCTGGTAACCCCAGCTACCCGTGAAGGGATGCTCGCTCACCGGCAGCAATTCCAGGTGGGTGTAGCCCATCTTCTGGCAGTACTCGATCAGCTTGGGAGCCAGTTCGCGATAGCTCATCCACTCGTCGGGACGTTCCGGATCGCGTTGCCAGCTGCCGAGGTGCACTTCGTAAATCGACATCGGTGCGTCGAGCGCGTTGTGCTTCTTACGATCGGTAAACCATTGCTCGTCTTGCCATTCGTAGGCCGATAAGTCGGTCACGATGTTGGCCGTCCGCGGAGGGACTTCGGCTGCGAAGCCGTAGGGGTCGCACTTCTCGACCACCCGGCCGCCTTGCTGCTTGACCGCAAATTTGTAGAGCGTGCCAACCGGCAACTCGGGAATGAACAACTCCCACACGCCGCCGGGCAGGTGCTTTCGCATGGGGTGCGATTTCACCGACCATTCATTGAAATCACCGACAACGCTCACCCCTTCGGCGTTCGGCGCCCACACGGCGAAGTTCACCCCTTTGGTGCCATCGATCTCGCGTAACTGGGCACCGAGGCGATTGTAGCAATCCCAGTGATTCCCTTCGCCAAGTAAGTAGAGGTCGTAGTCGGTGAGCAGTGGGTCGAATGCGTAGGGATCTTTCATGGTACGATGAGTGCCGTGCTTGTCGGTTAATTGAAAATGGTAATTGCCTCCGGCGATCGCAGTTCTTCCTTCATCTTGTGCGGGACAGATGGCTTCGTATAGCCCCGACGGGTGGATCCGCCGCATCGGACGTCGCCGTCCGTGGGCTTCGTCCACCAACCAGGCTTGTTGCGATTCGGGCAGAAAAGCCCGTACAGCAAGCGCCCGGCGGCCGTCGCCGATGATTTCATGCGGCCCCAACACCTCGAAAGGGTTTTCGTGATATCCATTCACAAGCGGGGTAACCGCATCCAAGCTAACTTGCGTACGCATGATTTTCAGGTTCTGGGATCGAAGTGGGGGGAAGTTCGATTTCGCTAAGGTGGCAAACGATCGGGATGGAGTGGAGCGAACCAAAGCCGCCTGCTACCCAGTGGGCAACAGGGCTGGTTCTACGAGTGTCTCAAGGCCCCGCCGCAACTGGCTCAGAGTCGATCGCGAAGCGGCCGCAATGCGACTGCCGCGACGACGGCGGGGACGTTTCGGTACCACCAGAATGGAGGGTTCGTCGATTCTGGTGGTCGTCTTGTTCGATAGGTCTTCGACTGGCGCCTCGGTGGCTCCCACCACCGCTTCGGCACCTGTGAGACTCGGCTCGCCCCAAGGGCGGCAATCCACAAGGTGGAATTCTAGCGCTCGGTCGACGCGTTGCCAAAGGTCGGAATCCCGAATCGGCACCCGGCGGCCAAACCGCTCCCAGTGCCAGTGCTGAGCTCGCCAGTGGGGCAAATCGCGAGAAAAACCGCGGCTCACGTACCCGCTGCCGGTAAACAGGCGGACATTGGCCGGCCCATCGAGGGCCTCGAGTCCGCGGACAACGGCCAGCAGTTCGGCTCGGGTAACCGAATCTTCGTCCACCTCGTCGCTGGCGGTAATCGAGTGGTCGCTGCCAGCCTCGAGCAGCAGCATCCGCCACATCAATTGGCCGGAGCTTTGCCGAAGCGCTTCGGTAAACAATAGAAATTCAGGGCGAGAGGTCATGGAACGCATCGACACCAAGGACTGCGATTGGGGTTGAATACTGTGGCTGGATTTGGCCTGGTCGTCCTTGGCACGCTCGGCAAACCCAGTTTTAGGCGGTTCAGCACCGCTCAACTTGGCTCGCCAGACCGGTCGTCAATGACCAGTCGCTAGCTTACTGCATTTGCTGTATCGTCACAGTTTTCCCACTCCATCCATATTTACATGTCGATTTTGCCAAGATTCCCCAATACCACCAGTCCTCGGGAGCTACCCGAAGTCGGTTTTCCTACTTAAACGATCGAAACAAATCGGATATTTGCTGGGTTAGGGAGTGTAGCAACACGTTTTTTGGCTACTTATGATGAAAACACCCGCCATCACTCCCCTTCCCCCCAGCTTACGCTAGCTTTCTAAAGCCACCTTTATGCGGTGCTGAACCTAGCTCACCGCCTGTGCTCACCGCGCTTAAACCCTTCAGAATCTGCGATGCCAACCCTTACCGAAACCACACTTGCCCTCCGCTTGCTCCTGCTATGTGCTGCAGCGGGCCTCTTCATGCGGGCAACCGCCACTGAGGCCACCGCGGCCGACGCCGAACTGGTGGGAGTGCTAGCCCTGGCCGCCGAAGACAGCACCATCAAGGAGCTGGATCTTTCTAAAGAACAAGTAGAAAAGCTCTACGATCTCTTGGACAGTCGCGACCAGGCGGCCCTGGCCGTGGCCAGTCAGGTCCGTGGCTTGTCGGGCGAAGAGCGTGCCGAGAAGCTCCGGCCGCTGCGTGTGGAATCGCAACGCTTGATGGCTGGCATCCTGAGCGACGACCAGCTCAAGCAACTCAGCACGATGGCTGCTGCCAAGCCGAATCCGTACTACGAGCCGCTCTCTGGCAATGCACCCGCGGCCAACGTCGAAGCCGAACCGGCCGCCGACGAAGAACCGATCGACGAAGACATGATGATGGAGCAGTTCGCCCGCGAAGAAGCAGGGGGCGATCCTGAGCCAGCCAACGATGAAGCCACCAGCGAAGAGCCGGCTGATCCAGCCGCTGCCGACCAGGACGCCGCACCAGCCGAGGAGCAAGCCTCGACAGAATCTGGCGAAGCGCCGGCCGACGAGACGATGGAGGAAGCTCCCGAGGACGACTACGCAGAAGCCCCCGCCAAAGAGGGCCGCGACGAAGACGCCGGCGACGAGCCAGCCCCTTCGGGCCGTTTTGGATCCAGCCGCTTCTCGCGTGGCGACGACGAAGGTGGTTCCTCACGATTCGGCCGCGATTCCGGCAGCAGCTCGCGTTTCGGACGCGATGATCGCGAGTCTTCCAGCAGCCGCAGCGGTAGCTCATCGGTACGCAGTGGTTCGAGCCGCGAAGACTTCCCCAAAATCGACGCCGACGGCAAGCTGTCGTTCAGCTTCCGCTACCAACCCTGGCAAGACGTGCTCGATTGGTTCGCTGATCAAAACGGGCTGTCGCTGCTGATCGAATCGCCTCCGTCTGGCACGTTTAACTACACCGACACCCGACGTTACACGCCGGCCGAAGCGCTCGACGTGATCAACAGCGTGCTGCTCACCAAGGGTTACACTCTGGTGCGACGGGATCAAATGCTGGTGCTCGTGAACCTGGAAGATGGTGTTCCGCCTAATCTGGTGACCGATGTACCGCTGGAAGAACTCAACCAGCGTGGTGAGTTTGAGTTGATTCGTGTGCTGTTCCGCGTACGAAATATGACTCCCGAAGCCGCTTCGGACGAAGTCAGCCGACTAATTGGCCCGCAAGGCAAGGTCGTGGTGCTGCCACGTGCTGGCATGTTGCAAATCACCGAAACCGCCGGGCGGTTGCGGGCGATTCGCGACGTGATCGACGCAATCGAAAGCCCCGAGTCGTCGAAGCTCGGCGGTATCCGTCCTTACGACATGCAATACGCTTCGGCTGCTGGAGTGCTGCCGGTGCTGCGTCAGATGCTCGGTATTCCGGAAGACGCATTCAGCACCCCCGAAGGCACGTTGCAGATTGCCCTCGACTCGACCTCGCCGAATCGCCTGCTGGCTTATGGCAACCCGGAGATGATTGGCCGCCTGGAAGAGTTGCTGACGATCATCGATATTCCCAGCGCTGCGGGTGGTCAGATGGCTGCCTTGCAGTTGAACGTCTACCCCATTAGCAAAGCCGATCCCGACGCAGCGCTGCTAGTGTTGCAAACAATTCTGGCCGAAGAGCCTGGCACCCGCCTGACGATCGATCCGCAAACCGGCAGTCTGGTTGCCCTGGCCTCGCTGGCCAACCACGCAACCATTCGGGCCACGCTGGAACAAATGCAGGAGGACGCCCGCGAAATTGCCGTGATTCCACTTTCGACGGTCGATCCGCAGCTAGCGATTCTTTCGATCAGCAAGCTGTTTGGCCTGAACAAGACTGGCGAGGAGGAACCCGATCCACGTGCTCCCATCGTCGATGCTGATCTATCGACCAACAGTCTGCTCGTGCGAGGCAGCAAAGCCCAGATCGAGCAGATTCGATTGCTGCTCAACCAGATGGGCGAGTCGGAAGACTCGGCCGTCGCGGCGGCTGCCGTTGATCGTGGCAACATTCGGGTGGTCCCGCTCAGTTCCACCGAAGCCCGTACGGCGCTAGAGCAGCTCGAAGCGATCTGGCCAAGCTTGCGAGCGAATCCCATTCGCCGAGTGACTCCGACGACTGCCATTAAGTCGTATAGTCCTTCGGAGCAAGATTCTCCAGAGGATCAGCTCGAAAGAGAACTCGACCAGCTGTTCCGCTTTGGTGATCCCCAGGACACGCCCACCTCGGGCAGTGACCGCGAAACGCGCAACAGCCTGAAGTCGAAGTTCATGCTGGCCGCCTTCCCTCAAGAGGAAGCTGCCAGCGAGCCCGAAGTTGCAGCCGCTGCGGAGGACTCGGTCGCCGAGAGTGAACCGAGCGACGTACAACCGGTAGCACCCAAGTCGCCCTCAAAGCCGAATGCCCCCATCCTGGTGGCTCCTGGCCCGAGTGGGCTGATTATTGCTTCGGACGATATTGAAGCTCTGGATGCCTTTGAGCGGTTGCTGGAAGCATCGACCCTGCAAAACACCACCGGTGGTCGCGAGTACGCGGTGTTCTATCTGAAGCACGCCAAGGCAAATACCGCCGCTGCCATCCTGGGCGAGATCTACGGCAGTTCCACCTCGTCGAGCGGGGACCTGATGGGTGGCATCGTCGATAGCGCCCTGGGTGACATCGGCGGTGGCCTGATGGGCGACCTGCTCGGTTTGGGTGGCACCGGCTCCTCCAGCGGTTTTTCGGCGGCTGGTGTCGATATCGTAACCGACGCCCGTTTGAATGCGATCATCGTTTACGCACGTCCCGACGACATCGACATGGCCTTCCGCCTGCTGCAGGTGCTCGACCAACGCATCGGCCCCACCGAGATCGAGGCCGAGGGCGTTCCGCGTTTGATTCCAGTGGTGAACACCAGTGCCACGGATATTGCCGAAGTGGTCAAGCAGATGTACCCCGGCAGGATCGAAGGAGCCAGCGGCGGACAACCTTCGCCCGAAGACCTGATCCGCGCCCTGCGAAACAACGGAGGCGGCGGAGCCGATAGCCAAGAGGTTTCGAAGATGTCGATTGGTGTCGACACTCGTAGCAACAGCTTGATCGTGAAAGCGGAAGACGCCTTGTTCTTTGATGTAAAGCGGCTTGTCGAAGAGCTCGATACCGTGCAAGTTGATACTAGCGAAAGCACCGTGGTGCTCTCGCTTCGCAACAGCAATCCCGAAATGATGAAGGAAGCTTTGTCGAGCTTCCTCGGCAGCCAAGCGGTCACCAGCACCACCCAGGCACCTGGGCAAGATGCGAACCGTGGTGGCAATAACAACAACGGTGGCGACCAGGCCCGTCAGCAACAAGAAATGATTCGCCGCATCCAAGAGTTCCGCCAACGCATGCAAGGTGGCGGCGGAGGGTTCCCCGGTGGCGGTGGTCGTGGCGGTGGCGGTCGTGGTGGTGGCGGAGGAGGAGCCCCCGGCGGTGGTGGTCGTGGCGGCGGTGGCCGCGGCTAAACGAGCACAGATGCCTGCAATGGCCGGTCGTGTTGGTACCTGACAATCGACCAACGACAAAATGAAACCATAACAGCCGTCGAGCAAGTGCTCGACGGCTGTTTCTTTCTTAGTCTCTAGGAGTAGACCTCCCCAGCTTGCGTCTCGCGATCTCGCATCGACTGCGAGCCAAGTGAGAATCCCTGAGGGCTGAGGGAGCTGGACTGTGCCTTTTATGGCACTTTAGCTAGCGAGCTGCACCACCCCACGTCGCTCGACTGAGCATCGCAGGGTTGGGTGCAGAGCTGGTACTACCGCGAATCCCCCGCAGTAAGCTGTAAGCCTGTAGCCATCAATGGATCGACTGCCGCCGTGGCAGAAGCCGCGCGTCGCGGCCGATCTGTTTCTCTCGAAGCTAGCTAACCATTTCACTGAAAGACGGCAGCAAGATCGCTGTTGTTTAGCGATCGTTTCGCGAGGCGTATTCTTGGCCGGTGGCGATGCCATCGCCATTCAGATCGTACTTCTGGAACTCGCGGACCTTGCTTTCGCTCCAGGTACTGCTGAACTCGGCCATCGAAACCTGGCCATCCTCGTTTTCGTCGTACCGTTTCACCCAGCTACGAGCGCTGCTGGGGAGCCGATCCAAGGCCGAGGTGAAGCGGTAGGTGCCACTGCCGGAGGACGAGCTACTGCCGCTCGAGGAACGACTGCCCGAACTACCACCGCGGGCAACCGCAAGAAGTTCTTCCATGGTAATCCGCTTATCGCTGTTGGAATCGTAGCGATCGGCACTCCGCATCTTCTCGAATTCGCCCCCCTCGATCACCGAGTTCTTGTCTTCGTCGTACTTTTCCATGACGCCTTTGGCAAACTGGGTGGCTCGGTCGCCGGAATCGCCGCTGTCGCGTTCGCGGTCTTCTGCAGGTTCCCGCTCTTCTTGTCGATCACCGCCCCGGCCGCGGAACCACCGCCCACGCTCTTCGGGCTCTTCCTCGGCGGTGACTTCCATCGATGGAACTTTGTCGGGATTCAGCAAGTAGAGCTCATCTTCGGTTAGTTCAGTGTCGAAGCCAGGCACCTTTTCCAGCTCTATCGGGGGGAGAAAGGCGGTTGGGTTCTCTTCCCGCAGCTTTTCCCGGTCCTGATTCTTCTTCGCATTCATGTATTGGTCGTAACTCACGGCCTTGGAGGTATCGAGGCCAGCGTCTTTCGCACTGCGTTCGAACCAGCCCCACATCCGCTCGTCGACTTCCGACTTTTCGACCTTCCCGTCGCCGTTGCGATCGAGTCGGCGGAAGAACCACTCGCGGCGCTGGTCGGCCGAAGGTTGCTCGCGGCCGCCGTTGTCGCCGCCGCCACGGTCTCCTCCGCGATCGCCGCCCCGATCGCCGCCGCGGTTTCCACCACGGTCGCCTCCGCGATCACCGCCTCGGTCACCCCCCTGGTCACCGCCGCGATCACCACCTCGGCCACCGAAGCCGCCTCGCCCGCCAAATCCTCCGCCTGGGCCGCCACCGCCGCCGGGACCTCCGCCGCCAAAACCACCACGGCCACCAAAACCACCGCCGGGGGGACCTCCCCCGCCAGGGCCTTGAGCAAGCACACCATCAGCGGAACCAACCCACATCAGGGCGGCGAACAAAAGAACGACGAATGAATACCGGTGCATAATTTACCTCCAACGATAAAACCCCTGAGGGGCACCGTTGGTTTCGAGAGTTTTCGCAGAAAAACACCTATTTTAGTTGCCAATGCCGCACCTGGCGAATCGGTTTTCCCACCCCGCGGATGGGCTACCTCGCCGGCTGGCGACTACGTTAGAATCATCGATTCGCGCCCGGTTGTGCGCGGTCTCCGTGCCCTTTCGCCCCCCGTTGATCCGATACGATGCCCCAGCCCCCCCAAACGTGTGAAGAACTACTTGCCCGGATGATCGAGTTCGACACCGTCGTGGCTTACCAGTCGGGCCGCGAAGCTCCCGAGAAGCCGCTGGCCGACTATTTGGCCGGTTTGGCGACTGAGTGGGGCTTTCGGATACGCGAATTACCAGTCGACGGGGCGGGGCCGAATCTGCTGATCGAGCACCTGGTCGACGAGCAGGCACCCTGGATCATGTTCGATTCGCACCTCGACACTGTCGGCACCGAGGGGATGAGCATCCCGCCGTTCGAGCCGGCGATTCGCGACGGCCGCATGTACGGGCGGGGGGCCTGCGACACCAAGGGCACCGGGGCCACGATGCTGTGGTCGCTCAAACAATATGCCCAGAGCGAGTCGCAGCCTAACAATATTGCGGTGCTGCTGAGCGTGGGCGAAGAACACGTGCAGATCGGCGCCCGAGCCTTTGTCGACCAGCACCTCGCGTTGCTCGGCTGGCGTCCTGCAGCGGTGGTGGTCGGCGAACCAACCCGCATGAACGTGCTGGCAGCCACCGGGGGTTTCATCCGCTGGAAGATGACCACGCTCGGCAAAGCGTGCCATTCGAGCCAGCCGGATCGAGGGCACAATGCCATCTATGACATGGCACGGCTGATTACGATGCTTGAAGACGACTACATCGCCAAGATCGAAGCCACCGACCCGCTGGTCGGTCGGGCGAGCGCTGCAGGCACGGTCGTCTCTGGCGGCCGCCAGGTGAACGTGATTCCGAGCGAAGCCACCCTGACGTTCGACCGCCGGCTCGTGCCTGGCGAGATCGGCGAAACCGAGCTCACCCGGGTGAAGGAGTTGGTAGCCGAGTTAATCGCCCGCCGCCCCGGCATGCAAGTCGACCACCATCACTTCGAGTCGGCCCCGCCGATGGCGGTAGTGGATGGAGGAGCCTGGTCCGAAGCGGCCGTCGCCGCCCTGGCGTCGGTCGGCATCACCAGCAAGATTTCCGGCGAACTGTTTACCACCAATGGCAATCATTTTGCCGCCGCCGGCATCCCCACGTTGGTCACTGGTCCTGGCGATATCGCCCAGGCGCACACGGTCGACGAATGGATCGAACTGGAGCAAATTGCCTTGGGAATTAAGGGTTATACGGCCTTGATGCAGGCCGAGGTCCCCATTCGCGACTAAAGGCGATCCGCCACCCTTGCGGAAACGTCGCTGGTGTGGCATTCTCTTAGTTTCGCACACGCCGCCGTGGCGGAATTGGCAGACGCGCATGGTTCAGGTCCATGTCCACGCAAGTGGGTGGAGGTTCGACTCCTCTCGGCGGTACTCTCCAGTGGCGGGCATCTCGCCCGCCCACTGTTTCTGGCGTGTGGCACGCAGCCCGCACTTTGCACGCAGCCCAAATCAGTAGCGTGGCAAGCTTGGGTCGATTTCTTCGGCCCACTGATCGATGCCCCCATCCATGGTTTGCACGTTCGGAAACCCGCGAGTCCTTAGCCACTGCGCGACCTGGGCACTCCGCATCCCGTGATGGCAGTATACGATCAGGTGATCTTCTTCGCGGCCTGCTAGCTCGCCGATGCGGTCGCCGATCTTGCTCATCGGCAGCAGGATCGAACCTTTGATGTGAACCAGGTCGTACTCTTCGCGCTCGCGGCAATCGAGGAACACCGGTGCTGGCGTGGCAGCATCGAGCAGGTCCTTGGTCTCACGGCAACTGATAGACAAATCCATGGGGGGTTCCTCAGCACCTCTTACGCTTCGTCGGATGGGACTTTCGATACTGCCAGCATAGTCGAGCGGCTGCCCTCTGGCAGGATGCCCCGTGGCAAAGGTTGCCGGTTAGAAAAGCAGTTCCGGTTTTCACTGTTTTTTGGGTCAGGATCTCTGTTCCGGTTGCCGATAGGAGTTTGCAGGCGATTTATCCGCGCTCGGCTGCCGACTGCCATGTTGGTGCTAGCGTGTCGCAGATAGTCGCCGACGCTCATCGCAAAACCTTCTCCCCACCGCTCCAGATTGGTGAAGCACGATGCTTAAACTGGTTTCCACCACCGGATGGCCCCAAATCACTTTGCCCAAGCACTTTGCCCTGGCCACGAGCTTGGCCCTGGCAATTTCGGGCTCCCTAGCCCAGGCACAAACGTCGGGCGTTGTTTACGTCGACGACTTGGCCGCTCAAAGCCAACGCGCGGCTGCCAACGGTTATCAGAGCAACATGCCGATGCCGCTGCGAGCCTCCAACCAGGTGATTCCGTCGAATTACCCTCGGCCTTCGGTGCAGCAATTACCACCTTTGGAAATGCCACGCACCAACGCAATGCCCGAGCGGGAAGAACCACCAACCTTGTTCGGCAAACTCGGCGGACTGTTCGGCGGCAACAAGAATGCCAGCCAAGAACAAGAGGAACGACTCGCCCAGCAGCAGAACATGCAACGCATGGCTCAGTTGCAAAGCGAACAAGGCCGCGCTGGTTCGACGACTGCCAACACGAATGGCATCCGTCAGAACAACTCGAACATGCAACTGCGTTCGAATGGATCGAGCAACCAACCAACCAGCTTGTTCTCACTGTGGACCGGTGATTCGAATAAGAACGAAGCAAACACCCCTTCGCAAACCAGCCCTCAGCAAGTTGCTCGCAGCAACTCGCGGAAGCCGAGCAGCTGGGGCAACAAGTCGCGTAGCGCTAGCACCGCTGTAGCTCAGTCGGTTCCTTCGATGCCGAACCAAGTTGCGATGCGTAACGCACCTTTGCCGTTGCCGATGACCACCTCGGCTCCCCAGGAGCCAAGCTATGCGATGGTGACCGACCAAACTCCGGCCATGCCGAAAGAGCCAGCCGACGTGGCCATGGTTTCGGATCAAGCCGACCTCGGCATCCAGCTCGCGATGCAGGACGCCGACGCTACCGTTACTTCGACTCCTGAGTTCCGCAGCCCTGCGATCGAACCTTCTGAGAGCCCCGAACCGGAAGTCAAGCAAGCCATCAGCCAACAAATTGCCGAAGCGGCTGCTAAGCTGCCGGCCAGTAGCCATATCGTTCAGATCTCCGACGAAGTCGCCACCGTGGCTCCGCAGCCGAAGCCCCAGGCTCCCGTTGCAACGCCGCAGCCACCAGTCGCCAAGCCTCAAGAAATCGTGAATGAGCATGTGGCTTCGAACCACGTGACTCCACGGCCTGCACCTATCGTCAGCACTCAGGCGTCGCGTCCTCGCCAACCGTTGGTGAAAATCCAGGCTCAGGAAGCGGCCGCTGCCATGCATTCCAACCCGGTAACCCCGGCTCCGGAAGTGGCCGACCAGCCTTCGACCAAGTCGGTGGAACTGCTGGCCGAAGCCAACAAGCTGGCTGGTGCTGCGGAAACCGAAGAAGACTACACCGCGGTCGTGCAAGCTTGTCGCCACGTGCTGGCGATCGAAAATGCACCGGTCGCTGTGGCCTACTGCCATGACCTCGCAAGCTGGGCACTTAATCGCCGCGGCGAGCTGAAGACCGACGAAGGTCGCATCAAAGAAGCTCTGCTCGACTTCAACGATTCGCTTCGCCTTGATCCCAAGCGGTACCGTGCCATCCACAACCGTGGTGTGCTGGCCGCCCAGGCGGGTCGCTTTGCCGACGCGTTCGACGATTTCAACCTGACCATCGAACTGAATCCTGAGTTTGCCAAGGCTTACTCGAACCGGGGTGCCCTGTACGTGCAAGCCGGCGAGCTCGAAAAGGCCTCGGCCGACTATCGCCAGGCGATCGCACTCGATCCCGATCTGGCAGTCGCTCACAAAGGTCGCGGCCGCGTGTGTCACATGCTGGGCCGGATGGAACTCGCCCTGCAGCACCTGGATGCCGCTGCTCGGTTGGCTCCCGAAGATGCTCGCATCGTCAACAACCGTGGCGACCTGCTGTACGACATGGGCCGCTACCGCAGTGCGATGAACGACTACGAAACCGCCATTCAACTGGCTCCTGCTTTTGCCGATGCTCACCGCAGCCTGGCCTGGTTGTACGCTACTTGCCCCGACCGCGAGTGCCGTAACCCCAGCAAGTCGGTCGCCTTGGCCAAACGAGCCATCGAGTTGTCCGGAGAGCCCGACGATCTGGAATACGACACCCTCGCAGCCGGTCTGGCCGCCAGCGGCGACTACCAGAACGCGGTCGCGATGATGGACAAAGCCCTGGAAATGGCTACCGAGAAAGACCGTGAGAACTACACTTGGCGTCGTCAGCTGTACACCAAAGGTCAACCTTACATCTCGGAGCCGGCCGGTAACATCCAACAGGCCAGCTACGTCGAGTAGCACAATCGTATAGAGGGTGGGGGAGAACGAGCGGGCCCAGTCGCGATCGAGCGCGACTGGGCCCTTTTTCGTTGATTGCCCGCTTATCGCCCCTCTACGGGCCGACTCCGACAAGCTATTTCTTTCGCCCAAGCAGGTACCGGACGAAGTCGATTAGTCCGGCAAAGCGGTACTCACCATCGATGTAGTGCTCGATCACGTAGAAGGCAAAGTAGTAAGAGCGGCACCATGCCCACACACACAATGCAAGTAGCACTGCGACGCGCCAGTCGCGGGTGAGCACCACCATCAACACGGCGCTTATCAGGCCGATCGCCACGAACAGACCACCCTTCAGGTACATCAGCTTGGGTGACTTGAGGTCGCTCATGGAGAAGCCTGCGACTAGTCGGGGTGAGTTACCAGAGTTCCCACCACCCAGTGGTGACGACCACGATGCCGAGCATCAGGTTCGTAATCGCGTGGGCGGTAACGCAGTCCCAGTAGTTCTTGGTGCGAACCATCAGCCAAGTCACCAGGCTGAACCACACCAAGGCGGCCAGTCGTTCGGGGTGATACAGCACCGGCAGTCCGACACCGACCAGCACGGCCATGCGGTTCACATGGCCGAACGGTATCTCGGTCCAGTTGTCGTGCATTACGAATCGCATGAGGAAGCCCCGCAGAAAGGCCTCTTCGATCACCGGCACCAGCAGCGCGAGCCCAATGAATCGCACCGCGAGAAACAGATAGCCCATGGTCGTGGGTCCGAGGGCCTCAGCCGACAACGGGTTGTACGCGGCCCGCTCGCCGGGGGCGATCCAGGAGTAAAGCCAATGCTCGGGCCCGAGCCAGTCGGCCAAGTGTCCAGTCGGATTCAAGTAGCTACAGAAGAGCCATAGCCCGCCGCCGACGAGTCCCACGCCGACCGCTAGCAGCGAGATCTTAAACGGCCATTGCAGGTACACCGGCAAGAAGGCGAGCACCACCGCTAGCGTCGCTACCACTTTGATGGTGTAGACCACGGGGTAGTATTCGGCAGGAATCGTAATGATGCCGAGCCACACTTTGTCGGTCCCGGAGTTCTCGAGCAACGGGTCGTCGCTAGCGAGATCCAGGTCGAACTCGGCCGCTTCGGACTCGACCACCGCACTCGGAGGGGTAGGTTCGGCCGACTGAATCACCATGTAAACCACCATCGGCAGCAGGAACGCGAGCAGGGCTCGTTGCTGATTGTGCTTGGTGTCTTCCGACGTTGCGGTCGCTGGAGAGAGATTTTCGTCGCTCATTGAGTGCTTGATGCCTCCGGTAGTTTCCGATGAATCCGCCCGCTGGCGGGCCCCACATTATGCCGTAACATCCTCAGCTGCAACAGCTTACGACAATTCCACCAGAGTCCCCCCCAGTGCCTCGCTTTACGCGCCTGCTTGTCCTCTTTGCACGAACTTAACTGGAGTTCGAGTGAATTTGGGCTAGCGATTGGCTGTCGATCAGCTATTATACAGGCTTCGCCAGCATGCGCGGGGAGCGTACTATGGTGTTTAACCCTAGCTTCTTCGATGGTGATCGCGGTCTCGCTCAGGAGCGAGCGACTGAAAACGATCATAATCACAGGAGCGAAAACTGCCAAAACATAGCTCCCTCCTGGCGAAAGCGTCTTCCGCCTCGCCCGCCGCGAATCCTGGTTGCACCACCAGATACTGTTAGCCCTACGAGAAAAATATATCCACGCCTTCGGCCTGGGATCGCTTCGATCCTGAACCCCAAGCCCGATGGAGTGGTCCTGGATGATTCCCTATAGTTCCTTCGAACCCAGCTATTCCTTAGAAAGCGGGGTACCTGCTACCGGCAGAGAACGTTTGGTCAAAGGTTAGAGAGAAAAAATGGACCTTCGTAAAGTACGTAACATTGGTATTTCGGCTCACATCGACTCGGGCAAAACGACCTTGAGCGAGCGGATCCTGTTCTATGCCGGGCGGATTCACAAGATCGAAGACGTCCGCGGCGGCGGCGACGGCGCCACGATGGACCACATGGAACTCGAAAAAGAGCGTGGTATTACCATCACCAGTGCGGCCACGTCGCTCGAGTGGAACAAGTACAAGATCAACCTGATCGACACCCCGGGCCACGTCGACTTCACCGTCGAAGTGGAGCGTTCGCTCCGCGTGCTCGACGGTGCCATCCTGGTGCTCTGCTCGGTCGGTGGCGTGCAATCGCAATCGATGACGGTCGACCGTCAGATGAAGCGATACCACGTGCCTCGCCTGGCGTTCATCAACAAGATGGACCGCACCGGTGCCAACCCCGATAGCGTGATCAAGCAGGTCAAAGACAAGCTCGGCGCCCACGCGGTGGCCATGCAAGTGCCAATCGGCAAGGAAGACAAGTTCGAAGGCGTCATCGACCTAATCACGATGAAGGCCCTCTACTTCGACGGCGCCAACGGCGAGACCGTTCGTGCTGAAGAGATTCCGGCCGCGATGCTCGACACTGCCACCGAAGCCCGCCACCACATGCTCGAAGAACTGTCGATGTACAGCGACGAGCTGATGGAGAAGCTGCTCGGCGAAGAAGAGATCAGCGAAGAAACCATCCACGACATTTGCCGTCACGCAGTGATCGAGCAAGAGTTCACCCCCGTGTTCATGGGCAGTGCCTTCAAGAACAAGGGCGTGCAACCGCTGCTCGATGCGATCTCGCGTTACTTGCCTTCGCCGACCGAAGTGGTCAACACCGGCATGAATCCCGAGACTGGCGAAAAGATCACCCTGAAGCCCGACTCCAAGCAGCCGCTTGTGGCCATGGGTTTCAAGATCACCGACGACGAGTACGGTCAGCTCACCTACACCCGTATTTACCAGGGTAAGGTTGAGAAGGGTGGCACATACTTCAACCAACGCTCCGGTCGCAAGGAACGCTTCAGCCGTTTGGTGCGGATGCACTCGAACAAGCGGGAAGAGATCGATTCCGCCGAAGCGGGTGATATTATCGCCATCATGGGTGTCGACTGTGCCAGTGGTGATACCTACTGCGACTCGGCCAACTACTGCACGCTCGAAAACATCTTCGTCGCCGAGCCGGTGATCAAGATGTCGATCAACCCGCTGTCGCGCGACAACGCCGACAAGTTGGGCAAGGCACTGCAACGGTTCCGCAAGGAAGACCCCACGTTCCACGTCTTTACCGACGAAGAAACCAACGAGACCATTATCGCCGGTATGGGCGAGTTGCACCTCGAAGTTTACGTCGAACGTATCAAGCGTGAATATGGCGTCGAAGTCGAAGTCGGTGCTCCCAAGGTTAGCTACCGCGAAAGCGGCCAACAGGCCTTCGAGTTCGATCACAAGCGTAAGAAGCAATCGGGTGGTTCCGGTCAGTACGGTCACATCGTGGGCGTCATGCGTCCGATGTCCGACGAAGACCGTGCCAAGATGGAAGAAGCCGGAACTTCTGGCGAGTTCTACTTCGAAGACCAAGTGACCGGTGGTCGTATTCCGAAGGAATACATCCCCGCGGTGAAGAAGGGCTTCGAAGAGATGATGGACAAAGGCCCGCTGGCGGGTTACCCCGTGGTCGGTCTGGCTGTCGAGCTGAAAGACGGTACTTACCACGACGTCGACTCCAGCGACATGGCGTTCAAGCTCACCGCTCGCGAGTGCTTCCGCGAACACTTCAATCGCATGAAGCCTTTGCTGCTCGAGCCAATCATGAAGATGGAAATCGAGTGCCCCGAAGACTTCCAGGGTTCGGTGGTTGGTCAGATCTCCGCCAAGCGTGGCATGATCGTCGAGACCGAAACCACCAATGGCCTTACCAAGATCATTGCCGAAGTACCACTGGCCGAGACCTTTGGTTACTCCAACGATCTGCGTAGCCAGACCCAGGGTCAAGGCACGTTCTCCATGGAGTTCTGCAAGTACGCTCCGGTGCCGTCGAACATTCAGGCCGACATCATCGAAGAACGCAAAGCCGAACTGCAACCCGCCTAGTCGAGTTGCTCCGAGTGTTAAACACAAAGAGCCCCGCACCATCGTGCGGGGCTCTTTTTTTATGCCTTGCCGTCGACCAGCTTCGAGAGAGCTACGCTTCCAGCTCTTCCCAGCGGGCGTAGGCGTGCGATAGCTCGTCGTTCAGCTGCTTCAAACGTTCGCTCGCTTCGGCAATTTTCTCTGCGGGCTGCTTGAAGTACTCCGGATCGCTCATCGCAGCAGTCAGCTCTTCGGTCTCCGACTCGAGTTGCTCGATTCGAGCCGGCAGCATTTCGAGTTCTCGCTGATCTTTGTACGACAGCTTCTTCTTGTCCGTCGACGCGGCCGGTTTCGTTTCCACCGGGGCCTTCTTCTCGGCCTTCGGTTTCGACTCCTGCGGCGACTGCTTATCGAACTTGCGTTGGCGAATCCAATCGTCGTAGCCGCCGACGTACTCGCGGACTCCGTCGGGCTCGAAGGCAATCACGCTCGTCACTACGTTGTTCAGGAACGCCCGGTCGTGGCTCACCACCAGCAGCGTTCCATCGAACTCCATGAGTCGTTCTTCGAGCATCTCGAGCGTTTCGGAATCGAGATCGTTCGTTGGTTCGTCCATCACCACCACGTTGGCTGGCTTCGAGAACAGCTTGGCCAGCAGAATGCGATTTTGCTCGCCGCCGGAAAGGAACTTGACCTGCGTGCGGGCGCGGTCGGGGGTGAACAGGAAATCCTGCAGGTAGCCGAGCACATGGCGGCTGTTGCCGTTGATCACGACGCTGTCGGACCCCTCGCCCACGTTCTCCTGCACGGTCTGTTCGCCGTCGAGGGTGTTGCGAAGCTGATCGAAGTAAGCGACATCCACCTTGGTGCCGAGCTTCACCCCGCCCGATTGCGGCTCGAGCTTGCCGAGCAGCAGCTTGAGCAGGGTACTCTTACCTGCTCCGTTGGGCCCGACGATGCCGATTTTGTCGCCCCGCATCACGGAGGTCGAGAAGTTACTTACGATCGGCCGCTCGTCGTAGGCAAAGCTTACCTCTTCCAACTCGGCGACGAGGGCTCCGCTTTTCTGGGCCGATTGGATCTCGAGCTTCGACTTGCCCACCTTTTCGCGGCGTTGGGCTCGCTCGTTGCGCATCTCCTTCAAGGCTCGCACCCGGCCTTCATTGCGGGTGCGACGCGCTTTGATGCCCTGGCGAATCCAGGCTTCCTCCTGGGCGAGCCGCTTGTCGAATAGCGCGTTCTGCTTCTCTTCGGCCGCCAGGGCTTGCTCTTTGCGGACCAGGAACGTGTCGTAGTCGCACGACCAGTCGAAGATCCGGCCACGGTCGATCTCTAGAATACGCGTCGCCAGACGCCGCAGGAACGCCCGGTCGTGGGTCACGAAGAGCAGCGTGGTCGGCCAGCCGAGCAGTAGCTCTTCGAGCCAGGTAATCGCGTCGATGTCTAAATGGTTGGTAGGTTCGTCGAGCAGCAGCAAATCGGGTTCGGCCACCAGGGTTTGGGCGAGCAACACCCGACGCTTCATGCCGGACGAGAGATTCTCGACCAGCAGATCACCATCGAGCCCCATGCGGGAGAGCAGTTTCTCGACCCTTGGCAGCCGATTCCACTCTTCTAGGTGCGGATCGTGCTCGGCCAGGCTGTCGGCCACTACTTGGGTGATCGGCCCCTGCAAATGATGCGGCACGTCCTGCGCCAGGATGGCCACCTTCGCGCCAGCGGCGATGACCACATCGCCATGATCGGGGTGCACGTTGCCTGCGAGCATCCGCATCAGTGTGGTCTTGCCCGCCCCGTTCCGCCCCAGCAGGCCAATTCGCTGTCCTGTTTCAATCTGACAGGTTACCTCATCCAGCAGCGCCGGCCCTCGATAAGCGATGGTAACGTCACGTAATTCAGCAAGGGCCATAAAAATTCGCGTGGGGATGGGGGTAAGTAGGGGGGATTCCTGCAACTTCCGACAAGCAGGCTATGTGGTAGAATATACGAGCCATGAAGATTCCCGAAAACACCCAGATGGACGCCGACTACTGGCGAGACATCGAACGTGCCAAGCAAATGACCCCGCAGGAGCGGGTACGCATTGGGCACGAGTTGTTTGAAAGGGCCATCTATTTGATGACCCAAGGGCTCAAAATGCAGTATCCCGATCTATCGGAAGCGGAGCTTCGCGAGCTTCGTCGCGAACGGCTGGCTCGTATTCAGAAATGGGAGTCTCGAGATGCTCAAATCGGAGGAAATTGTCAAGCAGGTGCTCGCCTCGCTGAGTAAGCACGGCCACTCGTTCATGCTAGTGGGCTCCTACGCGACGAATCTCTACTGCGTCCCTCGCGGTACTCAGGATATCGACCTGGTAGTCGAAGCAGAATTCATCGCTGCGGCCCGAGAAATCGCCCAGTCGCATCCCGAAATTCACCTCGACCCCCAACTCGGCTTTGAGTCGGTTACGGCTACCAAGCGTGTGCTGCTAACCGCGGATGATACAGACTTCAAGGTCGAGATCTTCGAATTGAGCAATGATCCACATGACCAAGCTCGATTTCAACGTCGACTACCGATCGATCTGTACGACGAACGTGCGTGGGTAGCGACCCCGGAAGATACAATCATCACGAAACTCAATTGGTCACAAAAAACCGGCAGAGGCAAAGACAGGGACGACGCCCAAAACGTGATGGCGACCCAACACGAAACGCTCGACTGGCCCTATATCGCCTCTTGGTGCGAGCGGCACGGAACGCACGAAAAACTAGCCGAATTGCGGACCCAATTAGGTGTTTGATTTCCCCATTTTTTGCTTAAAAATGGCCACCTACTTTGATCTAATAGAGAGGTTATTTAGCAGCCTAGAACTCGCAACAGGGAAAAACCTCCTTCTAAACCGCCAATCATGAACGCTCGATCACCAAGTACTCTGGGCAAGATTCTCACCACCGGCGAGAATAGCGAGAGTTATTTTGCCCCCACGAATCGTTTTTCCGCGATTTGGTGGCGGGGGCAGTTCTGCAACCTGTTGCCATCAAACACCTTACGTTAAATCGTTTTGCCCCCACTTTTCCCCCTGGGGGCAAAAACCGGTTTTCCCGACTCACGAATGGACTCTGCTGCCATGTCCGCCGCCGACCGCATCGAAAAACTTCGCCACGAGATTCGCGAGCACGATCGCCGCTACTATGTCGACGCGACCCCTTCGATCAGCGACCGCGAGTACGATCGCTTGCTCGACGAACTAAAATCGCTTGAAGCCGAGCACCCCGAACTGCTCACGAACGATAGCCCCACGCAGCGGGTAGCCGGTACCCCGATCGATGGGTTCGAGACGGTCGCCCACGCCCGACCGATGTACTCGATCGACAACAGTTACGCGGCCGACGAATTGCACAAATGGGCCGATCGCCTACCGCCGGAAGTTGACCGGTTTTTGATCGATCCCAAGATCGATGGCGTTGCCATCAGCCTGCGTTACGAAGAGGGACACCTGGTGCTGGCTGCCACCCGCGGTGATGGCCAACAAGGCGACGATGTCACCCAGAACGCCCGCACGATTCGCTCGATTCCGTTGTCGCTGGATGTCAGCAGCACTCCCCCGCCTGCAGTGCTCGAAGTGCGCGGCGAGGTCTACTGTCCCTGGCAGGTGTTCCAGAAGTGGAACGAAGAACTCGAAGAGGAAGGACAACAGCAACTAGCTAATCCGCGGAACGCGACCGCAGGTCTGCTGAAACGACACGATACGACGATCGTCGCCAAGCGCCGGTTGGAGTTCTGCGTGCACGGGCGAGGCGAGCTCGATGGTGTCACGGCGACCAGCGTCACGGAGTTTTACGAGCAGGTTGCCGAATGGGGACTCCCCACAAATCCCTACGCTCGAACCGCCAGCAGTATCGACGAAGTGTTGGAGGTGATCGATGCGTTCGACACCACGCGACATACGTTGCCTTACGCGGTCGACGGCATGGTCGTAAAAGTTGATCAATTCGATCTACAGGACGAACTCGGTTTCACGAGCCGGTTCCCACGGTGGTGCATTGCTTACAAGTACGCGGCCGAGCAGGCGACTACCAAGCTGCTCGAGATTCAATGGCAGGTCGGCAAGACAGGCAAACTCACCCCACGGGCGAAGCTCGAACCTGTGTTCGTCGCTGGCACCACGGTGCAGCACGCAAC
The DNA here is from genome assembly GCF_007748035.1 of Aeoliella mucimassa. Classification (NCBI taxonomy): domain Bacteria; kingdom Pseudomonadati; phylum Planctomycetota; class Planctomycetia; order Pirellulales; family Lacipirellulaceae; genus Aeoliella; species Aeoliella mucimassa. The sequence continues at coordinate 5,127,779 of NZ_CP036278.1, forward strand.
ACTGCACAACATGGGCGAGGTGCTTGGCAAAGACGTCCACATCGGCGATACCGTGATCCTCGAAAAAGCGGGCGAGATCATTCCGCAGGTGGTCGAGGTGGTTAAGAGCGAACGCCCGAAGACCGCCGAGCCTGCGGTGGCTCCGGAGTGTTGTCCCGAGTGCGGCGGCAGCATTTCTATCGAGTATGACAAGCGTCGCGTTCACGACATCGAATCGTGGGAGGCACGCGTGGAGCGCGAACGCAAGCGAGCGGAGAAAAACTCGGAAGAGCCAGCCGACATCCCTAAGCCCGATCCGCTGTCGGGGCTCGACGAGTCGGCACGGTACTGCATGAATCCGGAGTGCCCCGCACAGTTCCGCGAACGCCTGGCCCACTTCGCCGGCCGTGGGCAAATGGACATCGACGGCATGGGCATTAAAGTGATCGAGCAATTGATGGAAGCCGATCTCGTGAAAACGATCGGCGATGTGTTTCGGTTACACGAACGACGCGACGACGTGCTCGCCCTCGAACGGATGGGCACACGGAAAGCCGAGAACTTGTTTGCCGCAATCGACGCGTCGAAACAGCGGGGACTCGCACGCACCTTGGCGTCGCTCGGTATTCGGCATGTTGGCTCTACCGCTTCTCGAATTCTTGCGGAGCACTATCGTACAATAGATGGTTTGCTGGAAGCGAGCGAAGAAGAGATTGCCACCTTCAAAATCGGAGAAAACGAGTCGGGCATCGGGCCCGAGATCGCCCGCTCGATTCATACGTTCCTCCACTCGAGTACCGGCGCCGCGGTGATTGCCGAATTACGCGAGGTAGGTGTTTCGCTGGAGATGCCGGAGGCCGAAACCAGCGGATCGGCCGGCACCTCGCTGGCGGGTAAATCGTTGGTGGTCACCGGAACGCTGACGAAATACTCGCGAAAAGAAATCGAAGAGCTAATCGTACAGCATGGCGGCAAGGCTAGCAGCAGCGTGTCGAAGTCGACCAGCTACTTGGTAGCTGGCGAAAATGCGGGCAGCAAACTGGACAAAGCAAACTCACTGGGCGTACCGGTGTTGAGCGAGGCGGATTTCGAAAAACTGATTACTGAATAACCCTTTCAACGAACCCCATAAAGAGGATTCATGCTACCTTTCCCCTCCGATACCGAAGCGCTGTTGTTTGATTGCGATGGAACGCTGGCCGATACGATGACGCTGCACTACGCAGCCTGGCGCGAGACCATGGCCGCCCACGGGGTCGATTTGCCTCGCGAGTTCATCGACAAGCACGCTGGCGTGCCGACCGATTTGATCGTGGAAGACATCAATAACTGCTGGGGAGTAACGCTCGATCCCCCGGCCATCAGCGAAGAGAAAGAAGATCGCTTCCGCTTGCACATCGAGTTGGTTGAACCGATTGAGGAAGTCGTGGCAACCGCGCAGAGCTACTTCGGCAAGCTGCCGATGGCCGTGGTGTCGGGCGGTCCGGTCGATGTGGTGACCGCTACGCTGGAGCAGATCAGCGTGCTCGACTTGTTTCCCGTACTGGTGACTGCCAGCGATCCGGTTCCACCGAAGCCGTCGCCGGAAGTGTTTCTCGAAGCCGCTCGGCGACTAGGAGTCGATCCCACGAAGTGCCATGTATTCGAAGATGGCGATCCAGGCATCGTTGCCGCCAAGGCCGCCGGCATGACCTACACCGACGTGCGATTGGTGGTCGCTGCTCGCGATCAATAGTCGTACCAGATGGCCCAGCCGAACTGCTTCTCCGACTCGTTGTACCACTGATAGTAGTTGCTATGACCAGTCTGGAAGTTGAAGCCTGTACGGAACTGACTGCCGGAACCACCCCGCCACAGCCAACCAACCTGGGCGGTGTAGTCTCCACCGAAGTCGATTTCCTGACGCAGATGGCCATTGGTCGCAAAGAACGGCGTCCCCGCCCGGCCGGTAACCCCCGGCTTGGCGTACTCGGCACCGAATTGGAACTCCCACGGCTCGGCCCCGCCGGCGGTGAAGAAGGCGTAAGCCGTTTCGCCATACAGTCGCCAGGAGGGTGTCGGGTTGTAGGAGAGACCAAAGATGATCGCGTCGCGAACGTAGTTTTTACGAGTCGCACCAGGCGTACGAACAATCAACTCGTCGCCCAGGTGAGAACTCAAGTGATAGTAACCAAACTTGGTTTGCCACTTGCCAGAACCATAGGTAAGCGGCACGCCGAAACGAAAATCGGAGGAATCGACATCCCGTTCGTTATCAAGGTTTAATCGCACCAGCGCGGCACCTTCCATATCGAGCTGCCATCCCTCGGGATGCAACGTATCGAAAGAGCCATAACGCCAGACACCACGACGACCACCCAGGATCACGTCCCAGAGAGTTTGACCGGTGCCAGTTTCCTCTAACGTATTCAACTGAAACTTCGACTCACGAGGACCAGCCATGTAGCTGCGATAGATCAGACCATCGGGCATCAACTGCTCACCCCAAGAGTTGGGATTGCAGTAACCGGAACCGCTCGAGTAATCGCCGAGCACCAATTCGGGTTCCGAAACAACCGCTCCGGTTGGCTCGTCCGAAATCCACTGCGTCGGCAGGATGTGCGAAAGCGAACCAAACTGCGAGTGCGAACCGAGCCCTGGCTGAGATCCGAACGACTGCTCAACTGCCGCTGAGGTTTGGGCGTTGGCCACTCCGCCGGTCAGCGTACAGATTACCAGCGTCAAACCAACCGCGAGGATGGAACGAAGATGATGACAGAGCTGAGCGATTGATGTGGACACGAGAACAAATCCAACGGAGTTGGTTGGCGAGCTAATGACAGGTAGTAAGGTATGTATCGTCTGTTCCGGTAATGCGAGACTGCCGCGAAGGGTAGCGAATCTATAATTCCGGCAGAATAGTAAAACCCGAAAGACGTAAGCCTTTTTGCGCAAACAACTTACGACGACAGAAAAGTTGCGACCTGTGGTCCGCCGCTGACAAGACGGGGAAACTTTGCGGGCGGCTGTCCATGGGAGTTTCCGAACATTCTGCCAGAAATTTCCGATAGCTGCAAAAAACTACACTGCAGGAGGGGTGTTCTCAGGGGTATCGGCCGCAGGACTCATGCCGAACCACCGCCGCACCGAGCTGGCCGCTTGGCCAACTAAGGTGCCGTCGAGCAACTCCTCAGTGATGGTCCGCCGGTCGGTGGAGAAGTTCTCCCAGACCGCCGAGATATAAGGCCGACTGACTTCGGCCAACGTGTTGTAGTAACCGCGCTGATGGATGTCGGTCAACGCGGTTTCGTAGTGGTCAATTACATGACGATCGAGCAACGTACCCGCGATGGTGAATCCCGAAATAGCCCCCTGCCCTACCTTACCGAGTCGATCCAACGTATGCAGCGTCATGGCACCAGAGACTTCGAGCAGCGAGACTTCCTCGCCGCGGGAGACTTCATGCATCTCGCGCCAGAGTCGTTCGATTTCCGCTGCCGGCAGTACTTTGGTGGGATCGATTTTGCGAACCGCCGCAGTGGTGGTTTGGATGGCTTCGGTCATGCCGTCGACCGACAGCGGCGGCGTATCGAACACCTTAGCCCCTACGGCCGACGATTCGCGAATCGCGTCGAGCAGGTCATTCGCATGGTCGATGGTCGAATTCTCGTCGATCACCCCTTCGCGTTTCAGTTCAATCGCCAGCTCTTTCAGGTAGGTCTGCGACCCGTAAGCCACATCGCTCACAATGGCTAGCAACAACGCTGGCGAAAGGTGCAACGTCGCCAGACTCGCCATTTCAATGAAACCACCGACCGCCTTCTTGGCGACAAAGTCCTCTACTACTTCCGATTCCCCTTCCGGCTGTGATGAACGAACTCCACCAATATCCCGTGTCAGAAAGTCGAGGCCTTGTTGAACGACAATCTCGTAGCTTTTCGAACTGCGAAACGCCTGGGGCACCAGCAGATTGGCCCCCTCGCGTACCACCCCGCCGGCGACGCCAACCGTGCTGCGGAGGGCTCGTTCGGGGAGACTTAGCGAATATAGCAGGTAATCGTGGACCGATTGGGCCTTGGGTTCTTGGGGATCCATGCTCATGGAAGGCTCGAAATTCGGAAAGGGGCAATAGTATCCAATAGTTCGTCTTCGTCGTCGGCGAACCGATCTTGGGACCTAAAACCGCTAGAAATAGCGACTTTCCAACCTCACACAAGATGCTGGCAACTTAGCTGAACCACAATTGCCAGGCGACTACCACGATCCCCAGCGGCAGCAAGTAATAGGAAAACAGCGATAGCTTCCCCTGACGGACAAAGCGAATGAGCAGAAGCAATGCCCCCCACCCCACGAGGAACGAAACCACGAATCCCAGCAGCAACGTGACCGCCGGCGTGGTGGAACTTTCGGCTTCGAGCATGTCGATGCCCTCGAGCACACCCGCACCTGCAATGGCAGGAATCGCAAGCAAAAAAGCAAACGTAGCCGCCGATTCCCGGCGCAACCCGGTAAGCAATCCTGCGGCGATGGTCGAACCACTGCGGGAAATCCCCGGCAGCAGCGCCATGGCCTGGGCAACGCCGATGCCGAAAGCGGTGCCGAAGCTTAACTGGGGATAATCCGATTCGCCATCCTTGTGCCGAGTCGCAAACCAGAGCAATGCAGCCGTGATCGGAAACATGCAACCAGCAAGCAGCACGTTTTCCAACACCCTCGCCTGCAATTCGTCGGGCAGGCCCTTTTTAATCAACACGCCAAGCACCGCGGCTGGAATGGTTCCGATCACGATGCAGGCGGCAACATGCCAATCACTTCGCAGCATACGAAAGACTTCACGCCGATAGTGCACGAGGATGGCCAGCAACGTACCAAGATGCAGCACGATGTTTACTTCCACCAGATCTTCTGTTGGCGGATGGCCCAACGATTCCAAAACCGCGTTTGCCACCACCAGATGCCCCGACGAGCTTACAGGAAGAAATTCAGTGAGCCCTTGAATAATAGCGAGAATGCAGATTTCGAAAGGGCTCATAACAGGTGTCGGGATCATTGAGAGGATCGGGCTGGCGAATGTGATAGGATAGCACGCAGCAGCAGAACTTGGCATAGCAGGATGGATATGTTTCACTACGACGATGGGCTCTTTATCACCCGAGCAGGCCTGGCGGTCGATGTGCGCAGGCGACAACCGAGGGGGTTCGTTTCGCACGCTCATGCCGATCATATGGCCCGACACGAGTATGCCTTCGCAACTCCCGCAACGGGAAAGCTGTATCAACACCGCCTTGGAAAAAACCTGCGGGTGCGTGAACTGCCCTACGGAACGCCGACCGAACTCGGCAGTGTGCAGCTCACCACGTTGCCAGCAGGGCATTGCCTGGGCTCTGCCATGCTGCTGGCCGACAACGGGACCACGCGGCTGCTCTACACCGGAGATTTCAAGCTCGGCGAGTCGCTCACCGCCCGGGAGGCCGAGCTACCTGCGGCCGACATTCTGGTAATTGAAAGCACGTTTGGATCCCCCCGCTACCGCTTGCCCCCTCGGGAGGAGTCGATTGAGCAGTTGGTCGAGGGTGTGCAGCAGACGCTCGACTCGGGCCGCACTCCAGTGGTGCACGCGTACGCTTTGGGCAAGGCGCAGGAAGTCACCGCCATTCTCACCCGCGCGGGTTTCCCGGTGCTGCAACACTCAAGCATCGCCGAAATCAGCCGGGTATACGAGCGCTGCGGTGTGTCGCTCGGCAACTGGTCGGAGTACAAACATGGAGTGTTCGATGGTCATGTGGTGGTGACCCTTCCGAAGTCGATGAAGGGGTTTCGACTCGCAGGTCTTGGCGAGGCGGTTTCGATTGCAGTTACTGGATGGGCAGTTCATCCTTCCACCCAACATCGCTGGAAAGTCGACCTGGCGGTGCCGTTGTCGGATCATGCTGACTTCGACCAACTGATGGAAGCTGCCAAACGCATCGCTCCCAAGAAAATCTACACAACGCACGGGCCGGCCGGCTTTGATGAGCACCTTCGTGCTGCGGGCTTCGACGCCGAACCGCTGAATCGCAATCGGCAGCAGCGACTGTTTCATTGAGCCACGATGCTAGCACGCAACGCCGGGCGTATTCGACAGTGACTCTAGGCAGACTTTAACGGCTTATCGGCTCGGGTGGTCCGGTTGTGACGACCGTGCGGTCGAGAACCGGCTTGCTGGTTCGGATTGAACCGCTTTTGTTGGCTGGAGCGCACGCGGCTGGCCGACTGCTAATGGTGCATGCTGCGCCTTGAGCAGGCATGCTTTCATGCTTTGAGAAGTCGATCACCATGTGACCATCTATGCCTCGATCATCACAACAACAGACTCGCGTGTTCTGGACGGTAGCGTCGGCGCTGACTGCTGTGCTTGTGTATCAAGTCGCGTGCCTGTGTCAGCGACAACCGTCGGCAACTCCGCAAGCCGAACCGCCGGAGGTGGCTCGCGCATTCACCCACGATCCCCAGCCGACCTGGGTGCCACACTCGCCAGTTTGTGATATTCCGCCGGCCCCGATCGATCCGCGTCTTGCGTTTCAAGCGGCTGAGCTTCACTCGCATCAGCCGGTACAAAATGCCCAAACGCCCACGGAGAAGTCTCCAGTCAACAAAGTGGCAACCGCTCGACCGGAACCGACAGGCCCTGTTCTTCCGGATCTACCTGACATCAACGAACCAACCTTGGTTGCTCCTGCAATCAACGAGCCGATCGCTGACAACGATACGGAAGACTTGGCAAATGAGTTGCCGGTCTCGCCCGATGAAATCTCCGCTCCTTTACCAGCGACTCTGTCGAGTACGCCAGCTCGCGTGCACAACGTGGAAGAGTTCGACGAAGCCGCGCAACGCGCGGCCAACACTTCGGTCGAGGAGATGTTAGCCTACTTCCCCGCTGAGAACGAACTGAGCGAGCAATTCCGCGACGACGTGCAGCAAGCCTTCACCCTGGCCCGCAACGGCGCACTGCACGCTGCCCGCCGGGAGTTTGAGCGGTTGCTCTCCGAAATGGCCAAGGCGAAAGACGCCAGCCAAATGACCGATCGACACAGCCGGGCGTTGGCCGCCGGTTTGCGAGCGATGGCCGAAGCCGACGATTTTCTTGCCGCCGGCGACGAGGCGGGAACCCCAGCCGCACTAGCCCTGGGGCATCAAACTCCGATGCTTCACGAACCTGAATCCAAGTGGGTGTTGCGTCACGAGGCGATCGCCATGTATCACTTATACGCTCAGCAAAAGCTGGCGGATGCGGTACTGGGGGAGCAAGCGGGATCGATGGTGCTGTTTGGACTCGGAAAGACGTATGCTCACCTCGCAGATCGCGATGACTTGCCACAAGCCATTCGCAAGAGCCTGACGATGTACCGCGCGGCAGTCGGTGCTCATGGCCAAAACCACTTAGCTGCCAACGAAGCTGGCGTGCTGCTGGCTCGCGCAGGTCGCTACCGCCAGGCGGCGCCGCTGCTGGAGCTGGCCGCACAGCTCGGAAATGCGAGTGCAACGCATCGCAACTTGGCGTTCGTTCACCAGAAGCTGGGTGATACGCAGTTAGCGAGTACCCATCAGCAGATTGCTACTTACCTGGCCCAACGCGAAATCGCCCAAGGACAACTATCCGCCGAGCGCGGCATCGCCTGGATCAGCCCCGATCAATTCAATCGTACAGGGCAGCAAACCCCACCGGCGGCCGAACTGGCCAGCCGCCCCTTCGCTGCCCCTACCCCAACATCAGCTGGTGCTGTACGTCAGCCCGAGCCCCCTCGCGAGCCCGCCCCCCGACCTTCGTTCTGGTGGTAAGCCAAGCTTCATTTCACTGCCTGTGCATTCATGAAATTAACGTCCTTCAAAACTTGGTATGTGTTGGTCGCCTTGCTCTTGGTGCCGACGTTTGCCTACATGCAAGCAGAGTCTGGTGATCCGCGAGAGCCATCGGATCGCAACCAGATGCTGCGTCAGGATGAAATAGTACAAGTCTCCAACTCTGCAGTCACGGAACCAAGCACTGCCAGTAACGCGCCGATCACCCTCTGTCAGGCATTGGGTCCGGCTGCTCCGCACAACATCTGGTCGGTCGATAGTGCCGCGGGTCGAGGTTGTGGAGAGGTTGGCTGGGACTCGCGTGGATACTGCAACTGGCAATCGTACGCTCAGGGCGAGTACGTTGGCCACGCGAGATTGCCCCACGTTACCGAATACCGATTGCGAGTCGGCGATCAGATCGCCGTGTACTACCTGCGGACGCGAGAAGTACTTTCGCAGCCTTACGAATTGCAGGTGGGCGATACCATTTCGGTGGAGTCTCTCACTGCAGGCAGTGCATCAGGTGCTTCGGCCACAGGAGAAGGAGCTTCGGGGGCCAACAGCGACCTGAATCGTCAGGTAATCGTGCAACCGGACGGCACGATTACGCTCCCATTGCTAGGGCAGATTCGCGCGGCGGGGCATTCGATTCCGACACTCCGCGATGAACTCGAAGAACTCTACAAGGAGTTTTATCGTTTGCCAGCGATTACCGTTACCGCGGTGAATATCGACACTCGCTTGGAAGACCTTCTCGATACGGTCGACGCTCGTGGTGGAAACATTGGCGGACGTCAACTGCAGGTCACCGTGACCCCTGCGGGGCGGATCAACTTGCCTGGCATCGGCAGCGTGTACGTGCAGGGGCTGACGCTCGACGAAACTCGCATGGAACTCGATGCTCGCTACGAGGCGACCATCCCAGGCGTTCGCGTGACTCCCGACTTGCTTCAGCGTGCCCAACGGTTTGTCTACGTGCTCGGCGAAGTGCAAACTCCCGGTCAGTTTGAACTCGATGGCCCCACGACGGTGATACAAGCGATCGCCCAAGCGGGAGGATGGCAAGTGGGGGCAAACCTACGCCAAGTGGTGGTGTTTCGCCGCGGAGAGGATTGGCGACTCATGGCGACCATGGTCGACCTGCGAGGAGCACTATACGCCCGCCGCCCAGTGCCAGCGGATGAAATCTGGCTGAACGATTCGGATATCGTGCTGATCCCCAAAACACCGATTCAAATGGCCGACGAGGTAATCGAACAGGTATTCACGCGAGGCGTCTACGCAGCGGTCCCTGTTGAAGTGATGTGGGGACAGGGTTTCTCGAGTGTGAGCAGCATCATTGCGAGATGATGGTTCCGCTTGCCATTCGCGAATTCAATTCCTACGAGTAATGAATTGCTTCATATTGGTAGACTTTCTTGTAGCAAGTCTTTGGCAAGATTGATACGATTGATTTGAGTCGATTGATCACTTTCCACTCTACTCATCATGCAGTCTTCACAGTCAAAGCCAGCTGCACCTAAGCACGATGGCAATGAATTGGCAAGCCCTATCCTGGCGGGACCGCTTCAGCCTGGCCTACTGAGGGCGTGCCTCGACTGCGGCCGGTGGTTTGCTTTGGAATTGCAGAGCCAGTCATTCGATCCACAGCTAGGAACGCTTTCGACTTATTGCTGCAAGCACTGCAATTCGACGTTCGACTTTGCAGAGCATCTGCCCGACGGGGCGATCTAGTTCTCGATTGCCATCGAAGCCTGCGCAGCAAAAAAGCGGGAGCAACTCACAATGGGTCACTCCCGCTTTCAAGTATCATAAGACTAAAGCAGCTTTTTCTTAACTCTAGCCCCAGCGAGAACGAAGGTAAGTGGCGGTGCCGAACATGCCGAACAGACTACAGAGGGCCAAGGTCGATGGTTCGGGAACACCAACGGGATTGCTGAGATCGCTACCCGCTGCGTAGTAGATATTGTCGATCATCAGGGTGCTTCCCTCACCACCAGCGGCCATGAAGCCCATAGCGTTCAAGGCTTGGCCGGCCGGCAGCAAATCGGTGTTTCGCCAATAGGCATCGTTGCTGACAAGGGTCGGAGCATCGCTACCTGCTGAGTAATATAGATCGTACGAAGGGCTAGTGGCATCATTGTTCACAACGACCCAGACATTATACCATTCATCCGGATTCATCGGAGCCCACCACTCCGCATCGGGACCATCGGCATTAATAAATGGTGTGTCTGCAGCATTGTTAACAAAGGGCATCACATTGAAATCCTGCCAAGCGTTGGTGATATCGATATTGTCGACGCTTGGAGAGAGGCCCATCATAAAGTCGAATCCACCACCAGTGCTAGTGGCTTGCACCTGCCAGAAGTAGGTCTTGGTTTCACCAACGGCAATAGCCGCATCGGTGCCAGTGAGATCACGATCGGCACCACGCCACGCAGCGCCGCCCTTGGTTACAAGGGATTGGCCTTTGTCTGTGGCTAAGACGTTTGAATTAGAGGTAATTCCACCGACTCCGTCATCGAACTCAGACATCCAAACTCCACCGGTAGCGAGCGAAGTTCTTGTATCAGCCGAGTTGTCATAGCTGTCAAAATCATCGAGCAGTAAAAAAGCCGCCGAGGCGGTTTGGCTGATCATGCAGCCAGCTGTCAGTAGGGCGAATGCCCAGCGAACACATTTCATTAGAACGGTACCTCCCAGGAGAATGACAATAGCACAGAGAAGAACAAAGGATGGTTGAATTGTCGCGACTGCGTCAAACCGTGGGATGCTGCCCTTTCCCACGGCGACGCAGCGCAACGCTCTGCCGAACCCGTGTTCGGCAGAGTTTGTTTTACTACACTAAGCAGTCGTTCGCTTGCGAACGACCAGCAGGCCACAGCCGGCCAAAGCCAGCAGAGCCATGGTGCTTGGTTCTGGCACATTGGCCTGACCATTCACACCGCTGAACGCAGCGGAAGTCGCACCGAAGTTTGCCTTCCAAGTCGCGTAGTCAGCGGCATCGACAATGCCCGAACCATCTTCAGTGCTGCCAGTGGCAAGCACCGAATCATCGGCACCAAGATTGTCGCGCCACACGGTGTAGTCGCCGAGGTTCACGATGCCATCGCCGTTGAAATCGCCGAGCAAGCCAGCGGCAATCACCGACAGCACACCATCCGTGAGATCCCAAGTGAGGGAACTATCCAATCCTTCGGGAAGCATCAGCGTGAAGTCATCGAACGAACCGCTGAGCGTGTCGTAGCTGAACAATGACCAACTACTTCCAACGCCCAAGTCATCAATCGAAAGACCAGAGTCGAGATTGACATCCAATACCGCACCACTGGCAATCGCAAGTTCCCCAAGAATATCAATCGAATCATTTGAACCTGACGTGGCAATGTCAAACTCGATGATAGCACCAGAGGCAAGGCTAAGATCGCCTTCGATTGTCAGCACTTCACCTTCGTAGCTTGTACCAGATTGACTCCAGTCGGCCACGAGTGGGTTGTCGGTACGAATACCTTCTGCATACCAAATGTTGTCAACCAACATATTGCTTCCTTCGCCGCCGGCTGCCATGAAACCAATGGCATTCAACGCTTGCCCCACGGGTAGCGGGGTGGTGTTTCGCCAAACAGCATCGTTAATGGCTACATTACCCGCAGCATTTCCAGTGGATGTCCAAACCTCGTAATAAGGATTGGTGGCGTCATTATGGACGACATACCAAACGTTGTACCAAGTTCCCAGAGTGGCATCCGTGATGAGATTCTCATCACCATCGGGACCAGTGGCTTTAAGATCAGCGGTGCCATCTGCTGCACCGGCAAAGAACGGCATGACATTGAAATCCTGCCAAGCATTGTTCTGGTCAACACTGGAGACTTCGGGAGCTAGGCCCATCATAACATCAAAAGAACCACCAGTAGTTGTTGGGTTAAACTGGAAGAAATAGGTGGATGTCTCACCTACCGCAGTGCCAGCACTCCAATTGGAGTTGAGGTCTGCTACAGCTCCTCGCCAGGCCGCACCACCCTTGGTTTCGAGTGACTGCCCCTTGGTCGAATCGACCACGTTAGAGTTGGCTGTGCCATCGAACACGCTGGCCCAAACACCACCGGTAACAGTTGCAGTAGCGGTGGATGAGGAGTTGTCGTAGCTGTCGAAGTTTTCGAGCAATCGACCACTCACCGTTACCTCTTTGGGCATAGTGGCCGCACCGATGCGTAGACGCCCCGTGTTGTTCACAGTGATACTATCCTGGAAGGTAGCAGTCCCCCCCAGGGTGCCACCGCTCTGCACGTTTACGACACCACCCACGGTATTGCTGAAGCTGGCTACGGTGCTAGCCCCAGAAACCGTCAGCGTACCAGCACTGATGTTGTCGCCACCAAACTCATAGGTACCACCACTCACGGTCATCGTACCAGGCGAAACGGTTCCAGATACGTTGACGCTACCTTGACCAGTCGTACCGAAGGTCACGTTATCGAAGTCGTAGAACTTGTTATCGCTGCTGGTCCAGTTGTTGGTTCCAGTCAAGCCTTTGTCCCAGTTACGAATGCCCGAGGCAGCGTTCCAGGTGGACGAAACTGAGTTGCCAGTAACGTTCAGGTTGATCGCGGTGCTGGTTGAGCTTACCGAGAAGTCCCGACGGGTAGTTACGGCGTTGCCTTTGCGATCGGTCACATTGAGAGCCAGACCCGATACGTTGGGCGTAGCACTCGAATTGAAGCTGGCCAGTGTGTAGGTGCTGCTACCAGCAGCGGCACGATTCTGGTCGAAGGCGACGTTCAAGTTGAACGCCATGTTACCCGAGGTGGTCAGCGTGCCATTGATCTGCAGCAGATCGTTAGCAGTACCACCAGCGGTTGTCGTGCTACCAAGTTGGTAGTTCAAAGCACCGCCACCGCCGACGTTGGTGATCGATGCACGGCCATCGACAGTGAGTGTACCGATGCCATCGCCGATCGTCACAATGTTGTCGTCATAGATACCCAAGGCACCTGTGCCAACATCAACCGTACCGGAACCGGCTAGTTCCTGTCCGATACCGAGGTTGTAGTTGGCACTGTCGTTTTGCCAGGCGGTTACATCAAGAGTTGCACCCGACTTGACTTGCACCAACTGACTCTGCAGTTCGCCTACGCCGGAGCCATTGGATTCGACTTTGAGCGTTCCACCTTCCACGATGGTGGCGACACCCCAGTAATCATCTTCGCTATCGGTTGCCGTAGCCACAGTCATGGTACCAGCACCACGCTTGATGACGGTCACATTCGAGCCAACGCTGGTGGCAGAGAAGTTGCCATCGGCATCCACGGCACCGTCGGTGATCTTCGATACGATGAAGTTGCCGTCACCACTAAACACCAGAAAACGATCGTTGGGAGCGGCACCATCAAAGGCCGAGACTGTTCCACTCAGAGTTAAATTACCACCAGCAGCTGAGGAGAACTCGTAATGGCTGCCTTCGTCGTCGGTACCAGCGTGAATGTTGCCCGCAATCGAGCTATTGCCGGAACTGGCGATCTTGGCTTGTTCGCCATCGAAGTTCTCAGAAAGCAGAATGTACTCGTTACCAACAGCGATGCCATCGAGAGCCAGTTGGCTCTCTTCAGCCAGAGTAGTACCAGTAGCAGCGGTTCCGTCGGAAGCACCAAGCGTCCCAGCACCAGTCAGGGTAATAACCGAAGTATTGTTTGCCAGAGTAACCCCGTTGTAGGTGTTCGCGGCCGACATCGTAAGCGAAGCGGCTTGGTCGTTGGCTCCCACGTACAGGCGAGGAGCTGCTGAACCCGAAATCACACCACTAGCAGTAACGTCGGCACCATTGATGTCGAACGTACCATCCGTGGCAATGGCACCACTGATCGCAACGGTTGCTCCATCGGAGATGCGGAAGTCGCTGCCGGAGGAAATCGAGATATTGCCATCGATGGAACCGGTGTCATAACCAGTTGCCCCATTATCGGAGAAGAATCCATTATTCGGCCCCCAGATTCGAAGCAACCCCGTATTCTGCACGGTGATGTCGTTGCCAGCGGCAATCGCATCAGCGTGAGTCACCGCGAGGTTCGCATCGTCGACAACAATTCCGCCAGTGAAGCTGTTAGCCGCATCCAGAACTAATTCGCCAGGGCCGGTCACGTTCAGACCGCTGGTACCAGCTACCCCCAACTGCAACCAATGACGACCGGTTATATTAACCTCGGCGTCTCCAGTAAGTTGGAATGTCTCATTGGAGTTGGCTACCAAATGATAGTCGCCATTACCGGCAGGATTGTCGAACACGATGGAGTTTACCTGGAAGGCGGCTCCTCCGTTATCGACAGTTACGGTACGGTTCGCGGAAATGATATCACTGAATAGCACGTTGGTGCTCGCACCCGAGGTGGGAGCTACACCGCTATTCCAATTGCTACCAACACTCGAAACGCCATCGGCGTCGACGGCCCAGACATCGCCCTTCGAGAGAAGCCCCGATGCTTCGTTGAATGCCCAGACACCGTTAGTCCAGATTCCAGACGCTTCGGTGAAAGCCCCATCAGCAGTGCTCGACACGGCGAAGTTGGCACCGAACGTCTCGTTCAGCGTTGCCGTGTTAACCAGCGACCAGGCACCGACCAGATCGGTGACAGCCGAACTATCCACCGAAACGGCCCCATTCAGTTCCACCGTACCAGCACCGACGATCGAACCACTCGTGTTGTTGTCGGCCAGATTGAAGGTGGTAGTGCTGGCGTTGCTAAAGCGAAGCGTCGCATTGTCGGCACTCAGAACACCGTTAGCAGTCACAGCACCATCAAGGGTCAGATCGACGCCGTCAAAGACGCCAAGAATACTGCCGCTGGCGACCGAAACCGAGTCGCTGATGGTATCAGTACCAAAACCGGCCGAACCTTGGCCGGTGAAGAAAGTATTGCTCGATCCGTAGAATCGCAAGTCGCCATTGTTCGATAGATCAATGGCATTGCCAGCAGCAATCGCTCCATCGTTGACTACCGCGACATTCGTTTGGCGAATGTTCAGGCCGCCCGAGAACGAGTTGGTTGCATCGAGCACTAGTTCGCCGTTACCAGCGGTAGTCATGCCCGAGGTGCCAGCCACTTCGGCACGCAACCAGTGACGTCCCGTGGTATTCACGGTAGCATCGCCGATGAGCGTGAGGGTTTCGCCGCCACCGTTGTCGACGATGAAGTAGTCGCCATCACCGGTGTTGTTGAAGGTAAGCGTATTGATCGAAACGCTCGAGTCGAGTGTCACGGTGCGATTCGCGGAAATCACCAATCCAAAGTCGACGTCTTCGCCGATACCAGGAGCCGATCCGCTTTGCCAGTTGGTGCCAACGCTATACAAACCGTCGGCGTCGACTCCCCATTGATTCATGGGAATCTCAAACAAGAACTGGCTGGGATTCAACGCGACGTCGCTAACGCGGACATCGTCCAAGTAACCATTTAGCATGTCGACTGGATTACCATCCCATTGCCCTCGGCCAACAGTCCAGATGGTGTCGGGCGTAGGATCGTACAGGCCGGTGTATCCAGTAGTTGTCCCCACTGAGTTGCCATCTACAAATAGTTCCAGAGTACCCGCCGTAGCATTACCTACCGCAGCCACGTGGTACCATGTGTCCGTCGTGGGCGTAAACGAAGTACCTTCGACGGCCAAGTCAGTCCCAGCGGCATCGGCCAATGCCACGCGGAAGTAGTCGTTGTCGTGAAGCGACAAGTAAAACAGAGCACCTCCTCCCGAAACCAAATCGGCATCATCGCGACCAACCATGGTTTGATAGCCATCAAGATTCGAGAAGTTTACGAATGTTTCAATCGTGAAATCGGTAAAAGCGTTGGTTGCCCAAGAGGCACTGCCAACCGTGTCGGGCCCTAAGTAAAGGTCGTCGCCGCCGTCGTATTGCATCGACAACGTCGAGCCGGTCGTGGTGCGATTGGGCACCGTCGTGGCCGAGTAGTTAGGAGACTGGGCCGAACCGTACGAAATCAAGCCATTCGTACCATCGCCACTGTCGGTAACAGTCAGACTGTCGGCTGGACTGTTTGCGACGGTGTTAATTTCCAGACCATCGGAACCTTCCTCGAAGTCGTAGTAAGCGACCGTTACCGCTTGGGCAGCAGGCATCGCCAAACAAAGAGACAAAGCCACGGCCCCAAGCCCAGCAGCTTTTGCAACAGGGCGGAGTACTCTCACGCCCGAGGCGAACTTTCGCGCCTCTATGGATCCTCTTACCGCTTTCATAATTCCACTCGCCTTAGTGTCGAATGCCATCGAAAGAACTCCACCTGCAGAAAACGTTCATCTGCTACTGAACGTGCATAAATGAAAAGTTGTAGGCGCCCACGACCGTGCACCAGGCACCCGCCATGAGCATCTGCCAACCTATGTTAGCTAACCTTAGGGATAAGTTTTGGCCCGCCAACTGCCAAATCAGTTGCCTTGAGGACCATGAAAAGAATCCGCCGTGTACCTCTGTGTAAAATCTAAACTAATCAACGATTTCTCTGCTGTCAACAAGCTTGCAACGAAACGTCGTAGTTAGCCGTGCTGGTCTTTAGGCGGATTCGACCAGAATGGCAGAGAAATTTCTTGCGCCAGCAATAGCACCGGGTTTTTTAGGATTTTTGACGACTCAAACATCGCCAAGAAACCCTTCACCGTTTAACCATCACTGCAAGATTAGGCACCCGCCCCGCGCTGAAAGGCACAACCTATTTGGGGGGCAGGATAAAGAAAAACCCGCTAGGCGCTTTCCCGGCTGCTAGAAGGAAGTCGCTCGAGTCGCACCCGGTCGATGCGACGCCGGGTGGCTTCGAGCACGGTGATCTTGAGCACCTCGTCCCACAGCAGCGATTCTCCGACCGACGGAACGCGGCCGAACTCCGTGAATACGAAGCCACCGATGGTGTCGAAATCGCCATCTTCTGGCAATTCGATGCTCATCGCACTGTTGATCTCGTCCACATGGGCGCGGCCGGCTGCTTCGAAGATATCCTCGGCCTTCTGTTCGATGACTTCTTCAACATCCTCGTCGTATTCGTCGACGATCTCGCCAACGATTTCCTCCAGCACGTCTTCGATGGTCACCAGGCCAGCAACGCCGCCATACTCGTCGAGCACGATGGCAATATGAGTTCGCTCTTGCTGAAACATCTTGAGCAGGTCGTCGACCGCTTTGGTTTCGGGCACGAACAATGGTTTGCGAACGATGTCTTGAACCGGGCGAGGCTGTTCGTCGCCGGGGCGGGTGAGCTCGGGCAACAAATCCTTGCTGTAGAGCACGCCGATGATATCGTCGCGATTGGTGTCGTACACCGGAATGCGGGTATGGCCCGACGAAATAACGTCGGCCAGTAGCGCGTCCCAAGGCAAGTCGAGCTGCACCATGTGCATGTCGGTGCGGGGAGTCATGATCTCGGCCACATCGGCATCGGCCAACTCGATCACACCTTCGATCATTTCGCGGGCTTCGCCTTCGAGCAGTCCCTCGCGGTGTCCCTCACTGACGATCGTACGAATCTCTTCTTCCAGCGACTCTTCGTCCAACTGCGGTGCAGTGCGACCGAACACCCGATGCAAAATGGTATCTAGCAAGCGGGCGAAGCCAACAACAGGACTTGCGACAAGGGCCAGGAAGTTAAAAAGCGGCCAGCAATAGTAGAGTAGGTGAGCTGAGAATAGTCGCGACGTGGTCCAAGGCACCGCCACGCGAATACCGGTTAGAATTAGCCCCAGCACCAAGGCTTCGCCAACGACCGAAGGCCATGTGCGCGGCAACGAGATATGTGGTTCAGTCCAGGCAAACGCCGCGCAGCTTACGATAAACGTCGTGGTCGCCAGCACCACGAGCATGTCGAGGCCCAGTGCTACTCGATCGTGCGAGCGGAGCACTTCGCTGAACAGATCGACGTCGTTGCGAGCTTCGCACAGTTCGCGCAGATCATGCCGCGAAAAACCTCGCAGCACGCGGGTACCAATCGAAAAGAAGCAAACCAGGGCGCCACTTACGATGGCTACCCACAACAGCGGATCGAGGGTCACCGCGCAGGTTCTCCGTTAGGGACCAATGGATCATCCGTAGAATCGTGATCGACATAGACCAATCGATCGATTCGTTCGCGGGGCACCCCAAGCTCAGCGAGCCAATAGGCCTCGGCTTGGCGCATCTTCTTGGCATCGACTTCCGACTTATCGCCTAAGCCGACAAGATGCAGTACGCCGTGTACGACGTACAGCAGTAGTTCTTCGGCTGGCAGATTGCCATACTCTTCGGCATTCGAGACCGCGGTTCCGGTGCTCACAATCACTTCGCCCGCCAGCGGTTCGCCGGGACCGGAAAGTGGAAAGCTGAGCACATCGGTCGGATAGTCGTGTTCCAGATGCTCGCGATTGAGCGCGTGCATCTCTTCGTCGTCGACTACGGTAAGACTGATGCTGGCTGCTTCGCGGCCGTCGCCGACAATGATCTGGCGACAAGCTTCAACCAACTGGTCGGCATCGATCGGCAAACGTTCCTGGCGATTCGTGATCGCGATATCGATCATCGTATTCCGATTCAAAGGGGTAAGTCGCGAACCGCCTCGCGATCGGGCTAATACTCTTCCAACAACTGGCCAGAATGGGGAGCTACCCGATCTTGGCCTTCTTCTCTGGTTTTTCCTGTTCGGGATATTTCACACGGCCATGATATACGGCCGTCAGCGATTTTACCAAGCTGTCGCCTATTTTACGCACTTCTTCCAAAGTTAGTCCACATTCGTCGAACTGCCCATCGAGCAGGCGCTTGCGGGTGAGCTCATCCACTAGGTTTTCGATGCGTGACGGGGTGGGTTCCACTAGCACGCGACTAGCACTTTCCACGGCGTCGGAGAGCATCAACACCGCAGCTTCCTTGGTCTGTGGCTTCGGCCCAGGATACCGGAACGAACTCTCGTCGACCTCGGCTTCGTCGGGGTTGTTCTCTCGGCGGTCCGTTGCTTGACGGTAGAAGTACTCTACGAGCGTCGTACCGTGATGCTGCTGGATGAAGTCGATGATCGGCTCAGGCAGCTTGTTCTGACGGGCAAGGTCGGCACCGTCTTTCACGTGAGCAATGATCACCAGGGTGCTCATTGCTGGTACCAGCGAGTCGTGTCGGTTATCGCCGGTCATCTGGTTTTCGACAAAATAGCCAGGTTTTAGCATCTTGCCGATGTCGTGGAAGTACGCCCCCACGCGAACCAGCAACCCGCGTGCACCAATCGACTCGGCCGCCGCTTCGGCTAGCGAAGCAACATTGATCGAGTGGTTGTAGGTACCAGGAGCGCGACGCACCAACTCTTGCAGCAATGGATGGGCGGGGTCGCCGAGTTCGAGCAAACTCAAGTCGGTTTGCACGCTAAAGAGCTTTTCCACTTGCGGCAGGATACAGGTCATCAGCGAACCAGCGATCACCGCCCACAATGCCAGCCAGAGCGATTCGTGCAGCGAATGCATGAACTCATCGCCTCGTAAGGTGCCGACCCCAACGTTGGTTAGCAAAGCCACCCCAGCAGCAACAAACCCCACCCCTAGCAGCTTGCTGCGGGTTCGCACGGTGTCGAGCACAATAATCGCCCCCGTGGTGGTAGCCGTGAGCACCACCGCTTCGTGCAGCGTTGTACCGGTGCTGATCACACCGATCAAAGCCACCGCGGCTGATAGCAACAATGCAAGCGGTTGGGAATAAGCAATCGCAATCGTCATGCCAAACAGCAGCAGCGGAATCACTTCAGCTTGGCAGTTGTAGCGGAACGTTACCACCATCATCAATACGGCAAGTACCACGGCCGTAAGCACCCCGAGAAACCGGCTGGTTTCGTTCAGAATGTGAGGCTCCATCTTGTACATATAGAAGCCGCACAGCGTGTACAACGCGATATACAAACCAAACATCGCTCCGGTACGAGTCACCTTGGCTTGCCAACCAAGTTCTTCCAAGTACCGCGCATGATCGGCCTCGAGCAACCAATACTGCGGAGGTAGCACCGGTTGGCCAGCCTTGGCAATCAGATCGCCTTCGGCGATTTCGGTTTTCACCGGATTTTCGTCGACCTTCTCGGCCGCTTTTTCGCGTTCGATACGGGTTAGCTCTTCGTTGAGCGTGAGCGTGCCGGGCAGCTCGTCAAACAACCGCGCGAACAGATGGGCGGCCATTTCGAGCGAAGGCATCTCTTGCTCGAGCTTGCGGCGTACCTGATCGCGCACTGTCGAGAGCTGCACCTCGTTGATTTGCTTCTGGAATGGGAACTTCTTGCCATCGGGTGGTTGGATCAAGATGCTCGTGCTGGTCGCCAGATTCTCTTTTGGCAAGGCTTCCAAAATGCCCGACTGTTCGAGCGGAGTGAAGATCGAATCGAGCGTTGCCTTTATCTTTTTCTCGCTCGCTTCGTCGAGAAGCACTTTTTTAAACGCATCGAACTGCGCCTGCTGCTCTTCCTTGGTGGGAGCAGGGGTATTCTCCGCCAGCTCAGGCTGGTAGCTGTTCCATATCGTGGGGTCCGCTTCGTCCAAGGTCTTTGCAGCGGCTAACTGGGTAAGCTCGTTCAAAACGCGAGCTTTGAGTTCCACGATGGCTTGCGGATGCTGATCGTACACCGCGGTAGCAGTGTCCATTGCCAGTTGACGACGCTTGGCAGTTTCGTCCCTGTCGATCACCGAAAAATTGGTGCGGGCCACCACGTTACGCAATGGCACGTCGCCGATCTGGATGTCGAGCGGCGGGTTCCAGCCCTGCGTAGCCGCCCACAGAATGACTGCGGCCACGAAACAGACAATCATCCGCAACACCACCGGCCCACGACGCACATGCATCGCAAACGCCGCCCACGGACCCGGTGGTAATTCCACCGCGGCGACTCGCTCGCTTCGCGTTTTCTTAGGGGATCCGGAAGACAACTGATTGGGTGCGGGGTTAATGGAGACTTACGAAACTGGAAACGAAACAAGGCCATGCTGGCGAGCGATCGTCACAACTGGTCGTCGATCACTGTTGCTCGTTGCATGGCCTTACGGGCCTGAGGGTTATCCTGTTCCCTCTTCATAGGCGCGAACAATGGCTTGGACCAGACGATGACGCACGATGTCGTCTTTGCCGAGGGTCACCTGGGCGCAGCCATCGATTCGTTTGAGTCGGTGCATCGCATCGGTCAGCCCACTACGCGTGTGGGAGGGAAGGTCGACCTGCGACGTATCGCCGGAGACCACCACTTTGCTGTTGGCTCCCATACGAGTAAGGAACATCTTCATCTGCGACACGGTGGTGTTTTGTGCCTCGTCCATGATGATGAACGCGTTGTTCAGCGTGCGACCTCGCATGTAGGCCAGCGGAACTACTTCGATCACGTCGTCGGCCATATACCGCTTTACTTGATCGTAGTCCATCATCTCGCCCAGTGCGTCGAGCAGCGGGCGAAGATAAGGGTTGATTTTCGAGAGCAAGTCGCCAGGCAGGTAGCCGAGGCTTTCCCCTGCCTCGACGGCTGGCCGCACGAGCACGATCTTACGAATCTGCTGCGCCTTGAGTGCCTCGATCGCGGTGGCCACCGCCAGGTAGGTTTTGCCCGTACCTGCGGGGCCGATGCAGAACACCAAATCGTGATTGCGAATCGCCTCGATGTAGCCTTCCTGGCCAGGCGTGCGGGCGCGGATCTTACGGCCAGGCTTCTTTACGTCGACCGAAGTGGGCTTAGCCTTGTACGCCTTTCCAACCACGTTGGCGATGATCTCGTCCACCTGATGGGGCATCAGGGCCCCTTCGTTGCTGATGGCTACCCGCATCTGCTCGAAAATAGCGGTTGCTTGCAGCACAGCCTGCTCCGGACCGCTGAGGTGGATTTTGCCACCCCGCGTGGAGATCTTCGCCTCGGTCGCCTCGCGAATCCGGCGGAGATGCTGATCCGACGTCCCAAAGAGGAGAATGAGCTGTTCGGGGCTACCTACCGGTATAGATGCGTCGATCATCTAAAATCGTGATAGCACACTGGCTACCACGCTGGGTGCGGAAATGGAAAACGTCGGGGCGGTCTGCCTTAGGAGCATGACCTATCCACAACTATACCTAATCCGCAGCCCTAGCAGCTACCCAGCACACAACCAGACAATGTAAGTGCAATTGCTGCTTAGGGTTATGACGATTGAATCGCCTGAAACCGGGCTGGAGAGTTAGTCGCTACCCGTTGAACCCCGCATTGGGGGGCTCCCATGTTGCCGCACCAACGGGATCGCAGGACGATTAACCTGGTTTCGGCATCGCCAAGCTGTGGAGCACCAGCACGGCCCCAACGGAAATCAGGCACCACCCCAACCATTCGGGGGGATTCACGCTTTTGGTCACCGTCGGCGATCCACCGGTGGATGCCTGCACCGAGCCCGAAACATTGGCTGCCGCCGCAACGGTCGGATTACCCGAGCGTTCGGCAAGGAACTGCGTAGCCTCGGGCGAAAGTACGTAGGTTTCGACCATCCGCACTTGGATCCCGATGAGCAAGACAAACATGCCCAGAAAGAAAAATTGATTGCGGTTGAAGTCCATGACACTATTCCTGGCTGTCGGGATGCCGGACGCGGAAACCAACGCTAGCCTGCGCCGGCCGACAATCGTTCCTGTCCTTATTTATCGAGGAACGGTCGAGGAAAACATCACAGAGACTGCCAGGGACGGGGTCCTGAGCATGCTACGATTTGTTGCGGTTATGCGGGAAAAAGCGGGCTGCAGCAGCCGACTCTTACTCTTCGGGCTTCGGGAAGAGCTTATCCACTGCCTGATTTACCGCATCATTCACGGTTTTTTCGGCTGCATCGCCTACTAGATGGCGTTTTCCGGCTTTCTCCACAGCCAGCAGTAATTCGGGGTGGGCGGCCCAGTCGCTGAGGGAGTAGCCCCGCACGTCGACATATAAGTCGGAGAAACGGGGCGGCTGCTTGGCGATCAGGTGTAAGCCATCGTCGGCGTACATCAAGTGGTAATTGAACGTCGCGTGGTACAGGCCGAAGCCAACCACGACGCCCAAGATGAAATTGTAGAGCTTGCCCATATTCAACACCTCACAAACAACTTTCAGCGGTACGAGTCGACATTATGGTCGGCCGCTTCTGGTAGGCAATGTGCCAATAGCGGGTTTTCGGCATTTCCAGTTCTACCGTTCCCTGCGTATAGTTCGCGATCCAGCAGCTATTCTTGTACTGCTGGGTAGCTTGGTGAAGCCTGCTAGCCCCTTGGACGGGCCTTGGCCAACCAAGTAAAACGGTGAATCTTACCCTTCCTACCAAATCTACCTCGATATCAGCATTCACCTGGCCATGACGGACTCCGACCCTGAAGCCGATCCGTCGACTCCTGGCGAACAGGGAGAACCGCATCCGCAGCCAGCCCCCCAGGCAGGCCTTAAGTCGGCCACGTTCCTGGGACTGCTGTTCACTCAGCTGTTCGGGGCGACAAACGACAGTATCACCCGCTGGCTGGTCATCGGCATCGGCAAGGAAAAATTCGTTAACGATAGCCAGATGCTGGTCGCTGGTTCGGTCTGCTTTATTCTGCCATATCTCATTCTGGCAGCCCCGGCCGGGTACCTGGCCGACCGATTCAGCAAGCGCGATGTCATTATCTGGTGCAAGATCGCCGAAGTCGTGTTGATGATACTCACGGTGCTGGCCGTGTATCTCGATTGGGGCTGGCTGCTGTTTACTTCGGTTGCTCTGATGGGTGCCCAAAGCGCGCTGTTCGGCCCCGCGAAGCTCGGCAGCATTCCCGAGATGCTTCACCAAGGCTCGATTTCGGCCGCCAACGGCATCATGGGCTTCGTCACCGTGTTGGCGATCGTGTTCGGAACCGCGATCGGAGGGTGGCTCGCCACGGAGCACGTTCGCGGGGTGTTTGGCTCCTACGACTGGATGGTCGAGGCCGGAATTCTCGTTGGTTTCGCGTTGATCGGCTGGTGGACCAGCTTGTGGATCACGTTCCTGCGTCCCGCCCAACCGCAGATGCCTTTCCCCTGGGACTTCCCCCGCCGCACGCTGGCCGACGTTCGCATCCTGGCTTCCGACCGAGCGTTGCTGCTGGTCGCTCTAGGCGGGATGTTCTTCTGGTCGCTCGGTACACTGTCGCAGCTTACCATCGATCAACTCGTTTCCGAACAAGGTGGCAGCGAGCAAATCGAGACGGTTCCGGGACTCGTTTCCCTGGTCATCGGGATGGCTCTCGGTAGTTTGCTGGCAGGCTTGTGGTCGAACGATCACGTCGAACTCGGCATGCTCCCGCTCGGAGCCGGCGGCATGGTGCTGTTCACCTTCCTGCTGTTTACCAACAGCGGCGACTACTTCCATGGCACCGGTGCCGAAGCCCACATGACCTACAGCTACGCTCTGGCGTGCGTGTACTTTGCGATGCTAGGCCTTAGCTCCGGCTTCTTCATGGTGCCGCTCGCTGCGTATCTGCAGCATCGCAGCCCGGCCGACGTCCGCGGAGCTATTCTGGCGGCTTCGAACTTCCTGATGTTTGCCGGCATGCTGGTCGTCACGCTTGGATTCCTTGCTTTGCGTACCGAGTTGTTCACCGACGAGCCGCTATTCAATGCCCGCGAAATCTTCCTGATGTGCAGCATTGTCACGCTGCCGGTACTGGTCTACATAGTCTACCTGATTCCCCAAACTACCACCAAGTTCATCGCCTGGTTGCTGGCCCATACCGTGTATCGCATCCACATGGAGAATCGCGATGTGCTGCCAAACGAGGGGGGAGCACTGCTGGTAGCCAACCACGTGACCTGGGTCGACGGTCTGCTGGTGCTCTGTAGCTCGTCGCGCCCGGTGCGGCTGATGATTAAGAGCGACCTGCTGAATACCCGCTGGAAAGAGCGATTGGCGAAGCTCATGGGGGTAATCGAAGTCCCCACCAACCCTCACGCTGCCCGCCCTGCGATCCGCCAGGCCCGGCGAGCCATCAAGAACGGCGAGTTGGTTTGCCTGTTCGCCGAAGGCCAGGTGACACGCAGCGGACAGCTTCAATCGTTCACCCGCGGACTGCTGTCCCTTGTCCGGGGTATCAATGCCCCGGTAATTCCGGTCTACCTCGATGAACTCTGGGGCAGTATGTTTAGTTACCGCGGGGGGAAGCTTTTCGGCCGCTGGCCCTCGCGATGGCCGCATCGAGTCACTTGTTGGTTTGGCCAACCGATTACTCATCCAAACAGCGTCGGACAAGTCCGCGAAGCTGTACAGCAACTGGGAGCGAAAGCCGCAGTGAGTCGCCACGCCCGCAGTACCAACGTCGTCCGTACTATGCTTCGCACGTGCCGTAAGGCACGTTTCCGCTGGAAGATTGCCGATAGCACCGGCGACTCCCTGACCGGTAGCCAATTCCTGATGCGTAGCTTTATCCTCCGCCGCCTGTTGGTGCGTGAGGTGCTGGCTAGCGACGAAAAGAACATCGGCCTGCTGCTTCCGCCCTCGAACGGGGCTGCGATCACCAATGCCGCGTTGGCGCTAGCGGGACGTGTAGCAGTGAACCTGAACTATTCGGTCAGCGAGGAAGTGATGAACGCCTGCATTCGTCAGGCTGGCATCCGACAGATTCTTACCAGCCGCCGAGTAGCCGAGAAGCTGCCGCTCGACCTGAAGAAGCTCAACGCCAAGATCGTCTACCTCGAAGAGCTTCGCGAGAAACTCACCCTCGGCGACAAGGTGCTCGGCGGTCTGCATGGGTACGCGACCCCCTGCATGCTGCTCGACCTGTTCTACGGACTCAACCGCATCGATCCCGACGACCTGTTGACCATCGTGTTCACGTCGGGCTCGACCGGCGATCCGAAGGGCGTGATGCTCACCTACCGCAACATCGCCGCTAATGTCGACTCGGTCGATCAAGTCATTCAACTCAATCCCAACGATACGATGTTGGGCATCTTGCCGTTCTTCCATTCGTTTGGTTACACGATCACCTTGTGGGGGCCCCTGGCGCTCGACATCCACGCGGCCTATCATTTCAATCCGCTCGACGCGAAGATGATCGGCAAGTTGGCAGCCCGCCACAAAGCGACTATTCTGCTGTCGACTCCAACCTTCCTGAGAACTTTCAGTCGTCGATGCACGCCCGATGAGTTCGCTACGCTCGACGTAGTGGTTGCAGGCGCCGAAAAACTGCCGATGGCGGTGAGCGACGCTTTTGAAGAGCGGTTCGGTGTCCGTCCGGTCGAAGGGTATGGCACCACCGAACTGGCCCCACTGGTCAGTGTAAATGTCCCGCCGAGTCGTTCGCACCACGAACAAGTCGACAGCAAAGAGGGATCGGTCGGCCGCCCAGTGCCTGGGGTAGCCGCTAAGGTGATTCACCCCGAAAACGGCGACGACCTTCCCCAAGGTGCGGCCGGCATGCTGCTGATTACCGGTGCGAACGTGATGAAGGGTTACCTGAATCTGCCGGAGAAAACCAGCGAAGTCGTTCGCAACGGCTGGTACGTTACCGGCGACATCGCCCGCATTGATGCGGATGGGTTCATCCACATCACAGGTCGTGAGAGTCGGTTCTCGAAAATCGGCGGCGAGATGGTTCCCCACATCGGTGTCGAAGAAGCCATTGAGCAAGTCATTGGCATCGATGACGACGATGAATCCCCCTTGGTGGTCGTGACCGCTGTGCCTGACGAAAAGAAGGGCGAGCGCCTGATCGTAGTGCATCGCGAGCTCAACAAGACGCCCGACGAAATCTGTGCCGCTCTTAAGCAGGCTGGCTTACCAAATATTTGGATCCCTTCGGTCGATTCCTTTATGCTGGTCGACGGAATCCCCGTGCTCGGCTCCGGCAAGCTCGACCTCAAGGCCTTGGCCCTGCTTGCTCAAGAGCGTTACTTAAAGCTCTAAGCACCGCGACGTTGCTAAGGTGCTCGCCAAAAGCGGGCACTCTGCAGGAAAGCCTTTCTCCCATGCCCGAACCGCTCGATCGATACTCGAAGCAGATGCGGTTTGCTCCGCTGGGACGAGAGGGCCAAGTAAAACTTGGCAGCGCTCGAGTGCTTGTCGTGGGATGTG
Organism: Aeoliella mucimassa; assembly: GCF_007748035.1. Taxonomy (NCBI): domain Bacteria; kingdom Pseudomonadati; phylum Planctomycetota; class Planctomycetia; order Pirellulales; family Lacipirellulaceae; genus Aeoliella; species Aeoliella mucimassa. The sequence continues at coordinate 5,154,608 of NZ_CP036278.1, forward strand.
GTGCCCTCGGCTCTTCGCTGGCCGATACGCTCGTTCGTGCAGGTGTGGGGCACGTGCGCATTGTCGATCGAGATTTCCTCGAACTCTCGAACCTGCAGCGACAAGTGCTATACGACGAGCACGATGTCGCCAGCGGGCTGCCCAAAGCGATAGCGGCCGCTAACAAGTTAGGAGCCATTAACTCGCAAGTGGTCGTCGAGCCGTTCGTCGAGGATGTGACGTACAAGAACATCGACCGCCTGGCCGACGACTGCGACGTGATCGTCGACGGTACCGACAACTTTGAAGTTCGCTTTCTGCTCAACGATTACTCATTATCTGCAAATAAACCTTGGGTCTACGGCGGGGTGATCGGCGCCGAAGGTCAATCGATGACCATCCTGCCAGGCGAGACCGCTTGCCTGGCTTGCTTACTGCCGGAGCCCCCTCCCCCGGGAGTCACCCCCACGTGCGACACGGCCGGCGTACTTGGGCCAGCGGTATCGATGGTCGCGGCGATCCAATCGGCCGAAGTGCTGAAGCTTCTCAGCGGCAACCGCCATGCGATCAATCGCAAGCTGACCATTGTCGACCTTTGGCAAAACACCCTGCGGCAGGTTAGCCTCGAAAAACTACACGCGGCCGGCGATTGCCGAGCGTGCGGGCAGCGTGATTTTGCCTGGCTCGAAGGCCGACGCGGCAGTACCACGGCCGTGCTTTGCGGTCGCAACGCCGTGCAGTTACGCCCCGACTCCCCCCAGCAGCTCAACCTGGAGGCCCTGGCCGACCAGCTCGAATCCGTAGCCGATGTGCTGTGCAACCCGTACCTTTTGCGGGCGGAAACCGGCAGATTTACCCTAACTCTTTTCCCTGATGGCCGGGCGATTATCGCCGGAACCGACGATGTGGCCGAAGCACGCACGTTTTTCGCCCAGATGATTGGTAACTGAAAACGGCCTTGTTGAACAATTAGTCACAAACCTCCGTAAAAACTAACGTGGAATGGAACCACGTACCTTTTTTACGGAGATCGAACATGGCTACGAAAGAAAAACGAACCTACAAAGTCACGAACTGGAAGGAGTATAACAAGTCGCTCATCGAGCGTGGAAACATCACTATTTGGTTTAGCGACGAGGCGTTGGAGAACTGGGAACATCCTAACGACCAGACAAAAGTCGGTCGCCCTTTTGTCTTCAGCGATACGGCGATCGAGTGCTTGCTGACGATTCGCGAACTGCTGAAACTTCCCTATCGGCAGACTGAGGGATTCGGCCGCTCGCTGGTGGCGATGTTGGGCGTCGAGGCAGCGATTCCCAATTATTCTTCGCTCGCCAAGCGAGCCAGCAAGCTGAATGTTTCGCTCGATATCGCTAACAAGAGGGGCGACATCGATATCGTGGTGGATAGCACCGGCATGAAAGTGTTTGGCGAGGGCGAATGGAAGATGCGGACGCATGGCAAGTCGAAGCGGCGGACATGGCGGAAGCTGCATTTGTCGGTGAATCCTGACACCCGCGAGATTGTGGCGGAGATTTTGACCGAGAACAGTTGCCACGATGCCGATGCGGTTCCCGAAATGCTGGAGCAGGTGGAGCAGCCCGTAAAAAAGTTTCACGGCGACGGTAGTTACGACAAGTGGAAGGTTTATGAAGGGCTGGAATCCGAAGGCATTGAGCCGGTGATTCCGCCGCAGCACAACGCCAAGATCAAACAACATGGCAACTCTGCGGAGGAGCCTTTGCCCCGGGACGAGGCAATTCGTCAGATTCGACGCAAGGGGCGTAGGAGTTGGAAAGAGGAAGTGGGCTATCATCGTAGAAGCTTGGCGGAAACGACCATGTACCGAGTGAAACAAAGCTTTGGGAGCCATCTCAAAAACCGAGTATTCGAAAACCAACAAACGGAAGCCCGCTTGCGCTGTAAAATCATCAATCAATTCACCCAACTCGGGCTTCCACAGTTCGAGTGGAGTTAGTCAACAAGGCCACTGAAAACACCCAATTTCTGCATTTTTCCTTGCGTCCGGTTCCCAGGTCTGTCAGAATTCGCCGATAGGGGCGAACTTGTGATGACGCTTCATGTTTTTCAAATAGCTGATTTGTTGGGAGGGTTGTCTAGTGAAGAGAACATTGAGCTTTGCATGCTTCGCTATCGCATCGTTAATGATGGGTAGCGCAACCTTCGCCGCACCAAGCATGGTGGGCGATTACGTCGACTTGTATCATTTCCCTCAATACACCGGCGTCGAGAATTATTCGACCACGGTCGAGGTCGTCGACCCAGGCGTCGAGTACATCACCGACTTGTCGCTTTACACGCTCGACTTGAGCGAAACGACGATCCAGCTCACTTCGCTTTCTGACTGGTACAGTCCTTACTTCAACACCGGCAATGATCCGAGCAAGTTGATCATTCGCGACATCGACATCCCCGGGTACTCCGACTTGTCCATCGGCAGCATCGCGGTCGACTTCAGTCGCGACATCACCCCCGAAGACGACGCCCCGATGGACTGGCCCGAGTTCTCGGCCGACAACATCTCGTTCAGCGGTCACGAAGTCACCATCTCGTACGGCGGCTATAGCTTCCCTGAGGACAGCTATGTCACGATCGATCTGACCTTCGTTCCCGAACCGGGCACGGTCACCCTGCTGCTGGCAGGTTGCCTGGGTGCTGCAGGTTTCTGGCGTTATCGTCGCTCGTAAACATTCACGGGTGGCCTCAGAGTACGCATGCAGTACTCTGAGGCGTCCGCCCTCTCGCGAGTGCTGGCCGGCGAACTCTACCAGCTCGGTATTCGCCATCTGTGCTAGCAGCGGCCAACAGTTAGCAACAAGCATCCGCGAGCGGTGCCAGTGGGTTGCTATCATCTTCTTCTCCTGTTCACTTCTCTGAACATTCCCCCAAGTGCTAGCACACACAAGCACCGGCTCACGATCTGTATCTGCGTTAAACTCTTCGCGGCTTGCCTATCCTCTGCTAGCAGCCGTTCGTTTCTGCGTAAGCGTTAAGGTCTGCGGGCGAGATAACCGATTCACTCGTAAGACCCAACTGTTTTTGCAGTGTGCCTCCCAGCTTTTCCTGCACACTGCGTAGCTTGCGATTCGCGGAAATACTATGCCTACGACTTCGATGTCGCCCCGCCCGGTGAAGATCGTATCTGACGACACAGCTCCGCCTCGCCGGAAGATGATCGGCCGAGCCGGTCCTTGGCAGTTGGTGCGTCTGATCGCCGAAACCAACCTGGCCCGGCTCTACACTGCCCGTCCTGCGGAAGCGGACGAAGCCTTGCCGGCCAGCTACATGGTCAAGATGCTTCGCAAGGAGTGGTGGCGCGACGAGGTAGCCGTCGAGCTGTTCCGCCGCGAAGTATGGGTTGGTTCTCGGGTTTCGCATCCGCATGTGGTTCCTGTGTTATCGGCCAATGTTCGGCAGCCGCCGTTCTATGCGGCGATGCCGATGCTCGAAGGCGAAACGCTTCGCCAGCGTCTCGATCGCCAATGGCAACCGAGCCTGAGCGAAGCCCTGTGGCTCGTTCGTCAAATGGCCGAGGGCCTGTCTGCCATCGACCGCGCGACTGGCATGGTGCACGGCGACGTGAAGCCCGACAACGTGATGGTCGCCCCGACTGGGCATGTCACACTCATCGATCTCGGTTTCGCTCGCCGCCCGGGCGACGACCACGGCCGCCTGGCCGACTCGCTCATGGGCAGCTTGGCCTACATCGCTCCCGAGGTAGTCACCAGCGCGTTTGCGACTGGCATCTCGAGCGACCAATACAGCCTTGGCATCGTGATGTACGAGCTACTGTCCGGCCGGACTCCGTTCACCAGCAACGACCCTGGCGAACTCATCGCGCTGCACCGTGGTCAAAAGCCACCTTGCATCCGCAGCTTGCGTCCCGACTTGCCGAAGCCGGTTGCCTCGCTGGTGCATACGCTGCTTGCCAAAGACCCGATCCGTCGCTCGCTCACGTATCGCGAACTCATCGAACGGCTCGTGCGTCTGGAAATCGAAATGTTCGTCCCCGCCCGTAGTACGTAAGCAGAGCGAGGAATGCAGCGACGGTTGGTTATACGCCAGTAATTAACCTCCAGCATTGGGTGAGTACGAAACACAACACGAAGCCCATCGCGAGTGGTAGCAACGAGGCCAGCAAGGTCCACCGAACGCTGCGGGTCTCTTTCCAAATGGTGTAGATCGTCGTTGAACAAGGGTTGTGCACTAAGCTGAACAGCATGACGTTCACCGCGGTCAGCAAGGTCCATCCGCCTGCTTGTAGAATCTCTCGCGTTGCGGAGTGCGACTCGAGTTCGAACAGCACCCCAGCACCTGCTCCGGTATCATGCACACCAGTGGTAAGTACCGTGAGCATCAGGATCGTGGGAATCACAATCTCGTTGGCCGGTATGCCGACGACGTAAGCTAAGAGAATCACTCCGTTCAAACCGACGAAAATGCCGAGCGGGTTCATCCAGTTCACCAGGTGTTCTGCCAGCGAGCTATCTCCCACCGACACGTTGCTGATCAACCAGATCACTGCCCCCGCTGGCACGGCAAACACTATGGCCCGCCAGAGGACGAAAATCGTTCGATCGACGAGCGATGTGTAGATGGCCTGCCACAAGCGGGGAGGACGATAGGGAGGCAACTCGAGATGAAACGTAGATGGCTCGCCGCGTAGCACGGTTTTCGAGAGTCCCCACGAAACGAGAAACGTGAGCACCACGCCCAATAGTGCGACGAACAACACGGCGAAGGCCGATACCATGCCCGAAAGGTACGGGGGAGCCATCGCTCCCAGAAACACCGTGGCCAGCAGAATCTGCGTCGGCCAGCGACCGTTGCAGAGGGCAAAATTGTTGGTGATGATCGCCACCAACCGCTCGCGTGGGCTTTCGATCACACGCGTTGCAACCACGCCGGCTGCGTTGCACCCCAACCCCATGCACATGGTGAGCGCCTGTTTGCCATGAGCGCCAGCCCTGCGAAACAATCCATCGAGGTTGAACGCAACGCGCGGCAAGTAGCCAAAGTCTTCGAGCAAGGTAAACAGCGGAAAGAAAATAGCCATCGGCGGCAACATCACACTCACCACCCACGCGGTCGCCAGGTACATACCGTCGAGCAGTACTCCGGACAACCACCAAGGCATGCCGATGGCATCGGCTCCCCCGTGCAGCAGCGGGTGCACACGATCGAGCAACAACCAGGAGAGGACCGCGGAGGGATAATTGGCTCCGGCAATCGTCAGCCATAGTACCCCCGCGAGCAAGAGCAGCATCACCGGAAAACCAGTCCAGGGATTGGTGAGAATGCGATCGAGCGTTCGATCGAGCGAGGGCCCCTGCTCTCCATCCTGATGCACGACTGTTTGATCCGCCAGATTCGCTGCCTTTGAAAACACACTCTCGGCCAAGGCTTCGTGAAATCTTGGTCCGACTTGCCAACGAAGCTCCGAGGCGAGCTTCAGGATTTCGTTACCAGCCAGATTTGCTTTGGAGTCAATCGGTGGGCGCTTTGACTGAGGTTCCGCTTCCAGACGCTCTACCCGCGCGAGGTCGAGCAACTCACCGCTTACCACCGACTGCGCAACGCGTTCATCTCCATCGAGCAACCGCAACGCCACCCATTGCCCGTTCGGCAAATGGGGATACGCCACGTCGAGCCGCTCGGTGAGTTGCTTAATGGCAAGGTCGAGCCCCTGCGACCAAGTCTCCATTCTCACTGGGTTACTCGGTATCGAACCGTTGGCTACACCGTGGATTGCCTCGACCAGTGTGTCGAGCCCCCGATCAAAACGGGCGCTTGTGCAGACCACCGGCACGCCGAGTTGCTGTGACAACTGCTGATCATCGATGCTGATGCGATGCCGCTTGGCTTCGTCCATGAGATTCACACACACGACCGCTCGGTCGGTGATCTCCAGCACCTGCAGTACCAGGTTTAGATTGCGATGCAATCGCGTCGCATCGACAACAATCACCGTGACGTCGGGTCGGCCAAACAATAGGAAGTCGCGGGCGATCTCCTCGTCGCAGCTCGTTGCCAGTAGCGAGTAGGTACCGGGCAGATCGACCAAACAGAACGACTGGTTCGCGTGCCGAAAGCTCCCCTCCGCCCGGGCAACTGTTTTACCGGGCCAATTGCCGGTGTGTTGTCGCAAACCAGTGAGTGCATTGAATACGGTGCTCTTGCCGGTATTCGGATTGCCAGCCAAAGCGATCACGTAATCCGCCTCGCCGGGCGCAGCTTTCAACGGCACCAACGGCGATGGCCGCTTGGCACTGCACTGATCGCAAATCGACGGCAACACTTTCATGACGATGGTTTCTCTTCACCTGCAGGTCGCACGGTAACGAGCTCTGCTTGTTGATGACGGAGTGCAATCAAGGCTCCTCGAATCCGATACGCGGTCGGATCGCGAGTGGGACTACGCATCACCGCGGTCACTTGCGTGCCTGGCAGTAAACCGAGGTCGAGTAACCGCCGACGCTCTGGCCCCTGACATGCCGGCGCGATGCCGACCACTTCGCGCGATTCACCAACCGCCAGCGAACTGAGACGATCCACGATCTCAACTGGCTCTCGTGTCGGAAGCAACTCGACCGATACGTTGGCCGCTACCACCGGAGCCATCACCTGCTCCTCGCCATCGACTTCCACACACACGCGTCGCGACGATTTGTGCACGACCTTTAAATGCTGCCCAACGTGGATGCTCTGTGCCCGCAACTGAGCGTAGATCGCTTCGGGCTCGTCTTCCACGTGAACGATCACGCCGGTCGAGCCGATGTTCAGATCGCTCAAAGGCTGACCGCGCCGGGAGAGGACTTCCCCTTCCTCTGTAGGAATGGGATCGCCGTGCGGGTCGAATCGCGGGTTTCCTGTCGCCCGCACGATCTTCTCCAATTGATCGGCCGATGTGTGATGCTCGCGGCGATCGGCCTCGCCGTGCCATTCGGCTTCTTCGAAACCGGTGCGATCGGCCAAATAGGCTTCCCACAATCGGTGAACCCGAATCACCTTCAGCGCGTCGTGCCGGCCTTCAGGCGTGAGACGCAAGCCATCTCCCTCGGCTCGCATCAGACCGAGTGATTCGAGCCGCTGTGTGAGCACCGCCACGCGCGACACACGAAGATCCAGCGCGCCGGCCAGGCTGTGGATAGTTGCCAGCGAGCCGGTGTACTCGCAGTCGTAAAGGTGCTTCAGGGCGTCTTCGATTCGCTCGCGCTCGTCGACCAACAGCACGCGCCGGATCAATGAGACTAGACCAATTCCCGGCCAGAACAGGAGCCAAGCACCTGCAAGCAACACAGCCACTGCCAGCAATCCGAGCGCGGGATGAAGCATGGGAACAATACTTCCGAAAGTTTGGACTAATCAAAACTATTGTAGGTCGCTCTGATAGCAAGCAGTAGCGGGGTAATCGCCGCACTCGCTTCACATTGCTGGCTTGGCTGTCACCCATCCAGCTGACACCCGCTTGCACGTGGCGGTGGTTCATCCTCTTGTTTGTTGGCGGCAATCGGAGTGTGAGTGCGCAATAGATTCCCAATTTTCCCATCGATGGGAAAATTGAATCTTCGGCTACCCTGCAAAACCAGTGGTTTTCACGCTCGAATAGTTTCCCATTTCCCAAAACGCATCGAATGGGAATCTATTTTCGCAGTCGATTCCGATCGCAAGTCTTTTGTCAGTAATGAGTTACATAAACACCTCCATTCACAATGCCTGGAATAGATTCCCATGGGTGGGAAACTATAAACCAGCAGCGGGTAACTATCCTGGTCTCGATGCTGCACGACCACTCAACATGTGTTCATGCATACACATCGCTATTTTACCCCTTTAAGTGGCCAATTCCTACACAGAACTGACGAATCTGATCTGCAGTGCGTTGCGTCCATGACTCGCATTTCCCTCGCTTCACTCAAGGGGTGTCGATGAACCGAGTGAGCGATAAATAAGTGTTGGCATTACCTACCAATATCGCCCTCATCAGACCCCACAAACAGGTGAGTCAACAACGCACACCTGTGCTATCGAGCGCGCTATTCATGATCGCTTTGCGCTAACTTCGAAGACGATCGTGCTGACATTCCAAAAACTCGCGCAACATCGGTAAGCCGTCCCTAGACATGGTGCAAGCCGATGGTTATTCGTTGTGTAATACCCCTCTTCTGCAACTGGCTTCACTTGATTGCCCGCTATTTATCGAATTGAAAAGAGCGAAGGTTCGACCGCCATGCACTACACCACGAAGGCTGTTTGGTTTCTTGTGTTCACACTCTGTATCGCAGGCTGTAACGAAGCGATCGAAGAAGACGACGAAGACAAGTCGGCCCATCGCGCGACTTCAACAGAATCGCAATTAACGCGAACCACTTCCGCTGCTCGCCCCGCTACCGCCGAAGAGGCCTTCGAATCTTTGATCGAAGGCAACAGTCGCTTCGTGGCGGGTGAACCGATGCATCCGCACGATTCGGCTCAATACCGCGCTTCGCTGGTCAACGAACAGCACCCGTTCGCTACAGTGCTGGCCTGCAGCGATTCGCGAGTAACGCCGGAATTGATCTTCGACCAAGGCATTGGCGATCGGTTCGTGATCCGCGTCGCAGGCAACGTGGTCGACGACGACGTTGCGGGCAGTATCGAATACGCAGTCGATCACCTGGGCACCAAGCTACTGGTGGTCATGGGGCACGAACACTGTGGTGCGGTGACCGCTGCCTATCACTCGTACGTGGCCAACGACATGAAGGAGCGGGAGCCTCACGAAATCGACTCGCTGCTGCATCGCATCGAACCGGCCATGCGTGGTCTCGATCCTTCGCAATCGCCAGAAGATCAGATTGCCCAAGGCATCGAAAACCAAGTTCGGGCAGCCATCGAAGAACTTTCCGAGATCCCGGATCTTCGCGACGGCCTTCGTGATGGACGCTACAAGATCATGGGAGCCATCTACTCGCTCCACACTGGCGAAGTGCGTTTCTTAGACGAGTTCGACAACGACATCTAAGCAGCCCGCCTAGAGCGGCTATCGCGACAAATCGACTTGCGTGCGTGGATGAGACTATCCCAAGGTGCGATTCCGCCACTGGATAGATGCTAGTTATCTATTCTAGGTTTTTCTTTGGACCTTCTTCCAGAATGGAGTCGCCAGCTGCGCATCCCGGCAACTACCTTCGATCGGGCCCAACTAGAGTGCTCCCATAAAGCACCTTCGAATTATCAAGGGGAATCCACAGCCCCGTCTAACTGACGAACTTTCTGAGAAGGCATTCGACTTCATCCTGCCGATGGCACTTCAAGGCTCTATTGGCAAGTTCCGTCGCTTCTTTAAGATCGATGCTGCGTATGGTCTGCCGAACTTGGAGTGCATTACTCGGACTCACACTTAATTCACGAATTCCCAAGCCGATCAGGAGGATCGCTAACTCTGGACGAGCTGCCTCTTCGCCACACACATATACAGGGCACTGATGTTTGACCGCGGCTTTGATTACTTTCTCTATTGCCCGCAACACGGCAGGGTGTGTCGCACTACAACTATCATCCATATCTCCGCCGTCATTCCCAGCGACAAGCAGTTGCTGGGTCAAGTCGTTTGTACCAATCGCGATAAAGTCCGCAATGTCGAGTATCTCGTCCAGGGCAAACAAGGCCGCTGGTGTTTCGATCATCGCCCCCAATGGAGGAGCATTAATAAAACCAAATTGATCCAGCACTCGATCGACCATTGCAACAGCCTGAGAGAGGTCATCGCTACCTAGCACCATCGGAAACAACACACTTATGTCTGATGTTTGGGCAACTTTCAGAATGGCACACAACTGACTCTCCATAAGCTGGCGCTCTAGTAACGAGAATTGCAAACCTCGACGTCTCAGGCAACTAGATGAGTGGGCCTCCTCCTGCAACAGAAACGGAGGAAGTTTGTCCCCTCCTAAATCGAACGTGCGGATGACAATCGAACAATCCTGAAGCGCATTTGCCACCTCGGAGTACGTTTCGAATTGCGATCGAGTATCAGGCCGAGTTTGGGCCTCCATGAACAGAAATTCCGTACGAAAAAGCCCTACCCCCATAAGTTTGCTTGCTGAAATGGCGGCGACATCTTCCGGCACTCCGATGTTCCCCCGCAAGAGAATCTCTACTCCATCGCTCGTCTTACACTCACTCGTTTCCCAGTCAGGTTCTTCTCCCAAAGCAACTTGATGGGAACGCTGGGAAGCACCGAAAGAGGCAAGCTCTTCTACGGTCGGAGCGACCGTTACAACTCCCGTTTCAGCATCTATCAACAGGTCGGTCCCCGAACGAATTCGAGAAGTAGCATGCAAGACTCTAGTTACGGTCGGGATTCCGTAGGCCTTTGCCAGAATAGCGAAGTGACTGAAGCGTCCTCCCCGTTCTGTAATGATTCCAGCAATGTCGCAATGGGCTAACTCTACAACTTCCGACGGCAACAATTCCCGTGCAACAATAATCGCCCCCGGCGGCAGTGGCCCTTTGTTCCAAGACAGTGACCCCGAAAGGTACCGATTCATACGTCGTCCAACATCTCGTACGTCTTGCTCACGTTCCCTCAGATACTCACAATCGATGCGTTGCAATCTCTCAATCCACTCATCAACCACGTTGCCGATCGCATCTTCCACGTTTACCAGTTGCTTACCAACATACTGCTTTACTAGCTCTGCTATTTCGATGGTCATCGAAGCATGCGCCGCCAGTATGCCTGCCGACTGTTTGAGCAAAGGACTCCCTGCAATCACGTCGCCCAATTGGAGTAGTTCCATTCGCGACTGTTCCAAAGCAGCCTCCAGACGCTCCCACTCTTGAGGAACCTCTTCTGGAAGCAGGCTCTTCGATGGCGTTTCCAGCCTGGCCCCCAACTCGACGTCGTAAACTACGGCCTTCCCTTGAGCATACCCTGGCGATATTGGCACTCCCTCTAATATGAACATTTGAACTTCCTGTTAACGTTGCATATTCAACTTGCGCAGCATTCGCAAGCAGAACAAGCTCATGGGAGATAAGACACCGCTTTGCAGTTTTACGTTCCCCAAAAGTCAACTCCGCTGTTGAAGGGAAATTATTTCGCGTGCGGATTAACTTTCGGAGGCGACTGCAGTTGATCGATTACCTGCCGCACTCCGGCAATGGCTTGCACGACCTTCAGAATCGGGCGGCGTTGCTTTTCGTATTGCAGTTTTCCAGAGAGAGTGACATTGCCACTTCGGACAGTTGCCAACACTTTCATTTGCGAGGTGGCACCGGATCGTTCAATTCGCTTAGTCACGGTCTTGTGCAGTTCTTTATCCGATACTTGATTCTTGCCAAACATATTTGTGTTCGAACTCCCCAGAAAAGATGCAACTGGACAAGGCAACTCTCGCCCCCAGTCGTTGCACGTATAGAGAAATCTATGGGAATCTTTGTCAAGCGTGGTTTCTTAGGGGATCATCATTTTCTCCTATTGTCGGATGTTTTATTTCGTTGAACCAAGACCGCTGGGGTATGCGAGTCATCGGACCTGCCGTCCGTGCTCAAACATCTATGCGGTGATCACCCGCCACTCCGTTGGCAAGTGTCCCATAAAAACGTCGGCGAAGAATGTCCCATTCACTCGTGCGCCGATCGGAGTCGCTCTCCGCCGGCATTCTCTATATCGAGATCATCCTGGCTTACGGTCGGTTCGTTCGTGGATGGCTACTTGGCCGCGGCAAACTGGTAGGCTCGTCCGTCGCGGAGCATGGCGTGGACGACCAAGAGCAGTCGCCGGGCAATCGCACATCTATGGGAATCTTTGTCAAGCGTGGTTTCTTAGGGGATCATCATTTTCTCCTATTGTCGGATGTTTTATTTCGTTGAACCAAGACCGCTGGGGTATGCGAGTCATCGGACCTGCCGTCCGTGCTCAAACATCTATGCGGTGATCACCCGCCACTCCGTTGGCAAGTGTCCCATAAAAACGTCGGCGAAGAATGTCCCATTCACTCGTGCGCCGATCGGAGTCGCTCTCCGCCGGCATTCTCTATATCGAGATCATCCTGGCTTACGGTCGGTTCGTTCGTGGATGGCTACTTGGCCGCGGCAAACTGGTAGGCTCGTCCGTCGCGGAGCATGGCGTGGACGACCAAGAGCAGTCGCCGGGCAATCGCACATCTATGGGAATCTTTGTCAAGCGTGGTTTCTTAGGGGATCATCATTTTCTCCTATTGTCGGATGTTTTATTTCGTTGAACCAAGACCGCTGGGGTATGCGAGTCATCGGACCTGCCGTCCGTGCTCAAACATCTATGCGGTGATCACCCGCCACTCCGTTGGCAAGTGTCCCATAAAAACGTCGGCGAAGAATGTCCCATTCACTCGTGCGCCGATCGGAGTCGCTCTCCGCCGGCATTCTCTATATCGAGATCATCCTGGCTTACGGTCGGTTCGTTCGTGGATGGCTACTTGGCCGCGGCAAACTGGTAGGCTCGTCCGTCGCGGAGCATGGCGTGGACGACCAAGAGCAGTCGCCGGGCAATCGCACAGGTCGCCTTTTTCTTGCCGGTGCGTTGGCTTAATCGCTCGAAGGTCGTCCGCCAGCGGCTGCTCGATTGCTTGACCCGGTGGGCCAGTTGAATCATCGCCCACCGCAACAGCGGCGAGCCCGCTTTGGTGATGCCCAAGGCCTTGCGGTGGCCATCGCTTTCGCGGAACCCGGGCGACAGTCCCGCAAAGGCGACCACCGCATCGCCGCTAGTAAACCGTCGCCAGTCGCCCAACTCGGCCAGTAGCACGTTGATGGTCACCGGACCTGCGCCGGGAAGCGTGGCCAACACCTCGCGGGCTTCGCGTTCGGCCAGCGGTGCCCGCTCGGCGAACTCACGCAACCGGCAATCGACGTTCGCCAAGTGGTGCCGGGCCTGGTCGAGGTCTTCCAACAGGTCGTCAACGAGCCACCGTTCTTCGTCGAGAAATTGAAACTGTCTGAGGGCCTTCCGCCCGATGCGAGTGAACAGGTCGCGGCGGTCGGCGTTGTAACGGGTCAATAGCGCGCGAATCGTGGTCTTGATCGAGGTGATGCGATTCTGCACCTTCTGCCGTCGGCGGATCAGCGAGCGATGTTGCCGCACGCGGGGCGTGGCTCGCCACGCTTCGGGGATCATGTTGTGAGCCAGAAAGTCGGCCAGCGTCTGGGCATCGATCTTGTCGCTCTTGCGAGTGCTGTCGGCGATGACGCGGAGTTTATGGGGGTGGGCGATCACCACCCGCCGGGCCAGCGGTTCGGCCAGGGCCGCAAACCAGTCGTAGCCGATGGTCGCCTCGACGGTGATGCAAAACTCCCCGAGCGAGGCGAGGAACTCGCCGATCTGATCGGGCTCGTCGCAGCGTAGTCGCTTTCGCTGGACGACTCGCGTGGAGTGGTCGTGCCATTCGACCACGCACAGGCTAACGGTCTTCTTATGCAAATCGGCACCAACGTACTTCATGGGAATCTCCTTGCGTCGGGGTGAGACGGGCGAATAACCGTCCGTCGGTGTACCACGCCCCGGTGCACGCGACAACGCACGCAACGGGCTGATTCCCATGTTTTCACTATCTGATACGACTCTCCCAACATTTGTGCCTCGCGTGCATCACATTCCCCTGTAACGAAAACCACATTCACACGTTGCTGCCACAACGGAGGTTTTACGATGACACTCAGGGCACACCTTAAAACGGATCGGTGGAGGCTTCTTGAGGTGAATCACCTCTTTATCAGCTTCCCTATTGGCTCGACGCAAGCGGTCTGCACGAACAGCAGCACACTGAGGATGGACCCCTCCAGACGAATAGGTCGGATGGCCACAAACGGGACAAGGAGGACGCTTAGGAACCACCAGCAAAGGTAACGCTTTTTTCTCACTCACGAGATTGTGTCCTGACTCGCAATTCTTCCAACTCCGCCGAGAGTCGAATACGTAGGGGGCTTTCTTCTGGCAGCCCATCGACCACAGTAGTGGCCTCGTTGATCGTCAAGAGGGTGATCGCTTGACCGCGGAATAGCTGTCGCCACATTAGCTGGGCATCACGTTCGGAGATCATAACTCGTCTTTCTACGTACTACGTATTCGCCGCCGAAGGAGGTTTGCATCTGGTATCACCTGGATCACTTCTCGATAGGATCTGAACGCTCTGAAGATCGACTGATACGCAGTATCTTGCGTCGCGCTTCCGCTTTCACTCGCTCCGGCGCACCTGCATCCTCCAGAACATTCGTTAGCTCCTGATGAGCCTGCTCTTGCTCCCCTGATGCCCAAAGTAAAAGCGCCCAATTATAGCGGGCCATGGCCCGCACGCTGGGCGGTGTTTGAGCAATATCAATGACGTCGCAGTAGTCCTGAATTGCCTGAGAAGTGAGTCCAGCCTTAGCTCGAAACACTCCTCGTTGATAAAGCCAGTAGGCCCTGTATCGAGGAGACCACTTACTACGCAACCAACCCAGAAAAGCCACTAGCTCCTCCTTATTTGTGGGTGCGTATTCTCCTTAATTACCGCAGGCATCACCTGCAGTCTGAGTCCAGGTATTCTCGACACCAGTTGTACTAGACTTCTAAGATCCATTTGCGAGCCGTAAGCGACTCGGAAGATCAATTGCGAGGCAAGCGGCCCGGGGCGAATTGGTTCGCTGGTCTGAAAGGCAAACGATCGACTCAAGTGCGAAAGAATTGAACGCCCCACCTCGATCCCATCCACGCAAAAGCGGCAGGCATACCCCTCGTCGGCCATGATGACCGACGACGAACCCCGGCTGGTAGGTAAAGTCAGTTCTTTTTCCTCACCTTCACGCCTTCGAGGCGCGTGCTTTAGGAGACTTACTCGGAAACTCACGACAGCGAGACTGCACCGAGCGATACGGCATACCTTCGACCAACTTATAACGCTCAGCCCGCAGGAACCACAGGGATAAGCCGCCCGTGTTGTGAATAGGAGCCGTGGAAGACCGACTAGCTCGAACTCCGAGCGATCCCTTCTTGCCGGTCTTTTCCCAACCTCGCTTCTCCATAATGATTCGCACCAGAACACCGATTGCCTGACGCAATCGTTGACTCTTCCGGGCATGTATTTCTGCCAGGAAACGGTGGATAGTTGATTGAGATTCTAATTCTCGAACCACTCCTGCTAGCGGCGCACGGTCGTGGTGCACTTCCGAATCTTCCATTCGTTTCTGGCGATCTTGGTCGTTAAAAAACGCAAGAACATCGCCGAACGGCAGCGACTCATCATTGGCCACATCAGCAAAGGTACGGCCTTGCCTGTCTTTGAGGAACTCATTGAGGGAGACAGTACATTTTGGCATATGCTTCAAGTTATTGCAGATTCTTGGCAACGGGCAAGTGGAGATACATATATTGTACCTCCAATCTCCGCACGTACAAGATTAAAACCTTGCATTGCGGTATTAATACCGCCCCCGGTGCAGCGTCTCCCTCGACTGACGCGATTTCTGCAACAAAATCGTTCGATCTGTGTAAAGGACAGATCTTTTGGGTCCGTATCGACCAGCGGTGGATCGGTAGCCAACAAGTGATGGACGCCCTGCACAGCGAAAAGCATGGCGGAATCCCTTGGATGGCCATTCTCGACGCTGACGGCACAACACTCGTCACCTCCGATGGACCGAACGGCAACATCGGGTACCCGAGCGACCAACAGGGCATCGATCATTTCATCGAGATGCTCGAATCCACCGCTCAGCGACTCACGCCTGACGAACTGGTGACGCTCCGCCAAGCTCTACAAACGGAGTAACTATTTCGGCGGTCGATACAACTGCTAAACCTACCGCAATCAACCATACATCACCTCCACCTTTCGGGGGATGGCGACGCTGCAATCCCCATGCTACCTTGCGACGCGGTCGCGCGGAGGGCGCGGTCCCCACCAAGCATTCACCCCATGTGTGACGAGGAAAGCATGGAGCATCACGAACTCATTGCAGCCAGTCTTGAAGAACTGCAAATTAAGACAGAAACCCACGACCGCCTATGGCACCTCACCGAGTCGGAGTGGGGAGTCGATCAAGACGAAGGCGTGCTGGAGTTCGCGACGCCGGCTGGATTAATCGTTACTTGCAAGGTGCAGATTATCGGCACCTACGACACCACTAACTCCACCTGGTTGTGGAGCTGGGACAATCGGTCAATCGAGCCTGCCTTAACTGAAGATGCGTCCAAGCTTCGCGAGTATGGCCAAGCACACGACTTAGAGGAACTTACCACTCGCAAGCTGGATATCACCGAAGAGAAGTGCTGGGAGTTCACCGCACTGGCCTGCAAGCTCTGCGAAGCCCAAGGGGGATACCGCGGGCCGGCGGGGACCACCATGGTGTTCATGACCTTTGGCGAGCCGCGGCTCGAAGCGTCGCCGATCGCCCCGGACGACGTACCACCCGCGCAGTAAAGAAACTCACGAAACACTCCATGGTGAACTCCGCGCACCTTTGCGGATACCAAAAGGCGATCGGCCGAAGTCTAACGTCTTGTTAAACTTCGGCCGATCTGAGCTTCTCTCTCTCAACTCTGCTTCTTTAGTCGACTACTGGCTCCTCGACCCCATCAAGGAAACCGTGCAGCGAACGGGCTCGGAAAGGCTGTTGCAGCTTGCGAACCGCTTTCGACTCGATTTGACGAACACGTTCCCGAGTGACCGAGAAGATCTTGCCAACCTCTTCGAGCGTGTAGCTGTAACCGTCGGCCAGGCCATAGCGAAGACGAATGATCTCGCGTTCGCGGTAGCTTAGCTCGCTCATCACGTCTTGCAGGCGATTCTTCAACGCTTCGAGATGCGTATCGTACAGCGGATCGTCATCGCGGCCTTCTTCCAGGAACTCACCGAAGTAGTTGTCTTCGTGATCCCCAACGGGTTGGTCGAGCGACAATGGCTGGCGAGTCATCTTGAGAATGCAACGAGCGTCGTCCAAAGGAATGTTCAGCTCGTCGGCCACTTCTTCGGGATTCGGCTCGCGGCCGTGGGTTTGGAAGAAGTCCATGGCAACCGCACGAATCTTGCTCATCGTGTCGATCATGTGAACCGGCAGACGAATCGTGCGGCTCTGGTCGGCGATGGCACGTGTGATCGCCTGGCGAATCCACCAAGTGGCGTAGGTCGAGAACTTGTAACCACGAGCGTGTTCGAACTTATCGACCGCACGCATCAGGCCAGTGTTGCCTTCTTGAATCAAGTCGAGAAAGCTCAGACCACGATTGCGATAACGCTTGGCGATCGACACGACCAACCGCAGGTTGGCTGCCGACAGCTTACGCTTGGCCGAGTCGTAAGCAGCACGACGCTCCACAGAGCGGGCCACCAGGTGAGCCAGCGTAGCGGGGCTCTCGTGGGTGATCCGCATAAGGTAACGCAGTTCGTGTTCGAGCTCCACCCGGTAAGCATCGCCTTGGCCCGCTTGGGGTTCGGCCAGTTGTTGCTTGATGGTTGCCATGCGATGACCGATCTGATGCAGTTCGTCCATGATCGGCAGCAGCTTCTGCAACCGCAGGTTCATCTCTTCGACCAACCGCACCACTTTGTTGCGGCGGACAATCAGCGACCGCCAAGCGTCGCGACGAAGCTTCATCGGCTGCGTCTTGTCGATGGCCACGCGGTAATCTTCGCTATTGCGGGCGAGCAGTTCACGAATGGTATCGAGGTTGGGGCCAATCCGCTTGAGGGTCCGCTTCTTCTCGGCGGTATTGGTCACTGAGATTTCAATGGTACGGTCGAGACGCAGTTCGCCCCGCTGTACTTTCTCTAGCATGGCAGCAGCGGCTTGCAACACAAAATCGTTGCAAAGCATGGTGCGGCGGAACTTCAACCGAGCCGATTCAATGCGCTTCGCAGCGTTGATTTCCTGCTGACGGTTCAGCATCGGAATCTCGCCCATCTGCATCAGGTACATCCGCACGGGATCGTCGATGTGGGCATCGCCGTCGACTTCAAGTTCGTCGACGTGTTGGTTGTCTTCTTCGTATTCGAAGCTGTCGGAGTTCTTGGCATCCGATTTCGAGTTGCCAAGCTTCGACTTGCCAGTCGAATGGAAGCTGCCTGCGTTGCGAGGCTTGCTGCTGGTGGCGGGTTTTGCGGTTTGGGAGCGTGGCACGGCGAAATCCTTAGGCTCAGGGCGACGAGGTGAGAGAAAAGCTCTGACCTCTCCCATTGCACGCGCCGCGCCAGGAGCCCTTCGGCCACCCGGCCCCTTGACCGCAAGTGCTTGTAAATACAAGACTTAGGGCTTGCTGAAGATCGTAAACAGAGTGGTGCCAAAACATCGCGTGGTGATCATTCGCGACATTTCGGCCAACTCCGCGTTGCCAAAAGCCAACACTTCGCCCTTAATTGCCTACCATGTTAGTCGCTTGCCTACCCTATGGATCCGACGATTCGCAGCTTCGCCGAGTGCTGGCGGGCATGCCGGCCGTGGATGCGGTGGTACTGCCGGCGGCCGGTGTCGACGAGGGAGCGGTTTGGCTCGAGCAGCTTCTGCCGGCGCTACGACGCGAAATATTCCTACAACCCGAACTGCAGATTCTCGTATCGGTCGATCGCGAAGGGCTGGAGAGCACACTCAGAACCGCCGCCGAAATGTTGTGCCAGGCGAACTCGGAAGAGACCAGCCTGGCACGCACCGGCACTCGCGGAGAAGTAGGGCAGGTCGTGGAGTGGCTGGCCGCAGGCGAGTCGCTCGCCCACTCGCGGACGGGAGCCTCGCTCAGCGACGAGGCGATTCTCGACACCGCAAGTATCCGCTTTGGTGCCGCTCCGATCGTGGAGGTCTGTGAGATTGGGGCCAGCCTGGTGATCAGCGAGTCGCCGGCTCCCGGTTCGCTGATCCTGGGGGCTATTTACCAATCGTTAGGTATCGCCGGCAATGATTGGCACCGCCTGGCAACGGCCGAAACCTTGGCCCGCCTGGTGGAGTCGCCGCACGAGGCTCGCCCGCTCTGGCTCGAAGTAACCGACGATGGCCAGCTAGAACTTGTGGGACTTCCCACGTTAACGGTCGAGATGCTCGAAGCCTCGCTCGAAACATTGCGCGAAGAGGTCGCTCGCGATCCCTCGCCAGCAGTGACGATCGGGCTCGATCAGACAACGATCGAACAAATCGCACCCGGCCGATTCTCGCTGCATCCGATTACAGTGCAGCCGGCCGCGGGTCGATACGCGGTGGAAATCACCTACCGCGAGTCGGCGGAAGCCCCGCCGCAAAAGTGGCCTACCAGCATCTCGCGCCTGCAGGCGGAGTGGGAAGCCCAGGTCTGGACCGCTAAAGAGTGGTCGCAGAGGTTGAGTAGTTAACTATGCTGGTTGCAGCCGTCGATCCGCCCCAACTAGATGGGCTTAGGGCGATAGCAAGTGCAGTTACAGTGCGTTTGTGGGGTGAACTGAGGTCCAAGGTCGCTAAGGCGTTCGGCCGAGCCAACAAACAACCACCCGCCAGGGGTTATGGTTTCGACCATGCGATTAAACACACTGGCGCGTTGGTCGGGCTTGAAATAGATCGCCACGTTGCGGCAGAACACAATGTCGAACAGTCCCCGCTCGGGATACGGTTTGAGCAGATTGCGAACTTCGAACTTGGTGAAACGTTGCAGCTGAGGGGCAACTTGCCAGCCTTCCGCTTCGTGGCTGAAATAGTTCGACTTGCTCATCGCGTCGAGACCACGGCCAACTTCCAGGTTCGAATACCAGCCGCGTTGGGCAGTTGCTACCGAAGCGGGCGACACATCGGTTCCCAGAATCTGCAGGTCCCAGCCTGGCAGGTCCTGAGCAATGTCGTGCAGCACCATGGCGATGCTGTAAACTTCCTGACCAGTGCTGCAAGCAGCCGACCAGATACGAACCCGGCGCTGGCGCCCCGTGGATTCGATATGCTGAATCAAGTCGGGAATCACCTTAAAACGCAGCGCTTTGAAAGGCGACTCGTCGCGGAAAAACAGTGTTTCGTGGGTGGTAATCGCATCGATGATATCGCTACGAATCTCTTGTCCCGAGAAAGCCTTGGCTCGGTTGACCAAGTCGGCATAGTCGCGGCATTCGAGACGTCGGACAATTGGAGCGATGCGCGACTCGATCAAATAGCCTTTGCTATCGTCCAGGTACACGCCGCATAGTTCGTCGATAAAGTCGATCAAGGCAGTCACGCCACCGTCGGCCCCAGGCGCCGCGGCTTTGGTGTTGAGCGTTGCTTGAACTTGTGCTGCTAACGACATGCTGCCATCTCCTGCCCAACGAGTTTAACCAGTTGCTCACCAATTTGGTCGAGAGGTACAACACAGTCTGCTAGACCATGCTCGACAATCTGTCTTGGCATCCCGTACACCACACAGCTAGCTTCGCTTTGAGCGATCACGGTTCCCCCCCGCTTCTTGAGAAGCTGGCAACCTTCGGCACCATCGTCGCCCATGCCGGTAAGGATAGCGGTCAGGCTATCGCCGCCGTAGATCGATGCGACAGAACGCAGCATGTAATCGACGGAAGGTTTGCAGTTTTTCTCGGGAGGTTCATCGGTAATCACGACGGTTGTCGAGAATCCCTGACGAATCAGCTTCATGTGCTTTCCGCCAGGAGCGATGTAGACCGTGCCTGGCTTGATGGCCTCGCCATGGGTGGCTTCGACCACGGTCAGTCGCGAATGACGATTCAGCTCGTCGGCAAGTGTTTTGGTAAACATCGGTGGCATGTGCTGCACCAGCACAATCGGCACTGGAAAATCTCCTGGCAGCGATGGAATGAGCTGCATCAGTGCCTTCGGACCGCCGGTGGAAACGCCGATAGCGACCACGCGCGGTTTGTTGCCGGAGAGCTTACTTGCATCGATCGTCGTGTTTGGCACCACACGCGGCGCGTCCACATGCGAAGCGGTGTGCAAACGCGAAGCCCGGCGAGCCTTCGACTCGGCGTAGGCATGGACCTTGGGGATCAAACTGTGCTCCAGTTCTGCAATGCTCGCCGCGGGGCTCGAACTCGATGGCTTCAGCGCGAAGTCAAACGCACCAGCATCGAGTGCCCGCGTGGTGGCAGTGGCTCCCTCGGCCGACAAGGCACTGAGCACAATCGCCCCCACCGACGATTTCTGTTGCTGCAAATGTTTCAGCACACCCAATCCATCGAGCTCGGGCATTTCTAGATCGAGCGTAATTAAATCGGGCTTAAGTGATTCGATTTTTTCCAAAGCGACCCGCCCATTCACGGCGGTGCCGACCACGTCGATTCGCTCATCGGCTTCCAATACTTGAGAGACGAACTTTCGGTACAAAGCCGAATCGTCGACTACCAGCATGCGGATCGGGTTGGTGGCTTGGGAGGACATGATTACTGTGGTATCTCAATCAAAGTGGGGCAAACAAAGAGGCAGGCACCTGGCATCGCACCGCGAGCTTAAGCTCGCGGTGCGACTTGCAGGCGTTTCGTTTCACATTAGCGAGCCAGTGCAGGCTCACGAGTAGCGTAGCTTGTCGAGTCGGCATAGCTGCTCTGCGAGTTACCTTCGATCTTGAACTGACCAACGATGCCTTCCAGCTCGGCGGCCAGTTGCGACAACTGCGAACCAACCGTTTGAGTCTTCGAAGCACCTTCGGCAGTTTGCTTGGCAGCTTGATCGACACCCACGATGTTGCGGGAGATTTCGGTGCAAGCCGAAGCACTTTCGGCTACGCCGGTCGACACGGTGCTCGTGGCCGTGGCGGTTTGATTGACGTTGGCCGAGATTTCCTTGGTGGTGATGCTCTGCTCTTCCACGGCCGAAGCAATGGTGGCCGAGGTCGAGTTCACCTGCTGGATCGCTTCGCCGACGTCGGCGATGCTGCGAACCGCTTCCTTGGTGGAGCTTTGGATGCCTTCAATCCGCACGCGGATGTCTTGAGTGGCGTCGGCCGTTTGACGGGCCAGCTCTTTCACCTCGGTGGCAACCACAGCAAAGCCCTTACCAGCTTCCCCCGCCCGAGCGGCTTCGATCGTCGCGTTCAAGGCCAGCAGATTGGTCTGCTCAGCAATGTCTTGAATCACTTCGATTACCTTGCCAATCTCTTCGGCGGCTTCACCCAACTGACCAATCGTTTGATTGCTCGATTCGGTGAGCTGGGTCGCGTTCTGAGCAATGTTCGAAGCTTGCTCTGCGGTCTTGGCGATTTCGCTGATGCTGGCAGTGAGTTCATCCACCGCCTTGGCGACCGATTGAACGTTGGCAGTCATCTGCTCGGTCGACGCGGCCATGTTGGTCATATTGGTCGACATCTCTTCAGCAGCAGCAGCTACCGTAGCACTTTGGCCGGTGGTTTCTTCAGCACCGCTGGCCAGGTCAGTCGCGGTAGCCGACAGCTCTTGCGAAGTGCTGGTAAGCTGACCAGCGTTGCTCGACAGACTGCGGATCAAGCCACGCAGGTTGTCGCTCATCGCGTTCACCGCCTTGGCAATGTTGTTGAACACTGCATAGGTTTCTTGTGTGTGCTCGTCGGCTTCCGAAACAATGTAGTTATTGCTCAAGTCGCCATTGGCAACCGACTGCAGCAGTGCCGACAGAGCGACCACTTCGGTCTCCTGGAACTCAGCGACCTTACGATCGATGATTTCACGTTGACGCTCTTCGGTAACGTTCTTCCACTCCAAGTTGGTACCGGTGTAGTTGCCTTCGGCATCCCACTGTGCGGTAACCATCAGCGAAATAGTCAGCGGCCCGACCTTGATATCGGTCTTGTAAGGCAGGTTATTGGGATCGGCCAGGAAGTCGCGTTGATGACGCGGATTCACATGGAACTGGTCGATGCACTCGCCCAGCAGCTTGTCGGGATCGACGGTCGGCCAAACCGAGCGAAGGGTTGCCAGGTTGTCGTTGAGCAACTTGCGAGTAGCATCGTTGAAATAGGTGATCTTGAAATCGCGGTCGATCATCATGTAGGCCGACTCGGAATTGTCGACCACTCCACGAAGACGGAACGCTTCCTGACGATTCACCACCTGCTCGGTGATGTCGGTAGCAAACTTGATCACACCGATCACATTGCCCTTTTCGTCGAACATTGGGTTGTAGGAGGCCTGAATCCAGATTTCACTGCCATCCTTGCAAATCCGCTTGTATTCACCCGCGTCGAACTCACCACGGTTCAGCTTATCCCAGAAAGCCTTGTATTCGGGACTGCTGGTGTACGAGTCTTCGCAGAAGATGCGGTGATGCTTCCCTTGAATCTCTTCAAGGGTGTAACCCAACGCGTTCAAGAAGTTGTCGTTGGCAGTGGTAATGGTACCATCGAGATTGAACTGAATCACCGCTTGCGAACGCTCCATCGCAGCAACTTGCGACTTGAGTGCTTGCAATTCGGCTTTGCCCTTCGATGCCGAGGATTGGCGAGGCTTGGTGGAACGGGTGGCTGTGGTAGTCTTGCGAGCTGCCATGTGTTTATCTCCAGTTAATGCTGTTATCTGATTGAATATCGAAAACTATTTCGAATGAATGATCGGAACACGAATATGGGATGAAGTCGCCCAGCACCTAGTCGTGTCGTGGTCGACTGTTGTTTTTTACTTTCCTGATTCGAGGGCCGCCTCCAAATTTAAAATGGCCACGATGTCGGTTTCGCCAGTGAACACGCCGCTGAAGAAGCGTTCGTCCATAGCACTTATATTTGGAGGGGGAGGAATCACATCCTCGTACTTCACGGTAATGATGTCGGCGATCCGATCGACACACAGTCCGACCAATTCACCCGACACGTTCACAATCAGATTTCGACTATCCTTGGTGACCGTGGCCCGATCGAGCCCGAGTACCGTGCGAATGTCGACCACTGTTACCACATCGCCCCGAAGATTGATGACGCCTCGCACCCAATTGGGAGCATGCGGCACCGTGGTAACATCCAAGCAACGATTGATCTCTTGAACCTTGTCGATCTCGAGCCCCAAGAGCATCTCGCCCACGTAGAACGTGGCGAGCTGTACTTCGGAAGATGCGACGAAGGCAACACTGTCTGTTACAGTAGACATTTTTTGGTTAGCTCCCTGCAGTTGCCAGCTTGCGCCGTGGTTTGTTTTTCTTGCCCCCCTTGCTGGCGGCTAAGAGATTACGAATCGAGCGTATCAAGTTCTCACGATGCATCTTCACCTGATAGTCGTTGAAGCCGACTTGCTGCCCGTGCATAACGTCTGATTCGCTTGAGAGCGAAGTCAGAGCAATCGTCGGCAAGTGCTGCAGCGAACCGGTGTTTCGGATATTCTGGCAGAGCTGGAAGCCATCCATATTCGGCATTTCGATATCGGTAACAACCAAATCGACTTCCACGCCATCCTGGGAAAGCGCGTTCCAGGCTTCTAATCCATCTTCATACTCGTAGGTCTCGAAACCTTCGTTCTTGAAGAACCCAGCAACTTGTCGACGGAAGAACGAAGAGTCTTCGGCCAACAGAATGCGGGGGGGATTATCTTCCGGTTCACTGACATCTTCACGCGATTCAGTGAACCACTGGGGATGTGTGACTTCCGCTAGTTCGAACACGTCCAGCAAGCGAGTCACCCGGTCGTCGATCACCAAGCTTCCAGCGACACCTGGTTCCTTGAAGGTTTCGTCGTCAATATCACACGACAATTCGCGAATGTCGTCGAGTTTCGGAGCGACCAGACCAACCTCGCGTTCCCCAATGGTGAAGACGATAACGTACAACCGATCCACGTCGGGACGTGCGTTGACTTTGAGTTGACTTTCCACCGAGATCAACGGTAGCGAAGTACCACGATACTGCAGAAGCTCTTGACCACCAACACGATCGATGTTGGCCGTCTTCACGCGCTCGATGCGTGCGACCACTCCCATCGGTACTGCGAACAAGTCGGCAGGGTCCGACGAGAACAGCAGCAGCGTTTGAGTATGGTTCTGCTCAACCGACTCCTTATGAGCTTCGTGAGCCTCGTTCGAATCGTGTGTGAGTTGCACACCCGACTTCGAGGCGATACCAGCGGCATCCAGAATCAAAGCAACTCGTCCGTTGCCTAGTATGGTGGCACCAGCCAGACAGTTTTCACCCTTCAGGTGCATACCAAGCGGCTTCACCACGATTTCTTCCGAGTCGTGAATGCCATCGACGATCAGTCCGTAACGCACCTGGCCTGTTTCGACCACGATGATGTTCATCGGAGCGTTCGAGTTCTCCGACTTATTGCGGGGAAGTCCGAGCGACTCGTCAAGGCGGACCAGCGGCAACAATGCACCACGCAAGCGAAGTACTTCCGCCGACTTCACGCGATCAATGCGCGAAGCGACCTCGCCTGGACGCAGGCGTACAAGTTCGGCAATGTTGGCTTGCGGCAAAGCGAATTGATCGCGGCCGCATTTGACAATCATCGAAGGAATAATGGCCAACGTCAGCGGAAGCGTCACGCGGATGTTAGTACCAACGCCGACTTCCGAATCGACATCAACGGCTCCGCCGAGCTTCTCGATATTGGTGCGAACCACGTCCATCCCGACGCCTCGGCCGCTCACGTCCGATACTTTTTCGGCCGTGGAGAAACCGGGGTGGAAGATCAAACGAACCGCTTCGCGGTCGCTCATCGCTTCGGCACGATCGGCGGAGATTACTCCCTTTTCCATTGCTTTCTTACGAAGCTTGGCGGGATCGATACCGGCACCATCGTCCTGAATCTCGATGCACACCTTGCCAGCCTTATGGAAGGCACGCAACCAAATGCTGCCTTCGACTGGTTTGCGGTTGCGTGACCGCACTTCGGGGGTTTCGACACCATGGTCGACCGAATTGCGAATCAGATGGGTCAGCGGATCGCCGATTGCTTCGACAATGGTCTTGTCGACTTCGACTTCCTTGCCCTCGATCTCGATCTTGCACTGCTTGCCCAGTTGGCCGCTCAGATCGCGAACAATGCGAGGGAACTTGCCGAACACGGTGCCAATCGGCTGCATCCGAGTCTGCATAATGGCTTCTTGCAGCGAGCTGGTAACTTGATCCAGATCGGCCGCAGCAGCATCCAACCCCATGCGCTCTTGCGAAGCCACGGCCTGCATCAATTGATTGCGGCTCAGCACCAATTCGCCGGCCAGGTTCATTAGATGGTCAAGCACATTGACCGATACGCGAATACTCGAATCCACAGGAGTCACCGTTGTCTTATTGGCCGCTCCCGTATCTATCGTAGAGGTCGGAGCGGGGGGAGTGTACGAAACGGGTGCAGCAGGTACGGGCTCGGGCTCGTAACTCTGCTCCGGGGTCGGGGTGTACTCTTCGACCACTTCGGGCGAGTCCACCACTTCGACCTCAGCAACCTCAGTAACTGTTGCTGGTTCTTCAACAACCGGGGCTTCAGCGACTTCCAGTTGTTCGACAGGTACTTCGGCTGCGGGCGCAGCACCGACGGCGTTGCCATCCAGCACCTGATTCAAATGATTGATCTGCTCCGACACGTCGACGTTATTCGAATTGGCCGCATCGTTAATGAGTACCCGCAGGGTGTCACCAGCGCGCAGCATCACATTCGTATTATTCGAGTCGGGTACAAGTTCGTTACTGCGAATCTTGTTGAGAACATTCTCGAGGCTGTGAGCCAGTTCCTTGATGGCGGTAAACCCCAGGAACCCGGCCGCACCCTTAATAGAATGAATGCCACGAAAGACCTTATTTACAAGGTCGGCATCGATGTTTGCTCCCGCTTGTTCGATCTGGAGCAGTTGGTTCTCAATATCGGCGAGGTGTTCGTTCGATTCCACGACGAATTCACCTACTAGTTCCTCGTCCTCTATCGTCATAATCTAGCCCCACGGGAGAATGGTCTAACCAGTAGCCCCTGCCAACCTTCGTATTTAGAAACCGGTTGGGATGTGTAAACATAGACCGCAGAACTGTGCGACACTGCTCACAAGCATGTTTTTTGCAGATTCTCTATTTGACGTTGCCCGCACAATCGTCTTGTGCTTACATAGGCGAATACCTTAGTTGATAGCTGGCTGGAAACCGCAAAAACTTTGGGTTGCTTCTCTGTAAATTCCAACCTATTTCTAAGGAATGGAAGAAGTGTGTCGTAGCGGGGACACACCAGATATCTCAGCTCTCATTCCAGCGGAAACTAATAGACATGAGCATCAAAGCCCTTATCGCCGATGACTCTGGCGTCATGCGCAAGATCATCGTACGTGCGGCCACGGCAGCTGGCATTCAGAACATCGTCGAAGCAGTGGACGGTGCCGATGCCATCGCCAAGTTCTCGGCCGAGTCGTTCGACCTCGTATTGACCGACTGGAACATGCCCAACAAGACAGGGCTGGAAGTTATTCAAGAGATACGCGCTACCGGCAGTACGGTGCCGATTATTATGGTCACCACCGAAGGTGAAAAAGCAAGCGTGTTGCAGGCGATCCAGGCAGGAGTCACCGACTACCTGACCAAGCCTTTCGAGGCGGACGCTTTGTTGGCGAAGATTGAAAAACTGGCCATCGCCTAGCCATCTCTTAATTGCCTGCCCATTCACCGACCAGGAGTTGCGACATGCGTGCTGAGTACATCAATCCGTTCATTGAATCGACGGTTGAGGTGTTTAAGACGATGCTTGGCTGCGAAGTCTCGCGTACCGGCCTCACTGTGCACGAAACGTTTTGTCCCGAGTACGATATAACCGGTATTATCGGTATGTCGGGTAAGGCCCATGGCGACGTTGTGATTAGCTTCCAACAGGAGGTCGCCCTCTCGGCCGCCGAAGCGTTGCTGGGAATCCGCTACGAAGAGATCAACGACGATGTGGTGGATACCGTTGGTGAGCTCACCAACATGATCGCCGGGAACGCTAAGACCAGCTTGCAAGACTTGCAAATGAGTCTGGCGCTGCCGACTGTGATCGTGGGCAAGAACCACTCGATTCGATTCCCCTCGAAAGTCAAGCCGCTTGCGTTGCCGTTTAGCTCGTGCTGGGGCAGCTTCAACATCGAAGTCGGCCTTGTTGAATCGCCGGAAGATGCTCACATCGTTCTCGGCTAACTTGCCGATCAGAGCTTGATCCTTCCTAACCCGCCATCAAAACCGATCACTTCGCCGGTGATCCATTGATTCGTTGGATCAAGCAGCCACAAAACGCCGCTCGCGATATCGCCTGGTTCTCCGAGCCGCCCCAAGGCATGCATGGCTTCGGAATGAGTAGCCGCCCGCTCGCTTTTCCAGATCCGCTCCGTCAGTTTCGTCTTCACTAGTCCTGGTGCAATTGCGTTGACGCGCAGCCCCTTGCGGGCATAGGT
Organism: Aeoliella mucimassa; assembly: GCF_007748035.1. Classification (NCBI taxonomy): domain Bacteria; kingdom Pseudomonadati; phylum Planctomycetota; class Planctomycetia; order Pirellulales; family Lacipirellulaceae; genus Aeoliella; species Aeoliella mucimassa. The sequence continues at coordinate 5,182,847 of NZ_CP036278.1, forward strand.
AGCTGAGGCCGAGCGTGTTAGCCCTTCGACTCCCGCTTTTGCGGCAGCAATCGCTTCGTGATTGGCGAGCCCGATCCTCGCAGCTGCCGACGAGATCAACACTACCGAGCTACCCCCCTGCCCTACGTGCTTGGCGGCCGCCCGTACCACCGCAAACGCCGAAAACAAGTTGGCGGCAATCGTCTGCTGTAGTTCGTCGAAGCTCGTTAAATGAGCCGGTTTTAGAAGTACCGAACCAACGCAGTTCACTGCCCCATCGACCTGGCCACGCAGTTCTACCCCCTTCGCAAACACTCGCTCGACTTCTTCGAAGTCGGCCGCGTCGATCGCTTCGCAGGGCATTTGCAATTGGTCCGCCAGTTGCGTTAATCGCTCACTATCTCTTGAAGCTAACACCACATGATGCCCCTGGGCGACTAATTGGCTGGCAACTGAACTACCGATACCTCCTGAAGCGCCGAATACCAAGTAGCACCGCTTGGTTGCTTCCACCTTTGCTTGCGACACGTGAAATCTCCTTGTCGAGTGAAACAAGACCGTTACAGTGCTATAGCGCTGTTGGATCGATCGCACACTCAAAATTGGCTATCTGACATCCACTTAGGGGCCTTTCACCGATGCAGCCGTCCGACTCTTCTCACTTCAATGCTCGCTCGCCACAAAGCTCGCCACCGCTGGTCCTTTTGACCGGCGCTACCGGCTACGTGGGCGGCCGATTATTAGGGTTGTTAGAATCGCACGGGCACCGAGTTCGCTGCATGGCTCGCGACCCAGCCAACCTAAGCGGCCGCACTGCTCGCACTACCGAAGTCGTTCGGGGCGACGTGCTTCAGCGTTACTCGCTGGTCGATGCGCTGAAGGGAATCGACGTTGCTTACTACCTGGTCCACTCGATGGGATCGAATGGCGACTTTGAAGAGCAAGATCGACAAGGCGCTCGCAACTTTGCAGAGGCCGCTCGCGAAGCTGGGGTTCAGCGCATTATCTATCTAGGTGGGCTCGGAGACGAAACCGACGAACTCTCGGCCCACCTGAAAAGTCGGCATGAAGTAGGACAAATCCTGAAGGAGTCGGATGCCACGGTGCTGGAGTTTCGTGCGTCAATCGTCATCGGGTCGGGAAGTCTCTCCTTCGAGTTGGTCCGTTCGCTCGTTCGACGCTTGCCAGTGATGATATGTCCCCGGTGGGTCCGCACGCAAGCGCAACCGATCGCCATCGAAGACTTACTTGAGTACTTGCTGGCCGCGGTCGATCACCCAGCCGAGCAAAGCCGTATTTACGAGATCGGTGGCCCGGATCAAGTAAGCTACGGCGACATCATGCAGGAATACGCCCAGCAACGCGGCTTGAAACGCTACTTGATCTCGGTACCGGTGCTCACGCCGAGACTCTCCAGCTTGTGGCTCGGCTTCGTCACCCCGGTCTATGCCAAGGTGGGAAAGAAACTGATCGATGGCATGCGAAATCCCACGATCGTCACCGACGATGCTGCCCGGGAGGAGTTCAACATCGCCCCACGCGGTTTGACCGCAGCGATTGAACGCGCCTGCAAATCGGAAGACCACAAGCTGGCCGAAACTCGTTGGTCCGACGCGTTATCGTCGGCTCGAGGCATTCGCTCGTGGGGCGGAGTGGCTTTTAAGAATCGGATTGTCGACTCACGGACCATTTCCACCACCGCTTCTCCCGAGGAGGCCTTTCGACCAATTCGCTCCATCGGAGGCCGCAACGGTTGGTACTTTGCCAACTGGCTATGGACCGTGCGAGCCTGGATCGACCTGATGCTCGGCGGCGTCGGCATCCGTCGCGGTCGGCGCGATCCAGACCACCTACGAGTTGGCGATGTCTTGGACTGGTGGCGTGTCGAAGAATACGTCCCCAACGAACGGATGCGGCTATTCGCCGAAATGAAGGTGCCAGGTCGGGCGTGGTTGGAATTCGAAGCCACCAAGTCCGGCGGCCAAACAACAATTCGTCAGACAGCTATCTTCGATCCCATCGGAATCTGGGGCTTGGCTTATTGGTACGCACTATACCCAGTGCACGACTTGATATTCCATGGCATGCTGCAACGCATCGCCAAACGTGCGGAGCAATCAAGCGAGGTTAGTGCTGGTCAGACAGCTCAGCACGCCACGCTTCCGCCTGCTTCTTGATCTCCGATAAATCCTTGTCCGACTTCTTCTCCAGATTACGAAGCTGCAATGTCATTCGCCGATTCGAACTGAGTTGTTTCTCGTTGCGATTCAGGTAATCCCAATACAACGTGGTGAAGGGACACGCCTGCTCCCCCACTGCTTGGTCGGGATCGAATACGCACTGCTGGCAATAGTTGCTCATACGTTTGATGTACTTGCCCGACGCGACATATGGCTTGCTGGCCATCACTCCCTCGTCGGCATACTGCGACATACCAATGGTGTTCGGGGCTTCGACCCATTCGACCGCGTCGACATAGACCGCGAGATACCACTGGTGCACCTGGTGCGGATCGACTCCTAACAACAAAGCGAACAGCCCGGTAACCATCAGACGTTGGATATGATGGGCGTAGCCGTACTCCAACGTCTGTCCGATCGCCTGGCTCAGGCAGTACATCTCGGTCTCGCCAGTCCAGTAAAACTCGGGAAGTGGCTGGCGAGCACTCATTGCATTGCGTTCCAGATAGCCTGGCATATGCAACCAGTAGACTCCGCGAACATACTCTCGCCAGCCAAGCACCTGGCGAATAAAACCCTCTACCGAGTTGAGCGGAGCGTCGCCTGCCCGGTACGCCTGCTCGGCCGCCTTGATCACGTCGCGCGGATCGAGCAATTTCAAGTTCATCGCTGCAGAGATTCGCGAGTGGTACAACCAAGGTTCGTCGGTCCACATTGCATCCTGATGATCGCCAAAGTCGGGCAAGCGATGCTTGATGAAATCGCGCAACGCCTGCTCTGCTTGCTCGGCAGTCACCGGCCAGTCGAAGTGTTCGAGATTCCCCGGATGATCGGGAAACAAGGCTTCGATATGCTTGCAGACCTGCTGGGTGATCTTGTCGGGCTTAAAGGTTCGCGGGGCAGGTAGCTTGCCTGGCCCCGATTTGCCGAACGATTTCCGATTCGATGAGTCATAATTCCAGTCGCCACCTTCCGGCTCGCCATCGTCGAGCAGCACCTCGTATCGCTTGCGCATTTCGCGATAGAAGTACTCCATGCGAAGCTGCTTGCGTCCCTTGGCATGCTGTTCGAACTCGTCGTGGGTGCACATAAAGTGCCGATCCGGCAGTAGATCGAGCGGTACCGTCAACTCGTCGCACAACTCGATAAGCCCCTGTCGCAACCACCACTCGCCGGGCTCTACGGCCACCACGCGTTCTGGCTTCTCTTTCTTGATACTCACCGCCAGGCAGTCGAGCAACGTGTTTGCTTCGGCATCGTCGTCGAGCAGTTGATACCGTACACGAATACCATTCTGTTCGAGGGCTTCGTGGAAGTGCCGCATCGCACTGAGAAACACCGCAATTCGTACTTTGTGCGACCATGTTCTGGTCGATTCGTCGGTAACTTCCGCCATCCAAGCCAGGTCGCGATCGGGGTCGATATCGTCCCAAATGGCCGAATTCAAATTCAATTGATCGCCGAATACGACCATCAGATGGCGAACTTGCTTGCCCACAACTGAAATCACCTACACGGACCAATGAACTAGGCAACTGACTGCTGGCACTGTAGAAGGTTCGTGATGAATGGCAATCGAAGCGGTGCTACTCGTTCTCGGCCTGTTGCTGGGCTTCAAGGTCCAGTCGCTCCACCGGCACTCGGTTCCACACCAGCGGCTTGCCCCAGATTTTCTCCACTCGCCGCATGTTTTCGACGTGCGTGGCGTTTGGTACCAAGCGAACGCTCGCCTGATTCACATCGACATCCAATTGGTTGATCTGCTGGACTAACTCCGAACCGCTACTAGAGCTACTAGTACGTCGTCCCGGAAGTCATTTCCTATAGAGTTCAGGGAAGACGCGTTTGGCGTCTTTTCGATGGAAGGTCCAATTGATTTTGATTTTCTTCCGATTGCGGTCGCGTGAACAGTGGGAGAGTTCGCTTTGAACCTTGTCGAGCGAAGCCAACCGACGTCCCAGGCATTGTCGCTGTATGGCCGAGATTTCGATCTCGGCCATGTTGAGCCAACTGGCATGCTTGGGGGTAAAATGCCACACAATCCGCTCCAGCATTGGCCGAGCCGCCTCCTCGCCAAAGGTTTCGATCAACGACTTCTCGTTGTGCGTGTTGAGGTTGTCCATCACCAGATGAACCCGCTCTGCGTCGGGATAGCGCTTCAAGAGGTCGCGGACGAACCGGGCGAAGTCGGCTCGCTTGCGGTGACGCTTGGCCTGAACGAATCGCTTGCCCGCCTTCGGCTCGACCGCCACGAACACGCTGCAGGTTCCGCAGCGGCGGTACTCGTAGTCCTGCTTCGCGATCTTGCCGGGTGCCGCGGGCTCGGGCGGCCGCGCGTCGTCGACCCTCTGATAGGGCTGCTCGTCGAGGCAGACGACCGGCTCGTTCGGGTCGAGCGGCTTCTCGTACTGCTCGAGGACGTCCTCCATCCGCTCACAGAACTCGTCGTTCAGCTTGGGCACGCACCAAGTTTTTTTCGCCACGGCTTCAGGTCGTGTTCCTTGAGCCACAGCGAGACCTCCGTCACGCTGAGCGAATCGACGAAGCCTTCCTTCACCGCGTGCTCGCACAACAATTCCAGCGTCCAGCGAGCCCGTCCCTCGGGCGGCTCGCTGCACGCCAGGGCGATTACCTGTTGCTGCTGCCGCTTGGTGAACTCTGGGGGGCGGCCCGAGCGAGGCGCATCGTACACCGCCCGCTGGACGCCCTCTTCGCAGAACCGCTTTCGGACGGCTCGGACGTTGCGCGTCGTGCAGCCCACATGCTCGGCGATCTCTTCGTCGGTGCATCCCGAGTCCGATTTCAATAATATCTGGCAGCGACGCACCACTTGCGCCGCGCGGGCGCCTGAGCGTGCTAGCTGCTCCAAACCTCCACGGGCCTGGTGGTCCAGGCAAACAATGTGCTTTTTCATTCCGCAGCATATAGCAGCGGAATGGATTTCAGGAAAGACGTACTAGTTCCGTTAAGTTGCTGAAAAGTTACGTAATACGATCTCCCCATCTCGATCACTTCGTCCCCAATCGCGACCTCGACATCGAAGCTCAAAGGGGTAGTCTGCACCTCGCCATACTCAATCTTCATCACCACTTTGCATTTACCCTCTACATCGGGCTGGATTACCAGACGCTCGATCCGGACCGCCCCAGACAATGGAGCATCAGCGGAGTCAGTCGAAAGGGCAACAATCTTATCTTGAGGCCCAAACACTTCTAACGTGCCTTCGACGGTTTGGCCCCACCGCTGACGTGGTTTTGGCCATTGTTCGATCTTCAACCGGCTGGCATTGACCCCCAGCAGCTTATCCCGATCGATGTAGGCGGCAACGATATCGAACTCTGCCTTGTACTCCCCCTTTTCGAAATCGCCTTCGATGACACCCATCCAATCCTGCCCACCCCGATGGTTCTCGCGAAACTCGACCGCCTCGCCATCGATACGGATGGCCTGCAGATGCCATGCAAGCTCCAGTGGCAACCGCGAATTGCCTCCCCAGGGGCTGCCAAAATTTAGGCGAACATTGAAGCTCGGTTTGCCTTCCCGCAACCGCGGCAGCGGATCGAGCTTGGCCTGTGTGCCATAGAATGCATCGCATAAGGCAAACAATGACGCATCGCTAATCATGCCCGCAGCGTCAGCTTGCTCCACGAAGTCGCCCTGCCAGCTCAACGGACTATCCCAGCCGTTTGGCTTGCTTGCTGTCATTTGATTCGCCAACTCGTCGATCGCATCGTCTACTTGCTCCGCAGTCAACTTGCCGGCGGCCAGGCGACTTGTGAGTTCGTTCCACACCCACGGCTCGTCAAACTGTTGTGGCAAGCGTTGGGCGATGAGCTGCTTGGTCGAGAGCACTCCCATGCCACCGGAGTTTAGATACTCGGAAAGAAACAGCATGCCAAAGCCTAGGACCGGCATGCAGGCGAGCATCGCTCCCCACAGGGCAATCGACTTGCGACGCTGGCGGATCCCTAGCACGATCAGGGTGCCAATCGCCAGGACGAATGGCACAATGGTTGCCAGCAACCCGACGACCGCCTGAAAAACTTGCGGGTGCCAAAAAAACGCTCGTCCGAGAAGACCACCTCCGGCACCGATCACAAGCAACAGCAGAAGCATCCACTTCAAGCTGATGCGAAACCCGCCTGAAGGGGCAAAATCGTCGGATGGTGACGTCGTTTCGGAGTTAGACATATGGAGTCATCGTAAGCGGAAGAAGAGAATAGACTGAAGTCGGCAGGAGCTATTCGCAAGCCAAAAGCAGATCTTGGGGCACAACCAGTCGATTTCGTCTAACCGTCCCCAGGATAACGCAAAAAGCTGAAATGCAGCTCCGCGTGGCGTAGATTTAGCTCAATGCGATCGGCCATCGACATCTCTCCGAAGGCGGGGCTGTGATACGTGGCCGGCTCGTCCGACTCCAAACGCTCGATGCCGCGGCGCATGTTGGCCAGTGCTTCGGCAAACTCCACCGGCTCGGCGCCGGTGGTGCCCCCTTCGACCCCTGGAATGCGAACCCCGCTCGGCATCTTGCCTTTGAGCATCTTGGGTAGCTGCCAACGCAGGTACCAGCGAATGAAAAACGGCGGAGCTTTGATGGGATAGCCCTCCCATCCGTAATGAATCCACGCGGCGACATGCCCCAGAATTTGTCCCGGGGTCCATTTCCCAACAGCCGACAGCTCGCCACGCTGTTCGGCCATTTCCAGGCGATCCAGCTCCGCCCGCAGGTCATCGAGCGTGGCAAAATTCAAATCACGGCGGTCGGTGGGGGTGGTTTTGCTCATGGCAAAATTATCACACCTGGTTGCGTGATCCTGCAAGCGGGTTATTCAGTTCTCAACACCTGCTTAACAATCTGGTACGTGCTATCTCACCTTAAGCAGAACATCAAGTTTCTCATCAATTCGGCTTAGCAAGTGAACACTATAATCAAGGCGAGAAATACACATCTGTTCACCATATGACAAATAGTTCATTATACGATTTTTGCCATCTCGATTTCTCATAAACGCTTGCTCTGCAAGCTCAATCGGCGAAAGATCAAGTAGATTAAAATAGTCATGCTTGATGGGATAACCATTCTGTGTGCGTAAAAGGCAGAACTGATGGAGCCGCACCTCAATTGTATCTACTGTTTTCCTGTGGAACTCATCTAGTTCCTTCTCTTTAATGCCGATGCCTCGCAAACAATCAATATCAACAGAGAGAACACCTAAGTCAAAAGTGAGCCATTCTAATTCATTTGAAATCTCAAACAAGTCAAACTGATCGCCACAATCATCTGTATCGAATGCAAGATAGACCCAATCGTGTATCTGGGCCCACGCATCGAATAATCCATAGAGAGCACTTGCAAGAGGTGTCGATTCCACATTTTCACCGTCCAGTTCACGAGCACTAGGAGCCGCAAACGGTATATCAGCCCCAAGTTTTAGAAGAGTTCTAATGACATGGGAACTGTACTTGTCAGGAGAGTCCCTATACAAATCTTTAAGTGCCCACCCCCATTCCGAGCCACTCAGAATATCTGTGAAATATATGTACCAGTTCTCGGCATTTGCTTCCGTACGAGCAAACATGGCCCAATCGGTACAGACCGTACTGAAGAGGCCACCGATCTCAAGTAACTCTGTTTCACGGTTGCGGGGTATCGCTTCTCCAGCCTTCCAACGGGAAATTTGTGCACGACTCACATTTAAAGCCCTGGCCAAATCAGCCTGATTGTAGGCAGTATTGCTCGTGATAAACTCGATCAAGTTCATACCTGCTTTGGACATAGCTCACTCCAAGACAACTATCGGTGACAGAACAACACTGGAGAAACTAACACAGAACCACTGTTAAGTAAACACACAACACGACACCGTTAACACACTTCCGCGCATAAAAAAACCCGGCCATGGGGCAGGCTATTTCCCCAGGCCGGGTTTCTCAAAATCAATTTGGTGAGCGGGAGTTTGTGCTCCCTCCGTTCTTTGTCAGAAACAAAAGACCGTCCCATTTATATCCGAGTGTTGGTCACCCAACTCTCGGTTCTAAGATATCCTTAGAAAGGAGGTGATCCAGCCGCAGGTTCCCCTACGGCTACCTTGTTACGACTTAGTCCCAATCGCGGAGTTGACTCTAGGCGCCTGCCTCCTTACGGTTAGCTCAGCGACTTTAAGCCCCCCCCACTTTCGTGGCTTGACGGGCGGTGTGTACAAGGCTCAGGAACACATTCACCGTGGTATGCTGACCCACGATTACTAGCGATTCCGGCTTCATGCAGGCGAGTTGCAGCCTGCAATCCGAACTGGGGCACGCTTTTTGGGATTTGCTTGCTCTCACGAGTTCGCTTCCCTCTGTACGTGCCATTGTAGGACGTGTGCAGCCCTAGGCATAAAGGCCATGAGGACTTGACGTCATCCCCGCCTTCCTCCGGTTTAACACCGGCAGTCTCTCTAGAGTCCCCGACATTACTCGCTGGCAACTAAAGATAAGGGTTTCGCTCGTTAAGGGACTTAACCCGACATCTCACGACACGAGCTGACGACAGCCATGCAGCACCTGTGCATGTTCCAGTCGAAACTGTGGCTCCCCTTTCAGGGAGTTAATCCATGCATGTCAAACCTAGGATAAGGTTCTTCGCGTAGCCTCGAATTAAGCCACATCCTCCACCGCTTGTGTGAGCCCCCGTCAATTCCTTTGAGTTTCAGCCTTGCGACCATACTCCCCAGGCGGAGCACTTATCACTTTCGCTTCGACCAAGAACCTATGGGAGGGTCCTCAATCAAGTGCTCAACGTTTACGGCTAGGACTACCGGGGTATCTAATCCCGTTCGCTACCCTAGCTTTCGTGCCTCAGCGTCAGAAGAGACCCAGTAAGCCGCTTTCGCCACTGGTGTTCCTGATGATATCAACGCATTTCACCGCTCCACCATCAGTTCCGCTTACCTCTGTCTCCCTCAAGCACTGCAGTATCAAGCGCAGTTCCACGGTTGAGCCGTGGGATTTCACACCTGACTTACAGCACCGCCTACGCACCCTTTAAGCCCAATAATTCCGAATAACGTTTGGACGGTTCGTCTTACCGCGGCTGCTGGCACGAACTTAGCCCGTCCTTACTGTAAATTGGTCAAACTTTGCTCTTCACAAAGCCTTCCTCCTTACTTTCGCGGTTTACAACCCGAGGGCCTTCATCCCGCACGCGGCATTGCTCCTTCAGGCTTTCGCCCATTGAGGAAGATTCTCGACTGCAGCCACCCGTAGGTGTCTGGGCAGTGTCTCAGTCCCAGTGTGACGGGCCACGCTCTCACGCCCGCTAACCATCGTAGCCTTGGTAGGCCTTTACCCCACCAACAAGCTAGTAGTACGCAGTCTCCTCCCAGGGCGGAATCTCACCTTTGATCCGGAGATATTATCCAGCATTACCCTCAGTTTCCCGAGGCTATTCTAGACCCTGGGGCAGATAACTACGCGTTACTCACCCTTTCGCCGCTGTCCACTTTAGAAATCAACCGAAGCGTCAAACTAAAGCTTCTCGCTCGACTTGCATGCCTAATCCATGCCGCCAACGTTCATTCTGAGCCAGGATCAAACCCTTCAATTTAATGTATGCATCAACTTGCTAAGCAAGTTAAAGAGCCATTAGAAGTGTTTGATGGCTTCTATAAGTTAAAGATGACTTACGGCAAACATGACTGACACTCACGTGCTCGGCATGCCTGCCTCGCCATCTTAGCCATCTGAAGTATTTACAGTCTTCAGACTGACAAGGAATGGAATACTCACCAAATTGTCAAAGAGCTTGTTGTCGATTGAGTCAGTGACTCAGCCGCTCTTGCGAGTGCTTGTCGCTTGCAGTTGCTTGCGATGTCGCGTTCACCAGAGATCGGTAAATATGCCGGAGGTTCTTCAAACTGTCAACGGGCTCAGAGCAATTTCAGAAGAAAACTTCCGCGACGCTTCTAAAACCCTATAAAACAAGGGCCTAATTTCTTTGCCAGATTGAGCCCTCCCCCATTGGACCTCGCTTGGTTCGGACGAATCTCAACCTCGTCGAACAGAAATCGGGCGCGAATTCGAACTCTCAACATGGCAAATCAACGCGCGAACAATCATCCATCGCGCGACATCGTCGCTGGTTGTCGCGCCGCAAAGTTTACCGAGCCATTACTAGATACACTGCCACGCACATCGCGGTGCATGCGATCGAGCTCGGTTCGGGCACCGAATGCATCTGCGAATCTCCAGGCAACCTCGACGCGACCGCGAGTTGGTCTCTCCAAATCGTGTAGTCCGCCAGATCAACGATGCCACTGCCGTTGCCGTCGGCGAGTGGAGTTCCCGTGTGCCCGAACTGCTGTTTCCACAACCGATAGTCCTCTGCATCGACCACGGCGTTACGATCGTAGTCGCCGGGAAGTTGCGGGATGGCGGAAGAAACACCCGGTAAAACAAGGATCATTTGCGACTGAGGCGAGAGCGTCACCTCGTTATTCTCTAGCGGAGTAAAGCTCCAATCGCCGGTCAGTGGATCAGCAGCCAGCGGATCGAAGTGAGCGTTTTCGCCAGGCGTGGCGACGAGCAGGTTCGGAGAACCGGCGATCTCCATCGCTTCATTCGCCTGGTTAGGCGATGCGTTCACGACCCAATGCCCCCAGGGAAAGTCCCAACGTATTTGGTCGCCGACCCGCGGAACGTTGATCGCCCCATACACTCCATCGATCTCGGTCGTAGGCAAGTCGATGTTCGTCGCTCCTCCGGCGTTCTGCCATTGATTGCGAGCGAAGGTGAACGTGTCGGGCAGGGTCTCGGCTCCGACGTTCGCCGCGCGACTCCATCCAGCGGTCGAGTCGTACTCGATCACGTTATCCACTAACACACCGTTTTGGGTGTCGACGATGTTGTTCCCAGCGTTTTCGTTGAGAATACGCATGGTCCACTTACCGGTGTTCTGCAACCAGTTGTGGTGGAACACACCCCCATCGATGTTCACCCACGAAACGGGAGCGAGGGCGCCAACCACGATGTTGCCGGCCGCGACGATGTTGGCCGCTTCGTAGTCGGAGTCGCCATCGATGAAGCGAAAGTACTCGGGCCCCGTGGAACCGCCGGCCTGGATCGCCCGACCTTCGCCGGCTCCCATTTCGAACCGGTTCGCGTAGATCGCGATGTTTTTGCTCCCCCCTTTTGGCCGCACCCCGCTGCTCGCGCCGCTCGCATGGCGGAAGATCGAGTTCTGAATCACCCCGTTGTGCGACCCCACTGGATCGATAGCGCTACCGCCGGAGCCCCAGTTTTCGACCAGCACGCGATCGATCATGAAACCAGTGACGCCGGAGAGCTTGATGCCATCGAAATTACCCCCCTGCTGCATGTCGCGAACGGTAAGATGGCGAAGCGTTATGTCGGTGGAGGGGGTTTCGTACGAGCCTCCGTCGTCGATATTCAAACCGTTGCCAGTCTGGCCTTCGAAGATGAGATGCTCGAGTGTCACGCTCGTGGCGTCGCTCAGCTGCAGCCCAAAGCTTCCTCCCTGGAAGACAGCAGGCTGTTCCGGATTCACGCTAGTTATCGTGACTCCGGAGAGCCCACTGCGCGAGAATCCACCGGAATAGACTCCGGGAGCCAACCGGATGACATCGCCCGACTCGGCGGCTGCCAGGGCGGTGGAGAACTCGCTATTGCTGGCAACCAGCAACTCATCGGCCAGCGCGGCAGTGGAGAGCCCTAGCGCGAGAACCAACGAGCAAGCTCGCGGCCAATTTATCCACCAGTGCAAAGAGGTTGCGCGGCCAGACATATGTGCTGCTCCAGCGACAAGGTTTACCCAAAGCGTCTGACCGATATTCTCGCGCCGGTCGAGCGGTGGGTCAAGAAAAACCGGGCGAATGGTAGCATCGCTGCTGTTTCGCGTTAGGCAGCAACAGACTGGTTTGGCTGGAGAAACGCGACTCAAAGCACTAGTGGAGCGAATTCAGACATCCTGGCGCGAATAGCTCCGATCCCCCCATCTGTCGGCCGCGAATCCACGGTGAGAGTTGAGTTTCTCGGCAACGAGACGCTATGAATTGGCCACCTTTTTGGGTAGTCTGAAAGGGGGTCATTTTCCTTAAAACATAGCCTTTGGTACCAGTATGCCTTGTCGTGGCGTCCGTGGCGCAACTACCGTCGAGAACAACGAGCGCGAAGAGATCCTCCGCGCGACGCGTGAACTTCTAGCCTTGATCATCCGTCATAACGGAATCAAGAAGCAGGACGTTGCGAGTGCGTTTTTTAGCACCACGATTGATCTCGACGCCGAATTCCCCGCCTTGGCTGCGCGGCAACTCGGGTGGTGCGATGTACCGCTGTTGTGCGGGCACGAGATTCACGTGCCTGGTTCGCTGGAAAAATGCATCCGTGTTCTGTTGCACTGGAACACCGACAAGGCTCAAGATGAAGTGCACCACGTCTACCACCGCCAGGCCGAGCGTCTGCGTCCCGACCTGTGCGATGTGCCGCCGGTGGACTTGAAAGAACTCGAAGCCTGGATCGACGAGCAAATGCGGGCCAACGAGTAGTCGCCCGACCGGCGAGCGGCGACCTACTACCGACACAACAGCATAAGCGTTCCATGTCTTACATCATCGGCATCGATCTAGGCACCACCAACTCGCTGTGCGGGGTTTTTCTGGGCGACTCGCCTCGATTGATTCCCAACTCGTTGGGCAAAATGCTGACCCCCTCGGTGGTCGGTGTTCTGGAAGATGGCCAGGTGCTGGTAGGCGAGGCTGCCCGCGACCTGCGTGTGACTCAGCCCGAGCGATGCGCGTCGACCTTCAAGCGTTTGATGGGTAGCGACTCGCGCGTGGAGCTGGCCGGCCGGGTGTTTACCGCCCCAGAGCTATCGAGCCTAGTGCTCGGATCGCTGAAGGCCGATGCTGAGAAGTTCCTGGCCGAGGAAGTCACCGAGGCGGTGATTACCGTGCCGGCTTACTTTAACGACAACCAGCGCAAAGCCACCAAAGTGGCCGGCGAACTCGCCGGGCTTCGGGTGCGCCGGATCATTAACGAACCAACCGCGGCCGCGCTAACCTACGGGTTCCATGATCGCGACGCTGAAAAGAAGCTGATCGTCGTCGACCTCGGCGGTGGCACCTTCGACGTCACCCTGATGGAGGTGTTCGAAGGGCCTTGTTGAACAATTAGTCACAAACCTCCGTAAAAACTAACGTGGAATGGAACCACGTACCTTTTTTACGGAGATCGAACATGGCTACGAAAGAAAAACGAACCTACAAAGTCACGAACTGGAAGGAGTATAACAAGTCGCTCATCGAGCGTGGAAACATCACTATTTGGTTTAGCGACGAGGCGTTGGAGAACTGGGAACATCCTAACGACCAGACAAAAGTCGGTCGCCCTTTTGTCTTCAGCGATACGGCGATCGAGTGCTTGCTGACGATTCGCGAACTGCTGAAACTTCCCTATCGGCAGACTGAGGGATTCGGCCGCTCGCTGGTGGCGATGTTGGGCGTCGAGGCAGCGATTCCCAATTATTCTTCGCTCGCCAAGCGAGCCAGCAAGCTGAATGTTTCGCTCGATATCGCTAACAAGAGGGGCGACATCGATATCGTGGTGGATAGCACCGGCATGAAAGTGTTTGGCGAGGGCGAATGGAAGATGCGGACGCATGGCAAGTCGAAGCGGCGGACATGGCGGAAGCTGCATTTGTCGGTGAATCCTGACACCCGCGAGATTGTGGCGGAGATTTTGACCGAGAACAGTTGCCACGATGCCGATGCGGTTCCCGAAATGCTGGAGCAGGTGGAGCAGCCCGTAAAAAAGTTTCACGGCGACGGTAGTTACGACAAGTGGAAGGTTTATGAAGGGCTGGAATCCGAAGGCATTGAGCCGGTGATTCCGCCGCAGCACAACGCCAAGATCAAACAACATGGCAACTCTGCGGAGGAGCCTTTGCCCCGGGACGAGGCAATTCGTCAGATTCGACGCAAGGGGCGTAGGAGTTGGAAAGAGGAAGTGGGCTATCATCGTAGAAGCTTGGCGGAAACGACCATGTACCGAGTGAAACAAAGCTTTGGGAGCCATCTCAAAAACCGAGTATTCGAAAACCAACAAACGGAAGCCCGCTTGCGCTGTAAAATCATCAATCAATTCACCCAACTCGGGCTTCCACAGTTCGAGTGGAGTTAGTCAACAAGGCCTGTTCGAAGGCACACTCGAGATCATCTCGACCTCCGGCGAGAGCTTTCTCGGCGGCGAGGACTTCACCAATCGCCTGGTGTCGCTCATCCTGCAAAAGCAGGGGCTGCAATTCGAAATCGCCGAGATGCAACAGCCGCTGCGGGTCGCCCGATTGCGACAATTGTGCGAAGACGCCAAGCGCAAGCTGACCGACGAGGCCGAAGTGCAGGTGAAGCTGCCGGAAGAAAACGGAGCTGTTCCTGAGAATGCCAAAACGGTCAAAATCTCTCGCGAAGCGTTCGCTACGGCCGTGAAGCCGCTGCTCGATCGCATCGCTGGACCTATCGGCAAAGCACTTCGCGACGGTCGTACCGAGGCCGAGGAGGTGGACGACGTGATTCTGGTCGGTGGAGCGACGCGGATGTTGCCGCTGGCCGATTTTGTCCGCGACTACTTTGGCAGCGAGCCGCAAGCGCTGTTCAACCCCGACGAAGTCGTCTGCCTGGGCGCGGCGGTGCAAGCGGCTTTGATTGCCGACAATCGCGCTGTCGACGACATGGTGATGACCGACGTCTGCCCGTTCACGCTCGGCGTGAACATCGCGAAGGACATGGGTGGCCAGATCCGAGCGGGCTACTTCGAGCCGATTATCCATCGCAACACCACCATCCCGGTGTCGAAGGAGCACGTGTTCAGCACGATCAGCCCCAACCAGAGCGAAGTGCAGGTAGAGGTCTACCAAGGCGAAAACCGCAAGGTCGAGAAGAACCTGAAGATCGGCGAGCTCCGCGTGACCGGCGTCCCCCCCGGACCGGCTGGCCAAGAAGTGTTCATCCGCTTCACCTACGATCTGAACGGGCTGCTGGAAGTGGAAGCCTACGTCGGCGACAGCGACCACAAGTTCTCCACGGTGCTCACGCAGCATGCGGCCGACCTGACCGAAAAGGAAATGAAAGAGGCGGTCGCCAACCTGCAGACGCTCAAGTACTATCCCCGCGAAGACATGGCAAACCAGAAGCTGCTGCGTTTCGCCGAGCGGATGGTTGGCGAGATTAGCCCCTTCCAGCGGGAACAATTCGAGGCCGCGATCGACATGTTCGAGCAGGCCATGAGCTCCGGCGATCGCGAGACGGTGGAAGCGGCTCGCAACACCCTGGAACAAATCCTCTCGATGTTGGGAATCGACTTCGAAGGGCAAATTGGGGATCACGGCGATGAGTAACGCTTCGCCGCAGGTGGTGAACTACCTGCAACACCAGCTTTCGCGAAATCCCGTCAGCCAGGGTGGCGACATCATCGCACTGCGTGCCAAGGCGTTCAAACTCAACAAAACAAGACCCGGCAGCGACGCCTCGTCGTCGGCCCCCACCAACGTTTCCGATCGGCAACGGGTCAAGCGAAAGCTTGAGCGCATTCGCAGTGCCTGCTTCACCGGCGACGTTGCCGACCTGCAAAATCAGATCAACCACCTGTCGCTGGAAGATCATCCCGACCTGGCCGCGCTCGGCAAACGCCTGCAGATTGTGCTCAACAGTCGCGGCAAATTGCCAGCGCTATTAGGCGATAAACGGTTTGATGGCGACTTCTTTAGCTGCCTGAAAAAGGTGCTGGTCGAGCCCTCCCGCGACGTCGCGGTGCTTCGCGAGCAGGTGCTCAGTTCGTTCCGCCATCGCACGAATCGCAAACGCGGCCAGGCGATGATCTGCCTGATCAAGGAAGAACTGCCTGCGCTCTACGAACTGGAGCACGACTGGCTCGAGTCGCTGCTCCGTTTTAACGGGCGGAGCGCCAAGGCGGCGGTCGCTACTAGTTCCAATACGGTCGGTTCGAGTTCTGGCAGTAGCAGCAGTGGGTGGCCGATCTGGATGCTCATTTTCCTGATCGGCCCGCTGGCGCGGGGGTGCATACGCATCGCGAACATGGACTCCCCCAGCAAATCGCGATCTAGTTACTCGGCCCCCTCGAACTATACGCCGCCGCGATCGGACATCGATCCAACAAGTTCGAATGCGAGTAGCAGTGCTGCCCAGAGAATCGAGGAGCTCAACCAGCAAATGCGGGAGTTGAGGGAGTCAGCGACCTCGGGACTCAATCCGCCAGATTCGTTTAATTCGCCGGCCAACGATGCCTTTGAGCGCATGCGGAAGACGCAGGAAGAGAGTCGGCAACGCATGGAGGAATTGCGGCAACGCAGCAACTTCGGGCGGGGCGACCCCTTCGACGATAGCTCGTCGAACGACATCTACACTCCACGCACGATCCCTTCGCGGCAGATACCTTCACGCATGGGCCCATCGACCGGTCGTTCGCCATCGAACATCCCTCGGCCGAACACGACTCGACCGACGGCGCCTGGCTACACGCCTCCTCACTTCTGATTTGACCTGAATCCTCCGAACCTAGCGCCATGGCCGCACCGCCCGATGCTCCCCAATGGGATCTGCTTCCCCACGACCCCATCGGGTTCTTTGAACTCGAAGAGGGGTTCGGGCGCAAGGACCTGAAGCGGGCGTACAATCGGTTGTTGCGGGTTTATAAGCCGGAGAAGTTTCCGCAAGAGTTTCAGAAGATTCGCAGCGCTTACGAGGAACTCGACGAGCAACTTCGCTACCACGGTGGGGCGACCAAGCGGCAACGTTCGGCGGTTCCGCAGGACTGGCAAACCGACGCCGAGCCGGCAACCAATCGCGAGTCGGCCGCCGGCTCCGGCCAGACAGTCGGCCAGCCAGCACCGAAGACCAAGCGGCTGGTGGATCGCGTAGCCGACGAATCGCCGGCCAAACTATTCGCGGAACTCAAGGAACGAGCGGACAAGTCGCCCTACGAGTACTACGCGCTCGCGTTGCTTTCGGACCTGGTCGAGTAGTCCCCCACCAGTTTTGGCAAGTGGATTATCGAAGGCATCGCCAACCACCGGCAGGACGGGGCCCTCAAACAACTGCTGCACGAGTACTTTCGCGGCCCACAATCTGGCAAGCTGTTGCTCAAGCTGCTGCCGCTGGCGGCCAAGGCGATCCGCACCGACGAGTTCTATCCGATCACCGAACCCGCCTGGCAAGTGGTGATGCAGGAGTGCGATTTCTACGAGTTCTCCAGCACCTTCGATCGCTGCGAGGCCGAACTACGCGACTCGCACATCGTCGGCCGCATGGCGTTCTTGATCCACATGCTCAAGAGTGCGATGTGGCGCGACACCGAAGTCGAAGGCTGGTCGGCCAAGCAGTTCGCGTTTGTCGAAGAGAACTTTGAGAGCATTCCCCCCTGGCTCGAGTGGGATGTCGAACTGCTGTCGCTCGCCCGCGAGTACTTGGCGGTGCGTCATCAGTTCGCCCAGGGGTCGTCGCTGCGGGCGAAGATGGATGCTGCGTTGCAGGACTATTTCAGCCAGTCGCAGGAGATCGGCGACCGCTCAATCGTGGCCGTGCAGATGGAGATCCTCGCCCGCAACGAAGCCTTGATGGCCGAGTTCCCCATCGACCAAGGCGACCTGTTTCACAAGTTCTACCCCATTTGGGCGTGGGCCTCGCACGACGTGGCCGAGCGACAGTCGATCTCGACCGAGCATGAGATCAACGAGAACATCTGGGCGAGCCGCGCCGACGCGTTGCTCAATCGCCTGGAGCAAGAGTGCAACGGCTCGCGCATCGGTTGGCTCTGGTCGGCCGCGCTGGTCGGTCGGGTCGTGCTGCTCGGTGTCGTGGGACTGGTAGCCATGATGCTAGGCTATATGCTCGGCAGCGTCATTGCCACGATTCTTGGAGTGATCTTCGGCGACAAAGGACTCGATGGCGGCCTCATCGTGGCTGGGTTTATCGCGGTTGCCAGCGCGATCGCGACCCCTTGGCTATTGAATTCGACGCTCGACAACAAACTGTGGTTTCCGCTGAACGCGAAGTTCGCGACCCAGTGCTATCAGCAATCATGGCGGCGCGAGCTGATGGACTTCCAGCGACGCTCCCACGTGCCCGACGGGTTCTTCCGCGCGCTGTTCCATCACTTCGCCGACAAAAGCGCTACGGCCTCGTGGATTAACGAGTTTGTGCAACAAGACTTCGCCCCCGCCCTACTAGCCGGCGCTCAGAAGTACGAAGCGTAAGGATGCAAACGCTTCCCAGCCGCCAAGGAGACGGTTTTCTTCAAGCCTCGGATGAACACCGATCATCACGGATGGGATAGCCTCTTGGGCTTCGTCCACCGACAACTGGGCGTGGAGTGTTTTGCGGAGTGGCGATATGCAGTGCGCCCCCGCTATTGGTGCTACCCAGATGCTCCGCGGACTCTGCGACTCTGCGTGCTGGTTTGATTCTCGTGCCGTTCTCTGGTGCTACCCTCCCCGGGCCTGATAGCCCGACCCGCGTCTCTTTATTGGCCGCAAGCGGGAGGGCAGGTGGTGGTCTGAGTCTGCTTGGATCCTTATCCGTCTCCATTATCTAATTGGGTTGGGTACAAGCCGCAGTCGGATTTGAAACAGTGAGGGGCGTTTTCCGCTTCCCACCTCCCCGGCCCTGAGAGGCCGACCCTCCGCCAGCGGAGGGTGAATTTGGTGCTTGGATTCTCTCCAGATTTCACTGGGAATTGGCCACCTGTGATGCTCTAATGGACAGGTATCGAGTTATCCTTTGTTTGTGGTCAGTAGTCCGTAGTTGGAGGATGGAGAGATGTAACCGAGAGGACATGAAATCCACTGAAACCATCTACCACGCAATCGCGCTGTAGGAGCGGTCTCTGACCGCGATTTCGGTTGCGTGGGGGTTCGCTGCTGCGCGGTTGCCAAAGCTTTAGGCTGTAAGCTCTAAGCTGCAGGCTAGATCTTTCGGTCGCTGGAAGCTCCTTCAAGATGACATTCCGCAATCCGCAATCCCCAATCGTGTCCCTACCCAAAAATAGTTTCCCATGGGTGGGAATCTATTTTGGGTATCTATCGCGGAGGTGTTGATGCAACTTCATAGCTACCAACGACTTGCGACAAGTGCGCAGCGGGAAAATAGATTCCCACTCGATGCGTTTTGGGAAATGGGAATCTATTCGGGCGCGAAAACCACTGGTTTTGTAGCGTGCGTGCAGATTCAATTTTCCCATCGATGGGAAAATTGGGAATCTATTTTCCCCGCGACCAAGCGGAGAGCTCGTGGTGCGTGCGTCGACCCGCGTGTACTACTTTTGGTCGTAGGTCATCTCGACGACGATCGGATAGTGATCCGAGGGGTAGACCCCGTTGAACGAGGTGCGGACGATCTCCGCCGAGGTGGGCAGCAAGCCCTTGCCGGCGAGCAGGTAGTCGATGCGTTCACCCTTGGTCTCGCCGGTGAAGCCGTTGAACGAGCGTTCGTCTTCCGATGGTTTGGTGTGCACCGCGCGATAGCAATCGACCAGCGGCACTCGCTTGTCCTCCAGCAGCAGCTTGACTGCTTTGTTTCCCGGGTTGGCGTTGAAGTCGCCCATTACGATCACGTTATCGACGATTCCCAGCTTGGCCAGATGATCGACGATCGCCTGGGCAGCGTACTCGCGAGCGGGTTGGCTGCGATGGTCCCAGTGGGCGTTGAGCACCAGGAGTTCGGCCTTCGAGTTTTTCAGATCCTTCAACCGCAACCACGAGGCAATGCGTGCACAAGCTGCATCGGGATGCTTGGCGCCCGCTTTGTCGGGCGTGCTGCAGAGCCAGAACGTTCCCTGGTCGACCACTTCGAAACGGTCGGCCCGATAGAGCAACGTGCAATGCTCGCCGGCCTGCTGGCCATCGTCGCGCCCCACGGAATAGCACTTATGAGCTTTCATGCGATCGCAAACCGACTGCACCTGGTGCGGCAGCGCTTCCTGCAGCCCGAGAAGGTCGGGATCGGCGGTCTCGACCACGTCGAGTACCAGGTCGCGACGGTTCTTGCCGTTCGCAGCAATCCACGGAGTTTCGGGCCCCGGCAACGACCGCTTGCCGCCATCGTAACGAATGTTGAAGGTCATCACCTTCAGTGGCTCGGCGGCCTTGATCGGAGCAGAAACAACCATCACGAGCAGCAGCAGAAATACCAGATACTTCATCTCAATTCGGGGGGTGCGAGTACACAAGTTGCAAATAGCCGGCGGGGAAACGGCCCCGCCGGCTATGGATTCTTTCACGTTATTACCGAATCGACAAGCTTAAAAGTCGTCGGCCGCACGGTAGGCATCGATCACCGCCTGGTCGCCTTCTTTGCCACGTTGGCTGTTGCCGTGCTCCATGCCCATGATGCCTTCGAAGCCCTTGGAGTGGATATGCTTGAAGACGTTGCGATAGTTGATTTCGCCGGTACCAGGCTCTTTGCGGCCGGGATTATCGCCGCATTGGAAGTAGCCGATTTCGGACCAGGCCATGTCGATGTTCGGAATCAGATTGCCTTCCTGAATCTGCTGGTGATAGATATCGAACAGAATCTTGCAGCTCGGACTATTCACCGCGCGACAGATCTCGTACGCCTGCGGAATCTTGGTGAGGAACAACCCAGGATGGTTGGCCCACCAGTTCAGTGGTTCGAGCACCATAACCAGGCCGTGCGGTTCAAGCACTTCGGCCAGTTCGCGCAGCAAGTCGATGCAGTTGGCGGTCTGGTAGCCCCACTCGAGATTGTTGACGCACGAGTCGGGAACCACGGTCATCCACTTGGCGTTCACCCGCTTGGCGACTTCGACACTGTCGCGAACTTCCTGCACCACCTTCTGGCGGGCATCCTTGTTCTTGGTCACAAACGCGTGATCGCCAAAGCTAGCATGAGCCACGAACACGCCCATGGTCATGCCGAGCGACTCCATGGTCTTGGCAATCTTGTCCTGGGTGTCTTTGGAGCGGCCTTTCATGCCGTTGTCCTCCCAGGCAGTGAAGCCCTGGTCGGCAGCGAACTTCAGCTGATCGACCATGTCGCCCCCCGCCAGGTTTTGGAGCATTCCGAAGTGCGGGGCGTATTTGAGTTTGAATGGGGTCGGCTTGACCGCTTCCTGGGCACTGGCCGATTGGCTCGCTACAGCGGTGGCTCCCAAAGCTGCAGCCGAAGAGGCAATAAAGTCACGTCGCTTCATGGTAGTTCAATCCTGGTCAAGAAAAACGAGTACTCCAGCAGGGCCATTCTAACTGAAGTTGAGCAGCGATGGGTAAGTCGCATCGATGGTCGAACCAAGCCGAGCACAAAGCGTTGCTCGCGCGGATGCCGAGTCGCAAAAGTCGAAAACCAGGGGTTTTCCCCCACAAAGACAACTCCACCAGGACCTCCCAAATCACCCAACATCACCTATTCAGATGAATTCTTTTGCTTTTTCTGTGACAAATTTAGGGGACCAGTCAGGAGAGAATCGAGCCGTTTTCGGCTCCTCAAAATCGACTTCAACTCGTTGTGAGACAACAACTTCAACTCAAACTCAGATTTGGCAAACTTGGAGAAATGCACAAACCGGCGAACTCCCCCTCGATCGCTCGATCGGTAAACCCACCCTAGTTTGCCCCTTGAACCTGACCAGTACGACCGCCATGATTGCCCCCATCAGCTCGCAACGAGGCTGCGAGTTTTTGAAGGCCACGAAGGTTGGCCCCCTCCCACCCTGAATCATCCTTCCCCCTCCCTACGGAACACTCGAGACCGAGCACCGACTGTCGCTACTCGGCAGGAAACGTTCGGCCCTCTCCCCCCTCCCCCCCGCACTCTAGTTTGGTTAGCTAGCCAACCGCTCGCCGCGAGTGATTTGAATCGCGTGGATTCACGCTCGCATGGAGACCCATTTTGGTTGCATGGCTAAAATTGCAAAGGAGTTGTTTCATGTTGCATTACTTCGCCCTGGTCACCGTCGCTTTTGGATTGAGTGCCAACGAACCGGCGGCTCCCCAGTGGAGTAGTGACTACGCTGAGGCTCTCAAGCAGACCCGCAGCGACGATCGCCCGATGTTGGTAGTGATCGACGAGCCCGGCACCGCCGAGCACAGTTTGAACGAAGAGATCTTGAACAACATGGCCGATGGTGCCTTGGCCGACTATCAGTTGTGCCACATCGACGCGACCACCAAGTATGGCAAGAAAGTTGCCGAAGCCTTCAAGACGACCTCGTTCCCTTACATGGCCATTACCGACAAGGATGGCAAGGTGATTGTTCACTCGCAGTCGGGCGACGTCTCGGCCGAACAGTGGAGCGAAGTGCTGGGCAAGTTCCGCACTGGTGAACTGCCGGTTCGTCGCGTTGTTGCCAAGCCTGTGATCAACGAGCAACCTGTCACCACGTACCCCACTTACGAAGGTTATCCCTCGTACGGGTCGGCCAAGCCTTATTGTGCGAAGTGCCAACGCGGCTACTAAGTCGAACGCACTAGCGCTAAGTTCTAGGTTCCCCGGCCTAGACCATGAAACCCGCAAGACCCAGCAACGGTCCGGACAGCAATGTCCGGGCCGGTTGTTGTTTAAACTCGCTTAATGAGGGCGCTCGAGCCCGGGCGAGATATCGAGATCGAGCGATTCGAACTTGCCTTCTTTCCAACGTTCGATGGCAATCGCTCCCATCACCGCATTGTCGGTACAAAGCGACATCGGTGGAATGAACAACTCGTAGCCTTGCTTGGCGGCCGACTCTTCGAGCCGTTCACGCAGGCGCCCGTTGGCAGCGACTCCACCGCCGACGCACAAGGTCTGGTAACCACTTTGCTGTAAAGCGAGTTCGGCTTTACCGACCAGACAGTCGACTACCGCTTCCTGAAAGCTAGCTGCGACATCGCACACGGTTTGCTCGTCGAGCTGCGTGGTATCGTCGAGCTTGCCGGTGCCGTGCACCTGATAGCGAACTGCGGTCTTGAGACCGCTGAAACTGAAATCGAGTCGCGACTTGTCGTCGAGCAGCGGCCGGGGAAAACGAAACCGCTTGCCATCCCCCTTGGCTGCCGCCTTGCCGATGGCTGGCCCGCCTGGGTAGGGAAGCCCCAGCAGGCTGGCGACCTTGTCGAAGGCCTCGCCGGCAGCGTCGTCGATCGTGCCGCCGATCAGAGTGAAGTCGGTCGCGGCCGTGCAACGGTAGAAGTTCGAATGACCTCCGCTGACAATCATGCCGATGCAGGGAAATACGTCGCGACCACTCGCGAGCTTGCAGGCGTACACGTGGGCTTGCAGGTGGTTGACCGCCAGCAGCGGCACATCGAGCGCCAGGCACAACGCCTTGGCAGCAGTGAGCCCAACGAGCAGCGAGCCCGACAGCCCCGGCGTGTTGGCCACGGCCACCGCGTCGAGGTCGGAGAGTTTCAGCTCGGCCTTGCGAACCGCCTGATCGATGACCGGCAGGATCTTCTCCACGTGAGCCCGCGAGGCAATCTCGGGTACGACTCCGCCGAACTGTTGATGCAAGTCTTCCTGCGACGCGACGACCGAAGATAGGACTTCGAGCTGGTCGGTAATGACGGCCGCCGCTGTTTCGTCGCACGTTGTTTCCAGAGCCAGTAGTTTCACGTCGTCGCTATGCCATAAAGAAGGAAGCCGAGCCAGGAGAAAGGAGATTGGATGATCGACCGGCGGGTGCATGAAGTCAAGGTGTCGCAGCGGCCGACGCCGTGGCAAACAGTGCTACGCCTGGCGTTTGACGACCCGCGACACCCAGCCGGTGAGGTCTTCGAAGAACAGCTCGGGCTCGGGTTCGAACTCAAGCGTGTGAGCTGCCGATTGGTACTCGAGCACCACCTTGTCGCCAGCGGCAAAGGTCGCCAAATACCGACGCGTGCGGGGGTTCTTGATCATGCGATCGCGACCTGCCAGCACCAGCAGCGAGGGGGTCGTGACGAACGGCCCCGACCGCCGAGAGTAGCGGGTGAGCTTGTGATCCTCGCGGGCGAACCGCAAGGTGATATGGCGAAGCGTGAGCGGGTCGTTGCGGATGTACTGCTGCCAGATCGGCGAGTTCGTGAACAACGCGGGATCCTGCAGCGGGATCTCAACTCGCTTCTCGTGAACGCCGACTACGCCGGTTGCGGCCAAAGCACCCCGCTTCAGCAATCCCGGCTGCTGGTGGGCGTACTGACCAGGGCAAATGAGCCCCATACCGGCCAGCAAATCGGGACGGGCCCTCGCGACCGCAGGGGCGAGCTTCCCGCCCCAGCTAATGCCGAGCAGCACCACTGGCCCCAGGCGTCGCTGGGATTCGCACACCGCGACCACATCGCGCACCCAAGTTTGCCAGTGCTCGATGTCGCCACGCGACTCGGTATTGAGCCCCGAGCCACGCCGGTCGAGCGCCAGGACATCGAAACCTTGCGAGGCGAGATAGTCGGCACTCGCAGTGTACCAACCTGCGTGACTGATGATGCCATGCAACAAGACGACCGAACCGCGAAACTCACCGACCGGCCGAAACCGGCGCAGCGCAAAGCTGCCGCCGTGCGGCGTTTCGAAGGATTCAATAGGAGCAGGGCGCGCAATCATGGTTCCTAAGTTTAGATCGCCCTACCGAGTTCGGCTGCAACTCGGGCAAGAGAATCCGGAGAAACTAACCGCCACAAGCGATACACGCCTGTGTTTTGCATAAGCACTGAAGTTGGGCTTCGGCATTTACGACACGGGGATAGGTTCCGCCGAGTCGATGCTCGCCAGGGCCTGGTCGACCAACGCAATCGCCCGCTCCCGTTGTTGGTCGTCCCACGCGAAACACTGCTCGACCCCAGGTCGGAGAAAATGCAACACCAGTTCCTTTGGACCTTCGCCCCAAGTTTGCTCGACCGCCAGCCCGTAGACCAGCATCTGCATCTCGTACTTGTCGGCTAGCACCGCGGTGTCGTCGGCCATGGTCTGGTTGGTCTTGTAGTCGAGCACGCACCAGTCGCCGTCGGACGTTTGATAGAGACAGTCGAGGTAACCTTGCAGATAACGACCTTGGGAATTCGTCGAGCCGATCGGCCAGGTGAGTTGGAACTCCACCTCGTGATATACCTGCTGGGCGGTCGCCAGACTGGCCGCGCGAGGGCTCTCGGCGAACCGCTCGACCAGTTCGCGAGCCAGCTCCTCCGCCCGCTCGGCGTGCAGCAGATCGTAGTGCGGAGCCAACGCTCTGGCCCACGTGGCGATCGACTGTTCGTCGGCCAGGTCGGCTCGTTCCAGCACCGCATGCACCAAGGTACCAAGGCCCAGGGGATCGTAATCGAGCGGCACCGCCAGACGCTCGTGATCGGGATCGTGTTGCCACCAGTCGCCACCGCTGGGGATGATCTGCCCAGACAGTCGCGTGACCGAGAAACGCTGTCGCGCTCCAGCGGCCACAAGGCATGGTCGGGCCGCTTGCTCGATCTTCGCCGAACGAGCTCCTTGCTTGGCCTTCTCGATCACCTTGAGCCAGTTGGTCGATTTGCCAGTCGACTGCTTCGGCGCCGGCGGTGTCACCAACGAGGCAGCCACCTGAGGGCGCGCGCCGGACTCGACTCGCCCTGGCTGAAGCATGTCGCCGGTTTTGAGATCGAACTGCTGCGAAAGCTGCTTGAGGAACGGGCCGCTCGGCTTATCGATGTCGGCAACGCTGCTCGAGAGCAGCAAGTAGTCGGCAGCCCGCGTGCAGGCGACGTAGAACAACCGATCGGTCTCCGCCCGCTCGGCCTGGTTGTCGACGTAGCGAAACAGGCTCATCCCCGACGGCGGGGAGTTCTTCGAACTAGCGTCGTCGTAGTCGTTCTTCGACAGGGTTACCATCGGGCCCAACTCGGGAGTGAACGCGACCGCGCTGCGATGGAAGCTGGCCTTGTGATCGAGGTCGGCGACGACCACCACCGGAAACTCGAGACCTTTCGACTTATGAATCGTCATCAGCCGGACCACGTTCGCCGTGTCGGGGCTGGTGGTCGCGAGCGACTCTTTCGGCGTGGCGGTGATAAACTCAGCCAGTTGGGTGACGAAGTCGTCGAGCGAGCCGACACCGCTGGCCACCGCCGAACGGGCCTGCTCCATCAGCTTGTAGACGTTCGCCAGTTTGCGTTGCCCCATGAAGTCGGCCAGCAACGCGGCGTCGTAGCCGGTACGCTCCATGGCCTCGGCCAAGAGCTGCGGCACCGTCCAATCGTCGCGGTGCTTGCGAAGCACCCGCAGGGTGTCGGCCGCTCGGATCACCTTGTCGCGTTCTTCCGGCATCAACTCCGGCGGGAGCGACTCGGCAAAAAGCCCACGTTCGAGACTTCGCCCGCGCACCGAAAGCCAGAAGATCGTTTCGTCGGCGAGCGAGAACAACGGGCTCCGCAGCACGCCGGCCAGGCTCAGCTCGTCGCATTCGCTTACCACGACCCGCAGCAGATGCAGCACGTCGTAGATCTCTTGCTGCGTGTAGAACGCGTGCCCACCGACTAAGTAATAGGGAATGCCTTCGGCTCGCAAGGCTTCTTCGTAAGCGGCCACGTCGCTGAGCGCACGGAACAAGATGGCGATGTCACCATACTCCACGGGCCGCGGCTCGGTTGCTCCTTTGCTGGTTGCCAGCGGCTGCTGCTTGTCGACCATCTCGCGCAAGCGGGCGGCGATGGTGCGAGCCTCCGCCCGGCGGGCCAGTGCGGTCTCGCCTGCTTGCTTGCCACCCGACTTGCTCGCCTTCGGGGTGTCGGCCCACAGGAACTCGATGGCCGGCTCGGGGGTCAATTGCGAGCGGCTCGCTTCGAGCGCCTGATAGTTGGAGAACAACGGCTCGAACAGCGCATTCACGAAATTCAGTACCGCCGGCTGGCTGCGGAAGTTCTTCGACAGCGGCAGTCGCCAGTCTTCTTTGACCGCCCCCTGCAACTCGCGGAACACCTGCGGCTCGGCCCCGCGGAATCGGTAGATCGACTGCTTCTCGTCGCCGACGAAGAACAGTTTGCCCGCACCAGCAATGTCCCCCACCAACGCCTGCACCATTTCGACCTGCACGCGATCGGTGTCTTGGAACTCGTCGACAAACAGCACGGCTACTTCCGAGCGGAGGTGCTCCTGAATATCGCGATGCTTGGGATCGGTGAGCAACTGGTGGGTGGCCGTGATCAGGTCTTCGAAGTCGAGCCCGCCGAGCTCTTGTTTGGCCGCCTGATATCGCTCGGCCGCCTTGCGAGAGACTCGCGCCATGGCCAGCCCGAGTTCGGCAAACTCGCGGGTGAAATCGTTGCCCAGATGGAACACCGGCAGTTCCCGCACCGCCTCGCGGACGGTTTTCGAGAGCATGCCAAACTCGGCGTGAAGCACGTCGTCGCCCCACGCCTTTTTGAGAAAGGGGACCGGACGCTTATACTTGCGGTTGCGACACAGCTCGTCGATACTCAGGAAGTGATGTTCCTCGGCTTCGTTGTCGCGCAGCGCAACGAGGGCGTCGATCAGCTCGTGGCAATCGGCCATCGCTTCGGATTCGCTCGACGAAAACTGTCCCAGCAGGTCAATCAGATCGTTCAGCTCCGGCTGCAAGCCGGCCACGGCCGCGGGCCAGATAACTTGCTTGAAGTACTCGAGCCAGGCAGCCAGCAGGTCGTCGGGGGTCTTGTCGCACCAGTCGCGGAACGCCTGCCGACGGTGGTGCTGCATCATGCTTCGCACGTGGGTCTTCAGCTGGTCGATGTTCCAGGCTCCCCCCAACCGCATGGCGTCGGCATCTTTCGATTCGAGCAACTCGCGGAGCGTGTCCTCCACCGCCTCGGCTTCGAGCACCATCGCCGCGGGGCTGTCGAGTGTGGTGAACAGCGGGTCGAGTCGAGCGTCGAACGCGTGCGCCCGCAGAATCGTGGTGCAGAGGGAGTGAATGGTACTGATGCGGCAACCGTCGATCGCGCGTTGCAGTTGCAGCCAGTAGTCGCGATTCTCGCCCGAGCTGGTTGCGATGCGATCGTACACCAACCTGCGAATGCGTGTGCGTAGCTCGCGAGCAGCAGCATCGGTAAAGGTGATGGCCACCAACTGCGTGAGCCGCTGTTGCGCCCCTGCGTCGGAGGGTTTCTCGAGTTCCTTGATGAATCGCTCGGTCAGCACGAACGTCTTGCCGCAACCGGCACCTGCGTCGAGCGCCAGCGACTCGCCAGCGGGGTGAACCGCTTTCTTTTGTTGGTCGGTATATTCAGGCGTTGCCATCGGTTGCCTCCTGCGTGTCGTCTTGAATCGGAGGCCATGCCTTGCCCAGACTACGTGTTTGGGCCACACGACAAACGTGGCTCAAGTCACACGCGCTCGTGCATTTGTCGTCGGTGTTTACCATCGGGAACTCTGCGGCTCGCACGCCGAACACCAGTTCGCGAATCCGCTCGCGAATCGCTTCGTCGAGTCGCTGCCAGTCTTTGGTCGCCGCGACTTGCCCCGCTTGCACGACGTACAGCTCCTGCGTGTTGTGATCGGCGAACCCTTTGTCGCGGAGCACCCAGTATCCCGCCTTGAGCGGCACGATCGGTTGCTCCCGGGTGCTTAGCAGCTCGGCCGCAGCCAACGCGTAGAGTGGCGGTTGCAACTTGCGGCCGCTGGTCATTTCCTCTTCTTTCAGCGGGTGCTTGCTGGCCGACTTGTAGTCGATCACCTGCAGCACGTCGGTGCCATGCACCTTGCCGGTGTCGAGCCGATCGATGCGACCGCCAAGCAACACTTGCATCCCGTCGCCGAGATCGAGCGTGTACGGTACGTCGGTCGAGTCTTCCGACTCTTCGTCGTCCGACTCACGGCTGGCCTTGCCAAATCGCCATTCAAACTGCGTGGGCCGCATCGGCTCGTCGAAGTCGCGACTGCGAGCATCGTACTCCACATGCTGCTCACGGTACTTCCGCGCCCACTTGGTGATTTCGCGAACCAACAGCTCGTTCAGCACCCCTTCCAACCCGAAGTTGGTAAGGTCGAGCTTGGCGAGATGAATCGCCGAGGCGAGGTGCTTTTCGTACTCGGCTTCCGGGTGCTGCGACAGCAAGAGGTCGCGGGCAATCAGATCGAGCCGCTGATGCAACTCGGAAAACACACTGTGCAGAATGCTACCTCGGCGACCGTAGTCGACCGCCAGCGTGGCTTCGCCAAGCGGCTGGATGCGAAGCACGTTTTGCATCAAGAACTTGTAAGGGCAGGTCGCGTAAGTCTCGAGCTGGCTGGTGCTCCATTGATGATCAGGCCCGTAGCGATCGGCAAACCACCGCCGCACTTTCTCGCTCGATAGCACCCCTTCCATCGGCCCAAACGAATCGCCGCGGGCGCGGTGGTGCAGCAACTCGAGCGAATCGACCAACGAGCGGTTCATCGGCTCGGCCAGTTCGCTACCGATTAGGCTGGCGAGCAACTTGGGACTTTGCTGATCGGCTTCGTGCACCGCAGAGAGACGCCAGTCGCGAAACGAGCTTGGCATCGCGCCGTCGGGCGGAAGCGGCGAGATGCGAGGCGTTGCTTCCAGCAGTCCTAGCAGTTGATCGCCGAACGTGCGGCAAGCTTCGATCAGCATCGGACTGGCCGGCGTCGACTGTCCGCTGCCATCGAGCGCAGCGTAGCTGAACGTGAGCGACTCGCTGGCCGCGGTCACCACGCTGTGGAATGCTTGCATCGTGCGTTCATGGGCGGGCGTGGCCGACACGGCTCGTCCCGAACTATCGGCGGCCACCATCTCGTCGTAACGCTGCTCGCTGTACAGCCCTCCGCCACCGATGGCCGAGGAGAACGCCTGCTCGTCCATGCCGACGACGAATACATGTCGGGCGTGGGCGAAGCGGGCGACGCTGACTGGCACCACCCGCACGCGGCCTTCTTCGTCGAGCGGTTTGGCGAGCGAAACACGTTCGGCCCAGTCGTTGAGCTGGGCGAGCCAGTCGCTGGCACTCCACCGCGGCAGCGGTACACTCGCGGCCACCGCAACTCGCTCAATCCAGGCGGCCGCTTCGCGAACCGCTTGCCAAGCGGAAGGTTGCCGAGGTTCGAGTACCAGCCCCACCGCGCGGGCGAGACGCTCGCAGGCGGCAACCCACTCTCGCGGCGATGCGGTGGAGGGGAGCGCCATACAAGCCTGGTTCAGCTTTTCAAACACCGTCAGCGTCGTCGCCGCGACCGCTTGCCGATCGCTGGGACGCTCGCCGGCCGCCTTGGCTTTGTCGGACGCCGCGGCCATTGCGCGGACCGCCCTCAGTAGCGACTCGCGGCCTGTAGCAATCTGCAAGTCGCGCACCAGCCATTCGGCCGCCCCGCGCAGGGTCCGCCAAGGTGGTTCTTCGAGTTCTCCATCGAACAGGCCGAACAAGCCGCTCGACACCAAAGCCAACACGCGTCGAAAGGGCCAGTCGTCGGCCGTGATCGATAACAGGCTGCCGAGCGCCCGGATGGCCGGGGCCTCGCCCAACGTAGCCGGCACGGTAAACGATGCAGGCACTCCGTACACTTGCAGCACTTCGTCGAGCCGGCGCCGCTCGGCCTGTAGGTTCGGCACGACCACCAGGATCTCGCTGGCCGAGACTTTAGCGTTGAGCAGACTCTTGATGCGGCGGGCGATGGTCACCGCCTCGTCGTAGGAATCGGCCGACGAGATAACCTGTAGCTGCTCGAGCGTCGCTAACGCTTCCTGCTCCGGTGGTGCTGCTTGGTCAGGGGGAACAAACACCTGGTCGGCCAGGTGCTCTAATGCAGTGGATGGGGATGCGTCGGGGTCACGATGCTCGGTCACTTCCAGCGAGGGCCATTCGTCGACCAGCCACTGCTTGGTTCGGCGGGCGGTGCTCACCAACTCGCGCCGCTCCGCCTGGTCGAGCGTCGGCAGGGCGATATAAGTCTCCCCTGCTCGCTGCGCCAGATGGAGCAGCAGTTGCCGCTCGTAGTAGGCAAAGCTGGCAAAGCCATCGACGACCACCAGGTCCCACCGCTGCTCGACCTTGGTGCTGGCGAGACAGTCCGCTGCCAAGCGCGTGAGGTCGAACCGGTCGGCAGCATGCGCCTCGTCGAGCCGCTGCTGGTACAAGCTGAGCACTGCGGCTAATTCGCGATCGCGATTTGAGCGTCGTTTGTGCTTGGCCCAGGTAGCGAACCGCCCGGCGGTGATGCCGCGGGTCTTGAGCTGCCCGATCATCTGCTCTACCGCGTCGGCTAGTCCCGAACGCTGGGCCACTCCGGCCAGCACCCGCAGCTTCCCCGACTGATGCAACTCGGCGATCGCTTGCTCGACCAACCAGCGACTCGCGGCGTTCGGCACCACCGCAGGTGCAGTTGGATCCATCGATACAATCGACTCAGCCAGCCGACTCAAGGTTTTGATGCCGGGCTCCAGGCTGGCGTCGATATTGGACTCGACCAGCTGCCGGCGAACCGCATCTGCGGACAACCGGTGAGGGGTAATCCAAAGCAGCCGAGCGACCTGCCGAGCCCCCCGTGCGTGGGACAGCGATGCGGCATACCGCCCGACGAGCAGGCGTGTCGCTGGGACCCGACTGGGGTGCTCAATCAGGTGAAGTTGAGCCGTTGTGGCTTCGGAATGAGATAAAGCGGACATGTGCGTACGTTCCAGCCATCCTTTGTCTGAAGATTTGCGCAGAGCATCATAGTACCTGGAACCGGCAGAAGGCGTTAGCTTCCCAGGGCATTTCCTGGCGATTCGGCAGTTTGCAAGAAGGCCTGGAATAATGGAAACCGACGTTGCTAACTGATTGACATCTGCCTGGAAAACGACTTATAGTATGAAAAATACTGTTTTCATGCCGAAACCTGGCGTCTCTCATCACTTTACTTGCGGTCTGCCCCCGCGGGAGCGGGCGGCACTTCGGAACGAACTTGTGTTTTGGGTTGTGGATCGGAACACACAACCGTGGCTTATACTTCACGACCCCCGACCAAGCTGTTTATTCAGGACGAGAACCGTACGGGGAAGAATCGCTAGATACAGGCACGAATGGTAGGAGGGACCCGGCATCGGGAAGATGCTGGATCATATATCTCTCTTTATCCTTTTTTATTTGTTTTTTTGTTTGAGGAGGTTCGTTATGAAGTCGCATTCAAGTGCGCAACGACGAGGCTTTACGCTCGTCGAGCTGCTGGTGGTGATTGCCATCATCGGCATCTTGGTAGCCCTGCTGCTACCCGCTGTGCAGGCCGCTCGCGAAGCTGCCCGCCGTAACTCGTGCATCAACAACAACAAGCAGTTGATGCTGTCGATTCTGAACTTCGAAAGTGGCAAGCGGGAACTTCCGCTCGCTTCGACCGCACCGATCCACACCCAGTCGATCACTCCTGGTATGGCCGGTACCCTTTCGCAGGGTCAGTACACCGCCGCCCAAAACGGCGATGGCTTCAGCTGGGTCGTGCAGATCATGCCTTATATCGAAGGCAACACGGTCTACGACAAACTGTCGGATGTTACGCAAAAGCTGCAATACTCGCCGTTCAATACAACAGTATTGACCGAGTTTGCCTCGACCAGCGGTCAGCGCCCCTACCAGATTCAACTGGAAGAGACCCTTTGCCCCAGCTATCCTGGTGAAGAAACCAACGAACTGCTCGGCGAAGACACCGCGATTAACTGTTACGCTGCCATTGCTTCGACCCACTACACGGTTCATCCCCCAAGTGGTTCGACTCACTTGGCTACCAGCTCGCCTTCGGCCAGCTTGAGCGCAACCGACTGTAACAACAAGTCGTACTGCGGTAACGGTACCCTGGTATTCCCTGGTTACGTTGGCAACAAGGTGACCAAGGATGGCGTAACGCTGGCTTCGGTCCGCGATGGTACTTCGAACACGGTGGTGATTGCCGAAACCCGTGATCAGGACAAAACCTCCTGGTACAGTGGTGTTTCGTCGTACGTAGTGGCTGCCTGGCCACGCGGCACCAAGCCGACCGTATTGCCGACCAACGCTGGTGCGAACGCTGGCAAGTGGGGTTATCCCAATGCTGGTTCGGACGAAGGTTCGGTTTCCGCGTTGAACAAGGGTGACGACAAGAACACCACCCTTGCTCAGGAAGAATACTACATGACCAACTGGGTGCATGGTGGTGGTGCTCGCAAGTGGGGCCCCAGCTCGAATCACTCGGGTGTCGTGATCTGCGGTTACCTGGATGGCCATGCCGATAGCGTGGAAGAGGACATCGATCCTTCGTTGTTCCTGCACCTCGTTACCCGTGCTGGTCGCGAAATCCAACAGCCCAACTAAGCTCGCTGAGTCTTAGATAGCAATCCACAACCGCTGCGGTGCCCAAGGGTGCCGCAGCGGTTTTTTCGTGCGCGGTGGGTAGCGAGCTTTGCCCCTATTTCAACAGCAATTCGCTTCGCGGCGATCCGCCAGCTCTTCTGTCGAGCATCCCTTTCACTCTCTGTTACCGGCACTTTCGCTACGATCCGACTTGCCGGCACTCCGGTTAGCTCCCGCATTAGCGGTTCTTGTGTTGCGACTGTCCAATCTTCCTCAAGTGGCACCCCACGAATGGGCGAAATAGTATCTTGGATGGTTTGCTTCGGTGGCCGCCACCCCCGCACCGCGCGGCGAGGTTGGCCGAGTCGAAGCTCCAGCAGGGGGGGCCCTGCCTAAACAGTCGATTTGCAAAGTCGATTCCTTGGCTCACGGTGCGCCGCGCACCTCCCACCGAGCCGGTGTTACTCAGTGCCCCCATTGCGCCTGCTAAGGCCATTCCCAACGATTGCGTCGATGCTATCACATCGTCCCGGCGTTGGCAGGATAGAGAGGTTGTAACGATTCTCCGACCCCACCCGAACCGGAGAATCCGCCTGCAAGCAATTTGACCAATCTTTCCGCCATTGCTTAACCGATGCGAACATTACGCAGGAGCGGATCAGAAGGACCTGACCCAACCCAAACCATTAATTCCCAAAGCGCAAAGGCACCGACCCAGAAGCGGCCACTCGACCCAAGCACACGAGCATCAGGGAACACATGTCCCGTGTGAGAGTAGCCGTCAGGCGCCAATGCCGCTCGCCGCTGGTAAACGCCAGCACGAGCTTCGCAGTAAAAAACAGCATGTTGAAATTGGAGAGCCCGATGAAGGTCTTTACTACTGGTCAGGTCGCAAAGATCTGTAAAGTGGCCCCGCGCACGGTCAGCAAGTGGTTCGACTCGGGACGTCTCAAGGGATACCGCATCCCCGGTTCCCAAGACCGACGGATCCCCCGCGAGTACCTGATTAAGTTCCTCAAAGAGCATGGTATGCCTTTGGGCGACCTGGAAGACGAAGCGATGGCCAAAGTGCTAATCGTCGCCCAGGACCAGGTACTCATTGAGAACCTGAAGCGCGAACTACCACTTGAGAAGTCGTTCAAGACTTCCACTGCCGCGAGCGGCTTCGAAGCTGGAATTCAATCCGAGAGCTTCCACCCCGATTGCATTATCGTTGACTTCTCGATCGGTCAGGTCGAAGCGTTGCAGATTTGCCAAAACCTGCGTCGCAATCCCGACTTCGCCGAGACGATCCTGATTGCCTTGCTGCCGGACGATGGTTCGAGCATGAGCTTCGATCGTTCGAGCATCAACGAAACGTTCAAGAAGCCGTTCGATGCCGCTTTGTTGGCCGAACGCTTGCGGACGCTGATCGGAAGCAAGAAAGAACTCGTCTAAGAGTTCTTGAGAAACGAGAAACCAAGCGTACGATCCACCCGCGCTGCGAGACCTGTAGGGTGGCTTAACATAGAGGGCAGCAGCGTCGAATGACTCGACCTGCGGCCGAGCCAGCGGGCACTCCCGTTCTCGCTGGCCGCCAATCGCCCAACACGAAATGGCCTTGCCGATCTTCTAGTCGGCAAGGCCTTTTTCGTGCATTCGCTTGAACGTCGAAGACCTCAGTGCCATATTGCCTATACCGTGTTCGAAATGGGCGGCAATCTTTGACTGTTCTTGTTGGGGGGCTCCGTGTTTTTCTCAGGCATTATCTCTTGGACTAAGCGACATCGCTTTGTAGCGAGTTGTCTATTTCTTGTGCTTGTGGTCGCGGGTTTGCGCCAGATTTCATCATGGCGGCGCTGGCAATTAGCGGCATTCGAATATGATCGAATTCGCCAATTGGGGCTACCGACGAACTCGATAGAGTTGAACACCTACGCCGCGGTATCCGCTGGCACCAGCGACGCTACTCCCATTTGGAACGTTCCCATTGGTCAATCGTTGGCATTGAAGAAAGCCCACACCTGGGATTTTCCCCTTTCACGGGATGAATGGGTTTTTCCGCCACTACCGAATACCGAGTGGCCAGACCTCGATAAGGAAGCCCAATTCATTGCAAGCCAGAATATCTACTACCAATCCGTCGATACCGCGTTAGCAACCGAAGGAGACTGCTGCTACGTTAGTGACTACACCCCTGCCATGATATTGCTCCCCCATATCGATGGCCTTCGA
Organism: Aeoliella mucimassa; assembly: GCF_007748035.1. Lineage (NCBI taxonomy): Bacteria > Pseudomonadati > Planctomycetota > Planctomycetia > Pirellulales > Lacipirellulaceae > Aeoliella > Aeoliella mucimassa. Next base: position 5,218,430 of record NZ_CP036278.1, read on the forward strand.
TCGATTCAACACTTTCTTGTTTTGCGAGCCTATGTCTGGGCTCATCAGGGAGACACAAGAGGGGTAGCTGCCGACCTCCTGGGGTTGTTGCAGATGGGCGAAACTCTTCATCGAGAGCCAATGCTTGTCTCACAAATTGTTCGTGTCAGCATGCACGACTACAGCCTCGCATGCCTCGAACAGTTACTCCCCAGCATTGCCAGCGAAGCCGAAACCTTGGAGTTGATTCAAGCGGAGTTGCTTTCCATCGATTTACGCAAGGGTATGCACCGAGGTTTAATAGGCCAGCGAGCCTTGGTGGTTGGGGAACTAAACCAGTCCCTCTCAGGACGTTTGCGGGGCGCATGGCATGGCGATGATTCTCTTGCCGTTTTGCAGGGGCTCGGCGACGTAGAAGAAGAGATTGCACAAGATTGGCCTGTCCCGCTCCAGTTATTAGATCGGTACGACCAAAACATCGACTTTCGCACGTTTGGCTCTCGCTCTCCTTGGGGGCAACAAGATGTACCACCGTCGGCTCAGCCAGGGATGATTGCTTCGCGGATAGAACTCACCGCGGAAGTCACCGCTCGGCTCCGAGCCGCAGCCGCGGCGGTCGCTGCGGTTCGATACCATACAGCTACCGGCAACTGGCCGGAGACACTCGAAGCATTGGTGCCGGAGCATCTGGCCGAAGTGCCCCTCGACCCTTGCACGGGAGAGCCTCTCCGGCTGGCTCGCACCAATACCGAACTTCGCTTCTACAGCGTCGGTGTCGACCGCGTCGACGATGGCGGGCAGGAACTGCCAACCGAGTCGCCCGATGGACCACAAGTGCGTCAGGGCGAGCCTGACGTCGTGTTTCGGGTGCCGCTCGACCTCTCCGAACATTCTAGCGGGCAGTAGAAGCTGACAACCAGCAAACGCGTACTGTTCTAGTACGTCGTCCCGGAAGTCATTTCCTATAGAGTTCAGGGAAGACGCGTTTGGCGTCTTTTCGATGGAAGGTCCAATTGATTTTGATTTTCTTCCGATTGCGGTCGCGTGAACAGTGGGAGAGTTCGCTTTGAACCTTGTCGAGCGAAGCCAACCGACGTCCCAGGCATTGTCGCTGTATGGCCGAGATTTCGATCTCGGCCATGTTGAGCCAACTGGCATGCTTGGGGGTAAAATGCCACACAATCCGCTCCAGCATTGGCCGAGCCGCCTCCTCGCCAAAGGTTTCGATCAACGACTTCTCGTTGTGCGTGTTGAGGTTGTCCATCACCAGATGAACCCGCTCTGCGTCGGGATAGCGCTTCAAGAGGTCGCGGACGAACCGGGCGAAGTCGGCTCGCTTGCGGTGACGCTTGGCCTGAACGAATCGCTTGCCCGCCTTCGGCTCGACCGCCACGAACACGCTGCAGGTTCCGCAGCGGCGGTACTCGTAGTCCTGCTTCGCGATCTTGCCGGGTGCCGCGGGCTCGGGCGGCCGCGCGTCGTCGACCCTCTGATAGGGCTGCTCGTCGAGGCAGACGACCGGCTCGTTCGGGTCGAGCGGCTTCTCGTACTGCTCGAGGACGTCCTCCATCCGCTCACAGAACTCGTCGTTCAGCTTGGGCACGCACCAAGTTTTTTTCGCCACGGCTTCAGGTCGTGTTCCTTGAGCCACAGCGAGACCTCCGTCACGCTGAGCGAATCGACGAAGCCTTCCTTCACCGCGTGCTCGCACAACAATTCCAGCGTCCAGCGAGCCCGTCCCTCGGGCGGCTCGCTGCACGCCAGGGCGATTACCTGTTGCTGCTGCCGCTTGGTGAACTCTGGGGGGCGGCCCGAGCGAGGCGCATCGTACACCGCCCGCTGGACGCCCTCTTCGCAGAACCGCTTTCGGACGGCTCGGACGTTGCGCGTCGTGCAGCCCACATGCTCGGCGATCTCTTCGTCGGTGCATCCCGAGTCCGATTTCAATAATATCTGGCAGCGACGCACCACTTGCGCCGCGCGGGTGCCTGAGCGTGCTAGCTGCTCCAAACCTCCACGGGCCTGGTGGTCCAGGCAAACAATGTGCTTTTTCATTCCGCAGCATATAGCAGCGGAATGGATTTCAGGAAAGACGTACTAGTCGTTGCTGGCCAGGCGGTCGCCTTTCGGCTCGCTTGTTTGCTTGAGTTGGAAGCTCTCCTCTGGATTATTCTCGCGAGCGCCGGCAGCGGCCAAGGCTTGCAGCACTTGGGTTTTGGTCACCGTATCGCGGAGCACAATCACCTCGTTCGACCGGCCGGCTGGATAGATCGCCAGCAGCGGAATACTACGGCTATTGAGTTGCTCGAGGCTGGCTTCGATCTCGGCGTTTTCGTCGGTCCAGTCCGCTTTGATCGCCTGGACGCCATTGGCTTCGACCACTTGCTTAACGGCCGCCACGTCGATGGCGGTCGCTAAGTTAAACTTACACGTAGGGCACCAGTTCGCGGTGAACTCAAGCAGTACTGGCTTGCCTGTAGCTTGGGCTTCGGCCAATTGGCTCGGGGTGAATTCTTGCCAGGGAAGTTCGTGCTCTTTCTCCATCCCAAAGCCCACGAATCCAACCGCGGCGGCAACCGAAATACCAACGAACCACGAAAAACCGCGAGAGAATCCCGAAGCAGTAATCGGCAATCGGCCACCCAACCAGCAGGCGAACCAGCACGCGACAAGCAGCGCCATGGTAGGGATGAAGTAATCTTCATTGAGCGTCGACAACAGGTAAACCACGGTGCCAAGTAGCATGAAGGCCATGGCCTGCTTGAAGGTATCCATCCAGGCACCCGGCTTGGGAATCCACTGCACCAGCGAGGGGAAAGCCCCAATCACCAGGTACGGCAACGCCATCCCCAGGCCGACGAAGAAGAAGATCATGAACGTCGTAAACACGTCCTGGCCGATCGTGTACCCAAACACCGGACCGAGGAACGGACCACTGCAAGGCGTGGCCAAAATCGTGGTAAGTATGCCTTTGAAAAAGGCACCGCTGTAGCCTTCGCGCGAGGCCATTTCGGCGGCGGTCGACGATCCGGCAAACCCTGGAATCGGAATCTCCCAGACCCCAAGAAAACTCAAAGCCATCGTGAACACGAGCACGGTCATGAACACCTTGAACCAGGTTTCGGTGTTCAGCTCGCCCCAGTCGTAATCAGTGGTGGTCGAAAGCCCTAACTGCGGCAACGAAGCCAAGGTGGCCAGGAACAGGAACACACCGAGCAAACCAGCGACGTAGGCAAGATTGAGCAGGAAGACCCGCGAGCGGCTTTCGCCCCCCTGCTTGGCAAACGACATCAATTTCAGACCAATCACCGGCAAGACGCATGGCATCAGGTTGAGAATCAAACCACCTACCAGCGCGAGCCCCAGCATGCCGACAAAGCCAATCTTGGCGGTGTCTTCGCCACCAAATTCGATGATGCGCAGGTTGTTGGGAGCCGGTTTCAGTGTCGGGGCGACCACTGCGGCCAACTCGGCGGCTTGGTCGTACGTGCCACGACTGAAGGTGAGGCCAATCGGCTCGAAGCTGGTTGCCTGGGGATCGACGGTGAGCTTCGTCGTAAATTCAACGGCCGACTCAAGTTCGCAACTGCCGACACCGGCTTCGGTGAGTTCGCAGGCCTGGTATCCAACGATGCCATTCAATTCGAATTCGCCCGCCCCCACGTCTTCCGACACATCGAACGGCACGACCCACACAGCAGTCTTCTCGTGGTAACGCAGGTTGCCAAACCCTTCGACCGCACTGGGGGTCTCAACCACCATCGCGCGGGCTTCGGGCTGGTAGTATTGAACGCCGGTGGTCTCCTTCGGCACGATCAGCGTGGGCTGGTTACCGAGTTCGGCTTTCTGTTCTTCGTACGCATTCACGTGCCAGTGGTCGGGCAGTTCGGCTCGCAGGTACAGGAACACCCGGTCGCCGGGGCGAACCCGCCCGCGGTCGAGCCATCCGTACCAGGTCACCACCGAGCCCTCGGCGCTAAACACGCCGGCTTCGGCAGGTTGCTCGGGCAGCTTGGGCCCCTTGCTCTTGGTGGAACTCTCTCCCAAGGCAACCGCGCTGGCGGGGTCGGTGACTTCAATCGGCCCGATTGGTACCCCGGAGCCGAGCTTGGCGACGAACTTGCCATCGAGTTGCAAGCACGATTGCTTGCACGCCTGGGTAGAGTAGGTACCTTTGATCTCAAGCGTTGCAGGGTCGACACCCTCGGCTATTTCGATCGGCAGATACCAAGTGACAGTTTCTTCGTGTTCTTCGATCCGTACGCCTTTGTAGAGATCGTTGTCGACGTAGGAATGTGGCTTGGGAATCGCGGCCCATTTGCCGATGGGACGAAACTGCTTCGACTCGGCAAGTTCCAGCTTGGTGGGTTTGGTGCCACCCTTAGGTTGGGTGATGGAGTAGATGTGCCACTCCGGTTCGATCGTGGCAGTCACCATGAGCACCGCGGGACGATCGTCCGTGGCAGCGGTAAACTGGGCTGCGAAGCTCACCGGATCTTCTGGCTCACTAACACCACCAATTCCGTCGAGACCGCCATACCCGAAGGAGGGGTCGAAATCCTGCGACACCGCAGGCCGGGTGCCGAGCGAAAGGGCACACAGGAGCAATAGGGCGAGTCGGATCGAGCAAGCAATGCGTGGCATCATATTTGGCGGGAGGTGTTGGAGGGAATTGATTGTCGATCGTTGGGCTAAGCATTCTAGCGATCGCCCGCGGCGGTTAAAACAGCGAATTGCTCGGTGAAAACCGCAATGACTAGCGTAACCTGTACGCTGGGGGGTGCGAAAGATGTGTCGACACCGAATCTATATACACGCACTACCCACTCAGGCTGTGAGATGTCTCACGAAAAACGGCCCTTCTCCGATAAACCCAGCAATTTTGCCAACCGCTGGGCGAATTGGTCCACTCGCTCGAGGACTGCTTGCGGATCGGCGAAGCGACGCTGCTCGACACTTAGCCACCGCAACCAGTTGCCGAGCGACAGCACCGTGCCCGCCGCATGCAGTGCGATCACGGTTTGCCGATCACCTTGGCTCAGGGGTTTTACCTGAGCATAGGCGTCGAGGGCCGAGCTCCATTCCGCCGAATCGGGCGAGGCCGCCATACCCAGCAGCCGGGCGAGATCGGCCAGCGGGGTGTCGACCCGCACCGCGGCAAAATCGACCAGGCCGGTTACCCGCGATCCGTCGAATAGCAGGTTGCCGTGCCAGGCATCGCCCCAAATCCATTGTACGCAGGGTTGGGTCGCAGGGATCGCTTGCAATTGCCCGAGCGCCAGGGTGGCCCCCCGATCGAGGGCATGCGAAGCATCTGGCCAGGCCGGTTGCCAGCTTCTGGCGAGCACCGGGAGCTGGCAACCAGCAAAAACACTAGCCGAGATCTGTTGTTTTAATTGTTGCAGCTGATCGGCGTATCGCGACCACGGCGGCGACGAGCCCCGGGCCCCGCTGCCAGCCGGCAGGTCGCGGGTCGCCAGGTGCAGTTGCGCGAGGGCCTCGGCTGCGGCGATCAGCTGACGCTCGTCGGGGGGATGGTCCAAAGCGGCACCAGTCAGCCAGGAGGTCAGCTCCCACTCTTGGTTCGCGGTGCGATACAGCGGGGTGTTCTGCTGCGAGCAGGTGTGCGGAACTGGCACCGGAATCGCAAAATGGACTGCCAGGTGATTCACGTACCGGTGCGCCCGCAACGCCTGCTCGTTCCGCTCGGTGGGCCAGCCTTTCAAGGCGTAGGTTCCCCCCGACGACTCGATCCTCCAGAGCGGGTCGGTGGAGAACCTGCCGGTAGTAACTGGAGTAGCGGCCGCTCCCGCGACAGCGAGCTGGGGCCAGCCTTGTTGCACAATGGCGATGACTTGCTCCGGAATCACAAGATGTCCCCAATCGATTGTTCGTAGGCCAAAATCCTTCGACAGGCGGCTAGAAATGTTGTATATTCTGGGGGCTCCCTACGGCCACCCAGCTTACCCAACCGGTACATTCCCACCTTTAACGGTCGTTTCATTACTCACCTTTCGAAGGTCCCTTTCCGTGCATCACTTGTATTCCTTCGCGACATTACTCGCCCTGAGCTTGTCCCTCAGCTATTGTGCCCAGGCAGCGGCCGACGACCAGTCGGACGAGCCGACCCAAGAACAACAAACCGAGATTACCCCCGATCAAATCTCGTCCGACTCCGGACAAGGTGGTAGCTCCTCGAGCTCTAGCAGATCGAGTGGGTCCTCGTCGGCCAAGTTCCCTGAATACAGCAAGGTGCTCAAAGACACCAGCGTGGAAGAGGGACTCATCAAGCTGCACAAAGGCGAAGAGAAGCTGTTCTTCGAACTCAAGCCGAGCGATCTCGACAAAGATTTCTTCGTACTCATTACCATCGCCAAGGGTATTGGCCAGCGGCCGCTCTTGGGTGGTTATAGCTGGGGCTTCGGCGACGACTGGGTCTGGCAGTTCCGCCGGGTAGGCGATCGCATCCACATCGTGCGTCGCAACGTGCGTTTTGTTGCCGACAAAGGCAGCCCCTCGGCCGAAGCGGTCAAACTGTCTTACAGCGATAGCGTGCTGTACAGCTTGCCAATCGCCACGACCGGCCCTGGTGGTTCGATCGTGCTCGACATGACTCCCGTACTGATGAGCGATTTGCCTCAAATTGGTCAGGTGCTCTCGGGCTTTTCGTTCTCGCCGTCTAAGAGTAACTGGGCCGACGTGCAAGCTCACCCGAAGAACGTCGAAGTTCAGGTGGCTGCCACTTACGCCTCGAATGGTAGCTCGAACATGGAATCGGTCCCCGACACGCGCGGCGTGACCGTTAACGTGCACTACTCCATCAGCAATCTTCCCAAGACCAACTACACTCCGCGTCTAGCCGACGATCGAATTGGTTACTTCTTGACCGTGGTCAAAGACTACTCGAAGAAGGAATCGGAAGATCGCTTCGTTCGCTACATCAACCGTTGGAATCTTGAGAAATCGGACCCCTCGGCCGAAAAATCGCCTCCGAAGGAGCCGATCGTGTTCTGGCTCGAGAAGACCATTCCGTTCAAGTATCGCAAGCCGATCCGCGATGGTATTGAAGAGTGGAACAAGGCCTACGAAGAAGCTGGTTTCTACAACGCGATTGAGGTTCGCCAGCAGCCAGACGACGCCACCTGGGAACCGGGCGACGTTCGCTACAACACGTTCCGCTGGATCACCGCCGGTGCTGGCTTTGCGATGGGCCCCTCGCGAGTCGACCCGACCACCGGTCAGATTCTCGATGCCGACATCATCTTCGACTCCGACTTCCTGCAATCGTGGAAGCGGGAGTACGAAACCTTCACCCCCGAGAGCATCGCTGCGATGACCGGTGGTCCGCTCGAGATCGAAGACTACCTGGCCATGCGTGCTCGCCAACCGAGCTACCTGAACAACGGCCATCAGTCGGGTTGCATGTGTAACCTGCTCGGCGGCATGTCGATGCAGTTTGCCAAGGGCGCTGCGGTGGTTTCGACCCGCAAACGCAGCAGCGCAGAGCTCGACAAGATGATCCTGCAGGGCCTGAAGGAAGTTGCCATGCACGAAGTGGGCCATACGCTTGGCCTGCGTCATAACTTTAAGTCGAGCACTCTGTACTCGATGGATGAGCTGCACGATGTTTCGAAAACCAGCAAAACAGGCCTGACCGGTTCGGTGATGGACTACAATCCCACCAATCTGGCTCCGATGGGTCAGCCGCAAGGCGATTACTACTCGACCACCATCGGTCCTTACGACCATTGGGCAATTGAATACGGCTACAAGCCGATCAAGGGCTCGAAGCCGGAAGATGAGCTGGAAGAGCTGGGCAAGATTGCCGCCCGGAGCGGTGAGCCAAACCTGGTGTACTCCACCGACGAAGACACTCGCGGTATCGACCCCGACCCGCACAGCAACCGTTTCGATTTCTCGGACAACCTGATTGAGTACGCTCAGCAGGAAGTGCAAGTGGTTGCAGAGACCATGCCGAGCATTGTGGACGAGCTGGTAGAAGATGGCGAAGGATACGAGCGTGCTCGCCGGGCGTTTGGGCTGTTGCTGTCGTCGCACGGTAAGGCCGTGTTCTTTACCTCGCGTTACGTGGGCGGCGTGTACGTAAGCCGCAGCCACAAGGGCGATGCAAATGCCCCAGCTCCGCTGGAATTGGTGCCCGCCGAACGCCAACGGGAGGCCTTGAAGTTCGTCTGCGAGAACATGTTCTCCGCCGAGCCGTTTAACTTCTCGCCTGAGATCTACGACAAACTGGCCGCTTCGCACTGGAGCCACTGGGGCGTGAGCGAGACAACTCGCTACGACTACCCGGCCCACGATGCCATCCTCATGTGGCAGGAACGCGTGCTGGAGCAGCTCACCTCGGGTCTGACCCTCGAGCGGATTCACGACTCGGAACTGAAAACCTCGCCCGACACCGACATGGTGACCGTTGCCGAACTGCTGACCTCGCTTACCGATGCGATGTACCAGGAGCTCAACGGCAACATGGAAGGCACCGAGTTCACCGCTCGCAAGCCTGCCATATCGAGCCTTCGCCGGAACATCCAACGCAGCTACCTGGACCGCCTGGTTCAGCTCGCGCTTGGCACCTCGGCCCCGGCCGACTGCCAGACGATGGCCTACAGCGAACTCGGTCGCCTGAAAGGCATGATCGACAAGTTCCTCGAAGCCAACGGCGAGAAACTCGACCGCTACAGCCAGGCTCACCTCGAGGAGACCTCGGCTCGCATCGAAAGAGTAATGGACTCCCGCTTCGAAGCTCGTCCGTAAGACTGCTTGTAGTACAGTGACTGTGGGGCTAACGCTGCTAGCGATGATCGCTGGCAGCTTAGCCCCTTTTTTTGTTGGCACCGCACTCTTCGGTACTATGATTGAGCATGGTATCATTCGTGGCGGAGGACCATAGAATGAAACTAATTTGGGCGGTCATTCAACCCACCAAGCTTGCGAGTGTCGAAAAAGCACTCATTAACATCGGCGTGACCCGCATGACCGTGCTCGACGCGATGGGATACGCACGGCAGCGGGGGCACATCGAAACCTACCGCGGCCACGAATACGAAACCAACCTACTGCGTAAAGTGCAGCTCGAAATTGCCGTGAACGACGACTTCGTCGACCGCACCATCGAGTGCCTGGAAGAACACGCCCGCACCAGCGTGGAAGGCCATATTGGCGACGGCAAGGTGTTTGTGGTGCCTTTGGAACAGTCCATACAGATTAGCGATGGCCAACGTGGCCCAGGAGCGGTTTAACCCCGATGATTCTTGCTGTTACTAACGACCTGATCACTGCTACGCCGATCGAGCGAGCCTCGCAGCAAAATGGCGAGCGGTGTCTGGTTGTCGCCCCCGAAAACCTCTCCGACGTGGAAGACTTGCCGATTCGGCTGGTAATTCTCGATCTGTTGACCATCGACGACGTGACCAGCTTCGTCGAGAGTGTCCATAATGCGTTTGGCAGCGACACCCCAGTGATCGCTTTTGGCCCGCACGTGGACGCCGAGCTGCTATCAAAGGCGCAAGCGGCTGGCTGCACGCAGGTGCTCTCCCGCGGGCAGTTCCACCGCGACTTGCGGGTGTTGATCGCCGACGCGGTAGCGGCCCATCGCTAGCCGGAGGAAGGCTCGCCCCCCTGCCCTGCTGTGCTGCAGGTCGCGTTATGCAAGCGGTTGCGTCTCAGTTGCCTAAGCCGCATCGGCCTGATTGCCGACGATCTCGGGAACGCCGGTCTCGCCTGGCTGGAGCGTGGGAATCGTCCCACGGAACTCTGCGGGATCGATATAGACTTCGTCGGTCGGCATGCAGTCCACATCGCGTCGACGAAGCAAATACAGCCCAGCCGAGGTCGTCCAGAAGAGCGACGTCAGGTAAACGGTCACGACCGAGCCGACCAGCCCCATCCACCAACTGGTGGTTTCGGCCGCCCAGGTGCTTGGTGTTTCTCCGGCGGTAGCTTCGCCCACTGCGACGACCGTGGTCGCCAGTAGCTGGCTCACCGCAGCAGCCGAGGTGCCAAGCACCAGCATCGCCGCCAGGTAGCCGACCAGTCGCAAGGGTTTCTGAAATACGTATGCATAAACGCGACTCACCGCGTCGAACGAGTCGCTCTGATCAGCCGCCGCGGCCATCACCATGATCGGCCAGCCCAGCAGAGCCCCGAACGCGTAAACCGTAGCGACCATCGCAACGACCAGCACCAGCGGCCACAGCACGGCTGCCACCGGGGCGAGCCAAGTGACTTGCATGGCGAGTTTCGCAGCACCGAGCGGCAAAGCAACAATCGCCAGGCCGACGAGCATCACGACCGGGCCGCCGAGGAAATGCGACTTGTGGCTCCAGACGTAGCGGAGCGAAGCGACCAGATTCGGTTCTTCATGGCGAGTCAAATGCAGTACCGACAGGCGGGCGATTGCCCCGCCGACCAGGCCCCACACGAGCACCCGCACTAGGCAACGTACCGCACTAGCGAGCAGGTGCTCGCCGCGTACGAGTTGCACAAATGGGTCGACGAATCCCAGCCAGATGCCTTGCAGCTGGCCCCAGCAAGCGGCCCACCAACCAGCAACGCCTGTCGCTTCGAGCGGCACAACACCGGCGGATTGGTCCACGAGCAAGCGATCAGCGGCCCAGATGGCCAGCACTCCCACCACAGCCAGCAGCATCACCCGCCCACGCATGGCCAATGCCAGCGGTTTGGTCAGCAAGTGAAGGGTGTCTTGAAGTTCAAAGCGATTCGTGGGATTCAGCTTGGCCTGCATCGTGCGGCTCCTCCGCGTCATCAGAAGTCGGCGTCATGCCTAAGACGGAACGAATCGCGATTATAAACCGCGCTGGCCAGTCCGCCTACCTTGAATCGGTGCTAGCACTTACAGCATTTCGGGCGTTTCGTCAGCATCGGGATCCGGAATCGACGGCAGCCCGTGACCTTCCCCGAACCAGCGGTTCAAGTCGACTAGACGACATCGCTCGCTGCAGAATGGCAACGAGTCGGAATCGTTCGGGTCGAACTCTTTTTTGCAGGTAGGGCAGACCAACAGCTTAATCCTTCTTCGAACTCTTCTTTTTGGTCGAGCTATCCGACTTCGCCTTGGTTTCCGATTTGGTGCTCGACTCCGACTTTTTGTCGTTCGCGGCGGCCTTTTTGTAGGAGTCGCTGCGGTAGTCGGTTTCGTAAAACCCCGAACCCTTGAACATCACCGCAGCTCCGGTGCCGAACAACCGGCGGAGCTTCAACTTGCCGCACTCCGGGCACTTGCGTTTGACCGGCTCGGAGATCGACTGGAACAGCTCGAACTCATGATCGCACGCATCACACTGATAGTCGTAGGTAGGCATCTTTCACTTCTCACCAACCAGAATAAATATCGCGCAGAGTCGCTGAGACGACTCACGGAACTCAAACGTCTCTACGAGACACTCCAATTGTCGCTAAGCGGTGGCCTCGTCGCCAGCCGAATCGTTCTCGGCAATGTTGCCAATCTCGCCAGGACCCGCGGAAACAATCACCTGAGCGGCCCGCACCACGCGGTCGTGCAACTGATAGCCCGCTTGCGTGACCATCATGATCACCCCAGCAGGCACTTCGGGCGAAGGCTGCTGCAGGATGGCCTGGTGGTAATCGGGATCAAACACTTCGCCTTCGGCGGCAATCTGCTTGCAGTTGTGCTGATCGAGGGCGGTCAGCAGCTGCTGGCGGACCAGTTTAAAACCTTCGAGCAGGCTGGCCACTTCGGCTCCTTCGCCGGCGGCTTCGATCGCCCGATCCACGTTGTCGAGCACCGGCAGAATATCGCGCATCAATTCGATACCAGCGTACTTGCGAGCATCGGCCAGTTCCCGCGCCTGGCGAGCACGCAGGTTCTGGAGTTCGGCCTGCAAACGTAGCGAACGATCCTTCTCGGTAGCCAATTCGGCCTCGAGTTCTTCGGTATCGACTTCGGGCTGGTTTTCCAACTCCTGCGATTCGTCCATCGCTTCGTCAACCAGTTCTTCTTCGTTGGCCATCTTCGCTTATGCCTCCTCGCCATCAGAATCGTTGGCGGTAAAGTAATCAGTCAATTGTTTGAAAAACGACTTCCGCTGCGGAGCCACGTTCGTGTGTTCCAGTTCAGCCAGCTCGCGTAGCAGTTTGTCTTCGTCTTTGGATAGTTTGGTCGGTACTTCGATGCTCACCTGCACCAGCAGATCGCCGACGCTGTGCGACCGCGGGTCGGGCATGCCTCGGCCGCTCATGCGAAACACCTCGCCCGACTGGGTGCCGGCCGGTACTTTTACTTCGCCCCGCCCGGCGAGGGTCGGCACCTCGAGCGTGCAACCGAGCGCTGCTTGGGGATAGGTAATCGGCACGCGGCAAATCAGGTGAGGGCCTTGTCGCTCGAACAGCGGGTGGCTCAGCACCGAAATAAAACAGTAGCAATCACCGGGAGGTCCGCCGTTGGGGCTTGGCTCTCCTTCGCCGGTGATTCGGACCCGCATGCCATCGTCGACACCAGCGGGGATTTTGACCTCGATCGCCACGGTGCGGAGTCGCTGCCCTTTGCCGCGACAGGTGCGGCAAGGGTCCTTCACCTTCGAGCCTTCGCCGCCGCAGGCGGGGCACGTGGTTTGTACGCGGACGATGCCAGCCGATTGAATCACCCGACCGTGGCCGCCGCAGTAGCTGCAGACCTCGCGGGCGCTGCCAGCGGTGGCTCCGGTGCCGTTGCAATCGTCGCAGTTTTCGTGTCGTTGAAACTCGACTTCTTTGGTGCAACCCTCGGCTGCTTCGTGCAGGGTGAGCGTTACGTCGCAGCGAACATCGCGTCCCGCGCGGGCGCGTCGCCCTCCTCCGCCGCCACCGAAGATGTCGCCAAAGATGTCGCCGAACGCGCTGAAGATGTCGCCGACGTCGTGGAAATGACCTCCACCACCCCCAGCACCATTCACGCCTGCGTGGCCGTACTGGTCGTAGCGCGCACGCTTCTGCGAATCGTGCAGTACCTCGAAGGCTTCACTGCACTCTTTGAAGCGTTCAATCGCTTCCTCGTCGCCGGGGTTCTTATCGGGATGGTACTTGATTGCCAGCTTGCGATAAGCGGTGGCAATGTCACCCTCCGACGCAGAACGCTCGACGCCGAGAACTTCGTAATAACAACGTTGTGTAGGCATGAATAGCTATTGGCTTTGGGCTGTAAGCTATAGGCTAGCGACTCATTCAAACCGCCAGTCTGTCTCAAAACACCGGGCCACTCGCGAACATGCACGAGTGGCCCGATGCAAGCGTTTTTCTCACTCAGCGACCACTAGCGAATCGAACCAACGACAGCCTTCTTGTCGTCGTCCTTCGAATCGTAGTTGGTCACGAGAGCCTCGGTGGTGAGGATCAGACCAGCAATGCTGGAAGCGTTCGTCAGCGCGGTCTTCACAACCTTGGCTGGGTCGATAACACCTGCCTTGAGCATGTCGACGTACTCACCAGCGTTGGCGTCGTAACCTTGGTTGAACGGCTTCTGCGAGACTTCGTCGGCTACGACGCTACCGGCCAGACCACCGTTGTCGGCAATCTGACGCAGCGGAGCATCCAACACGCCGAGCACGATGGAAACGCCGATTTTCTCGTCGCCCTTGGCACCGCTACGAGCAGCTTCTACCGCTTCGCGACACCGCAGCAACGCCACACCACCACCAGGCAGAATGCCTTCTTCCACCGCTGCACGAGTTGCGTGCAGCGCGTCTTCGACGCGAGCCTTCTTTTGCTTCATGTCGGCTTCGCTGTTGGCACCCACCGACACGATGGCAACGCCACCGGTGAGCTTGGCCAGACGCTCTTGCAGCTTTTCGCGATCGTAGTCGCTGGTGCTGTTCTCGATGCTCTTGCGGATCTGATCGATTCGCTTTTGCACGTCGGAGGTCGCCCCACCACCTTGCACGATGGTGGTCGAGTCCTTGTTGATGGTGATCTTCTTGGCCCGGCCGAGCTCTTCGAGCGTGACAGCCTCGAGCTTCTTGCCAAGGTCTTCGGAGATCAGGGTGCCGCCGGTTAGGGTGGCAATATCGCCGAGCATCGCCTTACGACGATCGCCGAATCCAGGAGCCTTTACCGCGGCAACGTTCAGGATGCCACGCAGCTTGTTCACCACCAACGCGGCCAAGGCTTCGCCTTCCACGTCTTCGGCGATGATCACGAGGGCTTTGCCCTTCTGGCTCACCTGCTCGAGAATCGGCAGCAACTCACGAAGATTGCTGACCTTCTTCTCGTGAATCAGGATGTAAGCGTCTTCCAGAGCACATTCCATGGTGGAAGGCTCGTTGATGAAGTAAGGCGACAGGTAACCCTTGTCGAACTGCATACCTTCGACGAACTCGAGGGTGGTTTCAGTCGACTTGCCTTCTTCCACGGTGATGACGCCGTCTTTGCCAACCTTTTCCATCGCGTCGGCCAACAGGTCGCCGATCACGCGGTCGTTGTTCGCACTGATGGCACCCACCTGGGCGATTTCCTCTTTGCTCGAAACCTTCTTGCTCTTCGAGTCGAGGAACTCGCAAGCAGCAGCGACACCCTTTTCGATGCCACGACGCACGGCGGTTGGATTGCTACCAGCAACGATGTTGCGGGCACCTTCCTTCAGGATGGCGCGGGCTAGCACCGTAGCGGTGGTGGTACCGTCGCCAGCGAGCGAGGAGGTTTTGTCGGCCACTTCGTGCACGAGCTTGGCGCCCATGTTTTCGAAGGGGTCTTCGAGTTCCACTTCCTTGCTGACGGTGACGCCGTCTTTGGTCACGGTAGGACCGCCGAACGACTTGTTGATGATAACGTTACGACCGGTGGGGCCCATGGTTACAGCCACGGCATCGGCCAGTTTGTCGACACCCTTGAGCATCTTGGCTCGTGCGGCATCGTCGAACATGAGTTGTTTAGCCACGATTGAGTCCTTTGCAGGTTTAAATTCGGTGAGTTGTGCGGAACGTTACAGGTTACAGACGCAAGTGGTGCGTCGGGCGGGTTTGCCCCTAGGCGGTAACCTTGGCGAGGATGTCGCTCTCACGCAGGATCTTGTATTCCTGGCCGTTTACTTCGACTTCCGATCCGCCGTACTTGCCGTAAATCACTTCGTCGCCAACGGCCACGGAGAGCTCACCACGGTTGCCGCTGTCCATGAGCTTGCCAACGCCGACAGCTACGACTTTGCCACGCTGCGGCTTTTCGCGAGCGGCATCCGGCAGCACGATACCGCCAGCGGTCATCTCTTCGGCTTCCATGGGTTGCACCACCACACGATCGTCCAGGGGACGCAGATTGATCTTTGCCATGATTTGTATTTCCAGATTGGTTTATATGTTGTTTGTATTTGTAAGGTCGAAAGGATCGCAGTTAGGTAGCCAGCGGCTGGCTTACATCATGCCGGGCATGCCACCCATGCCGCCCATGCCACCCATGCCACCCATGCCGGGCATTCCTCCCATGCCACCCATACCGTGATCATGGTGATCGTGTCCGCCTTCTTCCTCTTCCGAAGGAATCTCGGTCACGAGCGAATCGGTGGTGAGCAGCAGCGAAGCGACGCTGGCTGCATTTTGCAGAGCGGTGCGAACCACGCGAGCGGGGTCGATCACGCCAGCAGCGACCAGATCGGTGTACTCGTCCTTATCGGCGTTATACCCTTCGGTCTTACCCTTCAGGCGACGCACGCGGTTGACGACCACGGCGCCGTCGACACCGGCGTTCTCGGCAATGTAACGCAGCGGGTATTCGAGCACGGCCTTCACGATGGCAACACCGAGTTGCTCGTCGCCTTCGAGCTTGAGCTTGTCGAGGGCCTTCTCGCTACGCAGCAAAGCAACACCGCCACCGGGGACAATGCCTTCCTGCAGCGCGGCGTGCGTAGCAGCACGAGCGTCGTCGAACAGCGCCTTGCGCTCTTTCATTTCGCTTTCGGTCGCAGCACCACACTTGATTTCGGCCACACCGCCGGCCAGCTTGGCCAGACGCTCTTGCAGCTTCTCGCGATCGTAATCGCTGTCGGTGGTGTTGATTTCGTTGCGGATCTGATCGGCACGGCCAGCAATGGCGTCCTTCTTGCCAGCACCACCGACGATGGTGGTGTTGTCGCCAGTGATGATCACCTTCTTGGCCTTACCAAGATCGGTGACCTGCACCGCGTCGAGCTTGATACCGAGGTCCTTGAAGATGGCGTTCGCACCAGTCAACGTGGCAATGTCGCCAAGCATGGCCTTGCGGCGATCGCCGTAGCCAGGAGCTTTGACCGCACAAACGTTGACGATACCCCGCATCTTGTTCACCACCAACGTGGCCAAGGCTTCGCCATCCACGTCTTCGGCGATGATCAACAACGGCTTGCCCGCCTTCGAAATGGCTTCGAGCAACGGCACCATGTTCTTGGCGTTCGAAATCTTCTCTTCGAACACCAGGATGTGGCAGTTATCGAGCTCCGCCGACATCTCGTCTTCGTTCGTCACGAAGTGAGGCGACAGATAACCGCGATCGAACTGCATGCCTTCGACCACTTCGACGGTGGTCTCGTTGCCGCGACCTTCGTCGACGGTGATCACACCGTTCTTGCCAACCTTGCTGAACGCGTCGGCCAGCACCGAACCGATCGTGGGATCGTTGTTACCAGCGATCGTGGCGATTTGCTGCAGACGCTTCTTGTCTTTCACGTCGATGGGGTCGGCCATCTTGGCAATCGAGTCTTGAACCGCTTCGACCGCCTTGGCAATGCCGCGGCTCAGGGCCATGGCGTCGGCACCAGCGGCAATCATCTTCAGACCTTCGCGGAAGATGCCTTCGGCCAGCACGGTCGCGGTGGTGGTTCCGTCGCCAGCGACGTCGTTGGTCTTGCTGGCGGCTTCCTTCACCAATTGGGCACCGAGGTTTTCGTAGGGATCATCGAGTTCGATGTCCTCGGCAACGGTCACGCCGTCTTTGGTCACCTTGGGCGAACCCCAGCCCTTGTCGAGCACCGCGTTGCGGCCGCGTGGACCAAGCGTGCTACGGACGGCTCGAGCCAGCTTCGCGACACCCTCAGCGAGGGGACGGCGGGCTTCGTCGTCAAATACCATTTGTTTAGCCACTGTCGAAACTCCTTTGTTTGCAGTTGTCGGTAGACAGTTGTAAGTCGTGTTTGGGTCGGTGGTTTGCGGCCGCCCCCCACCTGAGGGAGGTCGCTGCCGCGCTCTATCGCACTGAACCAGCGGGCAAAAATGCCGCTGGAATGATTTGGCAGACCGTAGGCCTAGTGTCCCCCATGTATGCAAGCAGCGTGCCAGAGCCAAGAAACGCGATAGATGCCGAGAAATAGCCCGATTCCAGCCACCCCGCCCTGAGCTGGCGAGTTACGAATGCCAATTTGGCAGAAGCCAATCCTCACAGTTTGCCACCGACTGCCATGGTTCTGACAACTCTGGCAGTCTGGCAGGTGGGACCTCGGGCTGCAGCTATTGAGCAAGGTCCTCAAGCCATCCCTGGACCAGCTCCACCTTGTGCGGCATGCCGATTTCGCTAAACAGGGCTAGAGATTTGCGGTACAGCTCCTCAGCCCGCCCCAAATCGCCGCGAATCTTATAGAGATTCCCGAGGTTGCCGCATTGACTCGCTATCCCCTCCTTGCGACCTAGCTTCACTTCAATCCTGAGTGACTTTTTGTACATCTCTTCGGCTCGTCCCAAGTCGCCGCGAGTCAGATACAGAATCCCCAGGTTGCCATAGTCACTCGCCATCCCCTCCTTACGGCCTAGCTCCTCATTGATATCGAGCGACTTTTGGTACATCTCTTTAGCCCGCCCCAAGTCGCCGCGAGTCCGAGAGAGATGCCCCAGGTTGCCGTACTGAATCGCCATCCCCTCCTTGCGGCCTAGCTCCTCATTGATATCGAGCGACTTTTGGTACATCTCTTCGGCTCGCCCCAAGTCACCGCAAGTCCGACAAAGATTCCCCAGGTTGCCGTACTGAATCGCTATCCCCTCCTTGCGGCCTAGCTCCTCATTGATATCGAGCGACTTTTGGTACATTTCTTCGGCTCGCCCCAAGTCACCGCGAGTCAGACAGAGATCCCCCAGGTTGCCGTACTGAATTGCCATCCCCTCCTTATTACCTATAGCCTCATTAATATCGAGCGATTTTTGGTGCATTTCTTCGGCCCGCCCCAAGTCGCCGCGTGTCTTATAGAGAATCCCCAGGTTGCCATAGACAATCGCCATCCCCTCCTTACGACCTAACTTCACGTTGATACCGAGCGATTTTTGGTACATTTCTTCGGCCCGCCCCAGGTCGCCGCGAGTCTTATAGAGAATCCCCAGGTTGCTATACTGATTCGCCATCCCCTCCTTGCGGCCTAGCTCCTCTTCAATCTTGAGCGACCTCAGGTACATCTCTTCGGCCCGCCCCAGGTCGCCGCGAGTCCGACAGAGATTCCCCAGATTGCCATAGGCACTCGCCATCCCCACCTTGCGGCCTAGCTCCTCATCAATCTCGAGCGATTTCTGGTACATCTCTTCGGCCCGCCCCAAGTCGCCGCGAGTCCCGTAGAGAATCCCCAGGTTGACGTAGGCACTCGCCACTCCCTCCTTGCAGCCTAGTTCCTCTCCAATCTCGAGCGACTTCAGGTACATCGCTTCGGCCTGCCCCAAGTCGCCGCGAGTCAGATTGAGGTTCCCCAGACAGCCATAGGCACTCACCATCCCCTCCTTACAACCTAGCTCCTCGTTATTATCGAGTGCCTTCTGGTACATCACTTCGGCGTGCCCCAAGTCACCGCGAGTCAGATAGAGATTCCCCAAGTTGCCATAGGCAGTAGCAAGTATTTGTGCGTCCCCTGCTGCCAGGGCTTCCACCTGTTGGTACAGACATTCTGCTTCGTTTAAGTCTCCTTGCAGACTACGGATGAGGCCTAAGCGATTGAGGGCATCCAGGTCGCTCGGTAACTGATTGAGAATAAGGCGAATCCGACGCTCGGCTTCTTTAATATCCCCTCGCAAGTAAGCTATGGCGGCGATTTCGCGGTGGAGCTCCAATACCTCCTGCTGGGTCCTTTCTGCTTGCTCCGTTTTCTCGTCGCACATCGCCATCAGGGCGGCTTGCACCTGGGCCGGGTCTTTCGAGGCCAAGGCTTCGTCGGCACGTTGGTTACCGTGCTCGGCATCGGCAGCTAGTCTTTCAAGGCCAGCTTTGGCCTCTTCCAGCTCTCTTCGCAGGTTCTCGTTTTCGGTACGAAGCTGTTCGTCGGAATCGCGCTGTCTGCTGTCTTCTCGGAGTAGCCTCAGAATCTCTTGCTGGTTGGCTAGCGACTCCGCCCGATGGTCGCGGGCCTCTTCGCGAGCGGCACTTGTCGTTTCTACAACCACCTCCAGACTCATGGCTAGCGAGTCAAGCTTGGTCCCAACGTCCTGCGAAACAGTGGCCAGTGTCGACAGCAGCTCGGTATGCTTTTCCGCTCCTTCCGCATCCAGGTGCTGGCGAAACTGCTCGACTTGCCCTTGAATGACCTCTCGCAAGGCTCGGGCACTTTTCACTTGGTGCTTTTTTAGCTCTTTGGTTTCGCCATCGCGTTCGGCATGGTCTGGCAGTCGCTGCAAAATCTCCGCCAGCAACGTCATCTGCAAGGCGGCGTACGCTTTGCCACCCCCGGGACCTTTGCCTGTAGCGTCCTCTTTTAGCAATTCCCATACGGCTTGAGCAAATCGCTGGTGAAGCCACCCGCCGGCTGCCTTGGCTGCTGCTGGCGTGAGTTTCCAGCTATTTAGGCGGGCATGCACGGCCACCATCTCCTGCCACGTTTCGGGCTCCAGTGCCGTAGCCTGGGCGATGCCGGCCTGGGTGATATTGGCCTCGCCCACAATGACTTTCGTCAGCTGTTCCCCCTGCACAGGGGCAACGTCGTCCTGCCACTCGGGCATGGTGGTTAGCTCTTCCCACCGCTTTTCAATCGCTTTACCCACTTTGCGAAGCGTCTTGGCATCAGCCGCCGCTACTCCCGACGATTTGTCGCTGGCCACAGCCTCCAGGCAAGTCCGCACCGCATTGCCCGAGAGCTTGGTGAGGTCGTGGTTCTTGAACAGTTCACCTGGCTTTGCCGACCGACTGAGCAGCGAAGTCTGAATATCATTGGCTAGAACGTTTGACGCCAAACCGGCAACTGGTGCCGCCAACGAACCAGCAGCCCCTACGGGGGCAAACGCGGCAATGGCAGCCCCCCCAGCAACCAAACCGGTGCAGGTGAGGACTCGCGTCGTGGTGTGGGTGAGGTCGAAACCAGCCATGAACTTCCAACCAGAGTTTGCGACAAGGCCGAGGAGGTCCGCATTGTAGTCGATCCGGCCACACGAATACTAGCAGTTTATACGTCGGGAATTTTTGCTAGATTCCCTTTGCAATTGGCCACCAGATGTGCACTAATGATCAGCACACCACGACACGATTGGTGCGACGCTGTTTGGCAATTTGGCTGTAGGCTTTTGGGCGATAAGCGGTAGGCTCCCTGCTGCGCGAAGGTTCATGTTTGTGGTAGCCGGAATTACCGTGTGAAAAACCGGTGGGGCAGCTCGGAGCTCGACCGCACCCTACGTCCACTTACAACGGACTGCTGCACTTACAACGAACTACGGACAACTGACAACTACGGACGACTGGCCACCAATCGTTTTGCCCCCACTCCATCGCAGGGTGGGGCAAAACTCCCAGCGGGAGATTTTCGGCCGTGCGAGAAAACACCGAAAAACAAAGGCAAAATGCAAATCCCCCGGCCTCCGTGCGGAAAGAATAAAGCCCCCACGAATCGATTTCCCGGTTTTGGGGGCACAACGACATCGCCTAGTGTCCCCACTCTAGCCCACCCCCTCAAGAGGGATGGGATTCGTAGTGAATCGTGGTAGTACCGACTCGCTTGACAACCAGAGAAAAGCCATTTAGTTTCAAGTGGCGTGTGGGACTCCTTTGGGGCGAGCTTCCATACAAACGACTAGGAACAACGATGAAGGCTATTTTCTCTTGGCTCACTACACTCTTGTGGGTGGGCGGCATCTGGGCGATTGGCACCCAAGCTAGTTTTGCTCTGATTATCGACTCGTTTGACGCCGGCGCTTACGAAGACACCGACGGCTTTGTCGACGTGAACATGACGCAGCACACCCTGGCAACCACCGAAGTACTGGGCGGCGCTCGCGAGGTGATTGCCATGTGGGATGGCAACTTCGAACTGGCACAGAGCGAAGGCTCGTTCACCATGGGCTTCGATGGCGGCATGTTCGAGGTCTCGCTCGTGCGGTACGGAAAGCTGATCTCCACTTCGCAAGGCGACTACCTGAACGCCGAATTCACCGCTGCGGGACACGACCGCTTGCGGATCGATATGGGAGCCACCACGCCAGGCAGTGCAGGCAACGAGGGCGCTATCGTGCGTGTCTCACTATTCAGCGGCCTGGAATCGGGTAGTACCCGGGGCAGCTCAGCCGTGTACTTGCCAATCGCCACGATGGATTCGTATTACTTGGATATCGAATACGATTGGTTCCAGTATAACGCGACTGGATCGCTGGACATGGCTGACATCGATGGCGTGACGGTCGAACTCTTTGCACCAGCAAGCCAGACCCGAGTTGGAGAGATTTCGATCGGCCAGATTGCCACGGCTGCGGCCCCGATCGCTGGTGACTTCAATGCCGATGGCAACGTAGATATCGCGGACTACGAGGTCTGGAAAACTCAGTACGGATTGAGCGGACCGCTCGATGCCGATGGCAACGGCGACCGCCAGGTCGACCTCGGCGACTACACCCTCTGGCGCGACAACCTGGGCGCCAGCACCCCGGTTGCTCCGACGCTGACCGCGGTGCCAGAGCCGGCAACTGCTTTGCTGGGGCTCGTCGCCATGGTGGTTATCTGCGGAGCTCGTAAGCACCTACATCGCAGTGCGACCTGCTTGTAACAACGCGAGCGGCTTGGCTCGCCCAATCGTTACGGCGGGCCACACGGCTGCCAGCAGGCAGGCACCCAGCGCGAGCGCGAAGCCCAGGCTCAGGTGACTCCAGGGAATCAGGAAGGTCGGCGGCCCGCCGAAGAACGCGCCCGAGTAGCGGCTCATGCCGACTCCGCACCAACCTGCGATCAGCCCAAAGCTCAGGCTCACCAGGCAAACCACGAGCCCGATCAACAGCGACTCGGCAATCACCAGCCGCACGAGTTCGCCGCGGGTGGTTCCGATTGATCGGAGTACTGCAAGCTCCCAGGTCCGCGCCCGCACCGATGCGATGATGGTGTTGACGACCGCCAGCGAGGTGATGAGCAACGTCACGAGCGGCAGTTGGCTCATGCTCCAGATCACCCCATCGGCCCGCCGAGAGATGCTGGTGCGAATGCTCGCGGTGTCGGTCAGCCGGGCGAAGGGTCGGTAGGCGGTGACCTGCCCTACCCCGTCGGCGACGAACGACTCGCCGGAGTCTTGCTCGGCCAGCGATTGCATGGCTTGCTCGATTTCGGCGACGGGCTTCGAACCGTCGAAGTGGAGCCAGAAGAACTCGGTTCGCTCGCCGAGCGCGAAGTCGCTCCGCACCCGATCGTGGTCGGCGAGGACGATGCCGCCGGTCCGGACGAAGTGCCGCCGGACTCCGGAGAACTTGGTAAACCACTGCCAGCCTGGCAGCGAGACGACTCCGACCACTTGGTACTCGACCTTCGACTGCGGAGCATTGGGGGGAGTAAACGTCAGCAGGTCGCCGACGCCGATGCCGGTCGCCATTTCGTAGTCTTCCGACACCAGGCAACTGTTGCTGCTGGCGATTGCCTCGGCCGCCTCGGCGGGTGAACCCGCGACGAACTTCAAATCCAAAAACGGATCGCTGCTAGCCAAGGCGCGGGGGGCGTCGAGGCCGATGACAATCGCGTTGTCCTTGCCCATGCCGCGGGGCAACTGGTCGTCGGGCCAGGCGATTTTGGACTGCTCGAGCGCCAGTGGAAGCAGGTCGCCCTGCACTCCGTCGATCTTGGCCACCTCGGCGGCCTGCGACTCGTCGAGCCCAATCGGCTGGAATCCGACAATCGCGTCGGGCATCCACTCGCCAGGCAGGAAGGGCTGCAGCATCGAGTAGCCCCACGTCTGGGCCGACACGTACAACGCCAGGCCGGAAGCGAGCGCGAGCGTGGTGCCGAGTGTTCTCCAGAGGTTGGTCGACAGATGCCCCCGCAGCAGTAGCGGGTCGATGCACAGCAAACGGGCGACGAGCGGGCCGAGGTACTTCTCGCTGGCGATGATCGCCGCTGGGGTGACCAGGGCCATACCGACCAGCAGGCAAGGGTAACTTACCACCGCCCACAACCAGGTACGCGAGGCGTCGTCCATCGCGACGAAGAATACCGAGATCGGTGCCATGGAGATCATCACCAGGCCGATCGCCAGACAAACCCACGGCCATTTTGGCGATTGCTCGGTGGTCGATGGCGACAGAGCGTCGAGCGGGCGGATGCGCATCGCTTGCCAGGCGGGCACGATCGCAGCGCCGAGCGCCCCGACCACCACGCTCGCCCCGGTGAGCCCTACGCAGGTCCAGCCGAGCTTGGCCCCGTCGGGAAACAGGTCGGGCTTGCTCTGGGCAGCAATGCTGAGAATCACCCAACCAGCGAGCAGTCCGCCGAGCCAACCGATGATGGCCAAGGCAAGGCTCTCTACCGCGATGATCATGCCGACCTGCCCGCGCGAGAGGGCGATCGCCCGCAGCATGGCGAACTCGCGACTTCGCTCGGTGACGCCCATGCTCAGGGTGCTGAAGATAATGAACACCGCCGCCAGGGCAGCCAGTCCGGTCGCCGAGTAGGCCTGCGTGAGTTTTTGCGAGACCGACCCACTGGTTGCCAGGCCTTCGCGAACGTCTTCGAAATCAATCGCCTTGAGCGACGGTCGCAGGGTGGATAGCCGCTCATCCCAGGCGCGGTGAAAGGCTTCGACATCGAACCCATCGCGGAGCGCGATTTGCAGGATGGCGGGTTTCGACGCGAATCCGTTGATCAACTCGGCGGTCGCAAACCGCACGTACACCGCGTTGGTTGCCAAGGTCGAACCACCGCTACCGCCGGGGATCGATGGCCCGCGAGAGGCAGCGTCGGCCGCTGGGCCTGGCTCACTAGATTGGGGAGGTCCAGCCCCACGTGGCCCTCGGCCGGAGGGTCGACCTTCGCCGCGTGGCGTGTCGGCTGGCTGCCCTTCGCGCGAGGCTCTTTGAGCGTCTGCTCCGCCGCGGGCATTCCCTCCGCTACCTCTTCCGCTGCCGCCACCGCCGCCGCGTCGGCCGCCGAGCGACTGGGGAGCTTGTTCGATGATGCCGACCACTTCGAGCCGTACCTGATTGGCAAACGTCGTGACCACGATGCGGTCGCCGACCTCGACTTCCAGGCTTTTGGCCGCTCCCTGACTCAGCACGGCTTGATGCTCGCCAGCGTCGGTCAACCACTCGCCGGCGACCATTTCGTAAGGGCCTTCCAACGCAGGGGTCGCGACAAGCGTCGGCCCTAGCGGTGGGGCTCCGTTGACCGGCGGTTTCGATCCGATCAGCAACCCGAGCGGGCCGCTATGCTCCTCGCCCTCTTTCAGTGCCGCACTCACGCTGGCTCGCGACTGGGCGATGGCATTCACTTCCAACACAGCGGGATCCTGCTGGAGTTGCTCAATCACAGCGGGTTCAATGCTGGTGGTCGCACCCGGTGGACCTCCCTGGGGAGTGACCAGCAGATCGTAACGGCCCAGGTACTTGTTCGCGTTTTCGTCGAACTGCGACACCAGCGCATCGTACCCGCTCACCACCCACGCGACCGCGGCCGCCGAGGCGATAACCGCCAAGCTGGTGAGGATCACCCGCGCGGGGTGCAGCACCATCTGGGCGACGACCAATTTGCACACGAGCTTAAACGACGCCATGCACTAGCTCCGTCTGCTCGGTCGGGGAGGTGATTTGTTGATAGTGGGAGGCAAGCTCCTGTGGCCCTGTGAAACTCGAAGCGGCAAAATCGCTCTCGAGCTTTCCGTCTTTGAGCACCACAATGCGGTCGGCCCAAATGGCCACGCTGGGCTCATGCGTGACGATTACCACGGTCCGCTGCTGCTCGTCGTTCAGCTTACGAATCACTTGGCAGATAAGCTGCCCGTTGGTCGAATCGAGGCTCCCCGTCGGTTCGTCGGCCAGCACGATGGCCGGCTCGGTCACCAGCGAGCGGGCGATGGCGACGCGTTGCTGCTCGCCGCCGCTCAAGGCACTCGGACGATGCGTGCGGCGATCGCCCAAGCCGAGCTGATCGAGCAACTCGCCCGCGAGTTTCACGCGATGGCTGCGGTCCGCAGCTGCGTACAGCGGCAGCAGCACGTTTTCTTCCGCTGTGAGTGCGGGCACCAGGTTTAGCGACTGGAACACCAGGCCAATCTCCCGGCGGCGAAAGTGCGTGAGCTGCTTATCGGACAAGGCGGAGAGGTCCTGCCCGTCGACTCGCACGGTGCCGCTCGATGCGTCGGTCAGACCTGCTGCCAGATGCAGCAGGGTGCTCTTGCCCGAGCCGCTGGCTCCCATCACCGCGACAAACTCTCCCGCGGCGACGGTAAGCGATACGTCGTCGAGCGCGGTGATTTCTTTGCTTCCTTGCCGGAAACGTTTGGTTAACCCCGTGAGTTCCAACGGGGGAGCCGAACCATGTTCGTTGTGGGTTTGCATTTCGATGATTCCTCTCCTATTCCGCTGGCAATACTTCGCCGCCGGCGCGTGTCCAATACGATTGCCATACCAGGTAATTGGTGTCGTCACTGGCAAACCGCACACTCCCATCGGCGAAGCAGGCGTTTACACCGCCGGGATGGTTGCTGCGGGCGGCCTGGATGCGAATGCGGCGGGCTCCGAGATCGGGGATCGCGCTATTCGGCGGAAACCGCCCGACCATGATGGTGCCGGGAATGCGGTCCATCTTGAACCAGTTGCAAAACCGCATGGAGTTCCAAGCACTGGCGGCCGAAATGGCCGAGTCCGGCCCGTTCAACTCAGCCGAGTCTGCAGTAGGGATAAGCGAGTCAACCGCCAGCCCCAAGGTCGCGACGTAACGCTGCACGTCGGGAGTCGTATCGGAAGGAGCCTCGTCGCATGGGCCGCGTAACGATTCGGTAAACGCTAGCGTGTTACTCAATCCATCGCTCACGCGTGCCATGCGTAGTTTCGAGTCGACGTAGCAGAGTCCATCCGTCTTACTCCCAAAAGGATCGCAATTCTGCGACGTGCCGACTCCACTCGAACCATTGATGCCATAGTTGGCCCCCGCCCACTCGTAAGTGGCTCCCGACTCCTCCACCTGATGCGTGGCTGGTTCGCTGTCGCTGGGGCAAAGGAACATCGGTATCACGGTTGCCGCGGCTTGAATCACCCGCGGGTCGCTCGAGGTCGGGTTCTCGGTAAAGTCGAACAGGTCGGCCAACTGCGATTGTTCGCAATACGGCAACAGGGTGGCCGTGGGGGTGAAGTAGTTGTGCAGCGACGGCAGCACCTTGTTGGTCGACTCGTAATTGTGCAGCGCTAAGCCAAGCTGCTTTAGATTGTTCACGCACTGACTGCGGCGAGCCGATTCGCGGGCGGCCTGCACCGCGGGAAGCAGCAACGCGACCAGGATACCGATGATGGCGATCACCACAAGAAGCTCCACCAGCGTGAACGCCTGCCGCGGGGGGTGCCTGAAAGTGACTGGGGTACTCATAGAGCCTGCGGGAGTGAGAAATGCGAATGTAGTAATTCGGTGAACCACCAAACGCCCATTCACTTTTGCAAGTTGCGTACCGGTGTCTCTCTAACTCTTCATAAGCGGGCGATTCTTCGACGACCAAGCAAGATTCTCTCGCACCGTGTCGGGCGGCCGAATTGCCAAGGACAGATTTGGGGTCGAACAAACCACCACTGGAGTCGACAAAACTGACAGCGGCTAGCCGACTTTCGCCTCCCCGCACCGCTCCGAGAGCGAGCCCACTTTCTGAGAAGTTTAATGTGGCAAATGGACACCAATCTGTTCTAATGAACAGTATGCCAATTAACTCGTTTACGATCCCTGCTCTCCCCTCCCTATTCCAGTCGCAATCCTCCAACCCACCGACGGCTTCATGATGCTTCTGCACCGATTTGCCCCCCGATTTTGCCGAACTCCGCAGCGATGGATGCGCAGCGGGTGGGGGCAAAACGCAGGGCAGCCGATCGCCACGCTGGATGGCAGCCACTGGAAAACGAGTGGTTTGCGGGTGAGAGGCGATCGCCCCACTGAAAATAAAGCCCCCACGAATCGTTGTTGGGGCGATATTCCGGAAGTGGGGGCAGAATCACAAATGCTTACCAACGAAAGAGTTAGGCCAAACCATGTGCCCCCAGCGTGGGGGCATGGTCTTTTCGAACCCCGATCGGGGGGCGAGACTGGCAGGCAACCTACCCGTAACGAAAAGCATCCCTCATTCCATTTCCCCGAGTCCCCCCATGACGCTTACGACGCCGGCCTTGCTGTTTCCGGCCATCTCGCTGTTGCTCTTGGCCTACTCGAATCGCTTTCTGGCCATCGCGCAGCTCATTCGCCAACTTCATGGCAACGGTACCGACAAGCTCGGCGATCGCATCCTTCCGCAGATCGAGAATTTGCGAAAGCGAATCGTGCTAATCAAGCGGATGCAACTTTACGGGGTGGTGAGCTTCATCACCTGCACCGCTTCGATGTTCTGCTTGTTCCTGCACCAGGATCTGATCGGCGAGTGGATTTTCGGCGGCAGCCTGATTTTGCTGATCGTTTCGCTCTTCTACTCCGTGGTCGAGATTCAGATCTCCAGCGGCGCGATCGACGTGGAACTCAGCGAACTGGAACTGCGACGATAATGAGCGTCCCCCCGCACGAGCGGGCCTGCCCCCCGACAGTGGCCGTGAGAAAAAGAAGTCGCCCCTTTCGCGTAATGGCCATCGATAGGGAGGGGGGGAACTCGCGATAGGCCACGCTGAGTGAAAGGGGCGACTCTAAGGATCTGTGGGGAAACTCAATTGGGTCGATCGGCTTTTGATCAACCAGAAAAATACGACGAGATCGTACAAAGTGTAGGGATCGCCTGCGTTTCTGACCCGCGGGGCGACCACTTCTCAAGACCTGTTATTTATACGAAGCTAGGAACCAACCGGTTGATAGAAAAATAAGGCCTGCGGGCTAAACCGTCTGTGATCTGCGATACATTCCGCTCAACACTAGAGATTCAAATAGCGAGGAACTGCCAGGATGACTTCTTCAAAAATCGAACGAGCACTGCTTAGTGTCAGCGACAAAACGGGGCTCGTTGAGTTTGCCAAAGGCTTGGTAGCCGCGGGAGTCAGTCTCTATAGCACAGGTGGTACTCGTAAGGCGCTCGAAACAGCCGGTATCGAGGTGCAAGACGTTGCAGCGTATACGGGTTCGCCGGAAATGATGGACGGACGAGTCAAGACATTGCACCCTAAGGTGCACGGAGGCATTCTATGCCGACATGACCATACCGGCGACCAAAAATCTCTGGAAGATCACGAAATTGCCCGCTTCGAATTGGTAGTGGTTAATCTTTATCCATTTAGCCAAACCGTCGCCAAATCCGAAACCACTTTCGCCGAAGCGATCGAACAAATCGACATCGGTGGCCCTTCGATGGTCCGCTCGGCAGCCAAGAACCACGCGTTCGTTACCATTGCTAGCAATCCTCAGCAATATTCAGAAATATTGTCGGCCATCCAGCAACAAGGCGGCACCACCCCGGAGCAGCGTCGCCAACTCGCCGCCGAAGCGTTTGCTCATACTGCCGACTACGACGCTGGGATTGCCAAGTACTTTGCGAAGCAAACCGAAACCGAGTCGGGCGACTTCACCAGCACGATTCGCTTGAACCTCTCGCGCACGTTGCCGCTTCGCTATGGTGAGAATCCTCATCAGTGTGCCGCGCTTTACAAGCTGGCCGATGCGGGTCCACACAGCGTGGTGAATGCCGAACAACTCAACGGCAAAGAACTGAGCTACAACAACCTGCTCGATCTCGATGCCGCGCTGGGAGTGGCCCGCTCGCTCCCCACGCCTGGCGTGGCCGTGCTGAAGCACAACAACCCGTGCGGCGCGGCCAGCGCCTCGACGCTGGGCGAAGCGATGCAAAAAGCGTGGGCCGGCGATCCGATCAGCGCGTTTGGTTCGATCCTCGGATTCAACGTGCCGGTCGATGCGGCCGCGGCCGAGTGCCTGGCCGAACCAGGCAAGTTTGTCGAAGCCATCGTGGCTCCCGACTACACGCCGGAAGCGCTAGAGATTCTGACCACCAAGCCCAAGTGGAAAGCCAACGTGCGACTGATGAAAATCGGCCAACTCGAACCAGGCACCGGTGCGATTCAGCTTCGTTCGATCGACGGAGGCTACCTGGCCCAGACTGCCGACGACAAACCGGACGACGAGACCGAGTGGAAGATCGTGACCGAGACCACGCCGACCGATACGCAGATGGCCGACCTACGATTCGCCTGGGCGGTGTGCCGGCACGTCAAAAGCAACGCGATCGTGCTCGCCAAGGACGAGATGCTGCTCGGCGCCGGCGCGGGTCAGATGAGCCGGGTCGACTCGGTGGAGATCTCCATCAGCAAGGCGGGCGACCGGGTGACTGGCAGCGTGCTGGCGAGCGACGCGTTCTTCCCGTTCGACGACTCGATTCACCGCGCCGCCGAGGCCGGCATCACGGCCATCATCCAGCCCGGCGGGTCACGCAACGACGAGCAAGTGATCGCCGCCTGCAATAAACATGGCTTGCCGATGGTATTTACGAATTGCCGCCATTTCCGTCACTAGGGTATACTGCAAACCGCCGCTTCGGTCGGTGTAACCTAGGCAGGCTAATATTCAGCGGGGGGACTTCCTGTGCAAGATCCAAATAACCCATTTGCCGCTCCGACGTCGTACGAAGATATGTCGGACCCGATGGCACCGTACTCCCATGCTCCCCTTGCTGGTCGCGGCGTGCGACTGGGAGCGGCAATCATCGACGTGATGATTCTCTTGGCAGTATTGTTCCCGCTTTACTTCGCGATTACGTTTATGTTCTATCCCAAGATGTGGGATTTCGTGAGCATGGACCGACAGGGCAAAACTCAGGCTCAGATCCAACGAGAAATTGAAGCAAACCAACCCAGCGTGCTATTTGGGTACGGAATGGTCCCCCTTGGTTATGGAATTTACCTTGCCATCAATGGCTACCTGCTTGCAACCAACGGGCAGACCGTTGCCAAAAATCTGCTCGGTATCAAAATCGTACGAACCGATGGATCGCCAGCCGACCTGGGACGCTTGTTTGGCATTCGCTACCTACCATTCAAGCTAATCATGCTTATACCTTGGTTAGGTTTCCTCGTTACATGGATAATCAATCCGCTCATGATTTTCCGCGAATCGCGCAAGTGTTTGCACGACGATCTCGCCGATACGATTGTAGTGCAAGCATAGAAATCGCTGGCTAAGATAAACCGTAGTGATGCATGCCTTCCCCCCGGCGGTCTGCTTCGGCGTCAACCGATCAGGCGGGGGGAATAAGACTGGAGTGCGAAACGTAAGGAATTTTGATATCAGATTTCTCTAGGCGGTGAGTTCTGATGGAAACAATTGCGAACCCGTTTGCTTCGCCACAGGCCAAGCAGGTAGATGGTGTCCTCGAAGTAGCGCCAGAGTTTGGCCATTTCGCGGAGCGTGAGTCACGATTCTGGGCAGCCTTGATCGACGGTGCCCTGTTGTGGGTCTTGAACGTAGTTTTAGGCTTGGTGCTAGCCAACTCGCTGTATCCCAATATGTGGGACTTTTACCGCAACCAGGACTTCCAGTCGAAGTCGACCGCGGAACTGCGCCGCGAGTACCAGGCTACCCAGCCTGGCTGGGAGTTCAAAATCGGCATGGTGTTCGTCGGCTTTGCTGTGTTCCTGGCCATCAACGGTTACCTGCTGGCGACCAAAGGCCAAACGATCGGCAAGAAGATGCTCGGCATCAAGATCGTGCGGACCAATGGCACCCAGGCAGGCATCTGGCGACTCGTTGGGTTGCGGTATCTGCCATTCACGCTGATGTATCTCATCCCCGTCGTGGGACCGATCGTCACGCGTTTGATCGATCCGTTGATGATCTTCGACAAGTCGCACAAGTGCATGCACGATGAGTTTGCCGACACCATCGTGATCCGCACCTAGATAGCGAACCACAACAGTGCCGATTCGCGATCGTCCGCTGCGGTGGCTCTCGGCCAGAACCGACAATCCGTACCACGGCGTCTCGATTGAACCCGAGCAACGCCGGGGGCGGGTGTGACGAGTCGGCGACTAGCGATCTTAAGGGCAGCACTGCACAAAATGGCGGGCGCCTGGTCGATCGAGCCAAAGTCTCGCCCTCGCTGGCACCGAGGAATGACCGATAGAGAGATCCGTTACCAGCGGCGATGCGAGGATTTTAGCGATATTAAGGCATTTTTTGGTGAATCCAAGCTGCTGACGCGAATCACACGGCTGGTTACAATAGAAGGTTAACCGCTGCCGGTGCCTTGTTTCATTTCCTGATTTTTAGCTGTTTGCCTTCAACGATGGCCCAAATTTCGCTTTACGTCTTGGATGGTGCCGATCGTGGGAGGAAGTACGAAAGCCTCTCGACGCCGATCACCATCGGCCGCGAGGAAGGCAACGCCGTACAGCTGAACGACGAACGGATCAGCCGTTTTCATATCAAAATCCAGGAAGACCAGGACATGCTCGTGCTGACCGACCTGGACAGCACCAACGGCACCCGCGTGAACGGCGAGCAAGTGCAGCTGCGGATTTTGCGATACGGCGACATCATCTCGCTCGGCCGGAGTGTCCTCCGCTACGGCACCCGCGATCAGATTGCCCAGCGTCTGCAACAACTGCACGAGGAAGGGGATGTTCCCACCGAGCACCTCGACAGCAGCGCACTGGCCAAGCAGCTGGTCAGCACGTCGGACCTCGATTTCGGCTGGGACGGCCCAGGCGAGACGCATAGCACGCTGCACATTCCCAAAGCCCCGGAACTACCCGAGGGCCTCGGCCCCGCGCAGGCGGCCCAGCTTTCGGAGCTACTGGAGTACCTTCACCTGCGGACCCGTGCACTGCTGGAGGGAGTCGAGATCCCCGACGGTAGCCCGAAGGTCGAAATTGCCATCACCCGCTGGCAGGGCCTGCTCGATATGCAGGGCCTGTTGGCCGAGTATCTTCGTGGTATCGGTGATCCCGAGCTCGAATAACCGGCAAAACTAGCTGCCGGCCCGCCCTACAGCCACTGCTCGTCAAGCACCAAAATATGGGGTGAGCGGGCCGCCTATTCTGCGACATGAAAATCCGTGTGTGTCGCGATAGAATGGTTCGACTCGCCATCTAGATTCTCACTCATGTCACTCGGATATCGTCATGGACGCCCCTCCGTTTGTGCACCTGCACTGCCATAGTCACTACAGCCTGCTAGACGGGGCGAGCCCGATTAAAAAGCTCGTTGCGCGGGCCAAAGAGCTCGGCATGAACGGCCTAGCACTTACCGACCACGGCAACCTGTACGGGGCGCTCGAATTTTACCGGGCGTGCAAAGACGAAGGCATCAACCCGATTGTCGGCTACGAGGCGTACATCGCCCCGGCCAGCCGATTCGACAAAGGGGGAGCCTCCAGCAGCAAAGAGGCCAGCTACCACCTGACGTTGCTCGCCCAGAACCAGACCGGCTTCAAGAACTTGGTGAAAATGTCGAGCCGGGCGTTTCTCGAAGGCTTTTACCACAAGCCCCGTATCGACAAGGAATTGCTCGAAGCCCACAGCGACGGCATCATTTGCCTGAGCGGGTGCGTATCGGGCGAGTTGAGTCGCACCTTGCTCTCGGGCCATACCGCCGACGAGGCCCTCGCCCACGGCAGCAAAATCGTCGAGTGGTTCGAGCGGGTATTCGGCCCGCGGTACTTCCTGGAGATCCAAGACAACGGAGTCGACATCCAGCGAGCGGCGATGGAGCTGACCGTCGAACTGGCCAACAAGGTGGGTGTTCCGCTCGTCGCGACCAGCGACGCTCACTACGTCAACCGCGAGGATGCCGAAGCCCAGGACGTGCTGCTCTGCATCAACACCGGTAAGTACCGCACCGACACCGGCCGGATGAAGATGGAAGGCGACGAGTTCTTCCTCCGCAGCCCCGAGGAGATGTTCGCTGCGCTACCGGATCACGCCGACGCGCTCAAGCGAAGCCAAAGCATCGCCGACTCGGTCGATATCGATCTGGAACTCGGCAAACGGTACTTCCCCACGTTCACCACGCCGGGCAACACCGAGCCCGACATCAGCGCGAGCGAAGAGTACCTACGCGAGCTGGTGATTAAGGGACTTAAAGAACGCTACTCCGACGTGCTACACCGCTGGCAGAACAACGATCCAGCGACCGGCGAACTGTCGGACGAGGTCATGGCCCGCGTCGACCGCGAGCTGGGAGTCATCAACAAGCTCGGCTTCCCCGACTACTTCTTGATCGTGTGGGACTTCGTGCGTTTTGCGGTCGACAACAACATCCCATGCACGGCTCGTGGTTCCGGCGTGGGCTCGCTGGTTTGTTTCTCGCTGAAACTCAGCCACGTCTGCCCGCTGGAATACGACCTGCTGTTCGAGCGGTTCCTCGACGAGAGCCGGCTGGAAGCCCCTGATATCGATATCGACTTCTGCAAGCAGCGCCGGGTGGAAGTCATCCAGTACGTGAAAGACAAGTACGGCGAGGCCAACGTTGCCCAGATCGGCACGTTCGGAACTCTGGCCGCGCGGGCGGCGATCAAGGACGTCGGCCGGACGATGTCGATGCCGATCTTCCGGGTCGATCAGATCACGGCCATGATCCCCGACCAACTCGGCATCAGCCTCGACAAGGCCCTCGAGCAGTCCGAAGACCTGAAAGCGGCTTACGAAAGCGACCCGGAGATTCGCGAGCTGCTCGATCTGGCTCGCAAGATCGAAGGCCTCGCCCGCAACGTTGGTACCCATGCGGCCGCGGTGGTGATCGCCAAGAAGCCGGTCGACGAATACGTGCCGCTGCAGCACGTGAAAGGCAAGACCGAAGTCATCACCCAGTGGTCGATGAACGACGTGGAAGCCGCTGGGTTGCTAAAGATGGACTTCCTCGGTCTTCGCAACCTGACGATCCTCGCCCGCAGTATCGACCTGATCGAGGAGTCAACCGGCGAACGCATCGATCCCTATAAGTTCCCGCTCGACGACAGGGAGTCGTACGCCTTGCTCTGCCGCGGCGAGACCAAGGGTATCTTCCAGCTCGAATCGGGCGGTATTCGTGACCTTCTGCAGCGGATGAAGCCCGACAATTTCCGCGACATCATCGCTACCGCGGCCCTCTACCGACCTGGCCCGCTCGAAGGCGGCATGGTCGACCAGTACATCGAAGTGAAGCACGGCCGCCGCCCCGCCGAGTACCCGCACCCTGTGATGGAAGAGGTGCTGGATGAAACGCATGGCGTAATGGTGTATCAAGAACAGGTGATGCGGATTCTCAATCGCCTGGGTGGAATCGGCCTGTCCGAATCGTACAAATGTATTAAAGCGATCAGCAAGAAGAAGCTGCCGATCATTGCGAAGTTCCGCGAGGAGTTCCTGAACGGGGCCCAAGAGAAAGGGCTCGACAAGAAAAAGGCCGAAGAACTGTTCGGCATGATCGAGAAGTTCGCCGGCTACGGCTTCAATAAGTCGCACTCCACCGCCTACGCGCTCATCGCGTACATGACCGCCTACCTTAAGGCGCACTACTCGGTGGAGTTTATGGCCGCCTTGCTATCGGGCGACATCCCCGGCCGTAACTTCAAGAGCAAAGACTCGTTGGTCGAGCATCTCGAAGACTGCAAACGGATGGAAATCGAGGTGGTTCCGCCCGACGTGAACAGCTCGTTTGTCGACTTTGCGGTCCGCGAAGGCCGAATTCTGTTCGGCTTGTCCGCGATCAAAGGTTGCGGCGGCGGAGCGGCCGACGCCATCGTCGAGGCCCGAGAAAAGGATGGCCCGTTCCGCAGTTTGTTCGACTTCTGCGAGCGGATCGACCCCAGTTCGTGCAACCGTTCGACGATCGAAACGTTGGTGAAAGCAGGTGCTTTCGATTCGCTCGGCGCGCATCGCTCGCAATTGATGGCCATTGTCGATCGGGCGCTGCAAGCGGGTGCTTCGGCGATGAAGGATCGCCGCAGTGGCCAGAAGGGCCTGTTCGATTCGCTTGAGGAGGATGTGCAAAAAGCCGACGCGGCCGACCTGCCCGACATCCCCGAGATGGAGGAGAAGGATCGGCTGTTGATGGAGAAGGAAGTACTCGGCTTCTATCTCTCGAGTCATCCGCTGGCCGAATTCGAATCGCTGCTACGAACCTACTGCACGCACAACAGTAAGCAAGTCACCGAACTCGAGCATCGCAGCGAAGTCGTGATGGGCGGTATGCTCGCGGCCATCAAGTTCTCGCATACCAAGAATCCTAAGCCCGGCAAACCGTCGAAATACGCCATGTGGGACTTGGAAGATCTCGATGGCATCGTTCGCTGCATTCTGTGGCCCGAGCAGTTTGCCGATTTTGGCCACCTAGTGGAGCCAGATGCCAAGGTCGCCGTGCGGGCAGCGATCGACCGCCGACCGGGGGCGGAAGAAGTGAACCTGATCGTGAACGAAGTGATGACCATCGAGTCGCTTGCCGAGCGATATACCAGCGGCTTGTCGGTTCGGGTGGATGAAGCACGCCATGGCATGGACATGCTTGGCCCACTGCACGAGATTGTTCGCGGCTACCCGGGGCACAAGACCTTGAAGCTTCACCTGTGCCTGGAAGATGGGGCGGTCGCGCACATCGAAAGCGGCAAGAAGGTGGACCTCGACCCCGAGCTTCGCCGCCGACTCGACGAACTGCTCGGCGGCGGCTGCGTCATCCCGATCGGCAGCCCGCCGAAGCCAACCTCTGGCGGCCAAAACGGCAACGGCCGGGGGCGCGGTAATTACGGCCGTTAGGTTTTGCCTAGGGTTGTCGATAGCCAATTGCCGAATCGCTAACTAAGATCGTAAATTCTCCAACGAAGGCGATTACCTAGGGACTTTGGTGTCATGTCATTAATTAAGCGAATTCTGGTAACTGGCGGGGCTGGCTTCTTGGGCTCGCACCTGTGCGAGCGGCTCGTCGCTGACGGGCACGACGTCATCTGCCTCGACAATTTTTTTACCAGCCAGAAGAGCAACGTCGCCCACCTGCTCGACAAACATAACTTCGAGCTGATTCGCCACGACGTGACTCACCCGCTGTTTCTTGAAGTCGACGAGATCTACAACTTCGCCTGCCCAGCGGCTCCCGGGCATTATCAGTACAATCCCATCAAAACGATGAAAACTTCGGTCATGGGGGCCATCAACGTGCTCGGCATGGCCAAACGCTGCCGGGCGAAGGTGCTGCAAGCTTCCACCAGCGAAGTGTATGGCGACCCCGAAGTCCATCCTCAGCCGGAAAGCTATCGCGGATCGGTGAACACCGTCGGCCTGCGGTCGTGTTACGACGAAGGTAAGCGGGCGGCCGAGACCTTGTTCATGGACTATCACCGCATGAACCGGGTAAACATCCGCCTGGTACGCATATTCAACACCTATGGTCCGAGGATGCACCCCTACGATGGCCGCGTGGTATCGAACTTCATTCGCCAGGCGATCAACGGCGAGGACATCACCATATTTGGCGACGGTTCGCAGTCTCGCTCGTTCTGCTACCGCGACGACCTGGTCGAGGGCATCATCCGCATGATGAACGGACCGGACGATTTTGTTGGACCTGTAAACATTGGCAATCCCGGCGAGTTTACCATTCGCGAACTGGCGGAGCAGGTAATCGAGCTGACCGGCTCGAAGTCGAAGATGATTCAAATGCCGCTGCCGGCCGACGATCCCACGCAGCGCCAGCCCGACATCACGCTGGCCAAGAAACACCTCGACTGGGAGCCAAAAATCGCCCTTCGCGAAGGCCTGCAGAAAACCATCGAGTGGTTCCAGTCGATCCATCTCGACGATTACCGCGCGCCGACGCCGAACTTTGTGTAAAACGACCGGGGCTGTTGGCCAACTCCGTTCGCCGATAGGCTACTAGCTTTCGCGGCCGAATCGACGAACGACCGGCCAATTGCCACCCACCAGCCCCCCCACGCGTCGCGACATGCCAGCTCTCCCTGAAAACTCGATCTTAGGTGTATTCGGCGGGGGACAACTGGGGCGGATGTTTGCCGAGGCCGCGCACGAGCTGAACTATCGCGTGCATGTTTACTGCCCCGAGGCCGACTGCCCCGCAGCCCAGGTTGCCGAGCTGCACACGGGAGCCGATTACCACGACTTCCAGGCCATCGCCGAGTACGCCCAGTCGATTTCGGCGGCCACGCTGGAGTTCGAGAATGTACCAGTGGCTTCGGCCGAAGCGGCCGCGCATTACATCCCCGTCCGCCCCGGCGGCGAGGCGTTGTACACGGTGCAGGATCGCAGCCGCGAGAAGGGCTTTTTGCTGGCCGCCGGTATCGCCACGACTCCCTACCACAACGTGCGTAGTGAGGAAGAGCTGCACCGCGCAGTCGCAGAACTCGGCACGCCTGCGGTGCTGAAAACCACGAAGTTCGGCTATGACGGCAAAGGGCAGACCATCGTCCAGTCTCCCGAGCAGGCCGTCGAGGCATGGGGTTACCTGGGGCGTCACAAATGCGTGCTGGAGAAGTTCATCGACTTCGAGCGGGAAATCTCGGTACTGGTCGCCCGCGACACCGAGGGACGGATCGAAACATTTGGGCCGATCGAGAACGCTCACGCCAACCACATTCTCGACGTCAGCGTCTACCCAGCGAGCAGCCCTGCGGTTGCCGCCGAGGCAGCGATCGCGGCCGCCAAGAGTGTTGCGTTGGAACTCGACCTGGTGGGTCTAGCATGTGTCGAGTTCTTCGAAACCGCAGCGGGCGAGGTGATGGTAAACGAAATCGCCCCCCGCCCCCACAACTCGGGGCACCTGACTATCGAGGCGTGCGACGTCAGCCAATTCCGCCAGCAGACACTGGCCGTGGCCGGGCACCCGGTTGCCAAGATGAACGCCCCGCGCCCGGCAGCCACGGCCAACCTGCTGGGCGATCTGTGGACCAATGGCGAACCTCGCTGGGAAGCGATTGCCGAGTTCCCGGGAGTCGAACTGCATCTGTACGGCAAAAAGTCGGCCCGCCCGGGTCGCAAAATGGGTCATCTCACCGCGGTGGCCGACTCGCCTGCCGAAGCGGAGCGACTGGTCCGCGAGGCTCGTATTGCGGTAACTCGCTAAACTCCCTGGTGGCTGGCTTTCGCGATTCGCCAATCGCGACAACCGGGGCTACAATTCTGCTGCATGCGGTTTGATGCCGCTTTGTCGCCCCCTGCCCTCGCACCATCCGGAGCTATGTCATGCGTATGCCAGTTGTGATGATCCTAGGAGTCGTTTTGATGATTGGTTCGTCGATGGTAAGCCAGGCTGCTGAGTCTGCCCCCGACAAAGCGTCGGAAACGGCCAAGGCTGAGAAAGAATGGCCCACCGCGCTCGACTTCAAGATGAAGACGCTCGAAGGCGAAGAGGTGCATTTGGCCGAGAAGTACGAAGGCAAGGTGGTGCTGTTCGTGAATGTCGCCAGCCGCTGCGGCTACACTCCTCAGTACGAAGGCCTGCAAGCGTTGCACGAAAAGTATGGCGAGCAAGGCCTGGCGATCGTCGGGGTGCCTTGCAATCAGTTTGGTGGGCAAGAGCCAGGAACCTCCGAACAAATCGCCCAATTCTGCGAAGCAAACTACGGGGTCGAGTTCGACATGCTGGGCAAGGTCAACGTGAAGCGGAGCGAAGACGACCAATGCCCCCTCTATAAGTACCTGACCGACGAAGAGAAATTGCCAGGCATCGGCAGCGATATCAAATGGAACTTCGAGAAGTTCGTGATCGGTCGCGATGGAAAGCCGATCGCCCATTATCGCTCGAAGACCGCGCCCGAATCGGAAGAGTTGACCAAGACCATTGAAGAGGCCTTAGCGGCGAAAACTGAGGAGTAAACTCCGGGAATTCGGCCCTATCGACTGCTATAACCGGCAGAATAGGAAAGCGAGCGTGACCCTGCAGCCCGATTGACTCAGGACGGTTGCGAGGTAGACAATACCGATAGTCCCGCTCGCCGATCCGCATGGAGCACCGTGCCGTGAAGAAATACGCCTTACTTGTTGTTGCTGTTTGTTTTGCCACTACGCCCGCCTGGGCTCAGCAAGATACCGCTGCTGGCGGTGTGCCGAAGGTTCTGCTCTCGGACCAACACCAGGAAATGGTGAAGATCGGCGTCGGCGATAAGTTCCCAGAGGTCACGCTGCCGCCGGCTGCCGCTGGTGGTGAGTCGGCACCCATGGTCAAGCAGTTCGGTCAGCAGGTGACCGTGGTCGGGGTGTTCAGCCGCGACGGCGCGATGGCCAAAACCATGCTCCGCGACCTGCAGTTCGATATCAACAAGCAATATAACGCCCTGAATCCGGGCGCTGGCATGGCCAACGTGCTCCCTGTAGCGATTGCCACTGGGCTGACGCAGGATCAGGCAACCCAAACCGCTTCGGCCGCTAGCTTCGAAGGCACTTTGCTGCTCGATGGCGATGGCACCGCCACCGCGGCGCTCGGCACTGGGCGGATGCCGCGGATCTACGTGCTCGACTCCAAGGGCAGCGTAGTTTGGTTCGATATCGAATACTCCAGCTCAACTCGTCGCGAGATGCAGCAAGCCGTAGCCGCGTTGATTAAGCAGTCCGAAGCTAGCAACTAGGCTCTCATCGGCGTGGTGCAATCGGTCGCTCGGCCGATCGAGTAGAAAAATCGGCGCGGGCCGGCCGGCTTAGCTGGAGTGCCGGAATTCCCGCTGTTTTCGGCAGCGTCCGCCCAAACTATTGCCGAAACGTGCGTCTGGAGAGAAAACTCCCCCAGTTTCTCGGGGTGAGGCCCTTGCAAACTGGGGTAGCTCTCTCCAATAATGGGCGATTCCCAACTAAGCGATTATTCAATTCGGAGAGCCGGCAGTGGCAGTTCGTATTCGCATGAAACAGATGGGCCGAACCCATCGCCCGTTTTATCGCATTTGCGCCATGGACAAGCGTGCCCCTCGAGACGGTAAAGTCTTGGAGGAACTGGGCATCTATGACCCCATGGTTCGCGACACCGACGCCCGCGTGCAACTCGACTGTGAACGGGTTGATTACTGGCTGAGCGTCGGCGCACAGCCGTCGGAAAAAGTAGCCGTGCTGCTCAAAAAGTACGGTACCAACGGTTCGCACGTCGATGCCAACAAGGCAGCCATCGAGAAGCTGGCTCAGCCTTTGGTAGTTCCAGAGCGCGGTGCCCCCGTGGTGAAGCAAAAGACACAAGAAGAGATTGAGGCCGAGGAGGCAGCAGCCGCCGCCGAAGCCGCCAAGGCAGAAGAAGGCCCCGGCGAAGAATCGGCCGAAGCCCCTGCTGAGGAAAAGCCCGAGGAGCAGGCAGCCGAGTAGGCGATTGCCATGCGGTTTGACTTGCTGACGCTGTTTCCCGAGATGTTTCCGGGTTACCTTGGCCAAAGCCTGTTGAACCTGGCGATCGAACGGCAGCTAGTCGAAGTCGCGGTGCACAACATTCGCGACTGGGCACGAGGAAAACACAAGAACGTCGACGATCGACCCTACGGCGGTGGCCCCGGCATGGTGCTCTCGCCGGAACCAGTAGTCGAATGCGTCGAGGCGGTCCAGCAGATGGATTCCCGGCCAAGCCGAGTGGTGGTACTCACCCCCGGCGGGCGAAGATTCGATCAGCGGATTGCTGAAGAGTACAGCGAAGAGCAGCGTTTGCTGCTTTTATGCGGGCGGTACGAAGGGTTCGACCAACGCGTGTTTGACATCCTTCAGCCGGACGAACTTTCGATCGGCGATTTCATCCTCAACGGAGGCGAAGTCGCTGCGATGGTGGTGATCGATGCCTTGGTGCGACTCGTACCAGGCGTGCTAGGCGACGAGCAAAGCAACAAGCAAGACTCGTTTAGCAGCGAAAACCGCCTACTGGAGTTCGCCCAGTACACCCGCCCGCGAGAGTATCGCGGCCATCAGGTGCCCGAGGTGTTGCTTTCCGGCAATCACCCGGAGATCGCCGAGTGGCGCACACAAAACAGCCTGGAGCGAACTCGCCAAAGACGGCGCGATCTGCTCGACGGTAACGAACAATCCCCACAACCTGCCGACAACTCCTAAGCTTGTCGGCTTAACGTCCACGCGAGTGAAGGTGGCCAGCCATGAGCCAGCAAATTCTTGATCTTGTAGAACAATCGAGCCTCAAGACCGAAGTCCCCGAGTTCGAAATCGGCGACACCGTGGACGTGCACACCAAGATTCTCGAAGGCGACAAGGAACGCATCCAGGTTTTCACCGGTGTGGTCATCGCCCGTAGCGGTTCTGGCACCCGCGAGATGTTCACTGTCCGCCGGATCGTGAACAACGAAGGCGTGGAGCGTAAGTTCCCCGTGCACTCGCCTCGCATCGACAAGGTGGAAGTCAAGCGTTCCGGCGTGGTTCGCCGTGCGAAGCTGTACTTCCTCCGCGATCGCGTTGGTAAGGCGGTCCGCCTCAAGGAACGTCGCCGCGACATCAAGAAATAACGACTCGGCAGCTACCCAGTAGCCGACTCCGATATTTCAGG
Organism: Aeoliella mucimassa; assembly: GCF_007748035.1. Classification (NCBI taxonomy): domain Bacteria; kingdom Pseudomonadati; phylum Planctomycetota; class Planctomycetia; order Pirellulales; family Lacipirellulaceae; genus Aeoliella; species Aeoliella mucimassa. The sequence continues at coordinate 5,260,154 of NZ_CP036278.1, forward strand.
TGCTCTGTTCAGCCTTTTCGCACTCTGGCGACGATTATCGACTCGTGCGCTTTGCTTTCGCACGAAATTAGTATTCTATAGAAGGATTGCGGTGACATCGGGCAACTTCTGCGCTCAACCTATTTGAGTCGCGGTCAGCCCCCGGTTTATACTGTTAGGTATAGGCTTCGTCTCGCACAGCAACCCACCATCCTCTCTATAGGACTTCGATTATGTCCACAGGCAGTACTACTCGTCGCCATTTTCTTCAAGCATCTTCCGCGGTAGGTGCTTCGCTGCTGCTCACTGGCACACGTGCCTCGGGTAGGGTGATCGGCGCGAACGATCGCGTTCGCATGGCAATCATCGGCGTGAACAGCCGTGGCAAGGCCCACATCGATGGCTTCGGCCGGATGAAAGATGTCGATCTCGCGTACATTGTCGATGCCGACGAGAACGTGCTCGCCAAGACCATGAGCAGCGTCGACAAAGCAACCGGCGGCAACCACAACTGCAAGACCGAAACCGATATTCGCAAAGTGCTTGAAGATCCGTCGATCGACGCAATCAGCATCGCGACTCCGAATCACTGGCACTCGCTCATGACCATCTGGGGTGCCCAGCATGGCAAGCATGTGTATGTCGAAAAGCCGATGAGCCACGACATCGCCGAAGGCCGCGTCGCCGTGGCTGCTCAAGAGAAGTACGGCGTCGTCATCCAACATGGCACGCAGCGCCGCAGCGATGCAGGCATTGCCGGTCTGCACGAAGCCCTTCAAGACGGGCGTCTGCCGAAGGTGAAGATCGCCTACGGCTACGCCTGCAAGCCGCGCCGTGGGATTGGCTTCAAGCAACCATCGACTCCTCCCAGCAACCTGCATTGGGATCTCTGGAAAGGTCCCGCAGTGATCGACGAGTACCACGCGAACCTGGTGCCTTACAACTGGCACTGGTTCTGGCCTACCGGCAACGGCGAACTGAACAACCAAGGGACTCACCAGCTCGACGTCGCCCGCTGGGCGCTCGATCCCGAGCTGACTCATCCCGTGCGGGCGATGGCCATCGGTGGCCGCTTTGCCTGGGACGATCAAGGCGAAACGCCAAACACGATGTACGGTATCGCCGAATACCCGAATGGTCAGTACTTGATGTTCAATGTTCGCAACTGGGAACACAAGAACTACAAGATGGAAGTCACCAACGAGTACTACCTGGAAGATGGTAGCTTGATCGTTGGCGAAGGCCGCTACAAGATCCGTCGTCCTGGCAGCAGCGAATTCGAACCGCTCGACCTGCCACGCGGCAAGGTGACCCCTGGTGGCAACTGGCGGGCGTTCATCTCCGCGGTCAAGGCGGGCGATCCTTCTATGGCCAATGGCAACGTGCACGATGCTCACAACGCTTGCGTGGTGGGTCACGTGATCAACAACAGCTACCGCCTTGGCGAAGAAGTTCCGTTCGACGAGAAAGCGGTGAAGTTTGGCGACAACGCCGACGCGGCCGAGCACTTCCTCCGCCTGCACGAGATGCTCAAGAAGGATGGCGGACTGACCCACGACGCCAACTACACGGTTGGCCCTTGGCTGCAGTTCGATCCCGAAACCGAGCGTTTCGTCGGCGATCATGCCGACGAGGCCAACGTGCTGGTGAAAGATCGCAACAACACCGGCTTCGAAGTCCCCAGCGTCGAAAACGTGTAATGACGCTCCCCCGCTCCCTTTCACGTTGGACCGAGTGGCTGCGTCCCACCCCGCAGCCGCTCGGCATACGTGGAGAGCGTTATGCGGCCCGCTGGTTGCGTCGGCAAGGCTACAAGATTGTCGCCGGCGGCCGTCGCTCGCGGTTTGGCGAAATCGACCTGATTGCGGTGCAGGGCGAAACTCTCGTATTTGTCGAGGTAAAAACCCGTCGCCAGGGCACGCTGGCCGACGCCCTCTCGGCGGTCGATCAGCAAAAGCAGCAACGCATCGCCCGCACGGCGACTGCGTTTCTTAAGCAGCATCATCTGCTGGAGTATCCCGCCCGCTTCGATGTGATCGCTTTGGTCTGGCCCGAAGCAACTCGGTATCCCCAGCTCCAGCATGTGCAATCGGCCTTCTCTCCAGCCGATCGTGGACAGTTCTTCAGCTAGCGCGGCCAAACTCCAGACGTTCGGTTACACTGAACCTGTCGCCGACTACCGCAGCCACGAAGGAGCCCGCATGTCCACGCCGGACGAACCGATCGATCAACACGCGCAGGACGCCTTCGCCCAGCTGCTACTCGATCGGCTTGCGCAGGGTGGAGAACCCAAAGAGGTGCTTTACGACGCCGAAGCGTTTACGCTCAGCCGCGACGACGACGAGCAAACCTTCTACCTCGGCAACGCGTTTGCCGAGTACCAGCGGGCGACCGAAGATGAAAAAGAACAGGTCATCCGCGTCTTTCTCAGCACTTGGTTTACGTCGCAATTTGAGCTGCCCACGAGCTTCGACGATGCCAAGGCCGACGTGTTGGTAACCGTGCGTGATCGCAGCTATTTCGAGATCGACATCCCGCTCTGCTCCGACAACCTGGAACTCTCCGAAGGGCTGATCTACAGCGAGTATGCCGAGTGCCTGGCGATCGCTCCGGTGTACGATATGCCGACCTCCATCCGTTCGCTCAGTGCAGGCGACCTGGAAGACTGGGGAGTCACCCTGTACGAGGTGATCGAAGTCGCCAAGCAGAACCTACGCGAGATGACCCGCGAGTACGCCCAGGCGGGGGAGCTTTACCTGTTTTCGTGCGGCGATAGCCACGACGCGGCCCGCATTCTGCTGACGGAGATCATTCAAACGCTCGAAGTCTCCGGCTCACCGATCGCTCTGGTGCCAAACCGCGAAATGCTGCTCATCACCGGCGAACAGAGCGACGAAGGCCTGCAGCAAATGCTCGCGCTCGCCAAACCGGCGCTGGAGCACGAGCGTCGCATCACCGGCACCGCGTTCCGACTCACCGGCGACCAGTGGCACCCCTGGCTTCCGCCAACCGATCACCCGCTCTACTCCGAGTTTCTCCTGCTGCAGCTGCAGGGGCTGATGGGCGATTACGAACGTCAGGAAGAGCTGTTTCGCAAGCGGGCTGCGCAAGGCAAGGCCGATGTGCCATTTCTCTCACGCTACACCGTGATGCAAAACGAAGAAGGCGCGCTCCGCAGCTACACCATCTGGCCGGGCGTTTGCCCTGCACTGCTGCCGAAAACCGACTACGTGATGTTTATGTCGAGCGACGAACAAGGCCTGCCGACGCACTTGGCCGCAGCTGCCAGCTGGGAACAAGTAGAGCAAGTGGTCGGCTCAGCCATGAGCCCCACCGACTTCTACCCCGAACGGTATCGCGTCGAGCGTTTTCCGACCGAACAGGAACTCGAACTGCTGGGTATCGCTCCCTGGTTGCAGAAGTAACCGGGGGAACTAGATCCTACTCCGCCGGCGTGGCCGGTTCGGTCTCGGCTGGCGTTTCGGTCTTCGGCGGTTCTGGCTGCTTCTCTTCGGCTGCCTTTTCTTCAGACGCTGGCTCTGGCAAGTCTTTGAAGTCCGGCAGGTCTTCTGGCTGCTTGAAGTGCTTGGCCTCGAGCTCCATGTGATCCCACAGCGGGGTTCCCTCGTTGCCGATGTCGCCTCCGGTGGCGAGGAAGAAGTCGCCCTCGACCTTTCCGGCGTCGATATTCACCGCTTTGTTGCCATCCGCGGTGAAACGCGCCTTGGCCAACGAGTGCCAAGTTCCGTCGGCGGTCTGCACCCAACCATTGCCGAAGTTGGCTTTCCGTGTCAGCTTGGTCGACTCGCGGTTGCGGCGAAAGTCTTCCACGAACGAGTAGCAGCCACGGATCAGCTGCCCTTTGCCGAGGGTCGAGAAGGTGGCCATTTGCTGCCACCGCTCTTCGTCGGGCAGATACACATATCCGGTGAAGACGGTTCGCTCGCCGTCGCGGCGGCTCGACACCACGAAGCGGTAGGTCTCGCCGACCTTCCAGTCGTAATCGTAGAACGATTGGCCGCCGGTGCCTTCGCCCCCAAACCGGCGAACGCGGACCCCCTCGCCCTGCCCCAGCACCTTCACGCGTCGCTCTTCCGGAACCGAGTTCGGATTATTCTGGCTGCCTGGATCCCACACGCTGAAGAGCACCACTTTGCGGTCGTCGGCCAGTTGCTGAATACCGAAGTACCCTCGCCCAAAACCGCACACCATGAAGTAGGTGCCAGGGGCCGACTCCTCGACCGTCATTTCGTTGTAAAACAACACCGATTCCGGAGCGGAGTAGCCGAGGTGCACCGAGCGGCAGGCGATGCCGGTCAGCCGTTCGCTTGCCTGGCCCACGGTTGAAAAGAGTGCTGCCAGAGCGATAAAAAGCAGAATTCGGGGCATCTTTGCAACCTCGCACCAAGTGGGGAAAAGGCCCAATTATAGCCACCGGTCGTCGCTCGATGAAAACCCCTCTGCAAGCACCCCCTAAACGTTTAGAATCGGTAGCATTCAGGCAATCCGCTCCCTCCTACCTGCATGCCAGGAAGGCACTCTGACGATGGCGAAACATATTTTTGTAACTGGTGGTGTTGTTAGCTCGCTCGGCAAAGGACTGACGAGCGCCTCGATCGGCATGCTGCTCGAAAAACGCGGCCTGCGGGTGCGGATGCAGAAACTCGACCCGTACATCAATGTCGACCCCGGCACGATGAGCCCCTACCAGCACGGCGAAGTCTACGTGCTCGACGACGGCAGCGAGACCGACCTCGACCTCGGCCACTACGAGCGGTTCACCAACAGCCCGCTCAACCACTACTCCAACTACACCACCGGCCAGATCTACCTGAAGGTCATCAACAAGGAACGCCGGGGCGAGTTCCTGGGAAAGACCGTGCAGGTGATTCCGCACGTGACCAACGAGATCAAGAACGTGATCAAGCGGATCGCCGAGCCGATTGAGAACGAGCCTGAAGCCGATGTCGTGATTACCGAAATCGGTGGCACCGTCGGCGACATCGAGAGCCTGCCATTCCTCGAAGCGATTCGCCAGTTCCCCATCGACGTCGGCAAAGAGAACTGCTTGTTCATCCACCTGACGCTGGTCCCTTACCTGAAAGCGGCCAAGGAACTGAAGACCAAGCCAACGCAGCACTCGGTGAATCAGCTTCGCGAAATCGGCATCCAGCCCGACGTACTGGTCTGCCGCACCGAACAACCGATGAGCCGGGATGACTGCGAGAAGATCGCGTTGTTCTGCAACGTGCCAGCCAATGCCGTGATTGAAGAACGCGACAAGGACTTCTCCATCTACGAAGTCCCGTTGAGCCTGGTCGACAACAAGCTCGATAGCCTGATCTGCGATCGCTTGGGACTCACGACCCGCGAACCGAATCTCGACGACTGGCGCGAGCTGCTCCATCGGCTGCGTCATCCCGATCACGAAATTCACGTCGCCGTGGTCGGCAAGTACGCCGAGCATGCAGACGCTTACAAGTCGATTTACGAGTCGCTCGATCACGCCGGCATTGCCAACAAAGCTCGTGTTCGCATCTCACGAATTCGCAGTGAAGAGATCGAAGCCGAGGGCCCCGAACGACTGCTGAGCAGCTGCGACGCGGTGCTCGTGCCTGGCGGTTTCGGCGAGCGTGGCATAGAGGGCAAAGTCGATGCGATTCGCTACGCACGCGAGCGCGGCATCCCGTTTTTCGGCATCTGCCTCGGTATGCAGTGTGCGGTCGTGGAGTACGCTCGCAACGTCTGCAACCTCGATGGAGCCCACAGCACCGAGTTCGACAAAGACACCGAGCATCCTGTTATTTGTCTGCTCGACGAGCAACGAACCGTCACCGAGAAGGGTGGCACCATGCGACTCGGCGCTCAGCCAACCACGCTGGCCGAAGGCAGCAAAGCGGCCACTTGTTATGGCACTAGCGATATCTCCGAGCGGCATCGGCATCGCTACGAGTTCAACAACGCGTATCGCACGCAATTCACCAGCCATGGGTTCCTGTTCGCCGGTACCAGCCCCGATGGCGAGCTGGTCGAGGTGATTGAAATTCCCGATCACCCCTGGTTCGTCGCAGTGCAATACCATCCGGAGTTCAAGAGCAAGCCAACGGCCGCCCAACCGTTGTTCGCTGGCTTCATCGCCGCAGCAGTCGACCACCGTGTTGCCCGCCGTGAGAAGAAGCGAGCCGAGCAAGCGGATCAATCGCCGGGCGAAAGTTCGCCCGCATCGAGCGGGTCGTAAGCCGCTCGACGCGCTGTTTTATTCACTCCTGTCGCAACCCCGTTATCCCTTTTACTATCAGAACGATGTCTGAAGAAAAGAAAATCATCATCGACGAAGATTGGAAGTCGCAAGTCGAAGCCGAAAAGGCGGCTGCCAAGTCGACCAAGCCAGAAGAGTCCCCCCCAGCCGACGAGCAGGCGTTTCCCACGGATCCGCCGATGCCGCCCGCTTCGTTCACCATCCTGATTTCGACGCTGGCCACCGAAGCGATGATGGCCCTTGGTCAGATGCCCCACCCGGTGACCGGCGAAGTGATGTCGCGGCCGAATCAAGCAAAGTACTTGATCGACACCATCGGCATGCTCAAAGAAAAGACCGCTGGCAACGTCACGGCCGAAGAGACCTCCGGCGTGGAAGAACTGCTGCACTCGCTTCGCATGGCTTATGTCTCGATGCCGAAGCCGGCCAACGAATCGAACGCGGCCAACTCTTAATCGCGTAAGCAGAGTCGCCTTAGCGCTGGCTCGCGATCACCAACTCGAATTCAAATTCTCAAACGCACTGCTGTTTCAGCAGTGCGTTTGTTTTTGGTACCGCGCATAAACAAACCACGTCCAGTTTCTGACGTACTTCACGCTCACGGTGACTTGCATCCCGCGCCGGGTGACAACGGACGGGGTTCCAACGTGTCGTACGCTTGAAGACTGGACGTGGTTATAGCCGATCGGAATCGGCGAGGGTGGTGTTCGGTTAACTCGATAGTTGGTCAAACAGTTCGCGGAAGGTAGGCATCTCGTCGCCGATCGTGCCAGCCCAGTGGTCGGGATGCCAGATCTCGACACACACGGCCGCTCCTACCAGCACCACGGTTCCTCCAGGTTCGACTCCCAGGAACTCGCGAAAGCCTTCAGGAATCACCAGTCGACCGCGTCCCGCCAACGGCACCTCGCGATGTCGGGTGGAGAGCAATCGGCCAAGCTGCTGCACTTCGGCAACACGCCCGTCTAGCTTGCCGGCTTCAATCTTGCTTCGGACCAAGGCAATGCCATTGTCGAGGTGTTTCTGCCACTTCGCTAAGTTCCACAGACTTAAACAGCCCCGGCGTTCTTTGGCGAGCAGACAACGGTCGACCGATTCGTCGTCGGAGGTTAGGCCACTTACCATCTCGCCGGGCAGCGACAATCGAAAACGATCGTCCAGCGAACGAGTGACTTCCCCGAGTAATAGACCTTCGACCGACGGCATAGCACCCCGTGAAGCGTGCGAGCCAGGCGGCTATCACGCAGCGATTCCTACGACTCCCTTCTCGTTAGCATGGGACAAAAACCCACAGCAAAACCGTTTAACAACTATCTTATGGGCAGGATTCCCACCTGCCACAAACAAATGATAGCGAGTCGCCAACAGACTTCAACCACTTGGGGCAAGAATCCCACGAATTGGCAAATTTGCCGCAGCACATCCCACCCATCCCCACCGACGCAACTAGTTTTGTCGCCTGCAATGCATCCAGTCTGGCAAATTGCTACATTGTGCGTGCCCGCCAAACTCCCCCCTCCCCCTCGCTACATGCATTGCAAAGGACCTGCGCCATGCACCTGCGCCTCCCCTGCCCCGCTCGCGCGTTGCTGCTACTACTTTCTGCACTGCTGGCCCCGGTTGGTTCAGCTTGCACGACGGCTGTTGTCAGCGGTCGGGCGACCGAAGATGGCCGCCCGATCCTCTGGAAGAATCGCGACTACATCGCCAGCCCGCGAAACGAGGTCGCCATCCTCAGCGGCGGGCGTTATCGTGCGGTCGCGGTGGTGAACGCCGGCAAGCGCACCTCGGCCTGGATGGGCACCAACGAAGCGGGGCTCTGCATCGAAAATTCGCTGAGCAACGACCTGAAGGTCGACCAAAAATCCCAAGGACTTCGCAATGGTGGTTTCAATCGCGAGGTGCTACTTACCTGCGCAACCGTCGACGACGTGCAGGCGTTGCTGGAACGCACCAATCAGACGGGCCGACAAACCACCGGCAACTTCGGAGTGATCGACGCGCAGGGAGGTGCCGCCTTGTTCGAGGTCGGCCCCAACAGTTACACGATGTTCGACGCCAACGATCCGCAAGTCGCTCCGCAGGGCTTTTTGATTCGCACCAACTTTGCGACCACCGCCCACCAGTTGCCAGCGAACCCATCTGCCGAAGCCGCGGCCGACCTTTACTCTGGTAAACGCTATCAACGCGCAAGCACACTGCTAGCCACGTGCGCTAACGGGCGATTGTCGGTACCCTATTTCATTCAGCACCTCACTCGCGATCTGGCCAACGAAGCAGGCGATCCGCTGGTTGGCTCGGTGAATGGTCGCCAAGGCCAGCTCCCAGCGATCATCGATACCAAGAGCACGATCAGTCGCACCGGCACGGTATCGGCCGCGGTGTTTCACGGAGTACGCCCTGGCGAGAACGCCCGCCTGACAACGATGTGGGTCATGCTTGGCGATCCTAAGTTTTCGGTAGCTGTCCCTTGCTTCGCCGGCATGACCGCGGTGGCCGATCCCCTGCAAGGCGATCGCGGGGCCGAGCTTGGCGAAGTCGCCCGCACGCTCCGCGACATCAGCCACACCCGCCGGACCGATCGCTTTCGCACGGAACTCCTACCAGGCATCTGGAACGACATCCTGCCGCTCGAGAGCAAGCACTTAGAGCAAACCATCACGACTCGCGAAGGTTGGCTCGTCGAACCGACCAGCACCGACGCGCTCAACGAGCTTCACTCGCAAGTTGCGAACGAATGCTATCAGGCACTGACTCGCGAACGAGACCAGGCAAAGACAACGCTTGTTGCCGGCAAGGCCACTACGCTCGATTCGACCCTCGCTCCTCAGACGACCAAAGTAGCGATCTACGACCACAGCGATGGCTCGGCCAACGGACCGAACCACTTGCTGCAGTTCCTTACGACCGACGCCGGCTTTGTCGCCGAGCGAGTTGGTCCCGAGCAGATTCGCCAAGGCCAATTGCAGAACTACGACGTGCTGATCGTGCCTGGCGGCAGCGCCAGTTCGCAGTCGAAACACCTGCAGCAAGAAGGGCGCGACGAGATTCGGCACTTCGTCGAATCTGGCGGCGGCTACGTTGGCATCTGCGCCGGGTCGTATCTCGCTTCGACGCACTACTCTTGGTCGCTCGGCATCCTGAACGCCCGGGTGTGGGATCGCGTGCATTGGGCCCGCGGCACCGGCAGCGTCGAGCTAAGCCTGTCGGAGTCGGGCCAGTCGACACTGGGGAGCGACGACCCCGTCGTGCAAGTACACTACGCCCAGGGGCCGCTGCTAGTCCGCGGGCGCGAGGCCGACCTGCCGACCTACGAGGTGCTGGCCACCTACCAAACCGAAGTCGCCAAGAAGGGAGCCCTGCCCGGCGCGATGGAAGGCACCCACGCGATTGTCCGCTCCACCTTTGGCGAGGGCCGCGTGATCTGCTACAGCCCCCACCCCGAAGTCGAATCGGGCCCCAACTACCTGATGGCCAGCGGAGTCAAATGGGCAGCTGGGGAGTAGTCGGGGCAATTCCTAGCAACGATGGATGGCCTGCACTTGGTCGTGAGATATAATGGATGAGAACGTGCTTCGCCTAGCATTGCCAGGAGTTGAAATGGACGAGAGCATCACTGCCACTTATCAAGCGGGACGAATCGAGCTATCTGCTGCGGTCGACTGGCCGGACGGAACCCAGGTAGAGGTGCGCCCAGTTGCCCAAAGCTCGCCCACAACTCCTTCGAATACCAATGTTTGGCCGAAGGGATTCTTCGACCAACTCCGTAGCGAATGGGGAGAGGAGCCCTTTGATCGGCCAGCCCAAGGTGAGCTCGAGCAGCGCGAGGATTGGTAATGGCGTGGCTCCCTGATACCAATGTATGGATCAATCTGCTGAAGCAACCGGGCAGTCTTCTCGAACGAAAAGTACTGAGCCACTCGCCGGATCAAATATTACTCTGCTCGATTGTTAAAGCCGAACTGTGGCATGGCGCTCAGAAATACGGGCGGACGGATCGCCGGCTGTCGTTGTTAGACAAGCTGTTTGCCCAATTTGCTTCACTCCCATTCGACGACGAAGCTGCCCGGCACTACGCAGACATTCGGCACCAACTCGAATCCATCGGTGCTGTGATTGGCCCCAACGATCTCAAGATAGCCGCTATCTGCCGGTCGACGAACTTGGTGTTAGTTACGGCCAATTTATCCGAGTTTTCGCGAGTAGAGGGACTGCAACTCGAAGACTGGACATCTTAGCCAATCCGACTGGGCTGTCCCCATCAAGGAGCTAAGCCAAACGCTGGGAACGTCGAGAATCCGGCCCCGCCAAGCCAGCCGATTTACGTTCGGCGAGGGCCGCGTGATCTGATCCTGCCCTACCTCGAACTCGGATAAGGTCCCAACTACCTGATGGCCAGCGGAGTCAAATGGGCAGCTGGGGAGTAACGAGTCCCCTAAACAGGCAGGTGGATTCCCGCATGCTTTCTAGGTACAATGCAGGAGGTATTCACACCAGATGTTGTCGATCCGAGGTTCTTCTCCGATTCTTCGCTGAACACCGGAAGAATCGACGAGGAGCTCGTAACACCGGTTGCCTTGGGGGCAAACACAATGTACAGCAAACACTTACTACTTTCGCCACTTCTGTTCGTCATAGGCACCGTTACCTCTCATGCAGCGCAAGTTAGATTTGACATTATCCCAGCATCATTGAATTCCATCGAGTTATACGCCATGGTGGAATCTGGAGCCGATGAGACCATGGGAATCGCTGAGTTTAATATCCGATTGTCTGGGCTTGATGCAGCTGGCATCGATGGAGGTTCGATTACCTACACCCCACCCGTACTTGGAGGCATTAACGAGGAGTACAAGTACGTTGGATTTGTGAACATCAATAGCTCGAGCGTGAATTCGGATCGCTTCGGCGCCGGTGGCATCCAGCAAGCATTAGTTTCGAACGAGGCACTACCAATCTTCAACATCGGGGAGTCTCAGGTATACGTTCCGTTACTCGACACCCCATTGCAGCCTGACGATGTGGTAGTTCAGTCAGGCGCCTACCTCGGGGCTTTTATATTTCCTGACATAGCCGAAGTTACAATCCAGAATTTTTCGTTAAGCATCCGCCTATTCCCCAACGATTATCCGAATGCACCGCTGCAAGAAGCAGATTCCATTTACTACTGCTTTGATTGCGGTTGGTTCCCTACCCCCAAACTAAGTGCAATGGCGGTTGATACGGAGCTGAACAGCCTCTTGCTGGACGCGATTACGGAGGACACAGATGGGAGCATTCTTCTAACAGATGCTCTCCGAGTTACCAATAATGGCACTCAAAGCTATTCTTTTGAGGAGTTGGGAGATATTTCGAGTAGTGTGCTACTGAGCGACGACTTGTTGGCCCTAGGCTTCACTGGTACCGTGCTACCTGGCTCAAGTAACGACACCTTTTCGCTCGCACTCGAAGGACCTTTTGACTCGCTTGGTCCCGATCGTCCATTCGCAGGCTCCGTGGACTTTGATTCTATATTTGGTGGGTCAGACACCATTGGATTCAGCGTGAGTGTCCCAGAGCCATCAGCATTGGGAACAGCGACTCTGGCCTTGGTATTCCTCACACTAAGCTATAGAAGCAGTCGTCGCTGACCTGCTTCCCCAGCGAACACACACGTGCACACATGTGCCCTTATCTTCCCACTTTTCAGTAGTAAATGGACACCTAATTTGATCCAATAGAGGGTATCCCTCACGGGGGTACTTGCTGTTTGACAATTGAATCTTTTGGGCCATCAAACCACTTTAAATCCGCCGCTATTATTTTGCCCCCAGGGGGCAATTGCTGGTTTGAGTTACGTCGATGCGTCGTCGCGTAAATGGTGGCGTGATAAGCGGTTACCGCGTTTGCTCGCGCCGTAAGAAAAGCCCCCACCGATCGATTTTCCGACAAATGGGGGCAAAACACCCGCCGGCTATCCCTGGCAGTAAACCTTGGGTTATGGCAGTTATCCACCAAGTCGCTACGGGCGACTACTCGCCGAGCGTTCTTTTGTGGCGGAGCAGGTGGTGGTAGTGCTGGGCGAAGCGGTGCGACTCGTCGCGGACGTATTGCAGCAGTCGCAGTGCGAAGCTGTGTCGGCTCAGGCGGAGCGGTTCGTCGCGGCCGGCCATGTACACCAGCTCTTCCTTTTTGGCGATCGATAGCACCGTGGGGGGCTCGATGCCGAGGGCGTGGAACGCTTCCATGCCGCGGTTGAGCTGCCCTTTGCCGCCGTCGATTAGCAGGATGTCGGGGAACACCTGGTCGGTCTCCTGCAAGCCGCGGAACCGCCGGGCGACGACCTCGCGAATGCTCGCGTAGTCGTCGATGCCTTGGACTTCGCGGATCCGGAACCGACGATACCCCGGCTTGAATGGCAAGCCATCGATGAATTGCACGAGGCTCGCGACCGTTTCGTTTCCGCCGAGATGGGCGATATCGACCCCTTCGATCGTCCGCGGCGTTTCGGCCAATCCTAACACCTTCCGCAAACCAGAAAGGCCTTTCTTCGGATCTATGTAAAACACCTCGGGCTGCTCATGCTGCTCCAGGTCGCCGCGTTCCTTGATGCGTTCGAGCAGTTTGATCTCGTCGCGGAGCCGAGCGGCCTTCTCAAACCGCAGCTCAGCGGCCGCCTGCTCCATTTCCTTTTGCATGTCTTTGACGAGCGACTTGCGATTGCCATCGAGGAACATCCGCAGCCGCTTAATATCGCGGCGGTAGTCTTCCTTGCTCACTCGCAAATTGCATGGAGCAGTGCACTGGTCGATCGACGCCAGCAAACAGGGACGAAACCACCGCCAGCGCTCGTCGCCATCTTCGATGTCGAGCGAGCAAGTGCGAAACTTGAACACCCGCTGCATCACCTGCAGTGCACCGCGCAGGCTGCTGACATTCGTGAACGGACCATACAGCTTCACACCGCTCGAGCTGGGAGTACGCGTGATTTCGACGCGAGGAAAATCTTCGTGAGTAGTAATTTGCAGATACGGAAACGACTTATCGTCGCGAAGCTCCTGATTGAACTTCGGTTGAATGTCCTTGATCAGCCGGGCTTCGGTCAGCAGAGCGTCGACCTCGCTCTCGGTTTCGATGTAGTCGATGTCGTACGCTTCGCGAACCAACTGCTCGGTGCGGCGTTCCTCCGCAGCGGCCTGCAAGAAGTAACTGCCCGCCCGGGCTTTGAGATTCTTCGCCTTGCCGATGTAGATGACCCGACCTTGCTGATCCTGAAACAGATAAACGCCCGGCGTGGTCGGGAACTTGCTCCGCACCTTGTCGGCCGCCCGGGCGAAAAACTCGGCCTGGGTCTTCGGCAATTCCGGCGCAGGCGCACCCGTATCGCCGGCCGGGGTCGATTCGATCGCTTCGAGCTTAGGTGTGTCTTCTTCCATAGATACAAGAAAGGATAGGCTTACAAAGGCTTATAGACCAGAGAGGCCTTGTTGACTAACTCCACTCGAACTGTGGAAGCCCGAGTTGGGTGAATTGATTGATGATTTTACAGCGCAAGCGGGCTTCCGTTTGTTGGTTTTCGAATACTCGGTTTTTGAGATGGCTCCCAAAGCTTTGTTTCACTCGGTACATGGTCGTTTCCGCCAAGCTTCTACGATGATAGCCCACTTCCTCTTTCCAACTCCTACGCCCCTTGCGTCGAATCTGACGAATTGCCTCGTCCCGGGGCAAAGGCTCCTCCGCAGAGTTGCCATGTTGTTTGATCTTGGCGTTGTGCTGCGGCGGAATCACCGGCTCAATGCCTTCGGATTCCAGCCCTTCATAAACCTTCCACTTGTCGTAACTACCGTCGCCGTGAAACTTTTTTACGGGCTGCTCCACCTGCTCCAGCATTTCGGGAACCGCATCGGCATCGTGGCAACTGTTCTCGGTCAAAATCTCCGCCACAATCTCGCGGGTGTCAGGATTCACCGACAAATGCAGCTTCCGCCATGTCCGCCGCTTCGACTTGCCATGCGTCCGCATCTTCCATTCGCCCTCGCCAAACACTTTCATGCCGGTGCTATCCACCACGATATCGATGTCGCCCCTCTTGTTAGCGATATCGAGCGAAACATTCAGCTTGCTGGCTCGCTTGGCGAGCGAAGAATAATTGGGAATCGCTGCCTCGACGCCCAACATCGCCACCAGCGAGCGGCCGAATCCCTCAGTCTGCCGATAGGGAAGTTTCAGCAGTTCGCGAATCGTCAGCAAGCACTCGATCGCCGTATCGCTGAAGACAAAAGGGCGACCGACTTTTGTCTGGTCGTTAGGATGTTCCCAGTTCTCCAACGCCTCGTCGCTAAACCAAATAGTGATGTTTCCACGCTCGATGAGCGACTTGTTATACTCCTTCCAGTTCGTGACTTTGTAGGTTCGTTTTTCTTTCGTAGCCATGTTCGATCTCCGTAAAAAAGGTACGTGGTTCCATTCCACGTTAGTTTTTACGGAGGTTTGTGACTAATTGTTCAACAAGGCCGACCAGAGATGCCAGAAACCGCGATTATTCCCAAGAAACCAGACCATGATTTGTAAGACTGCTAGCTTTGAACAGACGCTCGCCCCGCCGCAGGAAGACCTGCCTCGGCCGATGTGGACACGGCTAAACGTCGACGGTATTGAGCTGACCAACTCGGTGGAGTATGCCGGATGGCATGAAACGCCAAGCGAGCTAAGCGTTTGCGAGTCGTGCTGGAGTTCTTGCTGTGCCATGCAGAATCTGGCCGTCGTCGCCAGGCTGGGCGAATGGCTTGCTTGCTTTCCAGCAGACCTTACCGCTCTAGATGCCATGCGTCGGGAAATCGTGAGCGAATCGAACCTCTTCGGCCATGTGTTGCTCTTCGAGCCAGAGCTATGGAGGTCGATGCAGGCGGAATGCCAAGCACTGCCAGCGATCGATAGCTTCCCAGGCATCACTCGCGGCCAATTACTAAACCTGTGGCTGCGGCAATTACCACAAGCACTCCTCAATCAGCCAAGACCAGGTGACCTACGGAATCGGATGGAGTCGCTGCTAGCTTCGGACCCTCTCTCGGAGTCAGAAGCGGTACAGCGAATCGACAAACTGCTGGAATGGGTGAACGAGTCTCCCCATAGCGAAGTACAAGGCAGCGTTGCAAAGCTCGGTGGGCATCTGAGTCCGCTGAATACACTCCATTTCGACGGACATCCATCGCCTGCATGGACCTGCTGCACGGCAACTGAGCCGTTGGGATTAGTACTTGATCACTCCATTGTGTTTGAGGTGGAGGGATAAATGTTACACAGCCAAACGAAAAAACCGGCAGCAGAACTTGCGTTCTGCCGCCGGTCGAGGTGGGTGGCAATCGCTCACCGCGATGGCTTAGGGATGGTGATGGTCCCAGTGGCCTTGCTGGTGGTAATCGTAATGCCCGGGCATGTAGTCGAAGTGGTTGCCGTGCCATTGCAGGCTAGGAGCGTGGTAGTCCCAGTGGCTGTTGTCGTGCCAGCTATGGGCACCGCCCCAGCCGCCGCCGTGATTCCAACCAGGGTTGGGGTAATAGCAACCCTGCGAATAGCCGGGGGAGGCAAAGCCCCCGCCATACCCGCCGTAGTAGGTGTGCCGAGCATGAGGATTGCCAACATCCACATGCACGCGGCCGGTGCTGAAATGAAAGCCCTTCGCGTCGGCCGAATCGGCCGTGATGCCAGTGAAGGCCAAAGCAACAAACGCAGCAGCAGGAAGAACGAACTTGTACATCGGGTGGTCTCCAGGATATGGGTCTTGCGGGAGCCGGCACTCAGTTGCCGGACTTCTCAGTACCTAATGCGAAGCGAATGCCAATTCCCTTCGAGCTGCCTGGAGAACGACCTAAACACTTATAAAACAATGACTTACAGACAAATCACCTTCGACGCGTCAAACGCAAAACGCCACCGTTATGCAGTCATAACGATGGCGCTGCGAATCAATTTGGTGCGAGGGATAGCAGCTCCCGAAGCAGTGCTGTTAGACGCCAGCGAACTCGCGGAGTCCCGCTTCCATGCTGTCGAGCTGGGCGTCAAGTTCGGCCTTGGCGACGTCGAGATCGTGCAGCTTTTCTGGAGCGATGAAGGCGAACATGTAGAACTTGATCTTCGGCTCAGTGCCGCTGGGGCGGCAAGCAACGTAGTTACCTTCTTCGGCCAGATCAAGAATCACCAGGTCGCCAGTCGGCTCTGGGAGCGGCTCGGTGGTTCCGTCGCTCTTGGTAGTCACGTTCTGCAAATAGTCGCGACGCTGAGCGACCTTGATACCGGCCAGTGCTTCCGGTGGGTTGGTACGGAACTGGGCCATCACGGCCTTCATGCGATCCATGCCGTCGCTACCAGGCATCATGACCGATACGGTCCGCTCCGCGTGCAACCCTTGTTGCCAGAACAGGTCGTCGAGCTTCTCGTGCAGCGTCTTGCCTTCGGCCTTGAGCTTGGCCGCCAGTTCGCAAGCGAGCATCGCAGCTACGGCGCCGTCTTTGTCGCGAACGTGGGTGCCGGCCATGTAGCCATGCGACTCTTCGGTACCGTAAAGGAAGTTCTGCGGGCCGTGGGCGTCGATCGCCTGGGCAATCCACTTGAAGCCGACCAACAGATCGCTGTAGGTGTGAATGCCATAGCTGATGCCGATACGTTCGATCAGCTTGGTGGTCACCAGCGTGGTGACCTGAAAGTTCTGCGAAGTCGGATTGCGAGTCTCGCAAACATAATACGACAGCAACGCGCCAATCTGGTTGCCAGTAAGGGTGCGCCAGTCGCTACCGGATTCGAGCGTCAGCGGAGCGGCCAGGCCGATGCGGTCGCAGTCGGGATCGGTCGCCAGGCAAACGTCGGCGCCGATGTTCATGGCATGGCCGATAATGGCGTCGAATACTTCGGGATTCTCGGGGTTCGAAACATGCCCTGGCACGTTGGGAAAATCGCCACTCGGTTCGGCGTGCAGCGCGAACACTTCGACGTCGGTGAAGCCATCCTTCTCAAGCGCAGGAACCACGCAGGTGGTACCGACACCATGCAGCGGAGAGTACAGCACCTTCAGCTCACGCGGCCCTGCGGTGCCTTGCTGCACCACCGCTTCGATGAACGCCTTGTCGACTTCCTCTTCGCAACGCACGATTTTGCCTTCGGCTTCGGCCTTATCGAAGTCGGCCCGCTCGATCTTGTCGGTGGTCATCACGCGATCGATGATGCCTTTGTCGTGGGGCGGCAGCACCTGAGCACCGCTCGACCAGTAGACCTTCACTGCGTTGTCGCTCGGCGGGTTGTGACTCGCGGTGACCATGATGCCGCACGAGCAGTTCTTGTAGCGCACCGCGTACGACAACTCGGGCGTGCTGCGATAGCTGCTGAGGAAATAGACCTTGAAGCCAGCGGCCACCATGATTTCGGCACACAAGCGGGCGAAGTCCTCGGAGCGGTGACGCGTGTCGCGGGCAATCGCGCACGACAACTCGGCTCCCTCGCCAAGCGTGGCCTTCACGTAATTGGCCAGACCCTGGGCACTTTCGCCGATCGTGCGATCGTTAATCGCATTGGAACCAATCGGGTACATCCGACCCCGGCGACCACCGGTGCCGAAGGGAATGATGGTCCAGAAGGCGTCGTCCAAGGCTTGCCATTTTTCCGAGGTCACGTGCTCGGCCACCTGGTCGGCGTAGTCGGCATACTTCGGCTCGGTGAGCCATTCGCGAATATGGGTAGCGGCGGTCTCGGTGATTTTTCCATCGGCCGCGGCCGCTTGTACGGCGTCGAGAATTGCTTGCGAAGCCATGCGATTATTCCTCAATCAAGTCGCTTGGGGCACCAACCGGCACCCGCGAACGTTCAAGTCTTCGGCAACCATGCTGGGTCGCCGAAAATTAGCAGTAACAGGCAGTCCATAGGCTATCACACGCGTTTCAGGCTCACTAGATGGCAGCAAAAACGGCAAATTCGGCCACTCGCACGCTACAATAGTGCAGGTGCGGCCACTCGGCTGTTCGACGAGAGCTTTCAGGAGAGAATCGGATGAATCGAACCCTCTTAAGTTTGCTGCCGATGGCCGCGATTTGGTGCGGAGTTGCCACGGCCGACGAAGCCGCCGCCCCCCGCGCGAAACCGCCTGCCGAGTGGCCCCGCGATGTTCGCGAGGTGTTCTTCGACGACGCCCGCGAGCAACTCGTTGGCTCGCGTCCGAACTACGGAGAGGTCGCCGCGGCCGCGAAACAAGCGAATAGCGCCGCCCCGCTGGCAGGTTCGGAGACCGCTGACGCGAGCCAAGGCTTCGCATGGTCGAAGCTCGTAACGGCCGACGTGATTGAGTCGGAAATCAAACGTCAGCTCACTCCGCTGCAGCCGCTGGTGGCCACTCCGGCGACGTTTAAAGGGGGTGGCTATCGCGAATGCCGCAACCGCTTTACCTGGCTGGCGACTCTGTTTGCCGTGGCTGGCGACTACGACGACTCGGTACGCTGGAAAGACTCAGCGACCGCGCTCGCCCAGCTGTACGGGCGGGCTGGGGCCAACTGCAAAGTCGGCACCGACCAGAGTTTTCGCGAGTCGGAGCTTCGCGTGCAGGACCTCGCGGACCTGATCCGCGGCGGACGCCCCACGGTGGACGATGCCCAGCCCGACGTTGGTTGGGATCGCATTGCGGATCGCTCGCCATTGATGCGGCGGATGGAGGCCTGCCTGGCCGAGGGAATCTCGCCAAATGCGTCCGACGGTCGAGCGCTGTCGGCCAACGCCGAGGACTTAGCCCACGAAGCCCAGCTAATGGCACTCATGGCCGAGGTGATCATGCAGCCTGGTTTCGATTACTACGACGACGAGAGCTACCGTGGGCACTCCACCCAGCTTCGCGACGCCGCGGTTGCTTTGACGCAGGCGATCGAGCTGGAGAACTTCGCCGCCGCCCGCGAGGCAATCGGCAACATGGAAAAGGCCTGCAGCAATTGCCATGACGAATGGCGGTAAGAAGTGATGGGACTGCTAGCAGCCGCCCAGCATGAAAGTCCGAAAACTAGCCCAGCACTCCTTTTTTAACCCAAATATCCCCTATTCAGAGACCAAGAAGCTCGAAAGGAATTTTCCAAAAACCTGCCGGCGACCGTGAACCCGGCGGCGAATCCAAGTGTCCAACCCCCGTATCCGCGATTTTTGCACCTGCGAGGGGCCGATTTTGCCGATAC
Organism: Aeoliella mucimassa; assembly: GCF_007748035.1. Taxonomy (NCBI): domain Bacteria; kingdom Pseudomonadati; phylum Planctomycetota; class Planctomycetia; order Pirellulales; family Lacipirellulaceae; genus Aeoliella; species Aeoliella mucimassa. Next base: position 5,279,570 of record NZ_CP036278.1, read on the forward strand.
CAAGCGGGCAGGCAGGATCGGACGGATGCGGCAAAGTGCCGGAATTGTCTTGACCCACCGTGCCTGGCGTGGGATGTTTGAGGTGTGGCCAAAGATGGGCGGTTAGCAGCCGCCGGTGCTTTGGACCTCCCGGACGTAGGTTCCGGCTCCCGTTTTTCAATCCATTGTTCTCCCCCAAGCGCGCCCAAAAGCGCAGCGAGGCAGAAATGCTCACTATTATCAACGACAACACGATGATTCTGGACACGATCAACGATCGCCAGGACCGCACTATCGTGGCTTCGTCGACGATGATGCGTGGACTTGAACGCCTCGTTGCCCATCTATTGCGCGCAGTAGTACCGGTAGTAGCGGTATGCACCTATCCCGTAGGTGCCGCCCGCGCGGCCGAGAGTTGTCGACACTCATTTCATTCGAAGTGTTGGCAACCAAGTCTGGGTAGCTCGAAACAGCTACCAGGCGTCGGCCAACCGGTGGGCTCCGGCAGAATATTAGCCGGCTGATCGCCAGAGAGATCTGCCTAGATCTCGAAGCGGAAAATCAGAAAAGCCCGTCGCAGCCGGCCCCAGCGGACCGTTCGCCCATGGCATCGTTATGCCTAGGCCTTCGTTCCGTCCCCCGCCGCTCTGTAATGCTTACCTATTTTGTCGAACACGGGTTCGGCAACTTTCTGAGGAAGAGAACGATGACCGCTATCGAATTATTGAACTTGAGCGAAGCGACCTTGGAGCAGTTGATTGCTGCTGCCTTGGATGGCGACCGTGCCGCGCAGGGTGAGCTGGTTGAGCGCTACCAGGGCATGGTGATGAGCATCGGAATGAAGCGTCTGGGCGACTACGCCGAGGCACAGGAACTGTGCCAGGAGGTGTTCGTCAAGGCACTCGATCGCTTGCACCAGCTGCAGGAGCCAGCCGCCTTTGGTGGTTGGTTGCGATCGATCACCGTGCGGATGGCAATTAACCGTCAGGTCCGGCGCCCGCCCGTTGTTTCGGCAGAACCGCAAACCTTGGCGGCCACATATAGCGAAAACTCGACTCCGCTGGATGCAGCGGTACGGGTGGAGCAAGCCGAGCAGGTGCACGTTGGCCTGCGACGGCTCGGCACCATGGACCGCGATACGCTGACCGCGTTCTACTTGCGAGGCGAGTCGCTGCTCGAAATGAGCGAAGCGACCGGCGCGCCAGTAGGCACGATTAAGCGTCGACTGCACGTCGCCCGTAAGCGACTGGCAGCCGAACTGGAAACGCTGCAAGCCATTTAAACCACGGCTCTCACCACGAGAGCTTGCAGTACCTGTGTGTAGCCCCGGGGGGAAGGATTCACCCGGGGCTACTCATTTTTAGCACTATAAAAAGGCACTTTTTACCGCCGAGAGGCGATCTCCGCTCTGTAATATCACCCAATTAGGCGACCTAGGGGCTAGATGAAGAATCTGTGAAAAACGCCCCATTTTTCGTTTGAAAGATTGACCCAGGCTCGCAATACCCGTTAACCTAGCAATACAGAGGGGGGAGGCATGCGCCTCCACACACTGAGATTTCTCATCCGTAAGGTTCAGGCTAATGACACGCACAACAATCCTGTCGCTCGCCAGCATGCTGTTGGTATTTGGAGCGACTGCTGCACAAGCGGCGATTATCGAAACCGAATCCAACAACACACTGGCCACTGCCGATGTGATTGATCTGGCTGGTGCCACGGCCGATGCTGGCGTGGTAAACCTCACCGCTGGCGACGTCGATGTTTTCTCCATCGACTTGGAAGTTGGTGACTTCTTGGGCGTGAACACCTATGGTGTTGGCTCCGTTCCTCCTGGCGATTCCCCCAACACCGTGGTGGGGCTGTTCGACTCGGCTGGTGAGCTGCTGCTGCTCGACGACGATGGCGGACAAGCTCTTGGCTCGAACTTCACCTACCTATCCTCCACTGCCGACTCGTTCTACATCGCGGTCACCGGGTATCCGGACGGCCAAGCGGCTCCTCTCGGTTCCACGTTCGGCGCAGCCGGCGTGTTTGACGGTTCGCACACCGCAGCAGGCCCTTACCTGTTCACCGTGAGCGTGCTTCCTCAGCAAGTGCCAGAGCCCGCCAGCTGCTTGCTAGTTGCAGGCGGCCTGCTTGCACTGCTCGCTTATCGCAAGCGATAGCACTTAGTTGCTAACAAAACAAAGAAAGCCCGCGTGAGTTTCACGCGGGCTTTTTTATGCGCTTCAACATGGAGCGTGGAGGGTTATCGCTCGATTGGCACTCAGCGAGGCCGAGCGGCGACGCCCAACGCTACCCAGCCGGCTATCATCAGCGTACCGCCGAAGGGAGCGATAGCGCCGAAGGTGCCGCGGAGTTCGTCGGGCACCAGGGCTACTGCGTAGACCGCTCCGCAAAACAGCACTAAACCAGCTATCATTGTCCAGCAAGCCACCACTCGGGCGGTGCTGGTGAGCTGACCGTACGCGATGGAAACACCCATCAGAAACAGCGCGCCGAACATGTGGTACCGAGCGGCGGTCTGAAAATCGGCCAACCTCTTGGCCACCGCATCGGCCGAAAAGCCTTGTTGCTCCAGGTAGCTCGGCACACCATGCGCGCCGAAGGCCCCCAGCACCACGGCCAACGCTCCGATGCCGGCAGCCACGGTGAGCCAGCGCCTCGATAAATCGGACATGGCCAGTGGTTACCTTTCAGGCAGCTTATCGAAGTCGTAGGCGTGGCCGCGATCACGGATGACTTCGGCCTTCAGAATCTTGTCGGGCGTGGGGAAAGGTCCCGAGGCCGAGGGATCGATCCGCTGCAGCTTGCCTAGCACCTCGATACCTTCGACCACGCGGCCGAACGCCGTGTGGCGGCCGTTCAGGAAGTTCGTCGGCACAAAGCAGAGAAAGAACTGCGAGCCGCCAGTATCACGACCGGCGTGGGCCATGCTGATCGTGCCGCGGAAGTGCTTGCGGGCGTCAGGCTCGTAGCACTCGCAGGGAATCGAGTATCCCGGGCCGCCGCTACCGGTGCCGGTGGGATCGCCACCCTGGGCCATGAAGTGCGGAAGCACCCGATGGAAAACCACGTCCTTGTAAAAGCCATCTTTCACGAGCGTAATCATATTCGCGGTAGCAATCGGGGCCTGGTCTTCGAACAGCTCGATGACGATTTCGCCCTTAGTCGTGGTGAACTTCACGCGGGGCAGATTGTCGGCCTTGGCTTCGGCTTCGCGAATCTTCTGCTCGGCTTCCCACTCTTTCCGGAAGGTTTCAATGTTTTGCAGGTAGCTCATCGCTTGCATGGTGAATTCGTTTTGCTCGCCCATCGCACCCGACTCTTTGGCTTGGTTCAGGTACTTCTCAGCGGTATCGATCTCACCGACACAGACGGCCGCTACTCCACCCCAGAGATAAAGGCTTTTTTCCGGGTGCCCCCCCTCGATCAGGGCTTTGATGATCGGCAAGGCTTCCTCGAACTGGTCGCCACCCACGAAGTTGCCTCCGGTACCTCCCGGGGCGGGGCTGCCAACCACCAAGTGCTGCGACATGCCAACCAGCAGGTTCGAGACATCTTCGTTCTCGTTGGGGGCTGCTTTATAGAGGTCCAAAGCGGCCATCGTCCAATTGGCGACCTTCTCGCGGGCCTTGGCGATTAGCGGCTGCAACTCGGTGTTGATTTCCTTGCGGCGAGCGTCGTCGGAGTCTTCAAATTGGCTGCGAAGCGCGACAATCTCCTTCAGCACCTCTTGGTATTCCCCTTCGGCCTTGTCGTAGGCGGCCTGGGCTGTTTGCTTGTCGGGGGCCGCGGGGGCCGCTTCGTCCTGCGCCCAGGTCGTATTTCCAAAACTCAGTGCCAACAGCACCACCGCCCAATTTGCAACCTTGTTTATCTTCATGGTTCCCTCCAAGGGATCGACTCGATAGGCTAAGGAATCTGCCAACTTGTGTGGCAGCCGACTGTCGTGAATCATACCAGATTGTAGCCGCGGTCCCCACTCCGGGGGCGGTGCCTGCCGTATTTTGCCCGCTGCCTTACGGCTTGCCGGCTGCCTCGCCTCCTTTGCCCAACCACGCTATGAGTAAATCGAAACATAAGTCTGCCGACCCCGGCAACAACGAAACCGAGCTGCGGATCGTGGGAGGACGACTCCGGGGAAGCAAGCTGACCTATCATGGCGACCCCGTGACTCGACCGATGAAGCACCGCGTTCGCGAGGCGATCTTCAACCTAGTGAGCATGGAAGCCGAAGTCCGGCTGGCGCTCGACCTGTTCGCAGGAACCGGCGCTCTGGGGTTCGAAGCCATCAGCCGTGGCGCTCAATCGGCACTGTTCATCGAACGCCATATCCCCACCGCCCGGGTGACCCACGAAAACATTGCTCACCTTGGCTTAAAGGATCAATGCGTACTGCTCGAAGCCAGTGCGTTCGTGTGGGCGAAGCGGGATTTGGCAGCGGGCCGGATCGTGCGGAACGCCGAGGTGCTCGGCAAGCAGTTGCCGGCCGATCCGTTTGCTGTCCCCTGGTTGGTGTTTATCAGTCCGCCGTACGCCTTTTTTGTTGATCGCCAGGAGGTGATGCTGGAATTGATTACCACGGTTATCGAACAGTCACCATCCGGCAGTACGATTGTGGTAGAATCGGACGAGCGGTTCGATTTTGATTTGCTGCCTGGTCCGGTCAAACAAACACGGCACGACTCCGGTTGGGACGTGCGTCCTTACCCGCCGGCCGTGGTCGGTGTATGGCGCACTTAGTCCACAGCGCACATCAGCGAATCGAACTAGACGTTACTGAGACGAATTCATCTGGGCTGAATCTATCTGTCGAGGAGAACATACGATGCTACGTACAGGCGCGTTGATCATGGCAATCGTGGCGAGCAACTTGGCTTTGGCTCAATCGGAGATGCCGCTCTGGCCCGAGGGGCATCCTGCGAATCAGGGCGAAGGCCCCGCAGTTACTGAGCCGAGCCCCAACCGCCTAGTAGTGCATTACGCTCCCAGCATGATTCCAAAGATCCCTGAGAACCACTTCTCTGGCGCCTCGGTGCTCATCCTGCCCGGCGGTGGCTACGGCGTGCTGGCCATCGATCACGAAGGCTACGACGTGGCCGACTGGCTTGCCGAGCGAGGCATCGCCTCGTTCATTCTGAAGTATCGCTGCGGCGGCGGACAGAATCAGACCCCTGCCCCGCTCGACGATGCCAAGCAAGCGATGCGGCTGATTCGGGCAAACGCGAAAGAGTGGGGACTCAACCCGAATCGCATCGGAGTGATTGGTTTCTCCGCGGGTGGTCACCTGGCTTCGAGCGTTTCGACATTGTGGGACGAAGGCAACCCCGAAGCGGAAAACGAGGTCGAACGCCTGTCGAGTCGACCCGATTTCTCGATGCTGATTTATCCGGTTATTTCAATGGAAGCGGGAGTAACCCACAGTGGCTCTCGCCGCAAACTGCTCGGCGATTCGCCGAGCGATGAGCTGTCGGAAAAGTTCACCACTTACAAGCAGGTGAACGATCGCACTCCACCAACGTTTCTGGCTCATGCGTCCGACGACCGGGGAGTGTTGCCGGAGAACTCGATTCGCTATTTCCAGGCATTGCTCGAGCATAAAGTGCCTGCCGAACTGCACATGTACGAGAAGGGTGGTCACGGGTTCGGCATGAAGACTTTAGACACCTTCCAAAACCAATGGCTTACCGATCTGGAGATCTGGCTGAAGCCACGTGTTGCTCCCTCGAGCGAATTGTCCGAAGTCACCAACGAGTAACCTGTTCCACTTAGCGCGCATGACGCACCGCACACGACTGGCTCCTTCCCCTACCGGTGCATTGCACTTGGGGAACGCGCGGACCTTTCTCGTGAACTGGGCGATGGCTCGGCAGCAAGGTTGGGAAATCCTGCTCCGCATCGAGGATCTCGATGGTCCTCGGGTCAAGCAAGGAGCGGCCGAAGAGGCGATCGACCTGATGGCCTGGCTCGGCATCGACTGGGATCACGGGCCGCTTTACCAGTCGCACGATCTTGCTGTGTACCAACAAGCCTTGCAGCAACTGGCTGACAAGCGGGCCGCTTTTGCGTGCGACTGTACGCGGAGCGAAATCGAAGCTGCCAGTCGATCGGCTCCTCATGCGGACGAACACGAACTCCGCTATCCGGGCACCTGCCGGGACAGCGAAGTACCGCCAGCCGAGCAAATGTTCGAGCGAGGCTGGCGACTCGAAGTCGACGACCGTCTGCTGTCGTTTACCGATCACTTTGCGGGGCAGTACGAAGTCAACCTGCACCAAACGGTAGGGGACTTTCAGATCTGGACCAAAACTGGGCTACCTAGTTACCAGCTGGCGGTAGTGGTCGACGACCATCGTCAGCAGATCGATCGCATCGTGCGTGGGAACGACCTGCTGAGCTCGACGCCGCGCCAGCAATGGCTGGCGGATCGGCTCGACTTGCAGTTTGCCCCGCAGTATTGGCATCTGCCTCTGGTGCGAGGCTCCGACGGCCGGCGACTGGCAAAACGCCATGGCGATACGCGAGTGTCGCACTATCGCGAGCAGGGAGTGCCGCCGGAGCGTGTGCTCGGACTGCTCGGCGAGTGGTGCGGCCTTGGCCCTCGGCGACCAATGACCAAGGCGGAGTTTCTGGCCGAGTTCCGCATCGAAAACCTTCCAGCGGACGATACTGTGTTCGAGCCCGCGGATGATCGCTGGCTGACGAAAGCGAACTAAAGGCAAAACGCCCCGAACGCAGACGCCCCGAGCGATGCACCGACCAATAACAGCCCCAGGCAACCCGACTTCGACTCGGCTACTTCGAGATTGAGCGGTTCCCACTCGATCTCTTTGAGCCAGCGGTCGTCTTGTTCTGCGTACTGCGTCATCGCACGCATCACCTCGTCGCGCGCCATCCGCTGCGGCGCACGAAAGTGATGGTCGGTATCGTCGACTTGATATTCCAGCTCAAAACCATCTTCGAACTGCATGGTCTGCATGTAATGATTCGGCTGTTTTTCGAGGATGGCGTAGGTGTTGATCTCAGAGTCGATCCCTTCGATCACGCTACGCACGTCCGCAGCACTCGGCGACGACACCGATCGCCCTGCTTCGTCGAACAGTCTCACGATGCCGTCTCCATTAGCTGCGGCCTGGCACCACCAATGTGCGTCCCAGTACTTTGCCCGACATAATTTGTTGGACTCGGTCGTCGACTTCGCTGAGACCGATTTCAGTAAGCAAGGTCTCGGGGAGATCGAGTTGCCAGTCGCCCGACAGTTTGTCCCACATCTCCATCCGCATCGGGCGGGGGCATTTGGCCGAGTCGATACCAGCCAAAGTAACTCCGCGGAGAATGAAGGGATGCACGGTGAGCGGAAGGTCGGCTCCGGCAACCAGCCCGCAGGCGGTCACGCATCCGCGATGCTTGGTGGAGCGGAGGATGGTGGTCAAAGGAGTACCCCCGACCGTATCCACGGCGGCCGCCCATTGCGATTTG